>CAVWTD010000008.1:0-395000 GCA_963757915.1 uncultured delta proteobacterium | reverse complement strand
GTTCGATAAAGGACCTTTCGTATCTTTTGCCAATTGCGGCTTGCCTTACCACATCGGGGAAGTAATCCAAAAAGAAGAATCGCTTCTGGTCGCAACCCCCGGTCTGTTCAAGAAGCGCTTCAAGGTCGACGTGCGCCTCAACTCGGAGGTGATATCGATAGATAGGGCGAAAAGCGAAATCCAGGTAAAAGAGCTTGCATCGGGCCGGGTTTATTCAGAAAAATACGACGCACTGGTTTTGGCTCCCGGCGCTGCCCCGGTTAAGCCTCCCATTCCGGGAGTAGACCTTCCGGGGATTTTTACCCTGAGAAGCATTCCGGACACCAGGGAGATCAAGCAATGCCTGGCTGCGGGCTCGAAGAGCGCACTTATTGTCGGGGGCGGTTTCATCGGCCTCGAAATGGCCGAAAACCTGGTGAGGCTCGGACAGAGCGTCACTTTAGTCCAAAGACCGCCGCAGGTCATGCCCGCCCTGGATCCTGAAATGGTTTCCCCTGCGCATGACGAACTCAGGCGGCACGGAGTTTCGCTGCACCTCGGAGATTCGGTGATCGGGTTCGAGCCAATGCCGGAGGGCGGTCTTCGCGCCGGTCTTGCTTCCGGAGAAGTGGTAAGGGCCGATATCGTCATTCTTTCCGTCGGTGTGCGGCCTGAGACAAAACTTGCCAGGGACGCCGGGTTGGAGATCGGCGAACTGGGCGGCATAAGGGTCAATGACCGGATGCTTACCAGCGATCCCCGGATTTGGGCGGTGGGGGATGCCGTCGAGGTCCGGGAGGTCTTCACGGGCCGGTGGGCTTTGGTTCCTTTTGCGGGGCCGGCAAATCGCCAGGGGCGGATCGCCGCGGACGTAATCCATGGAAGGGACAGAAGATTTCGAGGGGTTCAGGCGACGGTCGTTTGCGGGGTTTTCGACCTGACGATGGCATCCACCGGACCCAGCGAAAAGACGCTGAAGAGGCTGGGGCTGTGGCGCGAAGACTACGACAAGATATACCTCCACCCGGTACACCATGCGGAGTACTACCCCGGCGCCAAAACCATCAGCCTGAAGCTGATCTTCTCCAAAACCGACGGACGCATTATCGGATGCCAGGCAATCGGGAAGGTGGGTGTTGAAAAACGGGTCGACGTCATTTCCATGGCCATCCAAAACAACGGAACCGTCTTCGATCTGGAAGAAGCCGAACTCTGTTACGCGCCTCAATTCGGCTCCGCAAAAGACCCGGTAAATCTTGCGGGGATGATCGCGGCAAACGTGGTCCGGGGAGATGCCCAACTTGCCCAGTGGGAGGATGTCGATTCCACCGGGGCCCTCATACTCGACGTTCGACAACCTTCGGAATTCGAAAAGGGGCACCTGGAAAAGGCCTTAAACATTCCGCTGCCCGACCTTCGGGCCAGGTTGGACGAATTGCCCCTGGATTGCGAAATCTGGGCCTATTGCAGGTCCGGGCAAAGGTCCTACTTTGCGGCGAGGGTCCTTTCGCAATACGGGTTTGACGCAAAAAACATTACGGGAGGACTTCTGACGCGCCCGCTCACGAAAGACCGGGAATAGAGGCAGCAGCCTCTATCCAACTACCTCAACCAACTGTCGGCCAAGGATCTCGTCGGACCCATAGCGTTGGGTGGGGCTCAGGCGAATAAGATGCTATAGTAACGCTGCAATGTTATGTAATAACTAACCCTCAGCTGCACTGGTTTTATGCCAACGTTTGACGAGCCGAGCGAACACGCCACCGATAATCCCACCGGAAGGAATCGTGACCCAGCCAAAAAATAACCAACTCCAAAGACTCAATACAAATGCGCCCCACAGCCCGTTTAATGGGTCCACTGGTGGTTCGCCAAGAGAAGAGGAATAGGCGCCAAGACGTAGGACCCAGTATCCGATATTTGCCGCAAGGATCTGAAGATACCAACACACAAGGTGGGATAGCAGTCCGCCAAGGGCACCGACAACGATTCCAGCCGCAACGCTACGGCGGCACGGCCTTTCAATGATTAGCCACCACAAAACCGAGCAAGTAATTAGCGCGGCCACTCCGGCGTAAAAAGGGAGGAAGCGATACCCCTCCCCTATGGCTTGATAGGCGACAAACGCGCCCAAACACAGGCCAACCGGGCAGTACAGGATACCGATCGAGAGTGATCTGAGAACCGGTGTTCTCGTCCAGATAGGCATTCCGTGCTTCAATGCCCCTCCCCACTTAGGTGACTCATGTGCTCATACCTCTTCTACCCATTCCTTGGCCTGAGCAGAACTCTTCCTTTGTTAATATTCTCCAAACCGAGTTTGTTTCACAGGCAGGCGGATGATGAATGTCGAACCTTTTCCCTGCTCGCTCTCGGCCATGATGGTTCCCCCATGGCGCTCGACAATTTTGCGGCATATGGCAAGCCCCATTCCGGTTCCATCATATTTGCTGCGGCCATGCAATCTCTGGAAAGGTTTGAAAATAAGTTCGGCAAACTGCGGATCAAACCCAGTGCCGTTGTCTTTTACAAAAAGCTCACATATCCCCCGTCCGTTTAGCTTGCCATAAACTTTGATACGAGGAGTCCCGGTGCCGCGGAATTTCAGAGCGTTACCAATTAGATTCTGGAAGAGCCGTAACATCTGACTTTCGTCCGCCTCTATGGCCGGCATGCTTTCGATGTCAATCAGAGCGCCTGTATTTTTGACTGTTTTTTCAAAAACATCTGCAGCCTCCCGCACTATTTTGACGAGGTCTATTTTTTCGAATGGCTCCGGTTTCGCAGCTACCCGTGAGAATTGGAGCAAATCGCTAAGGAGCCGCCTCATACGACTTGCCGAATTGAGGACCCTATCCAGGTATTCCTGGCCGGTACTGTCCAGAACCGGAGCGCATCTTTTTTTAGCCATGTCGCAGAAAGTCTGTATCTTGCGCAGGGGCTCCTGGAGATCGTGGGAGGCAACGAACGCAAATTCCTGGAGCTCCGCATTTACTAATTCAAGTCTTGCCATATTTGCTCTCAGGGCTTCTTCTGCGAGCTTTCCAGGCGTAACATCACGGTTAATTTCAAGAAATCCCAACGGCCCGCCATCTGTTCCACGTTGTAAGGCCCAACGACTCTCGACAAATATTTCTTTCCCGGTGGAGGTGATTTGCCGCAGTTCTCCCCCCCACCGTCCCGATTCGAGCACTTGGCCCACGATCTGATCTACAGGCTCTGGAAACCCGGTGTGCAAAAGGTCTTGAGTAACTTTGCCGAGGGCCTCTTCCCTGGTGAACCCGTACAATTCCGCTGCACCGTCATTCCAGAATTTTACAGTGTGATCGAAACCCCGGACAAAAATGGCTTCCTGAGCCAAATTGAGAAGTGCACCCTGCTTATGCAAATCCTCGTTGGCCCTGACGAGTTCAGCCGTGCGCTCCCGTACACGCAATTCAAGTTCATCGCGTGATTTGCGAAGCTCTTCTTCCATCTGTTTGCGGCCAGTAACATCCAGGGTGTATATTATAACCTGAATAACCTTTCCTTCGTCGTCCAGAACCGGGTAGCCATTGACTTCGACATGCCGCTCACGGCCGTCTTTATCATAATGAATATGTTCGGTGGTGAAGGGTTCCCTGGCGCTTTTCACTTTCTCCATCGGGCACAAATGCCCGGCACCGCTGCACGGTTCCGACCGCTGGTGTGTTAAAGCATAGCATGTTGTGCCGTGGGGCAGACCGCCCTGAATCGTGGCCGAATTAGCCATGAGGACGCTATAGTCATCCGCGTCCACAACATAGAACGGGTGGGTCAGAGATTCGAATATATGGCGAAGAAACTCATTTCGCCGAGTGATCTCCTGTTCAGCAAGCCACTTCTTGTTACTCGCTTCCTCCAGTTTATGGAGAGTCTCGGAAAGGTTTGCATTCAATTCATGTTTCTGGTCGAACGCTTTCCTGATAACGAACACAGTCAATGCCGCAAGGGAAAATGTGAGCCCTTGAATCCCTGCATTCCACCACTCGATAAGCCAAGAGGATGGTTGGTGGTTTGACAGCATATCGGCAAAGAGCCAGGTCACAACGGACAACAGGACAAAAAAGGCAGCAGCCCATATGCCGGCAAACCAGGCAGAAATGGCTATGGGTATAAAATAGAAGAGGAAAAAGTCCATTTCGCGGCCGGTTGCATAATCCAGAAATCCAACGAAGAGAGTCAGAATAACGCAAATTGCGATGACGCTGAAACTACGGCCAGGAAATTCTTCGAAGAAACTGCGAGGTAGTTTGAAAAAATTAGTCATATTCAGGCCCCGATTCCGGAAACAATGGATCGACACAGTCCCGATATGCTCATCTGGGGGAAACTTTCCGGAATTTTAATCAACTATTCTCCCTGAGACAAGCCCAAGGGGTTGGAGTCTCGCGGATCGGTTCGCCGGATCAGAGCCTGCCCCGGGCTTGATCCGGGGTCCTGGGACCCGATTGGCAGGTCTCGGTGGGCGTGGAACTCTCGCGGCAATGGCAGGAAATGACAGGGTTTGGGGAATTTAGGTCTGGAGTCGAGGGTAGAAAGTCGTTTTCGGGTCTTGAGTCGAGAGCTAAGTGTCGAAGGTCCTTTTTTGTGTTGCTGGCGCATGCATGAAGCTATATTGTTCATCTGTAAAGGGATATGTGAGTTACCATTGGCGGGATATTACCGGTGCATGGTAAGAGAGAGCGGTTTCTGAACGCGGGGAGAGGGAAGATGGATAGTCTGAATATTGAATTCACGATTCATGTGTGGCAGGAGGGGAGCCAGTTTATAGCTCACGCCATGCCTTTGGATGTCCTAAGCGCCGGGAATACCCCGGATGAGGCCAAAAAGGCTCTGGATGAGGCGGTCAGGCTTTTTCTCCGGACAGCTTCCGATATGGGTACCCTTCAGGAGATCCTGGAGGAATGCGGGTACCAATGTGACAAAGGGACCTGTGTCGGCCCGGCATGGATCGCCATCGAAAGGCACACCAGCATGATCGGATTGAGTTGATGCCCAAGCTCACGCCGCTCCATTGGAAAACCCTGGAGAGAGTTATCCTCGCGGCGGGATTCCGGTTTGCTCGGCAGGAAGGGAGTCACCGATCCTATGTAAAACAGGGAATATTACGCCCCGTGGTGATTCCAACCTATGACGAGGTGCCGGTAGCCATAATTCGAAATAATCTGAAAACCGCAGGTATTTCACGGGAAGAGTTCTTCCGACTCTTGGTGGACGCGTGATTACTTGCTCTCCGGGAAAGGCGCCTTGGGCTCAAACCTCCATATGATTTGTATAATGGGACCTCATCTGAATGTTTTCTTTTGGTTGTGCATGGCTGCACGCGCCTAAAGTCCAGCTCCAAACGCGCATATTCTTCTTCACCTCTCCTCCTCCGGGGCTCGCCTCGCGGAGCGTCCAGATTTGAATCAGCACGCTTTTCCGGGCGGAGGGGTGTGGTCAATGGATTTGAATTAAGGAATTGAGAGATTTAGGAATTGAGGCATTGAAAAATCCCCAAATCCCCTAATTCCTGAATCCTTAAATCAACAACATTGGCGAGGCGGGCAGCCTATTTAATGTCTTTTTCGACCGGATAATCCGCCTCCATCCAGGCCTTTATGCCGCCCGGGCAGCGGTAGACGTTCGTATAGCCCAGCTTTACCGCCCACATTGCCGCGTTGTGGCTGCGGCCGCATTTTGTGAACCCGCAATAGAAGACGATCTTACGGCTCTTGTCCGGGCCGAGGAGTTTCTCGAGGGCCGCTTTTTTTGCCTCATCCAACTGGGACATTTCTTCTATAGGAAATTCGATCTGAAGCGCGGTGGGAATATGGTTTTTCTTATAGCTGTCTTCGAGCGGCATAGTGTCGACTATGAGCATTGGCTCTTTTTTATCTATCCATGCCTTCAATTCCTCGGTGGTTACTATGCCGTAGCCGCCTTTTTTGACCTGATTGGCGAACTGAACCGCAAGTTTTTCGGTCTCCGTTTCTTTGCTGCCCCATTCGAGTGCATAAGCGGCCGTGCTTATGCTGAAGACCATAATCCAGCCAAGGACAAGATAGATGAGTTTTCCCCGTTTAATCATCTCTGCTCCTTTCATTGGGCGTTTCCGTCCGGAAAGGGTCCTTTTCCGCCCTGGGGCTTGGGAACCGGGACCGCCTGCCGACTCTTTAGTTGTTGTGGAATTCATATTCTTCGCAAAGCCATTTCCGTTAATCCTGTTAATCCTGTAAATCCTGTCTAACAAAGCTTGCCTCCGCATTCTCTGCGTCTCTGCGGTGAACGTTTATCTGAACCCGTTGGCACGCCATGAGATACAACGACACGGCCATTAAACCCAGGTCCCTCAGAAACGCTCCAAGAAGGTTGTTCCTTGCATGGATTTCCAACTGGGAAAAACAGCCGCAGTCTACATCGAGATTCTTCGAGATTGCGTATCCCAGGACGAAAAGAAAGAATGTCAGAAGCCCGCAAATGGCCGCAAGGCTCCCACGAACGTTTAACCAAAGGCAGAGACCTGCCAGAAGTTCAATGGCAGGAATGCCTAATGCCGCAGGAACGAGCAGTTGCTCCGGAAGCAGGCCGTATGCGGAAATGATGCGGGCAAAGGCGCGTGGGTCAACAAGCTTGGCGCCTCCGGCCACAAGAAAAATTCCGCCGAGCAGGAGGCGCATAAGAGAGTAAATCCAGGGGGAATGAAAAAGCAATGTCCGAAGGAATGTCAAGGCAGACCCCAGAATATTAGAAATTTCGTACCCGTTCACCGCAGGCCCAGAGACAAAACATTCTCACGCGGAGACGCAGAGGACGCGGAGTGAGGCGGGAAGCTAGTGTCCTGAGTCTAAAGTTCATAACATAATTCAAGCCTGGGAATTGAGCCAACGCCTACGTCACCCCGGCGAAAGCCGGGGTCCAGAAGTGACTGAAATTTATTAAAAATACTGGATTCCGGCCTTCGCCGGAATGACGGCCTAAGTACTCTGGACTTATGTGGTGTATCTCTAACTCAGGACACTAGAAGCTAGAAGCGAGAAGCTATTGCTCCCCGCTCCTTGCTCCCCGCTCCTTGCTCCCCGCTCCCTGCTCCCCGCTCCCTGCTCCTTGCTCCCTGTCTCACTCTTTAAAGCGCCCAAGCCGCTCCGGTATGCCCATTTTTTTCATCACAGAGGCAGCGGCAGGCGGCACGAGGTGTTCCCATGCCTGACCTTCGGCCAGGCGTCTTCTGACTTCCCCCGCACTTATACCCTTCTGTTCGGGAGATTTTATCCAGAGCACTTCCACGTTCAGCCCCAGAGACTGAAACATATCAAGTTTCCTCTTTCCCCAATCATCGTAGATAGTCAGATAAAAGACGGCATCGAGCGGGAGATAGAATCGATAGAGTTCCGGAAAATTTATAGGAAAGGGCACTATGGAAAACTCCGCAAGGGCCAGACCACTCTCGAACATGACCTCCCGAATAATTCGGTAGCGCTCGAAGTATGTGAGTGGATTAGCTTCAGCCGAGCTCCGATTGGGATCGGCTGCATCGATCCTTGTGAGGGTGGGATCGGGGTTGGTGATTCCGATTACCAGTTGCCTGCACCGCTGCCTGGCAGCCAGGACATATTTCAGATGATCGAGATGGAAAACCTGAAAGCGGCCATGAACGACACCAGTCTCTGTCATAATCATCCGGAAATCTTATAGAGGGTCCGAGTGTCTGTGAGCGAGCAAAATGCGCCTGAAGACGACGACGTTTGGATGCACTGCAAGATAGGTCAGCCCAAGGAGCGGCGCCGTCGCCCAAAAGAAGCTCGCCCACCCGCAAAGCACAATCACGCTTGTCCTTGTCCCCTTGCTTGCCAGCGTCGGCTTCCCCGACGGAATCCCGAGACTTTCAGCCCGAGCGGTGGTGTAGCTAATGAGGCTGCTGCCGGAAACCGCAAAAAACGCCATTACCAGCAGCAACGGGAGGGGCAATCCGGCAGGAACCCTTATGAGGTAGACAACCAGCCCGATCGTCAGGGCAGCGTCGAAGTAGCGGTCAAGAACCGAATCCAGGAAAGCCCCTCCCCTGCTCTGCATACCGGTAAGCCTCGAGAATTGCCCGTCAACACCGTCCAGCACCTGGGCGAAAGCAGCGAGAAATCCCGCGATCCACCCGCAACCGAGAGCGAAAACGACCCCGGCAAAAACCCCGATGGTTGTTGAAAGCAGTGTAATCATCCACGGACGCAGCCATTGCAGACTGATGAGTTGAGGGGTAAGACGCGCAGACAGATTGATCTTGATCCATTTGAGGACAAATCTGTCCGACGGCTTTGTTTTCCATTCGTCATGCGGGACTGATTCAACCGGATTGAGCTTCATTGTCCCGGCTTTCGAGATATTCACGAACTATTTTCAGAGTTGTCAGAAGAGGAGCTTCCTCCCGAAGCTCCAGGACCCACCAATTACATGAAAGCGAGGAGAGAAGGTCCAAGCGGCCCCGGACATCGTCCAGGCACACGGGAGGCACATGCCGGTCATTGACTTCCTCGTGGTAAACGTGCGCATTGAAAGCACGTTTGGGATGTGGCATGACGAAGTCTTCAAGGTCAAATATCCGGCACTGAACCGCGTCACAGACTCGGGCATGACCGATATCGAGCGTAATACCTGCGTTAGTTTTTCGAACCAGTTTTTCGAAAAGCTGCGGCCTGCTCGACCAGCCGGAGGCAAGGTTCTCCAGACAAAGGCGCACGCCGAGCTCCTGTGCATAGCTTACAAGTTCGGCCAGCCCGTTTATTGTACGATTCCAGGAGAGGCCTTCGGGCGATTTTCTTCCCAGTCCGAGGTGTACGGTCATAAACCGGCCCTCAAGCCTTGAGATGACCCGGCAGGCTTTTTTGAATACTTCCATGGCCTCAGCTGCCTTGAGATCGTCCTCATCGCCGAGATCGACACCCTTGAAAGCACAATGATACCGGACCTCCAGCCCCTTCAGGTTCGAAATATCCCGCAGAAGCCTCGATTCTTCAATTTGATTTCGAGGAAGTCCCTCCAGTTCGAATGTCCAATCGACACCGGAAAAACCGTGCTGCACTGCGGTCTGCCTGAGAGTGGCCGCATCCGGAATAAAATTGCACATGGCGATCGTGGGCCAATTCATTCTATTTAAAACTCATTTCAAATGGAAAGCTGAATCAGAATTGGAATAATCCGTTTCCACGTGAAGAAACGGCAAACCGTGGTTCTTTTCGACAGAATCGCCGATTACCCGCGATTCTATATTATAAGTATGACAGCAATGCCAGGTAAGGTCGACGACACCGTCGATCGCGTATTCACTTATCAGCCGGTCGAGCAGAGCCAGGCGTCCAGTATTTTGGATCATGCACGAACAGTGGTTTGCAGATGACGGCGGGCCAGCGCCAGTAACGGGTCCTTTGCATCGGCGGGCACCAGAAATCAAATCCCTTCAGCCGTGCAATTCTCCATAGACCGCAGCCCCGTGCGCATTCCACGATCATGTCGCGGGCTTTTCGGGTACCCTTTCCGATGGGGCAGCCCCTGAGTAGTTCCTCGGAGCATCTGGCTCGAAAGGTGTAAAGCCACGCCGCCTGCAATACTTCCATCTGGGATGGATACGCTGAAGCAGATCGAGATACTTTTCGGGGTAGACGAAGAAGCTCTTCGTCTCCGTGACGGTCTCATTCCAGGCCGGAAGAGAGGTAGCCTCGCTTTCGGCATAAACGGGAATTCTCCTGATAAGTTTGCTATTCTGTTGTGGATTCGGATCTGAAACCGGAGATGGTCCCTGTCTATCTTCTGACCCGTGGACTCTTCGAGGAAGCTGCCGACCTGAATTCCAGGAACTTGCCGGTCCCGGCAGCGCACCGGTCATTCATCTCAAACTTCAACACTTTGCCGCTTTCAGACAGGGAGATAACCTTTGTATCCTGCCCTCCGATATCGAGGACGGTTTTGGCTTCCGGATACAGGAATCGTGTGCCCGACGCGTACGCCTGGATCTCGGTGATCGTAGAGACATTCACCTGCCGGAAGGATTGGGCAAACAGCTTTCGGCCGTATCCGGTCGCTATTATCCGGCTGCCATTGATTCCCTCCATCAATTTTTGGCATTGACCCAGGGGATCGAAAGTGGTCGGAGTTTTCACCTGCCGCAAGGGACCGTCCGAGCTGAGCACAACCAGTTCTATGGACCGTGAACCGATATCCAAACCGGCAACGGTTTCATCTTTTGATAGAGATTCCATGAGAATAGAATTCCATCAGTGCGTCATCTCAACGAAAGCTTCGACGCGGGTCTTTAGCTGTTCCACATCCTCCATACTGTAATCCGTTTCGATGGCAAGCATCGGGATGTCGGCCCTGGTGAGCGCCTTTTCGACTTTGTAAGCTTCCATGGCATATGGCTGGCAGAACGACAGCGCGTAATGGATCACACCCTTTACCTTCAGTTCCCGAGCCATCTTGACGATATTGTCCAACCGCTCCGTGTTCGGTGTAAAGCAGGCGCAGTCGATTCGCATATACCGGTCTACAATGGCGTCCAGCATGTTGTCGAGCGTCAGGCCCCCTTCGTCGACCAAATCGCGCGTATTGCGAGTCCCTATACAGGATTCTTCGCCAACGACAATTGCCCCCGAGGACTCGATTATATAGGGCAGCTTCCAATTCGGAACGGCCATGGGGCACCCTGAGAGCATCAACCTGGTGGTCCCTTCAGGGGCGATTCCGATACCGCTTTTCACCCGTTCCTCCAGTTCGTCGCACAACTCTTCGATCTTCGCGGTGAATCGGACAGGATCATCATAGAAAGATATCTGGTTTATCAGGAGAGCATCTCTTCCTGAAATCGGCGCAGGGACAGCCGCACGCAGCCGGTTGAGCCGCTGGAGGGCGCGACGGCGGTTGTTCAAAAGATGAATAGCTTCTTTGAGGCTGTCCGCTGTGATTTTGTTTCCCGTTGTCTCCTCGACCTGGCTCTTGAAGCGCTGGACTTCACTTTTCCACAGTTCCCGGTCACAGGCGTTTTTCATTTGGGGAATTTCCATCACGTAGACCGGAGAATAGTCGGAAAAAATTTCGTAGGCCTTTTTCTTGCCGTCACAAGTGGTCTCTCCGACGATAAGATCGCATGATTCAATGTAGGGGCACATCTTTGAGAGCTTGAACCCGACAAATGATTTGATCAAGGCGCAGGTGTTTCGGGGGAGCACTTTTTCGGCTTGTGCGCTCCCGATTTCCGCCCCCGCGCACAGCCCGACCTGAA
Source organism: uncultured delta proteobacterium (assembly GCA_963757915.1). Lineage (GTDB taxonomy): Bacteria > Desulfobacterota > Syntrophobacteria > Syntrophobacterales > Syntrophobacteraceae > SbD1. The sequence goes on along the minus strand of CAVWTD010000008.1, from coordinate 383,755 downwards.
TGCCCCCGGCCGCGAGCACTATTTCTTCAGGGACAAAGACGCAGAAGGTCCCGACAATCTTTTTCCCCAGGGCCTTTGCATCCTGAAGCTCCTTTATCCTGAGCCCATGGACTTCTGAGAGCACGAAATCGAGATATTCCATACCCTTCAGCCGCCCCTGCTGGCTCATGTAGATGTCCCCGTAGAACTTCCCGAGCACTTCGAGCAACCCCGCATGAGCTTCCAGGTCAAGATTAAGTTTCTCCCACATTGCATCATACGAACTCGACATATCATATCCTCCCGGTAGAGTTTTAGCGGGGTATATAAATTGTTTTTTCCTATGTGTCAAATAGATAATTACGATCTACTTTTAGGAAATCATCGGAGCGGGCGGTGGGACCCGCCACGCGGGTGGGCGGTACTTGATAGCTCCGAGAATATCCGCATGGTCTTGGACTACCGCGCCATCGTCATTCCGGCGGCGCTTTTGAGCCGGAATCCAGCAGATTTTCGGAGGTTAGTATAGAGCTTTAGCCAGCGCTTCAAATTGGCAACGGATACCTTTAAAGGCCCTGCCGAGACACAAGAACCTGGATTCCGGCTTAAACACTGCCGGAATGACGACCTGATTCCCGGAAATGTCAAACTCTGCGAGTCCGCCGGCAGAGCCGGAGGATTACCCTGTTATTTTATTTAAAGACGTTAACTCGATCGGATTTTTCGGGGACCCGCCTGGCGGAGCGTGGACATTTGAATCACCGGGCTTTGGCTGGTGGAGGGGTGTGGGGGGCCTGGCCCAGGGTTTGGCCCCCATAAGCGCTAACTTAACACTACAACGTTAAGTCATCACGCAAACCTTTACACATAGCTGTAGGGTGGGTACGGTTTCATCGTGCCCACCATTTCGCGGTGGGCAACACTTGGCGTTTGCCCACCCTACGGTACTTGACGAAGTAGTGTTAAGCGCAGCATCGTTCCGGCGAAAGCGCTGCGAAAATCGGAAGAAGCCTCTTGTTCGTCATTCCGGCGCAGGCCGGAATCCAGTTAAACGAGCGTGTGATACAAATCCTCCCAATGGGATTCGCACTCTCAATTAGCCGCATTTTCCACCTTCGCTTCCACTCTTTCAATCGCTTCTCCCGCTGAATGGCCGACTCCATGCTCTCATGCGGTTCGTACCAAACCAGGTTATGAACACCATAGCTTTCTGTAAACCCTTCCACCAGATTGTTCCTATGCTCCCAAATCCTCTTGACAAGGTTTGAAGTCACACCAATGTAAAGGGTACCATTTCTTTTGCTTGCCAAAATGTATACCGCAGGTTGCGTATTCATTGCGCTTTCCTGGATTCCGGCCCCCGGACTAGATACTTCCAGGGCAAGCTTCGCCGGAATGACAAGGGAAAGACCTCAGTCATTAAGTTAGCGCTTATGGGTTCGGCCCCCCAAGTCTTTTTCTTCAGCTTTGGTCATCGCCTGAGCAGCATGGCCGCGCTCTCGCGCACGGCTTCAGACAGGGTGGGGTGGGCGTGAACGGTTCGACTCAGCTCTTCGGCGCTCATATGTGACTGGATGGCGATGACGCATTCGGCGATCAGCTCAGAGGCGCGCGGACCGATGATGTGTACGCCCAGGATGCGTCCGGAGCCTGAGCGTGCGAGGATTTTAACAAATCCGTCCGTCTCGCCCAGACATTGTGCCCGCGCGGTTCCGGAAAACGGATAAACCGCCGATCTGTAGTCGACGCCGAGGGTTTTTAGCTCCTCCTCGGTTTTTCCCACAGATGCCACTTCAGGGGAGGTATAGACGACGGCGGGAATGGAATCGTAGTCGACCTCACCTGCAAGTCCCGCAATTCGCTCGACTGCGGCGATCCCTTCGGCCGACGCCTTGTGGGCGAGCATCGGGCCGGGTATCAGGTCCCCTATGGCATAAACTCCCGGAACATTTGTCCGGTAATTTTCGTCGACTATGATGAAGCCCCTCGGGTCGAGCCGGATTCCGAGTTCATCTACCCCGAGGCCTCGGACCAGGGGCTTTCTGCCGACCGCGACAAGCACCCTGTCGAATTCGGCTTCCTGCTCCTTACCGTCGCCCGAATCGAGGAACAGTTTCACTGCGCCTCCGGCGTTTTCGGCGCGCGTTACTTTTGTTTTGAGGCGAAAATTGAGGCCGTCTCGGCGGAGCAACCGTTCGAGAAGCCTGCCCGCCTGTCCGTCAAGCGTAAACGCGATTCTTGGCAAAACTTCGATCACGGTTACATCCGATCCCAGGCGCGCCCAGACAGACCCGAGCTCAAGGCCGATATAGCCTCCTCCTATGATTCCCAGACGTTTGGGGACCGATTCGAATTTGCAGCGCCTCCGTCGAGCTTACGACCCGTTCGCCGTCGAATGGCAGAAACGGGAGCTGTACCGGCTCGCTCCCGGTAGCAAGCATGAGCGCTCCAGCGCCGTAGCGTGTAGAGGTCCTGTCCGGATCGAGCACCTCGATTTCCCCGGCGGATTTCAGGCGCGCAGATCCCCGAATCAGCCGCACACCGCTCCCCTCCATCAGCTTGCGGACGTTTTCAGTCAGACCGGAGACGATTTTTTCTTTTCGCTCCATCAACCGGGCCAGCTCGATTGAGACTCCTTCCACCCTGATTCCGTGTTCGCCAAGGCGGTTTTTTGCAATGCCATAATGTTCGGTCGATTCCAGAAGCGCCTTGCTCGGTATGCATCCCACATTCAGGCAGACCCCTCCGGGGCGGGCATCTCTTTCGACGCAGGCCGTCTTCATGCCCAGCTCGGCTGCGCGGATGGCGGCAACATAACCGCCCGGACCGGCGCCGATCACGATCAGATCAAATTTCTCAGGCATCCACATCTCCCTGTAGTGTTATATCTCCATCATGATGCGGTCGGGATTTTCGACGCAATCCTTGATCCTTGCGCAGAAAAGTAACCGCCTCCCTGCCGTCGATTATCCGATGATCATAACTGAGCGCCACATACATCATCGGCCGGATAACAATCTGCTGGGCCACCACGACGGGCCGGTCCTCTATCTTGTGCATGCCAAGGATGGCGCTCTGGGGCGGGTTCAAAATGGGGGTACTGAGAAGCGAGCCGAAAACCCCCCCGTTGGTGATCGTGAAGGTGCCTCCTTCAAGATCGGAGATATCGAGCCTGTTTTCCTCGACCTTTTTTGCGAAATCGGCAATCGCCCGCTCAAGAGCCGCAAACCCGAGCCTGTCGGCATTTCTGATTACCGGCACGACCAGGCCTCGCTCCGCCCCGATCGCCACGCCTATGTGATAATAGTTATGATAGACGATTTCATTTCCCTCGATGAAGGCATTGACCTCGGGCATTTCCTTCAGGGCGGCGACGCTTGCCTTGAGGAAAAAGGACATTAGTCCAAGCCGGATTCCATGTTTCTGCCGGAACTCTTCCCCGAACTGTTTCCTGAGCGCCTGCACCCGGCTCATGTCGATCTCGTTGAACGTGGTGAGCATTGCGGTATTTTGGCGGGCATCCAGGAGCCTTGCAGCAATCCGCTGCCGAATAGGGGACATGGGCTTGCGGATAATTTCTTCGCGCGGCAGGGTATGCCCCTTCTTCCGGAGCAGATACGGCACGGGGGTATTCCCGCTTTGGCGCCTGTGCGGCCGGTTTTTCAGGCGCATGCTGCTCAACGAAAAGCAGGACGTCTCCCTCGGTAATTCTTCCTCCGGGGCCTGTCGGCGTAACGGCGGAAAGGTCGACTCCCTTTTCCTCCGCCAGAGCGCGGACCGATGAGGAGATGATCGGCTTGGAGGGCGCCGGCTCTTCCGGTCCGAGGCGCAGCGGCCTCTTCGGCGGGCGGTGGAGAAGGTCGGGGGGCGCCGTTCAGGACCCGCGGGCCTTGCGTCTCTGCCACTGGGGCTTTTTCCGCCGGTTCGGGCGGTTTTTTTGCACTCCTCGGCCCTTTTCTCCGCCGCAGTCTCCTCGATCTGGCCGACGACCGCGCCGACCTTCACGGTCTGTCCCTCCGGGACAAGGATTCTCAAAACACCGTCAGCCGGCGCTGAAATCTCAAGGGTAACCTTGTCGGTTTCGATAACGAACAGGACGTCGTCCTTGCGGACCGATTCCCCGTCCCGCTTGAGCCATTGCGCAAGCAGCGCTTCCTGGACTGATTCGCCAACTTCGGGGATTTTGAGCTCAATCATGGTATCTCCTGGTTTGTAATGGAGTGCTCAGTCGGAAGCCGACCAGTCATCGGAATGAAGGCTTGCCCTGGCATCTATCAGCATCCGTCTTCAAGACCCAAACGCCATTTCCAGCAGCATGTCCTGCTCTTTTCTGTACGTGGCCAGGTAGCCGGAAGCGGGGCTTGCCGCCGGCGCTCTTCCGATATAGGCCGGATCGTGACCGGTCAGGCTTTTTAGCCTGAATCGCATGAAATCCCATCCGCCCATGTTTTCAGGCTCCTCCTGGACCCAGTAGAACCCGGCCGCCGAGGAGTATTTGGATAGAGCATCCCTCAGTTGCGCTTCGGGAAAGGGATAGAACTGCTCCACCCGCAGGATTGCCTTGTCCTTCACGCCGGAGGCTTTTCGCTTTTCGATCAGCTCGTAATATATTTTCCCGCTGCAAAAATATATTTTCTGCGCTTCTTCAAAACCGGGGTCTTCGATTATTTCCCTGAAATGGCCGGAAGAGAGTTCCGACAGGGTGGAAACCGCCTCCGGAAGCCTCAGGAGGCTCTTGGGAGTCAAGACGATCAGGGGCTTGCGGAAATTTCTGCGCATCTGCCTGCGGAGCAGGTGAAAATACTGTGCCGGCGTGCTCGGATAACAAACCTGCATGTTATCCTCTGCGCAAAGCTGCAGGAATCTCTCCATACGGGCGCTCGAGTGCTCGGGTCCCTGTCCCTCCAGACCATGAGGCAAAAGGATCGTCAGGCCGCTGAGCCGATGCCACTTGGACTCGGCGCTCGATATGAACTGATCGAAAACCGGCTGGGCGTTGTTGGCGAAATCGCCGAACTGGGCTTCCCAGATCGTCAATGTGTTGGGGGTCGCCAGTGAATAGCCGTATTCAAACGCAAGCACGGCTTCCTCGGAGAGCATGCTGTCGTAGACCATGAACCGGGCCTGGCCGGCAGAAAGATTGTTCAGAGGAATATAGCGTTCTTCGGTGTTGATGTCGAACAGGACGCTGTGCCTCTGGCTGAAAGTGCCTCGGCCGCTGTCCTGTCCGCTGAGGCGAACCGGAGTGCCTTCGGTCACAAGTGAGGCGAAGGCAAGTGCTTCGGCGTTGGCCCAGTCTATGCCCTGACCCTTCTCCACGCTCCGGAGCCTTCTTTCCAGTATGCGCGCAAGACGGGGGTGAACGGCAAAGCCTTCGGGGAAAGAATTCAGTTTTCGCGCGAATTCCAGCAGTTTCTCGCCGCTCACGCCCGTTTCAACGGGTTCGTGGGAATATTGCCCGCTTATTCCCTGCCAAACGTCGTAAAATTTGTCCTCGGGCATTTTGCAGAGCTTGTCGTGCGCGGTCGAGTAGGCGAGTCTCCATGCACTTGTTCATGCCTTCGATGTACCGGTTCATTTCCTCCTCCGAGGCGATCCCGGATTCTTTCAAAGAATTGAAATAAATCTTGTAGAGAGGGGGCCGGTCCTTTATCCTGGCGTACATTTGGGGCTGAGTGTAGTAAGGCTCGTCTCCCTCGTTGTGCCCGTACCGCCTGTAGCAAACCAGGTCGATTACGACGTCTTTTGCGAACTCCGTCCGGTAATCCAGCGCCAGTTTCACCACGTGAAGCGCCGCTTCAGGATCTTCGCCGTGTACATGAAAGATCGGCACCATGAGCATCTTGGCTATGTCCGTGGCATACCGGGTGGAGCGGGCGTGCTCCGGAAGCGTGGTAAACCCGATCTGGTTGTTGATGACCAGGTGCAGCGTCCCCCCGGTAGAATAGCCTTCCAATTGCGACAGGTTGAGGGTCTCGGCCACGACTCCCTGGCCCGCAAAGGCCGCATCCCCATGGATCAGAACGGGAAGCACCTGTTGGCGGCCTCTTTCTCCAAGCTGTTCCTGCCTTGCGTATGCCAATCCTTCGAGGACCGGGTCAACCGCTTCCAGATGGCTCGGGTTGTTTGGAGATCAATACCCTCAACTGCCGGGCGTCTCCCAATTCCAGGTCGGCCATGTATCCCCTGTGGTACTTGACGTCCCCCGACCCGAAAAGCGACTCAGGGTCGTAATGCTCCTCGAATTCGCAGAAAAGATGTTCATAGAGCTTATTGAGAACGTTTACCTGTATATTGAGGCGCCCCCGGTGCGCCATTCCCATAAGGATTTCGCGGCAGCCTCCGCGCCAGGCATGCCTCAAGAGGGTGTCAAGCATCGGTATGATGATCTCGGCTCCCTCGAGGGAGAAACGTTTCTGACCGACGTACCGGGTGTGGAGGAAGTGCTCGAAAAGATTAGCCTGACAGAGCTTATTGAGGATTTCGAGCTTTTCGTCCCTGCTGAACCGGGGTCTGTTTCGCGATGGTTCCATGCGCTCCTGGAGCCAGAGCCGTTCGTCAGGGTCCTGAAGGTGCATGTACTCAACGCCGATCGACCGGCAGTAGGTCTCTCGAAGCGCCGATATGATCTGCCTCAGCGGAGTCTCTTGCTGGAACAGTGTGGCCGGGGTATAGAAAAGCCGGTCAAGGTCCTCCTCGGAGAGACCGAAGCCGGAAAGGGCGAGCAGCGTATGCGTGTCGGCACATCTGTCCAGTGGGTCCAGGCAGGTCAGAATGTGCCCCAGATCGCGGTAGCGATAAATAAGTTCCTGAACGCTGCACTGCCTCAGCAATTCGTTCTTGTCGCAAAAGCCCGCGCTCACCTGTTCGGGACGGGCCGCAAGCTCAAAACCTTCGAAGAAAATCCGCCATTCGCGGCTGACGCTCTCCGGGTTCGATTTCCATTTTTGATATTCCGAATCTATGAAGTCTGCATGGAGGCTAAGGGAGTAATTCATGGGCAAAATAATCCTCGCAATATTGACTTGGCCAAGCAGCAGCGGCGCTCGCACAGCTTCGGGTCGAGACCCCAAGATCAGAGCCCGCCCCCATAAGCGCTTAAATAAAGATGTGCAATTACAAGGGAAAAGCCCGTCATTCCGGCGAAGCCTGCCCCGGAAGTGTCTAGTCCGGGGGCCGGAATCCAGCATCTTCGGTTTTTATTGTAAAATCAATACATAAAGACACTGGACCCCGGCTTGCGCTTAGATCACGACAATCTTTATCGGGGTTCTAGTAAATTCAACCACTTACGCTCTTATTTAAGCGCTTATGGGCCTGCCCCGGCGCCGGCCTCGCTGACGAGCTGCCGGGGTCAACCACGGTTTGCCTCCGCGGACACATCCCATGGGAAGATTCCGGAAGATCCGTTTAATTGCGCCCGATGGTTAAGCGCAAAGCCGCATGCTTAGATTCTTTAGCCCTGTTCAGCCTAGGGTGATGAAAAAGGATTACAATTCCCACAGCAGGGCGAAAAACTCTATATACGTCACCCCGGCGGAAGCCGGGGTCCAGTGTCTTCTGCTTTAAAATCAGTTAGTTGGCAAACAGCCTGGCTTCCGGCTTCCTGTCATGCCGGCGGAGGCCGGTAAGGAACGACGAAATCATTAGCAATTTTCAGGTGTTTCTCCCACCAGAGGACCCTTTTTCATCACCCTGCTAAGAGATAGCTATCAAAGAGTTGATGTCAAGAACGAGAGCATTCAGTGCGGGACTTCAAAGCGCCCTGAACCGTCCGCAGACGAATGTCCAAGCGCGATTAGGAGGAATAAAAAAACGGATTCACCAGTTATGTGAACGTACGCATCGCAACACCAGTTCATTGTCAACTAAGTTCCGATAGGTAAGGACCTTCGGCCCGTCATTCCGGCGCAGGCCGGAATCCAGAGTTTTTTCAGCTGGCTAAAAGCACTGGACCCCGGCTTTCGCCGGGGTGACGATTCCTTGCAACATGTGATAACTTAGTTGACAAGACACTAGCCCGCTATTCTGTGAGATTTTGCACGTTTTCGCCAAACGGCTTCGACGCGCTCTCGTCCCTGTCCGACACTATCAACTCCGCAGCAATTCCCGCCGCAACCGTGATCAGTTCGCGGCAAAACAGGGCACGATCCTCGCAAAGCCAGTTTGTCTGCCACTTTGCCGTCAGCTCCCTGCACAGGGTGTGACCGTTCTGAGCCTTGAACCGATTCGGAATCTGGTTAAACGATCTGTAGAGGCCGGGCTTGCCGGAGAGCTGCTCCCTGGCTTTCTTTATGGCCTCTTTACCTTCACCCTCGGGAAGAGAGAACCTTCCGTGGACTGCGCCTACCGCCATGACCGCACCGCTGATCGCTCTGCAAGTGTCTCCGTAAAGCCCTATTCCACCGCCGAAGCCCGTTGCAAGTTTTCTTACCTCTTCAAATATAACCTTCACATACAGGAATCTGAAAAGCAAGCCGCGTATCAAGGGAACCCGCCTCAAAGATACGCTCAACACAGCCTGTTCACCTATGTTTTAATCGATTGACATATTTTGAAAAACTTGGTACGTAACATCTTTGGAACCATGCCGTTCTCAAGCCAGCCAGTGGCTTGCAGGGGCGCCGGAAGGCGCCTTTTATGTTTTTTTATTCTACGTTCTTGCAAGGCGGACACAAACATGGGACACGACAGCGACGGACGCGTTATAATGGAAGCCAAAGGCATCCAGGCCGCGCTTGAGCGCCTCTCGGGCGAGATAATAGCCTCCAGCAGGGACCCCGGCAAGCTTGCCCTGGTAGGCATTCATACCGGCGGTGTGTTTCTGGCCAACAGGATTGCGGCGATTATATCAGACAAACTGGGAGCCCCTGTGCCTCTTGGCACACTCGACATCACCCTCTACCGGGACGACTGGACGCGCCTGCACACTCAGCCCGTACTGAAGGGAACAAACCTGCCGTTTCCTGTCGATGACCTGGAAGTTGTCCTTATTGACGACGTGCTCTACACCGGAAGAACGATCCGCGCCGCCCTGGACGCCCTCATCGACCTCGGCCGCCCAAGGCGGGTGCAAGTGGCGGTGCTTGTGGACAGGGACCACAGGGAACTGCCCATCTTCGGCCAGTTTGTGGGGATCGCCCTGGACACCAGAGCCGAAGAGCAGGTAAACGTCCTCCTTTGCGAAAAGGACGGGGTGGACAGGGTGGTGGTGGAAGGGCCGAAAAGACATCCCCGGAAAGCAAGGACCTGATATCCGATATCCGCCATTGGTTCCAGAAATTCACGACCGATTTGTGTTTGAAAAACCCCGCCCGGCATGCTAAACATCAAGAGTCGAGCGGGAGTAGCTCAGTTGGCTAGAGCATCAGCCTTCCAAGCTGAGGGTCGCGGGTTCGAAGCCCGTCTCCCGCTCCAAACTAAACCAATAACTTACAGTGAATCTCGACTCCCTTTAACCTTCCTCTTTATCTGAATTCCAACCCTATTTCCAACCCGGAGCGATGTTTTCAAGGAATATAAGGAAAAATTCGATGAAAAATTCCTTGTCCTGACGGAACAAGGGAGTTCATCACAGTTCTTATCCCCTGTTGCCATCACAAAAAAGAGGGACGTCGACGCGGCAGTAGAACGTGCCCTTGCATGTAATACCAGCTCCACGGCCGGGGTTAAACATCCTCTCCTTAATTCTGGAAACGGCACCCGATGAAATAAGGGCCTGGGAAAAAATTATTATTTTAAAAAACCGGCTTTTGTTAAAATAACAATCCCTGAAAGGCGCTCTTGTTTCAGTCTGATTGAATAAGGGAAAAAGATGGCAAACACGACGAGAGCCGGAAGATATGTTGCTCAGTCCCAGGGTTATCGGGCTTTTATTCCCGCACCACTCCCACCTCAGCCCAAGATTCGAATGAGCGCGGAGCTGACAAAATTGCTTTCGGATGCTGACCGAGCGCTTGGCAGAGTAGATGGGGTGGCCAGTATTCTGCCCAATCCTGACTTGTTTGTTGCTATGTATGTGAGGCATGAAGCCGTTTTTAGCTCACAGATCGAAGGGACACAGAGCACCCTTGAGGACGTTCTGGAATATGAAGTCAATGCAAAGGGAGAGGCACGCCCGAAGGACGTGGAAGAGGTTGTCAATTACGTAAGGGCCATGAATTACGGCCTGAGCAGGCTCAGCGATCTCCCATTGTCTCTGAGACTGATCCGAGAGATTCACAGCGAGTTACTGCATGGAGTCCGCGGAAGCGAAAGAACGCCCGGAGAGTTCCGGAGGTCACAGAACTGGGTAGGCAGGAAAGACAGCACGATTAGAGATGCCGAATTTGTTCCTCCGCCTCCTCATGAGATGCTCGCTGCACTGGATAATCTCGAAAAATTTCTCCATGATAAAAGTTCCCTTCCGGTATTGGTGCATTGCGGATTAGCTCATGCACAGTTCGAGACCATTCATCCCTTTCTCGACGGCAACGGCCGCATCGGGCGCCTGCTAATCACCCTGCTTCTCTGCGAGCGGCAGGTGTTGCAGCGGCCCCTGCTCTATCTCAGCTATTATCTAAAAGCTCATCGTGCTAGGTATTACGACCGGCTAACGGCCATTCGAAACGATGGGGATTGGGAAGGATGGCTTAAATTCTTTTTCCAGGGTGTTTACGAAGTAAGTCTCGCAGCCTCAGAGACTGCTCGGGCGATACTCGAATTGCGCGAAGCGCACCGGGACATGATCGCACAGCATTTGGCCGGAAGTACCAATGGATTGAGATTGCTCGATTATCTTTTTGAACATCCTCTGGTTTCCGTGCGGATGGCCCAGGAGGAACTGGGGTGCTCTTACGTCACTGCCGGGAATGTTATCGAGGAGTTTGTGAAGCTTGGTATACTACGCGAGATCACGGGATCACAGCGTAACCGCCTGTACCGATTTGACCCCTACTTGTCCCTGTTTGACCGGCAGGCTCTCGCTATTGCGGCGGCGGAGGAAGGGCGAAGGGTTTGAAAAACCCCGCCCGGCATGCTAAACATCAAAAGTCGAGCGGGAGTAGCTCAGTTGGCTAGAGCATCAGCCTTCCAAGCTGAGGGTCGCGGGTTCGAAGCCCGTCTCCCGCTCCACCTTTTTTAGCGGCAAGACCTTTACGCAACACCACTTTTACGACTCTGGCAAAACGATTGCTCTTTCGTCCCCAACACTATCCCCAACAAAATGCCGGTTTCTGCCCCTGATTGCCTCCACCAGCCCCCACAACTGACGATGGATGACACGGGCCGGATGGGGATCGGCGCTTCCAGGTGCATCGTGGCCGGTTGCCGTCCGCACCGCCGCCACCCTGACCCCCCACGACCATGGGATGACATTGCCGGGGGGAGATCGTAGCTCCCAGGACCATCGTGGTGGTTGCCGTCCGTACCGTCGCCGCCTTGCCCATGTACCTCCCCTGTCGGACCGCCGCGCCGCGCCGCCCCATAATCGTCCGCGTGCGCGGGCAGGGGTCATACGTATGGGTTCGCCCAGTCTGATAACCGATTTTTTGAAACACTTTTCCACCGGACCATGTTAGTATGGCCCGGCCTGAGAAAGTCGAGATAGACCGTACAGTAACGGCTTTAGCGGGGGGCCTGCTCCACGAGTGGCGCAGGAAGTGGGCGGCGTATCTGCCGGAGCCTGATTAAAGAATTGACGCCGCCCCAGGCCGCGCGCGTGGACAATCACAGGCGCAAACTTCAACGAGATCGACGAGAGACGGCATTATTTTGTTAAGAATTGGTTTCTTCTCATCCTCACAGCATGTGGCACGGCACAAACGGCTCGGCTGTAGTTTCGAAGAATTGTCTCAGTTGGGGTAGCGGCAGCGCTTTGCGCGCTTCAGAAGCGCCTATGCCTTTGAGTGACTCAATATCTTTGTGCTTATCCAAGGCGAAGCGACCGGCGGAGACAACGGGGTCGATTCGAAATACCCTATCGTGTCCAAGGAGGAGATGCGCCATGCCTGTTGCTCCAGAGGATTGACCGGCTTCCAGGACGTTAATGAGTTTAGCACCCCAGTATGCCTTCCCCTGTGAATAGGACACAGCCCAAGACGCATTTAGTGGGTTTCTCGTACAGCTCAGGCTTAACATTATAACATCCCCAGCCTTCCAACCGAGCACGCCGATTGCTTCAACCGCCGCGACTCCCGCCGGGTTGTTTGCCCATATCCCGCCATCGATCAGCGATGTCCCGGCAGGTAACTTGTGGGTCGGAAAATAGGAAGGTGCTGCTGCAGTTGCAAGTGCGGCCTCAGCCATAGGAACTTTATAATCGACCAGGAACCGCTGATGATGTGAAGTCTTAAAAATATGGACTTCGCCCGTTTCCAGATTCTGGGACGGGATTACAAGCCGTGTAGTGCTGTGCCCGATGAGCTTTTCGCCGAACGTCTCGTTTAATGCGGCGCGCAGTGCATCCGAGCTGTACTTTCCGGCGATGAAAGATTTCAACCACGTTAAGACACCAGAGCCAGCGAATATGATCGGCCCTTTTTTCTCATAGAAGGCGAGTATTTCGCTTGCGGTCAGGCCAGCACCAAGACCCAAAGCAATGATGCCACCTGTGGATGTTCCAACAATCAAATCAAAATAATTTCCGATGGGGTGTTTTAGCTGCTGCTCAATAGTTGCAAGGAAAGCCGCAGGAAAGACACCCTTAATTCCTCCCCCGTCAATTGAAAGGATTTTTCGCATCAGGTCACGTTAATTGGGAACCTGTCACCAAGAAGTACCTGCCATAAGATGCGGGACTGTACAGGGTCGCTTTGGGCTGACGCAAGTTGTGCCGTGTGACTCCAGCCAATTACCCGTTGGTAAAAAGAGAGCCAACTGTTGAGAGTCCATTCAGAGTTGTGGAAAAAAATACGGTCACCGCACGGCGTCAGGTAGTTTTGTTGCCACCAGGCATTTCCATCGGTCGATGCTATGCGTTGGAGTAGCCGGGGAATGTACTCGGCAGGCGAGCCGGCAAATAATTCATCCGGCAACACATGCAAGAAACACTCGATGTGGAATGACGCTATGTCAAGACCGGCATGACTTCGGAGGTGTTTGAACACCTTTATGGCTGGAATGAAATTGCCACCAGTTCTTTGATTCTTAGTTGTCAGTGCGGACTGATGGTGTCGAGCAAACCCCTGCTCCCATTGTTGAGTTTCCGGGCGAAAAAGATAGAAGGGCTCGCTTGCGGGGTCGTGGTTTCCTTGTCGGTACACGACCGGGAGGATTTCAACCTTGATGCCGAGGTTCACCTTGATGCACATGCTTGTTCGCGAGTAGTGGACCTTGTCCCTATAGCGCCCGTCGGCCCTTAGAGGCGCGGCAATAGTGTTGAAGATCTGATGCCGGTCCCAGAATGGCCCGGCCCACCCGGCCACAGGGCCTTGGGTTGGTGGAAACCACAACTGGCAGAGTACGACAATATCGACATCGTTGATGGTGTAAATTGCTGTCTCACGCTTGTAGGAACCTTGAAGAAAGCAAACCGGGGCAAGAACAGAAGCTGAGCCGAGACGGTTTTCAATCAGTCCCTTTATCGTCGTGTATTCCGACGAGGCCTGAGCTTCATAAGTAGGGCTCGGATTGAGGCGCAAGAAAAAATAGTTGAAATGACGGGCATGTTGGTGTGCGGGCATCGCAGCAAGCCTGTTAAGAAGGGTTGTACCAAGCGGCGCACCTGTCATGAGACCGGCCAAGCGATTTAGGGAGCCTGGTGGAGGCGACACCCTTGCCCTTGCCAAGAGGTCGGCCAGTTGATTTACGGGGTCTGGCGGAGGCCATGCATCGGCCCAGGGGCCAGCCAGGCTACTTAGACGGCTTGGCGGAGACGATAGCCTTGCCCTTGCCAAGAGGTCGGCCAACTTTTTGCGTTCGTCTTCGGTATCCAAAGGGACTCCCTAACCTGTAGGAAAGCAAAAATCCATTCAAAGCATTATACAGCGTCCTTATGTGTTGTTGCAGTAATTTTTCTTTTTGATGAGACAAAAAATATTATTGTCTCATGAGCCGCTTGGAGGACGCAGCTTTTCCTTGTTTTTTTACATACTCCAGTATAAAAATGTGGATAATTTACTTCAGACCCTCGTGTTACTCCGGCAATGGAAGCTGGGAGCGGCGACCATGTTTTGTGGATTGATGAAATCGCCAAACTTGTAAATTAACGAACCATAGGGAAAACGTAATGACAGCGAAAAAAAAAGAAACAATCAAACCGCCGACAAAAAAAGAACTTACCGATGCCAGCAAGGAATTGAAAAAAGGCCACTCGTCAGGTGGTAGGACAATGGCTGACAAATCCGTTGCTGTAAGGCAAGGCGTAGCTAAACCGACTAAGAGGAAGAAGAAGTAAGAAAGCCGCCAAGAGCAGCCGGAACATAGCCCGCGACCGTTGCTTGCTGCTTTTGATGTTCCGCCACGGCTTGCGCATCTCCGAAGCGTGCGCTTACCTTGGCCCAGGAGGACACCGTAAGCCGCGTGCTGCACGTTACGCGGCTCAAAAAGGGACTCTCCACGATGCACCCACTCCGCACGGATGAAATCAAAGTTATCATGACATGGCTTGCCAAATGTGCGAGAATAAACACCGAAACAGACGCTTTTTCTTGTGAGCGGAGGCCGCACGTCCCTTAGCCGTAAGACGGCCTGGACTGCGATCCGCGATTATGGGAAGCGGGCCGGATTGCCCGTGCCCAGACATCCGCACATGCGGCGCCATGCGTGCGGTTTTACCATGGCCGACCAGGGCACGGACACGCGGTTGATCCAGGACTATTTGGGGCACAGGAACATTCAGCACACCGTCATTTACACGGCGGCGAATCCGGCAAGGTTTGAGAAGCTATGGAGATGAGAGATTAGCCGCTTAAAAACAAAGGGGCGATCATCGTGAAAAACTGGACTTTGAAGGGATGTTTAGGCGTTCTTCAAGCTTTATCGCTAATTGCAGGCCTATTCTTTATAGGCTACCAAATTAAGAGCCAATCAGAAGCCTTGCAACTTCAGACGAAAATATTACAAGACAATCAATAAATTAATTGAGCTAGCTTCGTTTTGAAAATTGATGATATATTAAATGATCCAAAATATGCAAAAATTATGTCTACAATAGAAGATAATAGACGTGATTATAAACTGATGAACGGTAGGTTCAAAGAACGATTGGTGGACGAATACATAAGCGTCTTTGAATTACTTGGTAATTTAGTACAAGAAAAAGTAATAACAATTGAAATGGCGTATGACGACTTGGGATATAGTCTAGAAAAAGCATGGTGCAACCAAGACGCACAACAATATATTGCTGAAGCTAGAGAAGTAGATAAAATATCAGGCTCAAATGCGTTTTATAGTGGGTTTGAAAATATGGCTAAATACAGCCTTTCCAGAGACAAAAAAACTGGTTCAGATATAGATGAGGAATAAGCGCCGATTGAGAATTTACATGGCGGCTAATCCGGTGCAGTTTGAAAGGCTTTGGCGGTAGGTATGTCAGACTATTGGGACGACGACTATTATTATTATGGTGACAAGGAAGAAGACGACGAAGAACCGTCCCATTCACGCGATCTAAAGATTGATGAGGTCAAGGCGGAATTGCTCGCTAGCCTTTTTGCGAATGATCCGAACGGCGTGTTTTATCAGCGTCAGGTTGAAGTCCGGTATGAAAGAAGATTTTTCCATTGGATTACAGGAAAGGCGTTGAATGAGCTTGCCGAAGAGGGAAGGTTTAATGCGATCACGCGCGATTACCCGAATATAACAATTCGTTTCTATTGGATGCGGAATAATAGATACTGGACTCGAAGGGCCAATATTGTTGAGAAACTCGTGCTTCGTTTTTCCGACCAAGCATTTACGAACGGGTTAGGACGCCATGGGGAGACCATGTTCGACGCTGCCTTGCCCCAAGGTGGATTTATGCCGTGTGCTAGGAACGTTAAAGCGTGGAAAGGCAGGGTATGGGTTAAGTCGGATCACGATCTCGACAGGGTATTTACGCGAGATGGGGTTGATTATGGGGTCGAGATTAAGAATACCCTCAGCTATATTAGTCGTTTTGAAATGCTCACCAAACTAGATATGTGTGATTTTTTGGGGCTGGTTCCTCTGTTTATTATGCGCATGGCTCCGGCGAGCTATATTCAGGAGATTCGTTTGCGTGGCGGTTATTCGTTGATATTTGAATGGCAACTTTACCCTTTTGGCTATAAAAAATTCGCTGACGAAGTGCGTGAGCAACTCGGCCTTAAAGTGGATTCTCCGAGAGCGATTCAAGAAGGGACTATTCAGCGTCTTGTGAATTGGCACGAAGATAAGCTGACGAGGAGGAATAAGTGAATATTATAAATATTCACAGAGAGCACCGACCAACGCGTGGAAATCGTTGAACAAAAGTGTTCCCCCTATTAATACGAGTTGTCTAGTGGCAATTGATTGACAGTTTCGAAAGGCTGGGTGATTAATCTTGCTATATGACACGGCGCCGGCACTGATTGGCGAAGCCGCGCTAGGCAGGCCGGGTGCTACTCGTTTCCCTTGAGACTAAGTTTTCCTAACTGGACGCTCGCGCGCGCGTACTGGTTGGCGGCCTGGTTTAGAGTTCACCTTATGTTGTGCACAGCATCGCACAGATTCCTCCCAGATGGAAGGCCATAGGCCCACATCGATACGTTCGGGGGTCGGACCACGCTAAAGCGTGCCTGCTCAAGGATTGAGCGGTCCCGATTGGCTAAGGGATTGGGATTTTGTTTTTAACCCTTCACCCCTCATCCGAAAAGAGTTTTAAGTTTTAAGTTTTAAGTTTTCAGTTAACCCAACAACCAGCGGTCTTCAACCTGCAACCCGCAACTCCGGTCTCCGCCCTTCGTTCTAAAGGGTTCTCAGGTTTGCCAACTCAGTCCTCCTTCTTCCGCCATCCGTCTTCCTACCTCAGCCCTCCGCCCTCCGCCCTAAGTCCTCCCTCAGTCCTCGTCACCCCGGAAGTTTCCAGTCCGGGGCCTCCGTGGCGCGTACGACCTAGCGAAACGGTACGATCAGATTGCCCAACGCCGAATCGAAGATTACGGGTTGCGGGTTATAGGTTAGGCGTGAAGTCCTCAGTCGTCTTACGCAGGGGTTGTGGTCCGGACATTGAGAGGTCACTGAGGAGTTCAATCCCGTTATTCCGGCAGTAGGTCATCCCGGCAAGTGAAGTTGGCCAAATTCTGAGGTGTCATTTACATTTGCTCGCCTATCTCGCCTGTGGTATCAAAGTTATGATTTCTCGAAAAATATCTCGTGTCCGAGATTTGCAGCCCGGAAAGCGGCAGGATGATGCGAGACCTGCCTGCGGAAGCGCCCACTCGGGCAGGAGTGACCACGCTCGACCGCGTTCACGCTGCAATGCTACTCCAGGCCCGGAGGGCAGGCTCACGCCCTCCGAACACTTATCGAGCCGGAACAGGATCGTGGCCCCAACTTCCTGCGTCCGGCTAACGCGCTATCAGCCCTGTACCCAACGGGCAGCAAGGAAAAGCGCCTGCTCAATGCAATGCTCCCGGCAGTGCCGAGGTGACTGGGATGAAAGCTAATGCTATTATTGAATATGTGATCACGGAACACGCGGCCTTTCAATTGAACCGTAGAGACATACCTTTGGAGCAGGTCCGCCATGTTCTTGACGGGCCTGAACAGAGATTTGCGGTGCGGGCAGGTCGCGATGTTCTTCAGTCTCGGCTGGAGATGGAAGGAAGGCTTTATTTGGTTCGGGTTTTCGTTGATGTGGACCGTAAACCCGCCGAGGTCATAACAATTTACCGCACCAGCAGGATTGAAAAATATTGGAGGTAGATTTGATGAAAGTGACCTATGACCCAAAGACCGATACACTGAGCGTCATTTTTAAGGAGGGAATAGCGGTCGCAGAAAGTGACGAAGATAAGCCCGGTGTAATTCTCGATTACGACGCGGAAGGCAATCTCGTTTCGCTTGAAATCCTCGATGCGTCCGACCGAGTAAGTGACACCCACAAAATCGAATTCGAAATGACCGCTTGAGCCCGGGGACTAAAGGCAAAAGCAACACGGGCCTGCGGGGTTGCGGGCTGCGAGTTACGGGTCACGAGTCAAAACCGGTCAACCCATGACCAGTAAGCCGCAAAGAGTTTTAAGTTTTTAGTTTTTAGTTAACCCCTCAAGCCGCATAGAGTTTTTAGCTTTTAGTTTTAAGTTTTTAGTTAACCCCTAAACCAGCAAACTTCTTCGCATTTTGCCGCTTCCGGTTGCCGTTACTATTGCCGCTTCTGGTTGCCGCTTCTCGTCGCCGTTTGGCAAAGCAAAATCACTGCGCGGTACGATACTGCGAACCAAATTGCAGATGTCGAAGGAATCGGGGAGTTGAAATTGATTTCTCATCACTCATCATTCATCATTCATCACTCGTCATTCCTCCTCCCTGCTTCCTGCTCCCCGCTTCACTGCTTTTTTACTCTTGTCTTTTCGTTCAATTGCCTTCCTCTGCGCCCTCTGCGCCTCTGCGGTGAAATTTGGTTTTCCTGCCTCTTCCTCCCCGCTCCTGCTATCTCCTGTTATCGCAGAGAATCTAATCCCAAATTGTCAATTAAATCAGTTTGTTGTGCCATCAGCCCCTGCATTTGCCCTGTATTTACAGGAATTACAGTAAGCCAATGAACCTCTTTGAAAAATGAATATGAGTATCGGATTTTCACTTTTAGGCGCTTAAATCCTGAATCCGTGCTGTTTCTCTCGGAAGATTCCTTCGTGTTCTTCACCCCGCTACCGCTCCTCTCCTTAGTGCTCTTCGTGACCTTTTTGGTTCCGGTCTGAACAGTTCCCCAACGCATAAGAGTCCAGTAACCGTTCACCGCTTTGACACACGGACAAAAATTCTCACCACAGAGACGCAGAGGACGGGGCATAGTCCGGTCAAGGAGAGAATTCGGAACAAGGAACGATCCGCAGATGACGCAGATAAACACAGATAGAAACATAAATGAAAATAATCTGCGAAAATCTGTGTCATCTGCGGATGAATTCCTTTTCTGTGGTGAACGCATACAGAGTCCAAAATATTCTTGCCAAATCGAAATGTCACAGTAATATATTTTCGCCATATTACGGATGAAGTACCCGCTACGCGTGCGTCCGGAAATGAACCCAAATAGTGCGAAAAGCTTGAGCTTGGCAGGGTGCTGAAAAAGGCCCTGCTGGTGGGAAAAGAACCTTAAAAGGACGGGCGATTTCGTCATTCCGGCGAAAGCCGGAATCCAGAGCTTTTTTGAGCTATTTGATTTTTAAAGTAAAACACTGGACCCCGGCCTTCGCCGGGGTGACCGCCCCACGGAGTTTTTACTGTAAAGTGGGAATTCCCATCATTTTTCAGCACCCTGTTGGGAATTCAATGGAATCTGAGACCCTACTGAGTATTCGGATCGAATGGGGTCCTCTGCCCAGTCACCCTAGATTAGCGTCCATCCGGAAACTCCGGGACAAATTCCACGCCCCGCGAGGTTTCTGTTCGAAAAGGAGGCATTTTTCGTACTGGCAAGGAAATCGAGGGGTTGCGCGGAGGCGTACTTGGGTACGCCGCACAAGCAAGCCCGAAGATTGACGCCGCCAGGACGGAAAAGGACCCTTTCCGGATGGAAACTAGATTAGAGGCTATGCAAGATGTCACCTCCGGTTGTTATCACGATTGCCCGTGAACTTGGCAGCGGCGGATCCTACATCGGTAAACAGGTAGCAAGGCGGCTGGGTTATGCCTATATAGACCGGGAAGTCCTGCAGCAGGCTGCCAGAGAGCTCGGCCTGGAAGAAACTGAGACTCGAAGGCCGGGACGAGTGCGTGCAAAGCTTCTGGGATAGGCTCATCTCCGTTTTTGCCCTGGGGGGCGTGGACTCCATCTACACTCCGCCGCTACGTTTGGTTTCGGATGAACAACTGGTCGAAACCGAACAGCGCCTGATCTGCGAATTGGCAGTCAAGGGGCCCTGTGTCGTGCTTGGCCGTGGTGGATTCCACCTTCTTCGCGGGCGGGCGAAACTGCTGAATGTGTTCGTTCATGCGCCTCTCAGCTTTCGTATACAGAGGGTCATGAGCGTATACGGGGCCAATAGCAAGCGGGAGGCAGCCGAGATGATCGATCGCTCCGACCAGGAGCGAACCAGCTATATTAAATTTTTAAGCGGCTTTGACCAGTTTGATGCCCGCAATTACCACATAACGATCGACACGGGGCTGGTCGATTTCACCACGGCCGAAGAAATGATCGCATCTTTAGCCGCCGGCCTGAGGGAAGAGGGGGATTGGCCGTGGGTAAACGACCCGACCTGACGGTGTGAAATTTTTTGTGCAAGCATCTGGTGCCCCTGTTCATTTGAAAGGGCTTTTTTTTGTACTTTTTTCAAGATAGAAAGGGCGGCATGTCTGAAGGCCTCCCGCTTATCAGGACTGAGGACTGAGGACTGAGGACTGAGGACTGAGAGTGAAACCTTAACACCCTTTTCACTTAACTTGCTGATGCACTTAACATTTGGCTTGCCTTCAAACGCACCACGTTTAATGTCTGCGCGTTCTGCACGGCTGCGCGCATGGTCGCCGCTTTTGCTCAGCCCTCAGTCCTCAGTCCTCAGTCCTGCTTCTCTGCATGGCTGCGTCCATGGTCGCCGCCCTTATCATGTCAGACGCATCTTTTTTCGAGCAAGGCCTCCCGCGCCCACCCCGTCTCTGGTCATAGACAGGTCAGGGAAAGCGTCGAGAATGAGCGGTCGGCCTTCGCGCTGCGCGGCGTACATCGCACAGGGTTGTTTATAAGTCCATCATACGAGGAGTTGAAAGGGCGTGACCGCCGGAAATAATCCTGGTCTTACTGAAAACGAATGGAAACCGCGTGAGAACCCCTGGTTGATCGCCTTTGCGGTCATGCTGGCCACCTTCCTCGAAGTACTCGACACATCGGTTGCCAATGTTGCCCTGCCTCACATTGCCGGGAACCTCTCCGCAGGTACCGATGAGGCCACCTGGGTTTTGACCAGCTATCTGGTTTCCAATGCAATCGTGCTGCCGATGACCGGCTGGCTTGCCGTTCGTTTCGGACGCAAACGATTCCTTATGACCTGCATCGCCACGTTTTCCGTTTCATCGGCCTTATGCGGAGCGGCCCCGACGCTTTGGGCGCTGATTCTGGCCAGAATTTTCCAGGGTGCGGCCGGTGGAGCTCTTCAGCCGATTTCCCAGGCCATCCTTTTGGAAAGCTTCCCCCCGGCAAAACGCGGTGTGGCCATGGCTATTTTCGCCATGGGCGTTGTGGTTGCACCGATAATCGGTCCCACTCTGGGCGGCTGGATAACGGACAATTATTCCTGGCGATGGATCTTTTATATCAATCTGCCAATCGGCATCCTTGCTCTTTACATGTGCCAGATGTTCATCGAGGACCCGCCCTACCTGATTTCCGCCCGGCAATCGACGACGGCCAGGATCGATTATTTCGGTTTCTCGCTCATGGCAATCTGGCTGGCCACCCTCCAGATTATCCTGGATAAGGGACAGCAGGACGACTGGTTTGCCGCTCAATGGATTCAGTGGGCGGCTGCAATCTCTTTCGTTTCGATGGTTTGTTTCATCATCTGGGAAATTCGGCAGAAACAGCCTGTCGTCAATCTCAGGGTGCTGAAAAACCGCAACTTTGCCATGGGCACGGCTTTGATGACCATCCTTGGGGTAGTGCTATACAGCACAATTACCCTTCAGCCCCTTTTTCTGCAAAACCTGATGGGATACTCGGCCATGGACAGCGGGATGGCGCTGAGTCCCCGCGGCATCGGCGCGATATTGGCAATATTTTTCGTCGGGAGGGTGATCGGAAAAATGGACAGCCGGATCCTGATCGCCTGCGGATTCATTACCCTGGCCTGGGTCTCTTACGAACTAGGCGGGCTAAACCTGCAGATTACAATCGCCAATATAATCGTACCGAATATCATAATGGGGCTGGCGATGGGGTTCATCTTCGTGCCTCTGACCACCCTTACAATGGCGGGATTGCCTAACGAGCAGATGGGCAATGCGGCGGGGATTTTCAACCTGATGAGAAACCTCGGAGGCAGTATCGGCATTTCCGTTGTAACCACCATGCTTGCACGAAACGCCCAGGAGCACCAGACGTTCATAGCGGCCCATTTCAACCCGTATAATCCTCAGTTCCAGCACTACGTTCAGAAGCTCGGCTCGTTTTTCGCCCTGAAAGCTCCCCCCGATTACCTGGACCACAAAACTTACCTGGCCCTGTACAATCTGGCGGTCCAGCAGGCCACCCTGCTGGCATACATGGACAACTTCCGGCTTCTCGCTTTCGCTTGTCTTTTGTGCATCCCCGCGGTCCTGGTGCTCAAGAGGCTGCGCGCCCGCTCAGGACCGGTTGGGGTTCACTGAGACCTCCGGCTACTTCAGGCAAGCCGCGACTGCTTTCAGGCAAACCTCGTAGTCGGGTTCCTTCGCGATTTCGCTTACAATCTCGATATGCCTGATCGTGTTGTCTTTATCGATCACGAAAACGGCCCTCGCCAGCAAACGGAGGTCCTCGATCAGTACTCCGTAGGCCAAACCGAAATTTGCGTCCATGTAGTCGGATAAGGTAGTCACATGAGATACCCCGGCGGCGCCGCACCACCTTTTCTGGGCAAAGGGCAGATCCATGCTGATGGTGAGCACGGCCACATCATCCCCCAGTTTCCCCGCTTCCACGTTAAAGCGGCGCGTTTCGACATCGCAGACGGGAGTGTCCAGAGAGGGCACTGCCGAAATGACCACTACCTTGCCCTTATAGGAAGCAAGTCCGGTCCTGGCAAGACTGTTATCCACCACGTTGAAATCCGGGGCTTTATCACCCACCTTCAATGTGGTTCCCACCAGCTTGAGCGGCTTTCCGCGCATAGTCACGGTTCTTTCCATGATTTGTCTCCCTGTAGGTGTGTAATTTTACAGATTTGCAGTGTGAATTGCTCTGGAAGCGGATTTAAGGAGCGGGGGACCCAGAGTCAAGACCGCGCCGGTCAGTTTTTCCGGTGCAATTTCGAAGAGTCGAGGAGGCGCAGAGAATTGAGTAGAAAAATCAAAGCCACGTTCACTCAAAAATGTAAATCTTTCCTGTCTTGAGTGTATACTAGCCACGCACTGCCATATCCCAAGTTCGACATTAATCTTAGCGACCGATCAAGCGGTACGTCTAATCCTGATTTAGCAGCGAACCCCCATTTTCCTCTTTGTCAGGAGTCAAAAGCATGAAGCCGGTCATTGCGTTCGCCAACCATAAAGGCGGAGTCGGGAAAACCACATCGGCAGTGAACATTGCATCGGTCCTGGGAGAAACGGGTAAGCGGGTATTGGTCATGGATATTGACCCCCAGGGAAGCGCCAGCCTGCATTTCGGGGTCAAAGACAAAGGCACGGGATTCCTGCAGGCCCTGGAAAGAACCGTTGCGGCGCCTGTGCTCCAAACAGCAGTGAGAGGGGTTGATCTCATTCCTTCCGGCCCCGCACTTTCCGAGGCTGCGCAAAGGTTTAGCGGAGTACTCGGCGCGGAACTCCTGGCCCGCTGCCTTGCGCGAACCCAGGGCGATTGGGAGCTGGTCATAATCGATTGCCCACCAGGTCCCGGAATTCTCACCACGAGCGCTCTTCGGGTCAGTCAGCATGTAGTCATTCCAATTGAAACCAATCGGCTTGCACTGAACGGCCTGGATCAAATGATCGAGACGCTGGATTCAGTGCGCCGGGATAACCCCCATCCCGGGATTCTGGGGATAATCGCGTGCCGCGCCAACCCGAGGCGTAGAATTCATAGGGAAATCATGGCTGATTTGGAGAGGCGATTCCCCGGCAGGATGGCTCCATTCGTCCGTGAGAATGTCGCGTTGGCGGAGGCGCCCGCTCAGGGAAAGCCTATAACCCTGTATGCGCCTGATTCAAATGGGGCCGAGGACTATCGCCGGGTGACACAATGGCTGTTGGAGCGTTTGGGTTGAATCAACCGATACGGGAAGTCGGAGGCCGGAAGCTTCGTTGCCCCCGCATTATTCTTTTAGTTCCGGCCCAGCCATTTTCATCCAGAAATGCCCGGAAGCAATGACGACAACGATGGATACGAACTGAGCCGAAAAACTGAAAACCCTTGTTGGGGCCAGCGCGCTCACAACGAAGGGGTCGGTAAGGATCATATCTGCGCCCACCTTCGCAAGGACTGCACAACCAACGTAGTTGAGGATCGGATACCTTTCAATGACCAGGCAGAGGAGGTTGCTGGCAAAAAAGACAACGGGAATGCTCACGCCAAGTCCGATGAAGAGCAGGAAAAAGTTTCCCTGGGCTGCACCCGCAACAGCCAGCATATTGTCCAAAGACATGGTGATGTTGGCAATTACGAGAATTTTTACAGCCTGGCCGATGTTGGAGATCCCTTCATCCACAGATGTTGCGCCGGACCTTAAAACGAGAAGAGTCACCGCCAGGTAGAGGACTATCGCGCCGCCCACAAGTCTGACGAAGCTGTGCTCCAGAAGCTTGCCGACAAAGTAAGTAAGCAAGACACTCAATACAATGGTAATGCAGGCGCCAAACGATAGGGCCCTCAAGCGCAGACGCCTCGGAAGAGACCTCAGGGCCACGGCGACGACCATCGCGTTGTCGACCGATCGGACCAGATTGATAATGATGACGCTGAAAAGGAGCTGAAATCCAATTCCAGTCGAAGGATATCGAGCCGAGATTCCCCAGTCCCACGATTCGCCCCATTTGGTGAGAACAGCTTCCCGTTTAGATGGAAAGAGCCTCATCCTGCACCGGTAGAAACCTACCGTTACGGTTTCCCTTTTGGAAGAGCAGCGCCCGCAATGTCCTTCACACCTTCCACAGTGTTCACCAGCACATCCCTGACAGCTTTAACAGCCGTATTCCCAATACTTCCCGCTGCTTCGATCGCTCCATTGACGGTTACCTTCGCCATCTCTTCGGCATTTGATCCCGTCTCCTTTGCCGCTTCAATGATTCCGTCCACCGTCCTGCGGGCGACCTGCCCCACGTCCGCTCCAATCTCGGCAGCTCCGCTGACTGTCCCCCTGATAACCTGTTTGGCGACGCTCAGCACATCACCTCCAACATCGCTTACACCCATGATAATCCCTTTTGCCACGCTCTTGGAGCTCAGCAAAAGCCCTGTCCCCACTTCCTCCGCCGCTTTGAAGGTCCCTTGCAGCACGTCCTTTGTCACGTTGACGGTTTCATCGGCCACCGACCCCGTAGCCTTAAGGGTATCGGAAACAGTGTTCTTGACCAGGGTGACAATCTGGGCTTCGATCTCGTTGACGCCCTTAAGGCCGCTGAGGACACCCTCTTTTACAGTGGTCCCTGCCTTACCCATCGTCGCCTTGATGTCTGTCCGGGGTGTTTTTTCTTCTCTCTTTTCTTCAAGATTCATTTCAGGCTCCTTCGCCGCTTTGACGGGTTCTTGCAGCACGTCCTTTGTAACGTTGACAGTTTCATCCTTTTTCGGTCGCTCAGCTTTTTTTTCGGCCATCTCGCACCACCTTTCACAACAGGAACAAAGAACCTACGGTCGGCATTGCTCCCTGTTTGCTTCGCCTGACTCAGCGTTTCGAGTTTACCAACGCATATCAGGGCCCCGCACCCCAGCCTGATCCCGAAGCGCCAGTGCAAACAAAAGGGGCAACGAGTGCGGCAATTCCGTTAATTGCTCAGCACATGCATCGTTTTGGAAAAGAAACATATTGCCGGTTACACGATGGACGTCCGGGACAGCAGTGTTAGAGACGAAAAATCGTCCCGGTCTGTTTCCCGGGAAAACAATCCATCCTCGTATGATAGACTTATGTAATACCCGATTCTCAATAAAAAAGAATCGGCTCTTTCCGCGCAGCCATGCAGACAGCGCAGACACTAAATGTGGTGCGGTTGGAAGCAAGCCAAATGTGAGGCGCATCAGAAAGTAAAGTGAAAATGGTGTCAAGGTCTCGCTCTCAGTCCTCAGCACTCAGGGAGCGAAGCGTAGTTGCAGTCCTTCTGGCTAAGTGTGAGCGCGTAGCGCGGGGGCCGACCGCTCATTCTCGACAGCCCGCCCACCCGCGAGACGGGGCGGGAGCGGGAGGCCTCATCGGCCCGGAAACCGAAGTATGCTTTCGGGAAACGTTTCATTTCAATTCAGCTTCGCACTGCAGAGGCGCAAGAAGAAGAGGTACAGAACCGGGTTCAAAGAGCAATGCCTGAAGCTGATCCAACTGTCGACTCATTCCGTTATCGAAAGTGGCCGCTATAAAATCTCCCAGAGAAATCCCTGCGCTGGGAGCACAGGGATTTGCAGCATCAATCCCCTTTTACAGCGTCAATCTTTGGATTTCACTATAAAATAATGCTTTTATCAGTTTTGTCATCCTGATTGTTCATTACCTGCCTACCGAGGGATTGAGGGATTGAGGGATTGAGGAATTGAAGGATTGATCTCTAGATTTGTAGATCCCCAAACCGGGGAATTATTCCCTTACCCTTGATCAATGATACCTTGGTTCCCGGTCTTCCCGGAATCTGAAGAAATCAGCAGCTCATATTCACTCCTGGGCAGTTTTGCAAAACTCCTGCACATTGGATAACCGGAACACCTGAACCTTACCACCCCGGCGTCTTTCTTGTACACATGCATCTTTTGCCCGCATACGTGGCAGAGGGGTCTTTCTTTCAGTTCATCCCTTGCTCCATTCCCAAATTGCCGCCCACACAAAAGACAGCGGAATCGTTGCTTGCCATGTCTGGTTTTTCCAAATTTGTAAGAGGCCTCGGAATTACATCGAGGACATTTCATCAAAGACAAAATTCAGCCCTTTATAGACGTTTTTTGTTACGTTCGAGATCATTCCTTTTCCACACAATTCAAAGTCAAAGAATCATCAAGGGAATGCAACCATCCGCAGTGGAGGATATACCAGGAATGTGACAGGCATTGCTCAAGATGGTGACAATCGTGTTACGGAGTTTGCTGCTACGGGTGTTCCGGCGGCAAATATCCAAGTGGGGAGATCGTGAGGCGCATGCCCTGGTGTCCTGAGTCTAAGGCTCATAACGTAATGCAAACCTGGGAATTGAGCCAACGCCTACGTCACCCCGGCGAAAGCCGGGGTCCAGAAGTGACTGAAATTTATTAAAAATACTGGATTCCGGCCCCCGTATTAGCCACTTCCGGGGCAGGCTTTGCCGGAATGACGGCCTAAGTACTCGGGACTTATGTAGTGGATCTCTAACTCAGGACACTAGCAGGGTGATTAAAAAGGGTTGCCTGCCGGGAGAAGCGAATGTTACCAGGCGGGGCCCGTGCTTATTAAGCAGCGCTTCTATGTTGATGGGGCCGGAGTTAATTCTTTAGCGAGTCCCGAATAAAGGCGGATGGCTTCCTCCCCGATCATGCGAGCGGCGGCGCCAGCCGTTATTGCCCCTACAGGCAGGGAAACCAGCGGGGTGATGTCGAGAACATCGACGAGCAACGGAACCCCGGCTGCGAGACCGGTGGCGGCAACCACCGCAAGCATCTCGGAAACGCGCGCCTCATCGTCGATATCCATGCCGTAGAGAAGCGCGATCTCCAGAATGAGATAGAGGTGCATGCGAGTGATGACTGAAGTTCCTCCCACAAAGCCCAGGAACTGGAATGCATAGCCTAGTCCGGGAACCTGCATCGGAAGATGAATGAGAGCACCTCCCAGAAAGGAGAGAGGCGTTTGGGCCGCAATAAGCCGCCGCGCCTTTTGCTCAGCAGTCTCTTCAGGATAACTGACATTAACTGCTTCTACTACCGAACGGATACGGGCCTTGCGAAGGCGAAGAAAAAAGTAGAAGAACTGATCGGCTAGGATGCTTTGCCGGGAGGCTAAATCCTGAGCAGACATTGTATGGCGCCCTCCAAAAGCTGGATTTGGGATTTGTCGATTTTAGAAAAAAGTGCATCTCCGGCAATTCCATGCGCTGTACCGACAGAATGGTTTCGAATGCATCTCAATGACGGGACCTTAGCAGTGTGATGAAAAGGGTTCTGTGGTGGGAGAAGCGCCTTAAATTGCTAATGATTTCGTCATTCCGGCGGAAGCCGGAATCCAGGCTTTTCCCCAACTGATTGATTTTAAAGCAAAAGACATTGGACCAAGGCTCCCGGATTCAAGACTTCCGGGACAAGCTTCGCCGGGGTGACGTTTACAGGGTTTTTCGCCCTGACGTGGGAATTCCAATCCTTTTTCATCACCATGTCGGGCCTTGTTCATACGACTTCATCCACGTCATCTTCATCCGCCAGTTTAAAGGCTATCCAATCCCCACACGAAAATCCCCGCTTGTGCTCCCTGAAATCAGGGTGCTTGAGCGGGTCTTGATAGTTCGCCCGGCAACTCTGCCGGTCAAAGAGCTCACAGGCGGCAACGACGGCCTCTTCGGCGGGAAGGGAGAAAACATACAACCTATCATCCATGATATTTTGAACGATTGTCGTCCTGCTGTCGTGGTCCATCTTTCGGCCCCCTTCACACATCATAAAAACATGTTTGTTCAGGACACCTCATCTGCCTTCGGATTCACAGCAGGGCCTGCCCGCTCAGCTATCAGCTCTGCTTTAACTTCGGCGGCAATATCTTCAAAGGACTCCGCAGCCTCCGATATCAGCTCTCTTCCCTTTTGAACGAGGCTGAGTCCGGTTTTGATCGTTGCTTTCGCCAAAGGCTTTAGAACCGATGCAGCAGCAGGAGCGATCACTGGGGCAAGAATAAGCACCCCAATACCCAGCAAAATGGGAGTTCCAATTTTGAGTCCGTTATCAAAAAGCGCCATATCTTCTCCTCATTTCAAAAAGTGCAGGCCGAGTTTAATCCACGGCGGCAAGGCGGCAGGACAGGAATTTGCTCGTACAGTTTCCTCAATGTAGAGGCTAAAGGCTCTGAATGGGTGTGTCAACGGTGAAATTCGGGATTTTTCATTCCTTACCTACTAATCAGACCCCATCGTCGCCTTTGGATGAAACCGTGTCCGGTTCCCAAATCCCTGGGAGTTTCTTTTTCATTTCGTGCGTTGGACCCAACAGGCCCGGCGTCATGGAAAAGTCACGAAAATGCAACCTGGCCGGCATCAAGATTATTCTATCTTTTGCCGATTTACACACTGAAACATTTAATAGACCCAGTAAATCAATAATTCTAAGGGGTTGTGCCTATGCGCTCCATATCGGCCACCTACTGCGAATCGGATTCGGAAACGGATGCGTCTTTATCTTTCCGTGCATCCAGCGCAATTCAGAATTTGGCCTCCAGAGGACGATCAGTCTGTATAGATGCGCTTACTGAGCCAGCTGTGTGCATAGCTCCCGAGACGCCGGTTCGTGACGCGAAAGAAATGCTCGGGGTGGATGAGCCAATAAAAGCTCTTGTGGTAGCACTGGCCGAGAAACCTGTCGGCCTTATCAGCAGCCTCCATCTGGACAGGATTTTGAGTAAGCAGTTCGGGGTCGCCCTTTATTATCCCAAGCCGGTCTCACGAGTTATGGATACAAACCCGCTCAGCATCGATGCCTGCACACCAATCGAGGTTGCCGCCAGCCTTGCGATGCAGCGTGAGAAAGCAAAGATATTCGATCACATCATAGTTACCCGTAATGACTCGCTGATCGGGGTAGTGCCGGTTCCGAAGATGCTTGAGACATTGGCTGCCCTCGAGCACGGGCGACGGGCGCAACTCACCCGGCTGACCGAAAGGCTCAGCGGAGGAAATCAGTGATCGGGAAAAAGCTGCCAAAGCCCTGCAGCGTTCACGGGAAATGCTGAAGAGCGTCATCGAGAGTTTTCCTCATTCGATTTTCTGGAAAGATCCTGACCTGCGCTATCTCGGGTGCAATCAGAATTTCGCCAGGGAAGCGGGGTGCGAAGCAATATCCGATGTCGTTGGCAGAACCGACGAGCAGTTAGGCTGGAAAGATAATGAGGCGCGCTTGTTTCATGAGTGGGACATGGAGGTGGTAAAGTCGCTTGCGCCCTTGCACCGGATGCTTGAGCGTGAATCGGGCGCCCTGTTTTTCGAGATCAGGCGGATTCCCATGTTCGATTGCAAAGGGAATTTCACTGGAGTTCTTGGCGCCCATGAAGACGTCACCGAAAAGGAAATGGCGGCCAGGGCCATTGCGGCCAATCGCGCGAAATCGCAATTTCTTGCGAATATGAGTCATGAGATCCGAACCCCCATGAATGGAGTGCTCGGAATGGCCGAACTTCTGCTGGGAACCGACCTTGACATGCAGCAGCGCAAGCTGGCTGAAACGGTCTTCCGGTCCGGAGAGTCGCTTCTTCAGGATCCTGAACGATATTCTGGATTTCGCCAAGATCGAAGCAGGCAAGCTTGAGCTTGAACATCGCAATTTCGACTTGCGGGACCATGTCGAGGAATTGATGGAACTCATTGCTGTTAACGCGCACAGAAAGGGACTCGAATTCATCTGCCAGATCGACAACGACATTCCGGCCGGCGTGACAGGCGATCCGGGCAGGCTTCGTCAGATTCTCACCAATCTTATCGGCAATGCGATCAAATTCACCGAGCAGGGGGAGATTTTTGTTCGCGTTTTTCTTCGGGAGGAAACTCAGGACGGCATACTGCTGGGTTTTGAGGTCAGGGATACCGGGATTGGAATTCCACCGGAAGCACAATCTAAAATCTTTGAGGCATTCTCTCAGTCAGACCAATCCATGAATCGCAGGTTTGGCGGCACCGGGCTTGGACTTTCCATATCCAGGCAGCTCTGCGAAATGATGGGCGGTCACATCGAAGTGGAAAGCAGCCCAGGGAAAGGAAGCAGTTTTCGCTTCACCGTCAGATTGAAAAAACAGCACCCCGGCAAATCCACCCATGAGCTTTGTGTGTTATCAGCTCTGCTGGATTTGCGCGTGCTCATCGTTGATGATAACGAAACAAACCGAGCCGTCTTGCAGTGCCCAGCTCGATTCATGGAAAATGTCAAGCGGCTGTGCGGCAAATGGAGAACAGGCCCTGAAAATGTTGCGCGATGCGGTCGATAGCGGGAAATGCTTACGATTTAGCCATTCTGGATATGATGATGCCGGGCATGGATGGGCTTGAACTTGCAACTAAAATAAAAGAGGACCCCGACCTTGCACCGGTTGTCCTGATTATGCTCAGTGGAGATATCGAAAGACGTCCCCATCCCGATGTCGCAGCCTATCTCACCAAGCCGATCCGACCGTCTCAGCTC
The DNA here is from genome assembly GCA_963757915.1 of uncultured delta proteobacterium. Classification (GTDB taxonomy): domain Bacteria; phylum Desulfobacterota; class Syntrophobacteria; order Syntrophobacterales; family Syntrophobacteraceae; genus SbD1. The sequence goes on along the minus strand of CAVWTD010000008.1, from coordinate 352,455 downwards.
TATAACGCCATCGTAGACTCGGTTCAGGGCTGTCGCGGCACAAAAACAAGTGGTCCCCTCGGCTTTGCGGCAGTAAAAGCCGAATTTACGCCAATTCTGCTGGCGGAAGACAATCCCACCAACCAGCAGGTCTGCGTGGCCATGCTAAAGAGACTGGGATGCCAGCGCGTTGACGTTGTATCAAACGGCCGCGAGGCGCTCGAGGCGCTCTCACGTATGCATTACGGTCTTGTTCTAATGGACTGCCAGATGCCGGAAATGGATGGGTATGAGGCGACAATGCGGATTCGAAAAACAGAGATTGAATCCGGGGCTGCATCCCGGACGGCTATTGTGGCGCTCACCGCACACGCAATGAAGGGATCTCAGGAGCAATGCCTCGCTGCCGGAATGGACGGCTATCTGTCCAAGCCCTTTGGCCTGGGCCAAATGAAGACCGTCCTGGACCAATGGCTTCAGAGCGAGCCCGGCAAGGCCGGCCCTGTTGAGGAAATCAATGCAACTGCGGCAGCCCGCCTGAGTGCAGACTCCTCTGAACCCTGCGGAGGCGCCAGGGATAATGAAAATGCTGAGTTAATGGACAGGAGAGTGCTTAAAAACTTGACTCTGGGCGATACGAGCCTGCTTAGAGAAATATTAAACTCGTTTATTCATTACTCCGATGGTCTTTTTGCGCAAATAAAACTCAATGGAAAGTGTGAAGAAGCCAGGAGACTGGCCCACAGTCTGAAATCCTCCAGCGCTAACATTGGGGCGATGCAACTGGCCAAGCTTTGCCGGGAGATGGAAACCGCATGCCAAACCCCGCATGGCTTGAGCCGTGATTTGAGGTTAAAAGTCGAAGCTGAGTACTGGAAGGTGAAAGGAGTTATTGCGAAAATCCTCTCAGACGGGATTTGACCGGACGGCCGTTTTTTGCGCCTGCGCGCTGCGCCCGGCAGCGGAGCATGGCAAGCAATCCATTGAACGGTCAACTCGCGGCAGCCTGGCATAAGAATTGCTCCATAGTTTCGCGTAATGCATTCTTTCTTTCGGGACCGCAGTTTCTCGACAAGGCTTCCAGGCGGCAAATGCAACCCTGTCCTGTCTCCAGTGTAGACCTGCCGGAGGTCCCAGCGTCCGGGACTTCCACACCAACCGTAAACGGGGGTCAGAGCTTTGACATGACCCTCCAAGCAGCGACATTGGAGCATTCAGCTCCGCAATCCGTGCCGCAATCGGTTGTTCCGCAACCCCTGGATGTACCTGTGTCGAGACTCCCTGCCCTCTTATCTCCCCAGTCTTTAAATGCGCCTCCGCCATCGGGAACGGATGCCGCAGCAGCTTACCAGAGACACGTAAAGCCATCGGCGGAACCGGCGCCCATGAGCGGCGCTCAGAAGTATAAAGACGACCAGTTGCTTCGCAATCCGGGGGGCCGCAATTATTACCTGGATGAAAAAAAGGTCGTCGTGCCCTCGCATAAGGAACCCTTTTTGGGGCTGGTCCGCAAAGACTTTTCCGGCGTTATCGGAAATATCAAAAATTTTTTCGGCAACCTGTTCCTGGGGACCACCGTTCTGCACAGGAACGAGAAAAATGAAATTCTGCAAGGTCACCAGAAGGGACTGCTCCGGACGATAGGGGATTTCTTCAAAGATTTGGGGAGCGCTTTGAGCTTCGGCTCATATCATCCCGACTCCGCGCAGGCCCCGCATGGTTTGAAAAATCGGTTTCTTTATTCAGTATCCAAGCTCAAAGACGCATTTATGGGGGACATTCTCACGGGGGTCCCTGCAAGTGTGAACCACATGGCCAAGAACCTTATACTGTCGGGTTGGCACCTGGCGGAAGTTTTGCCCGATGCGGCAATAGGAAACTTTGAGCCGGGCCAAAAGCTCACTACGAGCATTTTCGATAACGGCCACGTCGCTATCGAATACCTCACGGACATCATCCCCTCCGGCGATGCCTGGCTGAGAGTCCACGCATCGAATTTGAAGGAACTCAAGCCCCCGGTCGTCTACAACCTCAAAATGCCTGAGTTCAACAACGGAGACATACGTTGGGAGCACGTGAGAAACACCCCGTTTCGGAAGGCCATTGAAAGCATCGGCGCTCTTTTGGCCGATGGCCTCGCCATCGCTCTGATCGCGAAGACCGGAAGTTCAAGCAATCGGCGAAATCAGATCGAGTAGTCCTCGTAAGCGAATCCATACTACAATTGCCATATCAAATTGAAATGATTAATTATATTTGTTATGGACAGCAAAAAGGTTTCAGATATACGCGTAGCGTGCCGCCGCTGTGACGAGTGCGGGATCAGGACCGGGGTAAAATCGGATGATGATGACGTGTGCATCCTGCAATGCTCACTTTGCGGAAAAGAATATCCTTTTTACAAATCGCCGCCGGAAGACAGGCCGTTGCGAGCAATGAAAGAGAAGGGCAATGTGCTTTCAGCCCACAACACCTACGACACAATAATCGTTGGGGGAGGTCCGGGAGGACTCTCGGCCGGAATTTACGCCATGAGGGCTGCAATGAAAACTATTCTCATCGAGAAAGGAGCTCCTGGCGGACAGATGGCTATCAACAAAGGCATCGAGAACTACCCCGGCTTCATAGACATAAACGGCTTCGAGCTGTCCGAGAGATTTCTCCAGCATGCGAAATGGTATGGGCTCGAAATCTTGCAGGAGGAGGCAATCGCCATAGAGCCGGGCATCGAGTTTCATTCAGTGCGGCTCGCAAACGGAAGAACCCTGAACACCTATACTATCATCCTTGCGCCCGGCGGCATTTCCCGTAGTCTCGGTGTGCCCGGCGAGGCCGAGAACCTTGGACGGGGTGTGTCATATTGCGCAACATGTGACGGATTTTTTTTCTCAGGCAAGCCGGTGGCGGTCGTAGGCGGAGGTGACACCGCCCTGGAAGAAGCCCTCTACCTGTCTAAAATTGCCGCCGAGGTCTATCTCATTCACCGCCGGGAAGAATTTCGCGCAGGCAGGATATTGCAACAGCGCATAAGCATGGAGCCTAAGATAAAAGTAATGTCGAATACGGTAGTGACGAACATTATCTCCGACGGAAACGGGGTAAGCTCGATCCTCGTGAAAAACGGCCGGGGAGTTGAAAGCGAGTTGCACGTAGAGGGCATCTTCATTTTCGTAGGCTTTGCCCCGAACCGGAAGCTGGTTCCAGCAGGCGTCAAAATGAGCGCGGGCGGCTTTGTTTTGACAGATGAAACATGCGAGTCAAGTATTCCCGGGATTTTTGCGATTGGCGACCTGAGGCAAAAATATGCCAACCAGATCGTGGTGGCGGCCTCCGACGGGTGTATATCCGCCCTGGCCGCAGCTCGGTGCGTGGAAATGAGAAAGGCTGGGTTCCCGAGTTGTAAATTAGCGGCTTGACGGAACGATTCGGGGCCGTGGCGCCAGCCAGCGGCGGTACCCGTTCACAGCGGAGGCAAAAAATTCTCACCGCGAGGCAAAAAATTCTCATAGAGGCTTGGGCATAGTCCGGTCAAGGAGAGAAAAGCTTTGACAGGAGAGCCTCTTGCAAAAGTCCTTCAACGTCATTCCGGCGAAAGCCGGAATCCAGGTTTTTCAAGATCTTCTGGACCCCGGATGTCACCGGGGTGGTGGTTTTGTTGAGTTTTGCAAGAGGCTCAGGCTTTACAGGATTTACAGAAATGGCTATGGATTTGGGGATTTAGGAATTAATTCCTCAATCCTTCAATTCCTCAATCCCTCAATTCGTTTTTAATCCCCGAATCCCTGATGTGCAATTGTCACAATAATGCGACCAACCTGTCACTTTTACGTGATAACTCAGTGATACACTCGTGATGGATAACAAAGCAATGTAAGCGCCGGAGCTATCGGCATTCACTCTAAGTTTATTGGTTGGTCCTGGGTCCGTCAATTGGACCACCCACAAGAAGGGGCAACAGCATGAAACATAGACGGAACCTGGCATGCATGTCGTTAATGTTGTGCGGGATTATGCTGCTCTCATTCTTCAACAGCGATGCTGCCGCCGCCACGGGGACACAGCGGAAGGTCATTGTTTTCGTGTGGGACGGGCTCAGACCCGACAGCGTCACGCTGAAAACGACGCCAAACCTTTGGGGAATGTCTCAGCGAGGGGTTTTCTTCCATAAGAACCATTCGACTTATCCCACCTTCACAATGATGAACTCCTCATCGTTCAACACGGGCGATTTTCCGAACAAGACAGGTTTCTACGGCAATTGGCTCTGGCTCGGACCGAACACCCTCCAAGGCAACGACTTCTCAAGCAAACCCGTCAAGTATAGCCAACCGGTATTCACGGAAGACTGGAACATATTGACCTCGTTAAACAAGTATTACAACGGAGAACTCTTACTGGTCAAACGCCTGCTTGAAGCTGCGCAGGAGAAAGAGCTCAAGACCTGTATCGTCGGCAAATCGGGCGCAGCCTTCATGTTCGACCTGACGCGCAAAGGGTGCGGCATCGACGAAAATATGGTATTTCCGGAGTCGCTTGCCACTGAACTCCAGAACAACGGTTATCCCCTCCCCAAAAATACGCCGGTGATGTGGCCCGGCGTCGCGCTTGCCCCCAATAACGGGAACCCGACTGCTGCCGGCGCAAAATCGTTTCTTTCCGACGGAGTGACCTTGGACCCCACAGCGGGCACGGCCAGCATCTTCTCCAGCGCCAACCAGTACATGCTCGACACCTACCTGAACTACGTTCTTCCCAATAAGGACCCGGACGTTTCCGTCGTCTGGTTCCGCGATCCCGACTCCACCGAACACTTGTACGGCCCGGGCAGCGCAGCCTACACGGATTCCCTCGCCGCGATGGACACCATGCTCGGCCAGATACGCACGAGACTCAAAGCTTTGGGAATCTATGACAATACCGATATCATTGTGGTCTCAGACCACGGCCATAGTACGGTAGCCGGCGACGTTTCGCTCTTTCCTCTCCGGGATATCAGGGACGGAAAGGTGGTGACGACAGGCACGAACCCCGCTAGCGGCTACTCGGTCTCCGGCGACGTGCGGCTCGCTCAACTTCTAACCGATAACGGCATAGCGGCAAACGTCTACGACGGTTCCGGCTGCATAAAAGACCCGGTCATGTCCGGTTTACTGCCGGATGGCGCCCAGGTCTATCCCACCCGCGAAGATACCGACGGCACGGCGTGCGGCAACGGAGCCGGCTACCAGTATAACACGAGGAGCTTTGTCGTTCCGTCCCCACCGCCCGAGGATGCTGTGGTCATAGCCGCAAACGGGGGAAGCGACTACCTATATGTGCCGAACAAGAACGTTAACACGGTCAAGGGTATCGTGTCATTTTTGCAGTCGCGCGAGGAATTCGGCGCCATCTTTGTCGACGACAACTACGGCCCCGTCCCTGGAACGTTCAAAATGAGCAAGGTCAACCTTCAGATGGCGGGAAGAAGCCCCGATATCATAGTCAGTTACAATTACAATGAAAACGCAACCGTACAGGGGATGAAAGGGACCGAATACGAAAGCATGCAAGTTTACAGGGGTATGCACGGCTCATTCAGCCCCGTGGATGTCCACAACACCCTGATCGCCTCCGGCCCCGACTTCAAATCCGGTTTTCACGACCATGTCCCTTCCGGAAACATCGACGTGGCACCAACGATCGCCTACCTGCTCAACCTGAATCTCCCGAATACCGACGGCAGAGTGCTGTATGAGGCCATCAAGAATTCACGTACGAAAGTCTGGGTCACTCTCGAGCACTCCGTCTTGACTTCCCGGCCTGTAAAGGGCCTGACCTTTTATAAACCGACGGCCGTCATGAACGCCAACTGCATTATCGACCATGGAAAGTCAAGCTTCAAAACAGAGCTTGTCACCTCAAGAGTCAAAGACTCGACCGGAAAGAGTGTAACTTATTTCGATCACGCAAAGGCGCTGCGGCAGTGACGCCAAGACCAGTGAGCAGTGAGCAGAGGTTTGAGCGCTCATCCGGCCAAGGAGAATAAGATTACTACGAAGACCTCACTTTCCACCATCCTTACCGCATTCCTGTGCTGCCTGCCCGCCTTCCTGACCCCTGCGGCCCATGTATCGGCAGGACCGCTCTGCATAAGGGACATCATAAAGCCGCCGATCAATTTGTCGATCAGTGGGACGTACTATTCGAACCTGGAAAAGGGATTTTCTGTCGATGTCTCACCAGATAGATTCATCAAAACCTACAGTGATGGAGTGACTATCATCGGGGTCAAAGGCGAAGATACCCCCGTCTATTACATCATAGACAAGAACAAAAAAACGGCGTTGAAGGTCTCCCAAACCAACCTGTACAAAATAGGCCTTTTCTTCAACTGGAACAGCATGACAACCCTCGTAGATCTACCCGGCAATACCGCTGTCACTGCTCAGAATGAAACACAGGATGGTTGCACCATTTACCTTGTCGAAGGTGCCGACGCCGCACTATGGGTAGACGGCAACTATCACATCCCGCTGCGCATGTCGCAAAGGGGCTCCACGGTCGCGCGGGTGGCGTCCGTGAAACCATTGCACACGGACCTGAAGACCGCGGCCGATTCTCTGACCCTCACATGCCGGCGGGACCACTACACTTTCTTCGATGTGGACTCTGACATGGCCCCCGACGCGGACTGAACCCGGACCAGGTTTGCAAACCAGACGGCAAAGCGGTAGCGCCGAGCTAACCGGATAAAGTTGCCTTATGGATGACGAACCCGGTCTCCGCGAACCTCATGCTTCCCACGGCAGCAATTTCGAGGCCCAAAATAGCCTTCTTAGCAGGAAAAACGCCTATTTACGGAAAATTAACCTTTAATTAGCAAAATGTCACCCAGGGCCGACCCCGTTCGCGATAGCCCTGCCGTTAACCGCAAGGCAAAGGGGGTTGAAAGAATAACGGATGGCCGGTGAGGGCCAAACAAAAATATAGTTAACGGTGTCGCGCAATCCGTCCGATTCCGAACTATAGACACTGAAGAAGCAGGATGGCAAAAGGCCATAATACGCCTGATCATATTGCCCGGCATGGCAAGAGTGGAGGCAGGAAATGTCATCGGTACTTATCGTAGACAATAACGACTTCTTCAGACGTTCCTTCAAAGAAATCCTTAAGATGTACATCCCGTCGCTATCGGTCGACGAATCCGTTGACGGGTCGGACGTTTTAGCTAAAATCAATCAGTCTTCGCCGGACGTTGTTTTCATGGACGTCCGCCTGCCGGGGAACAATGGCCTCGAACTGACGCGCGAGATCAAAGACCTCCATCCAAACCTGGTCATAAGCATCTTTACCAGCGACGACTTTCCCGAGTACCGCAAAACCGCTAAAGAATACGGGGTTGACTACTTCCTTCTCAAGGACGCTCTTAGTGGCGCCGAAATCGCTGCAATGGTAAGAGCCGTCATTGAAAAGAGAAAACAGAGCGCTTCAAGACCGAGTCGAAAAAGGGGGAATCTTCACAAGAAAAGCTTTGAAAAATTAGCATGTTCGCCATGAAGTGAACACGTATTAGATTACCCGAAAATGTGACGGCGATGGTGGAATGGGCGAAAATGCCAACGGTACCAGCCGTAACACAATTTTGATAAAGAGGTTAGGTAAAACATAACGGAGAACCATAAATGAGGCAAAATGCGACTAAGTGCGAAGCAGGCGGACTGGTAATGCCCAAAGGACTACTCAACGATGAGATTGAACAGGTCACACGTGAGGCAATACGTTTCAAAAGATCAAAAAGCGATGTGAACGCTATGGAAGCTTTCAAGAATTCCAGGGTCACAATAGTGGACGACGACCGGTTGGTCTGCGAGACACTCTCCGAGACAATTCAAAGTTGGGGCCTTAGCGCCGAAGGCTTTACCCAGCCCGAAGCCGGACTTAAAAATATCAGGAAAAATAAGTCCGATATAGTCTTGCTCGACGTTTTCATAGACGATGTCTGCGGTTTGGACCTGATCCCCCAACTCGGCTGCGATCTGAAAATCATTGTCATAGCGGGATGCGCCAATAAGGATACCGCTATCCGTGCACTGAAACTCGGCGCTTTCGACTTGTTGGAAAAACCCTTTCAGAATGAGCTGTTGTACCATTCGATATTGAGGGCCTTAACCGCCCTCGCAAATGAGAGAGAATCAAAAAGGCTCATAGACGACCTAAAGCAGAGTCGCTCGGAATTGCTCGTGCATCAGCAGAGGCTTGCAAACATGAATACTCAACTTCTCGACACTAACAGAGCATTGTCGATTTTTGCTCAAAATATTGAGCGAGAGAAAGAGGAAATCGAGAAGCGGATCGCCCTGAGACTAAGAAAACTCATAATACCCATGGTCTTGAAGCTGAGAAACGATCAGGCCCTTCACAAGTATAGAGGGCAACTTGATATGCTGACCAGGCAGATCGAAGACTTGACTTCCGGGTTCGCCGTGGACTCCCGCGTTGCCATGAGCCTCTCATTCACCGAACTGAAGATTGCCTCTCTTGTTAAAAATGGCATAACGACAGAAGAAATAGCAAGGCAGTTGCATATTGCCGAGAGCACGGTGCGCACTCACCGGAAAAATATCCGCAGGAAACTGAAGATAAACAATGCGCTATACAGTTTGAGAAATTTCCTCAACGCCAGGGCCTGACCCCGTTCGACCGTTCGCACTAAAAATTTCGAGCAGACCTCAGACTATCTGATCAGCCCACTCGATGGAATTGGAATAGGACTGCTGCACCTCTGATTCCTCTATCCCCAACCGTGAGGCCAAAAGGGGGAAGTCCATCCAGTTTGCCTTTTCGTAGGAGATGGCAAGATCGAGCACCAATCTGAAAAGATTTATCTTACCAAGCAAGGCTTCCTTGATCGGGGTTCGAATAGGAAGGTCCTCAACAATCTCTTCCATAGGTCTGCCCAGCAGAACGTCCATGCACGAGAATAATCCCATGAAGAAAAATTCGGACTTCTGCTGTCTATATCCGGCTTTAGAAGCCAGATTCTCGCTAAACCGCGCCCTGACCAAACAGAGCCTCAGGAGTTCCTGGGGCTGGTCATTTCCCAGTTCCATGAGGACCGCAAGGGATGCCCATTTTCTGATCTCGTCCTCGCCGAGAAGCTGCAGAGCATGCATGATGGATGAGACCTCTTGACGCAAGCCGAAGAAGGCGGAGTTGATATACTTGAGAAGCTTGTAAGCAAAGGAAGGGTTATGCTCGATGATATTCCTGATCTTATCGAAGCTCGGATTATCTGCGCTAACCTCTTTCAGAATCCGAAGATAGTGTATTTTGTGCCCGGATATATCCCGTCTGGCAAGGATTGCCGGCTTACAGAAGAAATAACCCTGAAAATAGCTGTATCCCATCTTTAGAGCGTCAGCGAATTCCTCCCGGGTCTCGGTCTTTTCTGCAAGGAGTTTTACCCTGCCTGAACGGGGAAATCTTAGCGCTATGGCCTCCCTTTCCTCTTCATCTGCCTGGCGTAAATCAACCTTGATTATGTCCACCAGATTCAGAAAAGGACTATACTCATTCCCACGGAGAATAAAATCATCCAGAGCCAACATGTAACCTTGCAAACTGATTCTTTTTATCGCTCTGATCAACCTATCGTCAGGCTCCACATCTTCGAGTATCTCAACGACACCGATTCCCTTTGGAAGATAGGTGGCGGCACCCTCAAGAAGAAGCTTTCGAGTAAAATTCACAAAAACCCTCTTGCCCTGGGAAATTGGCTCCAAGCCGACGACCAAAAGAGTATTTCCGATGACGGAGAAGGACGCCATATCGCCATCAGTCTCTGCACAGACATTTTCCACGCCGGAGCGGTACAGAAGCTCATAGCCGTATACCCTCTGCTTAGCGTCGAAGATTGGCTGCCTGGCGATGAAGACATCCATTCCACTTCCTCCATCAAAACATATTCAGAGAACCTAACGGTCTCTCAGTCCGGACACTCGAAACCACAGTCAGCATCAACAGGAACGAATGAAAGGCACAAGCGGTACAGCGGCAAATAGCTGCCCCGGACAAACATTCGCTGTATGACATCTAAGTCGGACGCCGTACTCGACAGCTTTACACCAAAACAAGGTTAGGCCCGCTACACCGGGACCTGTTCAGGATTCAGATTATCTGCCGGATTGGACTCTAGGCTAGCGTCCATCCGGAAACTCCCGGACAAATTCTACGCCCTGCGAGGTTTCTGTTCGAAAAGGAGGCATTTTTCGTACTGGCAAGGAAATCGAGGGGTTGCGCGGAGGCGTACGAGAATTCCACGCTCCGCGAGGTAAGCCCGAAGATTGACGCCGTCAGGACGGAAAAGGACCCTTTCCGGATGGAAACTAGGCTATGTCTGTGCAAAGGGTCCTGGTTCAATGCCGTTAATTCAAGAGAAACATCTGTCCTTTCGACCCCGTTCGATCGATCCAAGAATATTCTTGCGGAATCGGAGAGCGACTGTAATATGATTTCGGCACAAGTTCACCTGCTTTGCCCCTTGCCCTTGATGGCCTCTCCATTCGAGGAAGCGAAAATGAAAAGATTCAAATTGCTGCTTTTTGTAGCCGTACTCGCAGGATTAGCCGCCCTGGCTTATGCCGGTTTCGATGACGGAAAAGCCGCTTATGATAGAGGCGATTATGCCAGGGCTTATAAAGAGTTTAAGCCTTTGGCGAAGAAAGGAGATCTAGTCGCGCAATTCTATCTGGGAGTAATGTACGACTTTGGCAGGGGCGTATCACAGGACTATATTCAAGCTATGAAGTGGTACCGCAAGGCGGCTGAGCAGGGAGATGGCGAAGCACAATTTGAATTGGGCTGGGCGTACGCCGACGGTAATAGTGTGCCGCAGGATTATGCCGAGGCCGTCAAATGGTTCCGCAAGGCGGCTGAGCAGGGATTCCCTCCTGCACAACGTGAACTGGGAGGGCTTTACGCCAACGGTCAAGGCGTATCACAGGACCATATTCAAGCTATGAAGTGGTACCGCAAGGCGGCTGAGCAGGGAGATGACGAAGCACAATTTGAACTGGGCTGGGCATACGCCGACGGTAAGAGTGTGCCGCAGGATTTAATACAGGCGTATATGTGGTTTTATTTGGCGGGAGCACACGAAGATGATACGTATGCAGAAGATTATGCGGAAGATTTCAGAAACAGTCTCGCCGAGAAAATGACACCAGCCCAAATTGCAGAGGCTCAACGCCTGGCAAAGGAGTGGAAGCCGAAAGGCAAAGACTAGGGCTTTGGCTCAGCGGGCAAAGGGGTCGGGTCGAGTTAACCGGATAAAGTTGCTTGATAGTATGCTCCATGCATGGCTTATTTGGGCCTTATAAGTGCATTTTGTAAGCTGTCTGACATACATGGATTTGAACATGGCGCACGCGGGGGCGGCAGTGCATCCATCGCAATGGGCATCCGGAGGATAAGAAGAAATCGACGAACCACGGAGGCCGGTTATGTACCAAATTGACCCGGCACAACATTTGTGCTACTTTGAAGTCGAATCTGTGAGCAGGAGTCTTGGATGGCCAATCTTACCTTGAAAATTGATGATGATCTTCTGGACAAGGCTCGCCGGCTTGCTTCGAAGCGGAAGACCTCTGTAAATGCCATTGTTAAGGCAAATCTCGAGGAATTTGTTGCCACCGATCTGTTCAGGGAAGCTACTTTAAGAGGGCTCGATGAGTTCTACTCGCACAGCAAGGCAAAGGTCGGCAAGAAAACCTGGAATCGGGAAGACATCCACGAAAGATAAGGTCTTCCTGGATACAAACATTTTTATTTATTCCATCGATTCCACACTGGAGTTGGGCCGCAAGAAAGACATTGCTCGGGACCTTGTAAGAGAGCATGTCGAAAATGAATCAGGCGTCATAAGCATTCAGGTTCTTCAAGAGTTTTACCAGGTAGCTACGCGAAAAATCGAAAAACCCATTTCGGCAGATAATGCTCTCCAGTTCATGCAATTCATGTCCACCATGGATATTGTCGTCGCCGATTTCGATATGGTCATAGCAGCAGTCCACACACACCGTAAATATTCTCTGTCCTTCTGGGATGCCCTCATCCTGCAGGCGGCAAAATCCGGCGGGTGCTCGGTTGTGCTTTCTGAAGACCTTCAACATGCGTTTCAACTTGACGGTTTGGTTGTAAAAAACCCGTTTTTGGTCTGAGAGGACAAAGAAACTCAAATATTATCGCGGTAGGGATGCCAGTCGCCCGGCACCCCCGCACAGATCCGTACGTGAGGAATTATCTCTTACGGCTCCCGCCTTACATGACTCGGGGCCATAATGGAGCAGTTCCTCCTTTTATGTGGGGCTCTTTCATCCCATACTCCATGCCGGTTTATCCAGGCGCCTTCGGCCCGACCCCGTTCGAGCTCATTCAATTTCTTGTTATACGGCCTATTTCAATCCATTCTGATTGAAAAATGGCCCGTATTTCTTATCAACGCCTTTAATGTGTTTTTGTAGCCAATCGCTCAAAAAATTCATTACTTCTATGGATAGTCCGAGCTTACCCTTCACGAATCCGTCTTTAAACTCGGAAACCTTTGTTACAAAGGCCACATGTTCTTCCTTATGACTATTTGCATCAGGATAACCAAATTGATCAAAATATTTCTCTTCCGTTTTAAAGTGTGACCCTGTGTAGGCAATAAGCCCATTCACGATTTTTGCTAATGCATCCTTCCCCTTTCCATTGCGCATCGCATCATTGAGTTCATTAATCATATCAACGAGCTTATGATGCTGTTTGTCGATCTCAACCACGTTTACGCTAAGACTGTCATTCCACTGGACCAATGCCATTTCTTTTTCTCCTTTCTGAAGTCATATATAAGAATTGAAAAAATGCCCATCTGTGTGGTCGCATCTACACAGCCAATTTCTATTTTCGCATTTTCAAAGTCCTTCTTCTTCCATGATTTTGATTATTATTCTGCTGCCCGCAGGAAGACGGCATGTTATTTTATATTAATCTGGAACTCCCGCAGATAAGATTCCCTGGCTTCGTTTTGCTTGAGAGCCGTTGACTCAATGATCGCATCATAGTTTGATTCGAGAATGCCCGCCACATGCTTATCTATATGATTTTTGCAGCTCAAGTCTTTTAGGATGGATATGATGTCACTCTTCACCATAGCGTTTCTATAAGGCCTATTCTCAGCCATGGTTGTAAAAATATCTGCAACTGCGACAATCCTCGACCCCATATGAAGCTTACTGGCATCGATGTGGAACGGGTAGCCGCTGCCGTCCAATTTTTCATGATGGAAAGCCGCACATTCGGCGATCTGCATCATTCCACCAATAGTACTTAATACCGAATATGTGAAATAGGGGTGCTGTCGAATTATTGCGAACTCATCTGGTGTGAGCTTGTCCGGCTTGTTTATTATACTGTTCGAGACTGCCATTTTCCCAAGATCGTGTAAGTTGCCCGCGACCTCCATAAGCTCGATATCGGTCTCCGTAAGGCCCAGAAAATGAGCGATACTGGAGGCCGTCGCTGCGACTCCCGAGGAATGAGTCGCGGTGAATGGAGACCGGAAGTCGATCAGATTGCGAAACATCTCAGAGATGGGCATAAGATCGGATATGGGGAGTTCCGTGTTCCGACATGGCCCCTCGTGCAGCAGGAGTGAATACAGGCGTGGTGAGACCAAATCGAACCAGAAATCTTCACGGGCGGCTAACGATCTGAATATATCGACCACTTCCGGGTGGATCAACGTTGAGGACCACCCGCAAATTGTTGAAATGATGTCTTGTTCCTGGTGCAAAATGTACCTGCTTCGGTCATGTAAACGCTCCACGGAATCCGCAAGGTAGAGAGCCTGAGACGCGAATATGAGCGAATCAGCGCTGCTCTGTTCATAGTTTTGCCAGGGTTTATGGTGCAATCTTACGATCTTCGCGGAAGGCCCAAACATAAGTACATGGTTGATGAAGGCTTCGCCAAGGATACAATGGGGTTCAACATTGTCAAATTCACTCCTGTGAAGACTTAGTTTGTCTTCCTGCGTCAGGGTTCCGACATCGTGGAGTAACGCGGCAATGAAAAGCTGTTCGGTTAAGCCTGGTGAAAGATTGGCAGCCTTGCTGATTTGCCATGCGATGAAAGCTGTTCGCATTTGATGCTGGGATAGTTCCGGACTTGCAAGATCCAGCGCATCAGATAAAGATAAAAGCAGATTCGATAAATTTACCGAAGGGTTTTGATACATCGATCTCTCCGGTGAAAGTCTTTGCGCGCTCAGGTGAAAATTGTCTCTAAACCACTTAAATAGGTATCGGCAAACACCCTGCAAAGAATGAAGGGAAATTCTACGGTTTCGGTCTGGGTTGGAGTGTCCCTACCAAAGTTCAAAGCCCGGCATCACGGATAAGAGTGGAGATGAGGTTTACAGCTTATTTTCTAATCCTGAACAATGCGTCAAGTTGTGCGCTATGCATCCGAACCGGATCTCGGAATCTCATTCCGCCCTAAAAAGCTTCCGGTGCGGCAAAGGGGCCGGGCCTCACGCCGTTAATTTAAGGGAAACATCTGTCCTTTCGACCACGTTCGACCGATCCGAAAATATTCTTGCGAAATCGGAACGTGGCTGTAATATGATTTCAGCACTACGTTCACCTGCTTTGCCCCCTTCTCATTGATGGCCCCTCCACTCGAGGAGGCGAAAATGACAAGATTCAGATTCCTGCTTTTTGTGGCTTTACCGCTCGGATTCGCTGCCCTTGCTCATGCTGGTTTCGATGACGGTAAAGCCGCTTATGACACAAGTGACTATGCCAAAGCCTGCGAAGAGTTAAAACCCTTGGCGGACCAGAGACTCGCTGCAGCACAAATCGATTTGGGAGTGATATACAATTTTGGCCTGGGCGCGCAGCAGGACAATGGAGAGACCGTAAAGTCCTGCCGCAGGGCGGCGGAACAGGGAGACATCCGGGCGCAATATGACCTGGGATTTATGTACGCCAAAGGCCACGGCGTTCCACAGGATTATTTCGAAGCGGCAAAGTGGTACTGCAAGGCGGCGGAGCAGGGGCTTGCGGATGCTCAACGTGATTTGGGGCTTATGTACTTCGATGGTGAAGGCGTCCCGCAGGATTTTGTGCAGGCGCATATGTGGCTGAATTTAGCGGCGGCACAGGGCGACCGGAAGTCCCAACAGGTCATAGATAAGGTTGCCGAGAAAATGACACCATCCCAAATCGCCGAGGCTCAGCGCATGGCAAAAGAGTGGAAGCCGAAAGGCAAAGACTAATACATTGTCAATAAAGTTATGAGACGTTGCAAGGAATCGTCACCCCGGCGAAGCCTGCCCCGGAATGACGGCCTAAGTACTCGGGACTTATGTACTGGATCTCTAACTCAGGACACTAAACTCCCGTCTAATTTCCCGTAATAGCAGCGTAAAGGCCTTTCTTCCGAAGCTACTAGACAGTAGTTGCAGGCAATGCATTTTGAGGTTCGCTGTACACCTTCCTGAAATTTCTTTACAATATGCGGCTCAATTATAAACGGGCGGCTCATTGAAACCGCATCGGCCTTATTTTCTTCGATAATACCGGCAATATCGTCTAAAGATGTTATCCCACCAACAACAATAACCGGAATAGAAAGCTGCGATTTTATTTCTTGCGCGGCATCAACATTATAGTTCTTTAGAGGGGTCACCGGAGGAATAATGAAGTTTGCAAATCGCAGCATCAAATTCTGAAAAAAAGCGGGGGTTGATTTATATTTGAAAGTATAATTAAAGACAGCCTTAAGAGGAGCTTTTGCCCCTCGGACCGTATAAAACCCATCTTCAGAGGTCCCGCATGAAATTTCAATGCCGGAGCACCCAACCTGTTCAAGTAGTCGGGCAATCCGGACAGCTTCTTCTAATCTCATCCCCTGCCGGCGTCCATCGTGGGCGTTAATCTTGATGAGGATCGGAAAATCCCCTACGCGCTCTCGTGCCCTGGTATAAATCTCGTGCAAAATTCGGAAGCGGTTCTCGGTCGTTCCACCCCACTTATCCTGCCGCCTGTTCATATATGGGGACAGGAATTCTGAGAGCAAATACCCGTGTGCCGCATGGAGTTGAACTCCGTCGAATCCTGCCCGCCTCGCCCGTTCTATGGCATTCACAAAATTGACGATCAGTGCTTCGATCTCTTCGGATGTGAGCTCTTTTGGAAGGTCCTCATTGTAGAATTTGTCGCGAATGGCTGATGGAGCAACAGGACGTTCGCCGATTATCTTTGAGCGGGTTTGTCTTCCGGAATGGGCAATTTGAAGAACGATTGAAGTATTATTTGCATGAACAGCCTGAACAATGCCCTCATATGATGCGGCCGCTTCATCGTTATCTATCATAAGCATGCGATACAACGGGCTTTTTCCATTTGGCTGAACGCCGGCATATCCTGTGATAATTGCTCCGACGTTACCCTTTGCCAACCTGAGATAGGTCTGTTTCAGGTCTTCTGTCGGGTACCCTCTTTCATCTGCCATTCCTTCATGAGTGGCGGAGCGGATAATCCTGTTCCGTAATGGGATTCCTCCCAATACCGTAGATTCAAAAACCTCCCTGATCATTATATTCCCCTTGCCCTATTCACCGACCGAGAAACCGGCGTCAGAAGTAATTTTGGCTCACCTGAAGCCGATGGAAATTGACCTGTCGAAGCTGGGATGAATGGCAATCATTATGTCTTTCACCAACTCAAGCCCTGCCGAACAACTCTTTCATGCGCATCAGCAATGAAAAGTCGCCGGAAGCCCTGTACTCTTGCTGCATAAACAACTGCTGCCCGTCAGCTTTACCGGTTATCACGTCCATCCAGGTTTCAAATGGCGACTCAACGATAAGGTCCGGTTTTGCCGAGGTTCCCTCTTTGGCCCTGATCTCCCCATTCTCGATCTCGAAATGACAACTTCCCTCGATTTCGCCTGAAAAAGTGAACTGCATGACGGCCTTGATCTGTTCCGCATGTTCGGCGTTAAAGCCCATTGACATTAACATCATGAAGGACTCTATTGAATCAGGACGCGGGGTCATGTTGCGTTCCTGGAACTCCTTCGGCGTTACCCCTTCCCGGATGCAGGTCTTCCAAAACAGATTTGCCATCTTGGCAGTGAATTCAAAATCTCCTCCAATGGGCTGAGTTAACCGTTCGATCGTCGCCGCACTGACGCTTCCGGGTTGGACTAACTCGCGGCCTGCCTGGACAGCGGCTTCGAGAACCTCTTTGGCTGTTTCGGCGAATTGGGGCACAGTGAGAGTTTCGGCCCCGGGTCTGTAGATCTCGGCCCGAAGACCCTTGCCGAACAGGAATTTAGCGTATTGGGAGAGTTGATTGAAGACCTGCAGCTCAGGAAACCCCGCCACGGACAGGATAACACTCGCCGGGTGTTTGTGCCGCATAGGGTGAGAGGTCTTCCCGTCACGCCTGATGAGAAAAGGCTCCAAAACCGGTAGCGTGCGTTCAATGAAAGCCTTCATGGAAGCGTTCACTGTGTAGTGGTACAAGGGCGTCGCATAGACTGCAATGTCGGCTTCCAACCACTTTGGGAACAGCTCTGCCGTCATGTCGTCCTTGTGAATGCAGACTCCCGGGGTCTTCGTCCAGCATGTGTAGCAGCCGATGCAGTTGTTGATCTTCTTCTTACGCAGGTGGATTATCTCGACTTCAGCTCCGGCCTGGCGCATGCCTTCCGCCAGTGCGTCCAGCAATATGCCGGTTTTGCTGACACCCTCACCTCTGAGGGCTGGAGTTAAGAGCGATCACTTTCATGGCAGTCTCCTTTCGTGCGAACACGGGATTCAAGCTAATTTGAACATTGGAGAATCGAGAAATTGGGTCTTAATCCCTAAATTCCTCAATCCCTTCCGAAAAGCTCGCTCATGCGCATCAGCAATGAAAAGTCTCCGGAAGCCCTGTACTCTGCCTGCATAAACAACTGCTGCCCGTCGGCTTTGCCTGTTATCACGTCCATCCAGGTCTCAAATGGCGACTCAATGGTCAGATCAGGTTTTGCCGAGGTTCCCTCTTTGGCCCTGATCACCCCATTGTCGATCTCGAAATGACAACTCCCCTCGACTTCGCCTGAAAAAGTGAACTGCATGACGGCTTTGATCTGTGCAGCACGCTCGGGCCTGAAGCCCCTCGACATGATCGTCATGAAGCTCTCGATTGAATCAGGACGCGGGACCTGATTGCGTTGTTCCATGGCTTTCTCCTTTTGATTGTTTTTAAGGACCGGACGGTCATGCAGGTCCGGTGCAGGGTCCTGGCTGCTCGGCGACAGTGTCGCCTTTGCCTCCACAACCGGGTTCTCGAGTCCCGCCCGCATCTCGGCGAGCGAAGGCAGGCCGAGACGCACGAGGTAATGGTCCGGAAACCTAATGTTAAAAGGAACACCCACGCCGACAATAATGATTATTGGCACAACAGCGCGGGTAATAACCGAAGGATAGAGGCTCAAAATGATGCAGATTCCAAAGATGCCTGCCCAGGTGAAGGTCATGATTCGATTGATCTTCAGAAAGATCGGGTTTTCCCATAAAATTTGAGGTGTATATTTCCTGGCGTAGTGGAGCGTGAAAGGGGCAAAACCCAGGATCGCCGGCAGAAATGAGGCGGAGAACAAGCAGAGGTAAATCCCCGTTACGGCATAACGTTGAAGCACTTTCCCTGCCGGCTCCGGCCACAGAGAAAGCAGGATTACAACTGTCAGAAAATAGGCGCTGATCGTCCAGTCGAAGTAGGTCGGTTTGTCCCACCTCCACGCAAGCCGTAGAACCAGGAGGCAGCAAACGAGCATAGCGCAGGCTACGGTAAGCAGACTGCCGGTATCTACAGCAATAGAAGCCCAGATCTTGAAAAACACCAGGGGCACAAACGGCGCGGCGTAGAGGAAAATCTGTTGATGCCTTGTCGGGGTCTGCAAAGTTGCCTCCCTGTTGAACCAATGGGTAAAGGCGGGTTCACACATCCAGCGATATTATTTGATTTTTCCTCGGGCCTTTCCCAATTTAAAGGCAGCATCGATAAAATTCTTGGGCACATCAGGTTGTTCGGATTCCGGTTTTCTAACCAGGCTAAGCGAATCTGTAGGGCAGGTGGAAACGCAAAGCCCGCAGCCGATGCAGCGGTCGGAATCCAACAGCACCGTATCGCCTTCGAGCCTTAGTGCCTCCATCTGGCAACGGTCAACGCAGATGCCGCAAGTTTGACAGTTTTCCGGATCATGGGACGCAAAAAAAGGACTGGACGTCATCGAGGCCGGCTTGGGGTGACCCTTGAGCGATTTGAGAACACCGCAACAACAGCTGCAGCACAGACACATCCACAGAGCATCTTTGGCGTTGGCGGGCTGCACGACGAGAGCGGCCTCATCGGCATACTTGAGAATATCAAGCGTCTCCTGGAGGTCAATCTCCCGGCCCAGGCCATTGCGTACGCGATAATCCACCGCCGCGCCGAACCCCAGACAACTTTCCTCGCGCCTGTCACACGGCTTTCCCATTATATTCTGCGAACGGCGGCAAATGCAGGGTCCAACCGAGAATCTCTTCTGCGCCCGGACCAGTTCTTCGGCTATCTCGTAGGGCATCACTTCGAGTTGTGGAGTCACACTTCGGCCAACCGGAATGGTGCGCAATTGAGGGACCTTCCATGCCTCTTCGTGAAGGACCGGATGATACTCATCCATGTCCTGAATCAGCTCTTTGTCCAGGTTGTTGACCTGGAACTCCCAAATCCCGACGAGATACTGTGCCGCCATGTATCTCACCAGATCCGGCTCCCGCGTTTGCCTCAAAATAAGCCCTTTCTTCGCCATCTCCTCAAGGCGCTGAGCGGTCTCATCCGTAGACAACCCGGCCCTGCGTGCAACGCTTTGCGGTTCCTCGGGAATCAGGGTGAGATAAAGGGCTAGTTCTGCTTGCTCCGGGGTAAAGAGTCTTTTCAGAATACGCAGTTCCACACCACTCTCAGTGGATGGAAAGCCGCCCGGGAGGTTGTCCAAATGTTTGGCCAGTTTCTTATAGATTTCCTGTTCCATGGCGTCCCTCTTCTTTTAAATGTATGGAAATGACAATGGTTACAATCAATTGGGATTCTTGTTCTCAACAGTCGTTTTCATGCTTCAGGGCCTCGATCACCATGCTCAGATCGTTGGCCAGATTCTCATAAAAGCGGAGGCCGATCTGAAAGCACAAGTACTGGAACCGGTCCGCGTGGGTTCCAATCTCCGGACCGGCCGACTCAAGCTCTTTGCGCAACCGCTTAACAGTGTCGAGCTGCGTGAGCGCAATCGCCTCCCGCTCTTTTTGGGTAAGATATGCGAAAAAGAAAAGCTTCATACAGAAGGCGCTTTTGGGTTGCTCCGGTACAAACTGAGATCGCAGGGCATCGAGGAAAGCTTTCTTTCCAGCTTCAGTTATGGTGTAGACTTTACGGTTTGGCGCCCCGTCCTGGATCTCAACTTGCTTGGAAATCAGCCCTCTGGCCTCCATTTTCTTAAGACTCGGGTAAATGGACCCGTAGCTAAGCTCCGAGAAGAATGAGAAGGAGATAGAGAAGGCCTTCCTGAGGTCGTAGCCTGTCATACTGGATTTCATGAGAAAACCTAGCAGTACCGATTGCACGTCCATAGCGCCTCCTTGGTATCGTGAGAGTATATAGCTAAACGATATATGTCAAGAAAAAAATATATCGTGGTAATTTTTTTTTGGCATAAGGCCCTAAAGCTCACTCCAATCCGGCCCCCTGCGCAGCTGTGAAGCGGGAAGCCAGAAGAGTTTGCAGTTATGCATTGTTAGTTTTTAGTAACTCAAAACGGAAAGCTCAAAACTCAAAACTCCTGGTGCTCCTTTCTCAACTGTTCCGACTTTCGTCGGGACCGGGATGACGTTACCCCGGCGGAAACTGGGGCCCCGGGTCGCTGCTCGTTGATCTTGCTGAATTTTGGTTCTCTGTGCGTTCTCTCCTTGACCGGACTATGCCCCGTCTTTGTGGTGAACGGGTACAAAGATAATTATCCGATATACTAATAAGTAACGCAAGAGGGGCTCGAAACTACATCGACTATTTCCACCAAAGGCAAATCCTGCTAAAGAGCACGTAAAAGCGGAAGCGAGGAGCGAACGGCTTTTGCTCCCTGATCGTTGCTCGTTGATCTTGTTGAATTTCGGTATTCCGACGCTCCGCGAGGGGCCTCTGCGGTATACGGGTACGAAGGCGATGATCCGATTCGAAAACCTGTGGAAAAAATACAAGCAGGTGGAAGCACTAAGAGGCGTCAGCCTCCAGGTTGGCGAGGGCGAACTGTTTTCATATCTCGGGCCGAACGGTTCGGGCAAGACGACGACCATCAAAATACTTACAGGCCTTGCGGTCCCTTCTGCAGGGGACGCATGGCTCCACGGGTTTCATGTCGAGAAGGAAAGCCTGCAGGCGAAACGTCAATGCGGGCTTGTATCCCAGAACATCAATCTTGACCACGAACTGACGGTGGGCGAGAACCTGCACCTGCACGGAAAACTTTTCCAGATGCCGCGAAAAGAACGGGCGCAGCGCATCCGCGAACTCCTGGAATACATTGAAATCGCAGACAAAATGGACAGCCCGGTAAAGTCTCTCTCCGGGGGCATGAAAAAAAGAGTGATGATCGCCAGGGCGCTCATGCACTCGCCGAGGATCCTTTTTCTCGATGAACCTACGACGGGTCTCGATCCCGCCATCAGGCGCCGCATATGGTCGCTTGTCAAAGGCATCCAGCGAAGCGGGGCGACCATCTTTCTGACCACCCATTACATAGAGGAGGCGGAATTTCTTGCCGACCGGGTCGCTTTTCTGGACGAAGGCAGGATAGTCACCCTGGACACCCCGCAAAATCTAATGGAGGCCTTGGGGACATGGGCTTTGGACCGGGTGGCCGACGGGGGCATGGAGACCCTGTTTTTCCGCGACAGAGAAGAGGCCAACAGGCATATCGCCGTGCATGAAGGCAGCTTTTCTCTCAGACGTGTAAACCTCGAGGACGTTTTCATCTCCCTTACCGGGAAAAAGGTCATGACATGAGAGGCATGCTCGCAATCTACCAGCGCGAACTCCTCATCCTGCGCAAGAAATTTTTCAGGCAGTTGGCTTCAATGTCGGTGAGCCCCCTGCTGTATCTGTTTGCTTTCGGATTCGGGATGGGACGTGGCGTAAGGGTGGCCGGGCATTCCTACCTGGAATTCCTGATCCCGGGGCTTGTAGCGATGAACAGCATGATCCAGGCTTTCGCCATAGCAAGCGAGATAAACATTGCGCGTTTCTATTGGCACATATTCGAGGAATTTCAGGCGGCGCCGATCAGCAATATATCTTATGTCACCGGAGAGGTGCTGGCAGGAATTACCAGGGCGCTTTTTTCGACCGTCCTGATTCTGTTGATCGCTGCCCTGTCCGGTGTGGTCCTGTCTTACAACTTTTATTTCTGGCTCGCGGCAGCGCTCAACAGCTTCGTTTTCGCATCACTGGCCGTTGGGTTGGCAATGCTCGTCAAATCGCATTCCGACCAGGCCCTTCTCACCAATTTCTTCATCACTCCAATGGCTTTTCTGGGCGGGACTTTTTTCCCCGTGGACACAATGCCCCAATGGGTGCAACACATCCTGCATTTTCTGCCGCTGACCCATGCCTCCAAAGCGATTCGAGCCGCTGCATTCGGCGATCCACCCGATTTTTCATCCTACCTGCTGCTCGCTTTGCTTGGCGCCGTTCTTTTCGTCCTGGCCTTCCACTGGGTTAACCGCGCGCGCGAGTGAGCACCATCTCAGCCAGTACCCGCTACATCCGCAGAACCGATCACGCGCAAGCGCTTACGAGATCAGTGCATCTGTCTTTTCCAGAAAACGAGCACGCCATCTTTTCCGAAATTCGCCTGCACCAGTTCCCAACCCTGCAGCCCCCCTTCGTTTAGCAAGTTTTCCATTTTCCTTATCTGTTCGGAAGCGACCATCTCCACTTTGCAGCTCCCATCACGGGAACAGAACAAAATCATCTCCCTGAAATCTTCGGCCGGGTGGAGACTAACTCTATATTCAAAAGAACCCATTTTGCTCTCCTGGCAGTTATCGAAAACGAAAGCACAATAGCTCACAAAAGACAGCAATTCTTATTCAACAAAATTAAGTATTCTTGCCGCACTTTTCCACTCAATGCGGACATTATATCATCGCGGGGCAAAAACAATCCATACCCAGGATGGCGTCCCGCGAGGCGGATTGACCCTTGACTGCATATCAGGCAGCTGAGCATTTCAGCCACTGTTACAATCTAAAGTACCTATATGATCGCAACTTGGCATAAGGACAACAGCATGATAGAAGATATGCATGACAGGTGCAACAGAGTACTGTTCGGTAAAGGTTCAACCCGGAGCAGGCAGAGGAAGGATGGACAACAGCTTTGGTCTGTATTGATTTAACCGATTTACCCTTTGCCCTCTTTTCAGAGCGTGGGCATGAGGGACGGCTTTATTATTTTTCTTTTTCGCACCCGTTTTTGCTTGTCTCTATTGTATTTGGCCGATTTTGCCTTGTTATTGCGGCCTGTTTTGGCTGTGGCTGCGGCAGACTTTACACCGGGGACTTTTTGCCTGAGACAACCCCCGTTGGTTTGTTCTTCCCTGAAGCGAGCCGGGAAGGAGTTTTGCCATTTTTGGCCGTAGATTTCTTAGCTGCGTTATTTATTTTCTTCTTATCATTTAAGGCCGGCTTTTTCGACGCCGATAGCTTTGTCCGGCCGCTTGCGGCCAGACTGCTCTTTTTCCGGCTTTTTCAGCCTGCGCTCTTTGAACCCCACCGGCATCAGCGGCGCCCTCCCGCGCTTACCGCCTTTCGCTTCGCGGTCGTTGTGAGCGCAACGGTTTTAAGATCATTATAAGGGGCGCCGGTTTCACGGAACCCCGCTTCTATCAGCCTCTCAGCTTCAGAACACCGGACCCAGGGATTATGCGCTCCCATCACGACAGCAAGTATCCTCGTATGACTCCGCCTTGCGGTCGCCGATATATTATAGCCCGATGCGCACACAAAGCCGGTCTTCAGGCCGTCCACTCCCGGACACTTCCCGAGAAGCCTGTTGGCGTTATGATGCGAGCGTCTACCGTAGGCGTATGACTGCATCGAATGAATAGCCAACGATTCAGGAAAGCGGTGAATATAGGCTACTGGAGAGCCTTGCAATATCGCGCGCCGTGGTTACCTGTCCCTCGGCAGGGAGTCCGTTGGGCGTCATGAAGTGGGACCTGGTCATTCCCAATTCACGAGCTTTGGCGTTCATCTTTCCAACGAATCGTTCCACGCTTCCGCTGATGTGCTCTGCCGCTGCGACACAGGCGTCATTGCCTGAAACAACGGCCATTCCTTTGATGATTTCCTCCAGAGGAACCCGCGCGCCTGCCTTCAGGCCCATTCGGGAACCGCCCGCAGATGCGGCCCGCCTGCTGACCTCGACTTTGTCGGAA
Source organism: uncultured delta proteobacterium (assembly GCA_963757915.1). GTDB lineage: Bacteria > Desulfobacterota > Syntrophobacteria > Syntrophobacterales > Syntrophobacteraceae > SbD1. The sequence goes on along the minus strand of CAVWTD010000008.1, from coordinate 327,930 downwards.
AGGCTGACATGGCCTTGCTTGATAGCTTCGAAAACCAGATAGAGAGTCAGGATCTTGGTAATTGACGCAGGGGCAATAAGATAGTCGGCATTTTGCTCGAAAAGAACTCTGCCGCTTTCCATATCCAGCAAGATAGCCGAACGGGCATTTACATGCCGATTTACCGCAGCCTGTGAGATTTGGGGAATAAGCAAACAAAGAGAAAAAAGAAGGAGAACGCACAGGAATTGCCTTTTGCGCTGCATCAAATTCTCTCCTGTTCGTTTTTCCCGATTTCGGGAACGAGACTGGGGAAACATTTTATAACCGGACCTCTGAGGTCGTCGGCCATCCAGCTCTTCCACAGGACCGAAACATGTGTATCTATGGAGATATAGAAGCTATTTGTCAACCGAAATCATTCAACTTTCTATCTAAAAGCCGGCACAAGGGTTAATTTTGGTTCAGAAAGTATTTTTTGCAAAGGACCGCTCTTTTGATATATACTTCGCCTACCTTGTTGATATGATACTTCGGACCAAGATCGGAGCAGGAGCAGTCGGACGCCTCCTGATCCATGTTTACCGTCTCTGAGAGAAAAGTTATGTTTAAAACCGCCATTATGATTATGAATCCGTTGTCGAGCGCGATGACACCCGATTTTCGAAAACTGGAGCGAAAGGGGATCGGGATATGTTCGGCCGGATGATGGATTTCCTGTCCAAAGATATGGCGATGGACCTTGGCACCGCCAATACCCTCATATATGTCAAGGGCAAAGGCGTCGTTCTGGATGAACCATCCATGGTCGCTATCGAAAAAGACTCCGGCGAGGTAATTGCCATCGGGCGGGAAGCAAAGAACCTGGCCGGCCGTCACACCAGGGGAACGACCGTAACCAGGCCGATGCGGGACGGGGTCATCTATGATTTTGAAACGGCCTCTTTCATGGTCCGGTCATTTCTTGGAAAAGTATTCAGGCGGTTCCCCCTATCCAGGCCCAAGCTGGTTGTGGCCGTCCCGGCGGGGATCACCTCGGTTGAGAAGCGTGCGGTAATAGAAGCCGCCGCAGATCGCGGGCGCAGGCAAGGTGTTCCTTATCGAGGAGCCGATGGCCGCCGCAATCGGCGCAGGTCTTCCGATCGATCAGCCCGCCGGACAAATGGTCGTTGACATCGGCGGGGGGACAACCGAAGTGGCCATCATTTCCCAATTCGCCGTCTCGTGCAGCGAGTCGCTCAGGGTGGCGGGCGATGAGGCCAACGAAGCCATTTGCCAGTTTATCCGGCAGCAACACGGCATGGCCATTAGCGAAATGATGGCCGAGGTGATCAAGATGAAAATAGGTTCCGCAGTCCCCCTCAAAAAAACACTCGAGATAAAGCTCCGGGGAAAAGACCTGGTCAGCGGCATGCCGAAAATCATCACCGTAACCGATGCCGATATCAGGTTGGCCATGAAGGAGCCGACACGGGCAATAATTGAAGCTATTCGGCGCGTTCTGGAAAAAGCCTCGCCCGACCTGGCCTCGGATATAGCCGAAAACGGCATTTGGCTGGCCGGCGGAGGTTCCCTGCTCAAAGGACTTCGAGCGCTGATTCACCAGGCTGTGGGAATCGATGTGGAAAAATCCGAAGACCCGCTTCGAGCGGTAATCCGCGGGGCCGGCTCAGTAACGGAACATTTTGATTATTACCGTGATGTGTTCCTGAACTGATTTCCAGGCTAACCTGTGCATTCCTCGTTACTTCATGTCCAATACAGCCCCCCTGTTTTGGCTCTAAATGCAGTTAAGAAACACCCTGGTTTGACCGATTTATGTTTCATGCCATAGAGACACTCTGCTGCCATGGCGGCCATACCTTCAGGCAAAAAGGGAACCAATTCCGATGAGAATGCATACGGTGACCTCCGGTTCTTACATGATCAGCCGGCAAAAACCCGAGATCATGCAGGCATACCTGGGGAGTTGCGTTGGTGTTACTTTATATGACCGGAAGGCCGGGATTGGAGGTCTCATTCATCTTCTTCTCCCCGAACCACCAAGCGTGGATCTCACCTGGAACCCCGAAGTAAGCGCCGTTACCGGTATACCGATTTTCATAGAAGCGCTTTGCAGACAGGGTGCTCGAAAGGAAAGTTTGCAGGCCTGTATTGCAGGTGGAGCGCTCATGGGTCCGGTTTCACTGGCCGATTTGCGGCTCGACATAGGCGGGCGAATAGCGGAGAGGGCGCAGCATATTCTTCAGAACGAAAAAATTCCGATCCGGCAGAGCGAAGTAGGCGGATATTCCTCGTGTTCCATCAGTCTTGATCTCACGACATGGGAAACAACGATCAAACCCTTTGCGATTCTTGCACCGAAGAATACGGCAGATAATTTCAGCCGGCCAACGGCTGAGCAACTCGATGAAGTGATCGAGGAACTCCTTCCCATTCCCCAGACGGCCCTTAAGATCATCCGCATGATCAATGATGACTCTTACAGCTTCCAGGATGTCTCGCGGGAAGTTCTTCAGGACCAGGTCCTGAGTGCAAGAACAATCAGGATGTGCAACTCGGTTTCCATTGACCCGCGGATGAAAGTTGATTCAATAAAGAAGGCGTTGCTGAGAATTGGCGACAAAAACCTCATGCTGCCGGCCCTCTCATTTTCTCTGCAGACCTTTATCACCCATGCAAGGCAGGGATATTCTCTCTGTAAGGGAGGCATCTTTCACCATTCCGTGTGGACAGCGGACATGAGCTGCAAACTGGCAGAACTTACCGGCAAGGCGCACCCGGATCTGGCTTACACGGCTGGTCTGCTCCATGATATCGGGAAGGTGATCCTTGACCAGTACGCGTACAGCGCTTATCCGCTCTTTTATCGGCAACTTCAAATTCAGGGCAATCATCTGGCAACCGATGAGAAGACATTGTTCGGCATAGCTCATACTGAGGCGGGATACCTGCTCGCCCGTCGCTGGGGGATGCCGGAGTGCGTAAGCGAAACGATACTCCATCACCACGAGCCGGACAAAGCCAAAGACAACCGGTGTCTGGCGCACCTGGTTTACGTCGCTGACCTGATAAGCTCCCGTTTCGTTCTTGGACACCATCCGGATAAGATGGACACCTCGCACCTGCGCTCGAGTCTGGAAGTGATCGACTTCAACACCGGGAGCCTTTCGATGCTTGCTGGCCGGCGCCTCCTCCAGGCATTTGCTCTTTACCGGCAGTCTATAACGCCGGCGCCTGATCCAAATTTGTTGTCAGGAACCGCGTACCTTCGGGAGATTTTCAAAAAAATAAGACTCGCAGGCTCATTCGAATTCGATGATTATAGTATAAACAAAGAATAAAATTTTAATGGAGGAACCCATGATTATCAGGGGATACGACGCTATCAGCGCGGCCAAAAAGCTGGCATTGCCGCTCGGGAAATATAGTGAGGAATCTTATCGAGGGTTCAGGCTCGATCTTTCGATTGAAGAGGCTTACCAACTGGCAGGTAAGGACCAAAACCTCATCTTCCTCGAACTCGATATTCCAAACCTTTCGCTGGAGCAGCTCCTGAAGCTCTCAGCAGCGCTGGGAGCCGAGCCTGGAAACACCTGCACCCAGCTAAGAGATAAATTCGAATTCGACGGAGACGACGACAGGGCATCGATATTTGATGCCATTGCCCGGAGATGGTCCGAATTGAAATCGAAATCTCATTGAAGTACCCGGCGCCAGACCAAGTGCGGGATCGCCGCAGCAAGATATCGAACCAGGCGCGGAGAACAGAACGCAGGGCCGCAAGCTATGTCTGGATACTGCGAAAAGGTGTGGCTTTACGCCAAGAGCACCAGGCAGTTGCGCTCCGCACGAAATCACAAAAATTAAAAGACATTACTGAGCAATGCGCTAGAAGCTTTGGATGCCACTTTGCTGTTGAACTTGGCGGCATCGATCACAAATCTTTCGTGTGACCCCTCAGAGATTTTGTCGATCCCATCGTCAGCCTCCAGAGAAAAGGTGAGCTTACGCCCCTCCACTTTTTCGAGCTTTCCTTTTATGGTAACCGTAAGCCCTGGAGGAGTCGCCGCAATGTGAGTCACATTGACAAAAACTCCTACGGTCTGCTCGCGGGGCCAATCGATGTGATGGTTGATTGCCTGGATGCAGGCCCACTCGAACAGCCCAACCATGAAGCCCGTTGCAAATACCCGAGGCATCAACTGAAATTCGGGAGATTCGGGGTAAAGGTGCGGCACTGTTTTTTCCTCAGGGATACGGAAGCCGAATTCGAAAATAAGGCCTGGCTGTAGTGTGCCTTCCACTTTGTATCTCCTTGTCTTGGCTGATCCCGCCTTTGGCGGGGCGAAGCGGAAAACCTCGCAAGATAGACCAACTGCAATACAAACCCTTTCCGGATGAAAACAAACCAGATTTGCGCTTTTAGATCAAAGCCCTGACAATCATCTGGACGGAGATCGGAGCATATGATATGGATGAATAATAAGTCAAAGTAATTGTTTTTATACTAACTATTAGCAGTGCTTATTCAATATGGAATGGCAGCAAATCATAGGCTTTTACCATGTGGTGAAATTGCAGAGTTTCACCAAAGCGGCAGAAGCGACATTTCGAACTCAGTCTGCGTTGAGTCAGCAAATCAAGGCTCTTGAGAAGGAATTCGACTGTCAGCTTTTTGAGAGAGTAGGCAAACGGAATCTTCGGCTCACTCCGGAGGGAGAGAGATTCTTGAACTTCGCAGAACTGGTGCTGCGAGGAAGCGAGGACTTGAAAGAGAACCTGGAAGCAATGAAGGGAAATAAACGAGGGCGGCTAAAGATCGCTGCCCCCTTCACAACGCTCTATCATCTTTTCCCCGAGGCAGTGAGGCAATACTCAAGCCAATTTCCAGAGGTGGAACTGACCCTGCTCGACCGGCCCCAGCACACGGTGATTGACCTTGTTCTAAGTGGAGATATCGACTTCGGTTTCGCTCTGGAAAAGATGATCCCGAAGAATCTGTCGGCTATTCGCTGGAAACAGGTTGAAACCGTGGTGATAGCGCCCACGGGGCATCCTTTGTGCGCTTTGAGACGAGTCAGCCTGAAACAACTCGCTAAATACCCTCTCATCCTGCCTCCGAAGCATCTGCAGCATACCGGCCGTATTCTTTTGGAAAAAGAGTTTCAGAAAAACGGGCTTGATTACCGCATTATTATGGAGTCTTCGAACATCGAACTAAGTTCAGTGTATGTCGAATCAGGCCTGGGCGTTTCGTGCGGCTCCATTATAAGAAATCTTCCACATTTGAAGAAGCGAAAGCTCGAATTTTTGTCTCTCAGCCATTTGTTCGGGCCCGACCATATCGCCTTGGTTATGAGAAGGGATAAGGCGACAGCCCCCTATAAGCAGGCATTTATCCGATCTCTTTTGGGAGAGCAGAGCGTGGATCCAAAAGATTGGATCGGAACATAAGGTCGATATACCTGGCGACATCCTATTCTTCGTAACCTAAAAATCATTTCTTCGACATCAAATCGAAAAGCTTGTTCGAGTAATGTCACCGAAATTTGCCTGGAGGGAGCAAAATCGCAAACCTATTTACAGGGGGTGACAAATTGGACAATTTCAGCCTGAACACCGCTCTTTTGAAAGACATTCTCGAAAGCGCCAAACCACTGGGCCACAATGAAAAACCGGATAATCTCAATCTGGGGTTTGGCTTTCTCTACTATGGCCTGGCCAGGGCGCTCAGACCGAAGCATCTTCTCGTTATCGGCTCCGGGTTTGGTTTCAGTGTTGTATGCTTTGCTTTGGGAATAAAGGACAACGGAGGCGGGATGCTAACCTTCGTGGACCCGTCTTACTCCCTGATCAAAAACGGCCCTTTCAAGACTATCGGGGGAAAGGACAAATGGAGTGAGCCTCTGAGAGTTCATGAGCATTTCAAGCAGTTCGGGGTCGAGGACATAGTTACCCATTACAAATTAAGGTCGGATCAGTTTTTCTCATCCTTCAAAGCCCTTGGGTTGCCCCCGATTGATATTGCTTTTATCGACGGCAGCCACGCCTATGAGAACGTAAGAAACGATTTTCTGAACATTCTCGAACATGTCCACAAGAATTCCTACATACTCCTCCACGATTCCAACATTTATGTGCGGGAAATCATCGGGCATGCAGGCGTCAAGAAATGGCTGAAAACCATCAGGAAGGAGAAGGAGCATTTCGAAATAGCTAATTTCCCCTTTTCATCGGGAATGGCGCTCGTTCACATTCTTCAAGACAAAGTATGGAGGTATACAAAACAGTAGTGTTTCCAATGATTATACTACTCGCCTTTGTGGTTCTTTGCGCCTCCCTTTATCTGCTTTGGCGTCCTGTCCGGTTTTTTCGCAATCCCCAACGAATCATTCCTCCTGAAGGAACCGGCATACTCAGCTCTGCTGACGGCAGGGTGGTATGTGCAAGGGAAACGTCCGCATGTTATCCATGCACCTTCGAACGCTTTTCAATCGGCCGCCGGTCTATAGGAACCGTACTCATATGATGCGCAACGAAAGGACCGTTACTAAAATCGAAGGCAAATATCCAGGCAAAGAACTCGCCTGCTACGTTGTCCGGATCGCAGCAAGAAGTGTTAACGGCACAGACGTATCGAATAATAAATGGAAAGGATACAGGGAGAGAGCATGAAAATCGATTTGCACGTCCATTCCAAATATTCAATTCGCCCTTCGCAATGGATTCTCCAAAAGCTCGGCTGCCCGGAGTGCTTCACCGAACCGGCCGAAGTCTACCGAATCGCCAGGCAGAAGGGAATGGATCTGGTCACTATAACAGATCATAACACCATCTCGGGCAGCGCCGAGATCGCACACTTGCCGGGCACATTCATAAGCGAAGAGGTTACAACGTACTTTCCCGATGACGGGTGCAAAGCCCATGTCCTTGTCTATGACATAAATGATGCAATTCACCGCGAAATCCAGAACGTGCGGGAAAACATATTCGACCTGGTCGACTACCTTGCCGTAACCGGCATTGTTCACGTCCTGGCCCACCCGCTATATTCGGTAAACGACAAACTGACGATCGAGCATTTTGAAAAATTCCTCCTGCTCTTCACAAACTTCGAACTCAATGGAGCCCGGGACGACTATCAGAACTACGCAATAAGGCAGATTCTGGAGAATCTGACCCCGGAAATCCTAGACAGGCTGATCGATAAGCACGGGATTGTTCCGGCTTCCCCGGAACCCTGGCGCAAGAGCTTGACAGGCGGCTCTGATGACCACAGTTCTCTTAACGTAGCCCGCCAGCATACGGTGGTTAAAGGCGCCCGCAGCTTAAAAGAGTTCCTGCAGGGGATCAATATGGGCCGAACCATACCGGTGGGCAAGGGATCGACTCCCGGCGTCATGTCTCATAACATCTACGGAATCGCCTACCAGTACTATAAGCGAAAACTAAACTTCGAAAGTGACGTGAATAAGGACCTTGTATTGCGTTTTCTCAACCGCTGTCTTCAGGCGGACCCTGAATCAGATGAACGGCTGGTCACCAGATTGATCTACTCCTGGAGAAAGCGCAAGACTTCCAAACAGCGGGAAGGGTCCAGAATACAAGACCTTTTGCGTTTCGAAGCTCAGAAGCTCTTGCAGGCCGATCCCGAGCTTATGGAAATAGCCACCAACGGCAACCGCAAAACTGAAAACCGGGCAGAACGATGGTACAACTTTGTTAACCAGGTGTCCAACAAGGTCCTGCTTCATTTCTGGGATTCTCTGCTAAGCAGCCTCTCCGGGGCCCATTTTTTCAACATGTTTCAGTCGCTCGGCTCTGCCGGGGCGGCTTATACAGTGCTGGCGCCCTACTTTGTAACGTTCACTGTTTTTTCAAGAGACCGCCATTTCAGCGCAGCAGCGACGGAGCACTTCGGAACCGAGGGGGCCGGCGGCAACGAAAAACCGGTAAAAATTGCTCATTTCACAGATACTTTCCATGAAATCAACGGCGTTGCGCTGACCATTCAGCATCAACTCGAGCTGGCCAAAAAAACCGGCAAAGATCTGACCGTGATTACCTGTGACTCTCAAACTCGACCCCCAATGAAGGGTCAGATGAATTTCAACCCGATTGGGGTTTACGGGTTTCCGGAGTATCCCGAACAAAAGATGTTCCTGCCCCCGTTGCTGGAGATACTCAATTATTGCTATGAGCAGCGTTTCACTCAAATTCACGTGGCCACACCCGGACCGCTGGGTCTTGCCGGGTTGGCCGTCGCCAGAATAATGCAAATTCCGGTAAGCGGGACCTACCACACCGCCATTCCTCAGTATGCTCATATCCTGACCGGAGACTACGCAATCGAAGAACTGGTCTGGAAATATACTACCTGGTTTTACGATCAGTTGAATCTGATTCTGGTTCCGTCCTCAAGCACAGAGCGCGAATTGATCGCAAAGGGAATAGACCCAAGAAAGATCTGCCTGTTCCCCAGGGGAGTTGACGCGGAAAGATTTCACCCCTCCAAACGTAATGTCAACTTCCTTAAAGAACGATTTAATACAGGAGATGGTCCCAAGATTCTGTATGTGGGCAGGATCTCAAAAGAAAAAGACCTCAACGTTTTGGCCCAGGCATTCAGAAGCCTCACGCAAACCCACGGGGATGTCGAACTGGTGTTCGTAGGCGATGGACCATACCTCAAAGAACTCAAGGAACTGCTGGCGGGCACGCCCTGTATATTCACCGGTTACCGCGACGGGGAGGAACTTGCTGCAATTTATGCAAGCTGCGATCTTTTTGCATTTCCCAGCGCAACTGACACATTCGGCAACGTGGTGCTTGAGGCCCAGGCGTCGGGGTTGCCGGTCATCGTTACCGATTCGGGCGGGCCGCAGGAAAATATGATTAATCATAAGACAGGCCAGATCGTTCAGGTTGGAGACCCCGAAGCCCTGCTTCAGACCCTCAAGTTTCTACTCGGTGACCGCGCAAGGTTAAAGGAGATGGGTAAAGCTGCCCGGCTCAACATGGAAAATCGCTCCTATGAGCGCGCCTTCGATGAGACATGGCAACTCTACCAGAAAATTTCCGGCCGCTCCGATCTCGAACCGGCCGATGACAAACAGAACCAGCGAAAAAAGGCCGCCTGATTAACTGAAGAACATCGATGGAATGGCCGGCGGCTGTGGCTTAATAGTGTGTGGTCAGGCTGTCTAAAAAGAAACTTCGTGAAAAAGTAACAGACTCGACATCATCAGGTAATGAGATCCCGTTTTAATAGCTTGCTAGAGAACACCTTATTGGGAAGGGGCGCAGAGAGTCTAGGAACTTGAAAAGCTTTGCCCCTTGGAGTTTGGAATTCAACGCGCCTCTTCCCCCTCCTTCTTTAATCCTTCAATTTTCTCAAACAAGAAAAGCACCGAGTACGTTGTCAACAAAGTTATCACATGTTGCAAGGAATAGTCACCCCGGCGGAGGCCGGGGTCCAGTGCAGTTAACGAACTGAAAAGACGCTGGATTCCGGCCTTCGCCGGAATGACGGGCTTAAGGTCCTTACCTATCGAAACTTAGTTGACGCTGCACTAGTACGTTGTCAACAAAGTTATCACATGTTGCAAGGAATAGTCACCCCGGCGGAGGCCGGGGTCCAGTGCAGTTAACGAACTGAAAAGACGCTGGATTCCGGCCTTCGCCGGAATGACGGGCTTAAGGTCCTTACCTATCGAAACTTAGTTGACGCTGCACTAGTTGAGAGCTATGGGCCGGGATCGGCTATCACGGTTATGAATTGACTTGCTTCCGGTTCAGGTACACGGGCTAACACGGCCCGCTTCCCTGCCCTCTTGATTTGTCTGCCTCCGGCGAGGAAAAGAAAAAACCATAGAAGCAAGGTAAACGCCGATGCGAGAGCGGCAAGCACGGTCATCAGGTATCCTCGTATTTGAACTACAAAATTCCCGAAACCGCCAAGCGCCATGTGCAGATCGTCCGGCAGGGCAGGCGCGCCCGGTCCGGTTAAAGGCGAAACCCATTGATTCAATCCTTCCAGGATTCTGTCCGCCATAAAAAATATGACGGCCGCAAAGGCCAGGTTACAAACGAAACACAAAAAGAAGGATTGCATCGCCCAAGCTATTTTGATTTTCATTCCTACTCCTGCAAATTACTTGCCTTTCCGCGATTGAGGCCCCGCAGCAACTGTTTGTAGACCAGAAGCACCTTGTTCTGCAGGTCTTTTGTGATGCAACCTTTCCGTGCAAGCACCTCGAGCTTTTCCCGATCAATTGGGAACGCGTTTTCACCCGCTCTTCGGATCACGTCCACTTCGAGGTCAACATACCTTGCCCCGTAGGGGTAGAGCTCCGTGGGGGTATTTATGTTGAAGTATTCGCCTATAGGAAGATGTTCTTTCGAGAAATAACTGTGTCTGATATACCATTGGCCTTCCCTGACTTCAGTCAGGCAGTAGTCGCCGTCCCGGATCGGCAGATCCAACCCGTCGTAGCGGCCCTTCGAGAATTCGCGTTTGAAAACCACCCTGTTTTCGCGCACAGATTGAAGAACCCCAAGCCTCGGACGCATCGGTTTACCTGATGGCCTTATGTGCTCAAGCCTGACCATGCCTTCTTTGATTAAAGGGTCCAAAATCGCTTCCCTGAGGAGCCTCTTTTCCAGGCCCGTTCCGGTCTTCGGGATGCCGGCAAAATTCTATTTCCGCCGATTCGAGCAGGTCCGGGTTTATTATCTTTAACCTGTGGTGATTCTTGAGAGTCGGGACCACGCTCGATCTGACCCGGTCCAGTTTCTCCTTGGCCCCTCCCGGCAGCTCCAGATTTGCGATGACCAAAGGTTCGCTGTGATCGGTCGGGAGAAAACTGACGATGATCGCGTCCAAAAGGGATTCCTGCATATGTATCAGCACCTCGCACACATGGTCGGCTTCCCCTTTGACCTCGATCCCCTGACGGTCCTCCCTGTCCTGTATCAGGACTTCATATTGCCCATAATCGGGCAATTCCATATGAAATCGTTCTCTGATTCTTTCTGAAGGATCGACGATCTGCAACCCGGAATCGAGCGCGAGTTTCGTAAGCGCTGTACTGTAGATTCCGCGAATCTTGATACGGGGTAACATCGCGAACTCCCTTCAGTTGAGACCTCAACAAAGCTCCAACCGCTCACTTCACCCAAGATTATTTTCTGAAAAATCCGATCCCGTCAATGGAAATCAGGTTTTCCTCGACTTGCGTCCTGGCCCCCAGGATTTTCTCAATCAGCCACAGGTTGGATTCTATGTGATCTGTCAGGCCCGGAACGATATAGCGGCTTTGTCCGCGTGCAAGGGCCGCGAACAAAATCAACTGGTCGGCGGCAAACCTGTCCACGGTGGCCCCGGTTGAGATATCCGTCAAAAGGCCTTCCACTACGCTCTGCGCAATTGACTCCGAGCTGCGGCCGCGCTTTCCCGCCCTGTCGAATCCAAGCAGGCAGCCTCCAGTGCTTTGAGCCCAAAGCAGCAGAGCCGCGCCACTTTGGACAGCAGAGGTGTCCTCGACAATGTCGATGCAAGGATTGTAGCCTTTTTGCGCGAGAAGTTCGCGGCTCCTCTCTGCCATGCGCTGGGCAACCGACTGTTTTGCCAGATGCGAGGCGAGCGATATGCCTTGAACCCTGCGGATTTCACCTCTTTTCGTCTTAGCCATGGCTTTCAGAGGCGCCTTAACCGGATCGACTGTAACATCCAGTTCCCCATTTCCCTTTGGCACATATCCGGGACGGATCATCTTTAGACTTACCTTGGCGCCCATCTGGCCCAGAAGCGGCGCCAAGACATTCCCCATGTAGAACGCCGTTGGCGCATGATCCTGAAACAGGCCACCCCTTATCGTAAAACGGGTCCTCGTCCCCGCAAAAAGAGCAAGTGGAATCAGGGTAAAGGCCATCATAGTGGCCGAGCCGGCAGTTCCGATATTCCATTCCCAAACACCTGCTCTTATGCTTCCCCCTGGATAATAGGTGATCTCTTTGGACCCGACCTCGGCCCCTTCCAACCGCCCGGACGAAAGCTGAGCACACGCCTTGACGGCGAGCAGGTGCTGGGGCCGAAGGCCCTGCTTTTCCCGCTTCTCTCTTATCCGGACCATGCGCATCGGTTGGCTTGTAAGAGAACAGAGCGCAACTGCAAGTCTCACCAGCGTGCCGCTACCGGATTTTTCTGCGCCGTCAATTTCAATCAACGAAGATCTCTTTCATGAAACCAGCCACTCGCAGCGAGCTGTCGAAAGAAAATGTGGAGCGCTCTGCAAAAACCGTTTGACACGCAAAGTTGCCTAAACTTCAGTGCAAGGAAAAGCCAGGCCATAGGTAGTCCTTTACCGGATGACCATTTTTCTTTTCCTTTAAATAAACATCTTCTCGATTATTGAAAACCTCCCGGCGCACCTATTGTCTCTAAAACAATCCAAATTTCATTTTTGACTATTTCGAATTGATAACTATTTTCTGAAAAATCGGTTACCCCGAGATTTCGCAATTTCGCTCACCCGGTTCGTGTCCATACGGAAACACCGGATGAGTCCCCGCACAGGTAAATTGCGAGATTGGGAATGGATGGACATGACCCTGGTCTTTTTAAACTTTTTCAGAAGGAGATTAGCATGACTCGCTCCAAATTCACATTATGGCTTCTGGCGTGCCTTATCTTGATGTTTACAGCATCTTTCGCCGGAGCTGATGACTTCACCCTTATCAACAAGGATCAACTGAAAGCAGAACTTGCCAAACCGGATGTAATCGTAGTTGACGTGCGGGCACCGGATGACTGGGATTCCTCCCAGTGGAAAATACAGGGCGCGCGGCGCGAGGCGCCTGCCCAAGCCGCGAAATCGATGGCCGAATACCCGAAGGACAAGACGATCGTTTTCTACTGCGCCTGACACCACGAGGCTACCAGCGCCCGTGTGGCGCAACAATTCGCAAGCGCAGGTTTCAAGAAAATCGAAGTACTCAAAGGTGGGTGGAACGAATGGTATGAGGCCAAGTATCCGGTAGAGAAAAAATAGCAGGTCTCTCACAGAAGCCGGATGTCGGATGTCGGAGATCCTCTTTCTATTTTTGATTTCCGATTTCCGATATCCGTTTATCGGTGTTTCTACCGAGCCTGGCCCTCGTCAGGCTACAGAAACCTTCATAGTCGGGCCCAAAATCGATCCCGATTTCGGCCACGGAGACGGAATCCCTGTAAGGAAGCGGTATGCGGACGGCATCCTTTGCCGTAGTGATAATCACCCCGGCGCCATGTTCGGAAGCGGCGTGAAAGATCCTCGAAAAATCACCGGCCGTGTATCTGTGATGGTCCGGAAAGCCAAATGACGCGCAAATCCTTATCCCGGCCTGTCGAATGTGCTTAAAAAAACCCTCGGGCCCGGCAATTCCGGCGAAAACAACAGCCCTGCGATCCCCAAGCTCTTTTGGATCAAAGACGGCTTCGCCTTTTCTCAGGCTAATTCCTCTCAACTTGTGCCGGCAGGTAAAAACCGGTATGCCGGGAAAAAGGCGTTCCAGCTTATCTCTTAGCGGCGCCGCATCGGCATCTCTGTCTACGTGGGTAATCACAAAGGCATCAGCCCTTTTAAGGTTCGAAGAGGGTTCCCGGAGCGGGCCGGCAGGCAGGACAAACCCGTTTCCGAAAGGGCTGCGGCAGTCGAGCAGAACGATATCCAGGTCACGGTCGAGCGCAAGGTGCTGAAAACCATCATCGAGCACAAAGACGTCCACTGCGCTGCAAGCCAGGGCTGCCTTGCCCGAAGCCGCCCGGTCCTTCCCAACCCAGACAGGCGTCGACGGCAGGTGTTCCGATATCATGACGGGTTCGTCGCCGAAAAGATCGGAAAGCTCTGCGGGGCTGCCGAAAAGGGGCACGCGTCCGGGGCTGTCCCCTCTTCTTCCGTATCCCCTGGTCAAAACAGCGGGATGAAGCCCCATTTCGAGCAGAAGCTCGCACATCCAGATCGTAACCGGCGTCTTTCCGGTCCCTCCGGTGGAGAGATTCCCAATGCTGATCACCGGCGCCGGCAGTTTGACCCGTTTTTTTCGGCGTCTTGCCTGATCTTTTTGCAGTGCTTTTTCATACAGCCTGGAAGCAGTTTTAAGGAGCGCCGGGGGGCCTTCTGAGAAAGCCGATCGAGTGACGGCCGCCGGAACTTGAATACCCGCAGGGTACCATGCGCTGAGTATCCGCCGGTTTACCGCTTCGTACAGATTTGTTTTGAAACCGCAAATAGCCTTCATCAATCCCGGATGGAAACAAGTTATCATTTCACGCCCTTGGCAGGATGCTGCGCTGCTTTTCCAGCCATGGCCCTTATTTCGGCTGCCCGTTCCCTGATTTCGGTAAGGCATCTCTGCATTGGGGCCCATCCATACCAGAAGGAATAATCCGGACTGCAGTGAAAGACCCCCTGGAATGTTCTCATCCTGTATTCATGAAACATCGAGAAGAGCTTTTGCTCGATGACCGTTGGCGCGTTATGCATGGAGAGAAGGTCGGGGAACTCATAAGAGTAGCTTTCCGGCTTTTTGAGCAACCCGTCCCCATAAAGAGCGGCAACCGTGCGTATCCCTTCGGCCATCAATGCGTCCGCCTCCCGGATCATCTGATCGCCTTTGTCCAGTTCAGCCCTCGCGAAATTAACCGAATGACAATCATTGCAGGTCTTGAGAGCTTTTTCCCGTTCGGCCTTCCAATCCTCTTCCTTAAACCTGAGAAAGTTATAGGTCTCAAAAACAGCCAGCCTGGGAGTCGGCTTTCCCGTAGGGTCAAAAACTCCGAGGGCTTGCAGGATAGCCGCTCGGTCCCTTGCCCACCGGGCGTCCTGAGGATAGGGCAGGCGCAAGGCCAGATATCCCCAGGCCGTCATGTTCGCATGGTTTCCGTCCTGTAAATGACAGCTCTGGCAGGTGGGGGCCGCTGCGTCTTCCGGGAGCATTCTGCTCTGTTTGAGCAAGAAACGCACCCCGTGCTTCGATGATGAATACATCTCCCACTGAGGATGATCCACTCCCGTATGGCAGGTCCTGCAAGCCTGCGGTGACCTGGCTTCATCGACCGAGAAAAGATGCCTCGTATGGCAGACGTCGCACGAACTCGCCCCAAAGCCCGATCCTTTCTCCATCAAGCCTTTGACCTCCCCTTCGGTTTTGAGGCCAACGCGATGGCAGGCCCCGCAACCCTTGAGCCCCTCCACCTGCGCCATTGGCTGCCAGTGAAGGGTAGGCATGGCTTTCATTGCGCCCCAGGCAAGAGCGTGTTTACCCTTGCGGAACTGATCGACCTGGAGGCCATGACAGTTCGCACAGACCTCCGGACCGGCGATCCCGGCGTTAGCAGCATCGGTCATGGAATTGTGCCGGTCGCCGTGGCACGCGGAACAGCCTACATCATTGGCGTTGTGCTTGCTCAATTGCCAGTCCGCCACAATGCCCGGAGTGATGCGGGTGTGGCATTCGGCGCATGAGTCAATTGCCTGCGCAGGCGGCTGAGCCGGCGCCTGGACTTGAGTGTTTTCTTTTAGCTCCTGGGAGCACACTGTCCGCAGACCAAAAAAAATTAAAACAATGACCGGGAACGAGAAAAGAAAAAACCGCCGCATTAAAACCTCCACCTCAAGCGATTCACCGCAGAGGGGCAGAGAAAAGCTTAGACAGGATTAACATGCCACCCGCCGCCGGCCCACGGCGACTGAAAGACGCAGTCCCATGTGGGCCGGCGCGGGTTGTGCCGCGTAGCGCAATAATGTGCGCGTAGCGGCTTTTTGAGGGAAAGCAGAAGCCGGATACTCACATACGTGTCGAATAGTACTCTCAAAGATGCTTCTCCTCAAGATGGCGGTAGTAATCTTTTTCCTCGGCGCCGGTTCTCTTGAGAATGCCCCTGAGAGTTGCCACCTTCGGAGTGATACCTTCGACCTCTTCGGGTGGAGGCACATCGAGTTTCTCGAAGTAATCCGCCACGATCATAGAGACCGATTTGCCGGTTTTTTTGGAAAACTTCTTTGCCTTCCGAATAAGCTCATCCTCCAGACGCAAAGTAAGTTTGGTTTGCATCGCCAACCTCCATGTACCATGACGTACAATCAATTAGAACTATACGTTTTTACCTGACGGGTGTCAAACTACGGAGGACGGAGCAGGGAGCAGGTACGCGGAGACGCGGAGGCAGGAAAGGACACAAAGCCTGGTTTCACGCGAAGGCGGGGGACGGAGGACGGAGGATGGAAAGGGCGTAAAGCCTTGTTTCACGCGAAGGCGCGAAGACGCGAAGGCGGAGGGGGCACTGGTGAAGTAAACATCCGGGCTTCCATCTGGGCCGCGTATGTGCAATTCTGTGCGCAGCATCGGATGCGACCGGCAGGAATATCGCAGAAGGGGCCGCTGTTGGAAAAGCGCCGTCCGCGACTGATTTGCCGTGAGTCACATACCTCCGGCCAAGCCGGAGGCCTGGAAAACCATGGACCGCTCAAAGCGGTTGGCGGTACTTGATAACTCCGAGAATATCCGCATGGTCTTTGACTACCGCGCCATCGTCATTCCGGCGGCGCTTTTGAGCCGGAATCCAGCAGATTTTCGCAGGTTGGTATACAGCTTTAGCCAGCGCTTCAAATTGGCAACCGATACCTTTAAAGGCCCTGACGAGACACAAGAACCTGGATTCTGGCCTAAGCACTGCCGGAATGACGACCTGACTACCGGAAATGTCAAACTCTGCGAGTCCGCCGGCAGAGCCGGAGGATTACCCTGTTATTTAGTTCCTTGATTATTCATTGTGTCCGCTGCAAGATCGGCTACAATGACGTTTTCCTGAGTTTTGAAAGTGCCTAGCTGTGGCGGAGCCACCGATGACAAAGGTCTTCATAGGCGGTTCACGGGGGGTTTCCCGTCTAAGTGAGCCGATCCGGATGCGGTTGGATCGGATCATCGAAAAAGGGTTACCTGTCATTGTAGGAGACGCAAACGGAGCTGATAAAGCCGTCCAGCAGTACTTGAACAGCAAAAACTACCTTAACGTGGAGGTTTTTTGCTCCGGGCACGTTTGCCGGAACAATATAGGCAATTGGAAACAGCGAAAAATATCATCAACTGCGCCCAACAAGACTTTCGATTTTTACGCCACGAAAGATCGCACCATGGCCGATGACGCCACGGTTGGCTTTATGGTATGGAACGGGAAAAGCAAGGGAACGCTCCTCAATGTCTTTAGACTTCTGAAACAACAAAAAAAAGCTGTTGCGTACAACGTCACAGAAAAACGCTTCTACGAGCTTAAAGCACTCGCTCACTGGGAAGAATTTATCTCTCATTGCGACGGAGAGCTTCGCAATAAGATAGAGCAACAGGCAGCGCATGAGGATCAAGAACGCGGCTCCCTGTCGCCAAAATCGTCCAAACCGCGCCGGGTTGCCACATAGGCCGCGACGTGGACCGGGCGCCCACGGGCCGCGTGGTCGCCGTTCGAGGGCGTATCCGCCGCAAGATCGGCTATAACGGCATCTTCCTGACCTTTGAACGTGGATAACCGCATGAACGACTTACTTCCGGACAGCTACCCCACCTTGTTGCGGGAGATTAAAACCCGCATCCGGAAGGCCCAATACGAAGCGCTCAAGGCGGTCAATAAAGAGCTGATCGCCTTGTATTGGGACATTGGCCGCATGATTGTCGAGCGGCAAAAGGAAGCCTCCTGGGGCAGGGCGGTTGTGGAAAACCTTGCCAAGGACCTGCAAGCCGACTTCCCCGGCATGCAAGGATTTGGCGCCCGCAACATTTGGAGAATGCGAGATTTTTACCTCACATACCAATCGAATGAAAAACTGACACTATTGGTGGCAGAAATTGGATGGACCCATAATCTGATTATTTTGGAAAAGTGCAAGGATGACCTGCAGCGCGAATTCTACATCCGGATGACGCGCAAGTTTGGCTGGACGAAGAACGTCCTTATGCACCAGATCGAAAACCAGACCTACGAAAAAACCCTCCTCAATCAGACCACGTTTGACCGGACCGTTTCGGCGGAGACCGGCAAGCACGCCAAGCTCGCGGTCAAGGACGAGTACACCTTCGATTTCCTGGAGCTTGCCGAGGAACACAGCGAGCGCGAACTTGAACGGGCGCTTATCGGCCGGGTTGAACATTTCCTGCGCGAGATGGGCGGCCTGTTTGCGTTCGTGGGAAGCCAATACCGGCTGGAAATCGAGGGCGAGGAATATTTCATCGACCTTTTGCTCTTTCACCGCCGTCTCAAGTGCCTGGTCGCGGTCGATCTCAAGGTAGGAAAGTTTCAGCCGGAATATGTCGGCAAGATGCAATTCTACCTTGCTGTACTTGATGATCTGGCCAGGGAAGAGGGCGAAAATCCGTCTATCGGGATGATCCTTTGCAAGACAAAGAAAAGAACCATCGTCGAGTATGCCCTTCGGGAATCGAACAAACCTATCGGCGTTTCGCAATACCGGATGGTTTCAACCTTGCCTGCGGATCTGAAAGGACAGCTTCCCGATCCGGAGCAAATTGCGAAGCTGCTGGAGCACCTTTAAGGACATCGAGAGCGCATGACACCAGGCAATGAAGCCTTCTCGCGCGTCGTGATTGACGCCCAGCTCGCCGATCAGGGTTGGCACATGCAGGACCCGAACAGCGTCCGTTATGAATACGTGCTGCCGGACGGCACGCGGGCTGATTATGTGCTCTGTGACCGGCATGGACGTTCAGCGGCGGTTATCGAGGCCAAGCGCTTTTCAACGGCAGGCCTCGGCGAGGCAGCGGAGCAGGCAAAAGGCTACGCTAGCCAGCTCGGCGTCCCTTATATATTCCTCGCCAATGGCAAAGAGATCCTGTTTTGGGAATGGGAATGTGAGGCCTATCCCCGATCGGTAAAAACCTTCTTCAAACAGCCGGACCTTGAAAGGCGTTTTGCCACACGCCAGGTGCGGCAAGACCCTTTCAGCTGTGCCTATCGACGGGCGCATCGTCGAGCGGGATTATCAAAAGGAGTGCATCGACAAGCTTGTGCCAAGAGATCGGGCAGGGGCGTCGCAAGCTCCTGGTTGAGATGGCGACCGGAACCGGCAAAACCCGCATGGCGGCGGCATTCATGAAGCGCCTGTTTCAAGCCAACGCCATTACCCGCGTGCTCTTCCTGGTGGACCGGATACCGCTCGCCAAGCAAACCGAAGACGCTTTCGCCGAGCATCTTGCCGGATTATCCCTGTTATGTGCTGCGGGCCGGCCGGCGCTTCCAGGATGAAAAGCAAATCACCATCACGACGCTGCAAAGCATGATAAATATCTACGGCGATTATTCGGCGGGATATTTCGATCTGATCATCAGCGACGAGTGCCACCGGAGCATTTACGGCGTAGTGGAGCGGGGTCCTGAAACACTTCGACGGCATTCAGATCGGCCTGACGGCAACGCCCTGCGTAGCGGGTGAAGAGTTCGCACGACGAAGAAGACAAGCTCTTCGTGCGCGACACGCTGCGTTTTTTCGAAGTGGATAAACCGACCTTCACTTACAAACTCAAAGACGCCATCCGCGAAGGCTGGCTTGCCCCATATCAAATCTATAAGGCCAAAACCGTGAAGACGGCCGCCGAGGGCGGCTTCGAGGTCAAACGCGACGAGCTGGACTGGTCGGCCATGGATGCCGAGACCCGCGCCGAGTTTGAAAAGCTGTTCGGGGATGAGGCAAAGCATCATGGTGGACCCTGCGGCCCTGGAACGGCGATTTACCATCCCGGAACGCAATCGCGCCATGGTGCGGGAATTCCGCCAGGTGCTCGATCACGGCTATACCGATCATAAAGGCGTGCTGCGAAAGCCGCAGTTTGGCAAGACTATCGTCTTTGCGGTGACGAAGCGCCACGCCGAGACCCTGGCGGAAATGTTCGACGATGCCTTCCGCGATCAAAAAGACTCTCCCGAAGTCCGTTATGCCGACTTTGTCGTGTCCGGCATGGGCAAAGACGACACCGTTGACGGCATGAGCAAGATCAGGCGGTTCAAGAAAGAGGCTTTCCCGAAGATTCTGGTCTCGGTCAACATGCTGGACACCGGCTTCGATTGTCCCGAAGTCGTCAGCCTGGTTTTCGCGCGTTTCACGCGCTCGGCCATTCTCTACCAGCAAATGCGCGGACGTGGTTCGCGCAAAGCACCGGGCAAGGCGGTTTTCACGATGTTTGATTTTGTCGGCGTCTGTGATTTTCACGCCGATGACGAGGAGCTAACCGGGAGCGGTATTGTCATTAGCATACCGGCGCGAAGGCCTCGGCCGCCGCGCCTTCTGCTGGCTCTTGATATCAATGATCACATTGACCCGACAACGCGTGAATGGATCACCATGGATGAAGACGGCAACATGGTTTTCCCTGAAGTCTCTGAGTTGAAGGCGGCGGAGCTGGGCGCGCGTTTCGAGGCCTGGCTTTTCACGCAGGAAGGCCTGACTCCAAACGAGGAAAGCTGGTTGCGCATGGTCGGCAATCAGATTCGCGCGAACGCAGGCACAATGGACGAATTCAGCCTCGCGCACTTCGCGTTTCATCCCTTCACGCTCATGGGCGGTCTGCCGCAAGCCGTGCGCATATTTGGCGGCGAAAATCGTCTTGAAACCATACTGGCCGACCTCAATGAGACGGTTTTCAAACAGCCAGCAGAATTCCTTCTAGCGGCGGATCAGCAACAGTTCATTCATTAGGGCACCAGGAAAAGAAAGATATGCCTCTGACCCCCGACATGCGTCGATCCATCGAGCAAATTCGCGATTATCTGTATGGCGGCGGTTATCCCGATCCCGTCACGAATGCCGAACAGCTCTCGTTTCTGTTCTTCTTTTACCTGGTCGAGGGGATCGACGCCGAAAACATCCAGAAGGCCAAGGTTCTGAAACAGCCCTATAAGAGCATGTTTGAGGGCGACTGGAAGCTCAAGAACCCCTTAAACGCCCCCGCCGTGAACGTCACGAAGATTTCACGCGGGCGCTTTCGCTGGTCGGTCTGGGCGAAAGGGCTTTCGGGGGAACCACTGGTTCGTTTTGTGCGTGACGAGGTCTTCGCTTTTTTCACCGAACTGGGGAATAACGGCGCCCATAATTTCATGAACGGCGCGCGTCTCACGATTGACGAGCCGACCGTTCTAACCCAGGTCATCAACCTGGTGGATAGCCTTCGGCTCGACCGGGCCGATGCGGACACCAAGGGCGATCTGTTCGAGCATGTCCTGAAGCAGATAAAACAGGCGGGCGAACTGGGCCAGTTCCGCACGCCGCGCCATATCATCCGCGCCATGGTGGAAATCATCACCCCTAAGATCG
The DNA here is from genome assembly GCA_963757915.1 of uncultured delta proteobacterium. Classification (GTDB taxonomy): domain Bacteria; phylum Desulfobacterota; class Syntrophobacteria; order Syntrophobacterales; family Syntrophobacteraceae; genus SbD1. The sequence goes on along the minus strand of CAVWTD010000008.1, from coordinate 306,592 downwards.
GCGAGACCGTCTATGACCCGGCTGCGGGCACGGCGGGCTTCCTCGTGGCCGCTTACAACCATATCCGGCTTGCGAATTCCTCCCCTACCGCGATTCACGAGGTCGAGCTGGACGGCAAGATTCAACGGCGCGGGTGGGGCGATAAACTTTCGTGCGGCACAACTCTCGGCGCTGCAGACGACCACTTTCTTCGGCAACGATGTCGATCCGAAAATGGTGCGCCTGGCGACCATGAACTTGACGCTGCGCGGCCTGCCAAATGTCCGCATCCTGCTGCGGAACGTCCTCACCACGACGCTCGACGCCGAGAAACGGGCCGAGTATTCGCTGCCGGCGGACGGCTATCACGTCGTGCTTGCCAATCCGCCGTTTGCGGGGCGCGTAGACAAAGACCGCATCGTCGAGGACGTGAAGGTCGGGACCTCGACCGCAACGGAGCTGCTGTTCCTGAAATACATGATGGACAGTCTGCGCCCTGGCGGGCGCTGCGGCGTCATCGTACCCGAAGGCGTGCTCTTCGGTTCCACGACGGCCCATAAGGAGCTGCGCCGCCAGCTCGTTGAAAACAACCGCGTCGAGGCCGTGCTTTCGCTGCCAGGCGGTGTGTTCCAACCCTATGCGGGCGTCAAAACCTCCGTGCTGTTCTTCAAGAAAGGCGGCAGCACCGAGCGCGTTCTGTTCCTGCACGCCGATAATGACGGCTACAAGCTCGACGCCAATCACGACACGCCTATCGAGGACGACGACCTTCCCGAACTGGCAGCTACCTACCAAAACAAGGACACGTGCTGGACCGAATGGGCGGCAAGGGATAAGTCGCAAGAATGGGCGGCTAAATGGTGGTTTGCGGACGCGGCGACGTTGCGCGCAAATGACTTCAACCTCTCGGCTGGCCGCTATCGCCCCATGAACCATACAGCCGTCGAGCACCGCGATCCGCGCGAGTTGCTCGACGAGTTGGCCGCTATCGAGGCGGAGATTGTGGAAGAGGTGGAAGCTCTAAGGGTTTCTCTTGCGGAGAGGACAGCATGACGGGGTGGCAAACAGTGAAGCTTCAAGAAGTGTGTAGCCAAGATCGCCGAACGATCAAGGCTGGCGAATGTAATGATTTACGATACATCGGCCTTGAAACAATTGAGGCAAACTCCGGCCAGTTCATGGAAGGCGAGCTTTCAAAAACTCCTGAGACGCCAAAGGCAAACAGCTTCCGCTTTGGGAAACAGCATGTTCTTTATGGCAAGTTGCGGCCCTACCTGAACAAGGTTGCGCTGCCGGACTTTGAAGGCAAATGTTCTACGGAGATCATCCCCCTATTGCCCAAGAACGGAATTGACCGCGCGTATCTCGCTTACTTTCTGCGCTCGCCGCAAATCGTCTCTCAAATCACAGCGAAGACAGCAGGCTCGCGGATGCCGCGCGCAGATATGGATTTTGTTCTCAGTCTCGATATTCCGCTCCCGCCGCTCCTGGAACAACGCCGCATCGTCGATATTCTCTCGCGAGCCGAGGGCATCATTCACTTACGACGGCAAGCGCAGAAAAAAGCGGCCGAGCTGATTTCGGCCCTGTTCCTCGATATGTTCGGCGATCCCGCGACGAACCCGAGGGGGTGGCCCATTGTGAAGTTGGAGGAGGTTCTGTCAGAATCCCCTACACTTGGTACAATGGCAAAACCATCGTCGAACGATGGCGGCTGGCTCGACCTTCGGGTTGCCAATATACAAGGCGGGCAATTGAAACTCGAAAACAGGAAATGGATTGATTTGCCAGACCAGCAAGTCAATCGATTCTCTCTCCGAGACGGAGATGTTGTTCTCGCCCGCGCCATAGGCTCACTAGATCACCTTGGCAAAGCGGTTATCGTCTATCCTGGTGCAAATAAATGGACTTTCGATTCACACTTGATGCGCATCAGGCTTGATACATCACGGCTAATACCCGAAGTATTCAAAAGCTTTTTGGAATCCAAGGGAGGCAGAGAAAAGTTCCTAAAGCATACTCGGCAGTCCGTCGTTCAGTTTAATATCAACGGGAAAGAACTGCGAGCAATTTCCGTTCAGCTGCCACCAAGGTCTCTGCAACAAACTTTTCTCGAACAGACTAAAAATATCGACTCTATCCAAGACCAGCAAGCAACCGCTACGCTAAAAGCTGAAGCCATTTTCGACGCGCTACTTGCAGACACATTCAATAAGTCGTGCAGGCGTGGGCTTGACACGGGGTGACCTTCTTATTGCGCCAGTCAAGGCGGGGGAGGGGACGAATTATCTGGCGGAATAGAGAAAGAACATCCCCGAACTGAAAGGCGATAGCTCTATGAACCTACGGAAAATCGAAATTCAGAACTTTCGGGGAATCACGAATCTTGAGCTCAATATCGGGGACACTACAGTTTTGATTGGCGAAAACAACACTGGAAAAACCGCTGTGCTTGACGCGTTGCGTTTTGCGCTACGCGAAGTTCGATCACGGCGCGGCTGTAGTTTTAACGCTTACGATTTTCACTTGCCGAACTCGACAGCAGAGCCAGCCGATTCAAATGCAATTAGTATCCGTCTTACTTTTGCTGAGAAAGTCCCCGGCGAATGGAACGATGATCAGGTAGGCCGTTTAAATCGTGCGAAGATCGCTCAAAGCAATGCAGCCGGCTGCACTGTCGTCATTTTAAAAGTGGGAGCCCGTTTTGATGCAGCGTCGCAGGATTTTATTCAAGACTGGGAGTTTCAGAATCTAGATGGGATAGCTCTCAGCAATGTGCCAGACACGGCAATTATGACACTCCAAAATGAAGTATCCTATTATTATCTTGCAGCCTTGCGGGAGGCGGCAAGACATTTTGATGCCAAAGGAGCTTTTTGGCGTCCCTTCCTCAAGGAATCCCAACTATCGCCGGAAAAGCGAAAAGAAATCGAGGATAAACTGGCCGCAGTAAACCAATTGATTATCTCTTCTCACGGTAGTTTTACTCAGGTCATGGATAAGTTAAAAGACGTTCAGCGCGTAATACCAATATATAATACAGGAGCTAGTGAGGTGGTAGCAGTGGACGCTGTCCCTGGCCGCCTTTTCGATATGCTTGCTAAAGCACAAGTAAGTCTGAACACAGAGACAGGGGCCAAGGTTCCCGTCGATCACCATGGCGAAGGCACACAAAGCCTCGTAGTGCTGATGCTTTTCAACGCGTTTCTTCAGGCATGGAATAAAGGAACTCCAATCGTGGCTCTGGAGGAACCAGAAGCCCACTTACATCCGAGCGCCATTCGTGCCCTCTGGCAACTCATAGATCAAATTCCCGGACAGAAGATCATATCGACTCATAGCGGGGATCTGTTATCCGAAGTCCCACCTGAAGTGGTGACTCGTCTTTACAGAAGGGACGGAAGTATTTGTGCAAGTTACCTGCGAAACGCCGGATTAGATCCTGACGAACAACGAAAGTTCAACTTCAATATTCGCCACGCCAGGGGTGAACTATTATTTGCACGCTGTTGGATTCTCGGGGAGGGCGAGACTGAGGCCACCCTATTGCCAGCAGTGGCGCGTTATCTCGGGATAAACCTTGAAAGGGCTGGAGTTCGATGTGTAGCGTATCAAACGGGGATCAGTATTGAAACAGGCCTCAAGGCCGCCAATTGCATGGGCATCTCATGGGTAGTTTTAGCGGATAACGATGTACAAGGAGCCGACGATATTAAAAAAGTGCGGGATAACCTTAATGCAAGGAATGAGTCGGAAATCTTATTCATTATCCCGCAAGCCAATATTGAAGAATACCTCTGCGCTTGTGGTTTCGGTTCAGTGTATGAATCCTTCCTGACCGAAGAGACCCGCAAGCGAGTCATTGTGGACACTAGCGACCCTTCGTACTGGCCCCAGGTACTTAAGGCAATTAAAAATCTTCGCAAATTTTCAAAACCCGCAGCTATTCAATTGGTCATGCGACTCATCAGCTCCGGGAAACAGAAAGTTCCCGATCTTCTTGTTCAGACGATCAAGGCAGCGGTAAAGCTCGCGGAGGCATCATGAATATCTCCGATTTTAAACTTAACGAAAATCAACGCAGCGCTGTTGAATGGAACGATGGCCCACTATTGGTTCTTGCGGGACCTGGCTCAGGAAAGACCTTGGTTCTTACTCTTAGGGCGCATAGGCTTCTGCAGCAAGACCCAGATGCAAGTGTTCTCGCCCTTACCTTTACAACCAAAGCTGCCGATGAAATGCGCGAACGGCTCGACAAGCTAATGGGAGGAAGGGCGGATAGGGCTCATCTATGCACCTTTCACTCTTTTGCAGGGGATATTTTGCGACAGCATGGAAGTCATGTAGGTATCCAGCCCGATTTTTCTCTCCTAACGCTCGATGAAGACCGTGTAGCCTTGCTTGAGCAGACCATCAAAGACCTTCCATTTGAAACATCTTCTCTTCCCGCCGACCGCCGGAATCTGTTGGTTCTGCTTGATCGATTGTTTGCCGAATCTTATAACGGCGAACCCAGTGCGACAGGGTTAACCCGCACCCCGCCATGGGTACCTGTGTTGTTTGAAAGCTATTGCACAGCACTCCAGGCAAGCAACCGATTAGATTATGGAGGGCTTCTTCATTTCGCAAGAACACTACTTTCTCAGAATGTAGGTGTAGCGCGTTTAACAAGGTTGGCGTGGAAATTCGTGTGCGTAGATGAATTTCAAGATACAAATCGTGCCCAATACAATCTCTTGCGTTTGCTTGCAGCCGGTCAACAACCCAATCTTTTCGTTGTGGCCGATGACGATCAAATAATCTACCAGTGGAATGGGGCTAGTCCAGAAAGACTTATGGCGCTTCGCAGTGATTATGGCATGGACGTAGTCCAACTTCCTGAGAACTTCCGCTGTCCCCGCATAATTGTCGAAATGGCAAACTGTCTGATTGAACACAACATTACTCGATCCCCTGGAAAGCACCCCTCAGTCGCTTGCAAGCCTGCAACCGAATCTGAAGTTTTGAAGGCTCAGATTTTTCAGAATGAAGAACTGGAAGTGTCTTCTATTCCAGCGACAATCAAGGAATTGGGTTGGGCAGCAGAGGATTGTGTAATACTGGCCAGGTCAACAAAGCTCCTTCAAAAAGCGGCCCATGCATTAGAGGACAGCGGCCTTACGCCATATCTAGCACAGCGCAAGAATGAATTTGAGAGTGCTTCTATCCGATGGATACATGCGGCATTGCGCCTTGCAAATGCACGACATGATAGAGAGTTTCTGCGCCGTGTATGTGTGGCGTGGCAGTCTTTTGCAGAGACCGTGATCGAGACGGAGCATGTTGAGGCGGCGGCGGCTCTCAATGGTGGGGATTTCCTTCGAGCCTGGATTAACACGGCTTTAGCTAAAGAGGAAGACGTTCTCGCCGTGAGTTGTTGGCCCGGGTGAGTATCGACCTGGTAGAACGCTTGATGTTTGTTGGGTTGCTGGAATGGTTCTGGAATCGGGAATGGCAAGATGATCCTCTCGAACGGGAGGAAATCAATACTTGGATGGAGTTGCATGGATCAATCCTCCGCGAACATTCGCCAGACAATGTAACCCTTCATCTTTACTTACAAGAACTTGATTTAAAGTCGAAAGCTCCGTCGAGGATGCCTGGCTCCATATCTTGTCTCACAGTACATGGAGCGAAAGGCCTTGAGTTTAAACACGTGTTTCTGATTGGAATGGCTGAGGAGGTTTTTCCCTCATACTATGCTGTTAAAAAAGGTGACAAGACTCGAGAGATGGAGGAAGAGCGTAGAAGCTGCTTTGTAGCGATTACCCGCGTCCAGGAGACTCTTCACATTAGTTGCTCACAAACCTATAATAGCTATAGAAAGGCACCCTCTCGATTTTGGAAGGAAATGGGATTCTCTGGCGTTTAACTAAAAATTTGGCGAGCTGATGTGATAAACTAATCAATTTGACGCGTGAACGCCAGCTTTGACACATGCCTTTATGTTGGATTATTATGTATGACAAAGGGCGTTATCATTCATAAAACCCGTAGACTGGGGCGGGATGTCATGTCATGGGCATTAACGGCCACAGGGAAGAGTGAGGGGTGAAGGGTGAAGGCAAGCAGATATCAAAAATATCCATAATGATAATAACTTAGCACAACATCGAAAAAATTGGCGGTGTTTTGGCGGGATGTTCAATTATTTTTGCGCTTGAAGATGCCTTATCTTTTCCTTTACCCAGGAGCGCACCAGTTGTGCCCTGTCGATTCCTGACAGCCTGGATTCCCTGTCAATCACCCTGATATCCTTCGGGTCGAGCCTCAACTGAATCAGCCGTTTGGCCGGGCGAGTAAAGTTGAGCCCGCCCTCTGTCCAGCCCTGAAAGTCCTCGGGACCATGCGCCTCCCAGAACCGCTCAAGCTCCTCATCATCCATGGGGGGGATTTCGGACACGTGTTTTGATGCTTTCTTCACTGAGTCTTTCTCCTCTTATTATATGTATCTCTCTGATTCCTGTTCATGTCTCGGGCAGTTATGACTTTAAGGACATTTGCTTTCGCTTCAAGACCAAAGTGACAAACCTCTTCCGAAGACAGTATCCTTCCCAGTACGAGCAGATACCTGCCTGCAAAAGTTCGTCCATAAATAAAATGGCAATCCCGGTAAGCGATTGAAAAGGCGCCGGGATCATCGTAGACGGCCTCTTCGATTTCCCACATCTCAATATTATGCCTGCTGTACAGCTTTTCCTCTACACCTGAGGAAACCGTTAGCTCACACTGGAATACCTTCCCTCTGCCCATAATCCAACATTCCCTTTACTCTAAGTATCTTAGAGTATCTATTCATATCTGTCAAGGTATGCAGCAAATGAGGTGCAATCAAAAGTGAAAGCAGGCTGAAATTCGATAAAGTGAGATTAGCAGCTCAATAGCCGTTTCGCACGTCAGGTAAACGTAACCGTTCACCTCCGTCGTTCCCCCCCCTCGGCGCTCGGGTCGCTCCCCAGTGTTGCCTCCGACGGGTGAAAGACTCTAGCATAGAAAGATTCGGATCGGATATACTGATCATAGAAAACGGATCAGGGAGTCTGCAAAGGTGAGGGGTGAAGCAGGATGAGTTCTTAGTTGCGAGTTGTTAGTTTTTAGTAACTCATGACTGAAAGCCAAAATCGGGAAGGGTAAAGTTTTTGCTCCCCGCTTCCTGCTCCCCGCTTCTTGCTCCCTGTTCGAACTATTTTTATTGTGGTATTGTTAAACAACAACTTTGTTTCCGGAGGCACCTTTCGTTTGAAATCACCGAATCCAGGCGCAGCATTGAGTTTTGTCCCTGATGCCGGCCCCAGCCCCATCGGCGGACCAATAAATGGGCAGGCCCTTGAAAAGCTTTACGGCCATTACAATCGTTTCGAGCATATCCACCCCGATCCCCTGGAATTCGTCTACCACTATGACAAAAAACCTGACAGGGAGCTAAGCGCATTCATCGCCTCGGCTCTTGCATACGGCCGGGTGCGGCAGATCCTGCGGAGCGTGCGATCCGTTCTTGACATCATGGGTCCAAGCCCATCCTCTTTCCTGATTGAAAACAGGCCCGCCGACATCAGGAAGGCATTCGGGTTTTTCAAGCACCGTTTCACCACGGGCGAGATTCTATCCGACCTGCTGGTAGCTCTCAGAGAACTGACCCTGGAATATGGGTCTTTAGAGTCCTGCTTCCTGGCCGGATTTAGTAGACATGACCCAAACATTCTCCCGGCCCTTATCGGACTGGTAAAAAAACTGGAGCAGGCGTGTGGACGAATGATCCCGATGTTTTTACCTTCACCTGAGGGCGGCAGCGCATGTAAGAGGCTAAACCTCTTTTTGCGGTGGATGGTGAGAAGTGACAACGTGGACCCTGGAATATGGCAAAGCATTCCAGCCTCCCACCTGATAGTACCGCTCGACACTCATATGCACAGGCTCGCCTCAGCCATGGGACTAACGTCACGAAAACAGGCGGACATGCGTTGCGCCATAGAAATTACGGACGCCTTCAGCGCAGTCCGCCCCGACGACCCGGTCCGCTACGATTTTGCTCTTACCCGGCTGGGCATAAAACCAGGGACGACGCCAACCAAACTTTTTTCATCGCTACTGTCGATCGGAGGGCAAAGATGAAGGACTGTGACATAAAGCTTTACGCTCTCACTACCTGCATCCACTGCAAAGATACAAAGGACTTTCTGGATAAATGCGGTGTCGATTACGATTGCGTTCACGTCGATAAGCTCGAGGGCGACGAGAGGCGCCGGATGATCGAGGAAATCAAAAAAACCAACCCCGGTTGTGCCTTCCCGATGCTTTTGATCGGCTCCAAGGTCATCATCGGATTCAAGAGAGAAGAGATAAAGGAGGCTCTGAACCTGGAATGAATGTCGAGCAGCTCTACGAATTCCTGAAAAAGACGCAGGAAGCGAAAGGGTATTTCTTCCATAAAGATAAGACCAGGGTTTTAAATCTCCTGCAAGGTCTGCTGTACAACAAGGAGCGTTACGGATACATGTGCTGCCCGTGCAGGCTGGCGGCTGATGACCGCGAGTGGGACCGTGATATAATCTGTCCCTGCGTATACAGGGAGCCCGATGTTGCGCAGTATGGGAGCTGTTACTGCGGGCTCTATGTTTCGAAAGAATGGAATGAAGAGACAATCCCGCATTCATACGTAAGCGAAAGACGCCCGCCTGAGAAGGCGCTCGCGAAGCTCTGATACGCGGAAATCAGCAATAATCGGAGATCAGAGGCAGGAAAAACGCATGGGAAAGTATGGCACGCGAAGGCGCGAAGGCGCGAAGAAAGAAAAAACCGGGTGAAGTTAGAGAAATGGTCTGTGGGCCTGCCAAGCCTGCCACAGATCGCGGATGAAGTCCGGACTGGGTCCTTTCTATACAGTCATAAATTTGTCCAAAACCACGAATCATCGCTCATTCCTCTTTTCTTCCCGCCGCCTGCACCATGGCCTGGCCAAAACCGTTCCCTGTCTAAGCGCGATCGATTCAAAAACCTGACGCCAATCATAAATTGACTTGCGTAAGGGTGGAAACTCAGTAAACTACAATAGTTTCCATCCGGTGTTACCCGATGGACGTTAGTGTCCTGAATTAAAAGCACTCAACATAATTCAAGGCTTGGAATGATGGCCAAGGAGCACGCCGGCACCAGCCAGGCACAAGCGGAGTCCAGAACTGTGTGTAGTTTATGTTAAAACGCCTGGATTCCGGCCCTCGCCGGAATGACGGCATGTGTGTACAAGACTTATGTAGCGAATTTCTAACTCTGTACGCTGGAACAGTTTTATCAGTCATTATTCCCATTGAAATCACCTTGCCTGATTACCCATGCATCGTGATGGGGTGGAACCTGAAGAAATGAATGCAGAGAATTCCGCGTCCCGCCAAAGTTTGCCACGGGCCCGATCCGGAATATCAGGCATAGGGCATACGGTATCCGAGCAGATCGTGGCCGCTGCCCGCCGGAATTTTTTTGCCAACGGTTTCCGTGGGGTGACCATGGATGACCTGGCCCAAGATCTCGGAATCAGTAAAAAGACGCTCTATGAGCATTTCCCCAGTAAGAGCGCGCTTGTTGAAGCAGCTATATTCGATAAGTTCCAAGACATCGATGCGGAAATGGAGCGCATTACATCAGAGTGTTCAGCTGATTTCGCCGGGACGCTGCGTCGGCTGCTTGCGTACATACAGCAGCAAACGGAAGAAATTCAGCCGCCTTTTATGCGGGATATCAGACGGCAACCTGAAATCTTCCACCATGTGGAGAACAGCCGCAGGGAACTGGTCCAGCGTTATTTTGGGAAGCTCATTTACGAAGGACGCAAGGCCGGGATTATCCGCGAGGATGTTCCAGCCGAACTGATAACCGAAATTATCCTCGGCGCTTTAGAAAATGTTATCAATCCGACAAAAATGGCGGAACTGGAAATCACTCCGAAGGCCGGATATTCCGCCCTCATTGCCGTGATTCTCGAAGGCGTCGTCACTGAAAAAGGGAGATCTAAATTATGACCGGGTCCTGGCCAGGTTTCCCAAGAGCGCTTTTTCAGATAAGCTGCGCACTGGCGGTGCTTTGCAACCTTGCGGGTTGCGGCCGATCGGAACCCAACCGGGTGCAGGGCTACGTCGAGGGGGAGTATGTGTACGTAGCCTCCCCGCTCTCGGGCACTCTTGAATCATTGTACGTGCAGCGCGGCAATCAGGTGAAAGAGGGAGACGCCCTTTTCGCACTGGACAGCATACCGGAAAAAGCTGCCCTGGACGAAGCCGAGCGCCGTGTTGTCGCAGGCCGCAGCAAACCTGCAGGACGCAAAAAAAGGCAAACGGCCATCGGAAATTGAATCCCTGAAGGAACAGATGAAGCAGGCCCGGGCGGCGCTGGTGCTTTCGGAAAAAGAACTTGCCCGCCGTGAAAATCTTTTCGCCGCCACGGCTATTTCGGCGGAAATGCTCGATCTTGCGCGCTCCACCAACGATCAGAACCGCCATCGGCTATCACAGTTGGAAGCCGATATCACAACGGCGCAGCTTGGCTCGCGCATCGATCAGATTTCGGCCGCCGAGGCCGCCATGAGAGCACAGGAAGCGGAACTGGCAAAGGCGCAATGGGAACTTTCACAAAAGCAGCGGTTCGCGCCTAGGGACGCTCTGGTTTTCGACACTCTCTACCGGGAGGGGGAATGGGTGGCCGCAGGCAGGCCCGTCGTCGCCTTGTTGCCCCCGCAGAACATAAAGGTGCGTGCGTTTGTTCCGGAAACCAGGATCGGTGCAATTCACACCGGCGATAGCGTCCGGGTCTTCGTAGACGGCATACGCCAGCCTTTTGCGGGTAAGGTGAGCTACATTTCGCCCAGGGTGGAATACACTCCCCCGGTCATTTACAGCGACGAAGCCCGCAGCAAGCTGGTGTTCATGATCGAGGCGGTCTTTGACCCGAAGACGGCGGAAAAACTTCATCCAGGCCAACCAGTGGATGTTGAGTTCGGTTTCTGATCCATGAGCGACGATCTTGTCATTGATGTAACCGGAATGACCAAACGGTTTGACAACCGCACGGTCGTAGACAATGTGGACCTTCAAGTCCGCACGGGCGAGGTCTGCGGCTTTCTCGGTCCAAACGGCAGTGGGAAGACCACATTCATCCGCATGCTTTGCGGCCTGCTCCGGCCGGACGCTGGCTGCGGCACGTGCCTTGGCCATGACGTGATCAGTGAAAGTGAAGCGATCAAAAGCCGTGTCGGCTACATGACCCAGCGGTTCAGCTTGTATGAAGACCTGACGATTTCGGAGAACCTTGATTTCGTTGCCCGCATGTATTCCGTGAACAACCGGCGCAAAGCAGTGAGCAACAGCCTCGAGCGGCTCGGACTCGAGGAACGTAGGCACCAGCTTGTAGGAGAGCTTTCCGGGGGATGGAAACAGCGCCTGGCCCTGGAGGCCTGTTTGATCCACCAGCCGAAACTGCTTTTGCTTGATGAGCCTACAGCGGGCGTGGACCCACAAGCACGCCGCGAGTTCTGGGAACAAATCCACCAGCTTGCCGGCCAGGGGCTGACCTTTTTGATTTCTACGCACTACATGGATGAGGCCGAGCGCTGCCATCGGCTGGCTTATATTCTGAACGGCATTTTGCTTGCTCACGGTACGGTGGCCGAAATCATCGCGGAAACTAAGCTGAGGACCTGGGTTGCCAGCGGGCCCGATTTGCTGGAACTGGCAGAAGTGCTCCACAATAAACCGGGGGTGGAGCAGGCTGCCGCCTTCGGCAGCCTGCTCCACGTCAGCGGCACCGATGCTGCGGCACTCCAGGAAACAATCGCCCCATTTCAAACCGGGCAATATGAATGGCGCATGATCACACCGGGGATGGAGGACGTTTTCGTTCACCTCATGAAAAAATCGAAGGGTAAGGTTTCGCCATGACCTTATTTGCCCCAGGAAAAAGGCCCGCATTTTCTTTGGCCCGCTTTTGGGCCGTTGTGTTCAAGGAATTCGTCCAGATGCGCCGGGACCGGCTGACTTTCGGCATGATGATCGGTATCCCGCTGCTTCAGATTGTCCTGTTTGGCTATGCCATCAACGTGGACCCCAAGCACCTGGCTGCAGCCGTGCTTTTGGCCGACAACGGCCCGCAGGGCCGCACTTTGCTGCATGCGATCCAAAACTGCTCTTATCTTGATTTCGTACGTGAGCTGAAGTCTGAAAGCGAAGCCAACGAGGTGCTCAAGCGCGGCGAGGTTCAGTTTGTCATCGATATCCCCGAGAATTTCACACGCGATCTACTCCGTGGCGACAGGCCCGCTATCCTCGTCGAAGCGGACGCCACCGACCCGGCAGCTACAAGCAACGCCATAGGCTCCCTGCGCACTCTACTGAATACCGCCTTGCAAAACGATCTCAAAGGTCCATTCGCATTTCTCGCCGGCGCAGACACCTATATCGATCTTCGCATCCACGCCCGTTATAACCCTGAAGCCATTACGCAATATAACATCGTACCGGGCCTGATAGGGGTCATGCTCCAGATGACGATGACCGTGGTAACCGGGTTGGCAATTACCCGCGAGCGGGAACGTGGCACCATGGAGACTCTGCTCTCCATGCCCACGCGTCCGATCGAAGTCATGACAGGGAAAATCATTCCTTACATTTTAGTGGGCTACATCCAGCTGTTGCTTATCCTGTCCGCCGGCTATTTTCTTTTTCGCGTGCCAATGGAAGGCAACCTCTTGTTGTTGTTCGCAGCCGCCCTGATATTCATCATCGCCACCCTGGCCGTGGGCATCACATTTTCCACTGTGGCGCGAAACCAGCTCCAGGCCGTGCAGATGGGTTGGTTTTTCTTTTTACCGTCGCTGTTGCTCTCAGGGTTCATGTTTCCCTTCCGCGGGATGCCGCATTGGGCTCAGATGGTCGGCGAATTATTTCCCCTGACTCATTTTCTCCGCATCGCCCGGGGTATCCTGCTAAAAGGCAACGGATTGCGGGACATAATCCCGGAGATCTGGCCAATCGTGCTCTTCATCGCCGTAGCAATGACGGTCGCCGTGAAGCGATACCGGCGGACGGTTGACTGATACTGCTCAATTGCCCAATTTCAAAATTGCAATCATCCGATATCTCCACGCTTCCCGAGGTATCCAATATGCGGGATGTCCCAATGTAAACTGCCTGCTTTAACAATTTGTGTTTTGGTTCTCTTTACAAATGGAACTCCAATAAGCATATTTGGGAATAGCTTTTTGACCTGACGACGCCACACATGTCCAGCCTTGTTTGAAGGAATGGTCCGAATGGAAAAAAAGTTACTCGAATTAGCGGTCCAAATCGTTGGTGCTCAGGCTTCCATGAGCAAAATGACATCCGAGGACATTGAGCAGGCGCTGGTAAGAGTCTATAACGCGCTTCACAAAATGAGACTTGCCGAAGAGCAAGGGCAATCTATCCAGCGGGCAGAGCCGGGATTTCAGGCTTCTGACGAACCAGTTGCCGCAGATCCGCTCTCCTCCATTCAGGAAGACAAAGTTACCTGTATGGAATGCAAAGTTGAGCTCCGGCAGCTCACGGCAAACCATCTACGCATCCATCACCTCACTCCCAGGGAATACAAGAAGAAGTGGGGATTTCCGCTCAAACAGCCCCTTTCTGCAAAAATGCTGACAAAACTCCGCAGCCGGTCCGCCAAGAAACGCGGGCTGCCCGAAAACCTTAGAATCTACCTCGACCGGAAACGGGAAAACAAAGCGACATCAGGCCACGAATTACCGACCTCCGGACCAACCCGCGGGAAGAGATCATTCCACAGTACTTTTTGAAAAGCGGCACGGACGTGAACCACGGATAAAGCAGCGTGGCGGGGTGGATGGAGGAGCGAAGCGGGGTGGATGGGCACGTGCTGTCCCGCGAGACGCGGAACTGACATCGGTGGACGCTGTGGATGTTGTGTGGCGGCCCGCGAGGCGGTTCCGATGTCCGACCTCCGTCTTCAGGCTACCGTCCGAAACTGTTTTTCCTCCGTGGATCCCTTCAGAGCGCCGGTAGAGAACTCTTCGCCGCTAATCGCCTGCGCCACCGCGTCGAAGTAGCCCGTCCCGACGAAGGACTGATGTTTCACGGCCTTGTACCCGAGCTTCTCCAATTCGAACTCATCATCCTGCAAACGCGAATAGGCGGTCATCCCTTTTTCGCCGAAATCCCGCGCCAGCTGATACATCCCGAGATTAAGCGAGTGAAAACCGGCAAGGGTCACGAACTGAAACCTGTACCCGTAGGAAGCGAGCTTATTTTGGAACTCGGCTAATGCCGATTTGTCGAGCTTCCGGCTCCAGTTGAATGAAGGTGAGAGGTTATAGGCCAGCAGCTTGCCCGGATATGAAGCATGTACCCCTTCAGCAAACCTTCTGGCCTCTTCGAGGTCAGGTTCCGATGTTTCGCACCAGAGCAGGTCCGTGTAAGGAGCGTAGGCTAATGCCCGACTTATGGCCGATTCGATTCCGTTTCTGACGGTATAAAAACCTTCAGCCGTTCTTTTCCCCGTTATGAAAGGGCGATCTCTTTCATCTATGTCATTGGCGAGCAGTGTCGCGGAATTGGCATCCGTCCTGCCTATGAGTATCGTCGCAACGCCGCAGATATCGGCGGCAAGTCTTGCGGCTACAAGCTTCTTTATTGCTTCGGAGGTCGGTATTATTACTTTGCCTCCCAAGTGCCCGCACTTTTTGGCCGATGCAAGCTGGTCTTCAAGATGAACCGCCGCCGCGCCCGCCTCGATCATAGCCTTCATAAGCTCGAATGAGTTCAAAATCCCCCCGAAACCGGCTTCTGCGTCGGCAACGACGGGTGCGAACCAATACGGCCCCTTCTTACCTTCCATATGGTCGATCTGGTCGGCCCGCATGAACGCATTATTGATTCTTCGCACCAGATTGGGAACGCTGTCCACGGGATAAAGGCTTTGATCGGGATATGTATGGCCAATGCTGTTGTTATCTGCGGCAACCTGCCATCCGCTTACATATATGGCCTTTAATCCAGCCTGGACCTGCTGTACGGCCTGCGCGCCGGTCAAAGCGCCCAAGGCCGCAGTGAAAGGCCCTGCATGGAGCAGTTCCCAGAATCGGCGGGCGCCTTCACTTGCCAGGGTATATTCGATTCGGATAGAGCCCCGCAGCCTGAGCACGTCCTCGGCCGTATAAGGGCGCTCTATACCCTTCCAGCGCTCACTCTGGTCCCACTGCGGAATGGCTTCTCGATTTTGATCATCAGTAATCATTTCTCTATAACCTCCTGGAGCACATTCATATGCGATAGCCACTAATTCGATAATAATTCGGCGGCTATAAACATTCATGGACAAGAAGTTATGCTCGGTGACCGCCTTTGGCAAGTGGGCTTTATGGACGGCAAAGGGCCGATTGACAACATTGGAAACTTCCATCAAAAAGGCTTGACTCTCTTGACCGTAAGTTTACAGCAATTAAAGTATAGCAACGTTTCCTTGAAAATAACGCTTCCTGTACGGTAAGGGTTATTTCCAGAGGGATTTTCTCTCTCGGCCCGACCGCACTGTGGAAAGGTTACTAATGGAAGCTACGCTATTTTTTCACAAATAACCTTGAGAACCATCTCGGGTGTGATTTCGCGGATGCACCTCCAGTCCGGGCAGGACTTTCTTGTAAAACAGAGTGAACACGGAAGATCCAAGCGTATGACCGTGTGGATCTTACCATAGGGACCGTTTCGGAAGGGACTTGTCGGTCCGAAGATCGCGAAAACGGGCACGTTCAGGGCTGCCGCCAGGTGCATCGGACCTGTATCGGGGGATACCAGGAACCGTGCATCCCGAATTATAGCCCCAAGCTCCTTGAGGCTTGTTTTTCCTGCAAGGGAGACAGCACGTGAGCCCGACAGGCGTGCAACTTCAGCTCCAAGCGCCGCGTCGGACTTGCCCCCGACAATAATTGAAGGAATTGGCAGAAGGGAAGCCAGGCGTCCGAAACACTCGGCAGGCCACCTCCTGACCAGGGTCCCGGCCGAAGGTGCGATAACCGCGTATTGAGGCATACTTCTAACTATATCTGGAGCTTCACCCAGGGGAGGAAGCGTAAAAACCGGGTCGGCCAACTCGCAGCCGACGAATTCGGCAAGCCGAAGGTTCTTTAGAACCGAGTGCAGCTCCTTCTTGGTCTTTGCCCTGTGTTCTTCGGTGTCAGTCCCGACCCTGTACTTGTAGGAAAATTTCGCTCCCTCGCGCGCGTGATCAAAGCCGACCCTTTCCTCAGTCCCCGTGAAAAGACCTATGGCCGCACTCCTGAAAAGCCCCTGAAGATCGATCACCAGATCGAATTTCTCGTTTCGCAAGTCCCGCCACAGCTTTCCAATCTCCGAACAGGTACGCGGAAGATTCCGGGGCTTTCTCCACGCGTCTTTGTCTATGATCCAGAGCCTGTCAATGAGGGGATGGCCCTTGAGTATACCGGCAAATCCCTTCGCCACAACCCAGTGAAGCTCGGCCCCCGGGAATCGGAGGCTTAATGCATGAAGAACCGGCAGGCCATGAATTACGTCACCAAGAGCGCTCGGCTTTATGATGAGAATCTTTCGCAAGCCTGAAGGCGAAACACGGAAGTTTTTCATGGCTCTCGGACCCCTTTTCCCAGTTGCGCCTATCAAGTTCCGACCCCCTGCACATCACCCCCTTCTTCCGATTTCAACAAGGTATCTATGGCGTAGAGGACATCATTTACGGAGATATCGGCCATACACCGGTGGTCGGTCGGACATTGCCTCTTAAGGCAGGGGGCGCACTCGGTTTCCTTGCGCACCAGTGAGAATCGCGAGCATAAAGGAGAAGTGGTGGAATGGTCTGTCGGGCCGAACAGCGCGACTATCGGGCGGCCGAAGGCCGCAGCAATGTGCATCGGGCCTGAATCATTAGTTATTACGAGTTGTACTGATGCGAGAAGCGCCATCAACTGCCGCACGGAAGTCCTTCCGATCAGGTTCAACGGCTTCGAACGCATCCGGGACTCAATTTCAGAGCCTATCTCGGCCTCCCCCGGCCCACCAACGAGCAGCGATTCATATCCAAAGTCAGAGGCAAGAGCGTCGGCAACCTGTCCGAACCTTTCCGGATACCATCTTTTTGCGGAACCGTACGCAGCTCCCGGATTTATCGCGGCCCATTTTCCAGGGCCCAGGACACCGCCGGCCCACCGCAATTCTTCATCCGTACACTGGAGGCGAAGCTCCTGCCCGGTGTGAGGAATCCCCAACTCGGCGAGCATATTTATGTAATATTGAGTATGATGCAGCCTGCGCGTCTCTTTTGTTACCCGAATCGCATGGGTAAGGAGTATTCCGCGCCCGTCCGTACCATATCCGGCCCGCGTTTTTATCCGGGCCAGCTTAACCATTATCGCAGCTTCAATGGCGTTCTGAAAGAGGATGGCCATGTCGAATCGCTCCATGGCAAGCAAACGGCAAAACCTCCAAAGACCCCCGATCCCCCCATGGGGGCCTCTTTTGTCATAGACGATAACGCGGTCGCAGAAAGGATGGGGGTTCATAAGTTCAGAAACAACGGGGTTTGCAGCCAGTACGATCTCCGATGATGGAAAAGCCGCCCTGACCGCGCCCATGGCCGGGGTGGTCATAACGGCATCCCCAATCCAGTTTGTGGATCGCACCAGTATTTTCATGATATGAGCGCTGTCGAGCTTCAGCATTTTATTCCGCCCTTGCTCAAATCGGGGTAGTAGCCGCTAAGTTCCTGAGCGCTTGAAGATGTAAGCCCGCGAAGGTTATCTATTTTAGTTTCCGTCCGAAAACTGCAAGCATCTCATCCGGTGTTTCCGGATGGACACTATTTTAATCCATACATACCGCTTATTTCCACCCGTTCCGGACCCCCGCTTAAAAACCTGCAGAATAATGCAGCAGGTTAATTTGGAGGATTTCCGAGGGTGTTTTTTAAAAAAGGCGATTCTCCATAACATAAACCTGAGAGAATTTCATGGAAACTAATCGTTTCGGAACCTGGTGGCCCCTGAAATTCCGGTAAGTTCCAAGCCCCTTGCCCGCGGATGATTTCTGAAGTATTTTGAAAAAAACAAACGCGCAAAGGAGATCGTAATCATGAAAGCCAAGGTGACAAAACGTGGTGTGATGATCCCCAAAAAAATGCTGGCGGGCGCCGAAGAGGTGGAAATCAGGACTCAGGATCATCGGATTGTGATATCGCCTCTTTCCAAAAGTGGTCCCATATTGAATCTTGGTAAGCAACCGGTAGAATGTGGCGTATCGGATGGATCTGAACATCATGACGGATATCTTTACGGGTCCGAATCATGAACAAGCTGTTTCTCGACACCGGTTACCTAATAGCCGCAGCCGGCATGCCAAAAGTGTTGAGATCGGAAGTCTTTTATTGGGAAGCCGTTCAATCAAACTGGTCCAAGTTGATCAGCCTCTTTTTCATGAGGGATGGCAGTACTTTATCCGACATTCAGATAAATCGTATTCCTTCACTGATTGCGTCTCTTTTGTCTTAACACTACTACGTTAAGTCATCACGCAAACCTTTACACATAGCTGTAGGGTGGGTACGGTTTCATCGTGCCCACCATTTCGCGGTGGGCAACACTTGGCGTTTGCCCACCCTGCGGTACTTGACGAAGTCGTGTTAATGCGACGGCTCCGAATCCGAACGGCCCTCACCTTCGACAAGCATTTTTCACAGGCAGGATTTGAACAACGGCCTGAAGTTGAAAGCCGAGTATCGATCTAACTCTCCCCGAGTTCTCTTATCCTACTGAGATAGACTATAGATAAGGTAATTAAAACCTATAAAAAGCCGCTACGCGCACATTAGTGCGCTACGCAGCACAACCCGCGCCGGCCCACATTGGATTCTCGACAGCCCACCCACCCGCGAGGCGGGGCCAGCGGAGGGTGGCCTTTATCCAGACCCCTAGACCGGTTTGCTAAACCAAACCTTGCCTGCTTGCACCCGCGCTGATATAGTTCCCCGATTTTGAAATCGACCTGTACAGGAGAAACGGGATGAGGCGCACCGGCATTGCCGAAACCTGGATCGGAATTCTCATACTGGCGCTTCTGGCCGGCATTACCGGTTGGGTTTTTTTTGCGCAGTCGCTGTTCGATCCCGGATTCTATAGTGTTAGTCTCCGGCAGGATGGGAATGGCGCCTTCCGCAAGAACTCCCTGCCCTCCCCGGGTTCTGTGCCGGCACCTTCCTTGATTCCCGAAAACCTCATTCCGATGGGCCCCGAGGAAACTTTCGACTCGCAAACCTTATCCGATAAAATTGACGGGAAGGCCGAGCTCTATCTTTCAAGCGGTTTTGTAAAGCTTCGCACAAGCCGTTTTGCCAGCAAAGCGGACCCGAAAAGTTGGCTCGAGCTCTTCATATACGAAATGGCAGACCCAACAAAGGCGTTCTCCGTCTACAGCGTTCAGAAAAGAAAAGACTCGAGGCCGGTCGACCTTGGCGTTTCCGCATACGCCACGGAGGATGCCTTGTTTTTCACGAATGGGCCTAAGTATTTCGAGATAATATCTGCATCCAAAGACCTCGCCGAAGCAATGACCTCACTGGCCAAAAACCTTGTTGAAGCAGAGCCTAAATATACCGAGCAGCAAACCGAAGCTTCCCTCTTTCCGCTTGAATCCCTCGACGAGTCAAGCGTATCGCTGCACATGAGCGACGTTTTCGGCTTCAGCCAACTCGACCGCGTGTATACGGCCAGTTACGGTGTGGGGGTTGCCCAGGTTACCGCGTTCCTCTCGAAGCGTGAAAGCGCCAAGGAAGCCGCCGATCTTGCTGCGGCATACGGCCGGTTTCTCCTTGAGAACGGAGGGGAAGAAGCCGGTGAAATCCCCGGAGCGCCCGATTCCAGAATATACAAGGTGTTCGATACCTATGAAGTCGTCCTGCACAGGGGGAAGTTTCTTGCCGGGACTCACGAGGTCGATAACATGCAAAGCGCTACGGATGTCGCATCACGGATTTACGGCAAACTGGACGAGGCCGCGCGATGAGAAACATACTCAAAGAACATACGCCCCAATGGGAGATGAACAGGCGCGATTTTCTCATCCGTTCGGCGAAGGCCGGGATAACTCTGGGCGCTGCGACTGCCCTTGGTTATTTCCTGTACGACCCTGCCGGTCCCGGCGCACCGGTCGAGAAATCCTCAGTTGCCCTGCCCGACTTTTCGGTACCTGAAGCAGGCCGAAAAATAGCGATAGCAACCGGCGATGACAGAATCAAGACGGTCAACGCCGCCCTCAAGGCGCTCGGCGGAATCGAATGTTTCGTAAGAAAGGGCGACAGGGTCCTGATAAAGGTAAACGCCGCCTTCGCTACCCCTCCTTCCCTTTGCGCCACAACCAACCCGGAGCTGCTGGCCGAAGTCATTCGCCTGTGCTTCAGGGCGGGCGCATCGGCGGTCGCCGTCACAGACAATTCGATCAATAATCCTGAAAGCTGTTTTGCACTTAGCGGCATAGGGGATGCGGCGCGAAGTTCCGGAGCTAATCTGATTGTGCCCAGGGAATCGCTTTTCAGCAACATTACAGTGCCAGGTTCAAATTTTATCCGGAATTGGCCCGTCCTGTTCGGAGCTTTCCACGGGGTGACAAAGCTGATCGGGATTGCTCCCGTGAAAGACCATCACAGGAGCGGCGCCTCGATGTCCATGAAAAACTGGTACGGGTTCATCGGAGGCAGGCGAAACATCTTCCATCAGGATATACATACGTTCATAAAAGACCTGGCGCTTATGATAAGGCCTACTTTCGTCATCCTGGACGGAATCTTCGCCATGATTTCCAATGGACCGACCGGAGGCTCGGTTTCCGATCTCAAGCAGACCCACACGATGATCGTCAGCACCGATCAGGTTGCCGCCGATGCGGCCGGGGCGGCGCTGCTGGGGAAAACACCGGCAGATCTGCCCTTCATAGCCAAAGCTGAACAGGCAGGGGCGGGGACTTCGGATTTTGAAGCCCTGAGTCCTTTGCGCGTATCCACAGGGTAAGAATCTGATGAGAATCACAACGGTCAGGCGAATAACCCAGATATTCTTTTTTGTCCTGTTCATATGGTTCTGTATCGCCAGCACCTTCGGGCAATCTTTTTGGCAGTTGCGGGGCTGGCCGGTAAACTGGTTCCTCCAGCTCGATCCCCTTGTTGCCCTGGGAACCATTCTGACGACCCGCACTCTGTACTCGGGACTACTCTGGGCCATAGCCACTATCGTGCTCACTGTCGTTCTGGGAAGATTTTTCTGCGGATGGCTGTGCCCGTTCGGCGCCATGCACCATCTCATCGGTTATCTCGGCTCGCGCGGACGTTCCTTAAGGGAGAAGATCGCCGCGAACCGATATATGAGCGCACAGAGGATAAAATATTACGTCCTTCTGGTCCTGCTTTGCCCGGCTCTCGGGGCATTCGTGTTAAACATCGCAGATTCTTCAACGTGGGACCCGCTCGCCATTGCCTGTGTCTTGTGCATCCTGGCAATTGCCGCTGCAGTTTCGCAAAAAGTCCACCCTGTGAGCCGACGGCCGATCACGCTATTCATCGGGCTGGCGGTATTATGGGTTGGAGCCGGTTATTTTCTGAAGCTCGACGGGGCCTTTTCAGCCTCGCTCATGACCGGACTTCTCGACCCAATCCCCCTTGTGTATCGCTCCGTAAATTTCCTGCTTCTCCCTTTTGCAGACTCTTCTTTTCACCTGACATCCGCAGCCCAGAGACATTATGAAGGACCGTGGCTTACGGCTTTCGTCTTCTTTGGCGCCCTTATTCTCAACTTGACGATACCTCGTTTTTATTGCCGGTTCGTATGCCCTTTGGGCGCCCTTTACGGGATCCTGGGCAGATATGCTCTGTGGCGGGTCGGAAAGAAGACCGCCGAATGCAGCCAATGCAGGCTTTGCGATTCCAGGTGCGAAGGCGCCTGCAACCCGGCAGGACGCATCCGAATTCCCGAGTGCGTGCTCTGCATGAACTGCCTCTACACCTGTAATGAAGACCTGATGGGCTATAACACGTTCCGATCCGCCTCAGGTGAGATCATCTCGCCCGACCTGTCCCGCCGGGGATTCATCGCGGCGGCAGTCTGCGGAATAGCCGCCGTACCGATGCTGAGAATAGATGGAAAACTCAGCCAAAACTACGACCCCGCCCTGATTCGACCGCCGGGGTCTCTGGCCGAACCCGAGTTTCTCAACCGCTGCATCAGGTGCGGGCAATGCGCGCGTGTTTGCCCCACCAACGTTATACAACCCGATATCACAAGGGCTGGGATCGAGGGCCTGTGGACCCCGGTTCTGAACATGCGCACCGGGTCGAGCGGCTGCCAGATGAACTGTACGGCATGCAGCCATATCTGCCCAACTGCCGCCATCCGCCCGATGTCACTCGATGAAAAGCTTGGGCGAGGCCCTTTCGAAAAAGCCGGTCCCATCCACATCGGCACTGCATTCATCGACCGAAGCCGTTGTCTGCCCTGGGCCATGGACAAACCATGCATCGTCTGCCAGGAAAACTGCCCCGTAAGTCCGAAAGCGATATTCGTAAAAGAGAGCTTCGCTACGGTACGGGACGGCAATCTGGACGTCGCGGCAATCTCAGGCGCCTCTGTTCTGCTTTCAAAGCCGGTCCTCCAGCCGGACCGGTTCGGTACGGGCGACTTCTTCGTTCTGGTTCAAAGCGGGGATATCTCTGGAAGAACACGAATCCTTTCCAATTCACAGAAGTCCATCATCCTGGAATCACGGATTTCGCCAGAGCTTGCGACCGCCGATTTGAAAAAATTAGTGCTGCAGGTCAGACTCCAGACCCCCCAGGTTGATCCCGATCTGTGCACCGGCTGTGGTATCTGCGAGCACGAATGTCCTGTGAGCGGCCTGAGGGCGATTCGGGTCAGCGCGGAAGGCGAATCGAGGAATAAGAAGCATTCGCTCCTGCTGAACCGGAAATAAAATAACATCCTTTTTCGCCCGTCGTGGAATCCGAAGAGGAATAACAAAGTTTTCTCACTCCCGCTGAAACAGCCCCAGAATCACGTTGACGTATGCACGGGGCTTTTCTATTTTAGACCTGCAACGTCATTTAATGGGGAAAGAACTCTACGCTCTGCGAGGTCTCATTGGATACTGGAGTAATATGAGCAGAAAGCAAAATATACTTAAAAAAGGAAAAGAACACTTTTCGCTGACTCACGGAGAATCCCAAGAACTGCAAATGATTCTCGACCGCCTTGCTGTCCAGGACCCCGAAGGTGAGAGTTTCGAGGGCTACCTGCACTCGCTTCGTAACTCTCTTTCCACAAAACCGGCCCTCGCGGCCGTACTCATCGACAGGCTGAGCCGCAATCCAAGCCAAACCGGCTTTCGCACCTTTCAGGCTTTCCATGAAACCATCGAGGCCTCGCCTTATAAAAGGAACCTGAAGCAGGCGGCCTACCGGTTTTCACAGAAGGGTTTCAAGGCCGCCGAAAGGACCCCGGCCCCGGAAAAAGTTGTCCTGATCCAGGGTGAGCAAAGAAAGGCTACCGCTCACCTGTTCATGGTCCAGGGGACCATGTGGATCGTTTCCGCTTTGATTCCCGAGGCGTTACAGGGAGGTTATGCTCTCATAACCGCGTTCCTTGAAGACGATTTTGCCACCTTTAACGTGCGAGTTGCCGAAAGCCGCACTCAGAAACTGTACAAGGATTATCTCCAGGAACTCTCAGCCCATGCGACCGGCGGCAGAGCTCATGAAATTCCACCCTGGCACGCAGCGCGGCTCTTCTTTGAAATGTTCGATTTTTGGACGGCCAAAGAATCATATGCCCAACTGGAAAGGGCCCGGGATCTTCTTAAGAGGTATCATGAGCCGGACAGAAGACCGTACGTCTACGACCTGATGCCCGAAGTCGAATATCCCGAACGACATTTTTCCGAATTCGAAATCGGCAAATTACTGGAAGGAATGGACCTTTCCTGGCTTAGATTTAGTAAAGAACAGCTTTCACCCTATCACGAGAAGATAAAAACCCTAGACAGTCCTCTTCTCGTGGTCCCGCGGGAGGTCCAGGTCGAGCGAGGCCTGGATGTGCTTCATGATGCTGCTGAAAGCCTGTGCGTGGGAGCAAAGCGATTGCTCTACGAGAGGTTTTTCGAAGAGCAGGCAATGGCCTTCAAACTCTCGGGCGCCGAAGACAAGGCGCACTGGGCCTGGATAATTGCCCGCAATCTCTCGAGCCGATCCCCCGTGGGAAAAAACCCCGCCGTATTAGAATTGGTAAGGTATTCGATCAGTTTCCACTGGGAGGAAGATTTTATCTCTGCCAAGGAGACTGAGGAAACGCCGCAGCGGGAGCGCCGAACCGAATCGGGAATCATTCTGCCCTGAACGGGAAGATCGCTATGGAAATCTCACAGATCAGAACCTCGGCCCATTCATGCGCTGTTGACATCACTGACCATGTAGCCGCCCGACTAAGGGAAAAATCGGCCCAAAATGGCATCTGCCTGATCTACACCCCGCACACCACGGCCGGTCTTACGATAAATGAAGGGGCCGACCCGAATGTGATGGATGACGTTTTAAGAACCCTGGACACTATTGTCCCATGGCGGGGCGCCTACAAACACACCGAAGGCAATTCAGCGGCCCACATTAAAGCGATCCTGGTCGGGGGAAGCGTGCAGGCAATTGTCGACTCGGGAAAGCTGGTTCTGGGCACCTGGGAAAGAATATTCCTCCTGGAATTCGACGGCCCGAGGACGCGGAATATCTTTGTTCAATTCCTGGACAGCCAAGCTTGCTGATTGGCATCAAGTGTGGGGGAGCCACATCCCCCATACTCCCGCCCCACCGTGCGTACGGTTCCGTACACGGCGGTTCATGAAGGACATTGAAGTCTTCGCAGGAGAAAAGGACTCTTTGGGGGACAAAAAATCCTGACGGAAACCAGACTCGGTTTCCTTGGAGCGGCAAACAGCCCCCCTTTCGTCGCATAACCCACCACGAGCGCTGCAATGAGCCGGGATGCTCTGAGATAACTCCAACTGTCAATTTTCGGTTATCTGCACTGAAATCCTGGACAAGAAACTCTTCTTGCTGAATAATCCCGTCCGTAAAGGAATTTCCAGAAAATAGGGTTTAGAATTTTTATGCCTGCCCGGTGTTACCCATCTTTTTTCGCGCCCCGGCGCTTAAAAGAGGAGTTCTGAGAGACCTCATGGCAAAGGCTAAAAGTTCAAAGTCAACAGCATCAAAACATGTCATGGATCGCGCATTGTTGCAGCAATTGGTTTTTCCGGTGCTGCTGCTTCTGGTTGTGTTCATATTCGGCACGGTGGGATTTTTCATTTTGGGCGGGGGCAAATGGAGCCTTTTCGACTGCGCCTATACGACGAGTATTACACTTACCACCGTCGGTTTTGGAGAGATACTCGAGGACTTTGGTAGAAACGGCCGTCTTTTTGCCATGATTCTAATGTGGTCCGGAATGGGGGTGGCTCTCTATGCAGTCTCGACGATCACCGGGTTTGTAATCGAGCGTAAATTTTCTCGAATATTGAGGGAGCGTAAGATGGAAAAAAGTATTGCCGCGCTCAGCGACCATTTTATTGTCTGCGGGGGCGGTAACACCGCCGTCAATGTGTTACGAGAGCTGATTACCTCAAAGCGGCCCTGCGTGTGTATCGAACTAAAACCGGAGCGCATTGAATGGATCGCCGGCCAATTCCAGGGCCTCTATTACATCCAGGGGGACGCAACTGAGGAAGATGTGCTGCTCCGCGCCGGGATTGAGCGGGCTTCGGGTGTGCTGGCAGTGTTGGACGAAGATGGTCACAACCTTCTGATAACGGTCCAGGCACGGTACATCAACCCTGAAATCAAGATCGTGGTGCGATGCCATGAAAACAATCTGGCCGACAAGTTCTACAGGGCCGGAGCTAATTATATTGTAAATCCATCTTTCATAGGCGGCATGCGTATGGCCAGCGAGATGATCCGCCCTCATGCCGTTTCATTCCTCGACCGGATGCTTAGAGGAAATGATGCAATTCGTGTCGAGGAAGTTACAATTGGTGAAGGCTCAAGGTGGATCGGGCATTCGCTCCGCGAAATCGACATTCAGCGCAGGACCGGCCTGATTGCGGTTTCTTTGAAGCGTCCAGAAGATCCGGAGTTCACGTATAATCCATCCCAGGATGAAGTCCTAACGCCGCAATCGGTAATAGTGGTCATAGGAAATCCCGAACAGGTTTCCAACCTCAAGAGATTCTGTGCAGAGGAAAGTGACGATTGCAGTGTCCTTTAATCGACCGGGAATTATAACCGAAATACACAGTGGGGGAATTCCGGCTCATTGAGGCGGGGGAATATTCGAGGGAAAACCATGAGTGAGTTTCGTACCGAGACGGACAGCCTGGGGGAAGTTCGGGTGCCTGCCGACAAGTTGTGGGGTGCGCAGACACAGCGTTCGCTCGAGCATTTTAGCATCGGTGACGACCTTATACCGCGCGAACTGGTAGACGCGTATGCTATCCTGAAGAAAGCTGCGGCATTCGCGAATCAGCGTAATGGCCGGCTTACAAAGCAGCAACGGGATTTGATCGCCCGGGTTTGCGACGAAATCCTCGCCGGAAAGCATCGAGATCAGTTCCCGCTCCACGTCTGGATGACAGGCAGCGGTACCCAGTTCAATATGAATGTCAATGAAGTGATCTCCAACCGATGCTGTCAGATTGCCGGTACGCCTCTAGGCAGCAAATCCCCAATCCATCCGAACGATCACGTGAACATGTCGCAGTCCTCCAACGACACATTTCCCTCCGCCATGTACATCGCCGCCGGTATTGGAACCAAGCAAAGGCTGGCGCCTTCGGTGAAGGCATTGCGCGATGCCGTCGCGGCCAAGGCCGAGTTGTGGAAAGACATCGTGAAGATAGGCCGCACCCATATGCAGGATGCGACGCCACTGACTCTCGGCCAGGAGTGGTCAGGTTATGTCGGCATGCTGGACGAGAGCCTTCAGTATATCGGGAACAGCCTTACAGGCGTCTGGAGTCTCGCCCTTGGCGGAACGGCAGTAGGAACCGGGCTCAATGCCGCGCCCGGATTTGCCGAAGATGCGGCTGCGGGGATCGCACGCCTGACAGGGCTGCCATTCGTAAGCGCGACCAACAAATTTGCCGTACAGGGTTCACACGATGCTCTCGTAATGCTCTCCGGCGGGCTGCGCAGCTTGGCCGTTTCCCTTTACAAAATTGCAAACGACATCCGCCTTTTGAGCTGCGGGCCACGGTGCGGTTTTTACGAACTGAGAATCCCGCAGAACGAACCGGGCTCTTCATTCATGCCCGGTAAGGTGAATCCAACGCAATGCGAGGCGCTGGCCATGATCGCAGTGCAGGTCATGTCCAATGACGTCGCCGTGGGCTTCGGCGGCGCTTCGGGCTATCTGGAGATGAACGTCTACAAGCCGCTGATCATAGCCAACGTCATGCAGTCGGTCCGCATTCTCACCGACGGCTGCCACAATTTCCGGACATTTCTGGTTGAAGGAACGGAACCTAACCTGAAGCAGATCGATCGTTTTGTCCAACAGTCGCTGATGCTGGTCACGGCCCTGTCTCCAGAGATCGGCCACGATAAAGCCTCAGAGATTGCCCACTATGCAAACGACCATGATCTTACGCTAAAAGAGGCGGCGCTAAAACTCGGCTACGTCAGTGAGGCGGACTACGACCGGATCGTCGATCCAAAAAAGATGGTCCATCCGTATATGGCCGACAAATGAATAATTATGGCAATACTATCCAAAGACGGCTCCATTCTGTTTATTACCCGCATGGTGCGCTTATTCGCCTACGGTTCTCTTTCCGTCGTACTATTGATCTATCTGGCACAGATAGGAATCAGCGATACACAAATAGGCCTTTTATTGACCCTTACTCTTCTCGGCGATACGATTATCTCCCTTTGGCTTACGACAAGGGCGGATTGTGTCGGCAGGCGCCGGATGCTTCTGGCCGGAGCGGGCCTGATGGTTTTTGGAGGGACTTTATTTGCCCTGACTACAAGCTTTTCGGTCCTGCTGATTGCGGCAATTATCGGTGTAATAAGTCCCAGCGGATATGAGGTCGGTCCGTTTCTCTCCATCGAACAATCAGCGCTGTCAAACATCGTTCCAAACGAAAAGCGCACTCATATCTTCGCCTGGTATAACCTGGCCGGTTCGTTTACCACCGCACTCGGGGCTATTGTTACCGGAATACTGGTCCAGCTCTTGCAGAATGCGCATATAACTCCTGTTGCAAGCTACCGCACCATAATCATTGGCTATGCCGCCCTCGGTTTGCTGCTGGCTGCCCTTTTTTGCGCGCTTTCCCCTCTTGTGGAGGCCTCCCGGGAAGACTCGTGCGAATTTCCGTCCGAGTTCAGGAAGCGCTTTGGCCTTCACCGGTCCAAGAGCATCGTGTTTAAACTTTCGGCATTGTTTTCACTCGATGCGTTTGCGGGTGGCTTCATTCTGCAAAGCATTCTGGCCTATTGGTTCTACAAGCGTTTCGGGGTTCAGCCTGCGCTACTGGGCAGCATCTTTTTCGGGGCAAACATTCTCGCGGGAGTATCGTCCCTGTCGGCCTCCTGGATGGCATCCAAGATAGGACTCATCAAAACGATGGTCTATACCCATATTCCTTCGAACATCCTTCTGATGCTGGTTCCACTCATGCCGAACCTGCCGCTGGCAATCACCGTGCTCTTACTGCGGTTCAGCATCTCGCAGATGGATGTACCAACCCGACAGTCATATGTCATGGCTGTGGTGGAACCCGATGAACGCTCGGCAGCAGCCGGCATCACCGGAGTTGCCAGAACGGTCGGCGCCTCCCTTTCGCCGGTGCTCGCAGGACCTTTGCTGGCCAGCGCAACACTTGCGAGCATTCCCTTTTTCATCAGCGGCAGCCTCAAAATAATCTACGACCTGCTGCTTTATCGCAGTTTCCAGGCCATCCGGGCGCCTGAAGAGAGCGAGTGAATGCTGTGCCGATCATTATTGAAAAATATCGATCACCGTGTTGTCTCAGGCTTCGAACCGGGATCGGGTTCTTTGGGAACCTGATTTCCAGCACCGAGGATTTGCTCCAAAACCAGTTCATCGACTGTTTCTTCATGGAGTAATGTTTCCGCCAGCTTATCCAGCTTGTCCCTGGCGCCGTTCAAGAGGCTGGTTACAATCTCGCATCGTTCTGCAATCAACTTTCGGACATCTTCATCGATGCGGGCTGCTGTAGATTCGCTGTACTCCTTACCCCGCGACAGCTCATATCCCAGAAACGGTTGTTGCTCGTCGGATTCGAAGGCGATCGGCCCCAGACTTCCCATTCCCCAACGCGTCATCATCCGCCGGGCAAGGCGGGTGGCCTGTATCAGATCGTTTTCTGCGCCGGTAGTGACATCGCCAAATACTATCTGTTCCGATAGCCGGCCGCCCAGCATGACATCGATGCGCGCAACCAGGTATGTCCGGCTGTAATTATATTGTTCCTCGGAAGGCACCTGTTCGGTAATCCCAAGTGCGCGGCCGTGCGGAATAATAGTGACCCTATGAACGGGATCGGCCGCCGGAGTGAGCCAGGCGACTGCTGCATGGCCGCTTTCGTGATAGGCTATGACTTTCCTTGCATTTGGATCCGTGAGCGACGGACGCTCTCCGCCGAGTATAATCTTATCGATGGCCTCCTCGAAATCCGCCATGCTCACCTGCTTATGGGAACGCCGAGCGGCGACAAGAGCCGCTTCGTTGCAAATGTTGGCTATATCGGCGCCGCTCATGCCCACGATCTTACGAGATAACAGATCGAGTTTGACATCCGATGCAATCGGTATTTTCGAGGTGTGTATATGTAGAATACCTTCCCGGCCCTCCCGGTCGGGAAGTGGGACCATCACCTGCCTGTCGAATCGACCGGGGCGCAGAAGGGCCGGGTCAAGCACGTCGGGCCGATTTGTGGCGGCCAGCACGATGACTTCCTGACGCTCGTCAAAACCGTCCATTTCAACCAGGAGCTGATTCAGGGTCTGTTCTCTTTCATCGTTCACCGCGCCGAGACCGGCACCGCGTCGCCGACCCACTGCATCCAGCTCGTCAACGAAAACGATGGAAGGTGAGACAGCTTTGGCCTGCTCAAAAAGGCTGCGGACCCGGCTCGCTCCAACCCCAACGAACATCTCGACAAACTCAGAGGCGCTGATAGAAAAGAAAGGCACCCCGGCCTCGCCCGCTACTGCTCGAGCCAACAGGGTCTTTCCAGTACCGGGCGGGCCGACAAGCAGGGTGCCACGCGGTATACGCGCGCCCATCTGGTGGTACTTTTGCGGGTTTTGAAGAAAATCGACCACCTCCTCCAAATCGCCCTTGGCCTCATCGGCGTCAGCAACGTCCTTGAATGTCACCTTAGGCTGCTCACTGCTGTAACGACGGGCCTTCGTTTGCCCGAGTCCGAATATGCTTGACTGATTGCGCATGGCCTGCCGGCTCATCCACACGAAGTAAAAAACGAGAAGGAGCATTGGCGCCCAATCCACGAGCAGCGTAATAAACCACGGCTTCGAAGGCGTTTTTGCATTCACCGTGACACGATGAGCCCCGAGGAGCGGCATCAGGGCGGGGTCCCCCACTGATTCGGGAAATACAGTGGCAAACTTGCCATATTTTTGCGGAGATGCTCCAGGCTTGCGAGTATTTTCGCCATCATTTTTGCCTTCTCGAGTTCCAGAAAGATTCTCTGAGCCGGGACTTGCCGGCGTCTCCGCATTCCCTACCCGCGCAGGCGCCCCCGTAGCCGAGGACTCAGGCCAGAGGATCGGTTTGACTAACATACCGCTGATTTGCGGGCCGACAATGAGCACTTCGGAGACGTTGCCGGCGCTAACCTGCGCAAGGAAAGTTGAATATGGGATAATGGCCTCAGGCTTCGAGGGCTGCAGGAACAACACCGCATTCCAAATGAAGAGCGCCAGTAAGACCACCCACCAGAACCTGGGCCCCAACCCAGGCGGCTGCTGGTTACCCGATTCTCTTTGCTGTTTTCCAGGTGTCGTTGGCTGCTTGCCGGCCATTGTTTTTCGAATCCGAAAGAATGGGTTGTATAGTCATTAAAATTGGCTGGAAACCCTCTAAACGTTCATTTACCGGCTATGTATCTAATCACTCACCGTTAACCTGTAAACTTCATCGAGGGGGCCATGCCCTTTGCTGCTGCGGTTGTGCTCTTCGGATGTTACAAAATTGGCGAAAGATGATAGGAACCCATATGCTGAACCAGCGGATTCGTTTTTTTGTGATATCCCCGGAGTGAAGAAAACCTTGAAGGCGGACCGGATTAAATCCTATCTGAGCCTCGCTTCTCAAACCATATAGAGCACGGCAATCACAACACCGGCCGTGACGACGATCCAGCGCAACACGATCGGCCGGATCCAGCCTGCAAGGCGTCCGCCCAAGACCCCACCGATTAGCGCGCCCACAGCCATCACCAGCGCTACCGGCCAAATCACCTGCCCTGAGAACAGGAAAAAAATGGCGGCCGCCATATTGATGCCCAACGAGAGAATCTGCTTGAGCACATTCAACCGCGTGAGTGAGTCATCGAGTACGAGTCCGAGTACCGCCAGCACGATCACGCCCAAGCCGGCGCCGAAATACCCCCCGTAAACGGCGGCCAAAGCTACCGGTAGAACGATCAGCGTTTCGTGCGCCTTTGACGATCGTGAGCGTCCGCCGCGGCGCACGATCCAGGCGCGCAGAGGCTCCTGAACGGCGAGGAGACCAGCGGCGAGCAGTATCAGAAAGGGCACCATCGAACGAAACAGATTTTCACTCGTGTTCAAGAGCAAAACTCCGCCTGCGACGCCACCCAATACACCGGCGGGGGCGAGGCGCCAAAGGCGTTTTTTGTTCCCTTGCAGATCGTTTAGCTGCGCGATGGTTCCACCCAGGTAACCGGGGCACAGGGCCACGGTGTTTGTCACGTTCGACGCCACAGCCGGAACACCCAGCGCAATCAGCAGTGGAAAAGTGATAAGAGTTCCACCACCGGCAAGCGCATTCACCGCCCCTCCCGCCACAGCCGCCAGTCCCACGAGACCAAACTCCAACCCGGTCATTGTCTTTTTCTTCCTTTCAGATATCCAATCTTCCTTCCCTGCCAAGATACTTCTTTCCTGGCCGCAAATGCTCCAAGATCAGGTCAAGCTGCTGATCGCCGTCTGCGACACCATGGCAGCGCTCGCCCTTGAGGTCATCGAACAACTGTCTCCCGTTCCGGTCCTGGACGTGACCGGCGCTGGGGGCGCAAACTAGTACATTGTCAACAAAGTTATTACATGTTGCAAGGAATCGTCACCCCGGCGAAGCCTGTCCCGGAAGTGTCTAGTCCGGGAGCCGGGGTCCAGTGCTGTTAAACAACTGAAAAGACGCTGGATTCCGGCCTGCGCCGGAATGACGGATTGTAGGTCATTACCTATAGGAACTTAGTTGACAATGCACTAGATCGAGGTGACCAGGAACAGGTTGCATTGTAAGCGGGTTCAGGGAAAGAGCCTGGCGCAGGGAAATATTGTCCTCTGAAACGGCCACTTTCGAGCATTTTAAAAAGTTTTTGCTCCCCTGAACGTTGTTTCATTGTACTGCCTATCGCCTTTCCTCAACCTTGCCTGAATGGCTAGGAAGCCATTTGGGTTGCCTTGTAGGCGCTGAACACCGCAGCTCCGGAGGCATAAAAGGCGTCCTTGCCGACCAGGCCGGTTATCCCGGAGCGTTCCAGTTGGGCATAAACCTCATCCGAGACCTCGAAAAATATCAGCCTTATGCCCTGCTCCCGAAGGATGGCATAGAGGGAGCGCAAAGTTGCGGCCGCTGTGTAGTCGATGTCATCCACGGCGCCGGTGCCTATGCAGAACCATACCAGGGGCGGCTTCGCCTCTTTGGCCAGCCTGCTGACCTCCTCTAACAGTTGCCCGGCATTGGCATAATACATGCTGTGATTGAACCGGTAAGCAAGCAGCCCCGGCAGCAATTGGCCCTGGGTTGCCACCGGCTCGGTTTTCCAGCCTTCAGGTTGAGCCGCCACGATCACCGCGTTTTTCGGCCGGTAGCCGTGCCGGGTGTGGCTCACCAGTGACAGGAACATGGCCAGCAGGATACCCTGCTCCACCCCCACGAGGACTACTGTGCCAGCGGTTATGAGAGCCACCCCGAACTCTACCGGCCGCTCGCGAAAAATCTGCCGCATTCCTGACACGTCAATCAAATCCAGACCGATCAAGAAAACCACGGCGGAAAGCACCGCACCCGGCATTAACTCCAATGGCCTGGTCAGGAACAGGAGCACCGGGAGGACAATAAAGCATGCAGTAAGTTGCGCCAACTGGCTGTGCCCCCCAGCGCTGTCCACCATCTGCGTCTTGGTGGGACTGCCGTTGACCACAAAGGTACCGGTTAGCCCTGCGCCAACGTTGGCAAGGCTGAGGCCTACCAGGTCAACGTTCTGGTTAACGCGTTCGTCGTAACGGGCGGCATAGGCTCGCGAAGTAGCGGCGCTCTGGGCCAGGATTACTACAAATATCGAGAAGGCTGTGGGCAAGAGCTCCGTGAGGAGGCTGACGCTCAGGTCCACGTGGGGCAAGCCCACCGCCGGCATGCCGCCTGGAACCGGGCCGAGGATGGTGACCCCGTGGGCTTTCAAATTGATCGCCCAGCTCACGGTGATGGCGCCGATGACCGCGATGAGAGGGCCTGGGAGTTTCCTGGATATTTTCCGGGAGCCGAGAATTATGATGAGAACGGCCGCTGCCGTTATCAGGGTGCACCAGTTCGACTGTTGGAGATGCTGGACGTCGTGAATTAATCTGCCCAGGGCGCCTTGCCCACCCCTGGGCAATCCCAGCATGCCCCCTACTTCACCGCAGGCCACCTGGACGCCCACGCCCGTCAGAAAGCCGATAAGCACGGTGCGGGACAGGAAGTCCGCCAGGAACCCCAGGCGAATCAGGCGGGCGATGATAAGCATCACCGCGGCCATGCAAGCCAACACACCGCACATGGCCACGTATTCGGCCGATCCCGAGACGGCCAGCCCGGCAAGACCGCCGGCCAGAATTGCCGCAGTGGCTGAGTCGGCCCCCACCACCAGGCGCCGGGACGAGCCGAAGACGGCAAACAGGGCCATGGGGATGAGCATGGTGTAGAGGCCGGTGATCACCGGGGCACCGGCGATCCTGGCGTAGCCCATAGCCTCTGGGATGGCCAGGGCAGCCAGAGTCATGCCCGCCAGGATGTCGGCCAACACAATGGACCGATCGACAGGCAGGATCCCCTGGAGTATGGGAAACCGCACGCCTTGGGCCTCGGTCTGGGACCTGCCTGCCATTGTCATCGTCTCGGCTCCTCTCCTCGTATAATAGACTTACATATATCACTTAAATAGCTTCACATCGCGGAGCGCGGAAGGCGACCGCATCGCGTGTCTATCGGACGCGTCAGGCGGGCGCGGGATGCCTTCAAAGTCTTCAGTCACACGTGTGGGATCATCCAGCATCACAGGATCTGCGATCTCTTGGATTAGCATTGCAAAAGCGGTCTCGACGCAGCAGCGCACCCTTTTTCAGCGCCTTTCGCCGAGCCGGTTGCCATCAGACGAGGTGAAGTTTCTTTTCGAAATCTTGAGGGTAATAACCTTTGTGAAGGCGGTCAATGGCTTAGAGATTTTAGGCAACTACTGACAATATCACCGGATGACGTAGTCAGGCGACCAGGTGATGTTGATTCAAACGCCTTGGCCGCCAGGGTGACTCTACAAGTCCTTCTGTGCTATAAGGCCTCCCGCTCCCGCCCCGTCTCGCGGGTGTGTGGGCGGGTTGTCGAGAATGAGCGGTCGGCCTCCGCGCTACGCGCTCATATATCGCTACGGGAGGCCGGGCAAGCCCACTTCACAAAGTGAAGCAGGGCTAAGCCCCGCGAAGCGAGACCTTTACACCATTCTAACTTAACTTTCTGATGCGCTTAACATCCGGCTTGCCTTGAACGTACCACGCTTAATGTCTGTGCGTTCTGCATGGCTGCACGCAGGGTCGCCTCTTATTCATGTCAGGCGCATTTTTTTTTCGAGCAAGGTATTATATAAGTCTTTCATACGAGGGGAATTCAGGGGATTCTCATTGAATGTGCCCCTTGAGATTATGCTCAGGACCTCCGGATTATTAAGAATTGACTAAACCAGGAGTCGAAGAAAGAGGTTATGAAACGTAATTTCTTACTGCCTTTGATAGTTACTGCATGGCTTCTCGCCGGCCCGTGTCTGGCCCATGAAAAAACCGACACCCAAACCTCAATCCCCAAGATTGCCCAAAATGTAACCGGCAAGGATGAGAACTCGGAGCAAAATAGAGGAGCCAAAGCCGCTGCGCCATCTTTTCCGGGGCTGGCCGAGGTGATTCCACGAGCCGCTGCTCTTAGTCAGAAGGCGAGCAAAGCTGAAGAAGCCATTGCCGTTACCAGAGATACTTCAGCCTTTGGCGGGCAGATTACCGATGCTGAAAACCGGGTCAATCAGCTCGCCAAAAAGATAGCGGGCATGGGCGATCCTACCGGCTGGCATATCTACCGGCTGCTCGATGTTCAGCACCTGATTCAAGGTGAAAAGAGCAAACTTGTGGCGCTTCTTGATCAGATTTCCGCAAAGCTCTCGGACCTTGAAGCCATAGGCAGGAACTGGGAAGATGAACCCACCTTCTGGAAAAAATGGGAGGAGTCTCTGAGCGAGGCCCAGACAGAGATTCCTCCGGAGACCTTCAATAAGGCTGTGGAAACAGCAACTAGCGTCGTGCACTCGGCTGCCGACGCTTCGGCATCGGTTCTGGGCTTGCAGCAAAAGCTCACTAAACAGCTTGATGAAGTTCGCCAGCTCAGCATTCCGGTTGATGCGGCCCTGAAGAAGGTGCGTAGCGAGACCTTCCAGAAGAATGAGCCGTCTTTCTTCAGTGTGGAATTCTATGAACCGCTCAACACGGCGCTTTGGACCGCCATAAAAGACGGCGCGGCCGATGCGTGGAAGATGGAGAGAGAAAATCTTTCTAACTATGACTATGGGTGGATGATATTTTTACAAGTTCATTGTAACCCTTACCCTGATTTCCTTGATTTGGCGCCGCCGGCGATTCCCGGAAAAGACTAAGGAATGGCATTTCATACGACAACATCCGTGGGCTTTTTCCATCTTTGCGACGCAAGCGGCGGCCTTGCTGTCCCACCATGGGGCCACTCCTTCATGGTTGCTCCTGAACGTCGCCCTGGTAGTCTTTTCATCATCGTTTTTGATTTCCGGCATGCTTCCCTATCCCAGGGTGCGCCTGGTGGTATTCCTGCTGGCGAGTGTCCTGACAATCTCGGCGTTCTTGAAGCTGATCTCGCTTCCGGCGCCTCTATATAGTGTTTGCCTGGCGCTGATATGCGTGTCGGGAATAGGGGTTTTCTTTCGCGTGGCCCGGCTCCATAGGGCCGAGCAAGGCGGGAGACTGGACCTCTTCTCCGTGGGGCTGCGGGTAGGGTCGCTGGTTCTTTTTGCAGCCCTGCTTCTCTTGTTTGCAGGGTTCGGCAATCTTGCAAACTACCTGGTGCGCTCATCCATCGCAACCATTTTCTCACTCATCATCGCTTTCTTGCTACTTTGTCTCGGCAATGGATGCATCGAGGTTTTTCTAAATCAACCCTTCGTTACGCGACTGGGGTTTTTCAGCCGTTTCGGGAAAGCCCTTGAATCCCGCCTGCAGAACTTGCTCAAAGCCATCCTCTGGACCGGAGTTTTTTTGACCCTGTTTCTGTTGTGGGGTATCTACGCATCTTTCGGTCAGGCCTGGGAGACGATCTTTAAATTCAAATTCACCATCGGTGAGCTAACCCTTAGCCTCGGCCGCATCATGGTGGCCGCCCTCTTCATCTACCTCCTGGTTTCCGGCTCCTGGTTCATCCGCGCCTTTCTTGACGGGGAAGTGTTCCCACGGCGGCAGATCGATCGCGGTGCACGGGATGCCATTAAGAAACTGATCCACTATTCGCTCCTCCTTTTCGGAATCATGATGGCGATAAGCTTGATCGGCCTTAACCTGACAAGTCTCGCTTTTCTGACGGGCGCCCTGGGCATCGGCGTCGGTTTCGGACTGCAGAATATCGTCAATAACTTTGTCAGTGGCTTGATGTTGCTCTTTGAGCGGCCGTTCAAAGTCGGCGATATGGTCGTGGTGGACAACGAGACCGGTACGGTAAGAAAAATAGGGCTACGCTCGACCATTATCGAAACCTCTGATCGTTCCGAATTGATTGTTCCCAATTCTCTATTTATTTCGGGAAAAGTGACGAACTGGACCCGTTCGAACAAGATCGCCAGGATTAGGATTACCGTTGGAGTTGCCTATGGCAGCGATATTGACAGGGTCATAAGCTTGCTCAAGGAAGCCGCTGAAACCGAGCCTCGAGTCTTAAGCAACCCGGAGCCCAATCCGCTTTTTCTTCGTTTCGGAGACAGCGCCCTGGAGTTCGAACTGCACTCCTGGATTGCCGATGTGACGGATTTGCTCTCGGTCAGGAGCGCCCTTTGTCAGGGGATTGCCAGCCGTTTCCAGGCGGCTGGAATCGAAATCCCCTTTCCCCAGCGCGACCTGCACCTGCGCTCGATTGACGAGAGAGTCCTAGAGCGAGCTATCGGTTTGCAGAAAAAAACCGATTAGGGAAAGACATATTGGAGATCATCACCAGCGCCCTGTATGACGGTGCAGTTACCCTCGCTCGATGGGTCGATACCGTGGGCGAGCATTCTCGGGAAATTAGCACTCGACTCATTTAATGGCTGACAAGAATCTTGTTACCCGCCGCCTGCATGCTTATCTTAGGTGAAATTTAAGCTCTCAGAGCATTGCGAGCCCTCGAATCGGAGTCAATCCCCGGGGGGCCGGTTGTTAAGTATATCGAGCCTTTATCCTTGCAAAGGAGGGATACAAATGGCTAAGGCAGTAGGAATCGATTTGGGCACTACCAACTCTGTGGTGGCAGTCTGGGAAGAAGGTAAAGCCACAGTTATTCCAAATTCCGAGGGATCGCGCCTGACCCCGTCGGTGGTAGCCTACACAGAAGACGGCCAGCGGCTTGCCGGCCAGATCGCCAGGCGCCAGGCGATACTCAATCCCACAGCGACTATATATTCTGCAAAGCGGTTCATAGGCCGTAAGTGGGGCGAAGTGGACGAAGAGTCCAAAATGGTCTCCTACAAAGTCGTCAGGGGGCCAAATGACGCGATCCGCTTCGAAATTCGCGGCAAGCTCGTCTCGCCCGAAGAGGTCTCTGCCCAGGTACTGCGAAAACTGGTGGATGATGCTTCCAAGTATCTAGGAGAGAAAATAAAGGAGGCGGTCATAACCTGCCCCGCCTATTTCAACGACGCCCAGCGCCAGGCGACGAAGAACGCCGGAGAGATTGCCGGCCTGAAGGTCCTTCGGGTCATCAACGAACCGACAGCGGCGGCGCTGGCATATGGGCTTGAAAAAAAGAAGAGCGAGACCATCATGGTTTTCGACCTGGGTGGCGGTACCTTCGACGTATCCATCCTCGACGTCGGAGACGGGGTGGCTGAAGTCCGCTCCACATCAGGTGATACGCACCTCGGCGGCGACGATTTTGACAAGCGGATCGTAGACTATATTGCGGACGAGTTCCGCAAAGAGCACGGGATAGATCTGCGAAACGACCGCCAGGCGCTTCAGCGGCTCTATGAGGCTGCGGAAAAGGCGAAGATCGAGCTCTCAAGCACTTCCGAGACTCAAATTAACCTACCCTTTATTACCGCTGACGCGACCGGGCCCAAGCACCTCGTCCAGAAGCTTGCGCGTGCAAAATTCGAGGATTTGACTCACGACCTCGTGCAGCGCTGCATGGGGCCTGTGCAGCAGGCCCTATCCGACGCGCGCCTCAGCCCCAAGGACCTCGATGAGGTGATCCTTGTCGGAGGATCGACTCGCATTCCAGCCGTACAGGAACTGGTCAAGAAGCTTACGGGCGGCAAAGAGCCGAACATGAGCGTCAACCCCGATGAAGTGGTGGCCGTTGGCGCCGCAGTGCAGGCAGGGGTGCTGAAGGGCGAGGTCGAAGACGTCGTTCTTCTCGACGTCACCCCGCTTTCGCTCGGTGTCGAAACGTTCGGTGAGGTCATGACCAAGCTGATCGACAGAAACACGACAATACCGGCGAGGCGCGAAGAAATCTTCTCGACCGCCGAAGACAGTCAAACCGCAGTCGATATCGTGGCGCTCCAGGGAGAGCGGGAGATGGCCAAAGACAACCGGGTGCTGGGAAGATTCCGTCTCGAGGGAATCCGCCCGGCGCCCCGGGGAACGCCGCAGATCAAGGTGACGTTCGACATTGACGCAAACGGAATCCTCAGCGTTAGCGCTCGTGACCAGGAAACCGGAAAAGAGCAGGCCATTACGATTTCCGAGTCCACCAACCTGTCGAAACAGGACGTTGAGAAAATGGTCGCCGACGCTCAGGTTCACGCCGCCGAAGACAAGCGCCGCCGCGAAACTATCGAGGCGCGCAATATCGCGGACAGTCAGGCTTACCAGCTTGAGCGCACCCTGCGCGACCTGGGCGATAAGGTTGCCGTAAATGAAAAAGCCCGGTCCGAAGCTCTTATCGAGGAGACGAGAAAAGCTGTTAAGGATGACAGCACGACCAAGGAGCGCTTTCAGCAGCTTGCAAGCGATCTCCAGCAGGCCTCTCAGATGATCGCATCCGCTGCTTACCGGCAGACCGGGGCAGGCGCAGGCCATGAGGCCGGAGCGGGACAGGGGACAGACTACAGAGGGCAATACAGACCATCCCCACGCGACGGCGAGGATGTAGTTGACGCTGAGTTCACCGAGCATTGACCAACCCCGCATTTCGAAGGGATATGACAATACCTTATGGCTGTTACATACAGGGACTACTACGAGATACTCGGAATTAAAAGGGGCGCCAGCCAGGACGAAGTGCAGCGGGCATACCGGAAACTTGCGCGCAAATACCATCCGGACGTCAGCAAGGCTTCCGACGCGGAAGAGAAGTTCAAGGAAATCAATGAGGCCCATGAGGTCCTGAAGGACCCCGAGAAGAGGAAAATGTACGATCAGTTGGGGCAGAACTGGAGAGCGGGACAAGACTTCAGGCCCCCACCCGGATGGGAGGGCCAGTTTGATTTCGGCAGGGGCGGCTTCCACCAGGCGGATCAGCAGTGGGGCGGGCCCGGTGGGTTCAGCGATTTCTTCGAGGAACTGTTTGGCGGCAGGGGTTTCAGACAGGCCCACGGCGGCACGGGGCCGGAAGGCTTCGGGCGCGGGGCGGTCTGGCGTCAGGCAGGCGCCGACCAGGAAACAACGATTCGAATCTCCCTTGAGGAAGCATTTCGCGGCGGGACCAAACCTATCGTTTTGCAGAGCCAGGTGATAAATCCGAAGGGCCAATTGGAGGTTCAGGAAAGACGCTACGACGTAAGAATCCCGCCCGGCATTCTGCCCGGTCAAAGGATTCGCCTCACCGGCCAGGGCGGAGAGGGAGCAGGCGGCGGCCCCAGAGGCGATCTGTATTTGAAAGTGGAAATTGAACCGCACCCGGTTTTTACGCTCAAGGGACGCGACCTCTACATGAATGTGCCGGTTTCACCCTGGGAAGCCGTGCTTGGTTCTGAAGTACGGCTGTCCACGCTCACCGGCAACATAGACCTGAAAATTTCTCCCGGTACACAGAGCGGACAGAAACTGCGGCTGCGAGGCAAGGGAATGCCAAACCCGAAAGGGCCGCCTGGGGATCTATACGCAACGGTGGTTGTGAAAGTCCCGACCCATCCTTCCGAAAAGGAGCGGGAATTGTTTGAAGAGTTGAGAAAAACCTCCGGTTTTAGCCCGAGAGGGTAGCCGAGTGTCCATCCGGAAACACCGGCAGTTTCCGATTCGGAAAGGAGGCATTTTTTCGTCTTGGCAAGGAAATCGAGGGGTTGCGCGGAGGCGTACATAAGTACGCCGCACAAGCAAACTCGAAGATTGACGCCGCCAGGGCGGAAAAGGACCCGTTCCGGATGGAAACTAGCTGAGTGCAGGAGCTGAACTGCGATGGCCAATACAGGGTTTTTCATACTTCAGGTGAAAACAGATAGTGAGTTTTCTTCCAGATACACTCTTACAGAGGTCGCATATCGGGCAGGACTGCACCCTGAGCTGATCGACAGATTCATCCGCCTGGGTCTCATCGAGTTTAGCGACCGGACTGATGATGGAGAGTTGCTCTTCGACTCGGAAGTGATCCCTCTTATCCGGCGAATTCTAAGGCTTCGCAACGAACTCGGAGTCAATTATGCAGGGGTCGGGGTGATCCTGGAGCTTATGTCCAGGCTGGATGCCCTGGAAGCCCGGATTCGCGAACTGGAAAATGTCGCTCTGTAGTGCGCCCGGGCTTTGAGGACTTATGTAAAATGTAGGAGGATTTAGTCTCGATGGATATCAACAAACTTACGACCAAGTCTCAGGAGGCCATGCAGGCCGCCGAAACCAAGGCAACGCGCTTCGGCCATATGGAGGTCGATGGCGAGCATCTTCTGCTGGCCATGCTCGAACAGCCCGACGGGCTTGCCTCGAGGCTTTTCCAGAAAATGGACATACCCGTGGACAGAATGCGGGAGCGGCTGCAACAGGAGCTGGAAAGGAAGCCGCGCGTCAGCGGTCCGGGGGTCGAACGAGGCAAAATATATATAACCAACCGCTTGAACAGGCTGCTTACCGATGCGCAGGAGCAGGCCCAGAGGCTCAAAGATGAATATGTCTCGGTCGAGCACATCCTGCTCGCTTTTTTGCAGGAGGGAACGAGCAGCCCCTCCGGCCAGGTGCTCCAGGAATTCGGCGTCACAAGGGATTCGCTTCTAAAGACGCTTACTTCGATTCGCGGAAGCCAACGGGTAACCAGCGCCACCCCGGAATCGGCCTATGAGGCCCTTCAGAAATACGGGCGCGATCTTGTCGAGGAGGCGCGGAACCAAAAACTTGACCCGGTTATCGGCCGGGATTCTGAAATACGGCGGGTTATCCGCATTCTCAGCCGCAAGACCAAGAACAATCCGGTCCTCATCGGCGAGCCGGGCGTAGGCAAAACAGCCATAGTGGAAGGTTTGGCTCACCGGATCGTCCGGGGAGACGTTCCCGAAGGCCTGAAAGACAAGACCATTTTCTCACTGGATATGGGGTCCCTGGTCGCTGGGGCCAAGTTCCGAGGCGAATTCGAAGAGAGGCTCAAAGCGGTCCTGAACGAGATAAAAGAAGCCCAGGGCAGGATTTTGCTCTTCATCGACGAGCTGCACACCATAGTCGGCGCAGGGCGGGCCGAAGGTTCGATAGACGCCGGTAACATGCTCAAACCCATGCTTGCAAGGGGCGAGTTGCATTGTATAGGGGCGACCACGCTCGATGAATACCGCAAGAACATCGAAAAGGACGCAGCCCTGGAGCG
The DNA here is from genome assembly GCA_963757915.1 of uncultured delta proteobacterium. Taxonomy (GTDB): domain Bacteria; phylum Desulfobacterota; class Syntrophobacteria; order Syntrophobacterales; family Syntrophobacteraceae; genus SbD1. The sequence continues at coordinate 263,952 of CAVWTD010000008.1, read as the reverse complement.
GCGTTTTCAACCGGTGCTCGTAGACCAGCCTACGGTAGAGGACACGATCTCGATCCTGCGCGGCCTGAAGGAACGCTTCGAGGTTCACCACGGCGTCAAAATTCAGGACATCGCTCTTGTGGCCGCAGCGGTGCTCTCCAACCGCTACATAACCGACCGCTTTTTGCCCGACAAGGCGATCGACCTCGTTGATGAAGCCTGCGCAATGATCAGGACGGAAATAGATTCGATGCCTTCCGAACTCGACGAAGTGGAAAGGCGAGCGCGCCAGCTTGAAATCGAAGAAGTCGCCCTGAGCAAAGAACACGACAAGCCCAGCCGTGAAAGGCTTCAGGCGCTGAGAAAGGAGTTGGCCGAGCTTCGAGCGAAAGCCGATTCCATGAAAGCCCAGTGGGAGGCCGAAAAAGAGTCGATAAAAAAAGTTCAGGCGATTAGAGGGGAGATCGAGAAGGTCCGTCACCAAATGGAAGCGTCTGAACGCGAGTTCAATCTCCAGAGAACGGCCGAGCTGAAATACGGAGTGCTCCCGGACCTCGAGAAAAAGCTGCGCGAGCAGGAGGACCAGCTTTCAAACAGGCAGCAGGGATCTCGGCTCCTCCGTGAGATGGTTACCGAGGAGGAAATAGCCGACATCGTCTCGCGCTGGACCGGAATCCCGGTGACCAGGCTCGTTGAAGGCGAGCGGGAAAAGTTGCTCAGGCTCGATGAAGTGCTTCACAAGCGCGTTATCGGGCAGGATGAGGCTGTTCGACTGGTGGCTGATGCGGTAATACGCGCCCGTTCGGGAATAAAGGACCCGAGGCGGCCGATCGGCTCTTTCATCTTCCTTGGTCCGACCGGCGTCGGGAAAACGGAGCTTGCAAAAACTCTTGCGGAAGCTCTGTTCGATACCGAGGAGAACCTGATCCGGATCGACATGAGCGAATACCAGGAGCGCCATACCGTTTCCCGCCTGATTGGAGCACCTCCCGGATACGTCGGATACGAAGAAGGTGGTCAATTGACCGAAGCCGTCCGCAGGAAGCCTTATTCCGTAATTCTTTTCGATGAAATAGAAAAGGCCCACAGGGACGTTTTCAACACTCTGCTCCAGATCCTGGATGACGGCCGGCTGACTGACGCTCAGGGCCGAACGGTCGACTTCAAAAACACGGTAATAATTATGACCAGCAATATCGGTTCGGAGTACCTGCTGGAGGGTGTGACCAAAGACGGGGAACTCCGGGAAACCGCAAGGACGAGTGTAATGAGCGCCCTGAGGCGGCATTTCATGCCCGAGTTTCTGAACCGGGTCGATGAGATCATCCTGTTTAAGCCGCTTACGATAGACGAGATAAAGAAGATAATCGACCTGCTCGCTGAAGACCTGAACCGGAGGCTCAATGCCAGGCGCCTCACTCTTCGCCTGACCGGAGAGGCACGAGAGTTCATCGCCAAGGCAGGTTACGATCCCGTTTACGGGGCAAGACCCTTAAAGAGGTACATGCAGCGGGAAGTCGAAACCAGAATCGGCCGGGCCATAATAGCCGGACTGATCACTGACGGGTCCACTATAACGATTGACGTTCGGGATAACGAACTTGTAGTGACCCATACCGCCGAAGCCGAAGCTGAAGTTGCGGGCTAAGGGATAGGGAGTCAGATACCTCCGGCCAAGCCGGAGGCCTGGAAAACCATGGACCGCTCAAAGCGGTTGGCGGTACTTGATAGCTCCGAGAATATCCGCATGGTCTTCGACTACCGCGCCATCGTCATTCCGGCGGCGCTTTTGAGCCGGAATCCAGCAGATTTTCGGAGGTGGGTATACAGCTATAGCCAGCGCTTCAAATTGGCAACGGATACCTTTAAAGGCCCTGACGAGACACAAGAACCTGGATTCCGGCTTAAACACTGCCGGAATGACGACCTGACTCCCGGAAATGTCAAACTCTGCGAGTCCGCCGGCAGAGCCGGAGGATTACCCCGTTATTTAGGGATTGTGAACCACGGATGAACACAGACCTCGCTCCCCGTTCCTTGCTTCCTGCTCCTTGCTTGCTGCTCCTTGCTTGCTGCTCCTTGCTTCCTGCTTCATGTCCCTCAATTCCCCAATTCCCTCAATTCCTGAATTCATAATTCCCTGGATATAATTCCCATCTCTAAAGCGGTGCGCCGGCACCTGCGATTTAATAAGTCGATATCTTCAGTCCCGTGCACACGGACGCGGAGTGGACAGCCTTCCTGGGGCAGTTCCTTCCGGGGCTCCCCTCCCAACGAAGGACAACCCGAGGTGGGAAATCTCGCTCAACTCGACAGGATGCAGGGACGACGAGTTTCCCGTCACGAAGACGCCTTCATCGTTTCGGATCATTTGCTTCGGAGATTCCTGGACGTTTGGGGCAGACGCGGGCCATGAGCAGGCCAATCCCCAGCGTTTGAGAGCCTCGCTCAAACAGGAGTACCCCATGGCGGACTTCGAGGCCCTCAACCTCGGAGTGCTCGGGTACTAGTGCATTGTCAATAAAATTATTACATGTTGCAAGGAATCGTCACCCCGGCGAAGGCCGGGGTCCAGTGCTGTTAACCAAGTGAAGAGACGCTGGATTCCGGCCTTCGCCGGAATGACGGGCTGTAGGTCATTACCTATAGGAACTTAGTTGACAATGCACTAGTCCTATCAGGGCGTCGAGCTGCTCTACCGGCGCGCCCTTGTTGGGCGGCGCTATGCCCTCGAGATCTCACCGATGCTCTTTGAACACGCCCTTTGCCAGCAAGATCGCAGACATCGCCGTAGGCCACCCCGAATAAAATGCAAGGTGCGTGATCGACTCTACAATCTCCTCTTTGGTCACACCGTTTTCGAGTGCACGCACGAGATGGAAGGGCAACTGTTCCGTTCGATTCAGAGCAACGAGGGTCGCGACGGTGATAAGGCTGCGGTCACGCTTGGAGAGACCCGGTCTCTCCCACACATCGCCGAAAAGAACGTCATCGGTAAGTTCAGCCAGCTTTGGCGCGATATCTCCAATCAAGTCCCGTATCATCGAGCTGTGCTGGTCAACTGCCATGAGGCTACTCCTTTGGTCTGAGATAGACAGGGTAATGCGGCTCGCAGCCGGACTCCCGTCCAGTCAAGTCCGGCAGAAGAACTGTTTCGCCTGTCGGCGTATCAGCGCATCTCCGCCGCGTCCACCTAACGACTGAAATCACCGGTGGCTGCCCGAGCTAAGGTGAAGCACAAAATAATGGCCGCGGGAATCTTTTAGCACAAAAGCTCAAGTAATGGACGATAAACCTTTGCGGCTAGCCCCCCTTATATCCTTGCCCCCTCGACACAGAGCTATTGAAGGCCGCAATAGGGAATGCCGGCTCGGACGATACTCGTTATCGCACCGCACCGCTGTAAATGTAGTAACCGAGTCCTATAGTGAAAATGAAATTGCCATAAAGAGCATGCTCCATGGAAGAGAACCATAACGATCTGCTTCTCAGGTAAGTATGGGCAAATATAACTCCACCGCCCAGCGTCAGGAGGATTGCAAGAAAGTTCAGAAGGAAGATATGCGCATAGCAGAACACCAGCCCACTTGCAGTTATCATGGCCCACCCTTTCCCGAACAGTTCCCCGTACCTGTGGAAAATGAACGTGCGGTAGACAATCCCCTGAGGAACAACAGACAAGAAGGGATATAACAGGATAACAATCAGCCACAGCACAGGCCTTGTTCTTGGAAAAGTCAGGAACCTCCCGTATTCGAACAAAACCGTGAGTAATCCGATGATGGTAGCCATTAATGCAAATCTTCCAATCACGAACAGGATTTGTTTTCTGGTCGGACGTTCACCCCAGAATCGATATCTCAGAAAATAGCCGTCGCGCTTGAGCAACCATGTGCAGACAGCGGCCAGGCACCATATGGCAGGGATCGGATGGATTATATGCCGCAAACGTATGTAAAGTGACGGCAGAGCGATAAAAAGCGTGGTAAACTCCACGGCCAGATAGATTCGTCGCATCCTTCCCAAAGGTTCGGCCATCTCAGCTCCGGCGCCATGTCTGTTTATGCCAACATTCAATTTGTTCGCTTTCGATGCACATCAAAAAACCCGGGCCAGGCCATCACGCGGAGTTCGGAACCGGGGTATAGCGCCATGCGAATGGCTCTGCATTCATTAGGTCGAAAGCCGGCGGTGCAACGTGTCGTCCCATCCTTCCGTCAAGAACCGATAGAACCGACTCCGGTTCAGGCGCAGACGCTGGTATGCCTCATGCAAGTTCAGCAGCATTGTGATCCGTCTAAGACGGCAATTCAGCTCACCCGTGTCATGTGTTGCCACTGTCTGAAAGCCGATCACCCGTTTATGAAAGTAGTATGGACTGTGCTGTTCACCTTCAAACACATCCGTGATAAAGTGCGAGTACCCTCGCCGTACCGTATCTTCAGTGGCGGCTTTCATGAGATGTGATGCCACACCAAAGACTTTTCGGAACCGTGGACGAACGGCAAACCTGCCTATTTCCGCTATCTTGTTGTCCCGCAGGAAAGACTCGATGTCAAGCCCCGGCACCACCACACTCAGGGCGTATCCGCGGTATTCATCCAGCGGCGGATCGTAGAGGACACGGATAACTCCAGCCGACATGCGGCCGACCAATGCGAGGAACCAGGACACTGATGGATGCTGGAGGTCAGTCTCAGGAAAAACTTGGGCTTCGTCCCGCACCCACTGTTTCTCTCGACGATAAGTTAAGCGCAAGACGCGCAGCGCTAACCTCCGGTCTTGTTCTGTTGTGACCCGTCGCACTGAAACGATTGACTCTGCCATAGCGGTTCTCCTGTTAAGGCTTAGGTCCAGTTTTTCCCGCCAACCGAGCGATTGCAGTCATCATAATTCGGTGAAAATCTTCCACCTGTTCTCTGTGCGGTGTGATGGTCGGACGCCCGGGATGGATTGGTTCACCGATATACAGTTCTAAGGGCGCCAGAACAGGAAGGGGCCGGCCTTGAACGTGACCGGGAAACCGTATTCCTGCAGGGAAGACTGGGACACCCGCTTCCAGCGCCAGTACCGCTGCTCCGCGACGGCCCCGAAGCGTGCAGCGTGTATCGCCATGGGCTCGCCCCTCGGGGAAGATTCCGATCGACCTTCCCTGCGCAAGACTCAATCGAGCCCCATCAATGCCAGTGGGGCCTTGGACAAGGGTTTGCCGGAAACGGTTGAGCCAGCGCGGCCGGGCGGATTTCGTTGTCACCGGAATCGTCTCAGCCCTCCTCAGCAGAGAGCGAACTCCCGGAATCAGGAGGAAATTCCAGTCAGACAGGAAGCGAATCGGCTTCCCGCCCCGGAGGAACATTAGGAGGGTGGGGATGAGCAACGCTTCAGCATATTGCGTGTGATTAACTGTAAAAATGAATGGGTCGGGAGTGGAGAGGAGGGGACCCGCGCCGTATACACCCCGAATGAGCCAGAGTGATGCGCCCAACACTGTGCGCACGAGTATGCGGGTTGACGGCCGTTGCGCCTGGTACGGCAACTCGGCACAAAAGATGGAGGGAAGATCGAGTTTTAGCGTTTCGGCATGCATCATGGACTCCGGCACATAGTGCCGATTACAACAGCCGAAAGCATGACGTTCTGGGTTAATTTTATGTTAAGTTTTGATTACTATTGCATCAGACCGGAACAGGCGGCTGTTTCTCACCTATCTCATTCAAACCTTGATTCTGGATCAGCTTTTCCCTCCTGCTGCTGGAAGAAGCGACATATAATTGCAACAAAATTGTGAAGCAATCGTGATGAACCATCGCTTGGCCATGTGGTAATGTCCTTGTCAAATTAATGCATGCTGTACACTTCCAACCCAAATGATTAGAGATCGCACTGGCTCAAATAACCTTGATTCGGAGACGTTATGCTGCAAAAAAAGAAAACCATTGCCCTGGTGGCGCACGACAATAGAAAGGGAGACCTGCTCGAATGGGTCCGGTGGAACTGCAAAATTTTAGTCGAGCACAGCCTGGTTTGCACAGGGACCTCGGGCAGGCTGGTCCAGGAGGCGATTAAGAGTAAACTGGAACGGGAAAAGGAAAAAACTGCCGATTTTGATATCTTCATGTTAAAGTCCGGTCCCCTCGGAGGCGACCAGCAACTTGGCGCAATGATTGCGGAAGGCAGGATCGATATGGTAATTTTCTTCTGGGATCCAATGCAACCTCATCCGCACGATGTGGATGTAAAGGCGCTCCTGAGGATAGCAGTGGTCTACAATATTCCCATCGCGTGCAACCGTTCCACTGCGGACTTTATGATCTCTTCCCCACTCATGGATGAAGAATACCTTCCAGCCGTTACGGATTATTCGGCTTACCTGAATAGAGATACCGGGACAGGGACCTCTGCTCTCCAGCTCTTCGAAGATAAAGAGGAGGGAACACCGGAACCCGGAGCGCCGGTTAAACACTGACAGGCGAGTGTAGCGTTTGCCTCCATAAGCGCTCAAATAAGCAGCGCATGAACGTTGCCTGTAATTTTGATGCCCTTCGGGGCAAGAATCCAGATCACAGGTACTCATTTGCCGGAAGACCCCAAACAATCCCAAAGCCATGCCAAAATGGACCATTTCATATCACACGTTATCTCCTCCGTCCCAATGCCCGGACTGAGTCTTAACGGCACTGAAAACTCTGTGTGCATCAACCCCGCTACGCTCCTTCATCCGTGGTTCAAAAAGACCTAATGCCCGTCTTCCACCCTCTGCCTTCCGTCCTCCATCCTCTGCCTTCTGTCCTCCGCACCTGGCCGCCACGCAAAGTGGAAAAAATCCGAAAAAACTGTTTACACTTTTCGAGATGAAATGTTAGACGAACATACCGGAAGTTTCGGGGCCGGGACCTGTTTTCTCTTATCAATTCCGTTTCGCCGCGCTTTTTCTCCGGCAAAGGACCAGCCCTACTATCAGGACCGGGACGGGGGCCATGCTCATGGTTAGGTTTGCGATCCTAAAGGCGCGCCGCCGGCAGTCGGCCGGAACGCTGAGCGGGGGTGGGCAACAGAGTCTTGTGAATTTCATGAGCAGGAAGGCAGCTACTCTTGTTGGAATAACCCTCAAAATAAAGCTGGTCGAAAGAGGTCCGCTCAAGCGCGAGGGCGACAGGGTTAAACCTTTTGTCGATCGCAGGCTCGAATTGACAATGGAGGACACTTGATGCACGAACTGTTGATTGCTCAAACCAACAGGCCCCAGTTTCTTCTGGGCAACGAAGCGATTGTCCGCGGAGCGCTGGAAAGCGGAGTTGGCGTTGTGGCGGCCTACCCTGGGACGCCTTCTTCGGAGATTATCGACAATTTCGCCCAGTTGGGCGATGAGGCCGGAATATACGTCGAATATTCAGTAAACGAGAAGGTTTCGGTGGAAGTTTGCGCCGCAGCGGCGCTTTGCGGTGTGAGAAGCCTTTGCGCGATGAAACATGTCGGTCTCAACGTGGCCGCCGACGCTTTTGTGAGTCTTGCCTACGTTGGGGTAAAAGCGGGCATGGTGATCGTCGTCGCAGACGATCCGTTCCTCCATTCAAGCCAGAACGAACAGGACAGCAGATATTATGCAAAGCTCTCCGGGGTCCCGATGCTCGAGCCATCGACTCCACAGGAAGCGTACAGGATGACGCTTGAAGCCTTCAGGATTTCTGAAAAATTCGGCACGCCCTGCCTTCTGCGCACCACAACGCGTGTAAACCATTGCCGGGGACCTGTAGAGATCGGCTCGATTCCACCACAAAAGGGCTTTTCGGGTGAATTCAAAAAGGACCCCTTCAACATGGTCTTAATTCCCGCAGTGGGCCGGAAATTGCGGTTGGCCTTGCTTGAAAGGACCCAAAGGTTGATCGAGGAGTCCGAGGGCAACCCCTTTAATTTTATTTCCGGAAAGGGCGACCTGGGCATCATTACCAGCGGCGTCTGCTTTCTCCATGTGCTCGACGCTGTAGCCGGCATGGGCCTTGAGGATAAAATCAAGATCCTGAAGCTGGGCTTTATCTATCCACAGCCTAAAGCCCTGATCGCCGAATTTCTTGGCGGGGTAAAGAAGGCCCTGGTGGTTGAAGAATTAGAGCCATTCATCGAGGAGGCGGTAAAGATCTGCGCGCAGGAATCAAAACTCTCAGTTGACGTTGCAGGCAAAGGCAAGGGATTGATTCCTCAAGCTTTCGAGCTTGATGCGGCAAAGGTGAAAAACGCCGTCAGCAAATTTTTCAGTATTGATTACGAGCAGCCAAGAGTCCACGTTGCGCCTGAGTTACCGCAAAGGCCGCCCAATCTGTGTCCCGGCTGCCCCCACCGAGCGACTTATTATTCGGTGAAGAAGGTCTTTGGAGAGGAAGCGGTTTATCCCATGGACATCGGATGTTACACCCTGGGCATTCTTCCACCGCTCAAAATTGCCGATTTCCTCATTTGCATGGGTTCCGGCGTGTCCACAGCGGCAGGATTCAGCAAAGTGCTGGACCGGCCGGTCGTCGCTTTCATAGGCGATTCCACATTTTTCCATGCGGGAATACCCGGGCTGGTAAACGCCGTTTCAAACGGCCACAAGTTCTTGCTCGTCATTCTCGATAATGGAACTACCGCTATGACGGGCCATCAGCCTAATCCAGGTGTGGAGTTGACCCCGAAGGGGAGGATCGAGCCCAAGGTAAGTCTGGAGAAACTGGTCCGGGGATGCGGAGTGAGCCAGGTCGCAACGATTAATCCTCTCCAGGTCAAAAAGAGCCAGGCAGTATTGCAGGACTTCAAGAACAAAATGAACGCGACCGGGGTTTCGGTCATTATCTCCAAAAGCCCCTGCCCTCTTTTTGAGACCCGGATAATCAAGAAACAAAAGAAAATAGTTTTTCGGACCGATGAATCCAAATCATGTTCAGAGTGCGCAAAACAATGCCTGACCGAACTGGGCTGCCCGGCCTTTTTTGTTGAATCTTCAGGCGGGGTCGAGCACGTTTGCATAAACGAATCCCTTTGCAGCGGATGCAGCGTCTGTTCGCAAATCTGCGATTCTATCAGTCCTAAAAGGATTTGATGAAAAGAGAGATCATGCCGATGGGAAAAGAGATTAGAGCTTTGCGAATATTTTTTACCGGTGTTGGAGGTCAAGGGACCCTTCTTGCAACTCGCCTCGTCGGTGAGGCCGCCCTGGAGGAGCGTGTCCCGGTTCTTATGAGCGAAATTCACGGCATGGCGCAAAGGGGCGGGGTCGTTGAGTCCTCCGTAGTAATGGGTCGCGCCGCCAGCCCAATCATCTCCGACGGCGAAGCGGACATCGTGATCGCGTTTGAACCGCTCGAGGCAGTTCGCGCGCTGCCCAAGTGCAACCCGAAAACGGTGGTCATAACGAGCATAGCGCCAATTCCGCCCTTCACTGTTACAATTGGCCAAAGCGTTTATCCCGACCGGGATGCGCTTTACACAATGGTAGAACCTCACGTTTCGAGCCTGATCCGGGTTGATGCAGATGGACTGGCAAGGTCCGTTAGCGCAGAGCGCAGCTCGAATGTGATCATGGTCGGGGTATTAGCCGGAACCAGCCTTCTCCCGGTATCCAAAACGAGCTTCGAGCAGGCGCTCCGGCAAATCCTGCCTGAAAGGCTGATCGAGCCGAATTTGCGGGCCCTGGATGTGGGGTACAGGTTTGGCGCTCAACTCCCGGCCTCCATCCGGAAACATTCCACTTAGATAAGAGCTTCTCTTGAATATAAGAAACGACTCATGATTGCGATTTATACCCTCGAGTTATTCGATCTGACGGGTAAAAAACAATGCGGGCATATATCCTGCTCAAAATCCTGGGCTTCTGCCTAGCCGCGTTCGGCCTGATTTCCCTGTTCGGCGATCTCGCCTTCACCGGCGTAACCATTCCCTGGAAGGAAGCCGATGAAGGTTTGCTTGTAGCTGAGTTCGAGTCCGTTTTTGACAACGACCCTTACCAGATCACGGTGGTCAAGGTCGACCCCCAACGTTATTCGTTTCGGCTTCTGTGCGCCACGCAATACGGAAAAGAGTCTCTAACCACCAAAGAATGGGCTTTGAAGTATCAAATGCTTGTGGCCGTAAACGCCGGGATGTTTCAGCAGAACGGTTTGACCAGTGTGGGCTTCATGAAGAACTTCGGTCACGTCAATAACCCGAGGCTCAGCAGCGCCAATACCATCCTGGCGTTCAACCCGGTAGATGAAAATTTCCCCGAAATACAGCTAGTTGATCGCGAATGTCAGGATTTTAACTACTTGCGTCAAAAATATCAGTCGTTCGTACAAAGCATAAGAATGATTTCTTGCACCCAACAAAATGTCTGGAGCAGGCAGGATTCCAAGTGGAGCACCCTGGCGGTCGCAATGGACACCCAGGGGAATATCCTGTTTCTTTTCAACAGGACTCCCCTTTCGGTTCATGATTTTATAGAAATCCTGCTCTCTCTTCCGCTGTCTCTAAAGAGCGCAATGTATCTCGAGGGCGGACCACAAGCTTCACTTTATCTGTCTACATCGACTATTACCCTTGAGAGATATGGAGTCTGGGGGGGCCTTGAAAAAAATCCCCTCCCATTTCCACTGCCCGTTCCCAATGTGATCGGGATATCAAAAAAACAACGCCTCAAAAACTAATAATTCACGGGATTTTGCCGTTTTTGTTTGTACACGAAAATCAGTTCGCTGATTTGGTCAATCATCCGGTTTATAGCCTCGGAATCCTTGGCCGTCAGCGCCCCTGCAGATTGCAGCCGGTCGTACTTTTCTTTGATCTGTTTGAGTTTGTCCTTGATTGAGAATGCATCTTGGGGAGTGATTGCTTTCGCGGCGACATCCTGATCTACCCACTTCAGTAGATTGGCTATTCTGTTTGGTATGTCGACTTCTGTGGGCTTTAATATGGGTTTTATTTCGGATACGCAGGCCGCGACCAAAAAAACTGACATGATGAGAATTATTTTCCTCACATCTGCTCCTTCCGGCAAATAGCTCGAAATTACACCAATTTTGCTGAAAAATCTGTAACAGTAAGCAATTACCTCTGCTGTCGAGCATCCTTACTTAGGGTCTGGCTGTTTTCTCAAATTTTAACGGAACGTTCAAGTCTAACCTTTCAAGATCCGATCTGATACTTAAAGGGAGGCGATTTGCAAACAGGCTAAAGTGAAAGAAATGAACCATGCGGGGAAAAATTGTTCGTATTTTTGACGACGGTCCTGGAGCGCTGCTGTCAGGCCGGGAAGAATGCAAAAGGGCGTCGCTGGCACGAACATTGCCTCTTAAAACGGCAGAATAAGTCATTTTGCGATACAATCAGAACAAGGAACGCCTTATGAAGTATCAATGCATACGATGCCGTAAAACATGGGGACGCGGGAACCCGCACATTGATGGGTACTCGCACGGTCTTTGCGAAGAATGCCTCCGGGAAGCTTTGACTCCTCTCTATCGCAAACATCAGGCTCAGGAGGGCAACTTTGACTGTTTCGCCAAATCCTCAGGCTACTGCGACCAGGCTGCCTGCAAGTATCGGGAAATCTGCGTCGGCGCCTAATCCGGTTTCGACCCGCTTTCCACCTATCAAAAATCCGCCCTGCACTGCCTTATAAACTCCGGGCCTTCTCCTCTTTACTTGTCGCCCACCTTTCGCAAACCCGCAGCGAATATTATCATATGCCAAGTTCATAATCATTATTCCATGGGAGGGAACCATATGAAGAATGACCAATTTGACGAAGGTCTGGGGTGCTGCGCCTGTGAGGAGAAGACAATTGAAGCTTCCAGCGGCCTCACATGTGCGGACAAGAAAAATATTTTTACGAAAAGAGAGCAGGAGGTTCTTGACAAGATCAGGGAGGCCTCCCTTCGCGCCGGCGTTCTGAAAGAGGAAATCAGGCGATTGGATGAGCGCGGACGGGAAGCGGCCCTGCTCGAGCTGGAGCGATTGAGGCTGACCAGGGCAGAACTCGAGAAGGAACGGCTGGCCGCTTCCGAAGAACGCATGCGGCTGTTGGGACACTCGTGAGCGATTCAGAGAGGCCGAAAAGGATACTCACCGGTGACCGCCCGACCGGCAGATTGCACCTTGGACACTGGGTGGGAAGCATAGCAGCCCGGGTGAAGCTCCAGTATGAGTACGAAACGGTCATCGTAGTCGCCGATCTGCACATGCTTACCACAAAAAAAAGCAGCGAGGATATAAGGCAAATCCTTTCGAATGCACGAGGTCTTGTGCTTGACTACCTGGCATCGGGAATAGACCCCGAAAGGAACGCCATATATCTTCAGTCAGCCGTACCCGAGACCCACGAACTTCATACATACCTGCAGAACCTGGTATCCGTAAACCGGCTTCTGCGCCTTCCGAGCATCAAACAGATGGCCCAGGACGCCAGCATAGCGGACGAGTCCCTTCCCTTCGGTCTTCTTGGATACCCAATCCTCCAGGCTGCGGACATTTTGCTTGCCCGTGCTCACCTTGTCCCCGTTGGCAGGGACAACCTGGCCCACGTTGAGATCACACGAGAAGTGGCTCGCCAGTTCAACTCCACTTACGGCCAGGTGTTTCCTGAACCCGAACCCATTCTGAGCGACATTCCAGCGCTTGTTGGCACGGACAACCGGGGGAAAATGTCCAAATCAGCGAAAAACGCAATTTTTTTGAGCGATGACGAACAAACAGTAACAGCCAAAGTCAAAGGGATGTTCACCGATCCAAAGCGTATTCACGCCGATATTCCCGGCGCAGTCGAGGGAAATCCCGTTTTTGTTTATCACCGGATTTTCAATGAGGACCGCTCGGAGGTAGAGGACCTTCAAGAACGCTACCGCGCCGGCAAAGTCGGCGACAGGGAGGTAAAAGAAAAACTCGCCAGGGCGTTGAACAACTTCCTGAGTCCCTTTCGGGAGCGGATGGCATTATATCGGAGCAAACCCGGCCTTATTGATGAGATTATCCGGAGCGGAACGCTCAAAATGCGGCAAATCGCGGCGGAAACGATGCGCGAGGTCAGAGCAAAGATGGGAATCGACCGTGTCTGGGAATCGTTGCGCCAGAGCGCCAAGATGTAGTGATACCGAGCCAGGAGTTGCCTGCGGACCTCTCGCATTTGAATTATTTTAAAGGAACACTAGATCAATGTCTCTGAAGCCTCCCGCATGAGCCTCGATATTGCAAGTTTTTGGGGGCAGGCCTTTTCTGCGAGAGAATAATCGACTTGCGTGAGCCTCGTCCTGGCCTGAACCCGCAAGCCGGCGTAAACTTCACGCGCCAGGCCGCGTTCGCCGTAATCGCGGTAGTACATCAGGCACCTCATTATGTCGCTAATCGGGACCGCTCATGGACCTTTTTGTCCCCCCTTAGTCTCATGTTTGAATGGTTGGACGAAACCGGTTGCGACAGCCGTTCGACTTCATGCCTGCCCGTAGAGATCAGAAGTTCGAAAATACTTGATGGTCGACATTTTGACATTCCTTCCGAATCTGAGCAGATATAGGCAAGCGAAATAAGGGTGTCCGCAATGTCAGCCTCCCTGTGCCAACCTGGTTGAGGTGACCGAGAGGGACATTCCGCTAACACCCCACGCCTGGCTCTGTTCCTCATCTTTCCTGTGCTCTCCGGTTCGGATCCGGATTTTCCGATGTCCTTCTGTCTTTCAGTAAGTACCTTTATGGCATAGCTTTTGCTCTACAACCCCGGCGAATTCTCCATCTCAACGATGAGTAAGATGGTATTGAAAATTCGAGGACTCCAGGAGAATCAAATAACATAGTTTTAGCTGAGTTGCTGAAGTTGCTATTGCAGCTGCCGGTCTTGCCAAAACATGAATCCGATACTCGCTGCTCCGCACTTCAGGAGGTTTGAACGTCTTATGGCCAGCGTTCTGATTATCGATGACGACCAGGTGGTATGCGATATCCTGTTCGACATCATCAATGATATGGGACATTCCGTAACCTGTTCCCATACCTTGAGCGGTGGCCTGCGCGAGGCTGAGACCGGAAAACATGATTTGATCCTGCTTGATGTAAGATTGCCGGACGGAAACGGTCTGGATGCCATAGCACTGGTTCAGAAGGCGGAACCTAAGCCCCAAATCATCATCATGACCGCAGCCGGTGACAAGAACGGAGCGGAACTGGCAATTCGAAACGGCGCGTGGGACTACATTCAAAAACCGGCTTCTATCCACGATATGATGTTGCCTATCATTCGCGCCCTCCAGTACCTTGAGGATCGAAAGGTTAAGTGGCGGGGCGAGGGGGCGCCCAGACTTCTTAAGCTCGACGGGATCGTCGGAAATTGCTCCAAGATGAAGGGGTGCTTCGAGCTTGTCGCCCAGGCTGCCACCACCGAGACAAATGTGCTGATTACTGGAGAGACCGGCACCGGCAAGGAACTATTCGCATCTGCTATCCATAACAACAGTTTGCGCGCAAAAAAGACCTTTGTCGTCGTCGATTGCTCTGCTTTGCCCGAAACGCTTGTCGAAAGTATCCTGTTCGGCTACGACAAGGGAGCGTTTACGGGAGCGCAAAAAGCTCGAGAAGGATTAATAAAACAAGCGGACGGCGGCACTCTTTTCCTGGACGAAGTCGCAGAGTTGCCTTTCCTGGTTCAGAAGGCGTTTTTGCGCGTCCTTCAGGAACATCGTTTCCGCCCGGTCGGAGGCAGTGCGGAAATTTCAAGTGATTTCCGGCTGATTGCTGCGACCAATCGGGATCTCGAGAAGATGGTGCATGAAGGAACATTCCGGACTGACTTTTTATTCCGGTTGAGATCGTTCATTATCGAGTTACCGCCTTTGCGAGACCGGGCAGAGGACATCGCCGACATTGTAACGTACTATGTTGCAAAGCTTTGTGAGCGCCACGGTATAGGATTGAAAGGTTTTTCCCCCGATTTCATGGGAGCTCTGAGCGCTTACAAGTGGCCCGGCAATGTACGCGAATTGTTGCATGCTCTTGAAAGGGCTCTGGCTGCAGCTTTTCATGAGCCCACCCTGTTTCCTCAACACCTGCCCGAACATATCCGTATTGACCTTGCCAAGCATTCGATCCAAAATATAGTTTCACCTCGTGCAAAATCGGATAATGATCTTATCTCTCGGAAAGCTATGCCTTCTCTTAGAAACTACCGCGAAAACATGGATAGAATGTATCTTATGGAACTGACCTCACTTGCCGGTGGCAATATCAGAGAAGCTTGCGGGGTATCGGGCCTTTCCCGCTCCCGCCTCTATGATCTTCTTAAAAAGCACAACCTGACGAATTCCACCCTGATAAATTCATGACGGCTCACGGCGTTTTTGTCCCGCCCGGCGTCCTGTTTCCAGGACACTGTACGATATTACGGAACGAGTCCTGAAAACAGGACAGATTCAAGCATTGTCAAACTCATCCTCTTATGCCCTAACACCTTGAAATAACAACAAAAGATTGAGTTAAGATCCTGCGGCACGGTTGTTGCCATTCATTATCCGGCAAAGGAGCGGGTTTATGAAACTCATCTTTTACTGCGCAGATCGAAACGATTTCAGCTCGGGACTGCTCAATCAGATTGCTTCACTGGTTCTTGCGGAAAGGCTGGTGGTGTGCCGGAATTTTGAGGAGCTTCAAAGTGCTCTTCTCAAATCTGCATACGATCTTTTTGCTGCAGTCCTTGTGGTTTCCAGCCGGCATGACTTGCTCGATCTTCTCTCCATCAGGGAGCTTCTGACCTCGGTTCGCGTCATCCTCGTTCTCCCGGACTGTGAGCAAGAGACCATTTCAAAAGGCCACGATTTGAAGCCACGGTTTCTCACGACCGACTGGAATTCTGAGGAAGTTATCGCTGTCTTGGCCAAAATGCTGCGCAGTGTGGAGAAATTCAGAGGCCCGGTAAGAAATCATAAGCGAAGGAGGATCCAAAGTCATGAAAGATAAAGGGACAACTGCAGGCGAGACCGGCAGCTACCGGGTGGAACCGAAAGGCAAATACCTCACCTTCTGTCTGGAGGACGAGGAGTACGGAATAGGCATTCTGAATGTCAAAGAGATCATCTGAATAATGTGGCGATCAGCAGAATCGTCGGGCCTCTTTTCTCGGCCCTTGTAACTGATTCGGTGTCATTAGCATGTTTATCTACCGATCCTACGACAGGAGACTCAAGAATGAAGGAACTCACCCTCACTAGGAAATTGATGTTCGGCGGAATGGCAGCTGCGCTCATCTCCATCTTTTCAATGGGCGTTGTTTCAACGAGTAAACACATGGCTGATCTTCAAGCCGGCGCAAAAGATCAGATGCACCGAAGTGCTCAGGATATTGCAGAGCTGATCCAGCTTATGTTCACTCAAGAGATGAATATGGCCAAAGAGATTTCGGTCGGCAACACGACTATTGACGTAGCCGCAAGGGTTGCACGAAAGGGCAGCGAGAATGCAGCCGAGCAGATTGTGAGTCTTCAGCGAAAACTTGCGAACGCACAGAAACATATAGGAGAAAACTATGAAGCGATTGTCGTAATAGACCTGAATGGGGTTACTATCGCAGATAGCCAGGATGGCAGATTCAAAGGAACAGAAGTTGGTGACAGAGACTACTTCAAGATGGCAAAACAGGGCAAATCCAGCATTGGCAGCGTGATGCAATCTAAGGGCTCAGGGCAACCAGTCATACCGATTGCCGCTCCCATACTGACAGAGCAAAACGAACTGGTGGGGGTTTTAGCACTCGTCGTAAAGGTTGATTACCTGATGGATAGAGTAACGAAAGTTAAGGTGGGGAAATCCGGATATGCCTTTATGGTCGATCAAAATGGCATCGTGAACGCCCACCCGAATCGGGAATTGATCAATAAGCTGGACATAAAGTCCGAGCCGGGAATGGAGAAAATAGCCAAAGCAATCTTGGCGGGAGAGACAGGGGCCGGGTACTATACCTATCGCGGCGATGAGAATATTGCCGGCTATGCCCCGGTCCTGATGACAAAATGGTGCGTAGTGGCAACTGAACCAATGGACGAACTAAGGGTGCCGATCAGAGCCTTACAAAATCAGATGGCCGTCATAGGATGCATACTCCTCCTTATCATCGCAGTGGCTGTATTCTTTCTTGGCAGGAGAATCTCCAACCCTATTGCCAGAGCTGTGGAATGCCTTTCCGAAACTTCCGATCAGGTTGCTTCGGCATCCGGCCAGGTTTCATCGGCCAGCCAGGAACTTGCCGAAGGAGCATCCGAGCAGGCTGCCGCAATTGAGGAGACATCTTCGTCTCTTGAAGAAATGTCGTCAATGACAAAACAGAATGCCGCGCACGCCAATGAGGCCAATAACCTGATGGCCGAAACCACCCTTGTAGTTTCAAGGGCAAATAGTTCAATGGGCGAGCTTACGGCCTCCATGGCGGAAATTTCCAAAGCGAGTGAAGAGACCTCCAAGATCATCAAAAGCATTGACGAAATTGCATTCCAGACAAACCTGCTGGCCCTCAATGCCGCAGTGGAGGCCGCACGGGCAGGCGCAGCCGGAGCAGGGTTCGCAGTCGTTGCGGACGAGGTGAGAAATCTTGCCATGCGGGTGGCCGATGCAGCCAAAAATACCGCTAACCTCATTGAAGGCACCGTTAAGAAGATCAACGAGGGATCCGAAATAGTTCGAAAGACCAGCACGGAGTTTCTTCAGGTGGCCGCCAGTGCAGAAAAAATTAGCGGACTGGTCGGTGAGATTGCGGCGGCTTCCAACGAGCAGGCCCAGGGAATCGAGCAGATTAACAGGGCTGTGAGCGAAATGGACAAAGTTGTCCAGCAAAATGCCGCAAATGCCGAAGAGTCTGCCTCCTCTTCAGTGGAGATGAACGCCCAGGCCGCGCATATGAAAGGGTTTATTGAGGACTTTGTGGCTATTGTTGGTAGAACGGCAAACGGAGCCGCCACAGGGAGGGAAACCAAGGATTGGAACGATAAACGCCAAAAAGCCCTGAATGTGCTGCAACTCAGTACGGCACCAGCTTGCGGAATGCCCATAAAGACTACATCCAGGGCAAACAACGGAAACGGGAGTCTGAAAACTGCTTCGATGATGAGCCATGGCAGGCCGGAGCATTTAATCCCGTTTGATGAGGCCGAACTGAGAGATTTCTGATCCGCTCAGCCCACCCCCCGGGGCTTCAAAAGTCCCGGGGGTATCCGGAATCCAGTTATTATTTACGATGGATTTGCCTCTCGATTGCCGACATTGCAACGTACTATGTTGCAAAGCTTTGTGAGCGCCACGGTATAGGATTGAAAGGTTTTTCCCCCGATTTCATGGGAGCTCTGAGCGCTTGCAATTGGCCCGGCAATGTGCGCGAATTGTTGCATGCTCTTGAAAGGGCTCTGGCTGCAGCTTTTCATGAGCCCACCCTGTTTCCTCAACTCCTGCCCGAACATATCCGTATTGACCTTGCCAAGCATTCGATCAAGAATACAATTTCACCTCGTACAAGAGCGGGTAATGATCTTCCCTCTCGGAGAGCTATGTCTTCTTTTGGAAACTATCGCGAAAACATGGATAGAATGTATCTTATGGAACTGACCTCACTTGCCGGTGGCAATATCAGAGAAGCTTGCGGGGTATCGGGCCTTTCCCGCTCCCGCCTCTATGATCTTCTTAAAAAGCACAACCTGACGAATTCCACCCTGATAAATTCATGACGGCTCACGACGTTTTTGTCCCGCCCGGCGTCCTGTTTCCAGGACACTGTACGATATTACGGAACGAATCCTGAAAACAGGACAGATTCAAGCATTGTCAAACTCATCCTCTTATGCCCTAACGCATCGAAATAACAACAAAAGATTGAATTAAGATCCCGCGGCACGGTTGTTGCCATTCATTATCCTGCAAAGGAGCGGGCTTATGAAATTCATCTTTTACTGCGCCGATCCAAACGATTTCAGCTCGGGACTGCACGATCAGATTGTTTCTCTGGTTCTTGCGGAAAGGCTGGTGGTGTGCCGGAATTTTGAGGAGCTTCAAAGTGCTCTTCTCAAATCTGCATACGATCTTTTTGCTGCAGTCCTTGTGGTTTCCAGCCGGCATGACTTGCTCGATCTTCTCTCCATCAGGGAGCTTCTGACCTCAGTTCGTGTCATCCTCGTTCTCCCGGACTGTGAACAAGAGACCATTTCAAAAGGCCACTATTTGAAGCCACGGTTTCTCACGACCGACTGGAATTCTGAGGAAGTTATCGCCGTCTTGGCCAAAATGCTGCGCAGTGTGGAGAAATTCAGAGACCCGGTAAGAAATCATAAGCGAAGGAGGATTCAAAGTCATGAAAGATAAAAGGACAAATGCAAGTGAGACCGGCAGCTACCGGGTGGAAAGGGAAGGCAAATACCTCACCTTCTGTCTGGGGGAAGAGGAGTACGGAATAGGCATTCTGCGGATAAAGGAAATCATCGGGATGATGCGGATCACGTCTGTCCCCCAGACGCCGGACTACGTGAAGGGAGTTATCAATCTGAGAGGGAAGGTGATCCCCGTTATCGACCTCCGATTGAGGTTCGGCATGAGATCAATCGCCTTTACCGACCGCAACTGTATCGTTGTTGTCGAAATCGGTTCGGATTCGGCGAGGCTTCACATCGGAATAATTGTAGATTCGGTATTGGAAGTGGTGAAAATCAAAAGTTCCGATATTGAAGACACTCCCTGTTTTGGGACAACTCTCAGTACCGAATATATCCTCGGAATGGCAAAGACTGAGGGAGAAGTAAAAATCCTGCTCGATATCGGCCGGGTATTGACAAACGAAGAATGTGTTGTTTTGGACAACGTTGCATAACGAAAAGGGAGCAAAATAAATATGAGAAAACTTACTTTAGGCTCAAAACTCACCCTGGGAGGAATCATCATTGTTCTTGTGCCGCTGATGATTATTGGCCTGTTTTCAGTCATGAAGGCATCCGATGCTCTTACGGAACTTTCCGGAGAACAATCCGCCAACATCGCAAAAAAGCTTGCCGACATGACCGAGGTAGCTCTCTCAGAAGAACTCAAACTGGTAAAAGTACTTTCCATGGAGAAGATCACCATTGAGTCTGCAGCCCAGGTTGCTAAGGGGAAAGCAGAAGATTCCGCAACGAATATTGATAGACTGAATCGTCACCTGTCTAAAGTTATGAAGCAAATCGGCGGTCACTATGAGGCGATTATTGTCGTGAACCCCGAAGGAGTGGTTTTCGCAGACGGCAACAACGGAGAAATCAAGGGCCTCAATGTTGCGGACCGCGATTACTTCATGGCCGCTAAAGAAGGCAAGGCGGTAATTGGGACCGTGATCAAGTCCAGAATAACCGGCAACCCGGCAGTGCCTATCGGTGCTCCACTTTTAGGAGAGGGCGGGGAGTTTGTCGGAAGTATCGCCACTGTCTTAAAGATCGACTTTCTTGTGGAAAAGATTGCCGGGACCAAGATGGGCAAGACCGGATATGCTTTTATGGTGGATAGTACTGGACGCTTCATCGCTCATCCCAGAAAAGAATTGATCCTTCAGTTGGAGCTGAAAAACATCAAAGGGATGGAGGCTATTACGAGCAGCATGCTGGCTCACAAAGCGGGAGTAGAGTCCTATGTTTTTGAGGGGATTTCCAAAATCTCTGGTTTTGCACCGGTAAAGATCACTGGGTGGAGTGTCGGGGCGACACAGCCAACGGACGAGTTCCTGGCATCGGCGCACGCCATTCGAAACGGCATTCTCCTCGTAGGAACTGTTTTTCTCGGTTTGACAATCATCCTGGTGTTCTTCTTTGCCCGCAGCATTTCAAGACCGCTTACACGGGTCGTTGAGGGTCTGAATGGAGGCGCCGACCAGGTTTCAGCGGCCTCCGGTCAGATCTCCTCCAGTAGCCAATCCCTTGCGGAAGGGGCTTCGGAGCAGGCTGCCGCAATTGAGGAGACATCCTCGTCTCTTGAAGAAATGTCGTCAATGACAAAACAGAATGCCGCGCACGCCAATGAGGCCAATAACCTGATGGCCGAAACCAACATGGTGGTCTCAAAGGCGAATAGTTCAATGGGCGAGCTTACGGTCTCCATGGCGGAAATTTCCAAAGCGAGTGAGGAGACCTCCAAGATCATCAAAAGCATTGACGAAATTGCATTCCAGACAAACCTGCTGGCCCTCAATGCCGCAGTGGAGGCTGCACGGGCAGGCGAAGCCGGAGCAGGGTTCGCAGTCGTTGCGGACGAGGTGAGAAATCTTGCCATGCGGGCGGCCGATGCAGCCAAAAATACCGCTAACCTCATCGAAGGCACCGTTAAGAAGATCAACGAGGGATCCGAAATAGTTCGAAAGACCAGCACGGACTTTTTTCGAGGTGGCCGCCAGTGCAGAAAAAATGAGCGGACTGGTCGGTGAGATCTCGGCGGCTTCCAACGAGCAGGCCCTGGGGATTGAGCAGATTAACAAGGCCGTGAGCGAAATGGACAAAGTTGTCCAGCAAAATGCCGCAAATGCCGAAGAGTCTGCTTCCGCTTCAGAGGAGATGAGCGCCCAGGCCGCGCAGATGAAAGTGTTTGTTGAGGACCTTGTGACTATTGTCGGTGGAACGACAAACGGAGCCGCCGGAGGGAGGGAAACCAAAGATTGGAACGATAAACGCAAAAAAGCCCGGAATGCGCTGAAACTCAGTTTGGCACCAACTGGCGGAATGCCCACAAAGATTACATCCAGGGCAAACAAAGGAAACGGCAACCTGAAAACTGCCTCGATCAGGAGCCATGGCAGGTCGGAGGATTTAATACCGTTTGATGAGGCCGAAGTGAAAGATTTCTGATCCGCTCAGCCCACCCCCCGGGGCTTCAAAAGTCCCGGGGGTATCCGCAATCCAGTCATTATTTACGATGGATTCGCCTCTCGATTGCCGACTTTTGTGTTAAACCGTTTAAAATTTGTGACTGAAAACTACGATAAGGTTCATTCTTGCATCCTGCTGAAGAGATTTCATGCGATAAATTGTTTATGAAGTCAATATTTCTGAAGCCTCCCGCATGAGCCTCGATATTGCAAGTTTTTGGGGGCAGGCCTTCTCTGCGAGAGAATAATCGACTTGCGTGAGCCTCGCCCTGGCCTGGACCGGCAAGCCGGCGTAAACTTCACGCGCCAGGCCGCGTTCGCCGTAATCGCGGTAGTACATCAGGCACCTCATTATGTCGCTAACCGGGACCGCTCCTCCGACCGCTTCATGGCAGATACGGCCGCACCCGGCGCAGTAGCTTTCCTGCGTTTCGGCGGCAAATCTTTCCAGCAGCTCGAAATCGCTCCGGCTAAGACTCGTCTGGTTCCGCGCCGCTGCAACATTTGCCGAAAGGATCGTCAGGCTGGGCATTTGGGAGCAGATGCTTGCAATGTGGGGGTTTTCCAGTACGGCCATGATCTTGGCCTGCTTATCGGTAAAGCCGTGATCGAGAAATCGTCCAGCGAACTGCAGTTCGGCTTCGCTCTCCGTCTTTTCCTGTTTGCCTCCCTGCGTTTTCATGGCGACAAGCCCGATTCCCTTATCCACACAGGCAGAGATCGCTTCTTTCATCTTCACGGTGTTCATAACCCGGAAGTTGTAAGTAAACATTACTGCGTCGATCCAGTCTTCTTTGGCTGCGCTCAGCAGGTTGCCTTCCATATTGGCGTGAGAGCTGAACCCAAAGAATTTAATTTTGCCGGCCTTTTTCATTTCCGAAGCCCATTGCTTGAATGGCTTGGGCGCGGCAATTTCGCTGAAATCATTTACCGCATGCACGTAGAACAAGTCCACATAATCTGTGGAGAGCCTCTTAAGGCAGGCTTCCAGCCCCTCTGTCATGGCGCCGGGGTCCCGGGGGCGCAACTTTGTGGTGAGAAACACTTCCTTTCTCGCATCAGGGTTTCGAACGAAAAAGCGGCCATAGCCCTCCTCGCTCAAACCATTTCCATAGCCTTCAGCGGTGTCCCAGAAATTCACGCCCCAGTTGCGGGCCTGCCTGAGCAGCAGTTGATTATTGATCGTGTCGAACATCCCTCCAAGAGTGAGAACCGACACTTCGACGCCCGTTTTACCCAGCTTGCGCCTGGGGAGGGCGGGTTTTCCGGCGTCAGCCTGTTCCGGAGCGGCGCCGGCTTTTCCCATATCCAGTCCGGTTGAAGCTATTCCTGCCAATCCAATGGTTTTGATAAAGTTTCGGCGTGTTAAACCTTCGCGTTTCTCTTTTTGTTCCATTACACGGCCTCCAGACATCTGATGAAAATTTTATTCCGACAATTCCTAATTGACCTTCGCCTGAGCGATCCACAGCATCATTTGATGATAGGCTTGCCCTGCTTGAGGTCATATATCGGGCTGACCTTGAGATCGCCTGTCAGGAAATCTTCAGGTTTCTTTGAAATCAGATTGCCTCCAATTTCGATGAACCGAAGCTCTGCGTCAACGGCAAATCCGCTCTGGGCAGCCTTTTCCAGAAGGGCGCCGACCGCCCCGTATTCCTCTTCCGTCTTGCTTTTATGAAAAACCTTGCGCCACTCCATCCACTGGCCCGCTTTGCACTGGGAGCGATCTACGAAAACGTAATATACAACCTTCCCAGGGCAATCTTCTTCCAGATAGAGGGTATATTCAAAGGGACCGGACAAGTCCCGCCGGTTTTTGATCCGGTCTTTCTGGCCGTCTTCGATAAGCCAAACCGCCGGACAGGACCGGGACTTCCAAAAATCTTTGACCTTTCCAAACACGTATTGCGGTTCGATTTCATCGGCAATGAAATTGCCGTTCAAAAAAGTCTCCGGGGGGGTGAATTCGGAAAGGCCGTTGAGCTCGCGCAGCTTCGCGGCCCCGTCGCTTATCGCCCAAACCGGGCTAAAAGTGACTAAAATCCCACAGATCGCCAGAAGGACCATCAAAACCTTTAACATAGCTACTCCATTGTCTTTTCGATTCCGGTTCACGTGTGACATCCAGGTAGGGCTCTGATGCCGAGTTGCTCCAATAACGAATCAATCGTCCTGGCGTATGGTAACAATTATTTAAAAGCCAGGCCACACTAATCAGCTAATCTTGAGCGCCGATTCTGCAAATCCCACCCACGGTTTCTTGCGTATCAATGAAGCGGTTTTTCCTTCGGTTATCATTCATGGACACAAGGGTGCCGGACACGGGAGTGAAGTTGTTTAAATGAGTTTTTGGTGGTAGTTTGCACATCAACCTCAAGCATATTAATGGAGATTTTTCTGGACGACTTCAGCGGCATAGACCCACGGGGAAAATCCCCGTCCGATATAGAACTGGAGTGGTTTAGCAACATCTATCGGCATGATTTGCCTCAGCTCACCACAAGGGCTGTCCTTATGGGATGTTTGCTGGGCGCCGTCATGAGCGTGTCGAACCTTTACGTGGGCCTCAAGACCGGGTGGGGCCTCGGCATAGCAATAACGTCGTGCATTCTCTCCTTTACCCTTGGCGCTGTTCTGCGGCGCATAGGACTCCTCAATTCCAACCTCTCGATTCTCGAAAACAACTGCATGCAGTCAGCCGCCAGTTCGGCGGGATACTCGACCGGCAGCACAATGGTCAGCGCGGTAAGCGCCCTTCTGCTCATACAGGGCCACCACATGCCTTTCTGGACATTGATGGCATGGACCGTCCTGGTGGCGGTTCTCGGCGTTTTTCTGGCAATCCCGATGAAGAGGCAGATGATAAACATCGAACAACTTCCCTTCCCGAGCGGAATCGCAGCAGCCCAAACCCTGCGTTCGCTTTACGCCAAAGGTGAGGCGGCCTCGAGAAAGGCAAAAAGCCTTGGGATAGCAGCCGCTTTCGGCGGTATGGCAGCGTTTCTGAGAGAAAACACTCTCGCCTGGTGGCCGGGCTACCTGAAGTTGCCCCAGATGATCGAATTTCCCGGTAGGCTTGCTGGACAGAACCTCGCGTCATGGACTGTTTCCTTTGAGCTAAGTGGGATCATGGTGGCGGCTGGGGCGATAATAGGAATGAAGGTGGCCTGGAGCATGCTTGCAGGAGGCATCCTGAACTATTTACTGATCACTCCCTATATCTACGAAAGGGGAATAATCCAGGAACTGGGATACAAGAATATTGTCGCCTGGAGCCTTTGGGGCGGGACTGCCCTGATGGTGACCTCAGGTCTGCTGACTTTCGCCTTTCAGTGGAAGACGGTGTGTAGAGCGATTGCCGGTACGGGGCAGCTTTTTCATTGGAAGGGGTCGAAGAGCGCTGACAGGAGATCCAATTCAGATTTGAGCAAGATGGACGGAATAGAGGTTCCGGGAAGCTGGTTTATGGCAGGGCTTATCGTTTCCGGTATCGGGATAGTGGCGGTTCAGGTGTTCGACTTTTCAATCTCGTGGTGGATGGGCGCGCTCTCGGTAATAATGACTTTCTTCCTATCGGTCGTCGCGTGCCGCGCAACGGGAGAAACCGATATCACCCCAATTGGCGCGATGGGGAAGATCACCCAGTTATCCTATGGGATCATTGCTCCTTCGGACATCACCGCAAACCTGATGACGGCGGGGGTAACCGCAGGAGCGGCCGCTTCCTCCGCCGACCTTCTAACCGACCTCAAGTCGGGCTACCTTCTCGGCGCAAATCCGAGGAAGCAGTTCATTGCACAATTTTTGGGCATTTTTGCCGGAGCGGCGGTTATCGTCCCTTGTTTCTACCTTCTTGCGCCAACGCCCGACGTTCTCGGCGGCGAGAAATTTCCCGCTCCCAGCGCTCAGGTTTGGAAAGGGGTGGCCGAACTGCTCGCCAACGGCCTCTCCAGCCTGCACTCTTCAGCGAAGATTGCCCTTGCTATTGGGATAGCTGTCGGGGTGCTGCTTTCCGCGCTCGATCGCCTGGCGCCTTCGCGAATCCGATCTTTTCTTCCTTCAGCAATGGGCCTGGGGCTTGCGTTTGTAATTCCCTTCTGGAACACGCTCTCTATTTTTCTAGGAGCCCTTATAGCATCGATTGTGCGAAAAACCCGTATGGAAGGACATATTATACCGGCGGCCTCGGGAATAATAGCAGGGGAGAGCCTGATCGGCGTGCTGGCCGCGCTTTTTTCAGCCGCTGGAGCGGGCTAACCTAAATATATTCACACGACGAAAGATAAATATGGCGCAAAGGACTGCTGCGCCCGCTGCAAGGAATAGCGCCTGGAACCCCACAAGTTCGCCTACATATCCGAGGATTACCGATCCGATGAACGCCCCGGCATCTATGCTTCCTGTGTAGGCCCCCGTGATCTTCCCCCTGACATTCCGGGGTTCCCCCCTGATGGCATGGGCGTTCAGCGCGGGATAGAGCAACCCGTGCCCGCATCCGGTCGTAAACCCTGAAAAAAAGAGCAGATGGCTTTCTTTCATGAACACCAGCAACAGCAGCCCCCCGCCTACGAGTGCCAGCGCATACGGTATGATCTTGTCTTCGCCCTGGCGGTCAATAAAGCTGCCCCCAAACAGCCGGGTGAGGATCGCAGCGAAAGAGTATGCGATGTAATAGAGCGATATGAAAAAAATCCGCTTTTCGCTCGCATACGGCGATACGAACCCGTTTACCGCTGCCAGCCCAAACCCGAAAAGCAGGGCTACGGCGGCTACCAGGAAAACCCGCCTCTTTTGCAGGACCAGAAAGAATGAGGACTCAGCCGGCTTGACCAGGGGAACGTAGGTATCTTTCAGTGGGTACTGGATTATAAACCCCACACCGGCTATGGCGGCGGCAACGATGAACAGAAGGTCGAATCCCGCCCTGTGGATGATGATCTCGGCTAGAGCCGGGCCGAGAGCGGTCCCCATAAGCCCGGATATCCCAAATATCCCGAGTCCTCCGTTCAGGCGTTCATGGGGTATTATGTCGGCAATATAGGTGAATGCGGCAGTAATGCAAATCGCGAATCCAATCCCGTGAACGATCCGCACCATAATTAGAGGAAGATAAAAACTATCGAGAGCGCCTCTGAAAAACAGGTATGCAAGAGGCATGAGCGTCATGATCATCGAACCTGCCGCATAGCTTTTCTTCCTTCCGACCCTGTCGATCATATCTGAAATCCATGGGCGGCACAGGACGGAAGACAATGCGAAAACTCCCATAATGATGCCGATGTCGACCTGATCCCCACCATGGGCCGTGATGAAGAGGGGAAAAAGAAAAAAGGCGCCGAAGCTGGAGAGGCACGAGAGATTCGCTATAGCCAAGAAAAAAAAGGTTCGAGAATAAAGCATCTAAAAAGTCGGGTCCTGTTTTCGAGATATAGCGTCTGCCCGAAGGATCGACGCACGGTTCGCCAATAGTATATTCTGTCGCGATTTATGAAAAGGGGTTTTGAAGTGCTTAGATTGATTCCGCCGGTTGGTGAAGAGGTCCAGTGCGAACACAAGCCATCATACGAGGATTCGAATGCAAAGCAAAACTAACCGGGACAATCCCCCTCAAAAAGTGGATTTCTATACTCTGATTGCCCCATTTTACGACATCTTAGTGGGGTCGTTTCTCAGAGACGCGCGGAAGGGGATCGTCCGTGGCGCGGATGCAGAAAAATGCCGCCGCATTCTGGATGTGGCGTGCGGGACCGGAGAGCAGGCAATAATGCTGGCGAAGGCAGGGATCGAGGTCACCGGAATGGACCTCTCACCGGCAATGCTTGGAGTGGCACGCGACAAAAGCCCTCCGACCGTTGCACACCTTCTCGGAAATGCTGAAAACTTACCCTTCGGCCCCGGGTCTTTCGACTGCGTTACTATCAGCCTGGCTTTACATGAAATGGCGACTGAGACAAGGATGGTAACAACTGGTGAAATGCTGAGAGTCCTGACCCCGGGCGGAAAGCTGATCGTCTTCGACTACGCAGCCCCGGAGAACTGGAGGTCTACTTTTGGCCTGGCGCTTTTAGGTCTTCTGGAAAGAATTGCGGGCAAAGAGCACTTTAAAAATTTCGTCCGGTTTACCCGCACCGGAGGGATCGACCAATTTCTCAAGGCCTTTCCTCTGAAGGTCATCCGGAGCAGGACTTATTACCTCGGGGCCCTGCGGCTCGTTTTTTTGGAAAAGACGCGGTGAGAAATCATCCTCCACTCACTCTGTTCGCCCGGGATCGCCGGAGGGCATTGTGAGATGGCCTTTAAGTTCCTCGGCTTCCATTGTCCATTGATAGCCGATCCTTAATGCAACGTTGAACAGGAGCGGACTTTTTACATGAAAGCGTATGGCTCCCTGTGCCCGATTGAATGAGACTATATTGAGGACGACGAGATCCTCATCATGTTCCAGGTTAATCAGGCTTTTTTTCGCATCCGGCGCGGAGTATGTCATGCCCAGGAAGTCAGGGGCGCAAACGACGAAAGCCACGGAGGGCTCCTCCACTGACTGGAGCCATTGGAAGGGGCCGTTTTTATATTCCAGCAGGACATAGCTCTTGAGTTCTTCAAACCCTGGAATCCCCCAGGGGAAAATGATCAGTTCCTTTTCCGCTATCTCTATTTTTCCGAAACGGGTCGTATCAACCTGCATGAAAACTCCTCGAATGACAATTCAGGGAATCATTGCCGGTCCGGGCCATCGCCTTCCCGACCACTGGAATAGATGTCGAGCAGACTTTCGAACTCGTCTTTGCCGATAAGCGCCGCAGCCCTGTTCTCCTTCTGAATCCTCCTGTAAAGCTCTTCCCTGTATATAGGAACGTGCGCAGGGCCCTTGATTCCCACTCTCACCTTGTTCTGATCGATTGAGGTGATTGTAACTTCTATATCGTCGCCGATCAAAATTGACTCACCCGGTTTTCTGGTCAGTATGAGCATCGGTTTCCCGCCTCTTTGATATTATCGGTCCCCGGGACAGGACGCTTAAATATTTCCGTGGGTCCTGTCCGGCCAATACGCCGGTACGGTACAATCTGGATTATAGTTCCTCTGCTGAACATTGATAGTAATTTCTATATTAATAAACTGAAGCCTAAAAATCGCCCTTTTGCCCCTCAACGCTCTGATATATAGTTAGAGGCCATCCGGAAACTCCGGATGGAACGCTGGCAGTTTCCGATTCGAAAAGGAGGCATTTTTCGTACTGGCAAGGAAATCGAGGGGTTGCGCGGAGGCGTACTTGGGTACGCCGCACAAGCAAGCCCGAAGATTGACGCCGCCAGGACGGAAAAGGACCCTTTCCGGATGGAAACTAGTTATCATAACATTTTGCACTATGCCGAACTGCGTGCGTGGCCCATAATTATACGGAAACTCAGGATTATGGCTCCCGAAGTCTCATCACAATCCGATTTTCAAGTGCTGGGATTGGAACCGGGCGCGAAGCCCTCTGAAGTAAAGCAGGCTTATCGGACGCTTGTCAAGAGATGGCACCCGGATCGCCATTATTCCAAACCTTACGAGACCCGGGCCATTGCGGAAAAAAAGTTCAGGGAAATTGACGAGGCGTACAGGCGTATTTCCGCGAGCTGGGAAAAAACTCCACACCTCGAGGAGCGTGGAGATTGGCGAGCCGCCAGCCCCGGGACCGGCCTTCATGCCGCGCAACGGCCCCGAACAAAAGCTAACGCCACCCCCGCCGCCCGAATCCTGGCGGCAATCAATATCCTAGCCTTTTCCAGGGCAAAGATCGTCGTGCCTGTCCTGCTATTGGCGGCAGCCGTTTTCATTCTGACGCAACCTCATTCGTTTTTTCCGGATAAGGCGGTCGATACGGAAACTCCTGGCCCGCCGGCTGTCGAACACTCACCCAGGGCCAAAGCCCCAGACAGTCCGAAACCACCGGAAGCAACCGGTCCGCAATCCTCCACCGATCTTACAACCACCCCTTCTCTCGTTTTGCCCCCTGCCCTGCTCCAGCCTCAGCCGGCGGTGCCGAGCGGTTTTTTCACCCTGGGATCGACTGTCTCCGAGGTGCTCGCTATCCAGGGGACTCCATCCCGCGTCCAGGGCCAAACCTGGACCTACGGTCTTTCTGAAGTACAGTTCAGAAATGGACGCGTCTGGAAGTTCAATAATTTCGGCGGGTCGCTGCGGGTGCGCATGCAGCCTGGAGTCTCCGAGGATCGCGTCCCCCCCACCTATATCACGATCGGCTCGAATGAAGAGGACGTCCTGCTGGTCCAGGGAACCCCTACGCGGGTGGAAGGGAACAAATGGTTTTACGGCTTTTCCGAGCTTGTGTTCAAAAACGGGCGGGTTGTGGAATACGACAACTATTTCGGCAGCTTGAAAATGAGCCTGCTGCCTTCCGCCCTATCCGGCCAGGAATCGCCGGGAGACTTTTTCACAATCGGTTCCACACCTGACGAAGTGCTTGCCGCTCAAGGAACGCCCACCGCTATCCATGGAGATCGCTGGTCCTTTGATTTTGCCGTCGTGATTTTCCGGGATGGCAAAGTCTATGACGTGACTAATTCCGATCGGACCCTTCGCTTCATTACCCCGGAAAAAACCGGCGATACCAAAGGATCGTCAGGCAGCGGTTGAGCGCAAAGATCGCAAAGAGCGCCGAGAGTAAAAATGTCTGCCGAAAACGCGAAGACCCAATAAAGGCATCAAGCAACTTGACTTCGCAAGCTTAGTGGTAAAGTTAGCTGTGAGCGAGGGACACCATGCTGATGGAGAAAATCTACAACGGCGAGTTCGATCCGGACCTTATCCGCGTTAGCCCTTCCAGGGTGGACGAGGCGAAGGCAGGCATGATTGTTAAGCGCTACCGGGACCTTTTGAAAGATTACCCACCCGGTAAGCTCGAAGCTGACGGCGCTCTACCCGCAGATCTCTTGCGGAAAATGGGGAGTAGCGGGTTTTTCGGCCTAAGTATCGAAACCGAGTATGGAGGCCAAGGTCTTAACCTGGATGAATATTACAGAGTGGTCGATGAGATGGTGAAGCTCGACATCTCCGTTGCTTTTACATTCCTCGCACACCTTTCAATAGGAATAAAAGCAATCCAGCTTTTCGGGACCGAGGAGCAGAGACGTAAATACCTGACACCGGCGGCATCCGGAGAGATGATTTTTGCCTTCGCTCTGACCGAACCTCACGTTGGATCGGACGCTCAGCACATCGAAACGACCGCCCTCGCGAGCGAGGATGACACCCATTATTTGCTGAACGGTCAGAAAACCTACATTACAAACGCCAATTATGCGGGCGGCATGACAGTTTTTGCGCAGCTCGACCCGACGCGGCCAGGGTTCATGGGGGCATTTATCGTCGAGACCGGCTGGGAGGGTGTGCGGGTTGGAAAAGAAATGCCCAAAATGGGTCTCAATGCCAGCTCCACCGCCGCCATACAGTTCAAGAACGTCCGCGTTCCGAAGGAGAACCTCCTGGGCAGGCCTGGCGACGGCTTCAAAATAGCCATGTCAGTGCTAAATTACGGCAGGCTGGGTCTGGGGGCCGCTTCAACGTCTCTGATGAGCGTCTCGGTAAGGGACATGCTGGAAAGGGCTTCTTCGAGGATTCAATTTCAGGTCCCGATCAAGAGCTTTCAGCTAGTCCAGGAAAAGATCGTGCGTGCTGAGATCGGCGTGGCGGTCAGTTCGGCAATGAACCGTCTGGTTGCCGGACTTCTCCAGAGTGAGCCGCTTGTTCGCGTGGCCATCGAAACTTCCCACTGTAAGCTCTTCGGCACCATGCGCGCATGGGACGCCGTCTATGACGCTCTCCAGGTGGCCGGCGGGGCGGGATACCTCAAAACCCTGCCCTACGAGAAGCGGATGCGTGATTTCCGTGTGGCGACCGTTTTCGAGGGCACTACCGAGCTGCACTCGATTTACCCGGCCCTTTTGGGCATGCGCCAGATCCAAAAAGCTTTAAGAGAATCGGGCCGCTCGCCCCTTGGTCTTGCCTTCGATCTGCTGAAGCTTCTCGTAAAAGGGGAGAAATGGCCCGTCGTCTTCGAGAAAAGGGTGATGCGTAAGACGCTCCGCGAGGCGAAAAAAAACGCCAAAACCGCCAGAATCCTCCTTCTTAGCGGGCTGCTGCTCTATGGCAGGAGTATAGCCCGGGGTCAAACGGCAAAAAGGGAATTTCTGCTTCGCCGCATCACGACCCTTTCTCTTTATACTTTTGGAATCCTTGCCCTGCTCTCCGAGGCGGACCAAAAACAGAGGGCGGGCGAGCTTGAAGCCGGGGACCTGCGCATACTGGAATGTTTCGCTGCGGAAGCAAAAGAGGCCCGCAGGAAAAACAGCCGGCTTTTCGATTCGAAAAAGGAAAGACTCAATTCTGCACTTTTTCGCGAGAGATTGGATCGGGACGGAGGACGGAGGACAGAGGACGGAGAGCGGGAAGCAGTGAGCAGTGAAGAAAAAAAATAACTCCTTTTGGTTCTATCGCTTCGCGAGTAACACTACTACGTTAAGTCATCACGCAAACCTTTACACATAGCTGTAGGGTGGGTACGGTTTCATCGTGCCCACCATTTCGCGGTGGGCAACACTTGGCGTTTGCCCACCCTACGGTACTTGACGAAGTAGTGGTAAGAGAAAAAAATAACTCCTCTTGGTTCTATCGCTTCGCGAGGAGCAGTGAAATTCTTAAATTCCTCAATCCCTCAATCCCTCAATCCCTCAATCCCTCAATCCCTCAATACCTCAATACCTCAATCCCTAAATCCCTAAATCCCTAGATTCTTAATATCCTTTGCCGCACAAATGCAGTAGAGGGGAATTAAAAGTCAGACAGGAATTCAAGGAATCTCGGGCAAAATATCTAGAAAAACCAGTGAAAACAGAATATTAGAGCATAGTGACGTCTAAGACCCTACTGTGGTTTTCCAAGAATAGCAATAAAGTCAGCCTGTTATGAGTAGGTTTGCTGGTAAGCCTATGTGATCGTTACATAAAATGTCATTAGAAATCTTGTCCAGTAGGGTCCAACATTTTCGCTGTGCTATCTACGCGAATGTATTTAGTATTTTGGTTTTAATGGGAGCTATTCCTTAAATTCCTCTCAAAGGTATGGACAAATCCGAGAACGATAATACCTTATCTAATAAGATAGGTAAGGAGTTGTAATTAAATTGGGTTACAGGAGGTTATAAAATGAAGGTTAAATCAACTTTGGTTATAGCGTGTTTAGCTCTTGCTCTTTTCATGGTCGTTGGGACAACGAGGGCCGAGGCGCAATGCTGCGGTCTCGACGTGCTTGCCGCGCCTTTCGTGGCAGCGGGCGCGATAGTTGAGGGAGCGGTGGTGGTATCGGCCGCTATCGTGACGGCTCCTTTCAATGCTTTGAGTTGTGGCAAGTGCGGCATTGACCTTTGCAATTCGTGTGGCTTTCCCTGGATTGCATACTACCCCCATTGCGATCACTGCTGAGGATTCTCGAGCTTTATTTGATTTCGACTTAAACTATTGACTCGGGCGGCCCAGGCAACACTTGTCTGGGCCGGTACGGCAAAAGGAACGTTAAGAACATCGCCCGAGGAGGATTATTATAGCCTAGCAGGGTGATGAAAAAGGATTGGAATCCCCACATCAGGGCGAAAAACCCTATGGACGTCACCCCGGCGAAAGCCGGGGTCCAGTGTCTTTTGCTTTAAAATCGCTTAGTTGGGAAAAAGCCTGGATTCCGGCTTCCGCCGGAATGACGAAATCATTGGTAGCTTTCAGGCGTTTCATCCACCACTGAACCCTTTTTCATCACCCTGCTAGCATTCATCCGGAAACTCCGGGACAAATTCCACGCCCCGCGAGGTTTCTGTTCGAAAAGGAGGCTTAATCTGGTCATTCATCTCACCGCCTTTAGGCGGAAGATTTTCGTCCTGGCAAGGAAATCGAGGGGTTGCGCGGAGGCGTACATAATCTGGTCATTCCTCTTACCGCCTTTAGGCGGAAGGGGTACGCCGCACAAGCAAGCCCGAAGATTGACACCGCCAAGGCGGAAAAGGACCCTTTCCGGATGGAAACTAGCCCAACTTCGACACTTCTCACCTAAAACCAGCCTTTTGAATAGCGCAAGCACCTGATCATTCATAACAGGGGTACTCATTTTTGAATTTCCTTGTAGTACGAAAAGATAAAAAGCTATCTTGGAATACTTTACTTTAACATCGTAATAATGACTCCACTGTGTATGTACGAGTGAGCAGAAAGAAAATTCACGGAACCTCTTAAGAGTACCTCCAGCTTTGCGAAGCATAACGCAATTCCAAGGGACAGCAATGCACGGGTGCTTACCAATTTGGGCCGCATAGATAAGCTGGACGGAGAGAAGATCGACTCTGGTATCGTTGCCCTTCTCAGGTTCTCATCCTTGCCTTCCGCCGCCGGATTCGGCGATGCCAGGTACGGCCGGGTTATGGACTGCGGAGACATTCTTGCCGTGATCCATCTCCGGGTGCGTCTTCGGCTTACCGAGTCCATATCGGGATCGCTTAAGGAAAATAGGGCCGAATTTGATATCGCTAAAACGATCCGGGTGAGGGTGCTAAACAGGGTCTTCGACCCTTGCTGTTAACCAGATGAAAAGACGCTTGATTTCGCCCCGGATCGCGTCCGGGGTGACGTCATTCCGGCGAAAGCAGGAATTTCGCCGGAATGACGGGCTGAAGGTCCATGCCTATCGGAACGTAGTTGACGCTTCACTAGCAACGATCCAATCCACACAGCTTAGCAATTTTCTGCCTCAACATCATCGACAGGCGGTCAAATGAGCTATTCGCCAATATTGGGTCGAACTGGTCGCGATAGTTGGTCACCAGACTCATTCCCCCGACCCCGACATCGTATACCTTCCAGTTCCCGTCCTTGAGGTGGAGGTAATAATCAATAGAGACCGGGCCGCCCTGGCCCCCTACGAGTGCCTCGACGACGACATAACCTTGGTATATTTGCCTGTTCCTGTAAGTGATATTTTGTGTAGCGTATTTTTCGATGTCTCCTATGTATGTATTAAAGAGCAGCTTGCTGAACTCCTGCGTAAATTCCTGCTGCTTTTCGGGGGACAGATTGCGCCATGGCAGCCCCACGGCGAGCCTGGCTATCGCATCAAAGTCAAAGTATCCTTCGACGACCTGTCGAATCTGTTCCCTGCGGGCCCTGGTATCTTCAGGGTACTGCTGGAGGATTTTGACTATCTGTTCCGTACCGCTTTGGATCACTGCCTGCGGATTATCGGCCGCTTTTGCCGGTGAGCCCCACAAACAAAGACCAACCACCAGGATGAGCGTTTTGGAAATGAAACGCTTGCTCATCAACCCAATTTGTGAACGAGTTACACTCATTGTAGCTCCTTTATCCCATCTTCAGAGACGACCGGCAATTCTTGAAGCAAAGAACCACCCTGCAACCATCCGGTTTCTCATCGGCCACCAAGAAAATTTCACCCTCGCGAGCGAACAGGTTGTGGAAGCACCGCAAGGGATACAAATCGACTAAGCCTGACCAAATGCCCACGATCGGTGCATTGCTTTAAGAGCATTTGCCATCAACCTCCCTGTTCTAATCCTACCCCCCGTTCCCTCTCCCGGAGAGACATCCTCTCCAGTCGAAGTTTTGCCCGAGATGCGGATTGGAAGGTTCAATTCTACCCGACCGCTTTATGCAATCTAATCAGGCATCTAATAGAGGTTAGTAATCATTCTTATTGGTGTCAATCAAAGGACGCCTTCACTGCGGGACCCATTAGTGAACAGGGAGCAGGGAGCAGGAAGCGGGGTTTAAAGGTTCTGGAACTGAATTGGAACTGCGCAACCACTGTGTGGCGCTCAAAAATGCATGCTGAGGAAATGATGCAAATATCTGCAAAGAACCGGTCTAAAAGTCCGGTTAAGAAACAGGAGCAATGCCGGCAAGATCTTTGAGCCGGCTATTCCAAGTGGTCCAACACCTGTCTGACTTTTACCGCAAGATCATCGCTGCCGAAAGGTTTCTGAATGAAATTCAGTCCTTCGTCCAGAATGCCGCGATGTGCCATCACGTCAGCGGTATAGCCTGACATATAAAGACACTTGAGGTCAGGGCGGATGGTACTGAGCTGTTCCGCCAGTTCCGGGCCGTTCATCTCCGGCATAACTACGTCCGTGATCAGCAGGTGAATATCGCCCGGATACTCCTTGGCAATAGATATGGAGTCCGCCGGAACCTGCGCCGCAAGGACCGTGTAGCCAAGATTTTCGAGAATCATCTTACCGAGGTCCAGGATCGCTTCATCGTCCTCGACCAGCAGGATGGTTTCCGTGCCAGTCGGACGCTTGATGGTAATCTCCTCAAAGGGGACCTCTACGGTTTCAACCTCGAACCGCGGCAGGTAGATTTTAAACGTAGTTCCTTCCCCAAGTTTGCTGGCAACATAAATAAAACCTTCGTTTTGTTTAACGATGCCGTAAACGGTGGACAATCCCAGCCCTGTTCCCTTGCCCACTTCCTTGGTGGTAAAGAAAGGCTCAAAGATATTTTCGCGGACTTCCCGACTCATACCCGTTCCGGTATCGCTCACGGTCAACAGGACGTATTGTCCGGGAATTAATTCGGGGGTCTCGGCCTTTTTGGAATCATATATCACAATGTTCTCGGTCCTGATCATGATGGCGCCTACTCCGGAAATGGCATCGCGGGCATTGACCACAAGATTGGCCAGAATCTGGTCCACCTGGGAGGGATCAATTTTGACTTTCCACAGATCGAGTTCGGGCACCCATAACAGGTCGATATCCTCGCCGATGAGCCGCCGCAACATCGTGAGCATGCCCGAGATCGTGTCGTTCAAATCAAGTGTTTTAGGAACGGCGATTTGTTTGCGGGCAAATGCCAGTAGTTGCCGGGTCAGGTCAGCTGAACGCAGGCCGGCTTTGAGGATCTCATTGAGGTGGTGCTGAAGTTTGTCAGTGGAAACGTCCATTTTAAGGGCCATCTCCGCCCGGCCGATGATCACGCCCAGCATGTTGTTGAAATCGTGTGCCACACCACCGGCCAGCCGTCCTACCGACTCCATCTTCTGGGCCTGGAACAGCTGTTCTTCAAGTTCTTTTCTTTCCTTCTCTCCACGTTTGCGCTCGGTGATGTCATGAGTAAGGCCCAAGATATACTGCTGCCCGGCCACCTCGATCACCTCCGCCGAGACAAGCACATCCCTGATCTCACCGGATTTCATGCGGAACCGGGTTTCAAAGTCCTGTATCCTGCCTTGCTCTTGCAGTATCTCGACCATATTAGCCGGGTCTTCAGGATTGGCCCACATTTCAAGCTTAAACGGGTTTTGACCGACGACCTCCTCGCGTGTGTAGCCAAACAAGCCCAGGAACGCATCATTGATGTCGACGAATTGGCCGTCGCTCAAGCGGCAGAGACTGGTGCCGACGGGACTGGCGCGAAACAATCTTGAGAAACGTTCTTCGCTCTCGCGCAACGCAATTTCGGCCAGCTTGCGCTCGGTAATATCCCGTGTAGATTCTATCGCACCGGTGACATTTCCCTGCTCATCGTACAGGGCGGTTGCGACATTCCACAGGTATGCCCCCTTTCCTCCATATGTCTCCGGCGCATAAGTTTCGGCAACGATAGAACCACCAACTTTTGAAACGGATTCGTAGTACTCCATTTTCTTCTCTTCACTTGCAAACACAAGGTCAATCAGTATCGGTCTCTTGTTTCCGAAAAAAGGTAAGGAATACTCGAAATCGCCCTTGCCAATGATTTTACTCCTCGAGACTCCAGTCATTTCTTTCATGGCGCGATTCCAGGCGATAACTTTTCCTGCGTTATTGATGACGAATATTGCATCCGGCAAGAATTCAATGATGTCAGCCAATTGCCGTTGTGATCTGCGCAGCTCATCTTCAGCCTGCCTGCGTTCGGTAATTTCCATCTCGAGTGCAGTGGTCCTCTCACTAACCAAAACATCGACCCGTGCAGTGCGACCGGTCATGACAAGGAGAAAGGCACAGGCACCAGCGGCAAAAATGAGTCCACCTGCCAATATAGTCCATGCTTGAAGAGAGCGGTGCTCAGCCAGGTAAGCTGCTGTGGGAGAAAAGGAGAGCTGCCAGCGTCGCTCGGCGATCTC
The DNA here is from genome assembly GCA_963757915.1 of uncultured delta proteobacterium. Lineage (GTDB taxonomy): Bacteria > Desulfobacterota > Syntrophobacteria > Syntrophobacterales > Syntrophobacteraceae > SbD1. Next base: position 225,957 of record CAVWTD010000008.1, on the reverse strand, counting down.
CAGGGTGGTTGCCAGCCAGGGTGCAACAGAGGTTACGCTTCGGCTTGCGGTTTTAGAATCATCCCCGGCCGGCGTGGCCGGCATGGAGTCATAAAGCAGTTGTTCTCCCTGGTCAGCCGTCAAGTCGGTGAGCTGAATCCGGATGCCATGCGTCTCTGCCTGACCAACCACGACACGCATGGCATCCTCTATATGGAAAACCCCTAGGACAAAGCCCCTGATGGCTTCACGAAGCTCTTTCTTACCGGGATTAGAAGTGTTGCGGTCATAGACCGGCATAAAGACTAAAAAGCCATACTGGCCGGCCTTTTCCTGCACCAAAGTGATGCGGTCTGTTCCAACCGGTTTTCCGGTCATGAGCGCCTCGTCCAAAGCACTCATACGGTTCTTGTTCGACGAGAGATCAAAACCAAGCGCCTTCTCATTTCCCTCGTAAGGCTCCACATAATAGACCGGAAAGTACTCGGGTCGTTGCGGGCGCTCAACCAATAGACCCTGTTTCGCTCTTTCCGTTATCCTGAAGTCGCGGTACCCGTCGCGTCGAGCTGCTTCTTCGTAACCCGAGCGTTCCGCATTCAGCACCCTGGGTATCCATTCCAGGGCTTGAATGCTCTGATGACGAGCAAGCCAGTATCGTGCAAATACTCTGAACTGATCACGGTCAACCTGCCTGTTGGCCGCGAAGAAACCAGCCTCTGAATAAAGGGCATCGAGGTGAGCACCCCACTCCTCTTTGACCTGGCTTGCGATCATTCCAGCCTCTAGTTTGAATTCGTTCTCGATACGCTGTTGTTCCCTGTGACTTACGAATACAGAAAGGGAGACCGTCAGAAATAGGAGCAGGCAGAGAGGCAGGGCGACTGAGTTCCGTCTGAGCTTCCAGATCTCTCCGTGCTTTACCGAAAGGCTCAATACGACCGGAGTGAGCAGCATTGCGCCAGTGGCATCACCTACCCACCAGGTGAACCAGTTGAACCAGAAGTCATGTGCGGAAATGGCGCCCGCCATCCACAGACTGGTCACACTGATGGTCGCGCTCACTAAACAACTCAACGGCCCACCCAACAACAAGAATCTGACTACATCCCGCAGCCGGTAGAGATTAAGCGGGCTGCCCACAAAGCGGAAGATCAGATAAGCGCCAAACACGGCCTGGAGGGCGGCGCTGGAGCCGATTACCGCTGCCAATACTGTCGAAACCGACAAAATGGCCTTACCGGCATTAAGAGCTGTCCATAGGTTGGCAGCGAACGAACCCAGCCAGACGCCAAACCAGACTCGATAACCCCACAGGAGGGCGGCTGCTAATGCCAAGCCCGCCGCAGGCCATATGGCTGATGCATGGCCGTGGGGAATGGCCAGCAGCAGGCAAAGCCTCGCCAGCGTAAAATATGCGGCGGCAATTCCGAGAATCGCCATGAAAGATGCCGGGGTGGTTCCATGCGAATATGGATTCTCTTTCATGTTTCACCTATTGGACCAACGGGGGCATTTGAACAGAAACCGGCAGTTTTGATTTAGCTTCCCGCTGAGCCTCGATGTATTTGTAGAGATTAGGCTTGGCAATACCCATCATCATTCAAATATAATCGACTGTGTGTTTTTCGCATCGTAAATGGTCAGGGTTAACTCGTAAGACAGACTTATGAACAACACTGGGCAAGAAATTGCCATATCGATTGCAGGCACCCCTCAGCGATGTACTTCGCGAAGCGCGGAAGGCGCCCGCTACGCAGGGTCTAATCTGGTCATTCCTCTTACCGCCTTTAGGCGGAAGTCAATCGCGTTGGGCGTTCGCGGGACGCCTTCTCGCGGTCGGGCAGAAGTCACACCGCCTCCGCAAGCAGGAGGTGTAGACGCCTTGCGCGAACGATCGATAGAGTTCGATAAGCTGGGAGTTTACCGGCATTGGCAAAGGACTCGGCTATGAGAGGATAAAGAACTTTAGGTCTGCTCAGTTCTTAAGTTTGGATCTTTCGTAAATCCTCGTAAGACAAACTCATGAACAACACGAGCAAGAAAATGCCATATCGATTCCGGGCACCCCTCAGAGATAATCCGGTCTTAATCTGGTCTTAATCTGGTCATTCCTTTTACCGCCTTTAGGCGGAAGATCAATTTACCGCCTTTAGGCGGAAGTCAATCGCGTTGGGCGTTCGCGGGGCGCCTTGTCCTCAGCTTTCCGCAGCTCTCTTCGTTTGATTTGGAGGCGACCCTTGTTCCCTCTCCGGCCCAATCATCTTAATCCCATATGAAGTTGGTTGGAAAGGAGAAAAGCATTCAAAAGCCCGGATATCCATAGGCTTCTTTTCATCATAGTCCCTTGCCTGAAGGTGAAATCCGACCGTAGATGCCCCGCAGGCAGTCGAATACAACGCTTTGTCAGCTGTGATTTTCGTCGTTTTTCGGCTTTATATGATCCGCGATTTTCAGGTAATTGAAAACCGGCCCAATCGTATTTTGGAGGTCGAACTTTTTGATATCGCGGTCAGAAAGTTGGGTTGAGACATTCCTCTCCGAAGACTGAACTGGTACCGGTGAACCGAGCTCATCCGTCTTGCCCAAACCAGGTTCTCAGCTGCCAAACCGTTTAATACCAAGTTGCATGCATGGAGCCCCTAATAACTCCAGGCTCTGCCAGGTGGGGGAAAGTTTCCCCCGCGCCCGCCAGGATTTTGGCGCACACGCGCAAGCGCGTGTGGCCGAGCGCTATATCTCCACGCTCCGCGGGGCGTAGCCGCAGGCCGCCATCGAAGCGCAACATAGATCTCCAGGCTCCGCCAGGCGGAGGGGGTGCGGGGGGCGTAGCTCCACAATCGCTTAAATAAGAAGCTAGACGTATACATGATTGCAATTTTCTAAAGTGTTTCAGAATTAGCGTGTTAAGCCCTGAAAGGGCTCCGTTGTTTAGGCATTGAAATTACAGGCAACGTTCATGCGCGGCTTATTTGAGCCCTTATGGGGGTCAGCCCCATAAGCGCTAACTTAAGCGCAGCATAGTTCCGGCGAAAGCCCTGCGAAAATCGGAAGATGCCCCTTGTTCGTCATTCCGGCGAAGCCTGCCCCGGAAGTTTCCAGTCCGGGGGCCGGAATCCAGTCAAACGAGCGTGTGATACAAATCCTCCCAATGAGGATTCGCAGTCTCAATTAGCCTCATTTTCCACCTTCGCTTCCACTCTTTCAGTTGCTTCTCCCGCTGAATGGCGGACTCCATGCTCTCATGCGGTTCGTACCAAACCAGGTTATGGACCCCATAGCGTTCCGTAAACCCTTCCACCAGATTGTTTCTATGCTCCCAAATCCTCTTGATAAGGTTTGAAGTCACACCAATGTAAAGGGTACCATTTCTTTTGCTTGCCAAAATGTATGCCGCAGGTTGCTTATTCACTGCGCTTTCCTGGATTCCGGCCCCCGGACTAGAAACTTCCGGGGCAGGCTCCGCCGGAATGACGAGTGAAAGACCTCAGTCATTAAGTTAGCCCTTATGGGGGTCAGCCCTGGGTCCCTGCCAATTTCCATTTTCAAGGGCTGACCACTTCCACACACAGGATTCGCCCGCCCGGTTCAGTTATTCAGTTTATCCAGTTCAGACATCAGCGTTTCCATTTTCGGCCGCACGTTTATGTCGTGGACGTCGATGTACCTGATGATGCCCTTCCGGTCGATTACAAAAAGTGCACGTTCGGAAATGCCGTTTGATCGGAGCACTCCGTATTTGCGGGCTACGTCGCCGTGGGGCCAGAAATCAGATAGGACCGGAAACCAGACTCCTCCCATATCAGTGGTCCAGGCAAAAAGAGTCGGAAGATTGTCCACCGTAATTCCGAGCAATACGGTGTTTCTTGCTTCGAAAGAGGTCCGCAACAAATTGTACCCCGGCCACTGCTCCGAGCAGACAGGGGTCCACGCGGCGGGCACAAAGGATATCACGACATTTTTCTTCCCGGCGAAAGAGCTAAGTGAAACAGGCCCACCTGCAAGGGATGGCAACGTAAAATCAGGCGCCTTGTCCCCCACTTTCAGGGCAGACTCGCTGTCAATAGCCTTGAGTTTACCTGGCTGGTATATCCTTCCCTGGTACTGTTCAGATACGGCAAAAGCTGTAGCGCACACAATGAGCGCAATGAGAAAAGTTGAAAAAGTTACATATATTTTGCTCATAGAATATATCCTCCTGAGATAGACTATAGGCGGCTATTTCCCATGGCCGATGCCGGTCCTGGCGCATATCAGTTCCAGAAAAGCCTTGGGGTCTCCGATGCTCCCAGCCTTCGAATATACGACCTTCCAGCCGCCGGGTTTCTTCCAAAGCACAAAGAAATGAGGAGTTCCTACCACGCCCAGTCCCTTGCAAACGCTCATATCCTCGTCGGGAATGAGCGGAAACTCTATCTTGTAGTGAGCCCTGAAAACGGTTACCTCGAAGAATGAATTTCCTGCGCCGATTCCAAGCATTTTGATGCGCGATTTTAGCTTCGGTCCGGCTGCAATTGCCTCGTAGAGCGCATTAACATTTGGTGCTTCCTTCTGGCAATGGGGGCAGTACATGCTGAAGACTTCAACTATCAGCACTTTCGAATCAACCTGGGAAAGGAGAAACGGGTCCTTGGCGACCCTAAGATATTCCCTGTCATGCATTTCCTGGGGAAGGGAGAGCTTGAGTTTGGGAAACATGTCGCCTTCGGCGGGGATGTCACCCGCAAACAGCGCTGGAAGCCGGTAGTGCGACACGCAAAGCAGCAAAAGCAGCGCTGCGGGTATTGTCAGCAATCTCATTCTCATGTTCTCTTCTCCATCGTGAAACTGTGCGGGTCAGTCCTTGAAATTATAAAGGTATAGTATAATGACTCTTCCACTCTCCTGCCAGTTTCCATCTTTAAGGGCTGACCGAAGAGCGTAGCGGGGTGGATGAAGGAGCGCAGCGGGGTGGAGAAGGAGCGGAGCGGGGAGCAGGGAGCAGGGAGCAGAAAAAAATAATTCCTCTTGGTTCTATCGCTTCGCGAGGAATAGTGAAATTCACTCAATTGCTCAATTCCTCGATTGTTTTAATCCCGCAATATCATGGCATGCGGTGATTTAGCCCTGCAAAACGGCAACCAGAAACAGCAAAAAGACCTTTGACAGGAGAGCCTCTTGCAAAAGTCCTTCAACGTCATTCCGGCGAAAGCCGGAATCCAGGTTTTTCAAGATCTTCTGGACCCCGGATGTCACCGGGGTGGTGGTTTTGTTGAGTTTTGCAAGATGCTCAGGATTTACAGGATTAACGGGAAAACAACAGGTACAGATGGAGAATTCTCCCTTTGTACAAAGGCAAAACAGGATCTATAAACTATTTTTCAATCCTGTTAATCCTGTAAATAGCGATCTATCTGGTCTCTGTGAATTTCAAGTACTTCGGCCAGGCTAAGAAACTCGCGATTCACAGCCTACTCTGCCAATCTTTCGAGAGCGCGCCCATATTTTCGATTGGCCGATTCGAGTGCCTTTTGAAACCTATCCAGGCGCTCAACGTCCCGCACTGGAGAAATGATCAGGGCCTGGTCATTGGCGTCTTGAAGATCCTGTCTATCAGGCGTCAAGGTGTTCCAGACCGGATTGAGGGCGGTATTGAAACAGGGGCATTACCAACTTAACCAAGCTCTTTTGTCAGGTTGATGAAATCGCTTCTCTTAAAATCCAGCGTCCTGAAAAATGAGATTAAATCAGCGTCTTCCCATTTGAGGGAGGTATAAACCCTGGAAATCCCCTGCGTTTCATAGAATCTGAGGATTTCCGCGGCCAGGCGCGCACCTATTCCTTGTCCTATGTGCCCGGGGTCTTCGCCCATCGACGCAATCCAGGCGCTTCTTCCTGTTCCGAAGCCCAAGACCGGAATATAGCTGATCAAAAACCCTACGACCCTGCCGTCCAATTCCGCAACAAGGCTGCCGGAATGGTTGCCCCGAGCGTGCGCCTTGATCAATTCGGCGAAATCGGCCCTTTCGGCTTGTCTCGTAATTGCACTGTAGATCCTGGATATCTCCTCGGAATCCTCAGATTTTATCTTCCTGATGAGTGGGATTCTCTCAGTTGAATCCATAACTTTTTCCTGTTTTTTCAGTAAAGCTCAGTCGCGTATCACTCTCACCGATTCACCCTGACATGCGCGGCATACAGGACCATCACTCTTCGGATACGGCTCGCCGCACATACTGCAGTTGACAACCAGGCCTCTGCTTGTCCTGCCCGGATGTTGCGGCTTAACCAGGACGAGGTGCATGCTCCGACCTGGCTGCCTGTCAGGGATCGAGACATAGGGCGTTGCCCCCTGGCAGGCCAGGCAAATGGGGCCATCCTGGAGAGGATAGGGCTCACCGCACTGGATACAGCAAGAAATAGGACCCTTACTTTTCTTGCGCAGATACTGCTGATCGACCCGAATGGGCTGCACTCCGCAAAGACGTTGCCCAGCCCCCCGGATCTCAGCAAGAAGCCTCTCCAGGTTCTGTTCGGCTTTGGGTTTAAGCTTGAAAAGCCAGGCACGGATGCCGGGCCAGCATTCCAGGCGGCCGGCATCCATAAAAACCCTGACTCCCTCTCCACTGTCTTTTTCATAAATGCTCAGTGCAAACCGGCCAAGATTGATTATCTTGAGCCGGCTGTTTCCCACCGTGCATGGCGTTAGCAGTTGAATGGCGTCAGGCAGACAGGCATGTGTTTCAGAAATGGCGTTGAGGAGCGATCCCTCGGGCATCCGCTTCATGGCAAGGTCCACCATGAAACCGCCTGCAAGAAGCCCTGGGGCGGTAGAGCCATGAAAGGATTCAACGGCCTTCAGGTAATCTTCAAAGGAATAGGGACCGATCATAGTCATCAGGGACATCCTTGAATCAATAATCACGATAATTTTACGATGGACCCAAGTAGCGAACCCCTCACATCATAGCTTTTCGATCCGGACCGCGCAGGCCTTATATTCCGCAGTAAACGTCACCGGATCGAACACCGGGTTGGTCAGCCAGTTAGCGCAATTCTCTCGGAAATGAAATGCCATCCAGACCATTCCCGGCGGCACCTCAGGGGTCAACCGGGCCTTGACTACCACCTCTCCACGCCGCGATTTCACCTTGATCTTTTCATCGGATTCAATCCCAAAGGATTTGGCGTCTTCAAATGAAATATCGGCTGTCTCTTCCGGCAGAAGATCGTTCAACCCAACGCATCTGCCGGTCTGGGTGCGGGTATGGTAGTGGTACAGCCTGCGGCCGGTGCTTAGCACCATCGGGTACTCATCATCGGGCACTTCAGCCGGCGGAGTCCAGTCCACCGCGCTGAATCTGCCCCGTCCGCACGTGAACTCCCCATTCTGATGCAAATAGCAGGTCCCGGGGTGGTCCAGGGTGGTGCACGGCCACTGAAGTCCGTTATTTTCAATCCTGGAATATTTAATCCCTGCCATACCCGGGGCCAGAACGGATATCTCATTATCCCAGATTTCCTGCGCGCTGTCGGATTGCCAATCGTGCCCCATGCGTTTAGCAATCTGCTTGAATATCCACCAGTTCGGCCTTGCCGATCCCGGCGGAGGGCTAGCCGTCCTGACCCGGCTGACACGGCGCTCACTGTTGGTGAAAGTGCCGTCGTTTTCACTCCACGCCGCTGCCGGGAAGATGACGTGCGCAAATCGCGTTGTCTCTGTTTCAAACAGATCATGGCAGACGATGAATTCAGCGGAAGCCAACTCGTGCTCGACCTTTCTGATGTCCGGTTCACTGTTGGCGAGATTTTCACCAAATATATAGAACGCCCTGATCTCCTTATTGACAAGCCTTTCCATCATCTGCGGCATTGTCAATCCTACCTTGGAGGGAAGTCCGGTGACTCCCCAGGCTTTTTCAAATTTTTCACGTGCCGCCGGGTCTGTCACACTATGGTACCCATGGAACACATTCGGTAGCGCCCCCATGTCGCATGCGCCCTGCACGTTGTTTTGTCCTCGCAAAGGGTTTACGCCGCCGCATTCGACGCCCATGTTTCCAAGTAGCATCTGAAGGTTTGCGACTGAAAGAACATTGTTCCTGCCGCAGGTATGCTCGGTGATCCCAAGGGTGTAGCAGAGCATCACAGGCTTTACCGATGCCAGGACTCGTGCGGTTTTCCGGATCATATCAGGGTCGATCCCACATATCCCGGAGGCATACTCCGGCGGGTAGCCCATGATCTTTTCCCTGAGCGCCTCGAAGCCGGTCGTGCATGACTCGACAAACCGCCTGTCATAGAGTTCTTCAGTAATGAGCACGTGCATGATGGCGTTCAACAGGGCGATATCGCTCCCGACCTGTATCGGCAGATGCATTGTCGCGAAATCACAGAGCCTGTGCTTTCGCGGATCGACGACGATCAATTTCGCGCCGTTTTGAACCGCGTTTTTCAGAAAGGTTGACGCCACGGGATGTGCCTCGGTCATATTGGACCCGATCACCAGAAACATTTTCGCATCGGCAAATTCGCTGAACGAATTCGTCATTGCACCTGAACCGAATGCTGCCGCCAGCCCGGCGACTGTAGGAGCGTGTCAGGTACGTGCGCAGTTATCGATATTGTTCGTCCCGATCACTGAGCGAAACAGCTTCTGCATCTGATAGGAATCTTCGTTGATACTGCGGGAGGAACTTAGGCCGCCTACGGCGTCGGGACCGCTTTCCGCGATTATCTCCTTGAACTTGTTCGCCACCAGGTCCAAAGACTCTTCCCAGGATGCTTCCCTGAAGCGCCCGTTTTCCCTGATCAACGGTGTTTTCAGCCGTTCTTCCGAATAGATGAAATCAAACCCGTATCTTCCCTTTACACATAAGCGCCCTTTATTTGGCTCGCCATCTTCGACACCGGATACCCTTACGATTTTGCCGTCTCTGATATGAAGCAGAAGCTGGCATCCGACGCCGCAGTACGGGCAAGTGGTCCGAATCTTCGTCACTTCCCATGGACGCCAGCGTAAACAGGTTTTTTTTTCGAGCAGTGCACCAACCGGACATACCTGTATGCACTCGCCGCATGAAACGCACTTATCCCTGTCGTATGAAATCAGCTTCCCCTCAGGTCCGTCTGTCACATCAAGAGCGCCTATCACCTGTATTTCCTTGCAGGCAGTTGCGCAACGCTGACATAATATGCAGCGTTCCGGCCAAGATTTTATGAAAGTTGTGCTGTACGCTTCGGTGAATTTCGACGTCGGCGGCTGCATTTGAACGTTTGTTATGCCATGCTCGTAAACCAGGTCCTGGAGGGCACATTCGCCTGCCTTATCGCAGATTGGGCAGTCTAGTGGATGATTGACGAGCAGTGCTTTCAATGCATCCTGCCGGATATGCAGAAGGCGATCCGACTGTGTAGTGACCGATATCCCATCGGTGACAGGTGTCTTGCATGAAGCCACGGGTTCGGAATTTCCGCCTATTTCAACCAGGCAAATCCCGCATGAACCCAGAGGTTTCATCCTTTCATGGTAGCAGAGCGTGGGGATTCTGATTCCCACGCTTTTCGCCGCCTGGAGGATCGTGCTTTCCTTCTTTGCGAAAACCTCTTTGCCGTCGATGGTCAACTTCACCAATCCCATACCTGTTTCCCCTCCGCTGTTTCCATAAATACGCATTGGCGCTCATTTTATTGAAAACCAGGTTTCTTCAGCTCATATGCAGGAACCGCTTGCATTGTGCGTTATGTCAGAGTTGACATAACGCACACTATACGACCGGCCTATCCTTGTCAATTGAACATTTGTCTGAATAGACGCGTCAATCTTCTCTCCCCCTTCCTCTTCGGGGCGGGGGATTTCGAGAACTTCCCGAAGCATTTATTCATGACTTTCAAGTCCCCCGAAAAGGATGCAAAAACCGGCCGTCGGGTGACTTGTTCTCCGGGATGCGAAGCGCCATGAGGAAAGTTCGCAGACCGTCAGAACTTTCTCAATTCCTAATTGCTTTTCCGGATTCCGCTTGACTCTTTCAGATGAATTTCTATACTGCCCCAGTTGTTATGTCAAAACTGACATAACGGTGCGGAAGGAAACTCGACGGCCGGCAGAGGCTCTTTCCGAGCAATAAAAAAACTGTCCCGGCGTAGAGGGAAAGTATGGAAGCAAATATGGCGAAACTCAGGTTGGCAACAGATCAGGGCTCCTCTACCAATTTTCGAAATTTCCCTGTATCAAGCCGGGGAGAAGTCAATATCCCCGGAAAAGAGGAATGCGAAGCGCTGTGGGCTCAGTTCGGAGTCTCCGAGGAGGTGGTTATCCACTCACGTGTTGTTGCCGAACTGGCCAGGATACTGGGAATTTATCTGAAGCAGGCTGGATTGCCATTAAACCTTGACCTTATTGTCGCCTGCGGATACCTGCATGAGCTTGCCAATGGGAAAGGGGAGTATGCCGGCGAGCCAGCAAATATACTCGACGAAGCGGGTTATGCGAGCGTGGCCGATATTGTGGCACATATGGATATCCGTCCGGAGAAAGGGTCTGTGGATGAAGCAGACTTAATCTTCCTTGCCGACCGGCTGGTCAAAGATGACTGTCTGGTTGCGATTGAAGCTCAGTTCGATCACTTACTCGAGAATTTCACTGGAAGCCCCAGGACATTGAAACTGACTCCAAGAGAGCTTAGAGATGCCGAAAAAGTCCGGAAGCGCGTCGAGGCTATTCTGGGAATTCCTTTGGTGCAAATCATTCAAAGGCATGCGAGGGGCATCAAGGCCGCTTCGTTGGTAGAGAAGCGAGAAATTTATGTTGCGAACCACGGGGAAACCAGGTTTCAAAAAACCAGAGAACACGCTTCCCCAAGATGGAGTTCACCCTTAAGCGATGAAGGGATAAAGCAAGCCCGGGCATTGGAGGAAAAGCTGCGTTATGTTCAACTTTCGGCCATTTACTGCTGCGATGTAAGATGCGCCAGGGAGACCGCAAAGATCATAGCAAAGCCGCACGGACTTCATCCCATAGAGAGAGAGGACCTGAGGGAAGTTGCTCTTGGGAAGTGGGGAAGATTGAAATTTGAAGACGCCGCAGATCAATATCTAAAACAATGCCTCCAAAAGGGTGAAGACATCGTACACTATCAACCACCGGGCGGGGAGAGTCTTCTGGATTGCACTCTCCGGGTTATACCCGCGTTGTATGACATGCTGCACAGCAGCCGTGGGAACTTACTAATCGTGGGTCACCGGATGCTGAATCGCATTCTCTTGAGCCAGGCCCTGGGCAAATCTCTGGGCAATCTTTTCGAGATCGATCAGGCCTATGGCTGCTTGAATGTAATCAGTTACAGCGACTTTACCTTTGATGTGAGGGTGTTAAATGAAATCAGTCCACCCTGTCTGGCGGGAAACGGCTGACCTGTCATCGGTATTTGATATATGATTTCCTCAATAGACCAAAGGAGGCTTTGCCGGAGATCGCAGCCGCTTATCCAGCCGCCGCCGGCGCGCTTCCCGGTCCGGCTGCAGTTCTTGATTTTTGACAGTATGTCTCCCTGCAGCGCCAGCAGGCCGCTCTTGTATTGACTATTTGCGATGAGCAGGCGCACGGCTTTGATTTTCAGGATCAGCGCCACCTTGAACTCAAGAACTTTAAAGGCCTTGGCGTCAGCGGCCTCGATGACCGAAGCCATGGTTGAAAGTTTGTCAAGAATGTTCGGCTTCGGGCCGATATTGCCGTAAATTACGATTTTGCCGCTGTCCAAGTCATTCCATCCGGCCTCCAGGACATCGATATCGGTAGTCCCTTTCGATAGCCTCGACCCCTTTGAGCTCATTGCCGCACCCCAATGCGGTTTCACCAGGAGATCCTCGTACACATGATTGCCCTGTGCATGATCCGCCTGGCAATGGTCGAAGCCGGTCACCAAAAAAACGCTTGCGTCGCTCAACTCAGCTTTACACGTGCCCTGACCGAGACACGCTTGTTTCTCAAGCTCCTGGTAGCCGCAACTGACCTGGACCTCTGGCCTTCCATCTGGAAAACATTTGTGCAATGCTGTGCACGGCACAGGGTCAACTCCAAGCCGGGACGCCAATTCCCAAGAGACCGGCAGGAATATCGCAGAAAAAACCGAGGCTTCGAGAAGAAGCGCCGTCCGGGACGCAAGCCCAAGAGCAAAGCAGAAACCCCGCTGCGGCCCCAACCCGAAACCCGTAAGGATTTGAAAGGACAGCTATTTCTCTTAACGGCATTAGGCCCGACCCCGTTGCTGGCATAAAAGTGAAAATCCGGTACTCATCTTCATTTGTCAAAGAGTTTCATTCGCTTACTGTAATTCCTGTAAATACAGGGCAAATGCAGGGGCTGATCGCACAACAAGCTGATTTAATTGACAGTTTTGGATCAGATTCTCCGCAATAACAGGTGATAACAGGAGCGTGAAGCGGGAAGCAGGAAGCAGGAAGCAGTGAACAATTAAAAATAACTCCTCTTGGTTCTATCGCTACGCGAAGAATAGTGAATGGCTTCGCCGGGTAAGGGGTGAGAGGTCATTGGTCCTGCCTCTTCCCTCTGGCCCATCACCTATCACTTAGGGAACTGCCCATTACCTCTTGCCACTGACCTATTACATGGACCAATATTATACCGCGCAGTCATTTTGCTTTGCAAAGCGGCAACCGGAAACGGCATCGAGAACCGGCAATAGAAACGACAATAGAAGCGGCAACCAGAAGCGGGAAAAAAATAACTCCTCTTGGTTCTATCGCTTCGCGAGGGCAATAAAAACGGCAACGAGAAGCGGCAAACTGAAGAGGGAGCGGGAAGCAGGGAGCAGGGAGCGGAAAAAAAATAACTCCTCTTGGTTCTATCGCTTCGCGAGGAACAGTGATGAGCAAAAACAGCAGCTGGTGAATGGGTGAATATGTTGATGGCGAGTTGAGTCATAGAGCAGCTTCTCCTTTTATGTAGGGCTCCTTCATCCCCTACCCTATGCCGGTTTATCCCGGCGCTTTCGGTCCGACCCCGTGGTGGCCTGACCTACCTCGCTACCACCCGCAACCCTATGCTGATGGGATCAAAAACCACGTGCATGCCCAGATGTTCAAAATAGCGGCTCGATCCGTAGATGATCTTCCACAGCGTACGGTCAAAGTCAAAATGCGCTTCGGCGGTTATTCCACCATCGGGCAGATTGCCGATAGTCGCGGGAAACTTCATGCCGTGACCCACACCACGGAGTTCAAGAGTGCCTTCCACCTCGAAATTGGGTGCACTCAAGGAGTCACCAATTTTCCGGGCCGAATCAATCGTGAACCGGGCTGTCGGAAACTTCTCCGTGAAGAAAAAGTCATCCGATTTTAAGTGAGCAATGAGAACCGGCTGCCATTCGTTACCCTCTAAACTCAGGTTTTTGAGCGAGAGCATGTCGATCTCGAAAGTTCCGCTCACCTTGCCTTGCAGTATCGTAATATCGCCCTTCAGCAGACACAGTGTGCCGTAGTGAGTTGAGTTTGGGTTACGCCCGGTCCACTCGATAATGCTCCGTTCGATGTCGACAGTGTAGCTGCGGTCGTGCAATTTGAACCGATCGTCCTCGTCTGCAGAATCCGGATCATTACCCTCTAGAGGATATCCGGCTTCTCTCCAGGCAGCCAGCCCTCCGGTGAGAACAAACACCTTCGAATACCCAAGCCGCACAAGCTTTTCGGCTGCGGTGACCGAATCATGGGAAGACTCGCTGGAGCCGTACAGAACAACCTCCCGGTCACGATCGGGCACGATAGCCTCCACTTCCGAGGGGAAGACAACTTGAAAAACGCAGGCATTTTGGGCGCCTGGCAGATGCCTCTTCTCGAATAGTTCCCTTGGCAAGGTGTCAATAATGATCAGATCCGTCTTCTGACCGATCTTGTCGTACAGCTCTTCCGCCGTGATCTTCGCAAAACTTTTTGTATCTTCCATCTCGTTTCCCTCTCAACGACCATCCGGCAGACTGCCTTCCCGTCGTATGTCCACCCGGACTTGGACTGACGTTGTCTCCAAAAGGTAAGCACAGTGGATGGTCCCGGCCATTCCGCCTTTCCTGCCCCTTCGTTTCGAACTATCTTGGCAGAAGGAGGAATCTGGCCGGAGAGGCCGCGCATAAATAATGGAAGGGGTCAGCCCTTGAAAATGGAAATTGGCAGGAAAGTGGAAGGGGGATTATACTAAAATTCTAATTTAAAGGGCTGACCGCTCACAATACCTTCACAAAGGATATACAGCGGGATTGTCGTAGGCGGTCCGGGAACCCATCGGTCATTTACCCTTAATTGCGGGTTCTTATTACTCTTACCGTAAAAGTGCTACCTCGATGTTTCCACGACCTTTTGCGATTCGGGAGAAGCCTTTGGCCGACGAGCCGGAGAGCCGCAAAGCATTCCCTCTACGCTGATGTCTTCGTCTATGTCCGGCCAGCGAATGCCTTGTCCATCTCCTATAATCTCGAAATTATTTCGCTGGTCGGGGGTTGCCTCAGACAGGCGCCAAGACCATGCAAGAGGCACACTGATGGTTCGGCCGTCAACAAGATGGGCTATGATCTCGTCTTCCGTGACCCGAATATCCAATAGTCTTGCGTCGATTACGTTAGCCGCAATGTTCATTCCATGCCTCCAGGAATTCGTCCCGATGGGAGCTGATTATATGTCGAATCGCATTCAGCTCCTTCGGAGAAAAACCATAATTTCTACTCAAGGCTACGGGTTGGAGCCAAAACTTGCAAACGAATTTCTCGCGCTGAACGTGTACATGTTTCGGTTCATTGCAATCAAAGCTATAGAAATAGAACCGATAACCCCCTACAATACTTACGGTAGGCATAGTTTGCTCATCCTGCCAGATTCGATTCTCGCTATACTCAGATATAGATATTCAGCTCAGCGTGTTTCGTCATCCTTCAAAGGCATTATTCTCCATCATTCATACAGAATGCGACCGGGGTGCGTGTGGCAAGGCCAATTCGTATGCCCTCGCACGGAACGCCGGAAATGCATTGTGACTGCTTATGATACTACACTCCTGACGTGTTTAATTCAACAACCTGCGCCTTTCTTGCCAATATCCTGAACTCGAGAGGCATCTTGAGATATGATCCGGGTTTCCTGATTGCCATCTCGAAAAGAGTAAACAGTTTTTTCGGCTTTTCGGATGCTGTCCGTACTGCGGGGCTTTTTGTGATGAATTAATCACTTCAGTTTCAGAGGCCTTGGCCTTCCAGCTATCCGGTAACTTTGAAATCCCTGGTCTTATCGGGCGCCTGGACCGCCCGGAAGGCTGCGTCTTTGCCGTCAATGCTAATCTGCACAAAGGTACTCATACCGTCGGAGTGGCCGGTATTGCCGGCGGCCCCCGAATTTATCAGCTCGATTCGAGCATGCGAACCCGAAACATGCCGCCTGCCATAGCGGTGAGTGTGCCCGCAGAGCACGGCCCTGACCTTGTCGGAGTGCTTGAGGAGCAGGGTCCAGAACGGGTCGGAGTTAAAAACGGGAGGAAAGTGCGGTTCGTGGAACGCGATAAACACGTGGTCCGCGTTCTTTGCGGAAAGGATGGCCTTTTTCAGCCAATCGAGAAATTTCTTATTGCTAAGGCCTTTTGCGTAAGGTGCATATTGATCTATGACGATCAGCCGGACGTTTTTCCAGTCGTAGTAAAACGTCACGCTTTCTTTGTCGTAAACTGTCACCGGAGGTTGTTCGGCAGGCAGTATATCTTTTAAAATAAACCGGACGTCTTCGGGCGCTTCGTGATTGCCGCGCACCGGGATGAAGGGCATTTTAGGCCCAAGAGTGTCCCTGAAAATCTGAAGGGTCCTCTTAACGGGGTCGATATCGCCTATACCTACTACAAAATCCGGTCTTGGAAACCCCGGATCGGCAGGCCCGCCGGAATCGATATCTTTGAGGACGTTTCGGTAGCCGATCTCGAAGTTGCGATTGTCAGAAAAAGCGGCAAAAGACCACTTCTGCGCGAAGGCCGAAGAAGCCGCAGAGAGGATTAACAGGATTAACAGGATGGAAAGGCGCTGGATATATCGAAATCTCATTGAAGCTCCTTAAGTCACGTCTAAATCAGCCAGGGCTGGCGATGGGATCACGAAGGACACCCGAAGGATACACGAAGAGCAAGAAGAAAACCGGATAGTAGCACTGAGGGGTCGCGGCTAAGACTAAACGCCTCATTTAGAAAAGAAGCGAACCGGCGGGTACTGAGAATAGTGAATAGGGAAAGTAATCTGGCCTTTTCGACGCTCCGCGAGGCGTTTAGCCCATAGCCGTCAACTTAAGAGTTAGCAGGCAGAACATTCGTCTGCCGCACCCCTTCCTCGTGCCTGCTTCGTGTTCTGCTCTTCGTGGTTGCTGGCTTAAAATGATTTTCTCACCACGAAGGAGGAGCGCAGCGGGGTGAGGTGATTGTGCCGACACATCCGCTAAAGTTGACGGCTATGGACTTTAGCCGGAAGTTCACCCTTCCGGCTTCACCCTTCATGCTTCTTTTTGCCCACCCAACATGAAGATCCCATGTAACAGTTTATTTTTACTTAACTAAAAACTCAAAACAAAAAACTAAAAACTCTTAAAACAGAGTCTTTGCCGCAGCTTCGGTTAGAGACAGGAACTGATCGGGAAAGATGCCAAGATATATCGTCATGATTATCAGGGCGACGCTCATATAACGCGTCCAGGCGTCTACCTGCACGGCGGGATATTCATTCACCGGTTTGAGCAGATAAGCCGCCTTTATGACGATAAGATAGTAGTAGAGTGATATGGTCGCGTTTATCATGCCGATGATGACCAGAAAGAGGTAGCCCTTCTCGAGGGCGGCGGCGAACACCAGGAATTTTCCCGTAAAACCCGCTGTAGGAGGGATTCCGGCAAGTCCGAACAGGCCGAGCATAAGCGTCATGGCGAGAAGTGGGGAGCGTTTGTGCAGGCCCGCCAGTTCCTTTATCTGCAGGTTGTGTCCATCGTCGGCGAGCTTCATGATGACCATGAACACCGAGTAATTCATCACGAGGTAAGCGGCCGCGTAGTATATCGCGCTGGCATAGCCGCGCCCGGAAAGCGAAAGTATACCGATCAGGATATATCCCGCGTGGGCGATACTGGAGTATGCCAAAAGCCTTTTTATGTCCTTCTGAATCAGTGCGACCAGGTTTCCGAAAGTCATCGACACGATCGAAAGCACGATCAGCAGCTTTATCATTGCGGGGCTCGCCCCGGCCGAAAGACCGGCGAACCGGATGATCATGGCGGCAGCGGCCATTTTGGACGCCGTTGCAATATAAGTGGTAACCTGGTTGGCAGACCCCTGGTAAACGTCGGGCGCCCAGATATGGAACGGAAAGAGGGCCAGCTTGAAAAAGAACCCGGACAGAGCCAGTATCAGTCCGACAATGGCTGCGGGCTGAGTGATGATACCCGGCAGTATTTTGACCAGTTGCGGCATGTAGGTGGTATGCGCCATGCCGAAAAGGAGGCTAATGCCGAAAAGCATCAGGGCTGAGGCCGTAACGCCGACCATGAAATACTTGATGCCGGTTTCAACATACTGGTCGGCACCTCTCCGCATTGGAACGAGCAGGTAGAGGGAGTAGGAGGAAAGCTCTATCGACACGTAAATCGTCAGCAGCTCAACCGAGCTTACCAGCATCATCATGGCCAGCGTGCAGACGAAGATGAGAAAGTAATACTCGGCATGCTGCCTGGGGCTGATCCCCTTGAGTTCGCCGGATGAGAAAATGACCCAGATCGTACCAAGAGCCAGCAGGACTTTGAAAACCTGGCTGAACAGGTCCACCCGGTAGCAGTCGAAAAACAGCATTCCTTCCTGATGTGATGATGCAACCGTTACCAGCAGCCCGATTGCGGCAAGCACGATCGCCCACTTGTGAAACCCAGCCGGGTTCGCCGTCCTTTTCAACGAGAAGATGAAAAAGAGCAGAGCGGCAAGAATGAATAATAACTCGGGAAGAAAAAGTATAAAATCCGTCATCACGTTCCGTTTACCTCGCCTCTAGAACCTGTTTACAAACGGAATAACCGTGCTCTGAATAACATCGAGCATAATCTTGGGAAACATTCCGAAGAACAGGATGATGCTCACCAATATGATTCGCGGTACGGCAAGAAACCCTGGAACATCGGGAATGTGCTCCCACTTGGGGTTCTTGTCCCCGTAGAAGGTGTTCTGCACGACCCGAAGCATGAACAGCGCGCTGATTATGAGTCCCACGAGCGCCGCGATACCACCGATCGGGAAAGCCTTCACAGCGGCGATGAAAACGAGCAGTTCCGCCCAGAAGCTCGCCATAAGGGGCACGCCTATACCTGCCAGAGCGGCGACTATGAAAAAGGAGGATGCAACGGGCATTGTTTTGGACAATCCTCCCAGTTCGGGAATGATCTTCGTGTGAGTGCGGTCATAGATATAGCCGACAGAAGAAAAGAACAGGGCCGTCATGACGCCGTGGGCAAACATCTGGAAAACAGCCCCGTTTATGCCGTTTACCGACATAGTGGCAAGTCCCAGCCCGACTACTCCCATGTGCGACACGCTGGAGTAGCCGATAACATATTTCAAATCGGTCTGCGCAAGACCCACCAGCGCCCCGTAAACGATCCCGATACAGGCCAGAAGGGCCATAAGATCCGACCAGTAAGCCAAACCGGCCGGGCACAGGGTCATCGCTATCCGCAGGATTCCGTAAGCGCCAAGTTTCATGAGCACGCCCGCGTGAATCATGCTCACTGCGGTCGGGGCCGCTACGTGACCAACCGGCGACCATGTGTGGAACGGCCATACGGCGGCGAGGATCCCGAACCCGAAATAGAGCATAACGAAAGTCAATTTCTGGTCGAAGGGGCTAAAGCCGATTCTCTGAAGCTCGAACAGATCAAAGGTATGAGCTCCGCCCTGCACCCAGAGATAGAGTATTGCGGGCAGAATGAGGGCGCTTCCGGCAAGCAGGTACAGCGTGAGCTTCATTGCGCCGTATTCTTTGCGAGTGCCTCCCCAGATGGCGATCAGCGGGTACATCGGAAAAAGCGAAACGTCGTACCAGACAAAAATCCAGAAAAGGTCCATCGACATGAAGACGCCGTAGACGCCGGCAACCAGAAGGAACATGAGCGCAAAAAATTCCTTTGCCCTGTATTCCAATTCCCACATTGTCCAGATGCCGGTAAACAGGACCACGGAGGTAAGCAGCAGCATGGGGAGGTTAATCCCGTCGACAGCGTTGAACCAGTAGATTCCAAGACTCTTTACCCACAGGACCCGCTCAACGAACTGAAGTCCGCCCTTCTGATGATCGTATGAAAGGTAGAGCAGGATGCACAGGACCAGTCCGATGGATGCGCTGGCAAGGCTGACCTGCTTTATCAGCTTGGTTCTTTCCGGCGGAATAAAAAGGATTGCGAGCAATCCCAAAATCGTTGACATGAGGATCGCGCTGAGGATCGGAAAACCGGACATTTCCATAGAAGTCATTTGATGCCCTTGGTAAGAGTTAAAATTTCTGTTTACCCTAAATCAGGAAGTAGAGAACTGCGGCCCCGGCCGCCAATACCATTATCAGCAGATTGTACTGAAGCATTCCGGACTGAAGGAAGCTGAAAACACGCCCGCTGCCTTCGGTAAAAAAGCAGATCCCATCGATACCGCCGTCTATTACGCGGCGGTCGTTTTTGGTGAACAGGGACGTAAGGCCGCCGTAGACAAACCTATCAAGACTCTTGCGGTAGAAAATGTCCATGAACCATCTGTACTCGAACAGCTTCCAGATCGCAGGAGTGTAGCTGAGAAACCCTTTGCGGCTGGCCCCTTTTCTTCCGTATTCAAACCAGGCCAGGGCGATACCGAAAAGACCGGCCGAAACCCCCATAATGAGGAGCCAGTCGCTTCCGCCGCCGCCATGTTCGGCGACATGCTGAACCGGATGGGCCTGAACTGCTGTGTGCAGGAGAAAGTGCTCGATCGGTTGCTCTAAAAAGCCCAGCACAAGGCTCACGCCGGCAAGGATCATCACGGGGATTGCCATTGCCCAGAAAATGTAGCCGTGGTGCTCCTCTTCATGCTCGTGAGCAGACTCTGCGTGGCTCGTCATGAGGCTTTCCCTCGACCCCGCCTTTGGGCAACAGAATGTGGAAAATCAGACGGAAGCTGTAATAGGCGGTCAGAACAGCCCCGAAAAGCCCGGCTGCAAGCCAGATTTTATTGGGCTGAGCGGCAAGAACTCCCAGGATGGCCTCTTTGCTGAAAAAACCGGAGAACGGGTAGACCCCGGAGAGCGCAAGAGCGCCGACCGCTATGCACACCATGGGTATTTTCAGCTTGCGGCCCCCCTGCTTGCCGATTATGCGCATGTCATTGGTGTGGAATTCATGGATGAATATGCCTGAGCACAGAAAGAGAAGGGCCTTGAACCCGGCGTGGGTCGTGAGGTGGTAAACGCCTGCGAAATATCCGCCTGCGGCGAGCGCCATCACCATCATTCCGAGTTGGCTCACGGTCGAATAGGCCCAGACCTGTTTAAGATCGTATGTAACCATCGCCATGGTAGAAGAGAGCAGCATGGTAACCGTACCGATTGCAAGGGCAATCGCCATGGCGTCCGGGGAGGCGGCGAAGAAGGGAAAAATCCTGCTGAACATGTAAACGCCGGCGGCGACCATGGTGGCTGAATGGAGCAGGGCGCTGACCGGGGTGGGGCCTTCCATTGCATCGGGCAACCATGTGAGCAGCGGGAACTGGGCACTCTTGCCGACAACGCCGCAGAAGATCAGAAGGGCGGAGACGGTAAACAGGTTCTGGGGCAGAGCGTGAGTGGTTGCGGCGTGATTGAGTTCCGGAATTCCCAGGTTGCCGAAGCCGATGACAAGCCAGATCAGACCGAGAAAGAAGCCCACGTCTCCAACCCTGTTCATTACGAAGGCCTTCTTGCCCGCCTGGGAGGCGCTCCATTTCTCGTAGTAGAAACCAATCAGAAAATAGGACGCAAGACCGACCATCTCCCAGAATATGAACAACTGGAGCATGCTGCCTGCAATGACCATGTTCATCATGGCCCAGGCGAAAAGGGACTGAAACGCGTAGTAGCGGCTATATCCGGGGTCGCCCGCCATATATCCCAGGGAATAAATCTGCACGAGACAGGAAATGACGCCTACAATGGTCAGCATGAGCAGACTCAGCGGGTCGAGATAATAGCCGAAGGCGATGTTTAACTTTCCTGAATTGAGCCAGAGGGTCTGGTATTGCAAAGGCGATGCGCTGTAGAGCTTTACCAGCAGGAAGACCGCGCAGACCGCAGCAAAGGCGATTGCCCCCACGGAGATTTTGCTGGAGAGTTTGGGATTGCGGTCTTGTGAAGATCAGGATTGCAACCATCGACAAAAATGGAAGATTTGTGCCCAGAACGGTCGCGAGCAGGATGGGATCTGTAAAGAATGCGCCCATAGCGGTTCTATCCTTTCAGCCTCTGAGCACGTTCGATGTTTATCGAGTGCATTTTGCGGTAGAGGGCCAGAATGATGCTCAGGCCAATTGCGGCCTCCGCCGCTGCCAGGCCCATGACGAAAAGGGCAATTATCTGCCCTACAACCGGGTCAGGCGTGAGAAACCGGTTAAAGGCCATGAAATTCAGGTTGGCCGAATTGAGCAGGAGCTCGACCGCGATCAGCATCCCGATCAGGTTGCGGCGCTGGAGTATCCCCAGGAGGCCCATTGAAAAAAGAAGGGCCGAGATGATCAGATAAGTTGACAGGCTGTTCACGAACTTAACCTCCGGCTGAATCCGGCGGTAATCACCGCACCAATGATAGCCACGAGCAGCACCAACGAGATCACTTCAAAAACCAGTTCATAGCGCGTAAGCAGCGCGTGACCGATGTTCTCGACCGACCAGAGCGACACGTCGGCGACACGCGCCGAGGAGGGCGACCAATCGGTCTTGAGAGCCACGCTCACCGCCGCGACAAAAAAGATCGCGCTGGCGGCAAGCCCCATCGCCACTTTAGGGACGGCCCGTGGCGGCGTCTCCAGGTGGAGCGGACGGGAAAGCATTATGGCAAACACGATTGCGATGCAGATGGCGCCCACATAAATAAGGAGTTGCATAAGAGCAATGAAGAAGCTGCCCAGAAAGAGGTAGAAACCGGCAATGCCTGTCAGGGCCAGCGCCAGGCCCAGGACGTTGTAAAGGATATTTCGGGGAAATACCGCGATCGAGGCGCCCGCAATAGTCAAGGCGACCGTGCCCCAGAAGGCCGCCTGCATGATGATGTCGAGGCTGAGAAGTTTCCATCCCTATTCCTTATGGAGTTTGGTTACAATCAGGCGGCAAGCCCCTGTGTTTTCTTTTCTCCGGCTTGTTTTTCCTCAACCTGCTTTGCCAGCCTTGCCAAACAGTCTATTACGCAATCCGATCTCGTCTCGCCGACCAACTCATACTCTCTTGAATATTGCAGAGTCTGGGTGGGACAGATTTCGACGCAAAGGCCGCAAAGCGAGCATTTGCTGAAATCGATGACGTAATTCGTTGCAGTCTTGGGACCCTTCTCTTTCAGTTTGACACCCTCCACCTGAATGACGCCGCTGGGGCAGTTTTTCTCACAGTTGCCGCAGACGATGCATTTATGCGTGCCGGTATCTTCGAATATCTTCAGCTCGATGTGCCCGCGATAAGCCGAAGAAAGCGGGATCCTTTTGCGCGGATACTGAACGGTCACCAGTGGCTGAAACAACCGCCGCACGGTAACCAGCATCCCTTCGATCAGACTGAGTCCGCCATAGAATATTTCTTTGAAGTAGCTCATTTTTGATCGTGCCCTGAAAAATCAGATAAGTTTGAGAACAATGGCCGTGACTACGAGATTCGCAAGGCTGATCGGAATCATCACCTTCCAGGAAAAGTTCATCAACTGGTCGAACCTGACACGGGGAAAGGTCCAGCGCACCCACATGAGGATAAAAATCAGCATGTATGTCTTAAAAAGGAACCAGAAAACCCCGGGTATTCCCAGGCTGATTCCGAACAGGCCGTTCCAGCCGCCGAAAAACAGACTGGTTGCAACTGCGCACACGATAAACATATTGGTATATTCAGCGAGGAAGAAAAGCCCGAATCCCATTCCGCTGTATTCAGTATGAAATCCGGCCACAAGTTCCGATTCGGCTTCCGGGATATCGAACGGGGCGCGGTTGGTTTCCGCTGTCGCGCTGATCAGGTATATCAGGCCTGCGATCGGCTGCACGAAAATAAACCAGACGCTTTTTTGCGATCTCACAATTTCTGAAAAACTCAGGGAATGGACCATGAGCACAACGCTCATTACAGCAAGCAGAAGCGGGATCTCATAGGCGACGTTCTGGGCCACCGACCGGACCGCGCCTAGCAGCGCATACTTGTTGTTTGAAGCCCAACCGCCGGCAAGAATGGCCAAAACGGTGAACGTGGAGAAAGCAAAAATCAGCAGGACCCCCAGGTTCATATCGCGGATTATCATGCTCTGCCCGAAGGGCAGGACCAGGAACCCGACCAGAACGGGCATGAAAACAAGCACCGGAGCTAGAAAAAACAGCCTCCTGTCCGCCTTCAACGGCAGTATCAGCTCTTTGCCCATCAGCTTAACGGCATCCATAATGGTCTGAAGGAGACCATGAGGGCCGACCTCCATCGGGCCGGGGCGCAATTGAATATGCCCTGCCACCTTTCGCTCGAGCCAGACCAGGAAAAGGGCGTTCAACTGACGCAAAACCCAATACGATCAAAAGGCCCAAAATCAACCGGAACCATTCAGAACTCAAACAAGCCCTCGGACAATTCTTCATCCTCCCAAAAGAGACTTAACGCTGCCGGCGGCTTAAGCTGCCTCTCAATTATCTGTCGATTTCCGGAATAACCACGTCGATGCTGCCCAGAATTGAAATTGCGTCGGCAACGAGCGTCCCGGGCAGCACCTCGTTCAAAACATTCAAATTGCCAAAGCTTGGAACCCGGATATGGCAACGATACGGACCTGGGCCGCCGTCGCTCACCAGGTAAAAAGCACTAAGACCTCGGGCGCTTTCGAAGGCCGCATAGACTTCACCTTTAGGAGGGCTGAGCTTCTGCGGGACCTTCTTGGTAAGGAAGTCGCCCTCCGGAAGATGATCCAGGGCCTGCTCGATTATACGGCAGCTCTGCTGCATCTCCTTGAAGCGCACATTATATCTATCCAGGGCATCGCCGCTTGACCCTGTCGGAACCTCAAAATCAAGCCTGTCATACACTTCGTAGGGTTCGCTTCTGCGAACGTCGAAAGCAAGCCCGCAAGCACGCAGATTCGGCCCCGTAACTCCGTACTGACGGGCAAGCTCCGCGTCAATAATACCGACGCCCCTGGTGCGGTGTATGAAGATGATATTTTTGGTTACCAGAGTCGTCGTAATCGGCCCAGCGAGTCGCCATCCGCTTGAGAAAAGCACGGGTCATGTCGATGAAATTCGAGTCGATGTCACGATTTACTCCACCGAAGCGGCAATACGAGTAAGTGAGCCTTGAACCGCTTACCGAGTCCAGGATATCCAGAATTTGCTCGCGATCGTCGAATGCGTACAGGAAGGGCGTAAAACCGCCGAGATCCATAATGTATGTCCCGAACCACAGCAGGTGGCTCGATATGCGATTGAGCTCCGAGGCGATCACTCGAATATACTTCGCGCGCTCCGGGACCTCGATCCCGGCGAGTTTTTCAACCGCCAGGACGAATCCATGATTGAAGATCATCCCGGAAAGGTAATCCAATCTGCTTGCGTTGGGGAGAAACTGCTTATACTGCCGGTTTTCTCCCATCTTCTCGTGGCCCCGGTGACCGTATCCGATGACCGGGTCGGCTTTGATAATATATTCGCCGTCCAGAGTCAGAAGGATCCTGAGAACACCGTGCGTGCTGGGATGCTGCGGTCCGAGGTTTAATGTGTAAATTCTTCGATATTCCTGAGTACTATCCTGTTCAGCCATAAATCTCTTCTCGCTTATGGTATGCGCTGACTTTGCCGAAGGTCTTCCTCAGCGGATGATAGTCCGCGTCTTCAGGAAGCAGCAGCGGCCTCATGTCAGTATTTCCGGAAAAACTGATCCCGAAAAAGTCATGTACCTCGCGTTCGAGCCAAACCGCGCCGCGAAAGATATCACAAATCGAGGGAGGGACCTGGTCGTGGCCGCAGAGCATCCTTACCACCAGCCGGGATTTGGGTTCATAGCAGTTGAAGTGGTAGACCAGTTCAAAGGTGTCCTCAAAATCCAGCGCCGTTATCGACTCGAGGAAAAAACCAGCGCTCCCGAACGCCTTTGCCACATCCCTGATGCCCGAGACCGGCACAGCTATGGACCACAGAGCCCCCGTCATTGCCTGTCTCGTCCCGTCTAATAGGCGCGTCCGGGAACTTCTCGAGCATTATTGCTTCCAATTCCTTCACTTTCATTTCAGTTTACGCCTCCGAGACTCTTTTGAAGCGGCGCAGCAGGTTTCTTTTCTCACCGCGGGTGATCTTATCCTCCAGAGCGAGCAGCCCCTGAATGAGAGCTTCGGGCCGGGGAGGACACCCTGGAATCACGATGTCCACCGGGACGATAAGATGAGCCCCGGGCACTATCGCATACTGCTCCTCATACTCGAAAGGACCGCCGGAAATGGCGCAGTTTCCCATCGCAATGCACCACTTCGGATTGGGCATCTGGTCCCAAAGCATTTGAATAGCAGGGCCCATCTTCTTGGCGATGGTTCCCGCTACGATCATGACATCGGATTGGCGCGGAGAGGGCCTGAAGACACCTGCCCCGAAACGGTCCAGGTCGAAGCGCGAAGCCCCGGCGGCCATCATCTCGATCGCGCAGCAAGCCAGGCCGAACGTCATCGGCCACAGCGAATTGGCGCGCGCGAGGTTCAAAATATCGTCAAGGAGAGCGAATTGAACAACCGGATGCGCCCGGTTCTCTCACCTTCTTTTCCATTCAAAAACTCCTTTTCGCCAGGCATAGACAATCGCCAGCGACAAAATTCCCACGAAAACTATCACTTCGATCAGGTCACGGGAGGCGTATTTGCCGTAGGCGAGCGCCACCGGGAAAAGATAGAGCACGTCCACATCGAAGGCGAGGAAGATCAGGGCGTAGATGTAATAGACAACCGTGAACTGTATCCAGGCGCTGCCGATGGTTTCCATGCCGCTCTCGTAGGTCGCTTCGCGCAGCGCTTCCCCGGCCCTTCCTGGCAACCAGAACGGAAATGATAAGGGGAACGACTGCAAAGGCAAGTCCGGCAAGCAAATACAGGGTCACTGCCAAAAAGTCGGTCATAAGCTTTTGGGAGATCACAAGCCATTCTCCTCTGGCTCAAAAACAAAACTGGTGAACCGGTTACTTGGGATAGGATGGTTTTTGTGCTGCGGGTCAGAAAGGAGTAGTGGAATCAGAACGTGGAAATTCGAAGGCCGCTATAATGCACAACAATAAGTTTTCTATATCATGCCTTGCACAAAACACCAGTCAAAAATCGAACGACCAGCACCTCGTAATCATATCCCGGCAGGTGATTTAATAGATAACATTTATCCCATCCTTGCCACATTACTGATTTACCGGGATATATTTGGAACGAAGGCAGGCACGCCTGTTCAAAACGGACAGATAGATAACAGATTTTGCAAGCTTATGCACGCAATTTTTAAATGATTCTTTCAGTTTCGATATGATATTTTCGTTTGGATTTTCCCATTTCTTCGGAGGAGGAAAACAATGCTTGTCCTTAGCGCCAAGGAAATGGCCGGACTCGATGAGCAGACCATTCACGAAGTCGGAATCCCCGGAATCGTTCTGATGGAAAACGCCGCACAGGGCGCCGCCGCTTTCTTTCTGCGGGTGGTTCCAGACCTCGTCGACAGGCGGATCGCGGTGGTGGCCGGAAGCGGGAACAATGCCGGGGACGGTTTCGCGCTGGCCAGAATTTATCATTCGAAAGGGGCGCAGGTAAGCGTCGTATGCCTTCGTTCTCCCCTGAAGTTGAGCGGAGATGCGCTGATAAACTTCAAAATTCTCGAAAAGATCGGAATTCCCATAACAGTATGGAAGGAGGCGGAAGATTTCGATGCGCAATGGGAACCGATCCGCAAAAGCGGCGCGATTATCGACGCCATTCTGGGAACCGGGCTGAAGAGCGAAGTGAAGGGTCTGTACCGTGACATAATCGAGAGAATAAACGGGCTTAACGTTCCGGTCCTGGCGGTCGATGTTCCGTCCGGACTTGACGCCACAACCGGCCTGCCTCTTGGCGCCGCCGTCAAGGCCACGGCCACGGCCACCTTCGGTTTTCTAAAAATCGGCTGCCTGATAGAGCGAGGGACCGAACTGGTTGGGCAGATCGAAGTTATCGACATTGGAATTCCGCCCGGCCTTGTCCGGTCCGCAGGCATTGAGCGCTATTGGCTCACCGGCCAACTCCTTTCATCGTGGATCGAGCCGCGCCATCCCACAACACACAAAGGACAAGCCGGACACGTCTGCGTTCTATCGGGCTCCCTGGGGAAAACCGGGGCTGCCGCGCTTGTGTGCCTGGGGGCCGCAAGAGCGGGGGCGGGCCTTGTGACGCTCTTTATTCCGGAAAGTCTTAATCCGATTCTGGAGGTAAAGCTTACGGAGGCCATGACCTTTCCCATTGCTGAAACTATTGACAAGACCCCCTCTCCGGCCGCATTCCATCAAATGCTCCTTTTCCTGCAAGGCAAGCAAGCCCTGGCGATGGGTCCGGGAATTTCGACCAATGAGGATACGGCAACTCTGGTCAAAAAACTGCTGGTAGAGGCGCGTTGCCCCATGGTGCTGGACGCCGACGCAATTACTGCGCTGTCTGAGGACCCCGCCATCCTCCGCAAGGCGAAGATTCCGCTCGTGCTCACGCCTCATCCGGGTGAGATGGCCCGAATCCGTCACTGCACCGTATCGGATGTCCAGCACAACCGGCTCGAATCCGCATCGAGCTTCAGCAGAGAGTACGGTGTGGTGCTGGTCCTCAAAGGCTATCGGACTATTATTGCAGCCCCGGATGGAAAGCTCGCGATAAACAGCACTGGAAATCCCGCAATGGCCAGCGGAGGAACGGGAGACACTCTCACAGGGATTATCGCCGGTCTGCTTGCCCAGGGATTCGACCCTTTTCAGGCTGCCTGCCTGGGAGTGTATGTCCATGGAGCCGCATGCGACCGGATATTCGGAAGGGTCTCGAGCAGGGGGCTTCTGGCAACGGACATGCTGGACGAGGTCCCCGCTGTATTAGGCTTACTCGAAGCGGCGGGGCCGCAGCCTGAATCGGCACTCAAACCTTCGGCAGGATGATGAAAAAGGGTTCTCTGGTGGGAAAAACGCCTGAAAATTGCTAATGATTTCGTCATTCCGTACCGGCCTCCGCCGGCATGACAGGAAGCCGGAATCCAGGCTTTTTACCAACTAATTGATTTTAAAGCAAAAGACACTGGACCCCGGCTCCCGGATTCAAGACTTCCGGAACAAGCTTCGCCGGGGTGACGTTCTCTAGGGTTTTTCGCCCTGATTTGGGGATTTCAATCCCTTTTCATCACCTTGTCAGGCGAGCACCCGAGCCCCGGTCCTCAGCAATGGGGAACTGAAACTATGATATGAAAGAATTCCTCTTCAATTCCCCCGGCGAACAATGTTCTTTGCTCCTTGGCCGAAGAATAGGCGAGTTGCTTCTGGCCGGTGATATCCTTGCGCTCTGGGGTGAACTCGCTTCCGGCAAAACGCTTCTTACGCAAGGAATTGCCGGAGGGCTTGGGGTTGCTCCGGAGGTAAGGGTAACCAGCCCGACATTTACCATCATAAACGAGTACTCCGGGCGTCTTCATCTCTACCACATGGATCTTTACCGGATTTCCGGCCCCGATGAGCTTGAGACCTTACCCTGGCAGGAGTCTATTTTCGGGGACGGGGTGGCGGTAATCGAATGGCCTGACAGGCTTGGACGGCTTCTCCCTGCCGACAGGTGGGACATAAAGTTCTCGATCTGCGGTGAAGAAAATCGCAAAATGCTGCTCTGCGGGCACGGGAGGAAAAACCGGACGCGAATGGCAAAATGGGTTGAAAAGCTTGAGAGGGTGCAGCTTGAGGCGGTGTGCGCCGGAGATGAGAGAAGCAGGGAGCTGGCATAGATAGAATTCATCCGGAGACATGGTGCAGCTCCCGGGCGAATGAATTTGAAGTCCCCCTTTTCTAAAGTGCGATTTAGGGGGATTTTTCAATTAAGCCGCCTCGCGGAGCGTGGAGCTACAATCCCCCCTGCCCCACTTTAAAAATGGCGGAAAATTCAGCCTTGCTCCGAAGCTACGGGGAGTTTTCCGGATGGATACTTCTTAGCCGATCACACTCCCCGTGCCAGGCATAAAGTCCTCTCCTGCCCCATGAATCCGAATTTGCAGATGAGAATTTGACGATGATTCCCCTTAATCGAACCTGGCCGGCTCCTGCGGGCTTTCCATCTCCGGTGGGAACTCGGTGAACGGAAACGGGCGGGTGTTGTCGTTTAGGGTGATGTATCGTATGAGCCTGTAGACATATACTGCCGCTTTGTTTGAGAAGGAGCGGAGCGGTTCGCTGTAGCTCCTGGTTATGAGGAGCACCACGTACTGGATCAAGGCTATCATTTGGATTATGAAGTGCATTACGCTGAGTATCACAAGAAAAAGAAGCGTAAAAATAAGCCTGATCCCAATCTTTAATCTAGGAATACCGCCTTGTGAGAGTTCGTCCATTTTTCTCCTCGTAAGGTCTGTTTAAAATGAATCAGATTATCATTCGAGTCATTCATCCCTTCGGTCCCAGTCGCGACTGGTGCCCCTCGCAAATATCGCTTCCAAACCAAGACTTCGGCCTGCCTGGAAAACGGTGAAGGTAACTTGAAGGAGTATCAGAAAGAAATACGTCCAGGGGCATTCGTAAGAAGACCGGTAAAGCCCGAGCCACAGGTTGACAGCCATCAGCGCCCCAAGAGCCCCGCCCAGGCGGGTGAAAAGCCCCAAAATCAGCGACACTGCTATGAAGACTTCGATACCATACACCAAGGGAGCGAAGACACTGAAGTGAGGCAGGACTGTTTCCTGCACGAATCGGCTTTGGATGCTGAAAGAGGCGTTGTTTACCATTTCAATCATCAAGTGCCTCAACCCGCTGTCCTGAACGCCGGGCAGGTCCGTGTAGTAAGGCGGCACCTTCCCCAGTGTTTGCTGCCACCACATCCCTCCCACAGTTATGCGTGCGATGCACATCGATATATCTTTGGCGGTGTGCAGCTTGGAGTCAATTACGAAGTTATAGACGGCGGCGGCAGCGCCTCCCAAAAGAAGAAGCCAGAAAAGGAGGATAGGCCATCCTCCGCTGACAAGAAACTCGAAAGTATCGAAAAAAGGGTTCGTCTTCATCGTCTTCTCCCACTTCGCTCGACATTGACAGCCGGCACGCCGCCTTATTCACCACGGCAGATGCGCCGAGGCGCCCGGACAAAGGCCAGTGAACAGTGAGCTGTAAAATGCCATGTTCGCCTGCCACCGATCTGCCCACCGCATTTGTTCTTTTTCACTGTTCACTGCTCACTGTTCACTGCTCACTATTCTGCGCTCTCTCCACGACCGGACTATGCCCCGCCTCTGCGGTGGAATGCCTCTGCTTCGAAAAGGGTCTTTTCCCGTGTCTCCGGGTGTCCCCGCGGGACATGAGATGCTGTGGTGAACGGGCACAGAGATTCAGGCGTTAAGGACTACGATTGGCAGCCCGGGGTTTACATGGCTGCAAAGCTTTGCCTTTTCTTCCTTTGTCTGCACGAATACAAACCCCTTATCAGATTCTATTTTACCGAGCGTCAGGCTGCCTCGCAAGCGCCACTCGCGCTCGTGTCTCCACGAGGCGGACTGGGCGGAACGGCTCAACTGAAAACGATACCTTTCGGGTTCGACCAGCCTGGAATAGACCTGCTCACTGCCATATATGGCGGGCTTTGCTCCCAGAGAGCGCAAAATATCCCGCCGGACCGCAACCCCGTAAGGTTCGACCGTCCACCTGACGAGCGCCCGGTTCCACTTTCGCATTACAAACAGCTCCTGCGGGGGATGAGAACTCCAGGAAATGACCTCCGCCTGGCCGCGAACCATCCTGGGGCATGCCCGAATCAGTCCTTCCTGTATAATCCTGATGAGGGTTTCCAGGGCCGACTGGCCTGAGAGGGGATGTCCGTCAAGCAGACCGAGCAGATATTGATGGTAGCTCTGCCCCGGCCAGGGACCCGCACATGCCCTGGTATAGTGGAAGAGGTAATCGCTCCAGGCGATATCGCCGTGCTGAGATGCGCGGTAAGATCCGAGCGGTCTTCCTTTAGAAAAGGGGGGTGAATTTTCATTTGCCGGGCACTGAGTTTGAACAGGTTTTACGGCGGGCAAATCCTGGGTTCGGGGGAGCTTGAATCCGTGTGCGTGCCCCGAGAATTTTGTTAGAAGGGTCCGATTTCCTGCGTTCGAAGGGTTGGTTTCCTCGGGTTCGAAAACGAACTGGGGCCGGGGTGATTTTGCCTGGATTTCCTCCAGGGCCGCCAGGAGGTTTCCGCGAGACCGGATTTCCAGCACGAGATGAAAATTTGCAAGTGCGCCAAGGACCCGGTCGCGGCAGAGGGGGGCTTGCTTTTTTGAACATGTGAGGTTGTCGAGCATACACGAAAATACTGGAATGGTGCGCGCGCTTTCCCCATATATTTTAAACAGTTCCCGATCCGCCTTCAGCAGGGGAAAAGGCGCGACCAGGATTTGAGGCAATCCCGAGCGCAGGGCATGAGCGCAGGCCAGATCGTAGGTGAGCGTTCCCGTGCTGCCCACAAAGGCGATTTCCTCGGGGTCTAAACTGCGAAAAAAAAAGCGCAGCGCCCTGAGCCAGTTTGAATCGGGAGAAATGAGCTTCGGTTTTCGGGAATTGAACACGGCAAGCAGAGGCAGATCGGGGTTCGGGCCGTCCTTGCCAAAAAGGAAGGCAGGGCATAGCTTCGCGGTGAGCGGTGAGAAACCTGCTGCTAAATCCTTTGGACCGTCAGGAGGGGAATTCTCAGAATCCCCCCTGCCCCCCTTTACAGAGAGGGGGGAATTCTCCCACCTGAACACTTTGACTCCCGTTTCAAGAAACTCATCGGCCTGTTTCCGGCAGTTTTCCCACAGGCTTTCATTCAGGGCCGGAAAGGATTCCTGCATCCACGAGCGCAAATCGCTCTCGGTTCGAACGCCGGCGCCGGCCAGCCGGTTAAACCGGCAGTGCTGTTCCGGACCTTGGATTTTTAACCGCCCCATAAAGGCGCTCGCGGCGAGAATGCAATAAGAGGTTTGAGCGTCCACTTGGATAATGGAATTAAAACGAACTGAGGAATTTAAGGATTGAGGAATTGAGGAATTCTGGGATTGAGGAATTGTTTTTATCGGATTGAATTCTGGGATAATCAAGAATCAGATTGAGGAATTTGGTTTCCCACTTGCTCCTCGCGTAGCCATAGAACCAAGAGGATTTATTTTCACTCTTCCTCACGTAGCGACAGAACCAGGAGGAGTTATTTTTTCTCTCTCTCTTCATCACTCATCACTGCATCACTCCTCCTCCATCATTCACCATGACTATCATTTTCACTCATCTCATCATTCATCACTCATCATTCATCATTCATCACTCATCATTCATCATTCACTTCTCTCCTGCCCCTCAAACCGCCCGGCTGATCTTCACCGCGCAAAGCTTTCCGCACATAGTGCAGCCCTCGCGGTCCTCGGTTACCTGGAGGCGCGCTCTTACGAGTTCCGGGTCGATGGCTTCACGGACCATTGCGTCCCAATCAAGGTTGCTCCGGGCGATCGACATACGCCTGTCGGCCTCGATGGCCCCCGGAAGTCCTTTGGCGATATCAGCGATATGGCCGGCGATCCGAGCGGCCATAACTCCCTGGTACACGTCATCGGCGTTGGGAAGCCCCAGGTGTTCGGCAGGGGTCACATAGCAGAGATAATCCGCTCCGGCAGCCCCGGCAATCGCGCCTCCTATGGCGGAGGTAATGTGGTCGTAGCCTGCCGCAATGTCCGTCGGAAGCGGCCCGAGGATATAAAAGGGAGCGCCGTCGCACAATTTCTTCTGGAGCATGACGTTGGCGGTAATCTGGTTAAGAGGCACGTGCCCCGGTCCTTCGATCATCACCTGCACGTTTCTTTTGCGCGCCCTTCTTGCCAGCTCTCCAAGGGTCATCAGCTCTTCCAACTGAGGCCCGTCGGTAGCGTCCAGGATCGCGCCGGGCCGAAAGCCGTCCCCGAGGCTCAGGGTAACGTCATATTTGTATGCAATGCTCAGGAGATCATCATAGTACTCATAGAGCGGGTTTTGTTTCCTGTTTTTGCGCATCCAGGCCATGTGAATGGAGCCGCCCCGGCTCACGCAAGGCATGATGCGCTCGTAAGTCTCTAGTTTTTTGACGGAATCCAGGGTCACGCCGCAATGCACCGTGATGTAGTCAAGGCCCTGGGCGCACTGCCGCTCGATACTTCTCAAAAGCTCATCGGCATCCATGGTATCCAGAGGCTGATGCCGGTGAACCATCTCTGTAGCCACCCCATAAATCGGCACCGCTCCCACAATGACCGGCGAATTCTCGAGGAAAAAACTCCTGAAGGCCGGCAGGTCCTTGCCGGTGGAAAGGTCCATTATGGAATCGGTCCCGGCCCGCAGGGCCGCTTCGAGCTTTTCCTTCTCAAAATCCATGGAACAGCGCTCCCCGCTGGTCCCAAGGTTGGCGTTAACTTTAGTCTTGAGGCTTTTACCAATCGCCCTGAGATCGGGAAATGAATGATTTATATTCCTGGGCAAAACAGCCAGTCCTTCGGCAATCAGTTCCCGCAGTTGCTCTGCGGAGACCGGCTCCTTTTCGACGGCTTTTTTCATTTCGCCGGTGATTATGCCTGCTCTGGCAGCTTCGAGCTGCGTCGCCATCACGTCCTCCTGAAGGAAGGTGCAGTATCTTGAAGATGAACTCGGATAGAATGGAACCCGCCCGGAAAATGACAAAAGGCCGTTCAGGAGAAAAACGGCCTTTCGAAAACTATTCTAGCCGATTCCTCCGCCAGCATTAACTGGATCAGGTTCCAAGGGTATTATCTCAGCTCCCGCTCAGAGAGCACCCCCCGGCTGTATTCACTTGTCATTCAAACTCCCATTTACATTATACCAAAAGATTCAAATTAGCAATCATATTAAGCAAAAAGTGGCAATCGTCAATACCAGCTTAAACTGCCCTGCCCATTGTTTCAACAATCAGCTCTACGGATCCGGCCCCGGCCCGGTTCACTCTCTGTTCAGTCAATTCACCCCGCCTCTCGCTTCCAGCTCCCTGCTTCCCGCTCCCTCTTCAGTTTGCCGCTTCCGGTTGCCGGTTCTGGTTGCCCTCGCGAAGCGATAGAACCAAGAGGAGTTATTTTCCCCCCGCTTCTCGCTTCCAGCTCCCTGCTTCCCGCTCCCTCTTCAGTTTGCCGCTTCCGGTTGCCGGTTCTGGTTGCCGTTTCTATTGCCGCTTCTGGTTGCCGTTTGGCAGCGTTAAATCCCTGCATGGCATAATCTTGCCCGATTAAGGCGAAGTGACAACGGACAAAAGCTGAACGGACAGATCGAAGCATTTTTTGCTGCTCACTGCACTGAATTCAATGATCGAAAAGAAATCTGTTTAATACGAAGTTCCGTTCAAAGAGCGACGAATAACTCCAGGCCCTGCCAGGTGGGGAAATGATTCCCCTCGATCTCCAGGCTCCGCCAGGCGCACGCGCAGACGCGCGAGGCCGAGCGCTCGGCGCTATCGGCGGCTAGCCGCAGGCCGCCGCCGCAGCGCCACATAGATCTCGACGCTCCGCGAGGCGGAGGGAGTGTGGGGGGCACAGCTCCCCACGCTCTTGAAGAATATCACTTGATACTTTCTTGAACGCAACTCGGGATACGAGGCCCAAACTAACAGCAAGGAGGACCATGAATGCCGGTAGTTCCAGGTCCGGAGATGTTTGTTCAATCGATCTTGCCTCAGGGCCGGCTGGCCTATGAGGACATCCGCGCCACACCGGAATCTTTCGGCGGGCAAGTGGGGCAAACTCTTGAGAAGTCCGGCCGGATTTTGGAGAAAAACGCCATTTCCCGCCAGGAACTATTAAACAGGGTTAACGTAAACGATGTTTACGCAACCCGGTTTGACCCTGCCGCACGCGCCATCTATGAAGAGTACCTCACACTCAGAGGGAAAGATGCCGCAGTGGGATTTCCAGCCTATCAGCAGAAAATGCAGGACCTCGCGGCTGATATTCGTGAAGGTTTGCCGAATGATATGCAAAGGATGCGGTTCGATGAGATAGCGCGTCATCGGACGCAAATCAATCTCGACGCCATGGCCAGGCACCAGGCAAGCCAAACCAACCAGTGGGTTGACCAGACGGGCGATGCCATGGCCCAGACGCTTTCAAAAAGAATCACGGACGAGCGTTATGACTTCGATTATGTAGCAGGCGCCGAAGGGTTGATCCAAAGTATCAACAATTTGTACGCAAGTTACGGCAGGGTTACGGGGCAGGACCCTGCCGCTTCAAGGCTCAAGGCAGGGGCCGCGGTAGACAGGGGCTTGTCCGATGCCGTCCTGACTGAAGCATCGGCCAACCCGGAGGGCGCAAAGTTGCTCTATGACCGCTATGCGCCCTACATGACTTCAGATGATGTCAGGCAGCACGTCTTGGCCAATCTTCTGCCGGCCGTTCGTCAGAAACAAAACGCTGCCGTCTATAACGACCTTGTAACCAGGTTCAATCTCACCGATCCGGATTCGGATATCAAAGCGGCCACCGGTTGGGTGATGGACCCGGACAACTATAAAGGCCAGGTTGCGGACCTCGGTCAAAGAAACGATATAGCAAAGGCGGTTCAGGGCGAGTGGAATCGGGTAAGACAGGTCCAAAAAGACAATCAGTCCTCGGCCGACGGTAACTTCACGGACGCCGTGGCCGGGCGCCGGATTGCAGGTCTCCAGCTCCAGGCATGGAGAGATCCCAAAACGGGGCTTCCGCCTTCCGGCGACATTCTCCAGGCAGCCATGGATCATGACGCAAACCCCGTTCAGTCCGGTGCAAGCGACAGGGACACTCTTGCGCGTCTTGCGGGCGATATAGCGAACAGGCGAATGAACGGCCCGGGGCCGATAAACCAGGCCTATCTCCGCAACCTCATTGACAACCGGGATTTCAGGGACCTGACCGGCCTCTACGACACGTATCGGGACCCCGCCAGGTCCCGGTGGTTCGACTACGCGAGGGACGCTTTCTTTGCGCGCTTCGGAGATCCCGCCCCGCCCTCCGGCGAAGCCGGCGGGTCTAAGTCCGGCCGGGGCGCTTCGCCGCCGCCGGCGTCCGATGGCGCAGGCGCAACCGCAATGATGCTTTTTCCCCGCTATCTCACAGACCTCGACCAGGCCGTTCGGGAGCAGAATCTTAAGGGCATGCAAATACGCGATGCTGCCGACAGGATGTTGCAGGACCTGGACAGGACGTATGTGGGGCAATCCTTCGGCAAGACGGGATCTGCGCCGTCATCCCGGGCAAACCAACCGGGCGCGGCGCCAAAATCCGAACCAACCATCCGGTCCGGTGAATCCGCGGCCTCTCCTGAAGACCACGGCAGGGACGTTCCAAGCAGTGTGCCCGAGCAAATGCCAAGAACGGATCGCGAATCTGCGCCCGATCCAGCCATGGAGTGGACGGTAAACTATCTCAGTAAGAACCACCCTGCGTGGCCGCTCACGGCTCCCAACATCGAGGCTGCACACGATCAATTCAAGGCCCAGGACCCCGAATTCTGGAAACACTGGATCATGAAAGGTGACTAATGCAAGATAGCCTGACTTTTGACTTAAGCGTTCTGCCCGATCAGCCGAAAGCTCCCGCGCTCGATGTATCACTCCTTCCGGATAAGCCCGACCCACCATTTCAGGCGACGCCCGAACGCGCTCAGTTGCTCGACCGGGGCGGC
This sequence comes from uncultured delta proteobacterium, assembly GCA_963757915.1. Lineage (GTDB taxonomy): Bacteria > Desulfobacterota > Syntrophobacteria > Syntrophobacterales > Syntrophobacteraceae > SbD1. The sequence goes on along the minus strand of CAVWTD010000008.1, from coordinate 188,854 downwards.
CCCGAAGCCGGGGCTGACCCGGCGGCATACCTTCAACACCAGCAGTGGGGAGAACGGTCTGCCGACAAGGTTTCAGATCCTGAAAAGGACCAGCTTCTCCCCGTGGGTAATACTCCTTCCGATGCGGTCATTCGGGCGCCTCACGACGATGGCGATTTGTATAACAAACTGCTTGAGAATGCCACTTCCGACGAGGAAGTGATGGCGGCTGTCTTCACCCAACCCCTGGTCGATGCCCTGAAGAGGCTCTATTCACCCGATACGACTTCACCGAAAGCCCTGGCAGCGGCTCAAAACGCGATAGCGATCTATCAGACGACCGGGATATCTCCCGTTCTGACACTCGAGAACCCGGATGCGGTAAACCAGGCGTTGTTCGGTACTGGGCACGCCCGCGAAGAGTTCCTTATGAACACGATAGAAATGTTCGGCCTGGGCGCGTTTGCCGAAGCGGCCAACCCATTGGCCGCCGCTGCAGGGCTGACCCGCTATGTGCGGGCGGCGGACGCCGCAGGCGAAGCATTGAAACTGCGGGAGGTGGGCGGGTCTCTTCTGCCTGAAACTGAGTCGATTTATAAAGGCTGGAGCCTCCCCCTGGGCATTGCAGGATATACCGCAGAAGAAAACGCAAACGCCCTCGTTCGCTCATACATCGAAGGAAAGCCTTTCGCGGAGACCAAGCCTTACGGTCTGCACGATATATTACCGCCGCAGGAAAGCGAAGGGGCAAAGGCAGCCGCTGATCTATTGGATATGTTGGGCAAGTTCAAGGCTATGCACGCGGGATTTGAGGGCCTGCAGTCGCTTTGGGACGCACTGGCCTACGACAAGGTATCGCAGGTCGTTCCATCAGAGAAACTCTACATTCCCGCTGAAGCCATACGCAACCATTTCGGCGCGAGCGATGAGGGAAGTGCGGGCGAATATTACGATATAATCCAGAACCTCCAGAAAGAGGGCATATTATCAAACAGTCAGATCAAGGATGCCGTCAATTACGGTCTCGATGTCGAGGTCCCGCTGAGCCGCCTCGTCGGCTCCATGGACGCACCCTGGCTGGCCAAAATCAAAGATTATTTCCGAATCTCTCCCTACAAAGAGGTCTATGAGGTCCCGGCCGGAAAGCCGGATGCCAGGCTTCATGTCTCGGGAGAACTGGCGGCGCCGGCAGTTCTGCCGGAGGCCGGGGCCGGATCACCCGAGAAAATCGGAGCCCAATCTACTGTCGAGACTTCTGTCCCGGAGAGGGAACTAACACCTCCTGAATCTGAAGGGCCGCCTGTGGCGGCCTTTGAGAGTGAGGCGCACGCACAGCCAGCGCCCGCGGAAACGGGGACTGGAGAGGATTGGCTTTGGGATAATCCCCTGATTGAATCCCTTTTCGGTAAAAAGAGTCTCAAGTCTGTCCGGGGTTACGTTGAAAAGCCTTTACCTGAATCGGCGTACCAGGCTGACTATTCCCAAATGATAGACCCGTTCGCTGAAGTCCCCACGCCAAATGTCTTTCAATCGGCGGCAAGATTGGGTGTGGGAACGGTTCGTTTCCCTGGTGATGTGTTTAAGTCCATAGCTTCGCCGGCGCGGGACGGCGACCAAGTCGATTACGGCCAAATGAGAGACCCTCTCGCCCAAGTTCCCGTAGCTCCTTTCGTCAAAGACACCGCAAAGGGGATGGCCGAGTTCACTGGAAAACCAGCCGGTCTCTACGGGTGGGATGAGTTCGTAAAAGCATGGGCGGAGAGGCCCGTTGAGTCAGTGGCGGGCATTATGCCGCTTATTGGTGCTTTTTTTAAGACGAAAGGATTGGCTGAACCGACTCCGGCGGATGCGTCAAGGTTCGTTCAAAGGATTTATGATCATCCCGAAGAAAAGATTGCAAAGGAGTTCGCCGAAGATATTAACCAAAAGGCCCAGGCTGTTCCCCAACTTTCGGCCGAAGAATCGGAGGGTTTTGAAGGCCCACCAGGATCTGGGGCTGGAGACGTTCAGGAACTTGAAAAAGCCGATGGCGGTTCAAAAGTGTCAGGTTCTCCGTATCGGCAACTGGAAAAGGCACTTGAAGCTGCTGGAGAGCCCAGGCCGGCCGGGCATGCAGGCCATCATACGGTCTCTGTTTTCGACATAAGAGCTGAGCTTGCCCGGCAAATTTTGCAGGAATTTGACATCCCTTTGAATTCCGCAGATAATGGGGTCTGGTTGCCCCTTACGAGAGAGACAGGACCAGGCGCGTATCATCCTGGACTTAACACCACGAAATACCATGCGGAAGTATATGAAAGGCTGCGTGAGGCAACAAATCGTGAGCGAGGAATACAAATTCTTCTGGATATAAAAAAAGAGTTGTCTGAAAATAGATTCCCTTTTTAGGAGTTTATATGAATGTTTTTATGCTTGATGCTGATGGCAATCGATATCAAAACCTGGTCTTCACATCGAAGAAGGATTGGGCTATTTTAAGACAATTTGATGGGAGGCATCTTTTGTCCTCTTGGACAGCACCTGCCGTTGAGGTATTTCGAGACGATATCTATCATCGAAATCTCCCTCCAAGTGATTTCCCAAGCCTTACCGGGGGGGCCGGTATTCAGTGTGAGAGCTGTAAATGCTTTACAGGGGTTGCTTCGTGAAAATGGAGAGATTTTGCCGCTCTCCTGTACCGAAGGAGAATACTATGCGTTTAATCTAACTACATCAATAGATGCGCTTGATGAATCCAACTCAGAACTTAAGAGATTCGAGATGGCGGCATTATGCGGATTCTCAAGTATGCATTTTTTGGTGATAAACTCAGCGGTGCCACCATCTTTAAAATCCCACAAAGCAGGGCGAGAGTTTTCGTTACGAATGCATTCCGTAAAATTGTTATTGATAATGAACTGCTTGGCTTTGAGTTCGTTAATGTCTGGGAAAGTGAGGCAAATACATAAGCGGTAAAAATGGGATCGAGCCAAACCAAGTATCTGTTTCCGCAGAAAACATTCTAAAAGCCGGGGGATTATTATCCCCTTAAAAGCTCATTTTTACCACTGAAACCTAAGCCTTCTTAGAGCGATGATTTTAATACCTGAAATGGACTTTTAAGCGGTAGAACAGCATATTTTTTGAGCATTTATCTTCACTTATCGAGATATTGGTTTGGCCCTTCCCTGTTTGTAGTATCGGTGAAGAAACCAATCTATGATGAGGTGGTTCCATGTCACCAAGCACCGGTGGTGCTAGCGCACCAATGCCAAAGCCTGCCGTTGCAGATAAACCCCCCGACCATGGCCCACCATAGAGACACGAGGCTCCCCAGCACTGCGATAAGTACTTGGGTAGGGTATTTACCTTCAAAGGTGCTCCAGTAGAAATAGCCCTTGACTGAAATCCAGGCGATCATCGCGACCGGGGCACCCGATAGATCAGCAGCTATAATCGTGGTAAAGAAGAGCCGCTCAACCAAACCAACGGTTCTCTTGCGCAGCCAGTCTGGAACCTTATCCCAAGGGCCATCCACATCTTGCGTCCTAACCTTTTTATTAAGCTGATCCACGAATAATCTCGTGGTGAAGTGTCCCCCGACTAGCGAGACAACGACCAAACCCGTCAGCCACAATAATATGTCCTTGAGCATGCCAACCCCTCCCACAACCCCTTGCGATCGTGCCCCATTAAATTGCCTGAGGATCGATGGGTCTTAGAACTACTAAGAGGGCAAGAAACGCGAGTGACGATCTGCCCTACGCCATTAAGAAATGTCATCATTTCCATGGATCGCGATGCCAGTGGCGGATGGCCCGGATAAATCTTTAACCGGGCGCGGAGCGCAAGAGGCTCGCGCATCGTTTTTTCACTCACATATACCTCCGTGCAAAGTTTGTCCAGGAAGTATTGTTGCCTTCGCCTTCCATCTTATGTGAATAATATCCGCCGGTTTCGGAGTGTTTTCCCATTTCCGCCCCCGAGCGCGGTATTCCATGATCGCCAAAACCCATACATGCAGCCTGCTTGGCATAGGCGCTGTCCCGGTGGAGGTCGCGCGGGTACATGCTTGAAATAGGAGAAACGTTGGTAGGACGGGGGGTATTCTATGATGTGGTAAGCTATGACAAAGACGGCCCGCATTCAGTCACGGAAATTGGCACATATGTACAACCCAAAGTATTTGGCGGCCGCCCCCTTAGCGATTTTCCGGCCCAATCTATCAGGTGAAAAGAAACGATTGTCCATATTTGAATAGAAAAAACCAAATTACGCGTATTTTTTTACCTGATCGTGCAAAGTCCGGGTTTGGTTGAGGTAAATTCAGCCCGAAGAAATTAATCCATGCCGGGCTGGAGGCGATCCTATGTTGGACATTCATACAAAACCGGAAGAGATGTTGAAGGGCAGGCAAACCCTCTCGCCAAAAGAGTACGGGGAGTGGATTGCAGCAGTGCATGGCCTTCCTCCGGATGAAGTTAAGTACGACGAGGATGCCGACGTTATATGGTACGAAGCAAAATTTGATTCGAACTGCCCGGCAACGGGATCCGCGCACCTGATGCACGATCCGAACCGTCCGTGGAAGCCGAAAAGAAAACCGGTTAAGACAATGGGACATCCGCTCAGGAGCTTTGCCGATCTTGCCGTACTCACTCGGGCATGGAGAAAATCTATATACAAGAACATCCGGTATGTCTATGTCAGGAATGGCGTCATAGTCGATTATGAAAGGGCCAGGCACCGTGTACCGGCGAGTGCTCTTTCCCCGGCCGGAGACCCCCGGAAAGCGCTAACGCACATAAAGGAGCGCATTGCCTGGCTTGGCGCTGATTCTTTCTTTATGGTCCATAATCGATATCACGTTTATTCCACTCCGTCAGCGGTAGACAGAAAACTTGCCGCCATCCTCGGCAAGGCCCCTGGGCTAAAAGGCCATATTATTTTGAATCCATACTGGTTTGGCCTTATCACCGTTAAGGGTGTAGCTATTTTACGGGTGCTGCAGGATAGCAGGCTCCCCTATGCCGATCCTGTTACAGACGACTATCTACTTACTAGGCGCGGCAGTAATTACCACGTCTCGACAATCGCCGACTGGGCAAATGCCTTGACCAAAAGAAGAACGCCCTGTGTGCTTTCCACGCGTGAAGAAACAGTTCTTCGCGAATTGGAGGAAATCAGCCTTGCAAAGTTAGACACTTGGAATAAACTCGTGCCTATGAAGGCAGACTTCGACTCTCCCCGCCCTCCAATCTACGATGAGGTTGGACCGCTGTTCAAATATGCAGGGTTCCGTCACGTTTAACCGTGCTGACAAGGGCCGCTTCCCGGACGTGAAATAGTGATGCTGAGCATTCCGCGGGAACGAGCCGAATCTGAAATATTTTGGCGGCTAGTTCTGGGATGCCCTGCTCGAACAAACTTAGTCTCTCATACGAGAATGTTGTCACAGTCGAATACTAATGGGTGATTTAGGTTGTGCCAATCCGCCATTTGCGCGATTATTTCTCCTCGATGGCATTGGAAAAGACCCCGCCGCATAACCAGAACAGGGATTGGACTGGGAGAAAAGGACATGGTGAGATCAATATTTGCGTCCTTACTTATCATAGTTATCTCCAGCCTGTCTCAGGCGGCCTGGGCCGGTGATTCCCATGAAAGAGGGGAGAAACACGAATGTCTGATTACAAAGGACCGCAGGATACGCCCAGGGAATTTAGGGGAGACTTCATTGTGAAAATGAGGCAACCCTACGTTGAAGAGGCTAAAAGAACGTATCCGCAGGCCAGGGCCAGATTCCAATCAGGCTTGCCCGCTGGATACAGGTTTTTGGTCACAATAGATCTTAACGAGAATAACATTAAAGAGAATGCATTCATGGACGTCCGCAAAATCTCCGATGGGAAGGTTACTGCGGTGCTTGCAACCGAACTGATAAAGCTGAAATCTTATCTGCATGGCAAGCTGTACGTGTTCCCGGAGTCCGAGGTGGTCGATTGGACAATTCTGTCTCCTGACGGCAAAGAAGAAGGCAATTTCGTAGGAAAATTCCTGGATGAATACTATAAGACACACCCGTGAGCGCCAGATGGCGGCACGCCTTTGAACTCCATGCTGTTGACTTTAGGGCGGGCGCCTGATCGGAATTTGACACTTAACAAAATGTCGTCAGGGACCCAAGCACAGGCTTGCATCTCGTTTTGCCTGCGTTCGGGAACAACCGGCTCATAAGTTTATTATAGCCACTTATCAAGATTTACTGTAACGACTTAACGTAGCAGTACTCGTCCTGCCCCTTCAGCTTTGACCAAAGATAGCGCTTTCCCCGTCCACTCGTCCCATCCCGGAACTCGCTCATGCAGCTAACCGGCTTGACATTCAAGCAGGTTGAACACGCCACCCCGGTCGCGATACCGAACATTTTTTTGCCGGAACAGATGAGATCGCCCTCCAATTGTAGTATATCTCAGTTTTGGCATTGGCAATTTACCCCATTGGGGGGCGGTTCTGTCTCGGAGAATTGCAAGTCGGAGGGGGAAAAATGCTTGAATTAATGCCTCCGCAGGAGGACTTATTCCATTATGACGAGCTGGGGATGGATCCGGAGACCGGTCTTCTGATGTACATGGGGAAATTCGATCGGGCGACCGTGACAATCATGGAACCACAGCTTCTGTTCAACTCGCGCCCTTCAGAACCAGCCGAAAATTATCTAGAGATAGTGAGAAAGAAACCGCTTGAAGCAATCGGTCAAACCCAAAGCAGCGGCGACGGCGTTTTTTCAATTTTCCGGGACTGGAGAAACCCGAAATGTATGGAACTTAGATATGTCTTTGTTAGAGATAATATTACAGTGGATCATGAAGGCGTTTCATGCGGAACTCCAGGGGCTACAAGAATTTGTCTTGGGGACCCGGAAGAGTATATGGGGCTCCTGCGGGAACTTATTGGACACCTCCGTGCGGATACGGTTTATATGACCCACAACCATCTGGCATCGGACCCTACGCCTTCTATTGCCGACTTGGCGGCCACCGCATATGTTTATAGCAAAATTCCCCAGTTTATAGGCCACGTCATAACTAATTCCGGCAAGTATGCATCCATAGGTCCTGATGGGACAGCCTATACCGTGTCGCCGCTTCCCGACCTCCCGCCGGATTGGGTTGATCCGATTCTGGAACCATCGATCCGCCATCCTTTGCTCGGCCGGAGAGCAAAAGGCACAAACCAAATTGCCGCCTGGACGGAGGTTCTAACCAGGGACCATGACCAACCGGTTCTGATCTATCTGGGTGACAAACTCAGAGTTAGAGGGTTGCAGACAGTTCCTCCGAGGCTGTTTTTCGATAAAACTCAAATGGCCGAAATCATGCCTGGGCAACTTATCATGTTTGGCGTGAATGGCGCTGTTGCGGCGCTACCCGGCGGGCTTACCGATGAGATGCTCGGTGTGGCGCGAGAACTGGTCCGCTCTGATATCCTCTGGGCTGCTGTTGGAAACAGCAACGGTACGCCGTTCGGATTCGCTTCTCAAATACCAAATCCGAATTACCTCGGCGGGAGGCATAGAAGCACCTTTGTACCTTACCATTTACCATATTAGATAGAGTCAAGATAAAATAGATTGAGGAGCGATTTGGAGCCGGCAGGCTGGATAGGCATATAAAATCAGCGTTGGACGATATGAAAAATGGCGAGTTCAAGGATATATGTCCGTCAGCGGCTGGAAGATATCACGGAGAACCGGTTGACCACAGCATCTCATGTCCCGTTGGGACACCCTAAACTATGAAACGATCAGGTAGGGTGGGCTAAGCGGAGCGCAGCCCACCAAAGAACTTTTCGTAACAGCTTTTCACGTCCCCTCGGGACACCCTGAAACCATGAAAAGGTTCTATAGATATGCTATTTTGCCCTTTAGCTAAATGATGGAAGCAGGCCGTCTCTCTGTGATGCCATGAGCTCGCGAAGCAGCTTGGCCCGGACATCGCTTCGAACCCGAAACTGTTGCCATCCCATACCGGATGAGCACGCGAGACAGACTGATTCTGTCCCGATGTCCTCCAGCGTTTAGCGTCACAACAAAAAGGGAGCTTAGCATGGAGCCGATCTACACGAGTTGTTGTGGTCTTGACGTGCACAAAAAGAGCATCCAGGCATGTGTACGGCGCATTGGTAAAGATGGGAAAGTCCAACATGAGGTTCGTCCCTTCGGCACGATGACACAGGACATCTTGGCTCTTGCCGACTGGCTTTCCCAAGAGGAGGTCACACACGTAGCCATGGAATCTACCGGAGTCTACTGGAAGCCCATCTACAACATTCTTGAAGGGAGATTCAACATCCTGCTTGTAAACGCAAGGCATATCAAGAATGTCCCTGGAAGAAAGACTGATGTTAAAGACTGCCAGTGGATTGCGCATCTTCTCCAAAGTGGCCTTCTTAAAGGAAGCTTTATTCCCGATAGAACCCAGAGGGAGCTTCGGGACCTGACTCGCCATCGCGCCAAGTTGGTTGACCAGAGGGCCTCTGTGGTAAATCGGGTTCACAAGACTCTGGAAGACGCCAACATAAAGCTCGGGGCTGTTGCAACCGACATCATGGGCAAATCCGGAAAAGACATGATACGGGCTCTTATTGAAGGCGAAAAGGACAGCGCTGAGATGGCCGACCTTGCCAGAAGGCAACTCAGGGGGAAAATCCCACAGCTTCGCCTTGCCCTCGACGGGCATGTCACCGACCACCACCGGTTTATGCTGGGCGAGTTGATGGATCAGCTTGATTATCTGGACGGGCAGATTGATCGGTTCAGTCAACGGATCGAGGAGGTGAGCCGCCCTTTCGCGGAGGCCATTGAGGAGGTAGCGCGTCTGCCCGGCTTTGAAAAACGCGCGGCTGAGAATGTGATAGCAGAGATCGGTAGCAATATGGACCACTTTCCTTCGGCAGACCACCTCTCTTCGTGGGCTGGGATCTGTCCGGGCAGTAATGAGAGTGCCGGCAAAAGGAAGAGCGGCAAAACGACCAAGGGAAGCAAATGGCTCCGTTCCACTCTTGCCCAGGCAGCCTGGGCTGCATCGAGGAAGAAGAACTCCTACTTCCACGCCCAATATGGCCGATTGGCTGGTCGAAGAGGGAAAAAACGAGCGGTGATTGCCGTCGCTCATTCTCTTCTCACTGTCATCTATTATGTGCTCAGGGACCATGTTGAATACAAAGACCTTGGTCAGGACTATTTTGACAAACTAAACTCAAAACGACTCGTGCCCTACCTCGTAAACCGGCTAAAAAACATGGGCTACGACGTAAATCTGGTACCGCTCGAAAGTGCGGCCTAAACAACTTTTCGAGAGAGAGACGGGGCATGGTCCGGCCAAGGAAAGATCACAGAGAGAAGCTTTGCGACACAGGATTTTCAGAAATAGCTTTGAAAAACTGTGAACTCACCGCAGAGGGCCGCTCATAGACAGGTAATGGAGAGAACTCAGAGAAAAACGCTTGAACAAACTCACAATACTAATAGCCAGATCCCTGTTTGCTTCAGGCTTTTTCTGCATGCCCATTCCCTATTCTCTGTACTACTAACGTGCAGTTTCTTGAAATTTTGGCAAGCATGTGAGGCTAACCCGTTGTTTTCTCCCCGTCTCCGCGTCTCCGCGTGATATGTGGTTTTCGTCTTTTGGTTGCGGCCTTGGCCGCGCTGTGCCCTCTGTCGCTTTGTGGTGAATGGGTACGGAAAAAGAGGGCTTCCTATAGGCGAGCCCAATCCTCAGGAGCCTCAGTCTTTTTAGAGCTATGATTTTAATGCCTGAAACGGGCTCTTAAGCCTTAAAAAGGCATGTTTTTTGAGCATTTATCTTTACATATCGAGATATTGGTTTGGCCCGATGTGTGGATAACGGGAGTGAGTGATGGCTTGCGCTTCGTCCCACCCATCCTCGGGCTGGTTTTGGATCGGCAGTCATGACGAATAATTGAAATCTTAGTTTGATGAAAAGAAATTGGGTCCAGGGTCGAGAAAAAATGGATGTCGTTAGATAGGGCTTGAAAATCCACCTGAATCAGTTAGAATTATTTCGAATCAATCTGAACGAAGGAGCATCTGTATGCCTAAAACAATCACTTTGCGGCTGAATGATGAGATCTACGAAAAATTCAATCGCGCTGCTGCTGAGGACAATCGAAGTATCGCCAACCTAATAGAGACCCTTGCTTTGAGAAAGCTTGATGAGGAAATCTTGGCCGACGATTTTGAAATGCAAGAAATATTCTCAAACGACCAACTGCTTAAGAAGCTCGAAAAGGGCCATCGCGATTTAATCAAGAAAAAAGGTAGGATGGTTGGGTAAATTCAAGATATTTGAGACCGATCAATTTCTTCAGGACCTGTCGCAGGATTTCAAGGGACAGGGCCAAAGGATTGCCAAAAAACTCAAAGATCACGTCTATCCTCAACTCAGGGCCAACCCCCATTTCGGAAAGAACATCAAGAAACTGAAGAATTACCAACCTGAGACGTGGCGGTATAGAATTGGCAGTTATCGTTTCTTTTACGAAGTCAACGAAAAAGAGAGTATTGTCTACATGTTGACTGTCGATGCCCGCAAGGATAGCTATAGATAAACGTTAGAAGGATCGGGGTTCGATCTTCTGATTGCCGTCGGGTTGCTTGCCGCACTTGGGATCGTGAACTCGGAGAAAGCCGCCGGGGCCATCTTTTCCTGCTCCTCGCGTAGCGATAGAACCAGGAGGAGTTATTTTTTCTCTTCCTCGCGAAGCGATAGAACCCAGAGGAGTTATTTTTTTCCGCTTCTGGTTGCCGTGATAAATGCAGGTGAGTAGGTGAGTAGGCGAATAGGTGAATCGAAAGTACGTAACCGTCCAGCCAACAACACCTTCCCGGAACTTTTTCTGACGATTGGCCACTGTCCGCTGACGTCTCGTTTTCTGCTTTTTTCCGCTTCTCGTTGCCGTTTCTATTGCCGCTTCTGGATGCCGCTTCTCGTCGTCGTTTGGCAAATCAAAATCACTGTGCGGTACAATACTGCCGAAGAAGGAACAGCAGGTGTCGAGCAGAGTTTAGAAAATTCGGCTTTTTCTGTTCACTGTTCACTGCTCACTGTTCACTGCTCCTCGCGTAGCGATAGAACCAGAGGAGTTATTTTTAATTGTTCACTGCTTCCCGCTTCCCGCTTCACTGCTCACTGCTCACTGTTCACTGCTCACTGTTCAATTGAGGTCAACAGCGGACCGAAGAGCATTTCTTTCCGTGAGCCGGCGAATGATCTCATCTCTTACTTCCGCTGAAACACTTCCGATTATCTCCAATACTTCAGCCTGAAATTGCTGGACCGCCCGCATATCGAAAAGCGTCTGGAACATTTCGAGCTGCAGCTTCAGTTGCTCCCGGATTTCCTGCATGACCATCAAAACGAGTTCACGCGGGTCCTTGGATTTGTACTGGGCGATCTCCATTTCCTGCCCCCGGACCTTGATTTTGCGGACCTGGGATTCGAGTACCTGAAGAGCCTCGTCGTCACCCCGGTTCCAGCGCATGAGCAGGTCGAGCAGCTCATTTGCGTCCCGGTTGATCTTCTGCAATTGGTCCAGCGCGTTGATTTCGCGGTCGACAATCTTATGGGCTGCCCGGATCGTTACATTCCGGTTTATGGCGATCTTCAACGCTTTCAACCGTCTGGATACGGTCGCTTTGTCCACTCCCATCTTGCGGGCGATTTCGGTAACGGTGTTCCCGTTCCTGAGTAAATGAAGCAATAGCTTATCATCGATTTTGCTTTTCGTCATGTCACGACCTTTCCTGTAAGGATTCACCGCAGAGACGCACGGACAAAAAATTCTCACCGCAGAGACGGGGCATAGTCCGGTCAAGAAAAGAAATGCCTCTTCAGATGCACTGCAGTGAATGTTTACGCGTCCTATCCTTGACCGGACTATGCCCCGCTCTGCAGTGAGGTTTTCGGCACTTATCCTTAACCATAGTACCCTCTGCGCCTCTGCGGTGGATGTACTGTTCTTGTAGTTACTCTCACAAACAGTTTGGCACACCCTGAGAACTCGTGCAAAACGGCAACCGGAAACGGCAACCACAAACGGCAATATAAACGGCAACGGAAGCGGCAAACTGAAGAGGGAGCGGGAAGCAAGGAGCAGGAAGCGAGAAGCGGCAAAAAATAATTCCTTTTGGTTCTATCGCTTCGCGAGGAGGAGTGAAGAGCGAATAGGCGAATCCAGTCCTCGGGGACCTGAATCTTCTTAGACCGGTGATTTTACGCCTGAAACGTACTTTTAATCCGTAAAAAGGCATGTTTTTTGAGCATTTATCTTCACATGTCGAGGTATTGGTTTGGCCCGACGCTGTTTGGGCTGGATTTGCGCCTTGTAGCAGTATCCACCATCCAAAAATATTCTTGCGAAACCGGCGTACGACTGTAATATGCTTTCAGCATCAGGTTTGCCTGCTTTGCCCCCTTCCCTTTTATGGCCCCCCAATTCGAGGAGGCGAAAATGGAAAGATTCAAATTGCTTCTAGGCATGCGACGAATCATTCCAATCTTGGCCTTGTTCCTGGCGTTAGTTCTGGCAGTTCAGGTTTCACCTGTTTTCGGGCAGGATGAACAGACGAAAAAACCATGGGCTGGGAAAAAGAGCGATGGGACCGTCATCACCCAAGAGGATTTAAAGAAAATAATCGGTGAGAACGAGAAATGGGTGGAGTCTAAGCGAGAGAAGGGTAACAAGGCCAACCTGAGCGGGGCTAACCTGATCGAGGCCAACCTGACGGGTGCCCACCTGACCGGGGCCGACCTGACCGGGGCCAACTTGACGGGTGCCGACCTGACCGGGGCCAACTTGACCGGGGCCAACTTGAGCGGGGCTAACCTGAGCTGGGACGACCTGAGTGAGGCCAGCCTGACCTGGGCCAACCTGAGCGGGGCTAACCTGAGTTGGGCCAACCTGAGCGGGGCCGACCTGAGCAAAGCCGACATGACCGAGGCCAACCTGAGCGGGGCTGACCTGACCGAGGCCAACCTGAATAGGGCCGACCTGAATAGGGCCGACCTGGGCGGGGCTAACCTGAGCGGGGCCGACCTGAGCCAGACCAACCTGAGCGAGGCCGACCTGAGCAAGGCCAACCTGCGTTGGGCCAAGCTGAACGAGGCCAAGCTGAGTTGGGCCAAACTGAACGAGGCCGATCTGAGCGAGGCCGATCTGAGCGGGACTAACTTGAGCGGGACCGACCTGAGTAGGGCCGGCCTGGGCGGTGCTAACCTGAAAAGGGCGAAACTGCAAAAGGCCTACGCTGCATTTGCCATATTTGAGGGAACGGAGATTGAAGATGCAGAAATCTCGGACTTCTTCTTTGGTGGCGCTCGTGGCTTAACAGAAATAGGTATGTCATCGCCGTCGGCTGTGGTTAATCTAAGAAAAAATGCCAAAGATTACGGTTTCAGAAACGAGGAAAGGGCGTTGACAGCAGCCCTTCACAAGCATCAGATGAAGTACGGTGGGAGAGCCCCCTTAGAGAAATTCTTCGATGACATTGTATTGGGCGGCTGGCTGACCGGTTATGGTGCAGAGCCATGGAATAGTCTCTTGCTTCTCGTAACTCTTGTCGCTCCATTTTCCATTGTCTATATGATATCTCTCAAAACACGCCGGAAGATGACAGGCATATGGGCTGTGCGGCACCCGGATCGCGTCATCAGATCTCTGGGCGAGGATAAGCCCATCAAGTTGACCATTGGGCTGGCCGTGGGCTTTTTGCCTTACGAAAAACCAAGGGGGAACATAGGGAGAATCACTCGCTGGCTGGGCACTCTGAAGATCGGACTGTACTTCAGCATTCTCTCCGCCTTCAGCATCGGCTGGCGGGAGCTGAACTTGGGTGTCTGGATTACCCGGCTGCAGCGCCAGGAATACATCCTGCGTGCCACCGGCTGGGTTCGGACCGTCTCCGGGATCCAGTCGCTCCTCAGTGTGTACCTGCTGGCTCTGTGGGCGTTGACATACTTCGGGCGACCGTTTGAATAATGAAAAATAGGCTCGGGCCAAGCCAAGCATGTGCTTCCAAAGAAAATATTCTAAAAAACGGGGGTTGTTATCCCCTTAAAAGCTCATTTTTGAAAGCTGCTCACTGCTCACTGCTCCTCGCGTAGCGATAGAACCAAGAGGAGTTATTTTTAATTGTTCACTGCTTCCTGCTTCCTGCTTCCCGCTTCACCGCTCACTGCTCACTGATCACTGCTCACTGGCCTTGTTATTATCCCCTTAAAAGCTCATTTTGGGCACTGAAACCGGTCTCTGAAAGTCCAGTCTGAATCCCGGTTTTGTTGCATGTCGCATTCGGTGCGTTATTTCCCCGCGCCGTTGCAGCCGTGATCCGCCCAGAACATTCCCGCGCCGCACGACGTCTCTTGTCTTCGGTCAAGGGGGATTAGTCTTGGAATAACCCACTTCATATAATCACCTCCTGTTTTTCACCATGGCAATGAAAGAATGGAAGTTGCGCGGCGGATTCAGGGGTTGCCCCCAACACAACCGCGCAAAAGGAAAAGGGCCGGACGCCGGCAAAATCCTGACCCGCCGGATCGCCGTCCAGCCCACACCCCAAAAAACCGGACATCACCCAGGCGCCGGCCTTAGGGAGCGCTACCTCCCGAGATGCAAGCACAGCCGCTCCAGGTAGCTGTCGCACACGTACCGTGTTGCACAAGCAACTCGGACAAGTCCATGAGACGAGGAATTTCCCACTTCATATGATCACCTCCTTCTTTCACCAGCATTGAGGTCCTTCAAGCCTGTCTTACCGCTCCTTATCACATATCAGGTGCCCCACCTTGTCAAGAAAAAAACCAGGCATCTTTTGCGTGCTTTTTAAGCATACCCCCTTAATCTGCGCTCCGGGAACAGTCCTTTCTTCCTTGCCTCTTCGCAATACCAGAACGGCGACCAAAGGTTTTTGGTCTGGTAATAGTTCTGGGCTATACAATTCCCCATACAGACTGTCTTCATAAGACAATCTCCACATATCCCTTCCAGATTTTCAGGCAATCCCTCTCTGATTTGTTTTAAGACCTCCGCATTTTCCCAGACGTCCTTTAAGGAGTCTTTCGCGCTGTGCCCAAAAGTAAGATCTCCAACACTCTCCCCTATGCCGCACAGGGCATAGGACCCATCTGAGAGCACTCCTATTTTCTCAAGTATCCCACAGACGCCGGAGCTCCTCCTGTCATCTCCCAGCATACGGCTAAGCGGTCTGAACGCATGCGGGTGGGAGTAAAAAAGAGGCAGGGAGGTTTTTTCCGTAAGTTCCATCTCCACCCATCTGCCCAGTTCTATCAACTCTTCAATATTCACAGTATCTCCAGCCTCATGGAGCTTCATTCCCCTTTCGGTGGGCTGGACAACATTGAATTTAACGGACCCGGCCCCCAATGATTCAGCAAGCCTTAGCATTTCCTCCATCTGGTCTTTATTACGGTTCATTATTGACATTATAATCTGCGGCTTCAAGCCTTCTTTAGAGAGATTTCTTATGCCCTGAAGGGCTGCCTCAAAGCACCCATCCACTCCCCTTACATATTCGTGGGTCTCAGCGTTTGCTCCGTCAAGGCTTACCGATATAGAGGGCCTTTTACATTTCTTTATCTTTGCTGCAAGCTCAGGTGTAACGAGGGTGCCGTTTGTCTCGATGGTCAGGCGGAGTTCTTCTCCTCCGATATAATCTAAGATCCTGTGAATGTCCGGATGGAGGAGCGGCTCTCCCCCTGTCAGCTTTACGGCTTCAAGCCCTAATGATTTGCCCTGCTCCACTATGGAACGGAAAAGGTCAAAATCAAGACAGGGATAGGTCGTCCCCTGAGGCTGGTATTTGGGGGATATCCAGCAATGACGGCAGCAGAGGTTACAGCCCCCTGTAAGGTAGAAATATATATAGACTAAAGGATAATCATGGCTGCCTTTTGCGTCTTTATTATGATCCTTCATTCCGGTATTTTACCCCCTGCTTCGAGGAACCTTTTCAGACACGCATCCGGGCTCGGGTGGTTGTCTTCCTTAAGCGATGTATATGCAAGGGCAGGACAGTTGCCGGTACAGTACCGTATGTACTCGCATCCCTTGCAGAACTCAAAGGTGCTCAGAGGGATGGCTCTCCTCTCTCTCAGCCTTTTAAGCTCAGGATGACGCTGCCATACCTCGATTAGATCATCCCTGTTGATCCTCCCGAGCTCTATATGGCTCATCTGGGTGCATGGCGTCATCACACCATCCGCCCTTACCGCCATATTGTTCAATATCCCGGCACAGCCCCTCAAAAAACCGCAATCAGGCATCTGCTCCCTGCCTTCTTTCCTTGCTTCTTCCATCATCCTCCACTCCCGCGCGTCCGCCAGCGGACCTGCCTGCGCGGTTATGCGTCCACTGTATTTCCTGTTGAGCCCGACAAGGCTCTCCATCGCTGCCTGCCGGTCCTCCACCGTAAGCTCCATCTCTTCCCGATTCTGCCTGCAAAGTCCCATGGGACCTGCTGAATTGCACGAAAACGACGGCAACCCGATATCATCGAGTAAAAGGCTCGCTATTTGCTCAAGGTCTCTTACATTATGCCTGTTTATAGTCACCCGCGATGCTACGGGGATTTGATGTCTCAGGAGAACGTTTATACCTTCAACTGCCCTGTCAAAGTTTCCTTTGCCTCTCGACTGATCATGCGTCTCCGGGCTTGCGCCGTCTATTGACACCTGTATACGGTCGCAACGCCTTGTCGAAGCTATGTATGAAGCTATCTCATCCGTAATAAGTGTGCCGTTGCTTAACAAACTGAACCTCATCCTGTTCTTTACTACTCCATCGATGAGTTCCTTCAGGTCCTTCCTGAAAAACGGCTCTCCGCCTCCTATGCATACATTCATGACGGCACATCGCCCAAGTTCCTCAAAAAAACGGAGCCATTCCTCCGTCGGGATATCTTCCTGGACATCCCCGGGACCTGTGAAATGATAGCAGTACTTGCACCTGAGGTTGCATTCATTCGTTATATCAATATCTATAGATCTTGGCGTCTTGATTACTTTCATAATAGATCAGCCATCCAGGTCTTTAAGTTTTCAGTGTGTATTTTATGCCGCGTATCCGGCATATCCCTTTTCAACAAGGTCGTCCAGAAATTGCTTTATATGATCCATGGCATCGTCCGGCATATCTTTGCACTCCTTTCCCAGCTTCCGGACAATATCGGCTATTGTATTCTTTCCGTCAAGGCACTTCCATATGTACACACTTATCGGGTTCAGAGCATAAACATGGCTTGTCTCCGGATCAAACAGTACAGCCCAGTCATCGGATTCCTCTCGCAGTACTATAGCTTTATTGGCTATCAGTATGCTCTCGTCTGTCTGCATATATCCTCCAGTGTTATTATCTATCGAACTTTCCTGTTGCATGAATGATCGAAAAAAGTACTCGCCAGCCGGATGAACCAAAAAATTGGCATATGCCGGTGTCATTACATCTAATTGAAATCCAGCTTGTCAAGAACGCACGATGACTCTGCACGGTGAATCTGTCTTGGCAAAGTCCGGCAAATAGACCTTAAACTTAGAGTTAACTCCTGTCAATCCGGATTATTTTGCTCCTGCCTTGACGAGCAGCTCCATTACCTTTTTGTGGTTTTTCTTGGAAGCAAGCATCAACGCGGTATTGCCGACAATATCTTTTGCATTGACGTTGGCCCTGTTGGCAAGCAGCAACTGCACGATATCGCGGTGGCCTTTCTCTGAGGCAAGCATCAACGCGGTTTTGCCATACCTGTTTGTTGCATTGACCTCCGCCCCCCTGGCAAGCAGCAACTCCACGACCTCTTTGGGGCCTTTCTCGGAAGCCCACATCAACGCGCTTTGGCCCATTTTGACGTTTCCATTAACGTCGGCCCCTTTGTCCAGCAGTGCCTGCACGACCTCTTTGCGGCCATTCATTGAGGCAAGTATCAACGCGGTCGCGCCGTTATTGGCCCTGGTATTTACCTGCGCCTCTTTTTCGAGCAGCAGCTCCACGGCCTCGATGCAGCCATTCTGGGCGGCACGCATCAGCGCGGTCCCTCCCGTATTGTCCCTGGCATTGACCTCCGCCCCTTTGGCAAGCAGCAACTGCACCACTTCTTTGTGGCCTTTCGCGGAGGCAAGCATCAACGCGGTAGCGCGGTATTTGTCTTTTGCATTGACGTCGGTTCCCTTGGCAAGGAAGCTTTGAACGGCACTCGGATCGCCTCGCTTTGCCGCTTCGAGCAAACCTTCCTTCACACCCAATTCCATCGCTTCGGCATTGTCCTTTGGCACGACTCTACCGCTCGCGTACAACACTCCCAGACTTTTTTGCGCGCCGGCATTTCCCTGCTCTGCCGCCTTGCGGTACCACTTCGCCGCCTCGGCATAGTCCTGCGGCACACCCAGACCCTTATCGTACATCATTCCCAGATTATATTGCCCCAAAGCATGTCCCTGGTCCGCCGCCTTGCGATACCACTTTACTGCCTCAGCATAGTCCTTCGGCACACCCTGGCCGCCATCGTACATATATCCCAGATCGTTTTGCGCACGGGCATTTCCCTGCTCTGCCGCCTTGCCATACCACTTCGCCGCCTCGGCAAAGTCCTGCGGCACACCCTGACCCTTATTGTACATCACTCCCAGATTATATTGCCCCAAAGCATGTCCCTGGTCCGCCGCCCTGCGATACCACTTTACCGCCTCGGCATAGTCCTTCGGCACACCATGGCCGCCATGGTACATATATCCCAGATCGTTTTGCGCACCGGCATTCCCCTGCTCTGCCGCCTTGCGGTACCACTTCACCGCCTCGGCATAGTCCTGCGGCACACCCAGACCCTTATCGTACATCACTCCCAGATTGTATTGCCCCAAAGCATGTCCCTGGTCCGCCGCCCTGCGATACCACTTTAGCGCCTCGGCATAGCCCTTCGGCACACCATGGCCGCTATAGTACATATATCCCAGATCGTTTTGCGCGTTGGCATCTCCCTGCTCAGCCGCCTTGCGATACCATTTCAATGCTTCGGCATAGTCCTTCGGTACGCCTCTGCCGTATGCGTACATCATTCCAAGATTATATTGCCCCTGGGCATTTCCCTGCTCCGCCGCCTTGCGTGCCCACTTCAGCGCCTCTCCGTAGTTCTGCGGCACACCCTGGCCGTTATAGTACATCCTTCCCAGATTTTTTTGCGCGTTGGCATCCCCCTGCAGAGCCGCCTTGCGATACCATTTCAATGCTTCGGCATAGTCCTGCGGCACACCTTCGCCGTTAGCGTACATCAATCCCAGGTTATATTGCCCCAAAGCAAGTCCCTGGTCCGCCGCCCTGCGATACCATTTCATCGCTTCGGCATAGTCCTGCGGTGCGCCTGCGCCGTTAGCGTAAATATTCCCCAGATTATTTTGTGCCTCAGGATCTCCCTGGTCCGCCGCCTTGCGGGTCCACTGCGCCGCCTCGGCATAGTCCTGCGGCACGCCTTTGCCGTTAACGTACAACACTCCCAGATTTTTTTGCGCGTTGGCATCTCCCTGCTCAGCCGCCATGCGGTACCATTTCGCCGCCTCGGCATAGTCCTGCGGCACGCCTTTGCCGTTAGCGTACATCACTCCCAGATTATATTGCCCCGAAGCAAGTCCCTGGTCCGCCGCCTTACGATACCATTTCACCGCTTCGGCATAGTCCTTCGGCACGCCCAGGCCTCTATTGTACAACGCTCCGAGATTTACTTGCGCCTCAGCATGTCCCTGCTCCGCCGCCTTGCGGGTCCACTTCAGTGCATCGGCATAGTTCTGCGGCACGCCCTGGCCGTTAAAGTACATCCTCCCCAGAGAGTATTGCGCCATGGCATGCCCCTGGTCCGCCGCTTTGCGATACCACTTTGCGGCATTGACTTCGTCCCTGGGCAGGCCTTGGCCGTTATAGTACATATATCCCAGATTAGCTTGCGCACTGGCATGTCCCTGGTCCGACGCCCTGCGGAAACATTTTATCGCTTCGGCATAGTCCTTCGGCACGCCCTGGCCGGTGGCGTACATCACTCCCAGATAATTTTGCGCATCGGCATTGCCTTGTTCTGCTGCAGTCTTGAACTCTTCGTAGGCTTTGGCATAGTCGCCTTTGTCATAAGCCGCTTTACCTTCATCGAAGCCGGCATGAGCAAGGCCGGCGAATCCGGCCAGTACAGTTACAAGAAGCAGGAATTTGAACCTTGTCATTTGCGCCTCCTCGATCTGGTGCGCATCAATGGGATCGGGAAAAGCAGGCGAACTTGGTGTTGAAATCATATTACAGTCACATTCCGATTCCGCAAGAATATTTTCCCGCCGGAATGTTTTTGAACACCGGTTGCTAAAAATGCGGTCGGGCCAAGCTAAGCATAAGTTTCCGAAGAAAATATTCTAAACATTATATGGTATTTCGAAGCAGTATAATCAAGGTATCGCACCATGTTGCCGATTTCCCCCGTTCGCGCAAACTATTTGCAGGGTAACCTCGCACGCAGGATAACGACAACTTTTTGACCGGAAGCCGCTGGTGTGGCAGTATTATTAGGGCATACAGGCAATTCACTTCGGAATGGAGTCTCGAATGAAAATCGCAGTAATCGGAGCCTCGGGACAGGTGGGAATGATCCTTTCACTCGAACTGAACAGGCTTGGACATAAAGTAGTGGCCATATCCCGCGGACGTACCTCAGCCAACCAAAGCCAGCTGGACAAACTTCAGACCCAGGGTATGCTGCCGGTCTTTCAAGAGGATCTTACCGACATTAAGAAAATGGCCTCCATTCTTTCCGGCTGCGATATCGCAATAGTGGCCGTGCGCGCTAATGCCCGCCTGGTGAGACAGTTGGGGCCTCCCATCCTGGAGGCTGCCATCGAGGCCAGGGTCAGGCGGTTCATTCCAGACGAATTCGGCACAAACACCAAATGCCTCGATTATGGAGTGGGTACACTCTTTGATGCAAAAAAGGAATTTCAGGAACGGGTTTTGGCGTCCGGGCTGGAATGGACTCTCCTGTTCCCAGGCGGAATATTTGATTATTTTTTGCCAAACCTGCGACTGTTCAAGCGTATTACAACATTTGGAAATCTCGACTGCACTTTCCCCACTCATTCGCTTAAAGACATAGGATCCATCTGCGCCAGAGCAGTCATTGACCTTCGCACGGCAAACAAAGCAGTACAGATGTATGCAAACGTGGTCACCCAGAAGGAGTTGCTCCGGATGCTCAATTCATTTTGGCCGGATTACCCGTTCGAGTTTGAACACGTGTCCACAGAGACGATCATGTACTTGAAGGAGCACGGTGATCCTGTCCAAGTGTCCGCAAAGGGTGGTGCTGAGCCCGACCGGGAAAGGCACGGCATCAATTACGCCACTTATGTATTAGGCAAGCTCGCGTGTCTTGATGATCCTGATATTCTAAACGCTAATGAACTCTATCCCGATCATGCTTACATGAAGCCGGAAGAAGCGCTGGCAGACCCAAAGTTTGTTTTTGGTTAAAATCGGGTACATACTGGCAGAGTATTGAACTGCGAAAACAAGGTGAACTAAAGAGGAGGTTGGATCATGATGAAGACGTCTAGACGCGGCTTGATGAAGTTGGGGGCAGCCTTGGGCGCCGGCTTGGCTGCTGGAAAGATTAATGTGCTCGTTTCCCCGAAGGAGGCCCAAGCCACTCAGGCAGGAGGCGCGGAAAAGTCTGCATGGGTAATAGGTCATATCAAAGTCAAGGACAACGGCAAATGGGGTGAATATCGCAGCAAAGTCCCTGCAACCCTCGTTCAATGGGGGGGTGAAGTGCTCTTTCGAGGCCACCGCGTCGCCGTGTTGAGCGGCGAACATTCGTACCTTGATTGTGTCGTTATTCGATTCCCTGACGAAAAGTCTGCCACGGGATGGTACAATTCCGCAGCCTACCAGGCGCTCATTCCAATTCGGGAGCAAGCCGCCGACATCGTGTTGGTTAGCTTCGAATCATAGTGGCGGGAAAATGGGGTCGGACCTAATGCCGCTAACTTAAGACAAATAGCCTTTCTTTCGCATACTTACGTGTCCGAGTTTGGGCTCCTTCTGGCTCAGTTATCTGAGCTATGTTGCTCCGGTCAACAGGTTAGGTCAACGGAGCGATATTAAAAACCCTTATAATTCAGCAACTTGCTTAAGTTAACAGCATTGGGTCGGACCAAGCCAAGTATCTGTTTCCGAAGAAAATATCCTAAAGAACGGGGGCTATTATGCCCTTAAAAGCTCATTTTGGGCACCGAAACCGATTCCCTGCCCTAGCAGTTTCCGATTCGGAAAGGAGGGATTTTTCGTCCTGGCAAGGAAATCGAGCTCCCCCCTTTTCTAAAGGGGGGCAGGGGGGATTTTAGTGCGGAGGCGTACATTAGTACCGCCTCGCGGGCGGGCGGGCGGGCTGTCGAGATCGGTGATCGAGCCCGCCGAAGCCTTTGCGGCCACCGCCGAAGGCAGTGGCCAAGTCGGCAGGCGGTCCCGGTTCCCAAGCGCCAGGGCGGAAAAGAACCCTTTCCGGACGAAAACTAACCTGGGTGGGCTTTCCCCTTCCAGAGAGACAGAAAGCCGGAGGCCGCACCGGCGGACAAGATGAGATGGCGAAATTGAGCAGGATTTGAAATCCGGCAGGCTGGATAGGCTTATAAAATCAGGCTTTTCCTGCATGCCCATTCCCTTTTCTCTGTGCTCTCTCCTTGACCGGACTACGCCCCGGCTCTGTGGTGAATGGGTACGGAAAAAGAGGGCTTCCTATAGGCGAATCCAATCCTCGGGAGCCTAAGTCTTCTTAGTTGAGAAAAGCTCGTTTACAGGCTGATAATCGCTCTAATGTGCAATACTGCCACTTCCATCAGGTGAAGACCGTGACGAAGTACCTGACGAGGAAACCGAAGACGGATGCCGCACGAGAGCTGCGAGCATTGCCACAGGAGATAGACAGGCCGGATAAGCAGAGGCCTCCGCAGCCCCAGGGGCTGGGAGGCCTTTTTTTAAACGGTGGAACAATAAAACGCGGCACCGTTATTTCATGGTGATCGCTGTTCCGTTGGCGCCCAGGCGCAACTGCACTCGCATGCCCTATTGCTCCTTAGGCAAAATTTTGTCGATAATTAGTCCGTTGGCGTCCAGGCTCACCCCGGTCTGGTCCGGTTTCAGATTGATGAGCACGCCCTTGTCATTGCGCATGGTCAAGCCGGCCTTACCCTTGATCGCCGCGGCCCCGGCCGCCACGTATTTGCCGGCCAGGTCAGTAGGCTCCTTCAAATTGAAGACGCCTCCCTCGGCGGAGATCCTGGAGCCTTCCGCCACATTCAGGCCTTTCACCACGAAACTATAGGCTTTGCCTTTGAATTTCAGGGTGCCCATGCCAAAGGAGTGGCCGGGAACAAGCATGGTGGCGTTAAGGGTAATCTCCCCTTGCCGGGGTTGAGCCAGGGCCGCACAGACGGTAAACAGCAGGATTACTGCGACGGCCAGATTCAAGAAGATTTGAGGTTTGCGCATTGCCGGGTCCTTTCTGGTTGGGAAATGGTTTTTAATTAATGCCGGATTATTCGAGATATCCGGAATAATGCATCCTTAGAGCGATGATTTCAATGCCTGAAACGGCCTTTTAAACCGTAAAAAGGCATGTTTTTTGAGCATTTATCTTCACGTATCGAGATATTGGTTTGGCCCGACTCCGTTTGCAAGAGTGCTGTTGAATATTTTTGTACCTTCCAAGGTGACAGACTCAAGTTCTAAGAATCCTTTTGGCAGCCTTCTTTCGTTTTCTAAGTTTCGCAATGTTTCATGTTCGCTTTCATTTAGATCACATCTAATAATCTTAGCGAATCCTGCTTTCTCCAAGGATGAACGTAGTGTCTTTTCATCATAAATGAACGCGTGTCCCCAGCATCGTACAAAATTGTTAATGACAAATGTGTCATCATAATAAGGCGCCGTTTCGATATATGTATCTGTAGCCCATTTAATGTATTCCATTTGGAGTTCTGATTTATTATCTCTATAGAGGTCAATCACAAACTGCAAATTAGGCGTTGATATTCGTATTGTTCCGTTATTCCTTAGGACACGGTGACACTCTTTTAGCATCGCGAGGCCATGTGAATACGAAATATGTTCAATCATGTGCTCACTATAAATGTAGTCAAACATGTCATTTGCAAATGGGAACACATCTGTTGCATCAAGATGCAATATACTAGAAGAATGCTGGAAATGGTCAGAATTTAGCCAACCGTCGAGGATGTTTTCACCACACCCGATATGCAGCTTCCTTATTTTTCGTTCTGCAAAGTAGCTCTGAATAATTGCGGTATCAATACCAGTAAGACGGCCAGTGCCTTTTTTATAAATAACATCGCTGTTAGTATTATTAAGTGAGTCGTGTTCATATGATCCATCAGTATCAGGATTGTCGTGATGTGTTAATATAGATACTATATAGTGCCGTATAAGTCTGATTCCCGTATAAATTAGCCAGAGACTAAATAGCACAATAAGTCCAAAAAGAACCATTCCAAAGGTATTACTTTTAAATATATACATATATAAACCTATTAGTCCACAAACAAGTACGGAGATACCTAATGTAATCACGATAATGCCTGCTATTTTTCTCAGCATATCGCCTAATCCAATTACATTAATGTTTTATTATACATGATCTCCGTACAACACACAATTGCGCTTGAGACAACAACCAACCCCGTCAGCCACAATAATATGTCCTTCAGTATGCTTTGCCCCTCCCCCCACCCCCCTCCGATTGTGCCCCGTTAAATTGCCTGGGGGTCGATGGGCCTTAGAACTACGACTAGGGCAACTAATTGCGATTGATGGTCTGCCTACGCCATTCAGAAATGTCATCATTTCCACGGATCGCGATGGCCCTGGCCGGTGGCCCGGATAAATCTTTAACCGGGCGCGGAGCGCAAGTGGCTCGTGCACCCCTTTTTCACTCATATATACCTCCGTGCAAAGATTTTCCAGGAAGTATTGTTGCCTTCACCTTCCATCTATGTCAATAATATCCGCCGGTTTCGGAGTGTTTTCCCATTTCCGTCCACAGGCGCGGTATTCCATGATCGCCAAAACCCATACATGCGGCCTGTTTGGCATAGGCGCTGTCCCGGTGGATGTCGAGTTGGAAAGTTGCGAGGCTGCCATGTTCCGCGCAAATCGGCCCCGGAGTACAGAATTTCCTGATGATAGATCCCCCAGGCTCGGGCAAGACCATGCTCGCCCAAGGCTTCCAGGGCATTCTGCCACCCCATTGGTTTAGAAGTATCTTTGTAGACTTCCACAATTGGTTTTCCAGCCAGGCGGCCTCTGCCCGGTTACACGGCCAACTCGAATACGACCTCAAAATACTTAATTTAGCAATCATCATACTATGCCCTGCCCGACCTGTTCGGTAATGAAGCGCTTCTTGTGCTCTCGAGCGTAAATCACAGCTTAAACCACCCTGCCTATTGTTTCAACAATCAGGTGTACGGAGCCGAGCCGAGCCCAATTCACTCTGCGTTCAGTGAATTCACTGCGCCGTGAAAAATTTTTCCCATCGCTGCTTTTTGCCGTTTCCGGTTGCCGTTTTTATTGCCGCTTCCGGTTGCCGTTTCTGGTTGCCGTTTGGCAGGGCCATATCGCTCTATGGTAGCCTGCCGGCAAATCGGAAGCCGGGAGCTTTGGGATTAATAAGATTTGGGAATTTTGTTCTTTGCTGCTCCCTGAACTGGGAGGTTTAGACCCTGTGTTTCGGAGGAACGCCATTTCCATCGGTCCCTATTCTTCCGGCGTTTTTGCGCGATAATTATACCGGTAAGAATATCAGCACAGGTACGAATGTGGTAGACTCCGGCAGTGAACCGGATCAGGGCCTTACCAATGAGCCGGATATGGACAAAGCACCTGATCCAATCACGGCAAAGGCCCAGGAGGTTGCCGCGTACTATACTGCGGATGAGCGGGCGATGGCTGAAACAATATATGGCGAAGCTGGAGGACAGCCGTATAAAGATAAAATCGGTGTGGGATGGACGATGAGGGCGAATAAAGACAAACATCCCGACCTAAGCTACCAGGATATTGCGACGCCCCCGCTGTATGCGCCACGGCACTCCCTCAGAAAAGTCAACAACGCAGAACTTCAAGCTTGGGCAGAAGTCTTTCCAGGCGGCTAGAGAGGTTCTAAATGCGAGCCCCGATTCAAATCCTATTCCCGGGGTGACCAATTTCTACGATCCCAGCATAATAAGGCGCCTCCTGATTGGACGAAAGGCGCTACGCAGGTTCAATATGGGTCGGGGGGCTTGCTTTTTTATAAAGGAGTAAAGTGATCCAGGTAACAGCTGTGCGGGATATCGCTCACCAGACAATAAATGGACGCGGGGGTACAGAATGATCGGTCTGCATTGTGTTCGGCGCAGGTGTTAGCATCTTCTGTTATTGGTGCTGTCACTGTTGCCGGGCATTGCCTGCGCGCAGGGTTACGATACGCTCGTGGCTATGTTGCGAAACCCAAACCCTTCGATTCAAATGAAGGCAAAGAAGATGCTTGCCCATGCCATAAAAAAGAATCTCCTCGGCATGGACCCCGAAAAGTTTACGGAGGACACTTTTCGGTTCGGCCATTTCATTAATCCGAAATCTGCCGATTTGGCTGTGGGAATCTCCGTCCCGCCGGGTTGGGGGTACTTGGTCGTTCTGAGTAAGAAAGACGGGAAATATATACCGGCAGGCCCTGTCGTCGATGTTGGCTTTATCGAGGATATTGAATCAATTAAGCTCTTTCCAGGCCCATTAAACCAGCTTGTTGTGAAGGATTATGGGCAAGGGACTGGGACGCGTCAGTGGGAAGAAGCTATTTACCGTTGGGACGGAACGGCGATGCGGGAGATATGGAATTGGGTACGAAAGGCTTTATATAAACACTGGCCTCCGGAGCCTAATGGAGAAACCATTGGCTACGCTGTTCGAAGCGAAGTCTTTATTAACGATTCGGCAGGCAGGGGAGCAAAAGAAATCGTCACTTCGTCCGAGGTGGACGAGGGAGTTTTTTACGATGAGGAGGGACGGTACTGCGAGTTGAAAAAAATTACATCTAACCGTAAGACCA
Source organism: uncultured delta proteobacterium (assembly GCA_963757915.1). Classification (GTDB taxonomy): domain Bacteria; phylum Desulfobacterota; class Syntrophobacteria; order Syntrophobacterales; family Syntrophobacteraceae; genus SbD1. Next base: position 161,676 of record CAVWTD010000008.1, on the reverse strand, counting down.
GGGTAACTCATAAGTGGGACGAGTCCCTTTTCTACTACGTGGCCAAATGCGGAAAAATCCTGTCCCCGGAGATCACCGTTCGTTGTCCGCGGCGAGGAAACAGGAGTGAAAGTTCTGATACGCTTTATGCGGGGATGAAAGTCGGAATTCGGGAGATACCCGGCACAGCTCTTTCCCTGGGCGAAGATTACGATGTAGTGGTAGGAAAAGAGCATTTTTGCAAAATACCAAAGTCCGCAGTGCAGGTTGAGCAATAAGGCCTCCCGCCCCCGCCCGGCGCGCACGACAGACCTCTCATGCGGTCGGCCTTCGCGCTACGCGCTCGCACGCCGCTAAGGGAGGCCGGCAAGCGCACTTCACAAAGTGAAGTGGCGCGACGCTCGCGGAGCGAGATTTTGACGCCATACTCACTTCACTTTCTCAAGCGCGTTACCTCTGGCTTGCCTCCAACCGCACCACACTTTCCGTCTGCGCTGCCTGCAGGGCTGCCCGCACGGTCGCCGCTTTTGCTCAGTCCTCAGTCCTAGTCCTGCTTCTCTGCATGGCTGCGGCGAAAGCGCCCGCTCCTTTGCCCACCTGGCCCCGCCTTATTATCTGGCGTCGTGCGCTAATGGAATGAACCGGGCTCTTTGTGACGGGCGTCATAGCACACACCGATGCATCTTTATATAGGGAACTGGTATTCATTTTTCACCGCTGGGCATCTTTTTTCTTAACGGCAGGGTATTTAAGCCTATCATACGAGGGAAGAATTGATGATTCGATTATTTCCAGTCACTGTTGTCCGGTTAAGAATGAATGAATAGGCCAGGGGCCAGGGTTTTATGGTATAATATAGTTTTTTCCCAAACCGAACCGGATCTGCCTTCAGGCTTTCGCGGCTTTACGACGGCGGGGCTGCCCGACAATGTTGTCAAGGAAAACAAGGAGAGAGTCAAAGGGGCGATCCAGAACAGATATCTTTTCCCGTTCGAGGGATCACCGTTTCCGGACGGCCTTTTCCGGATCATACGGCCAGCCTGAACAAGGCTTCAAAATACTTAATAAGGTCTGGATCAGGTTCCAGGGGTATTGTCTCAGCTCTCGTTCGGAGAGCACCCCCGGCTGTATTCAATTGTCCTGTACTGTCACTCCTGCTATACCAAATGCCGATCAGCAATCATCATATTACGCCCTGGCGACCTCTTCGGTAATGAAGCACTTCTTGTGCTCTTGAGCGTCGATCACGGCAAGGGCGGTCGTATTGATTACGTCCTCTACGTCACAGTTGCGCTGCAGCACGTGAATCGCTTCACTGGTTCCCATAAGGATCGGGCCGATTGCCTTTGCGCCTCCAAGCCGCGCCATCAGCTTGTATGCGATATTCCCGGCTTCAAGGGATGGAAAGATCAACACGTTGGCCCGTCTTTTAAGCGTGTTAAATTCATAGACCCCGTTCAGAATCTCGGGCACAACAGCCGTATCGGCCTGCATCTCTCCGTCTATCACGATGTCGGGACGGCGCTGTTTGACGATCTGAGTCGCCTCGGCGACCTTTTCGGAGCGCGGGTGGCGTGTGCTCCCGAAGTTGCTGAACGAGAGCATGGCGATTCGAGGCTGAATATCGAGTTGTTTGACCGTGTCTGCGGTGCAGATCGCTATTTCAGCCAACTGCTCGGCCGTAGGGTCAATATTTACCGTAGTGTCGGCAAAAAATATTACATCTTTCTGAAAAACCATCATGTACACGCCGGCGATAACTGAAGTGCCCTTCAACAGCGGCAAGGTCTGAAGCGCGGGTCTGATCGTATCCGGATAATACTGGTTTACTCCACCCACCAGACCGTCGGCATCACACCTCCTTACCATCATGGCCCCGAAATAATTGTTGCTGGTGCTGAGCAGCTTCCTAGCCTCCTGAGGCGTAATTCCTTTCCGGCAACGCACTTGGACAAAATCCGACGTGTATTCCTCTATCCGGTCGAATTTGTGCGGATCGACCACCGTTGCTCCGGTGAGATCGAGGTGCAGTTCGGCCGCCTTTTTTCGAATCGCCGCCCGGTTCCCCAGCAGGATGGGTTTTGCGATCCCCTCATCCAAAATGATCTGGCAAGCCCTTAATATTTTGGGATCCACGCCTTCAAGGAAAACTATCCGCTTGGGGTCCTGCTTTGCCTTATGAATGATGCGCCGCATGATTTCCTGAGCGCGCCCCAGGTGGCTTTCCAACCGGTCGCGGTATTCATCCCAGTCAATTATCGGCTTTCGGGCAACCCCGGAATCAACCGCCGCCTTTGCCACTGCAAGCGCTTCCCTGATGAGCACACGCGGGTCGAACGGCTTGGGAATGATATAGTTTGGCCCGTATTCCAGCATATCCTTGCCGTAAGCTTTGAGGACGGAATCGGGGACGTCTTCCTTTGCAAGATCTGCAAGCGCCCTTACCGCCGCAATTTTCATCTCATCGTTGATGGCAATGGCGCTCACGTCCAGTGCGCCCCGAAAGATATAAGGAAAACCGAGTACGTTATTAACCTGATTGGGGAAATCAGAGCGCCCCGTAGCCATAATCAGGTCACTGCGAACGCTTGTTGCATCACGGTAGCTTATTTCCGGGTCCGGATTGGCCAGAGCGAAAATGATCGGCCTTTCAGCCATGCTCCTCACCATCACTTTTGAAACCAGTCCAGCTACCGAAAAGCCGGCGAAAACGTCGGCCCCCTTCATCACCTCGGCCAGGGACATTGGCTTTTCGCCGTTTGCGAACCGATCTTTATAAGGATTCATCCCTTTTTTTCGGCCCTCATATATAAGGCCTTTGGAGTCCACCAGGAACAAATTCTCTTTCTTGACCCCGAGTTGCAGATAGAGGCCTGCACAGGCAATTCCGGCCGCCCCGGCCCCCAGGACCACCACCTTTACCTCACCGATCTTTTTGCGCTGTATTTCGAGAGCGTTGAGCAGGGCTGCCGCCGAGATTATGGCCGTGCCATGTTGATCGTCATGGAAAACCGGGATTTTCATCGTTTCCTTGAGGCGCTCTTCAATGTAAAAACATTCAGGGGCTTTGATGTCCTCGAGGTTGATACCTCCGAAGGTCGGCTCGAGCAGCTTGACTGCCAGGATCACCTCGTCAGGGTCTTTGGTATTCAGCTCTATGTCAAAAACGTCAATATCGGCAAATCTTTTGAACAGGACGGCCTTGCCTTCCATGACGGGCTTTGCGGCCAGCGGGCCGATGTCGCCCAGCCCCAGAACGGCCGTGCCATTAGTGACGACCGCTACAAGGTTTCCCTTCGCGGTATATTCGAATACCTTCCCGGGAGCAGCCTCGATCTCCCTGCATGGCTCGGCGACCCCAGGCGTGTACGCCATCGAAAGATCTCTTTGAGTAAAACACGGCTTTGTCGGTTTGACTTCGATTTTTCCGGCTCTATCTTCACTGTGGTATTTAAGAACGTCGCTCTTACGGATCATCTCGTGCTCCTGGTTGCTGAATTGGAAACCTTCACTGTTTTCGACGATCATAGCCTCATAATCAAGGGTTTTTTGAGGAGGGGAAAAAGAGAGTGTTGACAGAGGCATGAACTATCCACATAATCGCACAACGATAAAGATGCACAAAAAAGGAGCACCGACCATGGCGAAAAAGTGGGTTTATTTGTTCGACGAACTGGACCAGGTGACCTCTTACATTGGTAGTGACTGGGATAATGTTCGAGGACTGCTGGGTGGGAAAGGCGCCGGTCTTGCGGAAATGACCCGGCTCGGATTGCCTGTACCTCCGGGTTTTACGGTGACCACAGAGGCCTGCAACTCCTACCTTGCCGGTATGAAATTCCCGGAACAAATATGGGAGCAGGAGTTAACAGCTTTGGCCGAAGTTGAGGAGAAGACCGGCAAAGAATTCGGAGACAGCAAGAACCCCCTGCTTGTGTCATGCCGCTCGGGGGCGAAGTTTTCCATGCCAGGGATGATGGACACGGTGCTCAATATCGGACTAAACGGCGAGACGGTCAAGGGTATGATCGAGGCGACAGGGGACCCCCGCTTCGTTTATGACTCCTACCGCCGTCTTATCCAGATGTTCGGTTCGGTAGTGGTGGGCTTGCCGACCGAACCGTTTGAGGAGGTCTTAGCCGAGTTCCGGAAAGCGCGCGGAGCAAAGAGCGACACCGAGCTTACGGCTGATGACTGGAGAGCCGTTATAGACCGCTTCAGCGATATATTCCAGCGTTACAGCCATATCTGTTTTCCTGCCGATCCTTATGAGCAGCTTCGCCTGGCAACGGAGGCCGTGTTCAAGTCCTGGAACGGCAAGCGTGCAGTCGATTACCGAAATGCGGCCAAAATTGCTCACGACCTCGGCACCGCCGTTAATATCCAGACAATGGTGTTTGGCAACATGGGCGAGAACAGCGCCACCGGCGTAGCGATGACCCGCAACGCAACAACCGGTGAGAAAAAGTTAGAGGGCGACTACCTGATCAACGCCCAGGGTGAAGACGTAGTTGCAGGCATCCGGGCAACCTACCCGGTTGAGCAAATGGCTCAGACGATGCCGCTGGCCTGGAACCAGTTTGTGGAGATCACCAGCAAACTCGAACAACATTACCGTGACATGCAGGATGTCGAGTTCACCGTCGAGCGCGGCGTCCTGTGGATGTTGCAGACGCGCAGCGGCAAGCGGACCGCTCAGGCCGCTGTTCGCATCGCCGCTGATATGGCCGAGGAAGGGTTGATAACCCGGGAGGAAGCCGTGATGCGCGTCACTCCCGAGCAGGTGGACTTTTTCCTGCATCCACAGTTCAATGCCTCTTCCAAAAGGGCCGCAAAAAGTGAGGGCAGGTTGCTTGCCAACGGTTTGAATGTCTCTCCCGGCGCGGCAGTGGGTATGGTCGCCTTCAATGCGGATCTGGCCGAAAGCTGGGCCAAAAAGGACGGCAAAAAGGTTATCATGGTCCGGCCGGAGACCAAGCCCGATGACGTGCACGGGATGCTGGCAGCCGAAGGAATTCTTACCAGCCGCGGTGGCCGAACCAGCCATGCGGCCCTGGTTGCGCGCCAGTTCGGCAAGCCTGCCGTGGTCGGCGTTGCTGCACTGGAGATTGATATCGGACGGCATCTGATGACCGTTGGCGACCAGCTCATTAACGAAGGGGAATGGATTTCAGTCGACGGCACCACGGGAGATGTTTTCCTGGGACAAGTGGAAACGATGGTGCCCGACATCTCCGATCCATGGCTGATGAAACTGCTCCGATGGGCTGACGAGTTCCGGCGGCTTGGCGTCTGGGCCAACGCCGACTACCCCCATGACGCCAAACGGGCCCGCGAGTATGGCGCCAGCGGCATCGGCCTTTGCCGCACCGAGCATATGTTCTTCCAAGCCGAACGCCTTCCTCTGGTACAGAAGTTGATCATGACCAATGAGCCTACCACAAGGCGTGAGGCTTTAGATGCGCTGCTGCCGTTTCAACGAGAGGATTTCATCGGTCTTTTTGAGGCCATGGATGGGTTGCCGGTGATAATTCGCCTGATCGACCCTCCGCTGCATGAATTCATGCCCGGTTTCGAACAGCTTATGAGAGAGCTTACGGATAGCAAGATTCGCATGCTCCATGCCAGGAATTTGCAGGAAATCGACGAACTGTTGCACAAGATCGAAGAAGACGAGCGCATCCTGAGGCGTGTAGAGACTCTGCGGGAAGCCAATCCAATGCTGGGTCTGCGAGGCGTGCGCCTCGGGATAATGATGCCTGAATTGACACAGATGCAGGTCAGGGCCATCTTCGAGGCCGCTTGTAGCTGCGCGAAGCATGGGGTGGATGTGCACCCTGAGATTATGATCCCTCTCACTGCTCACGTCAATGAACTGATAACTCAAAGAAAGGCCCTCGAAACGGTTGCAAAAGAGGTCATGGAGGAGCATGGAACCACGATCGACTACAAGTTCGGCACCATGATCGAAATCCCGCGCGCAGCACTAACCGCAGATGAAATCGCAGAACACGCGGAGTTTTTCTCCTTCGGCACCAACGATCTTACTCAGACTATTTATGGAATAAGCAGGGATGATGCCGAAAAGGGATTCCTGATCGACTACATACAACAGGGCATTTTGCCCGAAAACCCGTTTGTAAGCATTGACGAGAAAGGGGTGGCGAAACTGATGCAAATGGCCGTGGATTTAGGTCGGAAAACGCGCCCTGACCTGGAAGTGGGAATTTGCGGAGAACACGGAGGCGACCCAAAATCCATTGCTGTCTGCCACAATCTCGGACTCAATTACGTTAGCTGTTCGCCATTTCGCGTGCCCATTGCCAGGCTGGCGGCCGCGCAGGTTGCCTTGAAAGAGCGCAGCACAGAGATAGTCGGCAGATTGGATAAAGCGAAGCCCTGAGCGAACCTGAAGAGCGGCAAGTTCACCCCTTCACTCTTCTTTAGACCCGGATTTATTCAATTATCTGGTCTTTCCCGGCCTCCGGAGACCAGACAGGGAGCGGGCCGCACGTGCCGGTATCAGGATCGTACCTGTGCCGGTACGAGCAGCCGACCTCGGTCGATCTTCTGCATGTGCTCCCAGCCCTTAACGTAATAAGAGCATTTGTCATTGAAGCAGACGTAAAAATATTCCGCGCTCCAGGTCGAAAGGGGCGGGGTCCTCCACCTCTGCATCTTTTGATTGCAATGTGGGCAGATAGTCTTGTCTTCCTGCATTTCATTCTCCACCAGTATTATTTTCCGATATCCGGCTCAAACTTCAGCGCACGGCTTTCCGTTACTCCGATTGCAGTTCGACGGGATAATGCTCCGGGCTGAACTGCCTGTTTTTAAGATAGATCTCGGCAAACTGCTTCATCGTATCCTTCATGATCTGGTCGTAATTCTTGACGTTTTCATCGAAAACGGCGCCAATTTTTTTGTAGCTCAGGTTTGGCAAATCATCAGCCATTGCGAGATATTGTTTTCTCACCTCCTCGGGCAGAGCGTTTACCATATTCTGTCCAAGCATGGCTTCGAAGAGCCGGTACATATCGCCCAGGAGTTTTTTGAGATCCTCGGCCTGATGCTGCTCCCCTTTTTTTTCCACCAGCACTTTGAGGAAATTCATGATATACGGATTTCGAATTGGCGCGGACGGGGGCCGGTTTTTGAAACTCTTCGTTCTTTTGTTCGGACATATTCGCTTTCTCCGGTTAATTGAAAAGATTATCGAATATCGGAGCGGCTCGCGGAGCCGGGGATGAGTCTTGACGTCCGATACCCGACGGAATGAAAACCGCTTATCGCAAATAGTTCAAGAACAAAATGCACTGGGGCGCTCAATTATGCGGGATATCGTCGCGGGGTGTTGTCAGTTCTCCGTTAAACCAGGCGAAGTTCAACGCAATTGTGACACAGCGGAGGGCATGCTCCTTGAACTTGCCGCCGGACAATTGCCGGTTGGCGGTCCTGCCGGAGATGTGGTCCTGCTCTTTTCCATATCCGGTCCTGAGGGAGATGGCTGAGAAAACGCCCGCGGTCCTGGACAGAATGTGCAAAATTGCCGTAGATAAGCGCATTGTGATTGCCGGCAGCCTTCCCGAGGCAGCCGGCAAAACGATATTCAACACCAGCTATCTTATAGACAGCACGGGCAAGATTGCCGGAAAGTATCGAAAAGTCCATCTATTTTCGCTTTACAACGAGCAAAAGCATTTCGGCGACGGGACATCTGCGCAGGTCTTTTCAACCTCCATCGGCAAGATCGGTATGATGATCTGCTACGATCTGCGTTTTCCGGAGCTTGCCAGAAAACTGGCCCTCGACGGAGCGGAAATAATCTGCGTGTCAGCCCTCTGGCCTCTTGTGAGGATCGAACACTGGTCGTTGCTTCTGCGCGCCCGCGCGATTGAGAATCAACTCTTCGTGGTCGGCTGCAACGGATGCGGCGCCGAGGAGAAAATCACCTGGGGCGGCGCTTCGGCAATCATTTCACCCCTGGGAACTGTTCTTGCCCAGGCCGGACCGGTGAGCAGTCCATTCTGCGGGCACTCAACCCTTTGGAGATGAGCGAATTTCGAAAGACTATCCCCTGCTTCGAGGACCGCGTCCCCGAAGTGTACGATCCATATAATGCAGGCACTTGCGGAGGTGACGATATTCCATTCTGACCGGAATGTGACGATATTCCCATCTGATCGGTTGTCATCATCGCGGCTGAAGGTTATCATCCTCCGACTAACATTTTGGTTTGCCACGGCTTTTTTTATCAACAGCAGGATTGGGCGCAGAAAATGGGAACACAGTAAAACTTACCGGGAGATAAACGAAAAGATACGCAGAGGCCAGGCTGTCGTGGTTACGGCGGAGGATATGGTCGGAATAGTGAGGAAGAAGGGAGCTGCAAGGGCTGCAAAGGAGGTGGACGTGGTGACCACCGGGACTTTTGCTCCCATGTGTTCCTCGGGCGCCTTCATAAATTTCGGACATACCAGTCCTCCCATCAAGGCGTCGAAGGTCTGGCTCAATAATGTTCCAGCCTATGCAGGACTTGCCGCTGTAGATATCTACATCGGCGCAACCGAACCGGAGGTCGATGACCCTCTTAACAAAATTCACCCCGGCGCGTTCGAATACGGCGGCGGGCACGTCATTCAGGACCTGGTGAGCGGAAAAGCGGTGCGCCTTCGCGCGGAAGCCTATGGGACGGACTGCTATCCCAATCGTTATTTCGAAAAGCATTTTACATTGAAGGAGCTTCCCTCCGCAACGCTGTGCAATCCTCGAAACGCCTATCAAAACTACAATTGCGCCGTTAACGTCTCCAGGAAGACAATTTACACATACATGGGCACGCTGAAGCCCAACCTTGGAAACGCCAATTATTGCTCAGCCGGTCAGCTCAGCCCCTTGCTGAACGATCCCTATTACAGGACCCTTGGCCTGGGTACGCGAATCTTCCTGGGAGGCGCCCAAGGCTTCATAACCTGGCACGGCACTCAGCACAAACCCGAAACTGCGCGGCTTCCAAATGGGACCCCTCGCAGCCCGGCAGGTACCCTGATGCTGATGGGCGACCTCAAGGAGATGAGTCCGCGATGGCTCATGGGCGCGAGTATCCTGGGCTACGGATCGCTCTCTGGTGGTTGGGGTCGGGATTCCTATCCCCATCCTGGATGAGGAGATGGCCCAGTTTACGGGCGTTTCCGACGAAGATATCGTTACCCAGGTAAAGGACTACAGTTTCACACGGCAGGACCCGATTTGTGAAGTCAATTACGCCCAACTGCGCTCTGGAACGATCAGGGTCGAAGGCAGAGAAGTCCCAACTGTGCCGCTCTCCAGCTATGTTCGCGCAAAAGAAATCGCCGAGACTCTCAAAAACTGGATCGAAAAAGGCGAGTTCGTACTTGGAGAGCCTCAGAACATGATTCCCTCCGTCCCGAGGGCCGAGACGGCGGAAGTAAAGGTCACGAGATGAGGCGGGCAGGAGAAAGGATTTTTTCAAGCAGCTTCAGGCTAAAAGCCTCTGGTCAGGGACAGGTCAGGGATAGCGTAGAGAGAGGACCGGATTATACTGATTTAATCCGGATTCAGGCCTTCGGCGTCGATTCATCCAGCCCATAGCCGCAGTGAGGACGTAAAGGGCAGATGGAACATTTTGGCTTTCGGGCGACGCAAATGGCTCTGCCATGCTGGATCAACTGATGAGAGAATTTGATCCATTTCTCCTTCGGTATAAGGGCCATAAGGTCCTGCTCGATTTTGTCCCGGTCCTTTTCACTGGTCAAACCAAGCCTTGCCGATACCCGCGAAACGTGCGTATCGACGGCGATTCCCGGAATGCTGAAAGCATTGCCCAATACTACATTTGCCGTTTTTCGTCCAATTCCGGGCAGTTCGACCAATTTCTCGAGGTCCGGCGGCACCTGGCCGTTAAACCGGTTGGCGAGAATCTTGCACGACTCCTTGATGGCCAGCGCCTTATTATGATAGAAACCCGTGGATTTGATGTCCTGTTCGAGCTCCTCTATGGGGACCTCGGCATACGCTCTGGCAGAGCGATATTTTTCGAACAGGGCCGGCGCAACCTTATTTACCCGCTCATCGGTGCACTGGGCTGAAAGAATGGTCGAGATCAAGAGTTGGAGCGGGTCATGGAAGTCGAGCGAACATTTTGCGTCGCGATAGAATTCGTCGAGTATTTTCAGGATTGACTTTACCTTGTTGGAAGATGTATGAATGCCGCCCAAAAAGAGTCTCCTTTTCCCAATGGTGATGATTTGCAAATGATTCTGGCGAGATTAAATTCCTATGTCAAATTTCCGGTTTTATTTCAAGCCGAAACGTCATTTCATGACTCAGGCCACCCGGGCCCGAGCGCAATTCGTGATGCGGCAGGCGCACAATGAACTTTAAAGACAGAGAGCTGTTCAAGTCAATAACTTCAAAGACCCACGCCAGAAGGGTGAGCGGTATCCACATCATAATCTGCCCTTTCTGCGATAACGGCCATCACATACCGACTGACTTCGACTCGATCCACCGCTGCACCTGCGGAGCGTGTTTCAAGGTTTGTGGAACCGATATGCTGGAGATTGGAGTGGGGGACATTGCCGGCACCCTTTGGAACGAAGAGGAACTGAGTCTGGTTCGCTCGGTTCCCGTCGATTTCTGCAACATAGTCATAGAGAAGGATTTCGACCGTTTGCTTGACCTAAAGCACACCTCACCCGATCCATGCGGGATAGAGCGCTTCTGCAAATATGACGTCGACATTAACCTGAGCCTCGTCTGGGTAAAGAGGCTGTTCTGACCAGCCTGGGGTCCATCCGGGAACACCGGATGAGACACTCGCCGTTTTGCCGGCGCTCTAGCCCCAAAGCTCAAATCCGCATCTTTCCGTTATCGCCGTTTGGGACCCACATGGAAACTGTTCTGCGCCGGTGATTTGCGCCGGTGATTCTTGACACCGCATGCGGAAGAGGGTATGTTCCGAACACCGGGGATGTAGCTCAGTTGGGAGAGCGCAGGCTTCGCAAGTCTGAGGTCGTGGGTTCGAATCCCATCATCTCCATTGCAATAACGCGGCCGATACTCCCGGAAAAGGAAACCCCAGGGCTCAATTCAAAGACTCGGCGCGACCTCGGTTTGAGACTCCCATGGCTATTTGATAATGGCTTTCTCCCTGAAGGTCTTCGTGAACTCTCTTTATGTATCAAGGAAGACGGTAACGATGCCGCACACGCCGGTACATTGAAAAAGGAAAATGCTGAAGACCTTCTTGATTTTACAATCGCGCTACTCGAACGCATATATACAGAGCCGAAACGAATTCAATTGGCCCAGGAAAGGCGAATGGCTAGGCGCGCTAAACCAGAAGATTAATATCAAAACCCCACCGGTGGGAGGGGGTAATTTTGGATTTTTGGGACCGGAATGGAGTTTTGGGCTTCGGAACCGCGCCTTCCCTGGACTACCGCACAAAAGGCAATCACCAATAAGCCACACAGGGTCATGGCGAGGCACAAGCGCCTTTCTCTGCCTTCAATCCGCGTGCAGCCGAGGGTTTAATCCTACTTCTTTTCCTGAATGTTTCCAAAGTGTTGGGTTGATTTCGAAGAATGGACGTGGCTTTTCTTTGAATGACCGTGCCTCGAAAATGAGAAACTTTGCTGCACCGGAGCATTTTGCGTTTTGGTTTTTCCAAAACAATAGCGAGAGCCGGCTTGCACTATACTCATGCATTCATCGGCATTGGGCACGAAAACGACATCCTCAAGTTGTGCATTTTGATCCCTGATTACAACGACGAACGACTTACGCTGATCTTTCTGAATTTGCGCAATCTCAAGGCTCGCATTCGTATCGTCGTCGATGTAAAGGGTGTAGGTTGGTATTTCGAATGGAAGTTGCCCCGCCATTCTGCGAAAAAATGGATTAATGAATGTGACTCCCATCAGAGCGAGTGTCGCATTGTTCAGCATGTGTTCAGCTAAGCTCCGCATTAAAGTTCCCCTAGTAGAGGGTTAATATTTCCTTGGCTTGCCTCAGAGCCCAGGCCAAAGAGAAGTGTAATGATTGAGTATCTATTCTGGCATCTCCTGCGCACGCCATGTGCCATGCAACCCGCATAGACTTCAATCGACGCTGCGCTTCCGGCCATTCTTTTTCTTCTAAAGTTTTGCGCAGCTCCTCAGGCAGATTCTCTAGGAAGTCCATAGGCATAGGCATTGGTGGTATGTGTGCGCTTTGCCCCGTGCCCTCCTTTGCGTTGTGCTCATGTGAAAAGATAGCCATGCCTTTTTCTTCTGTCATCATCCTGCCCCGCTTCGCCAGCCTCAATTGCTCTAAGTCAGCAAATTTATCTCGTTTCTCTGAGTCTATTACTATTACACACTCCTACTTTTTTTACCTCCCCATAATGCCTACCGCCATATAGTACTGAATCCTGAATTTTTTTTCTCCAAGTGACTCTTAAATTTTGTGATCTTTCACACAGAACGTTTCTTTAAAAAATGATCTTTACTGATCTTCGTTTGCCAATACAACAGTGTTAACTTTTCCAACTTCTACTTCATCTTCCATTTATTCTAATTCTTCCCCTTCTCATTCACTCTCCCATTCTTTTCCATTCAAACCTTTCCCTATTTTAAAAAAAACCTTTCCCTCCTTTCCATCTCCTACCCCACCAAAAATCCTACCAAAAATTCTTATCTCTTTCTATTTTTCATTTTTCACAAACAACTTATCTCTACATTTACCCTTCCAACCATATATATCAATTATAAAATTCAATAACTATTCAACCATTTCCCTCTTTTATCCCAACTCAACTATCTATCTCCTTTAAATTAATTACTCCCTTATTATTTTTATTCCTTACATAACCACAATTATCCAATCTACAACCTTCAAACCTACTAAAACTATCTTAACTCTTTTAATCTTAAACTTTTTCTACACCTCATCCATCATAATAATAAAATATATTAACATAAATACCAAAACCACACTAATTTATAAATACAAAACACTAAAAAATTTCAACTTTCCTATATACTCATATTACCTTATTCTTATCTATCTAATTACGCAAAGCCCTTTAATTATGCCGGCTTGCTCATTTCAGCGGCGCTATGCACGTGGAACGCTTCAATCTCGACGCTCCGCGTGGCGGGGTTCTAAGCCTGCCAGCCACTCATTCCGGTTTCTACCTTCTCTGCTCCAAACCCTCCCTAATCGATTCAGGAGTGTCATCGCAATGAAGAAAAATTCTTGGGTCTCAGCAATGCTTCTGTTTCTGGTCTCATTTATAATGATGATCGCGTTTCGAGGGATCGCCGGCGCGGCGGACTCTGCCACATACGAGCAGACAGTGGCTCGCTGGACCTCCTATAAAGACGTAGCCGACTGGATGCACAGGGAATTCAGCTACGACAAGGGCAAAAGCAAGATGGTCCATGGATGGCAGCCCCAAACCCCGGAACAGTCCTTTAAGTCTAAATCGGGTATCTGCCGGGACGGCGCCCTGTTCGCCAAGGACGCTCTGAACAAAATCAACCCGGGTTACCAGGCAAAAATAGTGTTCGTCAAGAACAGGCAGGGCCCGCCCCATCATTGGGTCACATCCCTTAGAGTGGATGGAAAGCTCTACATAATGGACTACGCCGCCGGCAGCAACTGGCGCTCCATGATGGGAGTCCACGGGCCGTACGACTCGCTGGATGATTACAGGAGATTTCTGTCTTCCCTTGCAGTTTCTAAATTCGATTGTGAACTCGTCAAAGAAACGGATAAGTGACGACAAGGAGAATTGAGGATGCATTGACGGCCGCCAAGACGGTTGCCGCCTAAACTTCATAGTCTCACTGCAGCAAAGCTTTAGAGTAAGGGGCTGGGATTTTCCGGCTTGCAGAAGAAGCCCCGCCCCTATTCCCCGGCATTATGCAATAACCGATCTCCGGCGCCTGCTCATTTCGCGGCTTCGATCTTTTTCGGGCGGGGTGGGCTGATTATGGCTTCGCCGTCCAAAACCAGCGTTCCGTCCTGCGATGAACAGGTAGTTCTTAACCGCAGTTGTTTTTTCTCGCTCATAATCTCGATTACTTCGACGCGCGCGGTCACCGTGTCGCCAATTCTGACTGGAGCCAGGAAATTAAGCTCCTGCCTGACATAAACCGAACCAGGACCCGGCAGACGCGTTCCCAGGACAGTCGAGATGAGCCCCGCTGCCAGCATGCCGTGCGCGATCCGTGTTTTGAAAAAAGTTTCCCGAGCATACTCTTCATTGATATGAGCGGGATTGAAATCACCGGTCACACCGGCGTAAAGGTAGACGTCAGATTCGGAGACCGTCTTTGAAAACTCGGCGGTTTCGTTGAGCCTGATATGCTCAATCGTTTTCCCGATCATATGATTTCCTCACTTCTTCTCTACCTGAGGATATTTCGCGCGATCACGAGGCGCATTATTTCGTTGGTGCCTTCGTAGATCTGTGTGATTTTAGCGTCGCGCATATGCCTTTCCACCGGGTACTCTTTGCAGTATCCATATCCGCCGAAAATCTGCACCCCTTCGACAGCGGCCCACATTGCGGTGTCCGAAGCGAGGAGCTTGGCCATTGCCGATTCTTTTTCGTAAGGCTTCTTATTGTCCTCGAGCCACGCCGCGCGCAGGATCAACAGTTCAGAGGCATCCAGTTGCGTGGCCATATCGGCGAGCTTAAACTGGATGGCCTGAAAGTTGGAAATCGGCTGGTTGAACTGCTCACGGGTTTTGCTGTAGTCAAGTGAGTCTTCCAGGGCGGCCCTACCGATGCCAAGCGCCTGGGAAGCGATCCCGATGCGTCCCCCATCCAGTGTGGTAAGCATTTGCCTGAAACCCTGGCCGGGTTTGCCCAGCAGGTTTTCCGCCGGTATGCGAGCGTCCTCGAAGACCAGTTCCGACGTCCCGGAGGCGGTAATTCCGAGTTTATCCTCGACTTTGCCCACGTGAAAGCCAGGCGTATTTTCGAAATCTACGATGAAGGTACTTATACCTTTGTACCCGGCGGACCTATCGGTAATCGCAGCCAGGACGCAGTATCTTGCAACATTTCCGCTGGTGATAAATCGCTTGGTCCCGTTTATCACCCATTCATCGCCCTTTAGAACCGCCGTAGTCAACATTCTTGCCGGGTCGGAGCCTGCGCCCGCTTCGGTCAGCCCGTAGCAGCCAAGCACTTTACCGCTTGCGACGGGACGCAGGTATTTTTGCTTCTGCTCCTCGGTGCCGTAAGCGTACACCGGAAAATTGTACAGGCTGTTGCAAACGCTCATGATGACCCCGCACGAGGCGCATGCTTTGGATATTTCGATCGTCGACAGGGCATAGGAGATGTAGTCCATTCCCGCCCCGCCATATGCTTCCGGAATTGTTACGCCCATAAGGCCCAGTTCCCCCATTTTTGCGCATATTTCAGCGGGATGGGCGTGGGTGCGGTCGAATTCAGCAGCAACCGGCTTGATTTCTCGCTCGGCAAACTTGCGGGCCATTTCCTGAATCATCTTTTGCTCGTCCGTCAGCTCGAAATTCATGTTGATTACCTCCGTGGGGTACAGGTTTATCTTGTCAGGTTTCCCTTGAACTGGGGCTTGCGTTTTTCAAGAAAAGCGGTAACACCCTCCTTCATATCCTCCGTTCCGAAACAGACTCCGAAGGCTTGAGCCTCAATGACGCAGCCATTTCTCAGGTCCACGTCGGCGCCGGAGTTGATAACTTTCTTCATGGACCTAAGTACCGACATGGATTTGGAGGCAAGCGCGCGTGCGACTTTCATGGTTTCATCGAAAAGCTGATCGGCCGGAAAAACTTTGGCCACAAGGCCAAGGTCTTTGGCCTGCTGAGCATCTATCATTTCTCCGGTCATGCAGAGCTCTTTCGCCTTAGCGCGGCCCACCATACGCGAGAGTCTCTGCGTTCCGCCAAATCCGGGAATGAGCCCAAGATTTACTTCCGGCTGTCCGAACCTCGCCCTGTCCGAAGCGTAGATAAAATCGCAGGACATTGCAATCTCGCACCCACCCCCGAGTGCAAAACCGTTCACACACGCGATAACTGGCTTGGGAAGCTGTTCGATCTCGAAGAAAATCCGCTGGCCCTTTTCTGCAAAAAGAAGGGCGCTCAAAGGGTTAAAACCGAGGAACTCGTTTATATCGGCGCCGGCCACGAACGCTTTCTCTCCGGCCCCGGTAAATACCAGCACGCGAATTGCGTCCTCCCGAGCCGCACGGACTATTACATCGGCAACCTCGTCCAGCGTGGATGGATTAAGAGCGTTCAGGACTTTTGGCCTGTTAAAAGTCAGGACCCCTACACCGTCACGAATCTCAAAAAGAATATTCTCATAGTTCACAGGCGTACCTCCTCCAGCTTGAGTAGATTCCCGGGTCTATGAACGGCAGGGACGCTCCCCTGCCCTCCGCTTATACACAGTGTCGCTATTTCTTTATTGAATGAAGCCGCGTGTTTTCCAAGCAAACGAGTGGTAAGAAATCTTGATCCTGAGGCGCCTATTGGGATTCCAAGCGCCTTAGCAGTATATGGGAACAAGCCCGGTTTTGTCAAATTAAATAGCGGTCTTAAGATGTGAAGGGACGATTGGTCGGGTAGCCGCAGCCTTATTACAGCGCCTGCCCGAAACGTGACAGGTTTTCAACTGCTCCGATTGCCACCAGGATATCCCCGGCCTGGAATTTTTCATGCGGAGGCGGATTGAATATCATCGCTCCATCGGCGCGCTTTATGGCCATGACGATCAAATCGTAATTGCTGCGAACGCCGGAGTCCATCAGTTCCATACCGGCCAGTTTTGAATTTTCAGGAATGCGGATTTCCTCCATGCTGAGTTCCATTCCCTCCCCGGATAGGGCAAGCTCGAGGAAATCGGTAACGGTGGGCCTCAGTATATTGTGCGCTATCCGGATGGCCCCGATGGCGTATGGCGAAACAACCCGGTCGGCCCCGGCCTTGAGAAGCCTTTTATCCGCGCCTGGAGAGCTGGCGCGCGCGAATATGAGCAGGTCTTTATTCAGATCGCGCGCGGTGAGGACGATAAAAACGTTTTCCGAATCCTTGGCGACTACCGATACCAAACCTTTTGCACGGCGGATCCCTGCGGAAATAAGATTTTCTTCGTCTGTGGAATCCCCGGAAAGGTACGTCAGGTTTTTTTCTACCAAGCGGGCAAGAACCGATTCATCGGACTCGATGACTACGACAGGGATCTTGTGTTTAAGCAGTTCCCCGACGATTATCTCCCCCATCTCCCCGTAGCCGCAAACTATGTAATGATTTTCCAGTTGATCGAGCTTTTTTTTCAATCTACGCCTCCGGTATGCTTCCAGAAGGTTTCCATCGAGCAAAATCTGACTGAAATAGGCCAGCGAGAAAGCAACGAAGCTGACGCCCAGCAGAATCAGAATCATTGTGAAAATACGGCCGCTGTTGTCCAGCGGGTGAACTTCGGTGAAACCCACGGTCGAAAGCGTTATGATCGTCATGTAGAGGGCTTCGATAAACGAGTAGTCCTGGACAAGCATATATCCGGCAGTGCCAAAGGCTGTGAGCAGAATGGAAAGGATCACAAGGACGGTGATCCTGCGGCCTGTTGCCGAGTTCCAGAATTCTCTCATAAGAAAAATATCCCCTCATTTAGACCCGGGGCACATCTTGCCGGGGACCGCACGTGCCGCTGGGTTTATTTCACCTTTTCCGCTTCACGCGAGCGCCGGACAGTTTTACCACACCCCTCCGCAAATAAGAACCGGAACTGAATATGCGGGCAATCTTGACCGTATACACTTTGCACTTTCTCTTAGAATGGAGACTATTGCAAATCCCATCCCCCTGTGAAATGGAAAAAACGTATTCTCGGGCTCTTGCACATCAAAACAAAAGATGTTAGTAAGAAGGATGCTGTGGCGAGAAGGAAATTAAAACCATGGCGCCCTGAGCCTCACGCCTTTCTCTAGCGTCCTTTCCGGCGTAAACGATACCTAAAAACCTGCCGCTGGCAAAACGCCGCGTAAAATTTTCTTGACAGGGATGTGCATTTTTGTATATGTACGCGTGCGAAACTTTTCGCACAAACCCTGCCAGCCAGGAGGCCCTTTAAACCGAGATTTGAATTGGAGGAAAACATTAGGTGCAAGACAGACATCACCTGGCGGAACAGGGAAGGTATGACTATCACGCCGGGTCATATCGTCGGGGAAAATTGAGCATTAGCCGCATGAGGTCAGGAAATACCCCTCATTTAGACAACCTAGAAATGCAAGTCCTCGAGCAAGATCATTAGCTGTCTGCGGAAACAGCCAAAATTGAAAAATTGTGTTTGCCTATACCCCCACGGGCAGACAATGTGAGGAAGGAGGTGTGGAAATTCGCTTCGATATTGGGGTTTGTTGGCATGGCGTTTTTGGACTAACCTTTAGGAGGTAAATTATGCCAAGTTTTGTGATCCTTGAAAAATGCGATGGATGCAAAGGGCAGGATAAAACTGCTTGCATGTACATTTGTCCCAACGATCTGATGGTCCTTAACAAAGAAACGATGAAGGCTTTCAACCGGGCGACCGAGATGTGTTGGGAATGTTACAACTGTGTAAAGATCTGCCCTCAGCAAGCGGTTGATGTACGCGCCTATGCTGATTTCGTCCCGATGGGGGCCTCAGTTGTCCCTCTACGCGGCTCCGAAGACATCATGTGGACGGTCAAATTCCGTAACGGCACGTTAAAGCGTTTCAAGTTCCCCATCCGGACCACCCCGGAAGGTAAAGCTGAACCGCTTGCCGGCTTCTCGACCGGATCGGACGACATCAAGTCTAATGTGCTGTGTACGGAACCAGGTTCTACAGGGGCGGCGGCTGTTCCCACCCTGAAGAAATAATCGCTCGCTGAAGGAGGATAACGATATGCCAAATTTTCAAACCGAAGTGGTCGAAACCGATCTTCTAATAGTCGGCGGAGGAATGTCGGCTTGCGGTGCGGCTTTCGAAGCTGCATACTGGGCAAAGAAAAACGGCCTGAAGGTTACGGTCGTAGACAAGGCCGCCATGGATCGTTCCGGCGCCGTTGCAATGGGTCTTTCCGCCATTAACCAGTACATTGGCTGGGCTGCCGGCGACAACACCCTGGAAGATTACGTCAAGTACGTACGCCAGGACCTCATGGGCGTCTCCCGTGAAGACCTGGTCTACGATATCGCACGCCACGTTGACTCCTCGGTCCATCTTTTCGACAAATGGGGCCTCCCGATATGGAAAGATGCCAATGGCAAGTACGTTCACGAGGGTCGCTGGCAGATCATGATCAACGGTGAATCCTATAAGGTCATCGTTGCCGAAGCGGCAAAGAACGCATTGGCTACGATGGGCGACCAGGGCCAGCTTTTGGAGCGTGTTTTCATAGTTGAGCCTCTGATGGACGGTGACCGCGTCGCCGGCGCCGTTGGTTTCAGCGTTCGCGAGGACAAGTTTTACGTATTCAAGGCCAAAGCGACGATCGCATGCATGGGCGGCGCCGTTCACGTTTTCCGTCCCCGTTCGGTCGGTGAGGGTCTGGGACGCGCCTGGTACCCCCCCTGGAATTCCGGCTCGACCGCATATTTCACCATCAAGGCCGGCGCTGAGATGACCTGCCAGGAGGTACGCTTCATTCCTGTACGGTTCAAAGACGGCTACGGTCCGGTTGGGGCATGGTTTCTGCTGTTCAAGTCCCGGGCGACCAACGCAATGGGCGAGGAATACATGGTGACCCGCGCCAATGAGCTGCCCAAGTGGGCGCCTTACGGTATGGGCAAACCCATCCCGGCAAACCTGCGCAACTGGCTCGGCATGGAAGACGTTATGGCGGGCAAAGGCCCGATCTACATGAGAACGGAAGAGGCCATCGCCAACATCGCCGCCCAGTACAAAGACGACCCCAAGGCTTTCAAGAGGAAAATGAAAGAACTCGAAAGCGAAGCCTGGGAAGACTTCCTCGACATGACGATCAGCCAGTCGCTGCTCTGGGCCGGTATGAACATCCAGCCCGAGGAAAAGTCCTCTGAAATCGCAGCAGCCGAACCTTACTTCATCGGCTCGCACTCCGGGGCTTCCGGCGCATGGGTATGCGGTCCCGAAGACGTCATGCCTGCCGAATACAAAAAACAGTGGGAACCCATCGGTGTGTACAACCACATGACCACCGTAAAGGGTCTCTTCACAGCAGGCGACGGCGCAGGCGCATCGAGCCATAAGTTCTCCTCGGGCTCACATGCCGAAGGCCGTATTGCCGCCAAGGGCGCCATCGCATTCATCCTTGACAACAACACCATGCCCAAGGTTGACATGGGAGCAGTCGAGGAGTTGAAGAAGAAAATCCTGGCCCCCATGGATCTTTACGAACAAAACGTGAAGTACTCCAGCGACCCGGACATCAATCCGGCATTCATGAAGCCCAAGATGTTCATGTTCCGGCTCCAGAAGATCATGGACGAGTACTGCGGGGGCGTATCCGCGCAGTTCACCACCAACAAGTCCCTGCTCGAAAGAGGCCTTGAGCTGCTTGTCATGCTGAAGGAAGACTCCGAGAAGCTGGCCGCTGCCGACCTTCACGAACTGCTCCGCGTATGGGAAAACACCCACCGGATGTGGATCGCGGAAAGCCATCTGCGGCACGTTCTGTTCCGCGAAGAGAGCCGTTGGCCCGGGTATTACTTCCGCGCCGACTTCCCCGACATGGACGAGAAGAACTGGAAGTGCTTCGTTAACTCCGTATATGATCCTAAAACCGATCAGTGGACTATGAAGAAGGTCCCCATTGTCAATCTTCCGGTTTAGGGCTATACGTTGACGTGAACAACCTCCTGGCGCCGGTATTGGGCCGGGAGGTTTTTTTGTTAAAGTCTTAACGATGTTTTTTATGTGGTTGGCCTGTTGAACATTTCGTTTATTACGGTTATTAAACGTCAGGGACTCAGGTGCGTAATCATGGGTTGCCCCATGACATAACCACATAACCCAACACCTTTTTAATAAGGAGAAAGAAACTAATGCCGACAGAATTAATTCCCCCTCATGGAGGAAAAGGCTTGACATGCTGTTTGCTCGAAGGCGCGGAACTGGCAGCTGAACTGAAAAAAGCAAAAGGTCTTAAAAAAATCGACGTCAGCCCCCGTGAAAAAGGCGATCTGATCATGATGGGCATCGGCGGATTCAGCCCGCTGACCGGTTTCATGACCAAGGCCGACTGGAAAGGTGTTTGCGAAAATTATCTTCTGGCAAACGGTACGTTTTGGCCCATTCCGGTAACCCTTTCCGCATCCAAGGAAGACGCCGCCGCAATCGCGATCGGTGAAGAAATCGCTCTTTTTGATCCGGAGCGCAACGAGTTCATGGCCACCATGAAGGTCACCGAGAAATATGAAATGACCGAGGCCGACAAAAAGTTTGAATGTGAAAAAATCTATATGGGAGACGGCACCAAAACTGCTGGAGACTTTTGGAAGATCGCCAAAAATGATCATCCCGGCGTTCAGATGGTGATGGAGCAGAAGGCTGTCAATCTGGCCGGCCCGGTCAAGGTGCTCAGTGAGGCCGAATATCCCAGCAAATATGCCGGTGTTTACATGAGACCGGCTGAATCAAGAAAGATTTTTGCTGAAAGAGGATGGACGGAAATAGCTGCTCTTCAGTTGCGCAACCCCATGCACCGTTCCCACGAATATCTGTGCAAGATCGCTGTCGAAGTCTGCGACGGCGTTTTCATTCATTCCCTGGTCGGCAACCTGAAACCCGGTGATATTCCCGCCGAAGTCCGCGTAAAATGTATTGATGCTTTGGTTAAGAATTACTTCGTGGAAGACAAGGTTCTCCAGGGCGGGTATCCGTTGGATATGCGCTATGCTGGTCCTCGTGAAGCCCTTCTTCATGCCACCTTCCGCCAGAACTATGGGTGCTCCCGCATGATCATCGGCCGCGACCATGCCGGCGTGGGCGATTTCTACGGCATGTTCGAAGCCCAGACCATTTTTGACAAGATCCCCAAACCGGCGGGCGGAAAAGCACTTTTGTGCACGCCGCTCAAAATCGACTGGACCTTCTACTGCCATAAATGCGACGGCATGGCATCCCTCAGGACCTGCCCCCACGGCAAGGAAGACCGCGTTCTTTTGAGCGGTACCGCACTGCGAAAAGGTCTTTCCGAAGGAAGTCCGATTCCGGATCATTTCGGCCGGGATGAAGTGCTTGCGATTCTTCGTGAATATTATGCAGGCCTGGAAGAAAAGGTTGAGATCAAGCTGCACGGCGCTGCAACGGGCCAATAACCAAATCCCTGTCGCCTGGTTCAAGAAAAGGAGATGCACTGAAAAGCGCGTCTCCTTTTTTTGCCGCTCGGAGGCGCCTAACAGAGTCAACCACGGTGAGCGTGAAAGGCTCCAAATCGGAACTGCGGTCACTCATGGGATTGCGCGGTAATGGGCAGGTATTCTTGCTTCGAGCACCTGAGCGTAAATGAGTCAAGGGGCGCCGATTATGAAGTGCGCCGGCGCCATGGCAGCTCGGGAATTGCCGTAATCAGCATCCACGGGGGAGCAATAGAACCGGGGACTTCCGAGGTTGCCGAGGCTATTGCGGGCGCCGAGCATACATTCTACACCTTAAGGGGGATAAAGAAGGCTGGAAACGAAGACCTCCATATTACGAGCACCCTCTTCGACGAGCCTGACGCCCTTGAAACCGCCCGCCGTTCTGAAACCATCATCTCGATACATGGTTGTTCAGAAGAAGAAGAAGAAGTTGTCTACGTGGGCGGGATCGACTTCAGATTGAGAGAATGCATAGAAGAAAGACTACGGCAGGCGGGATTCAAGACATCTCGCGGGGCGTCTAGTTTAATGGGTCTGGACAGGCGTAACATATGCAATCGGTGCAGGCGTGGGATGGGCGTGCAATTGGAGCTCAGCAAAGGCTTGCGGGCCAGGATGTTTGGAGATCTTCCTTATGGTGCGGACCTTCCTTGCGGCGGGACCTTTCAGGAGTTTATCAGGGCGGTGCGGAAGGCTATTGAGCAATTCATATTGTCAAGTGAAGCAATACATTAGCCGTCGGCCCTCGGACAAAACAAGAACAGCTCTCATCGGTCTCCTTTCGTTCATTGCTGTTTCCCGGCTTGATCCGCGCCATTTTCTCATTGAAAAAGCTCTGTTCCAGGGTTATTCTAAGTTGTTTTGGTCGCAAGAACAGTTTGACAGAATGCCTTACGCGAAATCGGTTCCGCCTGATGCAACTTCGCTGGTATTCCCAATAACATCTTTGGTTTTCCGCTTCTTTGCGAACCGCCAAATTTCCCAAAAATCGGTTTTTCGGGAGAATCAATCAGAATAGATGGAGGAATCCTATGGCTGATGCTCAAAATGGCAACCGGACGATTGTTGTCGCAGGTGGCGGCATAGCCGGGCTGAGCGCCGCTGTTGAAGCTGCCGAAGCGGGTTTGCATGTGATCCTGGTCGAACGGGAACCCTCTCTGGGCGGCCGGGTCGCGCGCATGAACAAGTATTTCCCGAAACTTTGTCCACCTCAATGTGGACTCGAGATAAACTTCCGCCGCATCCGGAGCAATCCGCTCATTCGGGTCATGACCATGTCAGAGGTGGAAAAAATTGAGGGAGAATCGGGCAATTTTACTGTCGGCATTCGGATCAATCCCCGGTATGTGAACGAAAAATGCACCGCCTGCGCAAAATGCTCCCAGGCAGCAAAAACCGAAGTCTCAAACCCTTTCAACTATGGCTTGAGCACTGTGAAAGCTGCTTACCTGCCTCATGAATTTGCATACCCTATGCGCTATGTAATAGCCCCGGAGATAATCGGCACGCCCGAGGCCAAGGCCATAGAGGCTGCCTGCGACTATGGGGCCGTGGAGCTGGATATGGCTCCCCGAACCGTCGAGGTCAAAGCGGGGGCCATAATATGGGCCACCGGATGGGTGCCTTTCGACACATCGTCCATCTCCTATTACGGGGCCGGAAAGTGCCGAAATGTAGTCTCCAATGTTGTAATGGAACGGCTTGCATCCGCAAATGGCCCTACCGGAGGCATCATATCGAGGCCCTCTGATGGAAAACCCGTGAAGAAGATTGCCTTCGTTCAATGCGCCGGGTCAAGAGACGAAAACAACCTTGCCTACTGTTCGGGAGTCTGCTGCCTCGCGTCCCTCAAGCAGGCAACCTATCTGCTCGAACAGGATCAGGAGGCGAGTGTTTCGATTTTTTACATAGACATACGAGCCCTCGGCCGGCAAGAAGCCTTCTTCAATAAGGTCCGTGAGGATGAGCGAGTTAGTCTGGTGAAGGGCAAAGCAGGTGAGATCACCGAAAGCCTCGAAACGGGAATGGTTTCCGTGCAGGTTGAAGACCAGGCGACAGGAAAGATACTAAGGGATGATTTTGATCTCGTCGTTCTGGCTGCCGGCATGGTTCCCAGTACTGCCAGAGAGAAAATCCCCGCTCAGGCTGCCTATGACCGGAGTGGCTTCCTTCTGAGGGGTAATACGCCGGGCATAATCGGCGCCGGGTGCGTAAGAAGTCCCGCCGACGTGTCATCGAGCGTTCAGGATGCGACCGCAGCCGTTCTTCGGGCTATCCAGGCTTGCAGGAGGTAGAGAATGGAAAACAAAATCGGCGTATATATCTGTTCGGGCTGTGGGATCGGCGAGAGCATGGACCTGGACGCTCTGTCCGAAGTGGCCTCGGAATACAAGGCCGCAGTCTGCCGCCGGGACCCTTTTTTGTGCGCACCTAACGGCGTCTCTGGTCATAGTCGCCGATATGGATGGGGAAGGCGTCAACAGGGCCGTGATCGCAGCCTGTTCACAGCGGGTGATGACGGACGTGTTCGCTTTCCCGCCTGACAAGATAATCGAGAGGGTCAACCTGCGCGAACAGGTTGCATGGTCCCAACCGGCAGGGGAAGAAGACACCCTCATGATGGCTCAGGATGCCCTCAGAATGGGTCTTGTCCGGGTTAGGGATTCCGAACCGCCAGGACCTTTTTGTCGCGGAAGACCTCAGTAAGAGAATTCTGGTGGTCGGCGGGGGATTGACCGGAATGACCGCCGCAATGGAAGCCGCGAGCGCGGGATATGAAGTCGTCCTGGTGGAAAAAGAAGAAAAGCTCGGAGGCTATCTCAACGGCGTACACCGGCTGCCTCCCTGCGAACCTCCCTATGAAAGCCTTCAGGAATTCAATTTGGACGATATGACAGCCTCACTCGCAACCCAGCCTGGCGTAACGGTTTATACCGGGGCCAGGGTGGCAATCGATTTCCGGGGCCCCATGCATGTTCGACGTTGAGATCCAGCAAAATGGATCGACTAACTCCGAGCGGGTAGGTTCGATAATCCTGGCCACCGGGTCGGTTCCCTACGATGCCTCCAAGCTGGGACACCTTTCCTACGGGGCATCTGCGGATGTTATCACCGCCTGGGAGTTGGAAGCCATGTTCAAGACAGCCGAGGTGAAGCGCCCCTCGAACGGCCAGCCGGTTAAAAGCGTGGCGTTTATTCTTTGCGCAGGCTCACGCGACCCGGACCACCTGCCCTATTGTTCCTCCGCGTGCTGCGTTGAATCCTTGAAGCAAGCCAAATACTTCAAGGAAGCCAACCCACAGACGCCGGTCTATATTTTTTATAAAGATATGCGTTCGGCTGGAAACTACGAACTGCTCTACAAGCAACTCCAGAAAGAAGGTGTGATTTTCGTTCGTGGGGCTGTTACGGGCATAGATGACGACGGTTCAGGCGGATTGGTGATAACTTCGGACGACGTACTCACCCGCTCCCCGGTCATGTCGGAGAGCGTGGACCTGGTAGTGCTGGCGACGGGCATGGTCCCGACAAGCGCTCTAGGCGAGCCTTTCAAGGCGCAGACCCCCCAGGACGGGAAGAGGAACAATCGCAGGTCCCGGCCGACAGCATTATTGTTTCCAACCTTCTCAACCTGAAGTACAGGCAAGGGCCGGAGCTGCCCGCCCTTGAATACGGGTTTCCCGATTCCCACTTCATCTGCTTTCCTTATGAATCGCGCCGCACGGGGATCTATCCCGCCGGCTCGGTTCGCGCACCGATGGATTACGAACGCTCGAAAAACGACGCAATGGGAGCTGCCCTGAAGGCCATCCAGTGCGTCGAAATGGTTTCACAGGGAAAGGCCGTCCACCCAAGGGCCGGAGACCAGAGCTACCCGGATTTCTTCATGCAGCGCTGTACTCAGTGCAAGCGTTGCACCGAAGAATGCCCCTTCGGAGCGATAAACGAAGATGAAAAGGCCAATCCTCTGCCCAACCCGACCCGCTGCCGCAGGTGCGGCGTCTGCATGGGGGCCTGTCCGGAAAGGATTATCTCCTTTAAGAATTACTCTGTCGGCATGATTGGAAACATGATCAAGAGCATCAATGTGCCCGACGAGTATGATGAAAAACCGAGAATCCTGGTGCTGGCATGCGAAAACGACGCCTATCCCGCACTGGATATGGCCGGGATCGGGCGGCTGTCCTATAATCCATGGGTCAGGTTCCTCCCCGTGCGCTGCCTTGGTTCCATGAACCTCGTCTGGATCGCCGATGCCCTCTCGAAAGGAATCGACGGCATCCTGCTCCTCGGATGCAAGCACGGAAACGACTATCAGTGCCATTTCATCAAAGGCAGCGAACTGGCCGACATCCGCATGACCAAGATTCAGGAAACGCTTAACAGGCTCGTTCTTGAATCAGATCGCGTCAGGCTGGAGCAGATTTCGATTACCGATTATGGTCGGATTCCGGAGATTCTGGACAGCTTTGCCGAAAAACTGAACAGTATCGGACCCAATCCCTACAAAGGATATTGATCCGATCTGAATGCGCCATGGCGCCCGCAAATCAGACTGCAAGGAGCAATCGATAATGGAACCGAAAAACATCCTGCTGGAGATGAAGGATTATATAATCGAAATGGGGGCCGAGACGATCAACTGGTGCATGCAGTGCGGCCTGTGCACAAATCTTTGCCCCTGGAGGCTGGTGCCCGGACAAACGAGCGAGGAGTTTAATATACGCTACATGCAGCGGCTCGGGCAGATGGGAATCGAGGGCTTCGAGGATGAGAACATGCTGTTCGCCTGCTCGACCTGCGGAATGTGCCAGGACAACTGCCCTCGAGGAGTAAAAATCATAGATAACGTCAGGGCGATGCGGGCGAGCATCATCGGAGGGGGTATGCCGCCCGCCGGGCTGCGTCCGATACTGGGAAGCTCCCACGCAAACGGAAACCCGTGGTCCGGTCCACGTGAGAAAAGGACTCAATGGCAGGAAGGACTCGACATTCCCCGGTTGGGACCGGACACGGAGTATTTCCTCTTCGTGTGCTGCCATTCATGTTACGACCCGCGCAGCATGAAGATCGCGCGAAGCGTAGCGCAGCTTCTGCTTCGCGGTGGCGTGAGCTTTGGAGTGATCGGGGTGGAAGAAAACTGCTGCGGCGAGAGCATGCGCAAGATCGGGGACGAGGAACTCTTCCAGAAGCTTGCCGGAGCAAATATGGAGCTTTTCGCTGCAAACGGAGTCAAAAAGATTATTACAACGTCTCCGCATTGCCTGTGGAGCTTTAAGAACGATTACTCCGCACTCGGGGCAGAATGGGAAGTTTTTCATTACACCGAGGTTCTTTCCCGGCTGGTAGCTGAGGGCAAGATCAGTCCGAGCGCAAAATCCGGCAAGAAGACCTGTTTCCACGATCCCTGCTATCTCGGAAGGCACAGCGGTATATATGATGAGCCCAGGGACCTGCTGAGATCCATTCCCGGAACTGAAATCAAGGAACTCCGGCGCTCGCGGGAGTCGAGTCTTTGTTGTGCCGGAGGAGGCGGGCGCATTTGGGCCGAGGTTCCGATGGGCGAGCGCTTCGCCGAGCTTCGAGTACTGGATGCCATCAACGCCGGAGCCGAAGTGCTCGCCACTTCATGTCCTTATTGCGTTAACATGATAACTGATGCCTGCAACAGCCTGGAGAAACAGGAAGTTTTGGAGATCAAAGAGCTTTCGGAGTTGCTGGCGGAGAGTCTGTAGCAGTTCAATTTTGGGTTCGGGGATTGGAGATCTCAATCCCGGCAATTGGAGGAGACTCAATGGACGATTTGAGATTACGCGCAATCGACTACCTGCTTGCCTCCACAGAGGACGGGCAGCTCGTGCTCGAGCCTTTCTGTTCCTGCGGATCGGCTCTGGATGAGGACTACCGCTGCGCGCAATGTGGAAAGGTCTGCGATTGTAAGTTCGTGGCATGCTCAGGGGCGCAGGCGCTTGGGATTGTAGAAAAATTGATTTCCGGAAGTCCCGGCTTCCGGGACTTCGAAGCATCACTGCTGGTGAAATAGAGGAATTCCGGAATGCAATCAACTCCAGCGGGCCCCAAATCTGACCGAAAACAGTCCGTTTAATTTTGCCTGCCATGACGCTTTGCCATGTTTCACCCAGTGCTGCAAAGATGTAAACATCTACCTCACCCCCTATGATACGTTGCGGCTTAGGCAGGCTCTTCGGATCGGGTCTTCCGAGTTTCTGGCAAAATACACCCGGAGTTTTCTGTCCAAGGTCGGAAATATTCCCGTCGTGCAACTCCTTATGGACCCTCAGACTCTCTGCTGTCCCTTTGTTGCCGAAGAGGGCTGCCGGGTTTATGAAAACCGGCCATGGGCATGCCGGATGTTTCCGCTCGACCTTTCCTCCACTGATGCACAATTCCGCCTCATTGCCGGCAAAGAGCGCTGCAAGGGCCTCTCCGAGCGGTCCAAGGGCACGGTCGGGGATTGGCTCCAATGCCAGGGGGTCCTTGAATATGCGGAAATGGACACAGAATTTCAATCGGTGGTTCCCAAGGGCTTCAAGCCCGGCGCTCCGATGAACGAGGGCCTCGGACGGGTGTTGTTCATCGCATACGATTTGGACCGATTTGCCGAACTCCTCAAAGACGGCCGCTTTTTGACCTTCCATGAGGTTGACAACGAAACGGTCGCCCTTGTCGGGGAAGATATGAAAGAGCTTTTGAGACTTGCCTTCCGCTATATTCGCGCGCAAATGGACGAGCTTTATCAGATTGTTTGATCCAGCCGCCGAAAACCCTGTCCTCTTTAACAGCGATGTTAAAAGGGGAAGCTCTGACGGATCGAGAGCGCGTCGGATTGGGAGATGGTGAAAAATGGAAATAAGGGAAACGGCGCCGGAATGTATTAAGGGGAAGATCGAACCTGTCGAGAATGGGGGATTTCGGTTTGCCTGCCATCCGGGTGTGGTTTGCTTCACCGAGTGCTGCCGTGATTTGAAATTGCTGCTGACACCCTACGACGTCATCAGGCTCAAAAACCGGCTCGGCCTCAGTTCCGATGATTTTTTGGATCGTTACACGGACTGCGGCTTCGACGAGGACCGGCCGCTACCCATGGCCTATCTCCGGATGAACCAAGACGAGCGAAAGACCTGCCCGTTTGTGACGCCAAAGGGCTGTGATGTCTACGAGGACAGGCCTTCGGCCTGCCGTATATATCCCATTGCCAGGGCCTCACGCCTGCACCGCTTGCATGGCTTGGTGTTGGAGAACTATTTTGTTCTTCACGAAGACCATTGCATGGGCTTCCAGGAAGAACAGTTCTGGAAAATGGATGAATGGCTCAAGGACCAGGGACTCGAACACTACTACGAACTCAATGACCTCTGGATGGGAATAGTCACGCATCCTATGCTCAGGAATTCGCATCTGCCCCAAAAGCAGCAGCGGATATTCTATTTTGCAAGCTACAACTCGGACAAATTCCGTGAAATGGTTTTCAACAGCCGCCTTCTGAGCCTGTTTGAAATTGAGGATGACGAAATCGAGCAAATCAAAACCAACGAAACGACCCTGTTAAAGTTTGCCTTCAAATGGATGCAATTCTCTTTTCTAGGCCAGGGAACTCTTAAGCCCCGGGGCTCTATGAAGCAGTTGTGAGGTGTCCGCAATTCTTGGCAGTTTCTTCGGAACTCGATCCCCGCACTTCGCAGGGCATGGAGATTGAATTCTGAGAGCTGAATCCGATTTCCGATTCGAGGCTCGCGTGATCGAGAAGCTGGTAGCCATTTTCGCCCTTTTCGTAATAACCATCATTCCCCTGAACAACGCCATTGCAAAGGATAAAGAGCACGGCTGCGGGCAGGGAACCAGGCAGTTCAGGCTGGGTGAGCTTACGCTCTGCATCACCGAGTCATCGGCGAATGGCGCCTATCTTCTTAAGTTCTCAAAGGGCCAGGAAGAGCTTTTTGCCGGCGAGTGCTCTTTCAAAACGCATGAGCCGGTAACTGTCCGGAACACACCCCTTCCTAATTGCAGCATGCTTCTCGCCTACTGCTTTTCCGGCGGTGCTCATTGCTGCACAACTCTTTTCATCGCCACCGAATTCGGCCCCGGCATCTCGCTTGATATGGTAGACCTCGGGGATACTAACGGAAAAGTAAAATTCACCCGGGCGGAGGGCGGACCGGGCAAAGCGATGAAAGTCCATGACTGGCAGTTCGCCTACTATGGGCCGGAAGACTCGCAGATTCAGTTATCTTTCGCGGATTCTCCCGCAATGACTCGCCTGCTCGTCTTTGATAACGGACACTGGCGAGTGGATCGAGTCGGTGAATTCAGCAGATTTTATTCGCGTCTGCTTCATGAGGCCGTCCACGAGGCTCGCAGGAGCGCACGGAAGCGCCAGCCGGAATTGACAACTTCACTGGCGATCAAGGCCGCCTACTACAGTCTCATGAGCGGGAAGCCCGTCGAGGAAGCCGCTGAAGTTTTGAACCGGCTTTTTCCCATCAGGTGGAGGCCTGAAGCCGGCAAGATCATTCAGGACATCTACCGCGCAGTGTCCCAATTCGATCCGGTGGAGGTAATCAGATGATTTTCACCCGGTAAGAATCAAAATTGGTCAGGCTCTCGAAACGGGTCGGCGGTATACCGGTTGCGGCTTGATATAAACCAGGGAGCGATCTTGAAACTGTTCTTTTTGGCCGTTGGCGTAATCATGCTTGCCGGGTGCGCGATGCAATTGCCGCACATCCCCGAATTGGGTTACAACTGGGTCTCCATGGAAGGCAAGTCCCAGGAGCAGCTCTATCACGACCAGAACGCATGCATGCGGGAGGTGAAACTTCTTCAAGCTCCCGAATTCAGTGGTCCCGGAGGCGCCGGCTGGGGCATGAGCGAAATGAGGGCATTCGATGATTGCATGCGATCGAAGGGATGGGTGAAAAAATAAGTTGCTCACGCAAGACTCGCTTAATTCGCAGCACGGGTATCAATAGATTCGACATAAGCAGCATTGGAAAGTATGGAGAACTGACCCCAGCTTTCTCTCAAAGATTCCTTACCGTTTTCTTTCTATCCTGAAACAAACCTGCCTGCCCGGTTTGTGCCCAATAAGGGTTCAAAAATTCAGCAAAAAAGTGATTTGTCTCTTGACATGTAAAACCGATTCTGTAAGGTTGGCCGACTTCCCGCAGGAGATCTTTGGGGCAGGATATACCGGGACCTGTATGAGGTTCACTGGCAGCCAATCCTGGGCTAATGAGGCCTCCCGCTCCGCCCATAGCGTGTGATAGACCTGCCGCGCGGTCGGCCCCCGCGCTACGCGCTCATACGTCGCAAAGGGAGGCCGGCAAGCATGCTTCACTTCGTGAAGCACGCGAAGGGTATTGCATAAGTCCATCATACGAGGGGAGTATCGCTTCTGAGACCATTGTTTCCAGCATCGAAAGGGCCATCGGGATTAAATAGATAAAAAAAGCCGGTTTGTAAACTAAATTGGGGACCTATCCGTTATCTAAGTCGAAAAGATGATTTTGGCATAACGGAGAAAACTGACTCGTACAACTAGACGGAGGGGAATCATGAAAAAAAATCTGTTTCTAAATGCTCTGATCGGGATACTCGTCGTGGTGATGGTCCCATTCGGAGCCTTCTCACAGGAAACCGGAACGGGCGGATCATTCAGCCAGCAGGAACTGGACCAGATGCTGGCCCCGGTCGCTCTCTATCCTGATTCGCTGCTCGCACAGGTCCTCATTGCGGCGACGTACCCGGATCAGGTCATGGAAGCTGACCGCTGGTTGAATGAAAACCCGGGCCTTAAGGGAGATGCTCTAACTAACGCCCTGGATGGGATGAACTGGGACCTCAGCATTAAGGCGCTCGCGCCTTTTCCGCAGGTCCTCGACATGATGGCCAAGGAGTCGGACTGGACGCAAAGGTTGGGTGAAGCTTTCCTGGCTCAGCAAGCCGATGTCATGGACTCCGTTCAGAGACTGCGGCAGAAAGCTCGTGCCGCCGGCAATCTCAAAACGACCGCGGAGCAGAAGGTGGTTGTGCAAGGTGAGACTATCGAGGTTGTGCCGGTAAATCCGGAAGTTGTCTATATCCCCAGTTACAACCCGGTAGTGGTCTACGGACCCTGGTGGTACCCTGCGTATCCTCCCTTCGCTTATTACCCCGTTTTCCCTGGGGTAGCCGTTGGAGTTGGAGTGTTCGGGTTCTTTCCATCTGTAGCCGTAGGACCGGCCTGGGGCTGGGGATGGGGCTCGTGGGGTTGGGCCCACCACGATGTAAATATAAATATCAACCGGACTGTCAATATCAACAGGCGTGATTTTCACCGCGGCTCCTTGCGCACCGGCAGCTTCCATAGTATAGCCGCACGAGGAGGCATAGGCCACATTAGTCGTACCGGCAAAGGCGGCGGCAAAGGCCCCGGCGGCTTCACTAAAGGTGGCGGTGGTAAAGGCGGCGGCGGCTCAAAAGGCCCCGAGCGGATTCACCAAAGGTGGCGGCGGTAAAGGCGGCGGCGGTCAAAAGGCCCCGGCGGCTTCACTAAAGGTGGCGGTGGTAAAGGCGGCGGCGGCTCAAAAGGCCCCGGCGGCTTCACTAAAGGTGGCGGTGGTAAAGGCGGCGGCGGAGTGAGCCACGGACCCACCTCGGGCGGCGGCGGAACGACCCACGGACCCACCACGGGCGGCGCAACGACCCACGGACCCACCTCGGGCGGCGGAACGACCCACGGACCCACCACGGGCGGCGCAACGACCCACGGACCCACCACGGGCGGCGGCTCAAAAGGCCCCGGCGGCTTCACCAAAGGCGGCGGTGGTAAAGGCGGCGGTGGCTCAAAAGGCCCCAGTGGATTATCTAAAGGCGGCCTCGGCGGTGGCGGTAAAGGCGGTGGCGGAGGTAAAGGCGGTGGCGGCGGTAAAGGCGGCGGCGGTGGCGGAGGCAAAAAGAAGCATTAGATGTGCCTAGTTCATAAAGCCTGGTGCGTCTGCTTGAAAACCTCCGTGTCTTCAGCTTGATTCTGTGAGAATTAGAAGGGTTACGGGTAGCCATCCGTAACCCTTTTTTTAGTGCAAACATAGGTGAATAAGTTGAGTGAATGAATAATTACAAATGCACGAATACGCCATCATCGCGGTCCCCGATTCACCCGGATCACAGCTCGGACTTGATCCTGCTCTATTTTTCGTTGTAACCAATCTGTAACCTCTCCCGGTTAAATCCTATACAAACGCGCCCCGCTTTTGGGCACTGGTGGAATGCATTTCAGGAAAAGTTATCTTCTTTCTTGACATGGAGAATATATTAATTATGATTTTGGATTGGCATATCTTTCCAGAAAGACATTCAAGGGCATAGCCTGCCGGTATGTGTGTGAGTTCGAATTTCACCGCAGGCAGCCCCCCCGTTTCCTTATCACTTATTCCTCCTGTTTCGCCGGGAATACGCTCGATTTTGAGCTTTCCTGCCACCGAGGCGTTGCGTTCGAATAGCCCGGAGTTAACTTTAGCTATGGGCTTTATGGGAAGTGATCGGATATCGGAATAGTACCTGAGTGACTGGAGACTCATGGATTCGTACAACATGAAGGAGGAGAAAACATGAAAAGAAAGGGATTTCTTAAGTGCGCCGTGATCGGGTTAGTCGTTGTGGTGATGGTCCCGTTCGGAGCGCTTTCACAGGAAACTCCAACGTCTGACAACACATTCAGCGAGGCAGAGCTTGACCAGATGCTTGCGCCGGTTGCGCTTTACCCTGATACGCTGCTCGCACAAATCCTTATCGCGGCTACATATCCGGCGGATATTACGGCTGCGGACCAATGGGTAAAGGCAAACCCGGGCCTTACGGGGGACGCGCTCAATAGCGCCCTGGAGCAAGTGCAGTGGGACGAGAGCGTTAAGGCGCTGGCGGCTTTCCCGCAGGTACTCGCCATGATGACGGCAGAGATGGGGTGGACAACAAGGCTGGGCGAAGCTTTCATGTCTCAGCAGGCCGATGTCACGGCATCGATTCAAAGACTGCGGCAGAAAGCTTATGCCGCCGGTAATCTCGAAACGTCCCCACAGGAGAAGGTGGTCGTCGCAGGTGAGAACATCGAGATTGAACCCGCTAATCCTGAAGTTGTATATGTGCCCACTTACGACCCGACTGTGATTTACGGGCCCTGGTGGTGGCCTGCGTATCCTCCCTACGCTTATTTCCCCATTTGGCCTGGGGTAGCTCTCGCTACATTTGGGCTATTCGGATTTTGGGGCGCTGTCCCGATTGGACCGGTCTGGTGGGGCTGGGGCTGGGGTGGCTGGGACTGGGGCGGTGGTGGAGTCTTTATCAATGTCGGCTTCGGTAGTCACGGAGGCCACGGATACCACGGCGGCCATGGCGGCCGTCACGGCGGATACCACGCCGGCGGAGGGCACGGCGGTCATGGCGGCGGTGGCCGTGGCGGTGCCGGCGGCAGAGGCCGTGGCGGTGCCGGCGGCAAAGGCGGCGGCCTCAAAGGCGGTGGTGGTAAAGGCGGTGGTGGTAAAGGCGGCGGCGGTAAAGGCACCGGCGGCAGAGGCGGCGGCGGCAAAGGCGGCGGCCTCAAAGGCGGTGGTGGTAAAGGCGGCGGCGGTAAAGGCACCGGCGGTGGTAAAGGTATCGGCGGTGGTAAAGGCACCGGCGGCGGTAAAGGCGGTGGTGGTAAAGGCCTCGGCGGCGGTGGTAAAGGCGGCGGTGGTAAAGGCGGCGGTGGTAAAGGCTTCGGCGGCGGAGGCAAAGGCGGTGGTGGTAAAGGCTTCGGCGGCGGAGGCAAAGGCGGCGGTGGTAAAGGCTTCGGCGGAGGCAAAGGCGGCGGAGGCAAAGGCTTCGGCGGAGGCAAAGGCGGCGGCCATGGTGGAGGTGGCCATGGTGGAGGCGGCCATGGTGGAGGCGGCCATGGTGGAGGTGGCCATGGTGGAGGTGGTGGGAAAAAGAGATAAATATTCACTCCCACGAAATGTTGACAATTAAGATTTTTACGGGCAACGGCAAGATTCTGAACGTAAAAAGATATTAACGTGAACTGAGGGCGCAATATTTGTTTTTGGTATTGCGCCCTGCGGACACAGGAAGGCGTCTGGGGAAGCCGTAAAGTTTCAGAAACCCTCAGACCTGTCGTTAAAGAGTAGAATCGGTTCTTAAGAATTCCCCCTGCCCAATTTTGTTTGAGCAGGGGGAATTTTACTTTCATGAATTCCTCAATTCCCCAATCCTGGAAACTCCTGATGGAACACTAGCGGTTTCCAATTCGGAAAGGAGGCATTTTTCGTACTGGCAAGGAAATCGAGGGGTTGCGCGGAGGCGTACTTGGGTACGCCGCACAGCAAGCCCGAAGATTGACGCCGCTAGACGGAAAAGGACCTTTCCGGATGGAAACTAACTAGTGCCCATCCGGAAACCCGATAAACGTAGGAGAATTTCACCTTATAAGACACTTGCAGTTTCCGATTCGGAAAGGAGGGATTTTTCGTTCTGGCAAGGAAATCGAGGGCTTGCGCGGAGGCGTACATGGGTACGCCGCACAAGCAAGCCCGAAGATTGACGCCGCCAGGGCGGAAAAGGACCCTTTCCGGACGGAAACTAACTAGTCTTGACATAACCACAGCGGCGACCGCTCCGGTTGCATCGCCTTAATCCGCGAAATGTCTCGCCGCGGAAGATTTACGTTAAGAAAAGTAAAGCGAATTGACAACTCTTTACAAAAATCTGCTCGCCAACCGCTGGTGGACTGCTAGAATCCACAAGCTGTGCTTGCGTCAAAATAGGTGAAATGCTAAAAGGCATCAAAAAAATCGCCTCCTTCGATACCAGGTCTGCCATTCGGGCAGCTTGCGGGAAAGAGGCGTCTTTATTGCTCCCGGATGGTTCTCCGGGAGACCGAAATTCAATATATTCAGACGCATGAGTGGCCGCGAACCGCGTATTCACTAAGACATTCCGGGCGAAGGGTAAGTGTCGATGGAGTTCCCAATGGATACAGAGCATAAGAGAAATTCAGGGATGCAAACAACCCATGCCGGGCGCAGGAGATGGTGGGTTGGGGTATTTGCGGCGCTTCTGGCTGGTTTGGGCGTCTACGCAATTTGGATACTTTTGGGCAATGGAACTCGCGCGACCGGGCAAGCGCCCCCCTCTCCACCGGGTGTTCCGGTTGTAGCCGTCGCCGCCAAACAGGGAGATGTCAATATATATATTACAGGGCTCGGCACTGTCACCGCGCTCTATACCGTCACCATACACACCAGGATCAACGGGCAGATCATGAAGGTCCTGTTCAAGGAGGGTGACGTCGTGAAGAATGGCGCCCTGCTGGTGGAGATAGACCCACGGCCGTACGAAGCAGCGGTTGCTTCAGGCGGAGGGCCAGTTGGCAAGGGACAAGGCGCTGCTTGAAGAGGCCAAAATGGACTTGAAGCGGTACGACATCCTTGCCAAGCAGGATTCGATAGCACAGCAGATAAGGGATGACCAGATGTACCTGGTGCACCAGTATGAGGGGACGGTCAAGCTCGATCAGGGAAATCTGGACGCTGCCAAGCTGAATCTCGTCTACACGCGTATCACTGCCCCGTTCACCGGGCGAATCGGATTGCGGCTCGTGGACCCTGGAAATTTCGTTCAGACAACCGACACCACAGGAATAGCCGTGATCACGCAGGAGCAGCCTATTACAGTCATTTTCCCCATTCCGGAAGACAACTTGCAGTCCGTTTTGCAGAAGCTTAAGGCCGGAGAAAGCCTGCAGGTCGAAGCTTTCGATCGTGAGCAAAAGCGAAAAATTGCCAAGGGGCATTTGCTGACAGCCGACAATCAGATCGATACCACCACCGGGACAGACCGGCTCAAAGCCCTGTTCACAAATGAAGACAGTGCTCTTTTTCCCAACCAGTTCGTCAACGCCAGGCTTCTTATGGACACCTTGCGCGGCGTGACGGTCATTCCCACTGCCGCCGTACAGCGCAGCCCCAAGGGGACATACGTCTACATCGTAAAGGATGACCAGACCGTAACGGCGGGCTGGGTTAAGCTCGGGCCCAGCGAAGGAGACAGCGTATCCATTGAAGAAGGACTTTCACTCGGCGAGCTCGTCGTGGTGGAGGGCGCCGAAAGGCTCAAAGAAGGCAGCAGGGTCGTAGTGCAAACGCAAGGCCCGGATTCCTCCGGCAAGGGTAATTGATGAATCCTTCACGAACCTTCATACTCCGGCCGGTTGCGACCACGCTGCTGATGGTGGCCATTATTCTTGCCGGCGCAGTAGCATACCATCAACTGCCTGTTTCCGCCCTGCCGCAGGTGGACTATCCCGTTATCCAGGTACTGACGTTTTTCCCGGGCGCCAGCCCTGACGTAATGGCATCAACGGTTACGGCGCCCCTCGAGCGCCAGTTCGGGCAAATGCCGGGTCTAAAGCAGATGACCTCCAACAGCTCGAGCGGCAGTTCCGTGATTATACTCCAGTTCAGCCTGGAGCTCAGCCTGGACGTCGCCGAGCAGGAGGTGCAGGCGGCCATTAACGCTGCGTCCACTTTTCTGCCTCCGAACCTTCCAAACCCGCCGATCTACAACAAGGTTAACCCGGCTGACGCGCCGATTCTGACGCTGGCGCTCACCTCGGACACTCTTCCTCTGCCCAAAGTTGAGGATCTGGCCGACACGAGGCTTGCTCAGAAGATCTCCCAGTTGCCGGGAGTTGGGCTGGTAAGTATAAGCGGCGGTCAGAGGCCCGCCGTGCGGATTCAGGCTAACCCGACCGCTCTGTCTGCCTACGGCCTTGGTCTGGAAGAGCTTCGCGCGGCTGTTGCGGCCGCAAATGTGGACCAGGCCAAAGGGGCGTTCGACGGCCCACGTCAGTCTTCAATAATTGGGGCAAACGATCAGCTTCTGACCAGCAAGGAATACCGTCCTCTGATCATCGCCTACCGCAACAACGCCCCGGTATTGTTGTCCGATGTCGCCGACGTGATCGATGACGCCGAGAACGTAAAGCAGGCGGCCTGGATGAATGATGCCCCCGCAGTGATAGTCAATATACAGAGGCAGCCCGGAGCTAACGTTATCGAGGTCGTCGACAGGGTGAAGAGGCTGCTGCCCCAGTTGCAGAGCACCTTGCCTTCAGCCGTGCGCATTCAGGTCCTGACTGACCGCACCATCACCATTCGCGGCTCGGTCGACGACGTTCAGTTCGAACTGATGCTGGCCGTGGTGCTGGTTGTCATGGTGATATTCCTGTTTTTGCGAAATCTCTCGGCGACGATCATCCCCAGCGTCGCCGTCCCGTTGTCCCTGGTCGGCACCTTTGGCGTGATGTATCTGCTCGGGTTCAGCCTCAATAACCTTTCCCTGATGGCGCTTACCATTTCTACGGGTTTCGTGGTCGATGACGCCATTGTTATGATCGAAAATGTCGCCCGCTACATCGAACAGGGGGACTCGCCCCTTCAGGCAGCCCTCAAGGGGTCAGAGCAGATCGCTTTCACGATCATGTCCCTTACGATTTCGCTTATCGCCGTTCTCATTCCTCTGCTTTTCATGGGTGACGTGGTGGGAAGGCTGTTCCGTGAGTTCGCCATCACCCTTGGCGTTACAATCCTGATCTCGGCGGTTGTCTCCCTGACACTGACACCGATGATGTGCGCCCGTCTCTTGCGCCACACGCCCGAGGAACAGCAGGGAAGGCTGTTCCGTGGATCTCAGAAAGTATACGACAGTATTATCGGGTTCTATGGAAAAACGCTGCGATGGGTGCTCGACAGGCAGACGGCTACCCTGCTGGTCGCGGCGGCTACCCTGGTATTCACCGTATTCCTGTATATCATCGTGCCCAAAGGCTTCTTCCCGGTCCAGGATACCGGCATTATTCTGGGCATCTCCGAGGCGCCCCAATGAATATCTTTTGCGGCTATGGCGGAAAGGCAACAGGCCCTTGCCAAAATAATTCTTGAGGACCCTGCAGTCCAAAGCCTGTCCACGTTCATCGGAATAGACGGGACCAATGTTACTCTTAACTCCGGCAGGGTCCTGATAAACTTGAAACCACTCGAAGAACGTCGTATGAACGCTAGTGAGGTAATTCGCCGCCTTCAGCCGGCTTTGGCAAAACTGAAAGACATTACGCTGTACATGCAGCCGGTGCAGGACCTTACGGTGGAAGACCGCGTGAGCCGTACGCAATTTCAGTACAGCCTCGAGGACCCCAATATTACCGAACTGAACACCTGGACCCCCAAATTTGTCGAGGCCCTGAAAGAATCGCCGGAGCTTCGCGATGTGAGCAGCGATCAACAGGACCTGGGACTTGAGGCGCGGCTGGAAATTGACCGCAGCACTGCTTCCCGCTTCGGGATTTCGACACAGCTTATAGACTCTACCCTCTACGATGCTTTCGGCCAGCGGCAGATATCGACCATTTTCACCCAGTTGAACCAGTATCGGGTTGTTCTCGAGGTCAAACCCGAATTCCAGCAAAGCCCCGACAAACTCCAGGACATCTACATCCCTGTCACCCCGGCCGCAGCCGGAACTACCACGGGAACGTTGAGCGCGGCCGGGGCGACGACTGCGACCGGCACTACGCGTGCGGCCGCGGCTACGACCGCGATTGCGGCTTCAACCGCTGCCACTCCGCAGGTGCAGGTCCCCCTTAGCGCGATCACGCGCTTTTCAAAAACGACGGGACCGCTTGGTCATAAGCCACCAGGGGCAATTTCCGGCCACGACCGTCTCATTCAATCTGGCGCCGGGGACCTCGCTCGGGGAAGGGGTTGACGCCATCGAAGCAACCGCAGCCAAACTCGGCATGCCGGCCAGCATTCAAAGAAGCTTTCAGGGCACTGCCCAGGCTTTCCGGGCCGCCCTGGTCAACGAACCGATCCTTATATTGGCGGCGCTTATAACGGTCTACCTCGTGCTCGGGGTATTGTACGAGAGCTATATACACCCGATTACAATAATTTCGACGCTGCCTTCCGCCGGTGTAGGGGCCATGCTGGCGCTGCTGCTCTTTCGCTCCGAGTTCAGCGTGATCGCGCTGATCGGACTTATCCTGTTGATAGGAATCGTCAAGAAAAACGGCATCATGATGGTCGACTTCGCTCTTGACGCCGAGCGAAGGGAAGGCAAGGAGCCCGTCGAGGCCATTTATCAGGCATGTTTGCTCAGGTTCCGGCCGATCATGATGACTACGATGGCCGCCATTCTGGGCGCGCTTCCCCTGGCTATGGGAACCGGCCTGGGTTCCGAGTTGCGGCGGCCGATGGGTATTTCCATCGTAGGCGGCCTTATTATCAGCCAGGTACTTACTCTCTATACTACTCCGGTCATTTACCTGTGGTTCGACCGCCTGGCCAGGCGCCTGGGCAGGGTTCGTTCCAAAGATTCCGATGACGACAACGGGGCGGGGCCGGCATGAACTTCTCCGAGATTTTCATAAGACGCCCTGTGGCCACAACCCTTTTAACGCTGGGAATTACTCTGGCCGGATTTGTCGCGTTTCGTTTTTTACCGGTATCACCTCTGCCGCAGATCGATTTTCCCACGATCAGCGTCTCGGCAATCCTGCCTGGAGCGGACCCCGAGACTATGGCTACGTCGGTGGCCGCTCCCCTCGAACGGCAGTTGGGACATATTGCCGGTGTTTCCGAGATGACTTCGACCAGTTCCCTGGGCTCGACGTCCATCGTCCTCCAATTCGACCTGGACCGCAATATCGATGGCGCCGCACGCGACGTGCAGGCCGCAATCAACGCGGCGCGAAGTTACCTGCCCACCACGCTGCCGAGCAATCCAACCTATCGCAAGGTCAATCCGGCGGATGCGCCGATCCTCATCCTGGCGCTTACCTCCCACATTGTGAGCAAGGCGGAGATGTACGATGCAGCCTCGACGATACTTTCGCAGAAGCTCTCACAGGTGCAAGGGGTCGGCCAGGTTTTCGTGGGAGGGGGATCCCTGCCTGCGGTCCGTGTGGAATTGGATCCCGGACCATTGAACAAATACGGGATCGGCCTGGATGATACCGCCGCCGTACTGCAAACCACCAGCGTAAGCCAGCCCAAAGGACAGTTTGCCAATGGGTCCGAAGCCCTGGAAATCCAATGCAACGATCAACTGCATAAAGCCGAGGAATACCGTCCCATTATCGTCAGTTATCAAAATGGAGCACCGGTCCGCCTGTCGGACCTCGGGACTGTAGAGGATTCGGTTGAAGATTTGAGGGCGGCGGGTTCGGTAAGCGGCAAGCCTGCAATAATGCTGGTCTTGTTCCGGTCGCCGGGGGCCAACATTATCGCGACGGTGGACCGGGTCCGCAAAATGCTTCCGCAGTTGGCGGCCACGATACCCCAGGGCGTCGATCTATCGGTGGTTCTCGATCGAAGTCCGCCAATCCGCGGTTCTCTGCGGGATGTCGAGCACACGCTCATCATCTCGGGCATACTCGTCATTCTCGTCGTGTTCGCCTTTCTGCGGAACCTGCGCGCCACACTCATTCCGGGCATCGCCGTTCCGGTCTCGCTCATCAGCACCTTCGGGGTTATGTATCTTTTAGGCTACAGCCTCGATAACCTTTCTCTCATGGCCCTTACCGTCGCCACCGGGTTTGTGGTGGACGACGCTATCGTTGTGCTCGAAAATATCACTCGGTACATGGAAAAAGGGCAATCTCCCCTGCAGGCGGCCCTGCGGGGCGCTCGTGAGATTGCCTTCACCGTGCTGTCGATGAGCATTTCCCTGGTCGCCGTATTCACTCCCATTCTCTTGATGGGGGGAATGGTGGGCCGTCTATTCCGCGAGTTTGCGGTCACTCTTTCCGTGGCCATCCTGATCTCTCTTGTCGTCTCTCTTACAACGACCCCGATGATGTGCGCAACCATCCTCAAGAAGGAGACAACCCGCGCTCATGATTTTCTCTACAGGGCTACGGAGTGGATATTCGACCAAATGCGGAGCATTTACGACAAAAGTCTGCGCTGGGCCCTCCGGCATTCTCTCACGATGCTCTTCATTACGGTGTTCACGCTCGGGACCAATGTGTTGTTGTTCTGGTTCATCCCCAAGGGCTTTTTCCCCGACCAGGACACCGGACGCATCAGCGGCCGAATCCAGGCGGCGCAGGATATCTCTTTTCAGGCCATGAGTAAGAAATTGACGGAAGTGGTGGACATCATCAAAGCCGATCCCGATGTCGCCGATGTGATGGGCTTTACCGGCGGGGCAGGACCGGGCGGTTCCACCACAAACTCCGCGTCGAATGTTCATTGCGCTCAAGCCTTTTGAAGAGCGGAAAGCAACAGTGACGGAAATTATGGCGCGGCTGCGCAAAAAGCTCGCCCTGGTAGCGGGCGCCCCCACGTATCTTCAACCGGTCCAGGATCTGCGGATCGGCGGAATGATCAGCAATGCCGCATATCAATACACCCTGAGGGGCGAAAACCTGGCGGACCTCAATGCATGGGCGCCCCGCGTACTGGAACAGGCTCGTAAATTGCCCCAGGTGGTGGATGTCAGCAGCGATCAGCAGGACAAGGGGCAGCAAGCCATGGTGCAGATCGACCGTCCCACCGCGTCGCGTCTCGGCATCTCCGCGCAGCTCATCGACAACACCCTCTACGGCGCTTTCGGCCAGGAACAGGTCGCCATTAACTACACCCAGTTAAACCAGTATCATGTAGTGATGGAGTTCGCCCCGCGCTTTTGGCAACGGCCCGAAACTCTGCGCGATGTTTATGTTCACTCCTCCACCGGGGCCGAAGTGCCGTTGAGCGCATTCACCAAATTCATACCATCGGCCACGTCGCTCTCCGTTAACCATGCGGGGCAGTTCCCCGCGATAACGATCTCCTTTAACCTGGCTGCCGGCGTGGCGCTCGGGGATGCAGTAGAGGCGATTGAAAAGGCAACCTCAAAATTGCGAATGCCGGAAGACATTCATGGAACTTTTCTGGGCACGGCCCAGGCATTCCAGGCATCTCTTGCCAATGAACCCATTCTGATCCTGGCGGCGCTGATTTCGGTCTACATAGTGCTCGGAGTGTTGTACGAAAGCTACATCCACCCGATCACCATCCTCTCCACGCTTCCATCCGCAGGCGTGGGCGCGCTTGTCGCCCTGCTTATCTGCCGAACCGATCTCAGCCTGATTGCAGTAATCGGAATTATCCTTCTGATCGGCCTGGTCAAAAAAAACGGCATCATGATAGTCGATTTTGCCCTGGACGCTGAGCGAAACGAAGGCAAGGGCCCTGTCGAGGCGATTTATCAGGCCTGTTTGCTGAGGTTTCGGCCGATCATGATGACCACGATGGCTGCGCTCCTGGGGGCGCTGCCCCTGGCGCTGGGAACGGGTGTCGGGTATGAACTGCGGCGGCCGCTGGGAATATCCATCGTGGGCGGCCTGATTTTCAGCCAGATGCTCACTCTTTTTACGACCCCGGTCATCTATCTTTACATGGACCGCTTGCGGCTCTGGTTTTTAAACAGGCGGGGAACAGGGCCGGGAAGGGAGAGTCTTTTCCTGGAATAGAGGACCTGTAAGCGAGGCCCCGTCAGGGCAATTCGGCAGACTCGACGGCGCCTCGCGGGGCATTTCCACAACTCCCCGCGAGCGCGGAGAAAGTAACAGGCATGGCGCGACTAAGACTCATAGAGCTGGCATCGATTCCTTTGCTGTTTGCGATCCTTTCGGCGTGTACGGTCGGCCCCGATTACGTAAGGCCCAAGGCCGAGACCCCGGCCTCTTACAAGGAAGTTGAGGGCTGGAAGAAAGCGGAGCCCCAGGACCATGTTCCTCGTGGCGCCTGGTGGACAATCTATAACGATCCTCAATTGAATGCGCTTGAAGAACAGGTCAATATCTCGAACCAGAACCTCGCAGCGGCCGAAGCTCAGTACAGGCAGGCCCTCGCCCTGGTGCAGGTCGCCCGAGCGGCCTATTTTCCCACGGCTACCGCAGGCCCCAGCGCCTCCCGATCCCGCACATCCGCCAATGCCCCCGGAGTCCCAGGGGGCATCTTTTACCAGCTCCGACTACCTCCTTACGGGCCAGGTGTCCTGGCAGCCCGACCTCTGGGGCAAGGTCCGCCGGCAGGTCGAATCAAGCAAGGCAAGCGCCCAGGCCAGCGACGCTGAACTGGAAGGAGTGCGCCTCAGCATGCACGGCCAGCTTGCCCAGGACTATTTCCAGCTTCGCACCCTGGATTCCCAGAAACAGATACTCACGACAACTGTTGACAACTACAAGAAATTTCTCGAACTGACAAAGAACAGGTATGCAACCGGCGTGGCGGCGCAGTCCGATGTACTTACGGCGCAAACCCAGCTCGAGACGGCCCAGGCCCAGTTGATCGACACGGGCGTGCAGCGGACGCAAATGGAGCACGCAATAGCCGTGCTGATGGGCAAGGCGCCCTCGGACCTGACTATTCCTGCCACGCCGCTCGACTTGACGCCGCCGGACGTACCTGCCGGCATACCTTCGGAACTCCTCGAACGCAGGCCCGATATCGCCGCCGCCGAAAGACAGGCAGCGGCCGCAAATGCCCTGATAGGAGTGGCCATAGCCGCCTATTATC
This sequence comes from uncultured delta proteobacterium, assembly GCA_963757915.1. Taxonomy (GTDB): domain Bacteria; phylum Desulfobacterota; class Syntrophobacteria; order Syntrophobacterales; family Syntrophobacteraceae; genus SbD1. Next base: position 116,722 of record CAVWTD010000008.1, on the reverse strand, counting down.
CAAACGTTACTCTCAGCGCATCGGGCGGGTTCGAGGCATCCTCTCTTGCCCAGTGGTTTTTGTGGCCCAGCCGATTCTGGACGCTCGGGCCGGCCGCGGTTCAGGAAACCTTATTCGACGGCGGGCTCAGGCGCGCTCAGACCGAACAAGCGCGCGCAGCCTATGATGCGAGTGTGGCCACTTACCGTCAAACCGTGCTTACGGGATTTCAGCAGGTTGAAGACAACCTTGCCGCACTTCGCATTCTGGAGCAGGAGGCGAAGTCTGCAGATGCTGCGGCCGATTCGGCAAAAAAGAATGTGATTATAACCATCAATCAATACAAGGTGGGAACGGCAAGCGCCCTGGATGTCATAGTGACTCAAGCCATAGCGCTCAATGATGCGTTGACCGCCGTCAACGTCCTGGGCCGCCGCTTGAACGCTAACGTGCTCCTGGTCGAGGCCCTGGGCGGGGGCTGGCAAGCGTGTAAATAGACCTCGGAAAGCATGATCAGGGAGAATCAGCCGGCCCACCTTGAATCAACAGAGTGATGGCCGTCCACGTAGGATGGAGCTGGTCGTAGGGGTCACCTTCAGAATCTTCCGCTGTACCCCAGGAGCCATCCTCTCGCTGTTGGGACAGAACGTATTGTTCCCCTTCCGAGATGAACTGAACTCCCTCAGGTGCAAATTGTCGAAAACAATAGAGGTATTCACACAGCAGGTCGAGATCATCGGCACGATAGCGAACCGTATTGTAGTTGCCGGCGAGATAGAAAAAGACCTTGTCGGCGGTGACCGAGGCAAGCAGAGGGCGTTGCCCGTAGTGGTTTAGCGCGAGCAGCACGTGTGTGGCATAGTAGTTCTGATCGTGGTAGGCATACTGGTTGAAACGAGCCACGAACGGGATAGACGCACATTCGGTCATAATGGTCAGGTAGTTGTCGGGTGGCAGAGTGAAGTCCCTGTCTACTTGCCACCGATAAGCCATGTTCAAAAACGCCGCCCAGACCACCAGATCGGTCAGGCGGTCATAGTCGCGCTTTTTTGCAGCCTGTCGAAATTCATGTAATCGGTCAAACGGGGTGACTGCGCCAAAATGGTGAGAGGCAAATTCCTTAAGTGGTTTGGCGGGCACCTGATGACGATATGCGATCGGCAGGATGGAAATGAACTCTTCGTATCCTTCTGCATCGGGGGAGAAGATTGTGGAGAATCGAGGCAGGGCGCGTTCGAATTCCCCTACGATAAGAGTATGAACAATGCTTGCCAGCGCAGGGCGGGAGCGATGGAGCGTCAACTCGTCCAGCATGACGACGTAGTTGCTGAATGTGAAGTCGAACTTTGAATCATCATCGCAAAACGCCACGCACCAGCGAAGCCCGCGCAATACCGCAAGATAGCGTTCGTCGCTGCATTGGGCAATTTCCCGGTCGAGAGAATCAATGACGGCCTGGTTGTAGTGGAGTTGGCTGCCGCCGGAGTGCGCAAAGGTTTCGAAACTGTCGCAAACGAGGATTGTTGCAAAAAAGCCAAGAAACACACAAACATTTTTGAACCTTCGACTTTGCAAACAGCCCGAAAAACTCATAAGCTCTCCTGATGCATCGGTGGCCTGTGCCACGCCTCATTTTACGGAGAATCAGCCGGTCCCCCCTGAATCAACAGGGTAATAGCCGTCCACGTAGGATGGAACTGGTGGTAGGGGTCAGCTTCAAAATCTTCCGCTGTACCCCAGGCGCCATCCTCTCGCTGTTGGGACAGAACGTATTGTTCCCCTTCCGAGATGAACTGAAATCCCTCAAGTCGAAATTGTCGAAAACTATAGAGATATTCACAGAGCAGGTCGAGATCGCCCACACGATAGCGAACGGTATTGTAGTTGCCTGCGAGATAGAAAAAGACCTTGTCGGCGCTTAGGGAAGCAATCAAAGGGCGCCGCGAGTAGTGATTCAACGCGAGCAGCACGTGTGTGGCATAATAGTTCTGATAGCGGTAGGCGTCCTGGTTGAAACGGGCCACGAACGGGATAGACGCACATTCGGTCATAATGGTCAGGTAGTTGTCCGGTGGCAGAGTGAAGTCCCTGTCGGCTTGACAGCGATAAGCCATGTTCAAAAACGTTGCCCAGACCAATAGATCGGTCAGGCGGCCATAGTCGCGCTGTTTTGCAGCCCGTCGAAATTCATGCAATCGGTCAACCGGGGTGACTGCAGCAAAATGGTGAGAGGCAAATTCTTTAAGCGGTTTGGCGGGCACCTGGTTACGATATGCGATCGGTAGGATGTAGATGAATTGGTCGTATCCGTCTGCATCGGGGGAGAAGATTGTGGAGAATCGAGGCAGGGCCCGTTCGAACTCCCTTACGATAAGGGTATGAACAATGCCTGCCATTGCCGGGTGGAGGCGATAGAGTGTCAACTCGTCCAGCATCATGAGGTAGTTGCTAAATGTGAAGTCGAGCTTTGAATCATCATCGCAAAACGCCACGCACCAGCGAAGCCCGCGCAATACCGCAAGATAGCGTTCGTCGCTGCATTGGGCAATTTCCCGGTCGAGAGAATCAATGATGGCCTGGTTGTAATGGAGTTGGCTGCCGCCGGAGTGCGCAAAGGTTTCGAAACTGCCACAAACGAGGATTGTTGCAAAAGAGCCAAGAAACAGACAAACATTTTTGAACCTTCGACCTTGCAAACAGCCCGAAAACCTCATAAGCGCTCCTGATGCATTCGTGGCTCCCGCCACGCCTCATTTCACCTCGAGATCAAAGCTCTCCGAGTGACTACTGAACTCCGGTGCGTACATGCACTGGATGCTGGCGATACCGGTCTGATACTTGCCTCTGAGTTGGACGCGCGTTGAGTACTCGAAGACATACACGCCTTTGGGCAGGTAATCGATGAAGAAGTGGCTGGCGGTATCCCTGGTACTCTCATAATAGGCCAGGCCGTCCTGGAACTTGTAACGAGAAAGCACGTTTACAGGTTCCGTGCCGCTGCCGCGCTGGTCCTTGAGGTGGACGTACTCGATATCGCGGTCGACACTCAGTTCGATGCGGACGACCAACTCGTCGCCTACTGCCAGCGGGCCGGTGACCGGCCTGAGCACTTGGCCCTTTTGTGTCGTATCCTTGATAAACAACGTCTTTTTCAGTTTCAGTGGCGTACCCTCATATGGGATGACCTTGGCCATATCTTCGAGGTACTGCCAGTGTACGCTGCCCCACGAAACGCCTTCGTCGGTCTTGGTTACGGTGATGTTGCCCAAATCCGGCTTGATCTCGCCACGGGTGAAGCGCTTCTCGTAGAAACCGGCGCCGGCTTCGACCTTTTCGGGCTGGATCGTCCTGCCCGCCAGCGACACCTCGATGAGTGCATCGGATCTCAGTAAGTTCACGCCGCGTAACATGAGCGCGTACACCGCGTCGGCGGTGGCTTTGGTGGTTTTCCAATCTTGCGTCTGCTTCTGCTTCAGAAGCCAGACCTTGCAGTTCTCGACAGCTTGAGCGTCGTTCATGACTTCGTCGAACGCCTCGACCATCATCGCTTGCGTCTCGATGGGCGCCTGGAACCACCGCCACGACAGTTCGAGGTCGCGCCAGAACATGCCGAGTTCCTGGTTGCTAACGGAACGCTCCTTGATGGATTTCATGATGGCCGTCGCCGTTTTCTGGTCGCCGAATCGTTTCAGCGCGACAGCGAGATGGGCCTGTGATTGCCGGCAGGCAAGTTGCAACCAGTATTTCTTCGCTTGACCGAGGAAATAATCCAGGGCTTCACGCGGTGCGCCTTCGATGGGTTTGTCATTCAAGAAGAAACTACGGCCGTAGAGGTAGAGCGCAATGGTGGAGTTGAGATGATTGGCGTCCTTGCGAGGGTTCTTAAGGATCTCGCGGTAGATGGTGTTGATCCTGTTGTCGAGACGGTCGAGCGATCTGATCGCGCAGGTGTCATCGATGTCCACGCCCAGATGCCGCATGCGGCCGAAACCGGTCGTGATGTAGAGGGTGATGTAATCGTTGGGCGGCCCGCCGGGAAACCATGGCCATGAGCCATCGGCGAGTTGCTGCTCGGCAAGTTTTTGCAAGCCGCGTTTGGTCTCGTCGTTGAGGCGGTTGTCGTCGAACATGATGCCCACATTCTTGCGCGCCAGGCTTTCGTTCTGCGCCTGCCGCAGCCAGGGTGTCTCTTCGAGCATCACCGCTTTCAGGTCCTGGTTCTTTTCGAGCGGGCTTTCGAGGGCTGGCGTGTCTTTCCACAGGTTGAAGATCCGGCGGACTTTCGGGTCGGAGCCGGCGATGTGGCGGGTGAGCGCGTTGGCGTAGAGGCGGTTGAACGTCTGTTCGGTGCACTCGTACGGGAACTCCATCAGGTACGGCAGCGCCATCACTGCGTACCAGACGGGCTGTGAAACCATCTGCACGGTCAGGTTCTGGTGCTGCAACGTAGGTGACTTGCCGGATTCGACTAGTTTCGTGAAGGTAAACTTCTTCGTTTGCTTGCCACGCACGGAAAGGGGAATGGATTCGCTCACCAGTACGCGGCGGCTGAGCACGGGCAGATATCCTTCCTCGCCATCGGCAAGGCGGTCGGTGGCGCCAACGGCCTTGTAAGCAATGAAATCCATCCCGTCGGGTACCGTCAATCGCCACGCGAAGCTGCGCGATTCCATGGGCGGGAGGTCAAATGGCTGCTCCACGAGGTTGTTGGCCAGCTCGGCATCGATGGTTTGCAAGGTGCGTGCGTCGGTAAACGTCAGCTTCACCCTGCCGGTCTGTTGCATGGCCGTCTGGTTGGCGACCTTGACGGTAAACTCGATTGTGTCGCCCTCACGCACAAACCGGGGCGGGTTCGGCTCAACCATCAGGTCCTTGGCGGTGACGACCTTGGCGGTCAGAAAACCGCTGCGCAGTTCCCGGTCGTGGGCGAATCCCATGAACTTCCACTCGGTAAGTGCTTCGGGCATGGTGAATTCGATTTTCACCGCGCCGTTGGCGTCGGCAAGCAGATGCGGGAAAAAGAACGCTGTCTCGTTCAAGTTCTTGCGCGCGGAAACTTTGCTGAGGTCGGGCTGCGGCTCTTGCGCCCCCATACCACCGTCTTCGCTTACGCCGCCGCCGGGCGAAACGTTACCAGCCCCCCCGCCGCCTTTACCACCTCCGCCGCGCGCGGTCTTAGCAAGCCGGCGCTTGTAGATCGGTTCGTCGCCGAAATACCCGAAGCCCGAGAAATTGGAGATAATCTCGTTGGAGAACGTTGGGTAGGTGAGCTCCACGTCCTTGGACTCGGAATGCCACCCGAGCAGAATTGTCTGCAACGGCTTCCTATGGTTTTCGAACCCTGCTTGCACCCGGGAAGTTTCTTGCCGAAAGACGGCAAACGACTCCATCCATTGGTGTGGCAGGTAAGTGTCGAGTGAGGAGTCGTAAAGCCCCGCGACCATTTCAGCAACGGTGCTTTTCGCGTCGGGGCCGCTCACCACGGAGGTCCAGGTTTCCTTCTGGGCCGGGCCAAGCTTGGAGCTGAAGTGCTCCCATTTCACTGTGAGCTTCTTGTTGGTCCATGGTACGTCGACGATGCGCTCGTTGAGGTAAGCGCGGTTCTCGCGGATGTAGGTTGCGCGCACCACAAACCCGCCGCGCAAGTCTTCGCTGACCTTGTGTTCGATGACCTCCTGGGTGCGGCCGGCAGCGGTCCAAAAACTTCGGAGTATTTTCCCTCGGTGCTCAATCTCCACGAACGCGCGGCCTTTGTCGTAACCCGTGCCCCAGAGCGCGATCAATGATTCCCCCGGCTCGACCGACCATTGTGCGGCCGCGAAGTGGTTTGCGACCTTCACACTGAACTGCTTCGCTTTCAGATCAACGACCTGAATCGGTAAACGCGCGGTCACCGCCCTGCCGAAGCGGTCTTTGGTGTCGAGCACGGCGCGATAGAGGCCCGGTTTTAACGCCACCGCCACCTTGATATTGCCACTGCTGCCGGTCTGGAATGCCTGCTCGTTGACAACTTCAGCGAGTTCCCACGAGTTCGAGCCTGTCCAATCCGCTTTTCCCAGCTCTCCGCCCTCGTCCATGGCCGACGCTCCGCATGACGGATCATGTCCCATTTCCATTGGGCAAACATTGCCGCCTATCCAATCCAAATCGGGCCGCTGAACGCTGGCCGGTTGCTTGAGCGCGTACACCTTGAGCGTGCCGGCGGCAGCCTGGCCTTCCCCGTCGAGCGTCTTGCTGTCGAGGGTGATCTCTACGGGCTTATCCGAGGTTTGCCATTCAGTGGCGGAAAGCGTGGCTTGCAACGCGGTGTAACCGGCGCGCACCATACGTTGCACGGCGCGCGTTTCGCCGGTCGTGTCGGTCACATCGGCATAGACGGTGAAGTCAAAGATTGGCTCGTCTTTCTCACGCGCGGACAAATCGGGCTTGGCGATGAATTCTACAGTGAAGGAGCCGTCGTTCCGGGTCACTGTTGCGCCGTGGGCGATGTCCTGACTTTGTTCACGGCGCGGCAGGAAAGTTCTCGAAGCCCACCAACACCAACTCGGAAACCGGACTTCACGCACCACGCGATACTTCACCCTGGCGCCGCCGATGGCCGCGCCGGTGAAGGCGCTGGCCTTGCCCGGCATGCTGACTTCAGCACCCAGCCTGGCCGCTTCCTTCGGCGCCATCAACTCAACCTGGAACTTTGGCCTCTTGTACTCCTCGATATTGAACGATGTGCTGCCGGCGGGTCCGCTTTCAACCTCGATGCTCATCTCCCCCGTCAGCCGGTCGCGAGGGGCGGTGAAGCTGCCGCTGAATGAGCCGTAGTCGTTGGCCTTGAGCTGTTGGCGGGCGATCTCGATGGAACTCGAATCATAGAACACAACGGTCAACACCTGGCCGGCGAGAGTTTTGTATTGGTTCCCGGCCTGATCGGCGAAAAGACAGATACCCTTGTAGGCAATCGTCTGCCCCGGCCGATAGAGCGATCGATCGGTGAAGAAGACTGTCCGTGCATCCGGCTCCGGCTCACGCTCACTCATATAGGCCGTGTATTCCCGGCTGGTCGCCAGGCGTTGCTCGCCTTGTTCGGCTAGAAAAACGCATGCTTGGTTCTGCCGGTTGAAACGGAATAGACCGTTGTCGTCACTTTTGATGGGATCGATGGGCTCAAACAGGTGAGTGTTAGTATTGCGCACCCACGCCCGCACCGTGGCCCCGGCAACCGGATCGCCGGTGACGGCGTTCAACACAAAGCCTTCCGTCACACCTTCAAAGTCTGCGGGCACGCATCACCAGAGCGAGATCGCTTACCCAGACCGGCGCGAAGCTCACCCGGTTGTCACTCTGCCCAAAAGACGGGTCGTGGCTGGCCAGAAGGAAGTAGCAACCGGGTTTGAGGTTCCCGGGCGCCGGTAAATTCTCGAAATGTTGCTTGAAATCCGTTGTGGGTGGCAGATCGGCGGCCCATTCGAGCGCCGGTTTTTCCGCGAGAAGCTTCCGCTCCTGCTCCTTGTTGAGGCTGGGCATGATGAACTCATCAAAGTTGTATGGCACTGCCCGGAAAAAAACCTTGGTGACGTTGCGGTAGTTGACGCGGATCGACGGCATCGGCTCGTTCCAGACCCGCTCAGTGGAAATGCTGGCTGACTTGGCCTGGATCTTCTGGAGGAGATTGAAGCACATCCGGCCGCCAATACTATCGGGAAAAACGTCCGCGCCACGCTTGGCCAGCTTATGGGCTTCCAAGGGTTCGCCTTCGCCGTTGAAAACTTTCGCAAGTTCGAAAAGAGCTCGCGCCGAGATCTCGTGGTTGGCCCATTCGTTCAGGAACAGTTGCAACGCCGCTTTGTAGCGGTCGTTCTTTTCCTCACCGAACGCCTTGTTGTTGCCAAAATGCAACCGGCAGAGGTCGGCGTCAATTAATGCGCTCTTGTCTTGGTCGTTGCGGTGGAAGGCTAACAGGTTCTGGTAAAGGCGGATCGCCTTCAACGTCGGTGATTCGGTGTCGGAGACCTCCGGCTGCCACGCGAGGAATTCGTCCACAGAGCCGAAGATCGGGCTGTCAGCGGAAAACTCGAATGCATCCTCGGCCCTGGCCGCAGCTTGCTCACCGGTAGTGTAGAAATCGATGGCGTTGAAGGCAAGGAAATCGAACATCGTTGGCCGGTAGCTGTCCGGCGTCGTTCCCTTTTGCAGCAAATCGTTGTAAACGGCTACGGGTGTGGCCTTGAGTTTCTGTTCGTGGGTGAGCGCTTTGCCGAACTGTTTATCAATCTCGCTCAAGATGCGCGGCAAGTCCCAGGTCGTAAAATCCCCCTCTGGCGCTCCGGTAGCCCCGGTGCGTCGCAGGAACCGATAGCGGTTTTGCTGGAAGTAGCTCCAGTACCAGTTGGCGAGGATTGCCTCCATCACCGGTTTCATTTCTTCCGGAGCCTCGGCTGTCTCTGCCTGCATGCGGGTGATCTTTTCCGCGGGTTTATTGCCCTGGATGTTGCCTTCCAGAGCGATCTTCAGCCCAATGGCCTTAATCGCCTCTCCGTAGGCCTTGTTTTTGAGCGCATCGGCGATGATCGGTTCAAGCCGGGCGATGGCCGTTTTGGGCAGGCCCTTTTGTTTGGCTTGTTCCACCTTGTCCCAGCGCACATCCCGCGGCGCCGCCCAGGCGACATGCGCGGCCGAGACCGCCAAAACCCCTAAAAGGACGATGAAAATCCCCAAAAGAGCGAAGGTCTTCCTCATAATAAATCTCTCATTGTGGCAGGTGCCCTGGTTGAAAGGAGCCGCGGACGGTATAGACTCACATTCGGTCATAATGGTCCGCGAACTGCCGGGTGGCAGAGTGAAATCCCCGGCGACTTGTAGGAGATAAGCCATGTTCGAAAACGCCGCTCGGACCACCAGATCGCTCATGCGGTAATAGACGCGCTCATTTGCAGCCTGTCGAAATTCATGCAATCGCTTGGCAGGCCCTGATCCGGGAGCGAAAAAGGACTCTTTCAGGACAAAAAATCCGGACGGAAACTAATCAGGGATTCCCCCCGGGCACCCCTGTTATGCCTCGCACCTCTACTTTGGATGGTGCCTGTAACAATCCTCGAGGCACTCCCGTTCACGTTCCCGAGCCCACTCTTCGCACCGGTGGCCGTGCGGGTGTCCCGGTTCCCTGCATTCTCTCAAGCTTTCTTCATAGTGCCTGCGGCAGTAAGCCACGCAATGATGTTCCTGTGCCTGTGCTTCTGCCTGCGCCATCATCGGGCCGGGAGATTCCGGCTGCTTCAAATAGTTGAGATCGACATGATTTATGTTGAATAGAGAGCCGGTGGAAGAACCAGCGATCGCAGCTACCGGTTCGGCGTTGACATGAGCGGACGACAACGTAAACATGACCGCCAGACAGGCAGCAGCAAGTAGAATTACCGAACAAAAAACCTTGATCATTTTATGCTCCTTCGTGAGATTTTGCCTAATTCCATCAGGCAATGCGCATATTTTTATCTGATAGTTGCTTTTGTTCAGCTTCTCATTCCACAAAATTTCGATCAGGCTCTTTCATAGAGGGCGTAAATATCGAAAGAACCACGAGAGGGTCTTTGCCCGTATTCCTGGTCGCGTGGACCTTATTCATAGGGTTAAAGTGAACCGTGCCCGGTTTCACATCAATCCATTTATCATTCACAAGCATTTGTCCTGACCCCTTAATCACATAAACGATTTCATCATGCATCTTGTGAAAATGAGGCTTTACTTCTCCCCCTTCAGCGAACCTTATCACAAGGAAACTAACTGTATCGTCCTGGGCAACATTGATCATCTGGAACTTTTCGCCCGCCTTTAATGGGTTCGCATTAAGAATATCATCGACCTGGGTAAGGATTTGGTCCGTAGTATTTGCAGCCTGCGCAGAACAAATCGCAAGGAATGAAAGAACCAAGCACACAGGAAGCGCCCACTTGAAAATCTTTCTGCCCAACATTTGTGACCTCCTTCTTGATACCTTAAGATTTTGTATCAAATTCCCAGTTTCCTTTCAGGCTATTTCTGCCTTTCGGCTTCAATGTTCGAAATCAACAAGCAGTATGCTGTCGCAAATCTCCTTGAGCTTCGCCACCACCTTCTGGTGCGCTGGGTGAACCCGGTATCGCTCCATCTTTTCAGGATTTTCAAATTCCGATACAAGCGCAAAATCGTAAGATCTCTCGGCGCGCAATACATCCCTGCCAAACTCGAATCCCATTATCTCGGGGATGATGGCCGGAAGCCCGCCAAGCCCCTTCTCTACTTCGGCTATGTCAGATTCAGACGCACTTTTTTTGAATTTGAGCATAACAACATGCTTTAGCATACCTGCACCTCCAGCTTCAAATTGAACAATTCAATGTCGTATCGGTGTGATGCCCTCACCGTCAAGGCGCCCCGCGAACGCCCAACGTGATTGACTTCCGCCTAAAGGCGGTAAGAGGAATGACCAGATTATCGCTGAGGGATGCCCGCAATCGATATGGCATCTTCTTGCCCAGTGTTGTTCATAAGTCTGCCTTACGAGGATAGATGAGATCCTCCGTTTTGTCCAGTCGGTTTATCGCGCGGAATCCCACAGTAAAGTGGGACCCTGGAGGGCTTGGATATGCTATTGTACCCGATATCTGAAGCAACCTTTTCGTAGCGGTAACTCCTGTCCCTCCGCGACTTCCTAAACGATGAAAAGAGTGCTTCGGAGAAACTTTTCGAGCGTCATCTTTAGCTCTTTGTTGCCTGGACCTGAAGATATGATTAAATAGACCGCGGCTATGTCCGCTCAGTTCAGACCTGTTCCGGAGACATTGGATAACCATGGAAAAACTGTACAGAAACTCGATACTTTGTCCCAACTGCAGAAGGCTTATCAACACTGATGAGCAGCGTTGTCCCCACTGCGGTCTGCGAAATCCGGGGTCGCGCTGGAAAAACATTTCCCTCGGCAAAGGTTTGCTCGGCCCAGACCGGATCGTTATTAACATCATCTCGGTCAATGTCGCTATGTTCATTTTGTCGATTCTCATTAATCCGGCCTCCATCGGTTTTTCTGCCAACCCATTGAGTTTTCTTTCCCCCGGTGCCAAAAGCCTGTTGCTCCTCGGAGCGACGGGAACAATCCCTATTGACCAGTTTCATCGCTGGTGGACGGTCCTGAGCGCCAACTACCTGCACGGAAGCATTCTGCACATACTCTTCAATATGATGGCTTTGCGGCAAATCGGCCCGCTCATTCTCGAGGAATACGGCAGCTACAGGATGGTTTCGATTTACACGCTGAGCGGGGCTGGAGGTTTTCTGGCGTCTTACCTCGCTGGAGTCCCTTTTACACTGGGAGCTTCGGCAGCCATTTGCGGCCTTATCGGCGCAGCGCTCTACTTCGGAAAAAGCAGGGGCGGACAGTTCGGGCAAGCGGTCTATCAGCAGGTAGGCGGTTGGGCCATTGGAATTTTTATATTTGGTTTTCTGGTCCCGGGAATTAACAATTGGGCTCACGGCGGAGGAATGCTTTGCGGGGTCCTGACGGGATTTCTTCTGGGATATCGAGAAAAAAATGAAGAGAACTTCTATCATAGACTTCTGGGAGTAATTTGTGTGCTGGCCACTTTGGCGGCATTGATCTGGGCAGCCGGCCTGGCCCTGGTAATCCTTCTTTACAACCGCCTGTCATGAGCTTGCAGCCTGAACCGGCGCAGGCGCCACTGCGTCCGGATTTCTCTTGACATGGGATTTTCGCGGGCTAGAGTATCGCACACTAATTGCCTTTAGGGGAGGAATTGGAATTGGGCAGCCCGGTGACTTTAAATAACAAAACCGCTGTCTCGCATTGCTTCAGCCTCGGTTTGGCCCTGTTCATTTTCAGCGTCACCGCCCTGGTCCATTTAACGCACAGCAAAACCGATTTTCTGCCGGTTTCCTGCCAACCCGCTTCCTATGCCTCAAGCGATGCGCAAAACGGGGGAGCTGAACACCCATGCCTGGCGTGCATGATCGTAAAGGCGTTCCAGACAGCGCAAGTCATTCTGTTCCTTCTTCTTTTGCACGTCGCAACACTATTATCCGGCATTTGCCGGCCTCACAAATCGCAATTTCACTCAATTCCCCTACTTTCCTATCAATGGGTTCGCGGCCCACCTGCGTTTGCCCGGCCTTCGTAGTTTCCCGTGAGTTGTGACACGGTTTCCGGAGTTATTGTAATCGTATCGTAACATAACTCCTCTAAGATTTATCTTCTTGCACGCGGTTTGCCGAGCTTCCGGCCGCCTTATGAAGCCCCAATCTTGAGTCTGATTTCTCATCGAGGCTTACTATGCGACTAAACAAGAAAACTATCCTGGCAGGCGCGGCCCTGGCGGTTGCGGCTCTCATCATCTGGACCGGCGTATACTTCGCCGGGAGGTCAGGCAATCGGCCGACATCCGAGCCAAAGGCCGGAGAACCAAATGCCAGACAGGCCGATGCTCTTACGGCAAAAAGTGTGGAACTCAACGAAACACAGGTTCAGTCGGTCAAGGTCGAGCCTGCGGAAGAGCGGACTTTCATTATTCAGCGGGAAGCTGTCGGCAGTATCGACTTCAACCAGGACATGACGGTCCAGGTCTTTTCGCCCTACCAGGGGAAAATCGCCGGTCTGTTTGCAAAACTCGGCGACGAAGTTGTCAAAGGCCGGCAGCTCTATACGATAGACAGCCCGGACCTCGGCCAGGCCGAATCAACCCTGATCGCTGCGGCGGGAGTGCTCGAGCTGACCACCCGCACGTTGGCGCGCGCCAAAAAACTCTATGAGACCCAGGGGATCTCCCAGAAAGATCTGGAGCAGGCGGTCTCCGAGCAGCAAAGCGCGGATGGCGCTCTCAAGGCAGCCCGCAATGCCGTCCGCCTGTTCGGCAAGACTGAAGCGGAGGTCGATCAAATTGTGGCCAGGCGCAGGATCGACCCGATTATGGTCGTGCCGAGCCCGATAACGGGCCGGATAACTGCCCGCAATGCTGCGCCCGGACTCCTGGTGCTGCCTGGGGCGGCGCCCGCCCCTTATTCGGTTGCAGACATCTCGACGATGTGGATGCTGGCATACGTTGTCGAGAGCGACAGTCCCCTTTTCCACGTTGGACAGGAGGTCAAGGTCAGGGTGATGGCCTATCCCGACAAGGTGTTCGAAGGGAAGGTTTCCACCATCGGGGCCGCCGTCGACCCGGCCACTCACCGGCTCCTGATACGCTCCGAAATCCGCGATCCGAAGCACGAATTGCGGCCGGGTATGTTCGCTACCTTTGTAATCCGCACGGGGGATTCGGTGCGCGCAACCGCAGTCCCGGCTCGGTGGAGTAGTCCGGGAGGGTGACGGCACGATGACCGTTTGGGTCACCACCGACCGCCGGACCTTTGTCAAACGCAGCGTGAAAGTCGGCCTGCAGCAGGACGGCCACGATCAGATCGTCGACGGCTTGCAGCCCGGAGAACTGGTGGCTACCGAAGGGGCGCTGTACCTGAGCAATGCCCTCATAAATGCATCCCGATGAAAACCTTTCATTCAGCGGCGCAAACAAAACGATGTAGAGGTTACCCATGCTAAAATCCATTCTTGCGTTCGCATTGGGCCGCCGTCCGATTATCCTGCTGGGCCTGCTGATTTTTCTCGCGGGCGGATTCGCTGCTTACTCGAAGCTCAACATCGAGGCCTACCCGAATCCGGCGCCCGTGATCCTTGAAATTTCCGCCCAGGCCGCTGGCCAGTCAGCCGAGGAGATGGAGCGCTACTACACAATTCCGCTGGAAGTCGGTCTTTCCGCCACGCCTGGAGTCGATACCATCCGCTCGACATCGTTCTATGGTCTTTCCTTCGTTCGGGTCACATTCAAATACGGCGTCGATTACTACTTTGCCTACACCCAGGCGGCGCTCAACCTGCAGCAAAAGGTCAATCTTCCCAACAATGTGCAGCCGGTGATCCAGGAATCGAGCCTGGTCGGGGAGATATACCGCTACCAGGTGGTCGGTCCCCCAAACTTTGGCCTGACCAATCTTCGGACAATCCAGGACTGGGTCCTGCAGCGCCGCCTGCTGACGGTCCCCGGAGTGGTCCAGGTGAACGCGTGGGGCGGTATGACCAAGGAATTCGAAGTCGAGGCCGATCTCCACAAGCTCGATGCATACAATGTGACCATACCCCAACTGGTCACCTCCATTGGCAACGCTAACATCAATGTTGGTGGGCGCACGATCAATCTAGGCCAGCAGTCGGTGAATATCCGCGGCGTCGGCCTGATCGACAGCGGCGGCGCCACGGATTTGACTCAAGGCTGGAAAGTCGATGACATTCAGAATATCGTCCTAACGCAATCAAACGGCATTCCTGTGCTGGTTAAAGACGTCGCGAAGGTCTATGTCGGACATGTGCCTAGCCTTGGCAAGTGCGGCCGCGACAAGGACGACGACGTGGTGACGGCCATCGTGGTGATGAACCGGACGCTGCAAACAAAAGATGTGCTGGCCCGCGTCAAGGCGGAAGTAGAAAAAATCAACAGCGACGGCACGTTGCCTCCGGGAGTCAAGATGCTTCCCTTCTATGACCGCTCCTCGCTCGTCTCGCTTACCACCAACACGGTCGTGCACAACGTCATTTTAGGCTTCCTGCTGGTTTTCCTGATCCAGTGGACTTTTCTGGGTAATCTGCGCAGCGCCCTCATCGTCGGTATAAATATTCCCTTCGCGCTCTTCTTCAGTATCATCATTATGGTGCTTCGAGGGGAAGACGCGAACCTCCTGTCTATTGGAGCTATCGACTTCGGCATCATCGTGGATTCAGCGGTCATATTAGTCGAGAACATATTTCGGAATTTACAGGCGAAAAGTGATGAAAGAAATCTGCTCCTGGAAAACCTTGCCGAAGGTCGGTTCGGAACAGATCCGACCAGCCATAAAGTAGCCACCGGCATGAGCTGGACCGATCGGCTGCGCCTGATCTACATAAGCGCCCTGCAAGTGGATAGAGCTATATACTTCTCGACCATGATAACCATTGCGGCGTTCATTCCGCTTTTCACCATGCAAGGGGTCGAAGGCCAGATTTTCAGTCCCATGGCCAGGACCTACGGCTATGCATTGGCAGGGGCGTTGATAGCGACTTTCACCGTGACTCCGGTACTGGCTTCGCTTCTGCTCCCCGACCGGGTCAAAGAAGTGGAAACAATCGTGGTGCGGGCGCTGCGCGCTGCCTACACCCCGATCCTACGCTGGGCGCTTATAAACCGGAAGACCGTTATCGCGATCGCAATCATGTTTCTGGCGGCGGTCGGGTTTCTGGTCACGCGGCTTGGCACCGAGTTTTTGCCTGCCCTCGAGGAAGGAAATCTCGATATTCATGCAGCGATGCCCCCGACAATATCGCTTGAAGCGGCCATGCCGACGGTGACAAAAATTCGCGAGATTCTTCTCAGCCATCCGGAAATCACCACCGTGATCTCCCAGCATGGCAGGCCGGACAACGGCAGCGACTCAGGTGGGTTCAGCGACGCCGAGTTTTTCGTCTTTATGAAGCCATTCGACCAATGGCCCCCGGGCATGACCAAAGAGAAATTGGTTGCAGAGTTGCAGACGGAGTTCTCCAGGGAGTTCATCGCCATCACCTTCGACTTCTCGCAGTACATACAGACCAACGTTGAAGAGGGCCTCTCGGGTGTCAAAGGCGCCAATTCCGTCAAGATCGTCGGTCCCGATCTGGCGATATTAGAGCAGATCGCCGTACAGGTCCGACACGAAATGGAGCAGGTCAAAGGAGTCGAGGACCTCGGGATCTTTCGGGTCCTTGGACAGCCAAACCTGAACGTTAAGGTGAATCGTGCAAAGGCGGCCCGCTACGGCCTCAATGCCGGAGATCTGAACACCGTGGTGCAAACCGCCCTGGGGGGCACGACAGCGACCACGGTCTTGGAGGCAGACCGCCAATTCAACCTCACGGTTCGCCTGGCGCCCGAGTACCGAAGCAGTATCGATGAGGTGCGAAACATCAAAGTCGGCTATCAAACCGGCAACGGCGCAAATGCGTATATTCCGCTCAGCGAACTCGCCGACATATCCCTGGATACGGGTTCATCCTATATCTATCACGAACGTAATCAGCGATATATCCCGATCAAGTTCAGCGTCCGGGGCCGCGACCTTGGCGGCGCTGTCGCCGAAGCACAAAAGCGTATTGCGCAGAATGTGAAGCTTCCCAATGGATATCGGCTATTGTGGTCGGGAGAGTTCGAGGAACTTCAACTCGCAGCAAAGCGGCTGGAGGTCATAGTACCGATCAGTCTCGTTGTGATCGTGGCGATGCTCTACGGCCTGTTCAATTCCGTGCTCGACAGCCTTCTGGTACTGGCCGGGATACCTTTTGCCGTCGCCGGCGGTGTGCTGTCGCTCTATGTCAGCGGCCTCGACTTCAGCATCTCCGCCGCTATCGGTTTCGTATCGCTTTTCGGGGTCTCGGTCATGAATAATATCCTTATAATGACATATTATAACGAGGTCAGGCGGACCCGCACCCACCTGGACAGAGAGGAAGCTATGTTTCATGCGGCGCAGCAGCGTATGCGGCCGATGCTCATGACGGCGCTGTCTCCTTGTATCGCCTTGCTGCCCGCCGCGCTTTCCACCGGCCTCGGCAGCCAGGTGCAGCGTCCACTGGCGACCGTGATCGTGGGAGGGATGCTCATCGGTCCACTCATGTTGCTGCTGATCCTTCCGGCGCTCCGGATGTTTTTTGTGAAGAAGGAGAACACCTCGATAGGAGAATAGGTCAAATAAGTCCTATCAGACCTATAGCCTTCTTTCTAGGTGGGCAGGGGGAATTCTTAAAATGTCCGCAAAATGCTTTTGCAGCATCGCAGCATGTTTACTTTTGGCCCTGGTCTCAGGCTGCGCCGTAGGCCCGGACTTCCATCGCCCAAAAGCCCCGGCGGCTGCGGGCTACACGGCACAGCCTCTCACCGCGACGGCTTCCTCGCCTGGTGTGACAGGCGGCGAAGAGCAGCGCTTCGTCAAGGATATGTACATTCCGCAACAGTGGTGGGCGCTGTTTGAGTCGCCGCCGCTAAATAGCCTGATCGAAAGGTCGATTAAAGCCAACCCGACTATCGACGCGGCGAAGGCGGCGTTGCGCCAGGCCCGGGAGTATGTCGCCGCCCAGAGAGGGCTTTATTTTCCAACCGTCCAGGCCAACGGTTCGGCCAGCCCCCAGAAGGACGCCACAGAAACGCTCTCGCCCACACTGACTTCGGGGGCTTCGTACTTCACGCTCTATACCGCACAGTTATCCGTGAGCTATATGCCTGACGTGTTCGGACTCAACCGCCGGCAGGTGGAATCACTGTCGGCCCAGGCCGAGTTTCAGCTCTTCCAGCTTGAAGCGGCTTACCTGACGCTTAGCTCCAACGTTGTGGCCGCAGCCGTCCAGGAAGCCTCGCTGCGCGCTCAGATAGCAGCGACACGCAGTATAATCGACATTGCAGCCAAACTGCTCGAAATACAGCGCCGGCACCTGGCGCTTGGCTACGTAACCGGACTCGATGTGGCTGCGCAGGAAGCGGCACTGGCCCAGGCCCAGGCAACCTTGCCGCCTCTGGAAAAGCAACTGGCGCTGACGCGCGACCTGCT
This sequence comes from uncultured delta proteobacterium, assembly GCA_963757915.1. Taxonomy (GTDB): domain Bacteria; phylum Desulfobacterota; class Syntrophobacteria; order Syntrophobacterales; family Syntrophobacteraceae; genus SbD1. The sequence continues at coordinate 99,100 of CAVWTD010000008.1, read as the reverse complement.
TGCGGCCCTTGCCGGCCGCTTTCCAAGCGAGGAGATGGAGGAAAAGTTCGACCTGGATGCTCTGCGCTTGCCGAAGGAGCTGCCGGTCAGCCTGCCTTCCAAGCTTGTGGAGCAGCGCCCGGACGTGCGCGCCGCCGAGGCGCAGTGGCATTCGGCAAGCGCCCAGGTTGGTGTGGCTGTCGCCAACAGGCTGCCGCAGATCAGCATCACCGGCGCTATGGGCGGCGCCTCGACACAGATCGGTCAACTGTTCGTCCCCGGCAACACTTTCTATGGTCTCAGCGGCAGCCTGACACAGACTATTTTCGACGCCGGCGCCCTGCTGCATAAAAAACGCGCTGCCGAAGCAGGTCTGGATCAAGCGGCCGCGCAGTATCGCAGCACCGTCATCAACGCCTTCCAAAACGTAGCGGATACGCTGCACGCGCTCCAGTCCGATGCAGATGCCCTGAGGGCGGCAGTAGCCGCAGAACGCGCAGCCAGGCGAACCCTCGAGCTTACACGCAAACAGTTGGAACTCGGCTCAGTTAACTACCCGGCGGTGCTCGCCGCCCAACAGGGCTGGCAACAGGCCTTGATAAATCTTACGCAGGCCAGGGCAAACCGTTTTGCCGATAGTGCAGCTCTATTCATGGCGCTTGGCGGCGGCTGGTGGAACTGTACCGGCGCGGCGGCCGCACCCAGGATCCAGGAGGTGGGGTGTCTTTAAAATTAAAACAGTATTATGTGCCTAAACCTCGCGCGGTGTGGGTCTCTTGGCATCTTTCCTGCGCGGTCAAAAATTCCGGGCTGCTGTCAGGCTCCCGCTCCCTTCGTGCCCTTCGTGGTTAGGCAGTCTTTGGTTCAGACCGCCGTCGTGTCGGCTCGATTCAGAAGCTTTTGGACGCATTCTTTCAGGTCTTTTATCTTCACCGGTTTGGCGAAAAAACCGTCCACCCTGCTCTTCATGGCTTCAACTGCGGAATCCAGGCTCGCAAAGGCTGTTATCATTATAACTTTGATCTCGGGGTATGCGGTCTTGATTGTCCGCAGGACATCCATCCCATCGATGCCTTTCATCTTTAGATCAGTGATCACCACATCGAATTTTTCCTCTCTGAGCCGCGCAAATGCGGGTTCCGCATTCAGAAAGGTTTCCACTCTATAGCCGTCCGGTTCCATGGCAGCTTTAATCATCTGTCCTACAATCCTCTCGTCGTCGATCACTATAATCCTGAAACCAGACATTGTTCGCTCCTCTCGATCTGTCTGAAAACGGGGAGTTCCATTGTGAAGCAGGTCCCTACCCCCAACTCGCTTCTCACCCTCAAGTCTCCATTATGATTTTTGATGATTCCGTAGCTGACAAATAAACCCAGTCCGGTTCCGCTTGCCCCTTTGGTGGTAAAGAAAGGGTCGAAGATGTGGGGCAGCATTTCGGGGGCTATTCCTTTCCCGGCATCCTCCACCTCTACTTCCACTCGGTTGGTGCCGGAATTAAAACGGGTTGATAAGCGCAGCCGGTCTCCCGGCGCTGAAGCGTGAAGTGCATTGGTGAGCAGGTTGATCAGTACCCCCTGGATCTGGTGTTCATCTATATAGACTGAAGGTAGATCATCCCCCAGATCAAGCTGCGCCTCGATGTTGCAGATACAGATCATGTTATGGACAAGCCGCATGCTTTTATGGACTACATTGTTGATGAAGGTTTCCTTGAGGTCGGGTTTCTTGGGTCTGGCAAAATCGAGCAGATCCTTTACTATGCGCTGAATACGCTCGGTTTCCTCCTCGACTCTCTTCATGTATTCGATATGCTCGTCGCGGCCCATGTTATCATAAAGTTCGACAAAGTTTTGCGCCAGCATCGAGATATTATTGAGCGGGTTTCCGACCTCGTGGGCCACGCCTGCGATAAGTATGCCGATTGAAGCAAGTTTTCTCGCCTCCAGGACCTGCTCTTCCCGGTTCCGGAGTTCTTGAGCCATTGAAATGAGTGCGGAAACAGCGAGGCCGCATTCATCCCGGGATTTGTTCGGTTCGATTTTGGCGAAATCGCCTTCGGATATCAAATGTGCAGCCTTCTCTATCCGTTTGAGGGAACTGAGGACCCTGAAGGACATAAGGTGGGTGATGCCGACGGCGGAAAGCAGGATGAACGCCAGAGATAAAGAGAGTCTTTTCTTTGAGCCCGTGATGATTCGGTTCACCTCTGCTCTCTCGGTCACTGTAAGATAATTCGTAAATGCTCCCAGCTTTTGGCCTGCCTCCCGAACGCTGGTCTGCACGGCCATATCACCGACTTCGGCCTGCTTCAGCGCCTGCCGGTAATTCGCAAGGCTTGACTCCAACTGGTCTGTTTTGCCCTTGCCGATTGCTCGAAGGATATCCGGCCTGGAATCTTCGATGACGTAAAAGACCGCGCCTATTTTCTTTTCGATTTCCGGCAGGGCCGATCTGTCTCCATAGAGAAAATAATTCTTTTCTGCGAGCCTCATCTCGAGAAAAGATGAATTGAGGTCTTCGGCAATTTCCATGAACCTTAATTTTGTCAGCACCTGGTCCAGGCTGCGGTAGGCAAAGAAGCCGGTCATGGCTATCAGCAAAATGTTTACGAAATTGGCGACCATTATTTTGTGGACTATCTTCATAAATCTTCCATCGTGCGGAGTTGCTTAGCTAGTGTCCATCCGGAAACTCCGGATGGGACCCTGGCTAGAAGGACACCGCGCATTTGAGGGCCTCGTAGTTTTCTTTTCTCACAGGCCAGGACCATAATATACCGTCTACGACCATCAACACGCCGGCCAGAATTATGAATGCATCCACCATGTTTAGCATACTGGCGCCGAAATAGGTAATCAGGCCGACCCCGACGCTTGCAAAGGAGACCCCGGTGCGAATGAAAGAAAGACCGGTCCTGGCGCGGGAGTAAATGGTGCGGTAACATGCCGCTATGGTGCGCTGCGCGGCGAAAAGGTTCCTCTCGTGTGCGAGCTGCGAGCGCGGCTTGTTGTCGTGTGAGGGTTCAATAATTATCACCGTGCGATGCGCCATATCCGAAAGCCGGGCCAGCATTGTCTTTCCGTCTTTGCCGCTGGGGTTTCCCCTTTCGGCAAACTGGTAGTTTTCCAAAAAGTGCAGGCTTGCCGCAGTTACTTCTACGAGCGTCTCATGCCTTGGGGGGCGGAAAATGGATTTTTTGACCCTGAGATAACTTAGCAGCCCAAGAGAAATAAGCAGCAAACCAACGGCAATCATCGTCCAGTAGATCGGCGCCAAATGGATTGCTTTGCCGCTGCGCAGGAGCGTTCTTCCGATTATCATCATCGTCAGGCCTCCCCGCAGGAGGCTCAATTGGGTCCTTACCCTGGCGAAATCCGTCCGATAGCTCGCCAGCTTCGTTCTCCATCGGGCCATTGTATTGCGCCAGAGCGCAAGGGCCGTTCTTTCGTTTCCGATAAGATGACCGGGATCGGAGTTCAGAAAATCCTCTATGAAATGGGAAATATCTTCAGCAAGGGCAACGTGGAACCGAAATTTTCCGGCTTTCAAACAGTCTGCGACCTCCTCGATCATCATGGGGTCGCCGGGATTACGGGCCGCTATGACCACGGTGTCAGCGTCCAATGCGACGGGAAACCACAGGTTTGAACAGGGTCTCACCGGATCCAGCCCGGCGAGAAGCTCAGGGGGCACCGGAAGTCTTTCGTCGTACTCCACCCACTCGCAGCGGTAGTGGCTGGCTAGGGCTTCGAGCAGTTTGCGGCGCGGAATGCCCAACTCGTAGCGAAGAATCTCCTCTACTTCCACATCCCTGGCTTGCGCCGCTTCCCCCGCAGAGCGCAGTTGGCCTGCGGTAATAGTCCCCCAATCCACCAGGGCCTGAAAATTTTCCATGGATTCAGCTACATTCATTGTCATCATAGCTAAATATGACCTTTTTCCAGAACTGGGTCGGCTTGCCGAAATCAGGCATGCGGATCTCCAGGTCTTCGAAGCAATAAGGCAATTGTCTTTTGGTCCGCTCAGCGGATATGTGCCAGTAGAGGCCGTCGGCAATCAAAAGCAGGCCGGCAAGCATCAGCAGGAAATCAAAAAGCGTCCATAAAATATTGCCCCAGCCAAAATAGAAAAGAAGACCCAAACCGACGGAAAAGATGCTTGTTCCCGTCCTGATGAATGAAAGGCCTGTCCTCGACCTTGCCATCGTGGTTCGGAGCCTTGACTTAACGTTGCGCCTTTCGGCAAGGAGAGTGCGTTCCAGAGCAAGGCCGGTTGTCCCCCAGATGCCTGGGGCATGTGTGCCCTTGACCATCAGTTTGGGCGGCATGTCATCGAGGCGGCTGAAAGCGCGGAACATGAAATCCCATATGGAAGTGCTCTCTTCGATTTGGCGTATGGTCTTGGAGCTCTCAAGCCCTGCGCGCCGTCCCGGGAAGTACCATCGGGCGCCTTCCAGAAACATGACCAGGCCTGTTAAGATCATGCCGGCATAAAAGATCGTCCACAGGCCGGGTGGAAATTGCCTGATAAGCAGTATGCCCAGGCCGGCAAAGGAGTTGCCGGTCCTGGTGAAGGCCAGGCCGGTCCGGGCCCTTGCCATCTTTGTCCTGTAGACCGCAAGGAACGTCCTCTCTTCAGCCAGGTCGGTCCTGTCGATTGCGAAGAATCGGCGCCTCATAACCGGAGAGAGCCTGTTCCACCGGGTCCGAAGCTGTTCTGCGCCCTTGATCGGTTCAGACCTCGTCAGCACATGGCCTTCTTCGGTCGATTTTAGCTCGGCGATTGTGGTCCCGAAGGTGGATCGTGTAGGCACGGAGCCTATTTCACCCGGTTCCAGCTTCCTTGTGGGCAGATACCACATTAGGCCGTCCGTAGCCATGATGATACCCACCAACAGAAGAGGCGCCTGGATGATGCTTAGATAGCCGATTCCGAAAATTCTTAGCAGAGTAAGACTGATTGCGATAAAGGAAATCCCCGTTCGCATGAGAGCCAGGCCCGTTCGAGCCTTTGCTATTGAAGTTCTGTACCAGGCCAGGATTGTCCGGTCGCTTGCAAGCCTGGTGCGAAGCCTGGCCAGAGGGGTCCTCCCGGCGGACGATGGGAAACCCGGATTGACGTCCTGAACGTGCTCGATCATACGGGTGAGGTCGGAGGGAAGGGCCAGCACGAAGCGAATCGAAACGGTGCCGAGAGTTTTCTCGATCTTTTCACGGAGTTCGGGGTCCCATGGACTGGATGCTGCGATCCGGGCCTCCTCCATCCCTGCCGAAAGCGGGAACCAAAGATCGCGCTTAAGCTCCTCGAGATCTAGGCGCTCTAATATTTTGCCGACAGCCGGCAGGCTCTCGTTAAATTCTACGAACGGAAGACAATAATGTTCGCTCAGGCAAAGCAGGATTTCATGCTTTGGTATGCCCAGACTTAATATCGACTCTTCGATGCACCTTATCGAGCCCTCAGACTCCCGAACGATTTTTTCCAGCTCCGGCCCGTTGAGCTTCCCTCGATCAACCAGGCCGCTAAAGGCGGCGAATTGGTCGTTGACCGTTGCAAGGCCGTGCTGAACCTGCAGAGTTTTTTGCAGCATCCGCTTTCCATCCAAACAAAAGGCCGGGAACTTTTCTCGCTCCGGCAAATGATAAGTGCCCCGCTTAACTTAATTATCGGCACTGCCGCCCGAAAGGGCGGCAGTGCCTGCCATGTACGCGCCGACACAGAGGGGGGATGGGCTGACACGGTGAGGGTTTTGCCTCCGCCTCTCCGCGTCCCGGCCCCTGCCGTCTTTCTGATGAAACACCATCTTGTGTCCATCCGGATGAGACACTTGCAGTTTGCGATTCGGAAAGGAGGAACAATCAGGTCTCGAACAGCTCGTGTCCATCCGAAAACACCGGATGAGACACTTGAAATTTCCGATTTGGAAATGAGGAACAGTCAGGTCCCGAATATCTCATGCCGACGCTATTTTAACAGCACCGGTATTTTTTTCAATAAACTATCCGGATGCCGGTCGCCCCGGCACTGTGCGGCTAAGAGTGTCGATCAAGAAGGAATTGAGAAATGAATTCCATAATTTGCTTTTGTCCGCCATACGGTGGGATGCCGTCCGCCAAGATGCCGTTGAAAATGGTTGTCCAACGGTTTACAATAAACAACTTGAGACCCCCGGATCAGAGCTTGCCCTGGCCCTCGTCTCGCGGAGCGTCGAACTACTATTATAAGGAAATGTTAAAGTGTCGCTTCTTCCAATCTGTATATATCCTGACCCTGTATTACGTCAAAAGGCCCAACGAGTCAAAAATATCGACACCGGCATTCAGCGTCTCATAGACGACATGGTTGAGACAATGTATCACGCGCCGGGAATCGGTCTTGCGGCAAACCAGGTGGGCCGCCCGCTCAGTGTGCTGGTAATACATATTCAGCGCGAGGAATCCGAATACGGGCTGATCGTGCTCATAAATCCCGAGATGGTAAGTAGTCGAGGCGAGACAACGTTCGAGGAAGGCTGCCTCAGCGTGCCGGAATATTATGCTAATGTAACGAGGCACGAAGAGGTCGTGGTGCGCGGGCTTGACCGCCGGGGCGAAAAGATCGAAATAGCCGCCGGGGGCCTGCTCGCGATTGCGCTCCAGCACGAAATTGATCACCTGGAAGGCAAACTGTTTATCGACCGGATAAGCCCGATCGCCAGGGACATTTTCAAAAGAAGGTGGAAAAAGAAATCTAAGGAGCAAGGGGAAGAACCGCTGCTGTGCCTGGACTAGTCTTTCTTGGGACCCCGAATTTTGCCGTACCGTGTCTGCGGAAATTGCTGGAATGCAAGGCCGGGGTCCGACTTGTAGTCACCCAACCCGACCGCCCGAGCGGCAGGGGCCGCAGGATCTGTGAATCGCCTGTCAAGACCTTAGCCAGTGAGGCGGGGATTCCTATATACCAGCCCGAACGTATCCGTGGCGGCGAAGTTATCGAAAATATCCGGGCATACGGCGCGGAGTGCGCTGTGGTGGTGGCTTTCGGACAGATTCTTCCCCAGTCTTTCCTTGACATTTTCCCTCTCGGAACCTTGAACGTCCACGGGTCTCTTTTGCCTCGCTACAGGGGGGCCGCCCCCATCCAGCGCGCCATAATGGCGGGGGAGGACCTGGCGGGTATCTCGATAATGCTCCTCGACGCCGGGGTGGACACCGGACCGGTGCTTTCGCAAAAAGAAGTCCCGATAGGTCCCGAGGATACTTTCGGGACGGTTTACAAAACTTTTGCCGAACATGGCGCGGAGCTTTTGGCCGATACCCTCCGCGACTGGACGGCCGGACGGCTCGCACCCAGGGTTCAGGATGAAGGTTTGGCCACTTACGCCCCGGCGATCCAAAAAGAGGAGCTTCGGATTGATTGGAATTCTGCGGCAAAAGATATTATAAACAAGGTCCGGGCGTTTGATCCGGCGCCGGGCGCATGGTTTGCGCTGGGAGGGAAAAGGGTCAAGTGCTTCCGGGCCGCCTCATTTCCATGGGCGGCAGCCGGAGCTCCGGGTGAGGTGGTGGGCATGGCGGAATGCGGCCTCATAGTTGCTGGAGGCTGCGGTCAGTCCCTGTGTGTCGGAGAGCTTCAACTTGAGGGCCTGCGGCGCATGCGGGCGTGTGAATTCACTTGCGGCAGGCCTATACCGAGAGGCTCGTTTCTGGAATGACTCACGTGGAAAAACCGACAGAACCGCCCCTAAAAGAAGCCTTCCCTCTCTTCAGCGAGCCTGCCGCCGGTTCTGAAAAGCGGATCGTAATATCTCTTGTTGCGCTTTTCGGGATCATCGCAACCGCCGTTCTCATCCTTCTCTACGTAGTGCCCTATTACGGTTTTAGCAGGATTTCCGTCCACCTTCCACTGATAATGGCAATCCTTACCACCCTGGTTGGCGCCGTGCTGCTCGGAAGCCTCGCGCTCCTGGCCGCCGTTTTCGCCCTGGGCCGTGATGTTTCTTTTTCGCGGAAGCTCCGCAGTGTTGCCATCAAGCTGCTGCTGCCCATACTGGTCGGTCTCGGAAGGCTGGCCGGCTTTCGCCGCGAACAGGTCCAGCATGCGTTCGTGGCCGTAAACAACGAGCTTGTTCTGGCCCAATGCCGCAATGGAAGTCCCCCCCGCTCCGTCCTGCTCCTGATGCCACACTGCCTGCAGGATAAAGACTGCCTGGTGAAGATCACCCACCGGGTGGAGAATTGTAAACGCTGCGGCAAATGCAGCATAAAGGACCTTCTGGGGCTTGCGGAAAAATACGGCGTTCACATCGCGGTTGCCACCGGAGGAACCATTGCACGCCGGATAGTCATCGAGACTCGTCCCGACCTGATTATCGCCGTTGCATGCGAGCGGGACCTGACCAGCGGTATCCAGGATACCACCCCGCTGCCCGTTTACGGTATTTTCAACCAGCGCCCCTTCGGACCATGCCTCAATACACGGGTTGCGCTGGATCGGGTCGAATCCGTGCTTCGAGAAGTCCTTCCCGGGTTTCCGGATCGCTCTGAAAACTGAGGCATCCGGGAAGGAGCGGGCCACGCCCGCAATGAACTTTTCATGCGCGGCGCCCGCCGCCGGCAACGGCTTTGATATGATCACGTCACGAACCCTGGCTTACCAGATTTTGCTGCACATCGAGCAGAAGGCTTCCCATCCCGACCGGTTGATCCGGACCGCCCTCGAGCGCCACTCGCGCCTCGATGAGCGTGACCGGGCGCTTCTGACCGAGCTTGTATATGGTGTTGTGCGCTGGCAGGGCCGGCTCGACTGGCACATCGATGAGCTTAGCAGGACGAGACCCGACAAGATCGCTCCGGCTGTACGTGTCCTCCTTCGGCTGGCCCTCTACCAGATTCTCTTTCTCGACCGCATACCGGACCACGCAGCCGTAAACGATACGGTTGACATCGCCAAAAGCAGCCAACCCCCTTATGTTATCAAGTTCATAAACGCAATTTTGCGTGAGGCGGCCAGAAAAGGCGGCGGCGAGCCGCCGCAGGCGACTTGCCCGAGGCCTTCGGCTTCGGGCAGGCTTACCCAGGAGTCTTGCGCCGGAGGCGGCGAGTGGAACTGGCCCGACCCGCTGAAGGACCCGGCGGCGCATATGGCGGTGATGACTTCACACCCGCTTTGGCTCGTACGCAGGCTGATCGATGAGATCGGCATCGAAGAAGCCGGGCTTTTTTGTGAGTCGAACAACCGGATCGCGCCGGCGGTTTTCCGGGTCAATACGCTCAGAGCCTCGCGCGAAGAAGCAATCGAATCTTTGAAGGCCGAAGGAATCGAGGCGGCGCCTTCACCCTGGCTGGAACAGGCCCTGAGGGCAAAAGCGCCTAGGCGGGACATGACCGGGACAGCCGCGTTCCGGGAAGGCTGGCTGCAGGCGCAGGACGAGGCCTCGCAAATGGTTTCCATTCTGCTCGCCCCTACGCCTGAAGAGCGCATCCTGGACCTTTGCTCCGGTTTGGGTGTTAAGTCGGCCCACATTGCCCTGATGATGAAAAACGAGGGCGAAGTGCTCTGCGTTGACAAATCGGCCTGGAAACTCGAAGAAGCACGCAAAAACGCCCGCAGGCAGGGGTTAACGATAATCAGCGCTCTTGCCGAAGAGGTCATGATGCTTGAGCCCGAATCGATCGGTCTTTTTGACCGCGTTTTGCTTGACGCCCCATGCACGGGCCTGGGGACGATGCGGCGAAAACCCGACATCAAATGGCGCAGACACATAAAAGATCCCTACCGGCTGTCCCTGCTCCAGAAAGAGCTGCTCTCTCATGCCGCACAGTTTTTAAAACCCGGCGGAGTACTGGTCTATGCGACCTGCTCGGTTTTCAGGGACGAAAACGAATCAGTGGCCCAACACCTGAGCGAATCACACCCGGAACTCGAAATAGAATCGGCGGCCCAAAACCTGCCTTACGCCTGCCGGGAAATGGTATCGGGACCTTACTGTCGTTCCTGGCCTCATAAGCATGACGTGGACGGTTTCTTTTCGGCCAGGTGGAAGAAGAGATAAAAAGTTTCCTTGACATTGGGCTTTTTGTTGTATTAAGTACAAAATTCACATTGACAGGAGTGTATGTTGGCGGCCGTTTTAAGGAATTATTCCATGGTGTGGTTGTGGCAGGCTTTGAGGTGAGCCTGTCCACATAAGCCCCGTTTTGCATAAATTAAGGGCCGTGGGGCCAGGTTCAATTTGTAGACCTGGCTCCACGGCTTTTTTGTTTTTTGGGCCGCTAGTGTCCGTTCGGGAGCACCGGATGAGACACTTGCAGTTTCCGATTCGGAAAGGAGGGATTTTTCGGTCTGGCTAGGAAATCGAGGGCTTGAGCGGAGGCGTACATCGGTACGCCGCACAAGGGAGCCCGAAGATTGACACCGCCAGGGCGGAAAAGGACCCTTTCCGGACGGAAACCGCTTAGTTTCCAACCCTCAACAGGCGCAGGAGGAAAACGAGAAATGGAACAGACAAAGGTCGTTCTGGCAGACAATGAAATTCCGAAGCAATGGTACAATATCCTGTCCGACATGCCCACGCCGATGAGTCCGCCGCTGCATCCCGGAACGGGCAAACCGGTAGGTCCCGAGGACCTGGCCCCCGTTTTTCCCATGAATCTGATCGAGCAGGAAGTCGCAACCGAGCGCTGGATAGACATCCCGGAACCCGTGCTGGAGAAATACCTTCTATGGCGTCCAACGCCGCTTTGCCGCGCGCGCAACTTCGAAAAGGCCCTAGGGGCCCCAGTAAAGATTTACTACAAGTACGAAGGGGCAAGTCCGCCCGGCTCTCACAAACCCAATACGGCGATCGCCCAAGCTTACTACAACAAGGCTTTCGGCATAAAGCGGCTGTCGACGGAAACCGGGGCAGGCCAGTGGGGGAGCGCACTGAGCATGGCATGCGCGATGTTCGGCCTGGAGTGCAGGGTTTTCATGGTGAGAATCAGCTACGAGCAAAAGCCTTACCGGCGCCTTATGATGGCCACTTGGGGGACCGAGTGCATCCCGAGTCCGAGCGATAGGACAAACGCGGGACGAAAAATCCTGGCCGAAAATCCCGACTCTCCGGGGAGCCTGGGTATCGCCATAAGTGAAGCTATCGAGGACGCAGTTGGCAACAAGGATTCCCGTTACTCTCTTGGCAGTGTTCTCAATCACGTGCTGCTCCATCAGACCGTTATCGGTCTCGAAGCCCACAAGCAGCTTGCTCAAATAGGCGAATACCCCGACGTGGTAATGGGATGCGCAGGCGGGGGCAGCAATTTTGCCGGGATTTCCCTTCCGTTCGTGCGCGACAAAATCCACGGTAAAAAGATGTCCGTGGTTGCAGCCGAGCCAGCGTCCTGCCCGACACTGACCCGTGGTCCGTTCGCATACGACTTCGGGGATACGGCCATGACCACGCCCCTTCTGGCCATGCACACGCTTGGTCACGACTTTTTGCCCGAGCCGATCCACGCCGGCGGACTGAGGTACCACGGAATGGCCCCGATAGTTTCCCATCTTGTAAAGGAGGGCATCGTCGAGCCAAGGGCCTATGACCAGATCGAGACTTTCGCGGCAGGAGTAAAATGGGCGAGGACCGAGGGGGTAATCCCGGCGCCGGAGACCAATCACGTGATAGCTGCCGTGGTTCAGGAAGCAGAGCGGGCGAAGCAGGAAGGAAAGGAAAAGGTGATCCTGTTCAACTTCAGCGGTCACGGAATAATAGATTTGTCCGCTTATGACGCCTTCCTTTCGGGAAAGCTCACCCAGCACAGGCTGACCGACGAGGAAATTGAGCGGGCCCTCAAATCAATCGAAGGCTTTCCAAAACCGTGAGCAGCAGCGAGCAGTGCTCGAAAACGAGCGAAGGACTTTGGATCAGGTGCCCCAGGCTGGGCGGGGAAGCGCCTTTGACATATTGCATGCAGGAAGCCGGGGACCTTCCATGTCACCGGATTATTGTCTGCTGGCAAGCCTTCTTTCCGGTTGAAGCATACCTCAGAAAAAAGCTTTCGCCGCAAAAGTGGGATGAGTTTGCGGACAAAAAACCCAAAGAGAAGATCGCCTCTTTGCTCGAGTTGATTGAAAAGGCTAAGAGCAAGGGGGATGAAGAGTGAAGTGAATTCTGAGGGTTGGAGCGTGGGGGGGGGACATTGGCATGAACTTGCCCCCATAAGCGCTCAAATAAGCAGCGTATGATCGTTGCCTGTAATTTTAATGCCGAAACAACGGGGCTGCATAATTTAGCCCGGGGTATTCGAGAGGACGCGCCACCCTGGGTTTTGGGGCCCCAAATACATTGCCCTGAAAAGGCTACATAGAAATTGTCCCGTGTTCGCAGTTGCATTTTGCAATTCGGATTTTATGTAACCCCTGCAGGGTACAGAGAAAAAAATTATGGAACCCCACACCCAGGGTGGCGCTTTCGCTTACCCTGGGCTTAATTATTCAGCCCTTTCAGGGCTAAACACGCTAGTTCTGAAACACTTTAGGGCATTGAAATCATGCCTATTTAGTTTCTTATTTTAGTGCTTATTGAGCTTGCCCCCCCCACCTCTTCCGCCTGAAGCCCGAAACGATTTAAGCAAAGATTCGTGCCTGTTAAGACATCCCCCCCTGCAACCCGGAAAACAGCTCCACGCCCCGCGAGGTGTGGAGACCGCATTTCGCGCCCCTGCCCTAATCGCGGGCAAAGCCCGCTCATACAGCGATCAGCCGCTTGCACACATGGCGAGGCGGCGCCTTAGGGTTTCTATCCAGGAGCCTTTGTCCCCTTAATAAATCGTGTTCTCCGCTTTGCTTTCTTATTAGAAATTTGCGAGGCGTATGCTTATCTTTGCATTCAGGAGGGAATCAAAAGATGAATCCTTTGAGAACTGCAATTGCTTCGGCAATGTTGCTTGTCTTGTCTACGATGCTTTTCCCCAGCGTATTAGTCCACGCAGGTTCTGCCCAAGTTTCATCGGCGGCCTCGGATAATTCAGAGTGGGCTTGCAAAAACTTAAAGCAAGATTGGAATTACCTGTTTCACCCCGATCAAGTGAACCAATGTCAACCGCGCGGGCTTGAAAACGATAAGAGGCTGAAAGAACTGAGTAAAGAGGCTTTTACGCAGGACGATCCACTTATTCCACGGTATTGCGGGTCTCCGTTCAGTTCCCGGTAAAGGCGCCCCGCAACAGCCCACCGCAAATGATAGACCCCATTTATGCCACGGATGAACACCGATCCAGGAGCCGCACGGCGCCTTTTGGACTTTCCTGTGCGCCTCTATCACCCCAAATCTCACACCCTTATGGCGCATAGACTCACACTGCCGACGCGCGCACAGGCAAAGTCCAACGCGAAGCGCGGCTCCCAATTTTGCGACGCTAAATGAGAAGAGTGATTTCTACTGTGGGATGGGGCGGAGAGTGTAAAGTTTTGCAATGTATACAGGTCCATTTCGGTTGGGGCGAACGCACGCGGATGAATGAGGCGTGGGGTACTGAGGTAGCCTTATTTTCAATAAGTCTATCTCAGTAGGATAAGTCTTCCCATCAAACTGCGAGTAATAAATCCGTAAAGTCACAGACTGGTGCTCAAGTCCGGGACCGGATCGCTCGGAGGCGCAACTGTGAGGCTCACCGTCGAAGTTCGAGCGCTATTTTTTCATAGAAGTCCAGCGCCTCCGGGTTAGTGAGGGCGTCCCTGTTAGCTGCCGGCCTTCCGTTCAATATGTTCGCCACCGAACTCTTCACCTTTTTCATGTTGAAAGCGTAAGGGATGTCGGGGACCTCCATAATCAGGTCGGGAACGTGACGTGGAGAAACCTGTTTTCGCAGGGCGGTCTTGATCCGGTCCTTAAGCTCCTCGCCCAAAACATATCCCGTCGCAAGCCTGACAAAGAGGATGACCCGCTGATCGCCCTTCCAACTTTAGCCCCGGATCAAAACAACGCATTCGTAAACTCTTCTGCGTCAAACGGGCGCAGGTCGTCAAGGCGCTCTCCGATCCCGATATAGCGGACCGGCACATGAAGCTCGTCGCAAATTGCAGCGATAACCCCGCCCTTTGCAGTGCCGTCGAGCTTGGTCAAAATCAGCCCTGTCAGGCCTATGCCCTCCTTGAAGAGCTTTGCCTGCGAGAGCGCGTTCTGGCCCGTTGAGGCGTCGAGGACCAGGAACACCTCGTGCGGGGCCTCCGGCATCTTTTTGTTGATGACCCGGTAGATTTTTTTCAGCTCCTCCATGAGATTGACCTTAGTGTGCATTCGGCCTGCAGTGTCCATCAGTATGACGTCGATACCGCGCGAAACCGCTGCATCGAGCGCGTCAAAGGCCACAGCGGAGGGGTCCGATCCGCTTTTTTGCTTCACCACCGGGACCCCGGTACGCTCGCCCCAGATTGACAACTGCTCGACTGCGCCGGCCCGGAAGGTATCGCAGGCAGCGAGCATCGGCTTCAGGCCCTGCTGTTTCAACTGGTTGGCAAGCTTTCCGGTGGTCGTAGTCTTGCCCGTGCCGTTTACTCCCACGATCATGACGACGAATGGTTTGTGCGCACGGTAGTCGAGCACGGGGGCCTCGACGCTCAAAACGGACCTGATTTCCTCACGTATCTGATCCCGGAGCCGGGCGGGATCGCTCAGCTCTTTTCGCTTTACCTTGCCGGCGACTTTGCCGAGCAGCATCCCGGTGGTTCGAACCCCCAGGTCTGAGGTAATTAGAATTTCTTCCAGTTCATCGAGCAGTTCCTCATCTATGACCTTCTTGCCGAGAACCAGCCGATCTATCCGGTGGACGAATTTCTCCCGGGTTCCTTTGAGCCGCTGGCGAAGGCGCCTGAAAAAACCCCCTTGGGGGACCCCATCCTCCGGGGTCTCCTCTTCTTCCTCCAGGGCCTCATCTTCTTCTTCCGGGGCCTCATCTTCGCCGTGCGGCGGGGCTTGGGAACCGGGACCGCCAGCCTGAATCTCGACAGCCCGCCCACCCACCCGCGAGGCGGGCGCCTGTTTGCCTGATAATGAGTTATCGTTACCGCCTCCCTCGGCAGGGGCAAACGTTTCGGGTTCGGGTCCCTCCACTGTTTGCGCCCCGGCCATTTCCTCGATGACCAGGGTCTGCCCTGTGAAGATATCCTCCTCCGGCTCTTCCTTTTCCACGGTCACGGTTTCCCGCAAATTCTCCCTCTTTTGCCCACGATCTTTCTTTTCCTTTCGCTTGAACCACCTGATCATATTTTCTTCTCCTTTGGAGATTCTATTCGGTCTGGCGCCCGCAAGGCTGTAAAGTGTGGTATGTAACGACGATTAACCGTGTTTCAAGAATCGAGCTGGCCGAGAGCCGCTCAAGGCGCGATTTTGGGGGGAGCAGGATGGATAGTCAAGAGCGGAGTTTACGTCTGGAGATAATCAAGGTCTGCCGCAGGCTGGAGAGCAAGGGGCTGATTGCGGCAAGCGACGGCAATATCAGTTGCAGGGCCGGCCAGGACTGTATGCTGATAACCCCGAGCGGCGTTTCAAAGGGGGACATCGAACCTGAAGAGATCGCAAAAACCTCTATGCGGGGAGATCTCCTGGAAGGCCCTATGAGGCCGTCAAACGAAATACGAATGCATGTCCAGGTCTATAGCATGAGGCCGGATGTTTTGGCAATCGTGCATGCGCACCCGCCGGTGGCAACAGCATTCACACTGGCCGGGTTTCCGTTCAACTCGAAAGTCCTGCCCGAAGTATGGCTCATGCTGGGCAAAGTTCCCGTTGCGCCCTACGCAACTCCATCGACCAATGAAGTCCCGCAGTCAATCGAGCCTTATATCCCGGACAGCAGGGCGATACTTCTCAAGAGGCACGGGGCGCTCACTTTCGGTGGGAGCCTGATGGAAGCCTTCATGCGCATGGAAAAACTCGAGCACTGTGCAAGAATTCTTTTCTACGCCTCCATGCTGGAGGACCGAAAGGCGCCGGTCGCCCTGACGCAGAGCGAAATCGCAAAACTTGGATCGAGCTGATTAACCGCGCGGGGCGGGGACAAAAAACTCCACCGAAGGGGCATGCAGAACCGCTTCTGCATATTTTATTTGAAACGCCCGGCACAATCCTTTAAATTCTTTGGTACAAACAACTTATTTTTTCACCAATCCTCCCGTTTAGGCGGAAAGGGAGGATTTTTATTTCTGTTTACGGTGGGATTGTCATGATCGAAAAAGCTAATATACTGGTTGAAGCCCTCCCCTATATTCGCCGGTTTTATCAGAAGACGATCGTCATAAAATACGGCGGTCATGCGATGGTGGCCGAAGAACTCAAGGAGAGCTTCGCAAAGGACGTCGTCCTGATGAAGTACATCGGGATAAATCCGGTGGTGGTCCATGGCGGCGGGCCGCAGATAGGCGAGATGCTGCGGCGGATCGGAAAGAAATCGGACTTCTGCGACGGAATGCGCATAACCGATGCCGATACCATGGAGATCGTGGAAATGGTGCTCGCAGGAAAGATCAACAAAGAGATAGCGGCCCTTATAAACAGGCATGGAGGACGCGCTGTAGGGTTGAGCGGCAAGGACGGCCAACTCATCGAGGCCCGAAAGCTCCAGATCGTTCGAGACACCGCAGAGGATGGGCCTGCGGAGATAATTGACATAGGACTGGTCGGCGAGGTGGCGCGCGTAAACCTCGATGTCCTGCAAACCCTTTTGCAAAGCGATATAATCCCGGTGATTGCCCCGATCGGGGCGGGTGAGAACGGGGAAACCTACAACATAAACGCTGATCTTGTGGCTGGGGCGATTGCGGGCGCTCTTAAGGCCGATAAGTTTTTGCTCATGACCGATGTGCCCGGAGTGCTCGACGAGGAGGGAAAGCTTATATCGAGCATGACGGTGAGCGAAGCCCAAGCGGCCATGCGCGACCAGACGCTGCGGGGCGGGATGATACCGAAGATCCAATGCGCAATCGACGCCCTGGAGGCAGGGACCGCAAAGGTCCACATAGTTGACGGCCGCCTTCCCCACGCCATTTTGCTGGAGATATTCACCGACGCGGGGATCGGAACCGAGATCCTGAGGAACAGCGAGCGAGCGAAATGAACGCACATATCGATGGAATAGAGAAGGAGTACAGCAAGCACATATTCGGCACATACGCCAGGTTTCCTGTGGCTTTTGTCAGGGGGGCAGGGTGCAGGCTCTGGGATGACGCCGGAAAAGAATACCTTGATTTTCTTGCCGGCATTGCCGTGTGCGGCCTTGGGCACTGCCACCCGGAAGTGGCCCTGGCAATCAGCGAGGCGGCGCGAAAACTGGTTCATGTTTCCAACCTGTTTTATACATATCCGCAAGTTGAGCTGGCGGCGGAATTGACACGACTTTCATTTGCGGATAAGGTGTTTTTTTGCAACTCCGGCGCTGAAGCCAACGAAGCGGCGATAAAGCTTGCCAGAAAGTACAGCCGTGACACCTTCGGCCCCGGCAGGTTCCACATCATCTCGATGAATGATTCCTTCCACGGCCGGACCATGGCGACCCTTTCGGCTACCGGTCAAAGCAAGGTCCATCAAGGTTTCGAGCCGCTGGTGGAAGGTTTTGTCCTTGTCGATTTTAACTCCGTTTCGGCTGTTGAAGCGGCCATTACGGACAAGACCTGCGCGGTAATGGTCGAACCGGTCCAGGGGGAAGGCGGGCTCAATTTCCCGGCCCCCGGCTACTTGAGGGACCTTAAGGCGCTGTGCAAAGAAAGGAAGCTCCTGCTCATTTTTGATGAGGTCCAGTCGGGACTGGGAAGAACGGGTTCACTTTTTGCCTACGAGCAGGAGGATGTGACCCCTGACATAATGACCCTGGCAAAGGCGCTGGCAAACGGATTGCCGATGGGGGCAATGCTGGCCGTCGATGAAGTGGCCGGGGCTTTTACCCCGGGCAGCCATGCTTCCACCTTCGGCGGCGGTCCCGCTGGTCGCCTCGGCGGCCCTGGCAACCTTGAGGATCATTTCCGAGCCGGCTTTCCTGGGCAGGGTGCGCGAGACCGGGGCCTATTTCATCTCAAGGCTCGAGGAACTCAAAGAGCGCTATTCGTTCATCAAAGACGTCCGCGGGCGAGGTCTCATGGTGGGTTTGGAGCTGGCTGTCCCAGGGCGCGAAATTCGTTTCCAAATGCCTGGATAGGGGCGCCATAATAAACTGCACGCACGATACCGTTTTGAGGTTCGTTCCGCCCCTTATCGCCGGCCGCTCCGAAGTCGACGAGATGATCGGCATCCTGGAGGGCGTATTCAAAGAGGAAGTCCTATGAAGCGCGACCTGCTCTCGATCCGGGACCTTTCCGCCCAGGAAATTCTCGGACTGATCGCCAAAGCCGAAAAGATGAAGGCGGAGCTTGCCGCAGGCGCCCTGCCCAAGTCGCTCACCGGAAAAATCGTGGGCCTCATTTTTCTGAAACCCTCGACCAGAACGCGGGTTTCCTTCGAGGCCGCCATCTGCCGGCTGGGCGGGCAGCCGATGTTCATGACCGCCCAGGACACCCAGATTTCCCGGCAGGAGCCTCTTGCCGACATGGCGCGCGTTCTGGACCGATATATCGACGCCATAGTCATGAGGACCTTTGCTCAAAGCGACGTTGAGGAACTGGCCCGGTTCGCCTCCATTCCCGTGATAAACGCTTTGACGGACTACTCTCATCCCTGCCAGGTGCTGGCCGATCTTGTGACCATCCGCGAAAAGCGGGGCTCGCTCGAAAATCTCACGGTCGCCTGGGTCGGGGACGGAAACAACGTCGCAAATTCATGGATAAATGCGGCCGGGCGCCTTGGCTTTTCGCTCAATCTAGCCTGCCCTCCCGGATATGAACCTCAAAAGGAACTCTTAGACTGGGCCGCGCGCCAGGCAAAAGCAAAGATCAAGCTGATCGCCGATCCAAGAGAAGCCGTATCGGACGCCGATGTGCTCTATACCGACGTCTGGGCGAGCATGGGGCGGGAGAGCGAGGCCCCGGAGCGAATGAAAGCCTTTCGGCATTACCAGATAAATTCGCAACTTCTGGCATGTGCGCCCCCGCACGCGATAGTGCTCCACTGCCTGCCCGCTCACCGGGGGGAGGAGATCACCGGGGAGGTGCTCGAAAGCCTGCGGGCCCCCGTTTTTGACCAGGCTGAAAACCGGCTTCACATGCAAATGGCGCTCCTTGACTGGATGATCGGAAGCCGAAGGCTCTGATCCGGACTTACGCAGGATGAGAAATTTCCTCAAAGTGCGGTGAACGGTTACAATTTCCCCAGCTTTTTCAGTGGATTTAAGAACGGAGTATTTTGGTGATGGGTGTCAAAAAGGTTATCCTCGCCTATTCGGGCGGACTTGATACCTCGATCATTCTCAAATGGCTCATCGAGACCTACAGATGCGAAGTTGTCGCCTTCTCTGCCGACCTGGGCCAGGATGAGGAACTGGACGGGATCGAAAAAAAAGCCCTTGCGACCGGCGCGATCAAAGCGCGCATCGAAGATCTTAGGGAGGAGTTCGCAAGCGAGTTCGTTTTTCCCGGCTTTTCGCGCCAACGCCATCTATGAAGGCCAGTACCTGCTCGGCACATCCATCGCCCGCCCGCTGATCGCCAGGCGCCAGATCGCGATAGCCGAGGAGGAAGGCGCGGACGCGGTGAGCCACGGCGCCACCGGGAAGGGAAACGACCAGGTGCGGTTCGAGCTGGCTTACATGGCGCTCAGGCCTGACATAAAGGTGATCGCGCCATGGCGGGAGTGGGACATGAAGTCGCGAAGCGAGCTTATTGCTTTTGCACAAAAACACGGGATACCGGTTCCCGTTACCAGGGCCAAGCCCTATAGCTGCGACCGCAACATGCTGCATATAAGCTACGAGGGCGGCATTCTCGAAGACCCGTGGACGGAGCCGGACCCAGAGATGTTCATCATGACCGTAGATCCGCAAAATGCTCCCGACGAGCCCGAAATTATCGAAATCGATTATGAAAAAGGAGACCCGGTTGCCGTTGACGGCAGGCGCATGAGCCCGGCCGGCCTTCTCCAGTATCTCAACAAGATCGGTGGAAAGCACGGGATCGGCCGCGTGGACCTTGTGGAAAACCGGTTCATAGGGATGAAATCTCGAGGCGTCTACGAAACCCCGGGCGGCACCATCATGCGAGTAGCCCACAGGGCGGTCGAATCCATAACCATGGACAGGGAAGTTATGCACCTGCGCGACAGCCTTGTCCCGGAATACTCGCGTCTGATTTACAACGGGTTTTGGTATTCGCCCGAGATGCGCTACCTGCAGAATATGATGGACCTGGCGCAGGAAAATGTCTGGGGGACCGCCCGTGTGAAGCTCTACAAGGGAAGCTGCCAGGTGATCGGGCGCAGGTCGGAGCGCTCTCTCTACCAGCCCGGCTTCGCCACTTTTGAAGAAGACGACGTTTACCGGCAGGATGAGGCGAGCGGCTTTATCCGGCTGCTCGGACTGAGGCTGCGGATCGAAGCTCTTGTGAACAAAAGCCTTCAGCGGCCTCTAAAATCAAGCTGAGAAGCAGAGCTAATATAAGACTTATAAGACCTGTAAGACGTATAATCCGCTTTATTCCGGAGTAAGGAGCACATGGCCGAAAAGCTGTGGAAGGGACGCTTTGAGCTGCCCACAGATAAGCTGGTGGAAGAATACACCGCTTCCATCCATTTTGACAACCGGCTCTATCGGTACGATATCGAGGGGAGCATCGCGCATTGCCGCATGCTGGCCGAATGCGGCATAATTTCGCACGAGGAGGCCTCCCGCATCGTGCAGACCCTGGGCGAAATACTTCGCGACATAGAGCGGGGCGAGGTTGTCCTGGATTCCTCCCAGGAGGACATCCACATGGCGATCGAAAACGAGCTTACCGCGCGGATAGGAGAGATCGGCGGCAAACTCCACACGGCCAGGAGCCGAAACGACCAGGTTGCTCTTGATATGCGGCTCTACATGCGCGATGCGCTTTCGAGCATATTGGACCTTGTGCATGAAGTTCTGTCGACCCTGGTCGCAATAGCAGAAAAGCGCCTCGATGTTATCATGCCGGGATTTACTCACCTCCAGCACGCTCAGCCGATTCTTTTTTCGCATCACCTGATGGCCTACTATGAGATGTTTGCCCGCGACTTCGCAAGATTCAGCGACTGTCTCACCCGTACCGACGTAATGCCGTTGGGAAGCGCGGCGCTTGCAGGCACCACTTTTCCCATCGACATGGAATGGACGGCCCGTCAGCTTGGTTTTTCCAAGGTTGTGGCAAACTCTATGGATGCGGTCGGGGACCGCGATTACCTGATTGAATTTTGCTCGGCTTCGGCTATTTTAATGATGCACGTGAGCCGCATGGCCGAAGAGCTTATCATCTGGTCGAGCCCGGAGTTCGCCTTCATCGAGATAAGTGACGCATTCTGCACCGGTTCCAGCATCATGCCCCAGAAAAAAAACCCGGACGTGCCCGAGCTGATGCGCGGCAAAACCGGCCGGGTTTATGGAAATCTCATTGCGCTTCTGACCTTGACCAAGGGGCTGCCCCTGGCCTATAACCGCGATCTGCAGGAAGACAAGGAACCGGTTTTCGATACTGTCGATACTCTGCTTGCCACCCTGCGCCTGCTGAGCAAAATGCTGCCCGAAATCCGGATCAACCGGGAGACAATGGCCGCGTATGGCCGGGCATAACTTTACGCTGGCCACCGATCTGGCCGATTATCTGGTCAGACGTGATGTTCCTTTCCGCAAAGCGCATCATGTTGTAGGCCAGCTCGTTCAATACTGCATTCGGAACCGGCAAAGAGCTGAGCGACTGCTCGCTTGACGAGTTGAAAACTTTCCACGAGGCTTTCGATGAGGACGTTTTTCCATACCTCGATATTTCGAGCGTAATCGACCGGAGAAGATCAGTTGGAGGCACCGCCACCTCACGGGTAAAAGAAGCCATTGCCCGGGCGCGGGCAGACCTTGAAGCCTGCAAACCATACTCAAGGGAAAACCGCGAAACCGGAAAAGTAGGGGGCCTATGCGAATCCTGTCATGATTCGCGCGAAATATAAGTGCCTGGGAATCATTTCTATTTGTGTTTTGAGCGTTATAATTTCAGGCTGTGGCATGAAAATGTTTCCAAAACCTCAGGGAGTGGCGGCCCCTCCGCAGGTAAACGACCTGAGGGCTCAGGTTATGCCTCGATCAGTCGAGCTTTCGTGGAGTCCGGTCGCTGTGGAAGCGGACACAAGAGATTGGCTATTCGATCATGAGGTCCGAGCTGAAATGGGAAAACCGCAATTGCCTTGAATGTCCCCCTCCCGAACAGCAGCTGGTCCAGACCATAGATGCGGCCGCCGCAAAACCGGGCGCGCGACGGCAAGCTTCGCTGGGTTGATACCAATGTCTCCTATCGCCGGGCTTTTCGTTACCAGGTAACCGTCACGGACGAAAAAGGCAATCCTTTGAGCCTTTCCAACCCTGCGATAGCCAAAGTCTACCCTGGACCGGCGGCGCCTGTAAACCTTACGGCGGCCACTCAGCCGCAGGGGATTCTGATTCAGTGGAAACCGGTCTTAAAAGACATCGAAGGAAATAATCTGGATGCGTCAAGTGTGTCTTTCCGCGTCGAGAGGCTTTCGGGTGAGAAGGGCTGGGAAAAGGCCTCCCCATCTTATGTAAAAGGCAATGCCTATCTAGACCAGTCGGTTGCTCCCGGGCAGAGCTACAGCTATCGGGTTGTTCCGGTCCTGTATATGGATGAGGTCTACATTTGCGGGGAACCCTCTTCCACGGCCCAGGCCAAAGGGCCCGAATCGGTGCCGCCCCCTCCTCCCGGCAGGGTCTGGATAACTCCGGCGCATGGAGCCCTTGAGATACACTGGACTGAGACCGATGGGAAAACCGGCGGCTATCATGTGTATCGCAGGGAAGGAAAAGAAATTATCCGGCTGACTGCAACTCCGGTAGCAGCACCCGCCTTTTGTGGACCAGGGCGCAAAGAAGGGGGCGACTTACTTTTACGCCGTATCGGCAGTAAGCGCCCAGGCGGACCATAAAGAGGGTCTGCTCTCCAAGTGGACCGAGGTGAGAAACCTGATTACGGAATAGGCGAAAGGATATCCGAGGCTCTGACTTGATATCTGATAAGCGTATGGACGGCGAGGATTTTTTCAATGCATCATTTCCAGTATAAAGGAGATGAACTCTATTGCGAAGAGGTCCCGGTGCGGCTTATCGCCGAAAAAACCGGGACCCCGTGCTATATATACAGTCATGCTACGCTCAGCCACCATTTCACGACTTTCGACTCCGCTTTCACAAATGTTGCGCACCTTATCTGTTACTCTGTAAAAGCCAACTCCAATATCGCAATTTTGAAACTGTTCGGATCGATGGGCGGCGGAGTGGACATCGTATCGGGCGGCGAACTCTACCGCGCCCGCAAGGCCGCAATTCCACCTGAGCGCATTGTCTATTCCGGGGTGGGCAAAACGGTTGAAGAAATCGATTTCGCGCTTCGCGAAAAAATCCTGATGTTCAATATCGAATCTACCCAGGAACTCGAGCAGATCAATCGCCGGGCCGAAGCAATGGGCACGAAGGCCTCGATTTCCCTGCGGGTCAATCCTGATATCGACCCGAATACGCACCCCTACATTTCCACCGGCATGAAGAAGAACAAATTCGGCATTTCGGTCGACAGCGCTCTGCGGGCCTACGAGAAGGCAAAAAACCTCAAGAACATCGAGATCGTCGGGCTGGATTGCCATATCGGCAGCCAACTTACCGATGTCGCACCTTTCGTCGATGCGCTGAAACGGCTTCGCTCTCTTATAGACCGGCTGCGGCAAACCGGGTTCCATATTCGCTATCTCGACCTGGGCGGCGGGCTCGGTATAGTTTACGACCAGGAAGCGCCCCCTCAGCCGCATGAATATGCAAGGGCGCTCCTGCGACGAGCTGGAAAATATCGACTGCACGCTGATTTTCGAGCCGGGCCGGGTTATAGTAGGAAACGCCGGCGTTCTTGTGACCAAAGTACTCTATACAAAGCGGAACCAGGCGAAGAATTTCGTCATAACCGACGGGGCAATGAACGATCTGATCCGTCCAAGCCTCTACGGGTCTTATCATTATATCCAGCCGGTCCTCAGGGGTCTGAACGAAACAGAAATCGTCGACGTGGTCGGTCCCATTTGCGAGTCCGGCGACTTTCTGGCCAAGGACCGCGGCCTCCCCATGCCGGCGGCGGGTGATTATCTTGCTGTGATGAGCGCCGGGGCATACGGGTTCAGTATGTCCTCCAATTACAACTCGCGCCCGCGCGCTCCGGAAGTGCTCGTAAAAGGCGGGCAATATTTCGTTATAAGGCAAAGGGAAACCTGGGAAGACCTGGTGCAGCCCGAAGCCATTCCGGATTTTTTGCAGTTTGGACCGGCAGGTGAGCGCTTAACATAGGAGTCGCAATTGTCCGAAACCCGGCATCGAATCCGTTTCACGAAAATGACCGGCAGCGGCAACGATTTTATAATAATAGACAATCGGGCATTGAAGCTGGACAAAGGAGCACGGGCGCGAACTGGCCCGGCTTGCCTGCCGCAGAAAGGTGTCCGTAGGGGCTGACGGCCTGATTCTTAATAGAAAATGATGTCGAGGCTGATTTCCGGTGGCAGTTCTTCAACGCCGACGGGAGCGAAGCGGAGATGTGCGGGAACGGAGCCCGTTGCGCGGCCCGGTTCGCACTGCTCAAGGGTATAGTGGACAAGGATCGCGCTCTCTTTCAGCACGCTTGCCGGCCTTATCGAAGCGCAGATCTCGGCGAACGCGCCAAAGTCCTTATGCCCCAGCCCCACAGCATGGAAATTGACTTCCCGGTCGAACTCGATGATTGTCTTCTCCACCTCAGTTTCATCAATACCGGGGTCCCGCACGCAGTCTTTTTCGCCGACTCCGAGGCGCAACTCGATGAGATGGATGTCTTTGAGCGGGGACGCTGCATACGCTTTCACCAACGCTTTCAGCCGGCTGGTTCCAACGCCGACTTCGTCTTTGTCCGCGGCCCCCACCACATTGTCCATCAGGACTTATGAACGCGGCGTCGAAGCCGAAACCCTCGCGTGCGGTACGGGCTCCATAGCAGCAGCCCTGCTCGCAGCGGCAAAGAATTTCGTCGCCTCTCCGGTCGAAGTGCTGACCAGGAGCGGGGAAACGCTGGTTATTCACTTCGAGAAAATCTCACAGGAAAGTGGAATAACCTTCTCTGACGTTTACCTGGAAGGCGATGCAAAGGTGGTTTACGACGCCGAACTTTGGGACGAGACCTTGAGAAAGTAGAAAGGAGGCTGCAATGATTGGCGGCGCAATAGTGGCGATTGTTACGCCTTTTAGAGGACGGTAAGATCGATGAAGCCGGACTGAGAGAACTTATCGAGTTCCAGATCGCAAATGGAACCCACGGCATTGTCCCCTGCGGGACCACTGGCGAATCGCCCACTCTATCGCATAAGGAGCATGAGCGGGTGGTTGAAATCGCAGTCGAACAGACGGCAAAACGCGTTCCGGTCATTGCCGGAACAGGCTCCAACAGTACCGTGGAGGCGATCTCGCTGACCAGTTCACGCGAAAAAGGCAGGCGCCGACGCAGCCCTCATGATAAGCCCTTACTATAACAAGCCGACGCAGGAAGGACTTTATCGGCATTTTGAGAAGGTAGCCAAAGCTGTCGATATTCCGATCATTCTGTACAACATACCGGGCCGCACGGCGTCCAACATCGAACCTGTCACAATAGCGCGCCTGTCCAAAGATTGACAACATTGTCGGCGTTAAGGAAGCTTCCGGTTCAATGAAGCAGATCACGGACATAATCGCCATGTGCGCCGATGATTTCATCGTGGTCTCCGGCGAGGATTACCTTACGTTCCCACTGATGTGCGTTGGAGGCAAAGGGGTCATATCGGTTGTATCAAATGTTGCTCCTCGGGAAATGGCCGATCTTTGCAATCTGTTTTTCGACGGTAAGTTTGAAGAGTCCCGGAAGCTTTATTACAAGCTCCTGCCCCTGCTTCACGGCCTCTTTATCGAGACCAACCCGGCCCCGGTCAAGGCTGCCCTGGCCATGATGAAGAAAATAGAGTCCGAAGAGGTGAGGCTCCCGCTTGTAACTATGGGTCGAAGAGCAACAAGGAGCGCCTGAGGAAAATTCTGGAAGCTCAGGGTCTTCTGCCTTAATCGGCTGAAAAAAGGACCAGGGCCTAACCGCCCCGGACCCTGGCCACGGACTCAATATGAAAGTGCGGTGAACGGAGGCATAAGAATGGTACGCGCAGCGGTTGCGGGAATTGCGGGAAGAATGGGCTCCAGGGTCGCCCAGCTCATCGGCGAGACCGAGGGGATCGAGTTGGCTGGCGGCTTTGAGTTTTCACGGCACCCTCTGGTTGGAAAAGATCTGGCCGAAGCGATCGGAGGCAGCCCCACCGGCAAGACGATCGGGGGCAGAATCGAAGATGTGCTGGAGGACGCCGACGTAATAATCGACTTTACCAACGCCGCATCATCGCTTGAACACCTCAGGGTCGCATCGGCCCGCGGCATATCCATGGTCATAGGCTCGACCGGATTTACACGCGAGCAGCTCGATGAGGCCGCCGGGCTTGCGAGCGCGGTCCCATGTGTAATTTCTCCCAACATGAGCGTCGGTGTCAATATTATGTTCAAAATGGTGGCCGAAGCGGCGCGGCTGCTCGGAGACAGTTACGACATAGAGATAGTGGAAGCCCACCATCGGTTCAAGAAAGACGCGCCAAGCGGTACGGCCATCAAGCTCGCGACAAATTGTCGCCGGGGCCCTCGGCAGAGACCTCGGGCAGGTTGGGGTCTATGGGCGGCGCGGAATGATCGGAGAGCGTACCGTGCCTGAGATTGGAATTCAGACCATTCGAGGCGGCGACATCGTGGGCGAGCATACCGTTATTTTCGCCTCCCTTGGCGAAAGGATAGAGATCGTTCATCGCGCCCACAGCCGCGACAATTTCGCCAGGGGAGCGATACGCGCCGCCAGATGGGTCATCGGCCGACCCGTGGGGCTCTACGACATGAGCGATGTGCTCGGTATCAAATAACGGAGGACGGAAGGCGGAAAGCGGAGGACGGAAATCTGTCCTCTCTGATCTCCGTCAGGGAGGTTTCAATGACAGTTGTAGAAGCTGAACGGTTGCGCCGGCTTCCACCCTATCTTTTTGCCGAGATCGACCGGCTCAAGGCCGAACTGATCGCCGGGGGAGTTGACGTAATCAACCTCGGGGTGGGCGATCCCGATTTACCGACTCCGTCTCATATAATCGAAAGACTGGCTCAAACGGCAAAAGACCCGGCCAACCACCAGTATCCTTCCTACTCGGGTATGAACGACTTCCGGGTCAGCGTGGCCAAATGGTACAAGAGAAGATTCGGAGTCGAGCTGGACCCGCTCTCGCGAGGTGCTCACCCTGATAGGCTCCAAGGAGGGATTGGCTCACCTGCCGCTTGCATTCATCAACCCGGGAGACCTGGCGCTGGCGCCTTCTCCCGCCTATCCCGTATATCATGTTGCCACCATGTTCGCGGGCGGCGAGTCCTGGTTCATGCCGCTCCTCGAAAAAAACGGGTTCCTGCCGGACCTGGATGCCATTCCGCCCGAAGTGGCCGGGCGCGCGCGGCTTATGTTCATAAACTATCCGAATAATCCTACCGGCGCTACGGCCGACAGGGACTTCTACGAGCGGGTCGTCCGGTTTGCCGCGCAGTATGGAATAATAGTCTGCCATGACGCGGCTTATTCGGAAATGGCTTTCGACGGGTATCGCCCGATGAGCTTCCTTGAGGTCCCCGGCGCAAAGGAGGTTGGAGTAGAGTTTCATTCTCTGTCGAAGACCTACAACATGACCGGATGGCGGCTGGGATTCGCGGTAGGCAACCGATACGTGATCGAGGCTCTTGGCCGCATAAAGAGCAACATCGACTCGGGCGCCTTCAACGCCGTCCAGTGGGCGGGCATCGCGGCGCTGGAGGGCGACCAGGGGCCGGTTGCCGATATGCAGAACATTTATCGGGAAAGGCGCGATATTCTCATCGCCGGTCTCAAAAAGGCGGGACTCCATCCGCAAATCCCAAAGGCCACATTCTATGTGTGGTGCCCAAACTCCGCCGGGCTACAGTTCAAGGGATTTTACGTCCCTTCTGCTCCGCGAGGCCGGCATAGTGACCACTCCCGGCAGCGGGTTTGGCGATCCCGGCGAAGGCTATGTGCGAATGGCGCTCACCGTTCCCAGGGAGCGCATTCGGGAGGCTGTGGAGCGAATCTGCAAACTCGATCTGAAAGATCGGCCTTCAGGTGAAAAAAGCCGCAATAGCAGTAGGTAGTAACCAGGGTGACTCGGTCCGAATATGCCGGGAGGTTTTTGAAGTGTTGCGAAAACACCCGGCGATTGATATCCTAAGAATTTCGTCGCTCTACAGAACCAGCCCCGTTGGGCCGGTGGAGCAGGACTGGTTTATAAATGCGGCCGTCCTCCTGCAGACCCGGCTCGAGCCGCAGGCGCTCCTCGAACTCATGATCGAGGTGGAAAAGAGCTTCGGAAGGGTCCGGACGGTAAAATGGGGCCCGAGGACCCTGGACCTGGACCTTATCTTCTATGAAAATATCCAACTCGATCTGCCGGTACTCAAGGTGCCTCATCCACTGATGAGCAAACGCCTCTTCGTTCTGATGCCCCTGGCCGAAATTGAACCTGACTGGGTGCATCCGGGACTTGGGCTCTCAGTTCATCAAATGTTGAATCGAATTCTTGAACTCGATGACCAGCAGGAAATTCAAAAACTGGAAATGTGAGATGGGACGTTTATTTGTCTACGCCGTAATAGTGTGGATCGCCTACTTTCTCGTAAAAAAGATCGGCAGGGCGCTTGTTGCCCCCTCCGATCCCCGGGACCAGGCGCGCGGGCCTGCTTCCGACGCCGAACTTATCCGCGATCCTCAATGCGGCGCTTATTTCTTGAAACAAAAAGGGGTAAAAGGGGTGGTTGAAGGCCAGGTGATTCATTTTTGCAGCGAGCAATGCTACGACAAGTATCTCAAAAGCCAAAGCCACGGTTAAGACAACACTTTTAGCGGGAGTCCGTTGTGAAATTCTTTATCGATACAGCCAATCTTGACGAAATAAAAGATGCCTATGATCTGGGGGTCCTGGACGGGGTTACGACTAACCCCAGCCTGATAGCAAAGGAAGGAATCGCAGGCAGGGACGCCTTTAAGAGCCATATCCGCAAGATATGTGAGATTGTACAGGGTCCGGTGAGCGCCGAGGGCGTGTGCTGCGACCTGGAGGGCATGTTGAGGGAAGCCCGGGAACTTTCCGCAATAGACCCCAACGTCGTCGTGAAAATCCCTATGACCACTGTGGGCCTCAGGGCCGTAAAAACTCTGTCCCCGGAAGGAGTGCAAACAAATGTAACGCTGATATTCTCTCCCCTTCAGGCGCTTCTTGCCGCCAAGGCCGGGGCAACCTATATCAGCCCGTTCGTCGGCAGGCTCGACGACATCTCCCAGGAGGGCATGAGCCTGGTTCGCGAAATTCTCGATATATTTTCGAATTACCTTTTTGAAACCGAAGTTATCGTCGCCAGCGTCAGAAACCCTGTGCATGTGCTTACCGCCGCGCGTTTAGGCGCGGATATTGCCACCATTCCATACAAGGTCATTGAACAGCTTGCGCGCCATCCGCTGACCGATCTGGGAATAGAAAAATTCTTGCAAGATTGGAAAAAAGTGGAAAAATAGAGACGTAAGTTTAAGTTGTGGTATGTAAACAGGAGGGGTTATGAAGGGAATTGCAAGGGTTGCCAGGTATCTCCTTTTCGCTGCGATTAGCAGTGTTTTGACGGTTGCCTGCCCGATAATCCCCTGTGCGGAAATCTTCAAGTATATTGACAGGGACGGGGCAATTCATTACACCAATACCCCCACCTCATGCGCATTCAGCCGATGTGAGTCTTCCGCCTTTGACCCAGGCGACCTTCCAGAAATATTTCCCAAGCTACAACGGCATCCCAGGGATTTCAGCCGGGATTTTTCTCCCGCCTGTCAAAATTGCCCAATCAGGCTGTTTATGATCCGCACATAAAGATGACCTGCAAGCTTTACGGCCTGGATTGCAACCTGGTCAAGGCGATGATCCGCGCTGAATCGGGCTTCAATCCGCAGGCCGTATCCCCAAAAGGCGCAATGGGCTTGATGCAGCTCATGCCCGACACATCGCGGGACCTCGGCGTGCTCAATCCTTTCGATCCCCAGCAGAATATCGACGGTGGAGCAAGGTATCTCAGGATGATGCTCGACCGGTTCAGCAACGACACGGCCCTTGCGCTGGCCGCCTACAATGCGGGTCCGGAGGCGGTTGACAAAACACGGGGGAATTCCGCCTTTTGACGAAACCCAAATTTATGTTAAGACAGTTATGGACTTTTATGATCGGTACCGTTACTAATCTGAAGGAAGCGGGAAGCCACAAAGACAGAACCGGGAAGCTTGAAAGTTTGAGTTTATGATCGTTTTGAACCGAAGCGACCTCTCAAGGAAAAGCCTCACGACTTTGCCCAACGTCCTGACCTATTTCAGGATGGCCACCATACCGGTCATAGTGACGCTGCTGATACCTCCATCCTCCGGTTTTTCGCAGAATGTCGCTTTCGTGGTCTATTGCATCGCCTCGCTTACTGATTTGCCTGGACGGCATCCTGGCGCGGCGATCGAATACGGTTACCTCCATTGGAAAGCTGCTCGACCCGCTTGCCGATAAGCTGCTCATCACAGCCGTGCTCATAATGCTGATTCCAAAAGTTCAGGCATGGCTGGTTTTCCTCATCGTCGGCCGTGAGATAGGTATAACCGGCCTGCGCTCGATTGCCGCCGGACACGGACTGATCATCAACTCCAGCCGAATGGGGAAAAACAAGATGATTTCTCAAACCCTGGCGCTTGTCTTTCTGCTGCCGGCGATCCCGGGGATTCAGACCACGCTGAGCCTGATCGGAACCTCCTTCCTGTGGATTTCGCTTGTCCTTGGCTATATATCCGCCCTGGACTACTTCCTCAATTTTTACAGGGAGGCAAAACGCCGGGGCCAACCCAATAATTAGAATACCGAAATGTCATCATTTAAGCTGCCCGAATTTCGTCCGCCCGATTTCACTCTACCACCTTTAAGTGACGCCCCCGCTGTGCAATTCAAAGAAGTCCAAAAGGCCGGCGTCGCCCCGCAAGGCTATCACGCAACCTCCATATACCCTGAATTTTTTCAGCTCCGCAAGGGACACTGGGTCCTTCCAAAGCACTCGCGTATGGACTGTGTGGCGGTGCTGGAGCCCGGCGGTACAGTCGAGGTCCGGGAATTCCGCCTTCTCAAGCCCGGAGATCTTGTCGCATGCGGCCGGAGTGAAAATGGGGAAGACGGTATCTTCGTCCATGTGGAAGCTTTCGGATGGGAATACGCGGTTTCGGAAAAGTTTGCATTTCGGACGCGGATATCCCGCGAGACTTCTTTTTCATATGACTACGACGAACTCTATAACCTGCTCGAACACGATCGCGAAAACGGGTTCCTGCTCTGGGTGCTTGGCCCCGCAGTGGCCTTCGACAAGGACTCGCGCGATGCTCTGGCCGCCATTATCGACGAGGGGTTTGTCCACGGAGTTCTCGCCGGAAACGCCCTGGCGACTCACGACGTCGAGGCTGCGATCTTCGGCACCGCACTCGGACAGGATATTTACACAAAAAAGCACGCTCAACTGGGCCATTACAAGCACCTGGACGCGATCAACATGATTCGGGAGATCGGATCAATCAAAGCAGCCGTCGAAAAGGGGATGGTTAAAGACGGGATTATGGCTTCTCTTGTAAAGCGAGGGGTGCCGTTCGTACTTGCCGGTTCCATCCGGGACGACGGCCCCATGCCCGAAGTCATCGCAGACGCTGGTGAAGCCCAGGACGCAATGCGTGCGCTGGCCCGAAAGGCGACCACGGTAATCGCAATGGCTACGCAGCTCCATTCCATTGCGGCCGGAAACATGACCCCTTCCTACAGGGTGATGGATAATGGCACGGTCCGCCCCGTATATTTTTTTGTCATAGATATGTCCGAGTTCGCGGCAAACAAGCTGGCCGACCGGGGATCTCTCACCGCCAGATCGATTCTTACAAATGCGCAGGATTTTGTCGTAAATTTGCGCCGTAAGCTCATCCGAGGACCTGCTTATGAAAAACGAAATAATAAGTCTCCAGGGTAGAAGGGGCATTTCGCTTTTCGGGATCTCGGAGCCAAAGAAACTTGCCGAAGTACCCGCACAATTCTCTCCTCACAGTATTTTGAAAGATTGTCGATCGGTCCTCTGCTATGCTATCCCGATTCCCAGAGGGATATTACACGCCGAAACTGATTGCTCGTCGCTGTTTTGGCGTTTTTCCAATATCATCTATAGATTTCTGGATACCGTCTCAAACGAGGTCTGCACAGTCCTCGAGGCCCACGGCCATCTTGCCGCCCCCATATACTCCTGCTTCCCATGGAAAGTTTGCGGGAAAAAGTCTGATGGTCTTCTGCCCCTGGCTTACCTGGCACAGGAATGCGGTATCGGAACAATCACCAAATCCGGTTCGGTGGCAATGCCCGGTTCGGCACAAGACTGATTCTAGGCGGACTCATTACCTCGGCGGCTTTGGAAGAAAACGCAAAGGCGCCTGATCAACTGTGTCCATTCGACTGTTTTTTTGCCGGCAGGCGCTATAGGGCACGGCGGCAGGGTTGATCAATAAAATTGATTTAAAACCGGAGCTATTAATTTGATGGATTCGTAAAAACCCAGCATCATTCGGACCATAATTATACAATCATATAAGATCGTTCATTTCCCTCGTTTTAACCCGATTTTCTACATTTTTCTAAAGTTTGACCCCATTAAGCCGATAAATTTTCATAAGGGCCACCCACACTTACTCCGCTTAGACAAGGAGCCACTGGATGAAAGGATCAAGGCTGACAATCGGCAAGAGATTGGGATTAGGTTTTGGCGCTGCGCTGTTTGTTTCGATTGCCATGGGCCTGATCTGTTATTACAGTGTCCGTGATATCTCCCAAGCATTTAGAACCTTGTTGAGTACAGATGCGGCCGTTCTCGAACATGCCGCGCGCGCCAGGGCCAACGTCCTCGGTTTGAGGCGATTCGAAAAAGACATCCTTCTCAATATCGACTCAAAGGAAACAGTGGCGAAATACCTGGAACAGTGGAAGGGCGAAAGAGAGCATCTGCTCGCCAGGCTAAACGTTATCGAAACGGCGGCCACTCTTGAGAAGGACAAAAATATTGTCAAAACAATGAGGACCCATCTGGCCAGCTACGAAGATGGTTTCAAAAAAGTTTTCAACCAGATTCAGGAAGGCCAAATAAGAACGCCCCAAGAGGGTAATGCTGCAATTACTCATTACAAAGACGCAATCCACGCGTTCGAGCAGACAGCGAAAGATTTTTCCGGTGAGAGCAGCAGGAGGATGGCTGAAACGGGAAACGGTGTCCTAGATCTGGCGGAACGGGCGAAACAAATTGCGGTTATTCTCATGACCATCTTTGTCGGCCTTGGCGCATTAACATCCATTTTTATTATCCGCAGCATTACCCGCCCTTTAAAAAACCTCATTGCAGGCCTAAATGCAGGAGCCAGCCAGGTCTCAGCCGCATCCGGCCAAGTTTCATCCTCAAGTGAGCAGTTGGCGGCGGGGGCTTCGGAGCAGGCAGCGGCCATAGAGGAGACAAGTTCGTCTCTGGAGGAGATGTCCTCCATGACCAAGCAGAACGCGAACAACGCAAAACAAGCCAACCAGTTGATGACGGAATCCAAGGAGACCGTTTCACAGGCCGGTCAGTCGATGGGGATGCTGACCACCTCTATGGGGGAGATATCAAAAGCCAGCGAAGAGACGTCCAAGATCATCAAGACAATCGATGAAATCGCGTTTCAGACAAATCTGCTGGCCTTGAATGCTGCAGTGGAGGCTGCACGTGCGGGTGAAGCGGGAGCGGGTTTTGCCATTGTAGCAGGTGAAGTCAGGAATCTCGCCATGAGGGCGGCTGAAGCTGCAAAAAATACTGCCAATTTGATTGAAGACACTGTCAAGAAAGTGAAAGAGGGATCGGAACTGCTAGAAAAAACCGACAAGGAGTTCCGTGAGGTTGCAGTCAGCGTGGAAAAATCCTGCCAACTGGTTGACGAGATTTCGGCCGCATCCCTTGAGCAGGCGCAGGGTATTGAGCAGGTAAACAAGGCAGTCGGTGATATGGACAAGGTGGTTCAACAAAACGCTACAAATGCCGAGGAATCTGCTTCAGCGTCTGAGGAAATGAATGCTCAGGCCTATCAATTGAAGGAATTTGTGGAAGAACTGGAGTCCTTGGTCGACGGCTCGAGTAGGAATCGGAGTATTAAAATTGCTGAATCGGCAAGACGAGAAATAATGCCGCAGAAGACTGCGAAGAGTCTATCAAAAGCCTTAGCAGTCCGTGAGAACAAGGGGAACGGTCACGCCCGGAGAGGCAACGGAAAGGGTCTGAGCCACTACAAAACAGGGCAAGAGAGGAGATCGGAGCAGGTAATCCCTTTTGATGACGGGGAAATCTCAGAATTCTAACTACCGGAATTACACGTGATAGACAAATGGAGACTCGTCTCTCGCGTGTATGGAACCGCATTGAAAATGATCAACGCTTCTCTTCTATTTCACCGCAGCCAGGGCGAAATGAATATGTTGCGAGGCACGATAGCCGTCGGTGCGCCCCTCGAAGTACCGTTGCTGGATGTTTGAGGGAGTAAGGTTTTCCTGCAGGGCTAATCCGATACGCGCAAGGTCGCAATCCAGGGTGGAAGGATCAAAGCCGGTTTTCAGCGGCTCCCCCAATGACTGCAGGGAATCCATTACAGCTTTCACGCGTTCGGCCGCCTTTCCCGTGCTGTACACATTGGGGTCGAGGTAATCGAAAACGATCATGCTGCCCCGGGGTGAGATCCTCGCCACAGCGCTCAATGTGTCGAAAACGGTATCACGAGACAGATAATATGTGACTCCCAGCCAGCTAAAGAAAGTCAAAGCCAGAGGATCATATGGCGGGTGCTTCAGTATCTTATCCAGGTCCTCCTTCGTGAAATCCACCGAAACCAGATGAAGCTGCGCCGGAATTTCCCAACCCAACCCGGCAATGCGATCACGCTTGAAGGCCTGTGTTGCAGGGTGATCTATCTCGAATACCTGAAGCCTTTCCAGCATATCCCGGCAACGGAAGGCGAACGTATCCATCCCTGCCCCAAGAATAACATATTGGCGCACGCCCTGGCCGACAGCCTGAGCAAGGACTTCCTCGGCATACCGGGCACGGCTGAGAACCGTAGGAGCGCTCGCCAAGAGTTGCAGCACCCGTTCCAGTGCGCTCGTCTCATCCGGACACGAAGCCGCGCCGGAAGGGTCAACGGATTGCAACATTTCTATCAAACGCCTCGCAATAAGTGAGCGTTCCTCTTTAGTCAGCAGGCTATAGGCCAAAGGATCATCAAATATTTTGGAGTTGTCATAGAGCGCGTGATAGCCGCGCATGAATGCAGCACCCAGCGAGGTGCGGCTGACCTGATTTTCCTGCATTGGCATCGTCTCCCGTAGGATTTAACCTTGCTGCCTCATCTCACCACTTCAGTCCCCGCTTTTCCGGCCGATGCCTGTTCGATGGAATCAATCGAGCAGATCACGGCGCGGTTTCCGCCTGATTTGATGAACTGGAGCGCGGCCTCGACCTTGGGCCCCATCGAGCCGGCCGGAAAGTACCCCGCACTTAGGAAGCGTTCTGCCTCAGCGACGCTCATTTTGCGCAGGAACATCTCATCCGGCGTACCGTAAGAAATTGCGGCCCCTTCAACGTCTGTTGCGATTATCAGGACCTCGGCTCCGACTTCTGCGGCAAGTCTTGCGCTGGCCAGGTCCTTATCTATTACCGCGTCGATTCCCTGAAAAGCTCTGCCGTGCCGGATGACCGCAATTCCGCCTCCTCCGCAGGCGATCACGATGAATCCCATGTCGATCAACCGTTTGATTTCCCGCTTCTCGATAATAGTGACAGGTTTGGGAGAAGCGACTACCCTCCTGAGGCCAAGAGGGGTTTTCACCGTAGGATATGAGAGCTGCGAGACATGATCTTGCGTTAAAACCGGCCCGATAGGTTTTGACGGCGTGGAGAAGCCGGGGTCGTTCTCATCGACCAGTACATAGGTGAGCACAGTCACGATCAGGTTTTGGTGCTCTCCTTCCATTTCGGTCAGCTCGTTATCAAGCGTGGATTCGATCATGTAGCCGATCTGTCCCTGGGTCTGAGCGACGAGAATTTCGAGCGGGAGCCTGGGAATTTCGGGGCAGCATTCCTGCTGGAGCAGAAGGCGGCCGACCTGGGGGCCGTTTCCGTGAGTGATTATTATGCGATATTTCTTCGAGAGGCGCGCGATCTGCGCCACAGGGACGCAAAGGTTTCTCAACTGCTCCTCTATTGTCCCGCTCTCGCCCTTGCGGATCAGAGCATTGCCGCCAAGGGCAACCAGCAGAATCGGCCGCGTTTTGTCTCCGTTTACTCCCATCTATAAAATCCCAGTCTTCTCAAGCTTGTGCGCGAGCACGTCCTTTAGCAAAGGCGGGCCATGGTCCTTGTATTCGTAGCGAATCCGGATCGCCGGCTTATTTATGTGAAGAAGGCTGTTGAGGTCCGCCGGGGTCGAAAAAACCACCAGGTCGCAATCGGCTCGGTTTATCGTTGCCTCCAGGTCCTTTATCTGCTGCTCCGAGTAGCCCATGGAGGGCAATTGGCTTCCGATGTGAGGGTAGCGCTGGTAGGTGTCCCTGATCGATCCTACGGCAAATGGCTGCGGCGCCACGATTTCCGCCGCTCCGAATTTGCGGGCTGCAATTGTTGCGGCGCCAAAAGGCATCCCGCCGTGGGTGATCGATGGCCCGTCTTCAACGACCAGCACGCGCCGCCCCCGGATGAGTTCGGGATTATCGGCCACGATCGGAGATTCCGACAGGATGATGGTTGCGCGCGGGTTGCTGGCGGCTATGTTTTTCCTGACCTTTTCCACGTCGGCCTCCGGGGCCGTATCAACCTTGTTTATGATCGCCACGTCGGCCATGATCATGTTGGTTTCCCCCGGGTAGTAGAGCAGCTCATGGCCCGCCCGGTGAGGGTCGAAGACCACTATGTGAAGATCGGGGGCGTAAAACGGAGTATCGTTATTGCCCCCGTCCCAGATGATGATATCGGCTTCGGATTCGGCCCGCTCGAGAATCCGGCCGTAGTCTATTCCCGCATAGACCACTATTCCTCTCTCGATCAAAGGTTCGTATTCCTCGCGCTCTTCTATGGTGCATTTGTTCGACTCGAAATCTTCATAGGCCGACAGGCGCTGGACCACCTGTCGTTCCAAGATCTCCGTAGGGCATGGGGTGACGGACAACGACAATCCTTTTGCCGAATTGCTGTTTAAGTATGCCGGCGATCTTGCGGGTGGTCTGGGACTTTCCGGCCCCGGTTCGCACCGCGCAGACCGCAATGACGGGCTTTTTGGACTTGAGCATAGTGTAGGTGGCACCCAGAAGTATGAAATCGGCCCCTTCGGCCATCGCTATGGCCGCCTTGTGCATCACTTCTTCGTATGAAACGTCGCTGTAGGAAAAGGCCACCAGGTCGATGCGCCACTCACGGATGAGCCTGGCCATGTCCCGTTCGGCATAAATGGGAATTCCATCGGGGTACAACTCTCCGGCCAGCTCAGCAGGATATGTCCGCCCTTCGATTTTGGGTATCTGGGCGGCTGTAAAAGCAATTACCCTGTAGCGGGGATTTGCTTTGAAGTAGACATTGAAGTTGTGGAAATCACGTCCGGCCGCACCAACGATTATGACTTTTTCGATCATCCGGACCCTCGATTCCATCGGGCGCACAGATGCGCGGAATGCTAAAAAGACCTTTGACAGGATTAACAGGAAAACAACAGGTACCGATGAAGAATTCTCCCCTTGTACCTCAAAAACGGATTGAGAAATTGCCGAATCGAGGAATTAGATCCCGAAAATCCTCAAATCGCCTGAAATGGAGATTTTTCAAGTCCTGTTAGATCCTGTCAAAATCTTTCCGCGTTTCTGCGGTAAAGCTTAACCGGACGCCGTTAGGATTGAATTTTTCAACTTATCGTCCAGCGCCCTTCCCAGGAGATCCAGGAATTCTTTCCTCGGGACCTCCCTGGCGCCAAACCTTTTGAGGTGTTCGGTCGTCGTCTGGCAGTCTATGAATTCGAAGCCCAGGCCGTCCAGCAAGCGCACCAGGAATACCAGCGCGACCTTTGAAGCGTCGCTCATGGCCGAAAACATCGACTCGCCGAAAAAAGCCCTGCCAAGGGCTACCCCGTATAGTCCTCCCACCAGCCGGCCTTCATGCCGGGTTTCAAATGAATGGGCATATCCAAGTTCGTGGAGGGCTACGTAGGCCTCGATCATTTCCCCGGTTATCCAGGTCTCATCGCGGGCCTGAGCGCACGCGCGGATCACCTCGCCAAACGAGGTGTCCATCGTGACGGTGAAGACCTGTTTTTTAATAACCCGCCTGAGGCTGCGCGATATTTTCAGCTCGCCGGGGAAGAGGACCAGCCTCGGGTCGGGGGACCACCACAGTATCGGACTCGGATCCGAGTACCAGGGGAAAATCCCATTGGCGTATGCGAGCAGGAGCCGTTCGGGCGAGAGGTCGCCTCCGACGGCCAGAAGACCGCCGGGATCGGCAAGCGACGGATGCGGAAAGATGAACTGGTCTGTGAGACGGTAAACCGGCATATTCAGTTGTTAGTTTTCAGTTTTCAGTATTTAGTTAACTCAAAACTCAGACTCAACTCAAAACTCTTTTTAGGTGGTCAGCTCCTGTTCGACATTTTGCGCTAAGCTCCTGTCGGGGAACTCGAAGACCAGGTTCTCGGTCCTCAGGGTCTCCGACTCCTCAGGGGGCGCATCATCGGGCCTGTAAATCCTTACCCGTCCGCCTTTGACCAGCTTTCCAAACAGGATTTCGTCGGCCAGAATATCCTTGATTTCAGACTGGATGAACCTTGCAAGCGGCCGCGCGCCGAAATTTGAGTCATAACCCGATTCAGCAAGCCATCTCCTGGCGCCGGAGCTAAGCTCGAAACGGATATTTTTCTCTGCGAGCTGCTCTTCAACTTCGTTCAGGAACTTGTCGACGATCCGCTCCATTATCCCGATGCTAAGACCATTGAACGGAATAATACCGTCGAGACGGTTGCGGAACTCCGGGCTGAAGAGGTTTTCAACGGCCTTCATGCCCTTGGCCACCCGAGTGTCCTGCTGCTCGCCGCCCGCGAACCCGATCAAAGGCACGTTCATCTCCCTTGCGCCGGCGTTGGAAGTCATGAGCAGGATCACATTTCTGAAATCCGCCTTCTTGCCGTTATTGTCGGTCAAGGTGGCATGATCCATTACCTGGAGAAGGATGCTGAACAGATCGGGGTGCGCCTTTTCGATTTCATCGAGCAGCAAGACCGTGTAGGGCTGCTTGCGGATGGCGTCGGTCAGAAGTCCTCCCTGGTCAAAACCTATGTATCCCGGAGGAGCGCCGACCAGCCGGGAGACCGTGTGCTTTTCCATATACTCGCTCATGTCGAACCGCAGGAAATTGACTCCCAGAATCCTGGCAAGCTGCTTGGCCACCTCGGTCTTTCCCACTCCGGTGGGACCGATGAGAAGAAAGGACCCGATCGGTTTTTCGGGAATCCGCAAGCCGGCCCGCGACCGTTTGATCGCCTTTACCAGCATCTCAATGGCCCGGTCCTGCCCGAAAACGGTTCTCTCAAGCGCTTCATCGAGGCTCTGGAGCCTGAGCTGATCGGCAGAGGTGACGCTTCGGGCCGGAATCTTGGCTATCCTGGCCACCACAGTCTCGATATCCCGCACCCCGACAATCCTTCGAACCCTTTTGTCTTTTTTCAGCCGCAGACTTGCCCCGGTCTCGTCGATCACGTCGATCGCCTTATCGGGCAGGTATCTGTCGTTTATATACCTGCCTGCCAACTCTGCGGCAGCCCTGAGCGAGCCGTCAGTGTACTTTACCCCATGATGCTGTTCGTAGTAGGGCCGCAGCCCCTGGAGTATCCGGTAAGTCTCATCGACCGAAGGTTCGTGGATTTCCACTTTTTGAAAACGGCGGCTGAGCGCCCGGTCTTTCTCGAAGTGGTTCTTGTATTCCTCGTAGGTCGTTGAGCCTATGCAGCGCAGTCCCCCCGCCACCAGCACCGGCTTAAGGATGTTGGAAGCGTCCATGGAGCCGCCGCTTGTGGCGCCGGCCCCCACCACAGTATGGATTTCATCGATGAAAAGGATCGCTCCGCTGCTTCTTTTTGAGTTCCTGAATCACGCCTTTGAGGCGCGCTTCGAAGTCGCCGCGGAACTTGGTGCCCGGCAAGAAGCGCCCCCATATCGAGGGCATAGATCTCGACTTTGAAAAAAGCAGGCGGGACCTCCTTCTTATGGATTTTGAGCGCAAGACCCTCCGCTATGGCGGTTTTACCCACCCCGGGGTCCCCCACGAAAATGGGGTTATTCTTGCTGCGCCTGCCAAGTATCTGGAGCGTTCTCAGGATTTCCTCATCACGGCCGATAAGAGGATCGATCAGACCCTGGGCGGCCTTTTCGATCAGGTTTACGGTAAAGCTCTCGAGGGCGCCGGCTTTGCGGTTCGGCTGGTCCTGGGGCGAGGAAGGCGACTGAAACTCCACTTCTTCGGGGTCGGAAATCTTGGAGACGCCGTGTGAAATATAGCTAAGCACGTCCAGCCTTGATATTCCCTGAGATTTGAGGAAATAGACCGCATAGGAGTTCTCTTCGAAAAACATGGCCGCCAGAATGTCGCCCGCGTCAACTTCTTTTTTCTCCGCTCCCTGCACGTGCATCAGCGCACGCTGCAAAACGCGCTGAACCGCCAGGGTCTGAATCGGGTCCTGCTCCGCCCCTTCGGGCAGTTTTTCCAAACGCTCATCGAAATACTTCTCCAGGCGCTCTTTGAGCTTATCGAGATCGGCCCCGCATTGGTGCAGGATACGTCTGCCCGTCACGTCATGAACAATGGCGTACAGGATATGCTCCAAAGTGAAAAATTCATGCCTGCGCTGTTTGGCTTCCTTAATGGCCGCCGCAAATGTGAGTTCGAGCTCTCTGTTGATCATCTTATGCTTCTTCCATAGTGCACCTGAGCGGAAACCCGCTCTTTTTCGCCAGATGGTGCACGATCTCTACTTTAGTTTCAGCCACATCTTCGGTAAAAACCCCGCAGACGCCAGATCCCGTCTTATGGACCAGGAGCATAATGTGAGTGGCCTCAGCGGCGTTTTTATGGAAGACCTGCCGGAGAATTTCAACGACGAATTCCATTGTAGTATAGTCGTCGTTGTGAAGCAGGACTTTGTACATGGGAGGCAGTTCAAGTTCGTGTTCAACCTGCTGTTCCAGCTCCTCCCTGTAATCAGGATGATAATCACTCATCCCGTTCCCTCCGCATAGTAAATTAAAAGAAAGGAAAGTCTTCTGCTCATTGTTGTCAATTATAATATAATGTATCAGTTTGTCATTGTAACAGTATCGACAAGTGCGGGTTAATTGTCAAAACGGAGAGCTAACTTGGCAGGCAACAGCTTTGGACGCTTGTTTTCGGTAACCACCTGGGGAGAATCGCACGGCGAGGCCCTGGGCGCCGTCATCGACGGCTGCCCGCCCGCAATCCCCCTGAGCCCTGCGGACATTCAGAAGGACATGGACCGCAGGAGACCCGGCAGGGCTCTTACCTCACCACGCACCGAGACCGACACCGTTGAAATCCTCTCGGGGGTCTTCCAGGGCCTCACAACCGGAACCCCCATCAGCTTGATTATATACAATCGCGATGCGCGAAGCAGCGACTACTCGGAAATTTCGCAGCTCTACCGGCCCGGTCACGCCGACAGGACATACGAGCAGAAATACGGTTTAAGGGACTGGCGGGGCGGAGGCAGGAGTTCGGCCCGTGAGACCGCAGCCAGGGTGGCTGCCGGAGCGGTGGCAAGGAAGTTTCTCGAAGGGCGCGGGATTTGCGTGCAGGCCTTGACCCTTGCACTTGCAGGGGTGCAATGCCGCGACTTCGACCCTGAGGAAATAAATCGGAACCCGCTCTACTGCCCGGACCCGCAAGCGGCGCAAAAGATGCTGGCCCGGCTCGAAGAACTCCGGGCGGAGGGGGATTCGGCAGGGGGGATTGTGGAAATCCGCGCCAAAGGGTGCCCTGCCGGTCTTGGCGAGCCGGTATTCGACAAGCTTGACGCCCGGCTTGCGGCCGCAATCATGTCGGTAGGCGCGGTCAAAGGGGTCGAAATCGGAGAAGGATTCAGGGCGGCGGGCATGCTCGGCAGCCAGAACAACGATCCGATAACTCCCGAGGGCTACGAATCAAATCACGCGGGCGGAATTCTGGGAGGGATCTCCACAGGCATGGACATCATAATAAGGGCCGCAGTAAAGCCGATCCCGTCGATCTCCAAGTCCCAGCGCACGGTGGACGCAGGCGGCAAACCCGCCCACATCAGTGTAAAAGGGCGCCACGATATTTCGGCCATTCCAAGGATCATTCCGGTCCTGGAAGCGATGACCCTGCTGGTGCTGGCCGATTTTATGCTCCACCCTTTTCCTGGGCGATAGATTCGCCACAGGACGCAGAGGTAGAACCACTTAGACAGGATTTACAGGATTTACAGGAAGAACTCTACAGTCCGCCCCCCACCCGCGAGAGGTGAAAGAACTGCTTATCAAGGCCGGGGCAAAGTAATGCAGTCGATATTAGACAATGTTGCATTGTCCAGTTAGTGAAACAGTGTACTTGCCGAAAATTCCTAAGCGCTTAGGCAGACAGGGGTAAAAGGATATGGTTGTCAGGACAAGCCGGCCGGCAGTCTGTAAGTCGAAAATGACGGCGTTGTTGATGGCTGTCGTAGCGCTTTGGGCGACCGCTGCGATCGCTGGAGTGACCGAGGATTTCTATAAGGCAGTAAAGCATGGCGATCTGCCTGAGGTCAAACGCCTTATCGCCAAGGGTGCGGAGGTCAATGCCAAAACGGAAGAGGGAATAAGCGCATTGATGCAGGCCTCCCTGAAGGGCCACCGGGAGGTCGTGCAGGAGCTGCTTAGTCAGGACGCCGACGTCAATGCAAAGACGAATTGCGGCTCAACCGCGTTGATGCATGCCTCCATGAAGGGCCACGGGGAGGTCGTGCAGGAGCTGCTTAGTAAGGGCGCCGACGTTAATGCAAAGACGGATAGCGGCTCAACCGCGTTGATGCATGCCTCCCGGAATGGCAACCCGGAGATCGTACAGGTGCTGCTCAGTAAGGGTGCGGAGGTCAATGCCACGGACAATCTCGGCTGGACCGCGTTGATCTGGGCCTCCATAAACGGTCACCGGGAGGTCGTACAGGCGCTGCTCAGTAAGGGTGCGGAGGTCAATGCCAAAGACAATCTAGGGAAAACCGCGTTGATTCGTGCCTCCGAGAATGGCCACTGTGAGGTCGTAAAGGCACTGCTAGATAAGGGTGCGGAGGTCAATGGCAAAGACAATCTAGGGGAGGGAACCGCGTTGATGTATGCCTCCGACAGGGGTCACCGGGATATCGTACAGGAGCTGCTTAATAAGGGCGCCAACGTCAATGCAAAGACGAATAGGGGCAAAACCGCGTTGAAGCTTGCCTCCGATAAGGGCCACCGGAAGATCGTGGAGTTGCTTATAAGAGCAGGAGCAAAGTAATGTAGTCGATATTAGACAATGTTGCATTGTCCAGTTAGCACTACTACGTTAAGTCATCACGCAAACCTTTACACATAGCTGTAGGGTGGGTACGGTTTCATCGTGCCCACCATTTCGCGGTGGGCAACACTTGGCGTTTGCCCACCCTACGGTACTTGACGAAGTAGTGTTAGTCAAACAGTGTACTTGAGCCGCAAATTGGGTCGGGCCTAATGCCATTAACTCAAGACAAATAGCCTTTCTTTCGCATACTTACGTGCCCGAGTTTGGGCTCCTTCTGGCTCAGTTATCTGGGCTATGTTGCTCCGATCAACAGGTTAGGTCAACGGAGCGATATTAAAAGCCCTTATAATTCAGCAACTTGCTTAAGTTAATGGCATTAGGCCCGACCCCGTTAGCGACATGCTGGAAGCGGGAAGCGGGGCCGGCGTCGCAATACCCAG
The DNA here is from genome assembly GCA_963757915.1 of uncultured delta proteobacterium. Taxonomy (GTDB): domain Bacteria; phylum Desulfobacterota; class Syntrophobacteria; order Syntrophobacterales; family Syntrophobacteraceae; genus SbD1. The sequence goes on along the minus strand of CAVWTD010000008.1, from coordinate 54,756 downwards.
GTATTTTTGGGTCTTCCGGCAAATGCGGACCTGTGGTTTGGGTTTTTGCCCCGAAGGGGCTGGATATAATAGCCCAGGGAAAGCGGAGCGCCACCCTGGGTTGTGACGTCAACAAAAACCAGTTCGTACCCTGTAGGGGTTGCATAGCCAATACCTTGCCGTTTAAGCGCGCCGTGATTTCATCCTAAACATTCTTTTTATGTAACCCTTTCAGGGTATTATAAATAATTTGTGGTCCTATTCTCCCCAGGGTGGCGCACTGCTTACCCTGGGCTGCCCTATGCAGCCCTTTCAGGGCAAGAGAGTCAAAAAGCCCCCACAAATCGAGTTCACAGCAGGCAGATACTGTCCTTTCTCGTCTTGCAGGTACTCGTTTGCCGGATGAACCGTATTTTTGGAGCTTGCAGGGAGCCTGACCCGCCAAAGGCGGGAGAGGTTGCCGACATTCTCGACATGCTTGGTCCCCGGTGCTTAAGACGTTATGACATGACTTACATACTTTGAGACGGGGCAAAGTTAATGTGTTGGCAAGCTGAAGGTTGAAAGCTCCCAGGTTCAACATATAGGAGCTGTCTTAACTCTTTTCCTGATGATTTTCACCGGAATAACCACTAAATATAAAATATAATATCAGTGAATTGTGATGCATTCCAAGATTAAAATGTCTTTGCCCGGAAATCGTGCAACGTGATCGCAGCCTTGGGTCAGTCCCGCACCTGCGCGACTTCACTCAACCCTGCTGCTCCTTCCGCCTTCCTCTCCGGCACGATGGGGCGGGCTCCGCACCTCCGCCCCTTCGGCCTCCGCTCCATGCTCCCCGCCCTTGTCCTTGCCTGAGCCTGCCTACTTGCCGGGCGGAACCTGGGCCACACGAAAACCCAGGCCGAGGTCCCGGCCCCACGGGCCGACCCCGCCGCGGCCCGACGCGCGGCAGACCCCGGCCCAATGCCCCACCTGCCGCCCCGGATCACCCGGAGGGAGGCCACCTCACCTTCTGAAGGATTCAGCAAATCTTCTGCACCATAAGCACCATACCGGTCAGCACACCACTCCCACACGTTGCCGGCCAGGTCGCAAATGCCGTCAAGTGTTGCTCCCAGCGGATAAACGCCGACCGGCGTAGCGTGGGCCATCCCGCTATCTCCGTAATTGAGGCGGGATGGATCCGGGTCTTCGTTTCCCCAGGGATATTTACGGCCATTGGCCCCACGAGCGGCGCGCTCCCATTCGGCTTCAGAAGGCAGCCTGCATCCGGACCACCGGCAATACGCCGAAACTTCATACCAGCACACCGAAACCACGGGCCGTGACGGATGCTGCAACTGATCTTCCCAATCTCGGGGGACAGAATACTCACCGAATCCTCCGGCCTCCCAACATCGTTCGTCCTGGTATCCCTCGTCTTCGACGAACTTTTGATACTGGTCCACGGTGACCGGATACCGGGCGATGGAGAAGGCGTCCAGGTACACCTTGCGGACTGGAGCTTCATCATCGTATGCATCCCGGTCATAATTTGTGCCTCCAGGGTCCGTAGATTGAGCCCCCATCCAAAACTCGCCGGCATCAATCGTCACCCAATAGTCGCCACGACGGGCGTCAAGACGCGGGTCGCCGGCAACAGCTAAAGCGTCCGCCGCATTGATGCGGTCTGCGATGGGAACGGTCCGCGACTGTTCGCGGTCGAAGATGGACATGACTCGATCCCGCAATTCCTCGTACCTTGGGTCCGAAATCTCATACTTTACCGGCGTCAAGTCCTGGAGCATGGCGCCCAGGAGACCCGTGCAGCGGGCCTGGCCGGCCAGCGCCGCGTCCTCGCCGGCCTTGTCGAGCATCGTCCGCACCAGGTTGTCCACCTTGGCCCGTCCCTGCCGGTGTAGGATGCCGGCCAGAAGAAGCATGACTTCCTTCCATTCCGGCAGATAAAGTTTGGCGGGCGGCCCCCAAAGCAGCTTTTCCTGATCTGCGTCGGGACGAGCGGCAATGGCTCGGGCAGCTAAAAACTCCTGGAAAGTGCGGTGCCAGAATTGAACCTTGTCGCCTCGGTCCACAATGATGCCGCTATCGAGCACCTCGGCATCGAGAAATGCTTTCGCTTGTGCGATGGATTTTCTATCCACCTCCCCGCACGTCCATTCGCGGGCAAGCTTTTCCGCAGCCCACCGTTTGGGCACCTCCGTCCGCAAGCCTTCCGGATCATCCTGCATGGCGAGAGCCAGTTCCTGCAGCAGGACCACGGTGCGCTCCGCCCTCTCCCGTCCCGGCCGCTCCTCGCGGGCACGGGACAGCCAGTGGATGCTGGAGCCATAGAGGTCGGCGCGTTGCTCCGGCAAACGACGCTCGTTCCAATGCACCACGGCCAGGGCGGTGAGCATCACCGCATTGCGGGCCATGCGCCGGATTTCCGGCCGTTCTCGCAATGCGAAGAGCAAATCCGTGCAGTGATTTCGAGCTGCGTCCGGGTCCTCGATGTAGAGCGCTTCACACCAGCGAGTAAGGAAAGTCTTCACCGACTCGTCCGACAGCGGGTCGATGTGAGCATGGGTAAAATCCTCCAGGTGCGTCTCGCCCGTGTATCCAGCGGGCCTGCTCGTTACAACCAGCCGGCAGCCCTTATAGGTCCCCGCGACAGCCTCGATCAAGCTGCTGAGCCTCCGCCTGGAGACGCGATCCGAAGCTTCATCCAAACCGTCAAGCAGCACCGTGCAGAGGCCGTTCTCCAGTTGTCCTCGGAAGAAGTCTTCATGCAGGCCCCAGCGGTTATCCCGGCCCGTCGCGGCCAGGAAGTGCGCCAGCCATGCCTGCGAAGTATCCGTCGTGGGTGCGGATGGCTCATTCCGGTGGCGTGAGATATGCTCATCCAGTTCATTGAGGCGCACCATAATGGGAAATGTCCGATCCGTAAGCCCCAGCCGGGTGCGCGCGGCATCGGGCAGCTCACCCAGACGGGTCTCGCAAAGGGCATGTGCAATCCGGCGGAGAAAGGTGGTTTTGCCCGCCCCCGGGTCACCGAGCACCACAAGTCGATCATTTTTCAACGCAACGTCCAGCGGCAAGGTTCGATTCGCGGTCAAAGCATGTTCCTTCCCCGCGCCCTTGCCCGTCCGCTTCCGTCCGCCTTTCGCCGGCATTTTACCGGCGTATCTCTCTGTTTGCGTGGCGGTGAGCGAAATGAACAGGTCTTCGATGGGAAATCGCTGCACCCGCTTGTGCCCGATCTGCAAGCCGCGAATGTCGATATACGCGGTCTTCGAAAGCAGGTCCTTCAGATATGCGGTTGGGTCGGCGGGCAGTGGAGAATGCGGCCCTGTCGTGAGAGGCGCCAGCAATTGCAGAACTTCGCGCAAATGCACTTCAACCTGGTCGAAGAAGGCATCCTTCGAGCCACGAACTCCCTCGTAAGTCGCGTAGAGCCCCATTTTTTTCAACTTCTCCTGGAATTGAAGGACTTTCCCGTACTGGATCAGGTCGAGGCTTTTGGGGAAAACCTTCTCCTCGCCGAAATAGAAGAGTATCCATGGGCGACGGGTTTTCCCCCAAAGTCTCAGCGCGTCTTCAAACTCCTTCTCCGTACCGGACCCATAATGGCCCGTAGGAGTGCCGAAGCGGTGCTTCATGATGCCGAGGTAGATGTCATAGTGGGCGGGCACCTGGTTGTCGATGACACTTTGAGGCTTGGGACCGATTTGCGGGACAGTATCCGTCTCCCACTTCCACAATTCAAGCCGCACCTTCCGTACTTTGCCATCCGTCCGATTGATGCGCTTGACCACTTCGTCCAATGCGGTGCGCTCCGCCGCAACGTCACTCGGCGACGATACGAAGATGCGGATGATGGTGACCGTTTCCGGATGTGGCGTCATGATGCCTCCTCCAAAGCCTTTTTCTTTGAGCACAGCTCTCTTTCTCCGGCACGCCCTCGAGATCGTCAGCCCCTAGGCTTGTGCAGCCGTCCCGTGGATTTCCATTGCCGTTTCCGAGAGTACGTGAGAATCGTTCAGAGCAGAAAGATTAGAGTTAGCAGCGTGGAAAAGGCCGCCCCGAGCGTTCGCACTTCGCTACCAGCACGGGGACGGCCGAGTCGGGAATTTTGCCCGCCGAGGCGGGTCGGGAAAACGGCCGGTTCCGCCCGGAGAGGGCATCCACCCTCTTCGCGGAGCTTGGGCCACACGAAAACCCAGGTTGTTGTTCCGGTTCCTCGGGTCGTTCCTGTTGCGGTTCGACGCGCGGCAGTTCCTGGCGTCATTGTTCCATCTGCCGCCCCGGATTACCCGGTTGGAGGCCTTTGACCGCTCACCGGCAACCTTTGTACCACTGAGCGCCGCAAATGCCAAGATTTCACGCTGCCGGAGCGCGTGAAAGCGATCAGCGAGGTGGCTCGCTGCTGGAGTTCGAGGTCGCCGATCTCGCCGGCCAGAGATTGTTGTTCAAGTCTCATCAGCTTGCGGCGAAAACGCAGACGGCTCTGCCGATTCAAGGTGGTTCGATCGCGGAAAACGCGGCACCCCAGAAAGCTCATCCCGTGCGGCGTGTTGTTGGCGCATGGGTGTTCTTTGATGTCCAGTTGCAGGTGTTCGCCAAGGTACTCACGGGAGCAGACAAGGGCGTTTTTAAGCACGGCAGGCGAATCGGCCCACAAGGCGATGTCATCCATGTACCGGACGTAGCCCTTTACACGAAGCGTCTCCTTCACATAACGATCGAGCCAGCCCAGGTAAAAATTGGCGAGATGTTGCGAGGTAAGGCTGCCGATCGGCAATCCGTGACCAACCTGCCCCCGAAAACTGTGCACGATACGACCCAACAGGTCCAGCAACCGGCGATCCTTGAATAGCCGGTCCAGGCGTGACAACAGAATCTCGTGCGAGATACTGTCGAAGTACTTGCGTATGTCGAACTTCATGTAAAACTTGAAACGCGCGGCAAATTGTCTCGCTCGTAACAACGCCGCGCTTTGGCCGCGGCCCGCACGACAGGCGAATGTGTCTTCGATGAGCCACCTTTCGAATGCGGGCTCGCAGACGTTCATAATTGCATGGTGCAGAACCCGCTCGGCGAAGCACGGCGCTGTTATCAGCCGTTTCTTGGGATCGTGGATAACGAACTGGGAGTACCGGCCCAAAGGGAAGACACCCAGGCGGAGCTCCCCGGCCATATTTTTCAGATTGACATCCAGGTTGTCCGCGAATCGCCGAGCATCTGCGCGATGCCGTTTGCCGCGCAGCGCCTTGGCAAATCCGAGCCGCAGGTTGTCCCGCTCAAGCACGTGCTCAAAGAGATTTCCCACTTTCCTCATGCATGGTTTCCCCAAGCTGCTGCAAGATTTCCAAAACACGCGGACCATATTTCTCGATGCGAGCGTCGCCCACGCCGGCAATGGCTTCCAATGCGCCTTTGGTCTTCGCCCTCGTTTGGACCATTTGAGCCAACTGCTCGTTGGTGAAGACAGTGTAGACCGGTACCGCTTCCGATTGGGCGATTTCTTTTCGCACCTCGCGCAACTTGGCAAAAACCGCGAACTCCTCTGTAGAAAGCACCTCCCGGTAGTCGATTTTCTCGCGTTCTTTTTGGCGTGAACTTGATGACCCGCTACCGCTTCGGTCCAGGTAATCCACGCAGAACGACCAGAACGAAGCGGGACCTTGATCCACCCACCTCCTGTCGACAGACAAAATCCTGTGGCCGGCCAGGAAAGAATTCAGCTCCTTCTCGGCCGGCTCGCAATTCTGTATGGGGACAGTGAAGAATTTGAATGCCACAACGTTGACTCTTTGAACCTTTCCCTGCTCTCCGCTCGACTGCCGCTTACCCTCTCATTACTCCGCCTTCCACTCCGGCCCGAATGGGCGGGCTCCGCACTTCCGCCCCTTCGGCCTCCGCTCCAGGCTCCCCGCCCTTGTCCTTGCTTGGGCTCGCCTACTTGCCGGGCGAAACTTGGGCCACACGAAAACCCAGGTAGTCAAGTTCCGGTACCCCGGGGCGTTCCAGAGGCGGAACGACGCGCGGCAGTACCAGGCGACAACGCTCCAACTGCCGCCCCGGATTACCCGGACGGAGGCCTTCTGCTCCCAATAATCCACACACCATTCAAACACGTTGCCGGCCATGTCGTCCAGACCAAATTGCCCGGATCGTGACCTGGGAAAGATGCCCACCGCCGACGTGCTTCGCAGCCCGGACTCCCAACTGTTACAGATGCCATCCTCCCAGTCGTCGCCCCACGGGTAGATGTATCCTTTGGGTCCCCGAGCAGCCGCTTCCCATTGCCTTTCCGCAGGCAGCGAACCGCCGGCCCAACGGGCGAAGGCTTCCGCTTCCCAGAACGATACGCCGACCACAGGTTGATTGGAAGCGGAGAAAGTTGGATCGCGCCAGTACTCGGGTTGGCTGATATGTTCCGTCTCCAGCCAGCGCCGGCCTTCATCGGACCAAAGATCTGGATTTTGGTAGCCCCCGTTCTCCAGGAAAACCGCGTATTGTGAGTTGGTCACCGGATACCGTGAGAGCCAGAACGGTTCATTGATGGGATTTGGCTCTTTGCCATCGCCGTAAAAGTATTCTCCCGCCGGAATCCTCACGTATCCGCGATGGTCATCGGGATGGCCCGTCACCCGCAGGTCTACAACAATCCGAGGATCTCCCAAACGGCCCAGGGCCACGGCCAACGTATTCCGATCCTTGACGGCGATCTCCTGCTCGATGGCCCGGTTCACAGCCCGTTCGAAGGACCCGCTCAAGTCCTCCGGCACTTCCGCTCCGCGGCCCACAAGGACCTCCAGGCAGTCTCCAAGGACGATGGCCAGGTTCCAGACGCTCCCCCCCAACCCCCGTTGCGCCGGGTCCACCGGGGGAAGCTCCAGACGGCCTGCGACATCACGCAACAGATCTACGCCGGCGCGCGGATTGAACTTGCTCACCACTCCGCCGAACAGAAACGACAGAGTGTTTCGCCAGCCCGCCGACGCGCCGCGCTGGAGCACCAGAGCCGTCAAACCGTCCCGTTCCCGTCCCCGCAAGATGAAAATCCGCTCGGCCGCCAGAAACTCCTGGAAGGAGAGGTGGTAGAACGAAGCCCGGCCGCCGCCGCGTGAAACCAGCAGGCCCGACTGCGACATGAGATCTTCCCTTACATGCGCCGTATCGCTGAGACCTTTGTCGGTTGAGCCATCCAACTGACGGTATGACTCAAGCAGGAAATTCAGTTCGCTATCGGAAGCGGATGCTTCAAGACTCTCCCGCTCCTGCCCCAGGCCCTCCCCCGTGTGCATACCCAGAGCGATGGCCGCCAGCCGCCCGCGGATCTGGCTGGTTTGTACCTTGCCCCCCCGGTAGCGTTCGTACAGGACCGTGTTAACGATGCGATCGTACAGCTCGTACTTGTCTTCCGGCAACCGCTTGCCCTCCTGGTAAATGATGCACATGCCCGTCAGCAGCAGAGGGTTGGCGGCAAGCTCGTCGAGCGCCCTTTCACCATGCAGGTGGCGGATCATATCGGCGGACTCCTTGAGTCCGATTTCTCCGCCTCCCTTGAGGGCAATGAACCAGCGGCGGACGAGGAGCGCCTGCAGCTCCGCATCCATGCCCTGGATAGGAGCATACTCCAGGCCTAGCCGCTGCTGCTGTTCCCCTGCAAGCCCGTAAGGGCGGCTGGTGACCAGCACCCGGTTGCCCGCCCCTGTCCACCTCTTGACGGTCTCCGCCAGTGCATCCAGCAACATCTCGCGCGGATACCATTCGTGACCGGCGTTGTTGTGCATGAAAGGAACTTCGTCCACTCCGTCCAGCATCAGGACCGCTTTTCCAGCGTCCAAGTGCGCCTTCAGACAAGCCCACTCCATGCACGGCGGGTCCGGTTCCGTCAGCCATTTGCCCAGGGCCTGTTCCAAGCCGCCGCGTCCCGGAGACCGCCCGCCGGACGAAACCGGAAGGTGGGTCCAAAAGTCCTTCAGCCGCACCAGCACGGGCAGCATCCCTCGCAACCGGTTCGGAAATTTTTCCCGGTAAGGCTCGGGCGGCGCAACGTGCTCATCCAAAGCCGGCAGAGCGCCCTTGCACATGAGCCAGGCCACCCAGCGGCAGAAAGTGGACTTGCCCGAGCCGGGATCGCCTGAAACGTAGAGGGATTTCTTGTCGAGCAGATCCAGCAGCAACCGGGGTTTTTCACCAGACCTCGCCAACAGTTCGTCGTCAGGCTTTATCCTGAGCATTGAGGCTGATCGGCCTTCCGTCTCGGACCGGGCCGAGGTGACCAGCGGAGTGTAAATGTCGTTCAGCAGAACGCGGGAGCCATGCTTGACATCCAACCCCTTAAGCTCCATTTCACCGCATTGAGTGAGCAGCCATGCGGTGTATGCCGGCGGCACAATGGGTGGGAGGGGGGCCTTGTCGGTTGACGGAGCGCTTTCAGTCTTTTTTCGCACGGATTTTCCCGGCTGTTTTTCCCGTTTTACCTCCATGAGGGGCAGACGGCCGATGATCATGCGCAGGTGCTCGGAAACCTTCTCGTAGAAACCGTCCGCTGTACCGCGCACTCCCTTGTAGGCGCCCACAAAACCCTTGGTTTCCAATTCCTTTCGAAACCGGCAAACCTTGAGATACTCTTCCACATCGCCGGGTTCGCTGGAGAGTTTCGGTTGGTCCTCAAAGTAGAACGTGATCCATGGCGTCCCGGCTTCCTTCCACTTTTTCAACGCTTCGTTGAATTCGGTTTCGGCGCCGCTTCCGTGCCTGCCTGTCGGTACACCGAAGCGAGTGGACATGATTCCAAGGTAAATGTGGTAGAGGGGCGTTTGCTTTTGGATCACCTGCCTGCGGCCGGGACCTATTTGCGGTACGACGTCCCGTTCCCAACGGAAGAGTTCCAACCGGATACCCCGCGACAGACCTTCCGTTCGGTTGATGGACGCACAGATTTCGTCGAGCTGAGCTCGCTCCTCCGAGACGTCCCCGGGTGAAGAGACGAAAACCTTGATAATCCGAGCGGTCTCGGAGGCACACGGAGCAGGCGCCGGCAGATTCCGTGGCGGAGGGTATCCAAGCGCTGAGCAGATTGACGAGATCGACAATCGTGTGCTCCTGCCCCTCAGTGGAGAGCGTCGCCAAATTACTTGCCAGCGCTTCGACCAGCATCTCCCTGTATCCGGGGTCTCCCGGATCAAGTTCATGTTTCCGGAGGAAACGGTCCAGGCGGTGGGCAGCCTGCTCTTTGAAGGCGCTCAGGTCCAGGTTTTTCGACGGCGGGACAGACACGGCACCCACACTCCTGATCCGGGCCGCCGAGGGCGACCCCGGTGTCCCCACAAGCACCAACTCATACTCGTCGGCCTTTCGCCATGACTCCAGCTCAGCCGCCCACTTCTCGACGTTACCCCTGCTGAACGGATTCTGCGACGACTTGACCTGGACCGCCTTGGCGACAGTGGAATTTTTCAATAGAATGTCCACCTTATCCGATTCGATGTTTGGCTCCAACGTCACGCTCTGCCACGACTTCTTGTCGTCGAGCGCATCCAGCAGCGCAATCAGCGTTTGCACCAGATAGCCCCGGATTGCCGCTTGTCCTCCCGTCACCGTTCACCTCCCAATCCCATTGACCTATGATCTTTTACGGTTCATTTCCACCCACCCGGCATTCCCCATCGAATCGCCTTGGGCGGGCAGACAGCCGGCAAGCATTGCATTTCTTGAATACTCAAGAATTCCAGGCCGGCTGCCCAGCCTCGTCCTTTTGTCGCCCCACCCGCCGCCTGCGGCATGGAAAACCTGCCCAATCTGCGGTAGGCACAGGATGACAACACACAGAGTGCGGCGTGATCGAAGTCTTCGCGTCAGCGATCGCCCCTGCCATGGTTTTAGGACTCTCGGTCAAAAAATATCTACCAAGTTATATAACCGGCTATGGATGTCAGCGATAAAGTTTACAGCAAGCGGGCACTTTGTTCCAATGGGTTCTTTGCCTTCTTGTTAAGAACCCTCGGCGTGAACAAAGGGTCACCCATTAAAAGGCAGCGGTCAAGAGCAAAAACTCCCCCCTGGCAGGAAAAACACCTTTTTCCCGAGATGCTTCTTTAGCGAAAGCGAACTCTCGGAAACTGAGGTCACGATTAGCCAACCGATTGACGGCGGCGACAGTGATCTTTCCTGCTCAATCACATTAGCCGGCAACACCCCACTACTTCCGCAGTTTCTTTATTTTTGGTGTCAGCATTCACTGCACCAGTCACCCATCAGGATTAAGGCCGTTCGACAACATCTGCCAAACAACCCTTCCCGCCGGCCGGCGGGCCAGAAAATCTTCGGTTCCATGCCACGTCCAAATGGATTGGTCAATTCTCATGGTTGTTAGCCACCCCTTGACTGGCTCATGACATGGGCAGTAAAGATGCTGATGGCTAAAAATGTGCTGGGTGGAACGGCTTTCCAATCAAACCTCGTGGTTTTTCCAACCCCTTGTCAGGTTACCGTTCCAGCCATCTTTATTACCGCATGATTTATGCTCCGTCCTCCAGGTCCAAGTACGATAAAACCATGTGCGTCAAGCTCCGTTAATTCGATGACGGCATTCGGACTGCACGGTTTTTTTGAACTTGCACCAACAGCAAACTGAGCGGAGGGCCGACGGAGTCGCGCAGGGTTGCCGAGAATGGGTCCAACCGTGACTCGTCGGAGGCAGTCCGTAGCGGCTCCGGTGGCCCGGAGCGGTTGGGTGAACGACGTGATCGCAGGTCCCGGTTTTTTTGTTGGAAGTTTCATGTCCGGATAATCACTGTCGCCACCAGTCCGATCCGTCGGGATACTGTCAGCACGCAAATACTTTCCCAGGAACAAAGGGAACTTCCTCCTTTATGATGCAGTATGCTGCCCTGGCTAGTTTGTGGGCAAGAGCCTGATGGGCGACCATGAAATTCGTTTTCTGCATCTTACGGTTGTAATAGCCCCTGCACTGTGTGTCAAAGCGTCTTGCCAGCTCGGCTGCTTCAGAAAAGGCCCAGGCAAGATACTTATTGCCGTTCTTTTTGTTCCCCTTACCCTTTGCTTTGTCGTTGCTTGTCCATTTGGAACTGACTTTGCGGCAATAGGAGACGTAGTTTCCTACTTTCGCAAAACGGCTGATCGGACCAGTCTCCAACATGATGGTAAGAGCCAGGATCTTTCCGATACCGGGAATTGTCAGAAGATAACGATACTGGTCCTTGAGCTGCACTCTCTGTTCAACCATTGATTCAACCGCCCGGATCTTCCGGGTGAAAAAATCGATTGTCTCCTTGCTGACCAGGCCGGCCATTGCCAGATCATCATTTGCTTGAAGCAGTGGGAGAACGACGTTTTCCTTGAGTCTCTTGGCATCGTTCACGCTTAGGCGAACACCGCAGTTTCTGGCCACGATGTTTTGCAGGCTCAGAATAAGTGAGGTCCTGAGCCTTACCAAGTGTCCCCTTTTTCTCAACAGGTCCCGTACGGGCCGTTCCTCTTTGGGATAGATGAATCCCACGGGTAGAATTCCAAGTCTGAGCATTTCGGCAAGCCAGAAAGCATCATGCTTATCATCGGAATGCTTTAACCCGGAGTATTTCTGAATGGCGGCAGGGTTGGCCAGATGAACCCGATAGCCCGCCTCACCCAGATGATCCACAAGCCAGTACCAATTGAACGTGGATTCCACAACAACCCCGGCCACCTCTTCCTCGAAACTGCCAAGTACCGAAAGGATAAGCTCGGCCTCATTGGGTAGCTTTTTCTTAAACACCCTCTTCCCGTCTGCGTCGATCACGGCCACAAAGTTGTTGCTTGCATGAAGATCTATACCTGCATACAATTGCATACGGCGCCTCCTCGTTAAAGTTCGCAGCTTTGATCCCATTGCAGGATACTACACTCCTGCCCTGGGGGGAGGCGCCTTTTATATGATTATCAAACCTACACTCTTGACATGTCGCGGCTGTTTTGCACCCCGGAGCAGCGAAGTTTAGTGAGCAAAGCGGCATTGGGTCGGGCCAAACTAACATCTCCTCGCGAAGCGATAGAACCAAGAGGAGTTATTTTTTCCCCGTTTCTATTGCCGTTTCTATTGCCGGTTCTCATTGCCGTTTGGTGAAGCAAAATCACTGTGCGGTACAATATTGGTCCAGGTAATAGGTCAGTGGTAAGAGGTAATGGGCAGTTCCCTAAGTGATAGGTGATAGGCCAGAGGGAAGAGGCAGGACCAATGACCTCTCACCTCTCACCCCTTACCCGGCGAAGCCATTCACTGCTTCCCGCTTCCAGCTTCCCGCTTCCAGCTTCCTGCTTCCTGCTTCCCGCTTCACGCTTCCCGCTTCACGCTTCCCGCTTCACGCTTCCCGCTTCACGCTTCCCGCTTCACGCTTCCCGCTTCACGCTTCCCGCTTCACGCTTCCCGCTTCACGCTTCTGTCATCACCTGTTATTGCGAAGAATCTGATCCAAAACTGTCAATTAAATCAGATTGCTGTGTGATCAGCCCCTGCATTTGCCCTGTATTTACAGGAATTACAGTAAGCGAATGAAACTCTTTGACAAATGAAGATGAGTACAGGATTTTCACTTTTAGGCTGGCAACGGGGTCGGGCCTAATGCCCTTAAGAGAAATAGCTGTCCTTTCAAATCCTTAGGGGTTCCGGGTTGGAGACCCAAGGGTATTCCTGAAGCTATGCGGGTTAAAATACGGCAGGCCGGTGCGAATAGGCTTCCCGGAAAATCGAACGAATGGGCGTGGCATTGCTCCAGTGCTCCCGTCTAGCCCTGCCGCTTCAAATTGACGGGTAGCCCCCAGCCTAACGAGCGTCGCCGGGAAGAGTGGACCATCATTGCCCCACAGCTTTTCATCCCGGAGATAGGACACCCACGCTGCCACAATTTCGCGCACTTCTTCACCTACCGGAAAGAAAAAAGTAGTGAAGGTTTTGCTGAATTTCGTCTTAACTTCCAGCCATGATAAAACACCGCTTCCAGGTGCATGGAACATGCAGAGCGGCGTTGCAACGGGAGAGCTTTGCCGGGACACGGTCAAACGTCTCTGTTTGCACTACGACGTTTGGTACTCGTTCTACGCTTAGCGGGCTTTGCGGGCGCCAGTGCAATCAGTGACCTCAGAGCGGTATTGACAGCTTCAGAATCCGGGAAATACTCATGCACATCCGGCTCAAGCATGACCGCGCCTTCCTCCAGGGTGAAATACCGGACGCTGACCGTTCCGTCATCCTCTCCGATTATCACCGTATGTCCCTGCCTGTAGGCTTGGTAATACTTTCCACGGACGCCCTTTTTTCCGGTAAAATCGTATTCAGGAAGCATATCGTCTCTCTCCTCTTCCGGTCTTCTAGTCTCTTCCCTCTTCATAGGCTCTCCGTTCGGAAGCTGTTGCTTTGCGGCAACTGATGATGCGAATAACAATTGTATTCTCGCCCTCTTCACGTTCAGTGTGGACTACAAGCAGAACCTTTCGGTTCACGGAACTGCCGATGCTGATGAGTCGCTCCTCACCGTCCGAATGCCGGTTATCGGAGAACGTAATCAGGAGTGGGTCATTGAAGAGGGTCTTAGCATCCTCGAAACCGACCTTGTGCTTTCTGATGTTTTGGCCGGCCTTTCTCGCGTCCCACTCGAAGATGAGCTTCATTGCCTTGTTCCCAGAATATAAAATTAGCTCATTCACTTGATCGGATCAATGTTTGTTCCCCTGATCTCAGCGCAGATTGCCTGATGCCAAGCCTGCCGGTTTCTCGGATTGATCTGAGATAAGCTTGAAGTTGTGTTCTATGAGGTCACCCAGACAAGTATCGCATCAAAGTTAAGAATACGAGTACATCCACACCCTCACTTGGTCAATGGCAAAAATTTCAAACCCCTAAGAAATCTTTCCCGGAAGGTGAGGGGTGAGAGGCAAGAGGCACGATCGAAGCGGGATGGGGTCAGCGCATTCAAGAATTAATCTTTCAATTCCTTGATTTAACAACATTGCGGTAAGTCCCACCCAATGCAGAGCTATAGGCAAAAAACAGGCGAGCCATTAGTGGCGCTGTTTTGGCCGTTTCCAACGCTTTAGCATAATGAAATTATGTTGAAAATTGGTGGAGGCGGCGGGAGTTGAACCCGCGTCCGAAAGCATTCCGCCTAAGCTTCTACATGCTTATTCCGCACTTTTAATCTCGCGCCGGGGAACTCCTGCGGACGGGATTTCACCGAAGCCAGCTCACCAGATGTCACCGCCGGCACTGCGAGCATCATGTCGGCAGCCATCCCGCTTAGTCGACGCCTCGTCGGTCCCCGCGGGAGCAGGACCTGGAGACGGCAGCCGCGATTAAGCGGCTACAGCGTACGCGTAATCGTCTGCGTTTGTTTTATTCCCAACTGTTTAACGAGCAGCAAGGACCTCGGCATGCAACTTAAGCTTCTTTACCTCCGTCGAACCCGTTTCGCCCCCTTCTGTGTTGAGGTTTAAATGATTGACAAGCGTAATTTTGAGACGATCAAGCTTAATAATTGTACATATTTCCATATAAATGTCAAGTGCCACGCTGGAACAGGTCCCCCACCCCCATTTCTTCGGCCAGTTTTTTCAGAAAAGCGGGAGAGATTTCCGTCTTGATTTGGTCCATATCCTTTTCCAGCACCTGGCAGAAAGCGTAGGTAAAGCCTTCGTAGAGCGATACGAGCGACCTCAGGCCGCCGTCAGGCCGGTTCTCCATCAGGGCCTCGTCAAGTGACATGGTTATGAACTGATCGCTCCCGAGGCCAAGCGACGATTTCGCCAGATAATCCGGATACTGGCCGGGTTCGACGAAATCATTGCTACAGAGCCAGCTCAACTGGAGGAAGACGCAATAGCAAAACCTGGCCCTCTCTTCTATTTCGGATACGTCCAGCATAGGCTACCGCCTTTCCGGCGGAGGTCAAAAACCGGTTATCAGAGTTCGCAAAAAGACATTTCATACCCGGGCAGGCATGTCTACCCTTTGCTTTCCCGGAGCAGAAAATCACGAAAACATGTCCGCAGATTGCTATAGACCCCTTTTCGGCTGTTTATCACATAAATGCAATGGCGCACGTGGAAAATTTCGTTCAGCAGCCTCAGGACAGCCCAATCCGGACCTGTCTTTCCTTCGCGCTCAAGCCCTTCGGCAAGGAGCGGGACGAGCTTGTCCCGCATGCGCAGTTCGGTATCCACCAACAGAATGGCTATAGAGGGATCCAGGTCGCGAAGCCTTCCCAGAAATGCCTCGACCGCCTGGTGTTCGACTCCCCGGGGCGGTGAGGACTTGACTTCGACGTAGACGAGATGTCCGGCCACCATGGAAATGACATCGTAGTCGCCGCCGAACTTCGTATTTTGAAGCTTCACATTGAAGAGGGCGGGCGAGAGGAACTCGCGCCTGAGAATCTCGCACACATACCATTCGAGTGTCTGGCCGAAACTCGGGACTTTCCTGACGAGCCTGTACCCTTTGTTCGCAAGACAGACGATCCCCATTTCCGCAAGAATTCCCAGATAGGACTTAACGGTCCTAAGAGAGCAGTAACGGGTAAGCGCGCCGAGTTCGTCTCCTTCGGGAATTTGGATAAGGTCCCGTATGAAAAGCCTGAACGAGTAACGCCTCATCATACGATAGAAGTATCCGAGCGATGAGGAGGCGATATTGGGCGGGAAGAGAAGCTGTGCCCGGCCGCCGTGGCTAATGACCGGAAATCCGTGCTGCCAGAGGAGTTCTTCGACCGGGTGTTTGGTCTGCGAGGAAAGATATTCGATATTGCGCTCCAGCATATCGATTCTTTCCCCCAGTTTGGCGATTTGTCTTTCGAGAGGCTCCAGCCGATCCATTTGCGCCGCTTCCGCAGTTTCCCCCTGCCCTGCCCGAAATTTCCGTAAAGTTAATGGTCTCACAAATACTAATTTCATTCAGGTATTGGTGTATTTCGGCCGGTCCAGCCGGACCCTTATTTCATAGACGCCGGCCGACAGCGAGCTTTCCATCACGTAGTCAAGTTTTCGGAAAACTCCAAACACCAGTTCGTTTCCGGTGTATGACAACGATTGTTTTTACACCTCTTTGCTTGCCCTTTTCGGCGATATGGCGAACCATCGATGTTGCAATGCCTTTGCGCGCATAGTCCGGGTGCACCGCAAAGTCGACTTCAGCCGCCATGGTTTCATCATCCAGATGATAATGGGCTAATGAAATGATTCTTTCGGAACCCATTTCGCCCGCGAACCCCAGAATACACATCTCCCTGTGATAATCAATACTTACCATCGCTTCGACGTCATAGTAGGGGAAGACCTTCATGAGTGAAAGAAACCGGAAGTAAGCTTCATCCCTGGGCAGCGAATAGAAGAATTCCTTGAGCGGCACGTCCATCGGTAGATCTGGCAGGCCGGAAGAATACGCGGCCCGGTCCGATGAACGTCTGAGAATATTCCCAGTCGTGCGGATAGATGGCCCGGCTTGTCGCCGAGCGTCTGGCATCCTTTTCCAGGTAATTAATCTGGTGGGCGGCTTCCATGAGTTGGTCCCTGAAGTCGGGATGCGCTATCGAAATAAGCGCAAGCGCCCGTTCCCGAAGGCTCTTGCCCTGCAAACCGGCAACTCCGTATTCGGTAACGACGTATTCTACGCCGCCGCGCGTGGTGACCACTCCTGCGCCTTCGGTGAGGGCCGGAACGATTCTGGATTTCGACGCGTCCATGGTGGTCGAGGGGAGCACCATTATTGTCTTGCCGCCCCGAGAACCCTTGGCGCCCCGCAAAAAGTCGATCGTCCCGCCCACGCCGCTGTATATTTCATACCCGAGCGAGTCCGCGCATACCTGTCCGGAGAGGTCCACCTCCAGGCCCGAGTTGATGGTCACCATTCTGTCATTTTCGGAGATCACCAGGTAATTGTTGGTATAATCGATTGGGTAGAGGGCCACCATCGGGTTATTATCGACGAAATCGTAGAGTTCGCGCGATCCCAGGCAAAAGCTGGCTATTATTTTCCCCGGGTGCAGAGACTTTCGAGCGTTGGTGATGACGCCCTTGTTCACAAGGTGCAGGTAGGCGTCGGTAAGCATGTCGGTGTGAACCCCAAGGTCCTTTTTGCCTTCCAGGGCATACAGGGCGGCGGTGGAAATGCTTCCCACCCCCACGCGGATGGTCGAGCCGTCCTCGACGAGCCCCGCCACGTGCTTACCTATATCTACGGCAATCTGATTCATGACGGGAAGCCCGAATTCGAGCAACGGCTCCTCATGCTCGACGAAGGCGTCGATATGGCTCACGTGAATGAAGGAGTCTCCCAGCGTGCGGGGCATCCGGGGATTTACCTGAGCAATTACGTGCCTGGCGCTCTCGGCCGCGGACTTAACGATATCCACCGCTATCCCGTAGGAGCAGAAACCGTGGTCGTCGGGAGGAGATACCTGGATCAGGGCGACATCGATGGTCATGGCGCCTGAGCGAAACAGCCCCGGGATATCCGACGAGATTTATCGGCGTGTAGTCTGCGCGTCCTTCGGCCACGGCCTCGCGGGTTGCCGAGGCGACAAAGAATGACTTCAGGCGGCACTGGTCATAGCCTCCTTCAGTGAACCGGGGCTTTCCGACGCTCAGGATGTCGAGAATTTCCACGTCCGCGAGGCTGGGGAGCCTTTCCTCGAGGCTTTGAGCCAGGTGTTGCGGCTCGCTGCATCCCGACCCCATGAAGACCCGGTACCCGCTTCGAATCACCTCGAGCGCCTTGCGGGCGCTTTTCTTTCGTCCTTCATAGAGTGATCGCCATTCGCGAACAACCTTTGAAGAATCGTGCCGTAAAGTCGCGAGTCGATCGTGTGCCATTGAAATTCCTCGTTCAGCCGCTACAGCCGATAGCGCCGGCCCCGGTTATTACACCTCCCGGGCAGTCGCTTTGCGGTTCAGATAAAAGATCAAAACGACGCCGGCTGCGATCATGTGCGATGCACAGGATCTGTCCCATGGTAAAATAAGTGAGCAGAAAACCTATTTGAGGGTCGGGCTCCTTGAAAAATTCAATTATAAACCGTAAGATACCGTAAAAAAGGAGAAAAAAACCGACCATCATACCGTCTTTGAAGGGTTTTTTTCGCAAACTCCACATTATGATGAAAAGCAGCAGGCCTTCTGCCAATGCTTCGTAGAGCTGTGTCGGATGGCGCGGAATCGGGCCTCCGGCGGGGAAGATCATCGCCCAGGGAACATTGCTGGGGCGGCCAAGCAGTTCGCCGTTTATGAAATTGCCTAACCGGCCAAGCCCCAGCCCAATCGGGCAGGTCACAATCACCGAGTCGGCCAGGGCGGCGAAAGGCATTTTTCTTCGCCTGGAAAAAATCCACCCCGCGATAACGCACCCTATAAGACCACCGTGAAATGACATCCCTCCATGCCAGGTGGCTATTATTTCCAGGGGATTTTTGATATATGCCAGTAGATCATTATATTCGTAGAAAAGGATGTAGCCGAGCCGGCCTCCGACGATCACTCCTACTGCCAGATAGAAAATGAGATCCTGGGCCGCCGTGCCGACCAGTCCGATCTGCTTCGACCGTTCCTGTTTCTGAAGCAGAAAATAGGAGGCTATAAAGCCCAGGACGTACATAACCCCGTACCACCTCACATGGATTGGGCCGATGGAGAACAGGACAGGGTCTATTTTGGGATAGGGAATCATTTTGTTGCCTCCTTTGGGGAAAGGCTATCATACACGGCTGCCGGGGTCAATTGCGGCTGGGCGTTGATGGCGGCACGGAGAGATAATGGACGGCGAGCATGGACGCGACGACCGGTGGAAGACGACTATGATAAAGGCTGAGGAGTAAACCTATGCACGACAGGCATCGGACATGAACATGACAGGCGCATGGAGAAAAGGCGCAGAGGCCGTTTCAGGAATCGTGAAACTCCGAAAAATGGCGGAACACTGGATAAGTCACAATGAGGAGCACGCCCGTGCATACAGGCTTTGGGCCAGCCGGGCCAGGGAGGCCGGGTGCGAAGAGCCGGGTGAGATCCTGGAAGAAATCGCCTCCGAGATCGCCGAACAGAACGAAAGATTCATGAAAATCATTCACATTATTGACTCTGCGGACCGGGCCGATTGACAGCCGGCCAAAGCTGTGAGATGTTTCCGAACAGATTTGAGAAATCGAATCAATACAAGCAGCTGCTGTGCCCGGCGCAGCTCATCGATCAATGACGCATGAAAGGTGACACGATGTTACCTATAATTTCGATCGTAGGGGCTTCGGGGTCGGGTAAGACCACATTTCTTGAGAAGCTGATCCCGGAGCTGGCCGCAAGAGGGTACCGGGTTGGGGCCGTCAAGCACGACGCACACGGGTTCGAGATGGATCGCGAGGGCAAGGATACCTGGAGGTTAAGACGCGCAGGCGCCGAAGTCATAGCCATTTCATCGCCGGACCAGTTTGCCTCGATCCGCCGGACGGATCGGGAAATGAGCCTGGAAGAAATTGCGGGGCGTTTCTTCTGGACCGAGGATATCCTCATTACCGAGGGGTTTAAAAGAGCGCATTATCCGAAAATAGAGGTATTCCGTTCTGCCTTGGAGCCAAAGCCAATTTGCGGCCCAGGTGATAACCTCATCGCCCTTGTCTCCGACGATGCGGTGGATATGCAGGTCCCTGGATTTTCATTTGCCGATTGGCGCGGGGTCGCCGAATTCATTGAAAATCGTTATCTTCGGGATAGAAAGAAGCGGAAAATACTCGTTCAGCTCGATGGGAAACAACTGCCGATGAAGGATTTTGTCGAAGATTTTGTTCTCGGCGGGATAGAAGGGATGCTATCGAGCCTTCGGGGCTGGGATAAGCCTCGAACGGTTTCGATCCACATCCGGCTGGGGGAGGATGATTGATAACGGGAGCGGTCCTGGCCGGAGGCAAAAGCCTCCGGTTCGGTAAAAACAAAGCGTTTCAACAGTTAAGGGGCAAACGGTTTATTGATCTGGCCATTGAATCGTTGCGCCCGTTTTGCGATCCGGTCATGGTGGTTGTAAATGAGATCGAACCCTACCTGGATACGGGAGTGATGCTGGCGCAGGACATAATCCAGCACCAGGGGCCGCTCGGAGGGATTTATACCGCTCTGCTCTTCAGCCCCGCCGAATGGGTCTTTGTAAAGGCGACCGATATGCCTTTTCTCGTTCCTGAACTGGCCTCTCTGATTATTGACGCCAAAGAAGGGTTCGACGCCGTTGTTCCCAAATTGAACGACTATTATGATCCCCTGCTTGCAATGTACAATCGCAGATGCATCCCTGCAATCGCACGCCAGCTCCAGGAGCCTGACAAGCGTCAGGTAATCGGCTTTTACCGAAAAATCAGGATTCGGACCGTTACCGAGAGCGGAATGGCGCAAAGTGGACCCGGATGCGCTCAGTTTCAAAAACGTAAATACCCCTTCGGACCTGGCTGAAATCGATGGACTTGAAAGAAGCTAAAAAAATCGCGCTGGACCTGGCGAAAAGGCTCGACTGGGAGCCGGTCGAACTTGGTTCGGCCCTGGGCCGGGTGGTTGCCGAGTCAATATCGGCGGACCGGGACATTCCGGGCAATCCCCGTTCAAAATGGGACGGCTTCGCCCTGATCAGCGGGGATAGCGAATCCGCCGCTCCTGGATAAACCGGTAATCCTTGAGATCGCTCAAGGGGAAACAGTGGCCGGGAAAAAGCCTGAGAAAGCGAGCAGCGGCAGGTGCTTTCGAATAATGACCGGAGGTGTGCTTCCGGCTGGAGCGGATGTGGTTATTCCTTTTGAAGATGCCACGCCCAGTGATAAGGGCCTCGTTTTGACCGGACCGTTCCGGCCCGGATCGGGGGTGATCGCACCCGGAAGCGAGGCGCGGCAGGACGAGCTTCTGCTGGAGGAAGGCGATGTGCTCACCCCTACCCGGCTCGCGCTTGCAGCGGCAACCGGCAGGCAGGCGCTTCGCGTAATCCGCCGTCCCCGCGTGGCGATCCTCGCCACAGGTGACGAACTCAGGGAGTCGGGCCGCAGCGACGAAACCGCCTCAACCTTTTGCAACAACACCCATCTTTTTGCCAATCTTGTCCGGGTGGGAGGAGGAGAACCGGTCGAACTCGGAGTAGCCCCCGACGATCCGGGAGTAATATGCTCCCGGCTTGAAGAAGCCGAGGCGGACCTTGTGATTACAACCGGAGGCATGGGTAAGGGGAGCAGGGATTTCATATCTGAGGTCTGGAAAAGGCTGGGCCTGAGGACTCATTTCGACAGGCTCAACCTTGTTCCGGGAAAGGCAAGCGCCCTGGCAACCGGCAATGGACGCATTTTTCTCGGTTTTCCCGGAAATCCACGGGCGGGCAGGATAGTCTATGAAGAGATTGCGGCGCCGGTGATCCGGCGTTTTCTGGGCCTGAGAGCACGCGGAGATTTCACCCTCGATGCCCGCACCCTGGCCCCGATGAGAAAAAAAGAAGGCTTTTACCAGGCAGTTGAGGGCGTTGTGGAAATGAGAGGCTGGTTTTGCTCATTCGCCCCGAACCAGTCCGCCGCCGAGCACCGAAACAAGATTTCTTTTTTGAGAAGCGGCCTGGCATATGCGCTCCTGGCGCCCCAGGATACTTACGTGGCTAAAGGGAAGAGGGTCCAGGTAAAGGTCCCCGACTTTGCCCTGGTGAACTGGGCGATCTTGGATTCGCAGGTTCTTTAAAGTGAGCATTGTGTTTGCTCTGCGCCCCGCGAGGTCAATCGCCTTGTTTAGGTTTGATCTAAAAGGCAAAATTTGGTATCCAGTGATCGCCTTACTTCCCATTATCGGGTCGGGCGGGAAACTTTCCCGTCCGTTAATTCTATGACCACTGATACTAACCCCCCAGTATCTCCATGTTCCGCGAGGTATCTGGAACCATCCGGCATTTCCAGATGAGCGCCGGTCAAAGGGTCTTATGCTCAAGGGAACGTCAATCGAAGCCGGTTATTACAAAATTCTTGAAACGCGTATAGTTCCCAAGCTCATAGACTGGAGACTCACGCCCAATCACATCACTTACGGAGGGCTTTTGATCAGCATGCTGGCTGGGCTCTCCTTCATTTATGTTCCGCTTCTGGGAGGGGTGTTCACACTTCTGACAGGTCTTCTGGATACTCTGGATGGTTCGCTGGCAAGGGCTACGGGTCAGAGCAAAAAATTCGGGGCCTTCCTCGATTCGGTCCTGGACCGATACACGGAACTCATGATCTACCTGGGTATCTGGTTCTATTTCTACCGCAACAGCGCCGACACACCTGTTTACCTCCTGCTCATCTTGCTCATCCTTTTCGGCTCGCTCATGGTGAGTTACACGAGGGCTCGAGCCGAAGGACTGGGTGAAAGATGCCTGGTGGGATTCTTCCAGAGAGGAGAGAGGATCATACTGCTGGGAGTTGCGGGGATCCTCAACCCGTTCATAAACCTTTTCGGCGCCGGCTTTGCAATCCCGTGGGCAAAGGATTTGTCTCTAGAAGCCGTGCTCGTGGTTCTTGCAGTCGGCACCAACCTGACTGCCATGTGGCGTTTCCTGCATGTCTTGAATAAGCTGAGGAAAAAAATCTAGCGCTCATCCGCGGGGCTTTGGGAAAAAGGAAGGCCTGTGCCTGACTCACACCGGATTGGGAGCCTTCTTTAGGACCACCATATCGTCTTCCCTGTAGATTTCAAAAGAATCCCCTACTCCGAATCCCAGCATCTCGATCAAAAGGGCCCTGTTAAGGGTTATGCTGCCGCTTTGGCCGATCGTCCGGAAATTGCCGGTCTTGATCACCACGATTGGATTGGACACCGGAGGCCTTTGCCGTTCCCGCTTGCGAAATAGAGTTCGTTCCTGATTATCCGATCCCTGGATAATAGGAGTAGCGGGCTTGTTGAATTCGACCTGAGGGATTTCTCCCAACTCCATAAGCCCTTTGAGATAGAGGTCCTGAACCTCGCTTTTGAATTTTAATCCGAACACTTTCTGGACTGATTCCAGGGACCTGCCGTTTCGGATTTCGTTCACCACAACTTTTGGATCGATGTTCTTGTACTCGATCTGCATACCTTTCCTTTTCCACACACAGTTAAAAGTTAGAAATTCCCCTTGCGCCGGCGGACGAAATTAACCTTCTATTGTCCGGCAATTGAGGACACTGACACACGGATTTTGAAATCTGCTAAGCCAGGATTGAATGCCAATCCGTTTTCCGAATGGGAAATCATCGTCTGGAGGTTGTTACATAAGGCTAAATAACCACATGCTAATTGTCAAGGAGGCGATTTGCCACGATTTTGGTTCGCTTTTCCTGAAATAGAGACGCCCCTCCCAGAAGAGAACCTTAGTATATCAGGGAAAGACCTTATACGAATACCATTTTCCAGCCCACATTGAAAATTTTTCTTTTTCGGACTGAGCCTTGTCCGATCCATCCAGATTCGACTACGATCCGGCGCCGGTGATCAGCCGCTGCAGCTCCAGTGCGTTCAGGGCCGCAAAACCATTTTCGTCACTGTCGAAGTAACAGAAGACATCCAGCGACCGACGCCTCCACTGCTCGAATCTCTCATACCGGGGAGCCCAATTGTTCAATTGAACAGCAGCCCTGATATTTTCCCGCCGGACCCTGCAGGCGCAGATAAATAAAATCCGCCGTTATCTTCATGGGGGAAATCAACCCACTTGGTTCGTAAGTGCAAAAAGCGGTCCTGAATTCAGAGAGAAGAGAATAAATTTCAGGGTGAAACCAGCCCTGACGCACGTTCGAAAAACCTCTCCACAGCTTCCACAAAGTCCTTCAGTTTTTTGACATGTGTAATCAAACAGCTGGCTTTTGCAACAAAAACGAAACCATCAGGGGACAAAGCCAGCCAGTTTTCAAACGTCTTTCTCGGGGGTAGATGATAAAAAGAACTGTTGATTTCAACGGTACCCGGATGCAGAAAATAAGAGGGCAACATCCTGGAATCAGCAATATCGCCGGGACAAAACGGTCCTTTCCAGTACCTGCAGCTCGATCCTGAGATCCCTATGACGTGGGTCAGGCCTTCATGCCTGCCCCACGTCTAAAATCCGCAACGAGGCGGATGCTTATCCTGGCCGCCTGCGATCCTAAGCGGTTTTGCGCGCTTTTGGCCTTCTCTTAACAGTAGGTCTGCCTCCTCTTTGTTCGGTTGCAGAACCGCTTGCAGCAGCTGCTTGGACCTTTTTGCGCTTCCGCTCCTCCAAAAACTTAACCAGGTTCTCAGGAAGTCCTCTTTTCTTGGCGGCTTTGCTTCGTGCCTTGGTCAAAGACTTTGCCGAAAGGGGCTGTTTAAGGGAAAATCCCCATTTTTGCTTGTACTCTCGAGGTGTGAGGTCATGCGAACTGAGGTGTTTTGTCGTGAGTTGCCTCATCTCAGTTCCGCACTCCAGGCAAACAATCCTGTCATCCTGGATGGATTCACGCGGCTCTCTTTTCGCAACCGGCGCCTCCTCGGTCATCGCTTCCTCAGCAACGCCCCTGTCCATGAGGAGTCCTTTTTCTTCGGCCCTTTGCATCCTTTGCAGAGTAGAGAAGGTCTTGATCAGAGATTGCTCGATCTGCTCAGCAGACATCTGCGCGACCGAGGCCTGCGCCTGAACAATCTCCGCTGCAATATCCAGCAGTTTCTTCATTTTCCCCTCCCGACCAAACAATAAAAGAGTAGATCTTAAGTTGAAGGTATAAGATCACTTCACAAAGTCGCGTAATCTAATAAGCAAAATAAAACATCAAGTCAACAATAATCGATTTTAAAAATATCGAAATAATTATCCGGAGAGAAGGACACTTATAGATTTCCCGAACTAGCAATCAAGGGCAGTAACCGGTTGCCTTTTCAGTTAGAGATGCCCCGCCCGCTTTATGACATTATTGTCCAAAACCCTTTATTAAGTATGACTTCCGAGCCAAGACATCACTTTTGCGCTGCCGCTCCAAGAAGTCTGTAGCTACAGGACCAACAGATTGACCATTCACTCCTTTTCTCTCTGGTTAGCAAAAACTCCGGAGCCGGGCTGCCGTAAGACAAATAATTAGCCGGGAGAGTGACTTTGGCCGCAGATCAACCGGTTAATTATCCGTGCAGCACATGAATCCGGAAAACAATTTTATTTATTGATTAGTTTGAATTTCAAAGCATAGGGAGCAAAACGTCCGGAACAGCCGGATGAAGATCGGTGATGAGAAATGATCCACTGCCTTTTACAGTGGTAGTGAAGTAAGAGTTGTTGCGAAAGATCAAAATGAAGAGAAAATCAATACCGACGCCTGCCCGTCACTTCGGTAGATGCTGCAATCCCTGGCTCTTCGCTTGTGAAAAAGCCGTCTTTGTTGCAACCCTAACAGGCTGATGAAAGAATGTCCGATGGTTGAGAAAAACCTTAAAAGTGCCGATGATTTTATCATTCCGGCGGAATTCCGGCTTTCGCCGGGAGGACGATTCTTTGCAACATGTCATAACTTTGTTGACAATGTACTAGCTTCTGTAGGAAGCGTTAATCTTTACATAATCCAGGGAAAAATCGCAGGTCCAGGCAGTGAAGGAGCCGTCTCCCAATCCCAGGTCCAGCCGGACGCGTATTTGTTTCTGCTTGAATATCCGGGAAGCCTTCTGTTCGATCTGTTCCCCCAAAACCGGGGCGCCATTTTCAAATACACAAAGGTCTTCGAAGAAAAGGCACACCCGTTCGGGCATGAGCTTCACGCCAGACCTTCCCACGGCCGCCACTATCCTGCCCCAGTTTGCGTCCCGGCCGAAAAAGGCGGTTTTGACCAGCGGCGAATTGGCTACGGTAAACGCTACCTGCCTTGCGCTTTTTCGGTCGGCGGCACCTCTGACCTCGATCTCGATCAGCACGGTGGCGCCCTCTGCGTCCATCACCACCTGTAACGCCAAGTCACGGAGAACCGAGGCGAGCGCCCTGCCAAAAACCAGGCTTTCGCTGCCGCCTATGTCAGTTATGGGTGTATTTCCAGCCGCTCCGCTGGCGAGCACGATAAGCGAATCATTGGTGCTTGTATCGCCGTCAACCGTTATGCAGTTAAAGGAGCTGTCCGCCCCGATGCGGGTCCAATGATCCAGGACTTCAGGACTTACGGCGGCGTCCGTGCAGGCAAATACGAGAAGGGTCGCCATATCGGGAGCTATCATTCCGGCACCTTTGGCGATGCCGGCGACGGTAACACTCCTATTTGCACCCAAATCGATGCGCGTGCTCGCCATTTTTTTGACAGTATCCGTTGTCATTATCGCTCTGGCGGCGTCTTTCCACCCATCCGGCCTGAGCGAATCGACGAGCTTGGGCATGCAACGGGCGACCGGGTCCAGGTCCACCTGCATTCCGATAACGCCGGTCGATGAAACGAGCACCGAATCGGCCGGGCAGCCAAGCGCGCCGGAGGCAATCCGGGCCATTTCAATCGCCCGGATTTTTCCCTCCTGACCGGTGCATGCATTGGCGATTCCCGCATTGACGAGGATTGCCCTTGCCCTGCGTTTTTCAAGGCGTTCCCGGCAGAGTTCCACCGGGGCCGCGCAAAAAAAGTTCCTGGTGAAAACACCCGAAGCGGCGCAGCCCGCAGGATCTTGCGCACAGATCAGCGCCAGGTCAAGCCTGCCGCTGTAGCGCATCCCGGATTCAACCGCGCCTGCAAGAAAACCCGGCAACTTCGAACGGGCCTCTACTTACCGTGACATTTTTTGTATTTTTTGCCGCTTCCGCAGGGACAGGGGTCATTTCTGCCAACCTTTCCGTCTTTTCTTACGGCCTGTTGCTTTGGAGGCCCTTCGGGCGACCCGTAGAACATGGGCTGATCTTCCTGCTCCGCACGCATCTCCTGCAACTGCTCCTCTCGCTGAATCTGGATATGAAAGAGCTTCTGGAGAGTTTCTTCCTTTACGCGATCGATCATCTGCTGGAACATCTCGTGGCCTTCGCGCTTGTAGGCGACCAGCGGGTCCTGCTGCCCGTAGCTGCGAAGACCGATGCCTTCCTTGAGATAATCCATGTTCAACAGGTGATCTTTCCAGAGCGCGTCAACCGTCTGCAAGAGAATGTAGTTTTCCAGGTCGCGCATGATCGGCTCGCCGAATTCTTGTTCACGGGCTTCGTAGCGCTGCTGCGCAAGCTCGAGCAGATCTTCCCTGAGAGCCTCGCGATCCATGTCTTCAAGAGATTCCACCGTGAGATTGGGCCGAAGGCCGAAAATGCGCAGCATTTCCTTGTTGAGCCCGTCGAGGTTCCAATCTTCGGCGTAGGTCTTTTCGGCTGTGTTCTGCTCGATTATAGAGTCAAGCATGTCATCTATCATGTCGAAGACAGCGGGCTTGAGATTTCCGCCCTGAAGCGCTTCCCGCCTCTGCCGGTATATGATCTCGCGCTGCTGGTTCATCACGTCATCGTATTCGATAATATTTTTACGGATGCTGAAGTTGTGCGCCTCAACCCGGCTCTGGGCGTTTTCGATGGCCTTGCTTATAAGCCGGTGTTCGATCGGTTCGTCTTCTGCCATGCCGATCCGCTGCATAAGCCCCGAGAGCCTGTCGGCTGCAAAAATCCGCATCAGGTCGTCTTCCAGCGACAGGTAAAACCGGGATGACCCGGGATCGCCCTGGCGCCCCGAACGGCCTCTAAGTTGGTTGTCGATCCGCCGGGCCTCGTGGCGCTCCGTGCCGATGATATGCAGCCCGCCCACATCTACCACGCCAGGCCCAAGGACAATGTCCGTACCGCGCCCCGCCATGTTCGTCGAGATCGTAACGGCCCCTGGCTGTCCGGCCCTGGCAACTATTTCGGCCTCTTTTTCATGGAGCTTGGCATTGAGCACCTGGTGCGGCACACCTGAGCGCTTAAGCATTTCGCTCAGCTTCTCCGACTTGGTGATGCTGATCGTTCCCACCAGGACCGGCCTTTTTATGCCGTGGAGTTCTTTTATCTCCCCGGCAACCGCCCTGAACTTCTCCGATTCGGTTCGGTAGATGCAATCGGGAAAATCGTTCCGGATCATCTCTTTGTGCGTCGGGACGACCACCACATCCAGCTTGTATATCTTGGCGAATTCCGCTGCTTCGGTTTCGGCGGTCCCGGTCATGCCCGCAAGCTTTTCGTACATGCGAAAATAGTTCTGAAAAGTAATCGAAGCCAGGGTCTGGTTTTCATTTTCGACCTTAACGCCTTCCTTGGCCTCCAGTGCCTGGTGAAGTCCCTCGCTGTAACGCCTGCCCGGCATGAGCCGGCCGGTGAACTCGTCAACTATGATTACCTGGCCTTCCTTTACGATGTAGTCCACGTCCCGCTTGAAAAGAACATGAGCGCGGAGCGCCTGTTGTACGTGATGATTTATTGTCATATTGCGAGCATCGTAAAGATTCTCGATCCCCAGCAGCCGTTCGACCCTTGCCACACCATCCTCGGTCAGGGCAACGCTGCGGGTTTTCTCTTCCTTGGTATAGTGTGACTCTTCCCGAATCTGCGGAATAATGCGGTTTACCCGGTAATAAAGCTCTGTCGATTTTTCCGCCGGACCCGATATGATCAGGGGAGTCCTTGCTTCGTCGATCAGGATGCTGTCCACTTCGTCCACGATGGCGTAGTGCAGGTCGCGCTGGACAAGCTCTTCGATGCGGAACTTCATGTTGTCCCGCAGATAATCGAACCCGAACTCGTTGTTGGTCCCATAGGTTATGTCTGAGTTGTAGGCCTGCTTCCTTTCAAGGTCGTCCAGCCCATGGACGATAACGCCTACCGTCAGCCCCAGGAATTTGTATATCTGTCCCATCCACTCGCTGTCGCGCTTGGCGAGATAATCGTTTACCGTGACCAGGTGGACCCCTTTGCCGCTCAGAGCGTTGAGGTAGATCGGCATGGTCGCCACCAGGGTCTTGCCTTCACCGGTTTTCATTTCGGCGATTTTACCCTGGTGGAGGACAACGCCTCCTATCAATTGGACGTCGAAGGGCCGCATTCCCAGAGTGCGGTCGGAAGCCTCCCGCACCACCGCGAAAGCTTCGGCAAGCAGATCATCGACCTCTTCTCCCTTTTCCAGGCGCTGCCTGAATTCGGCAGTCTTGCCTCTGAGCTGATCATCACTCAATTTCCGAATTTCCGGCTCAAAGCTGTTGATTTCATCCACAATGGGCGCAAGCCTTTTCAATTCACGCTCATTCGCGCTTCCGAATATTTTTTTTAGAACACCGACTATCATTTAACAATCCCTCCAAACCGGATGCGATATTCGAAATAAATAATAAGCCTCAGGCAATATCCAACACCAGGGCGGATTCGTCGCAGTGATCGGGGTACTTGGTGCACTTACTGGCACATTCCTGCCAGACTTTCTGAGGAAAAAATTTGTCCTTGTCTTCGACCAGACTGAAGCCCAATCGCTTGAAAAACTCGACTTCAGATGTCAAAGTAAAAAGTTTGGCAATGCCGAGATCGCTTGCTTCCAAAATACATGCTTCTACCAGTTTGCGAGCTATGCCTTTTTTTTGATTCGGTTCCTTGACGGCTAGCGACCGGATTTCTGCCAGATCTTCCCAAAATATATGGAGGCTGCAGCAGGCAACTACCCGACCAGTGTGGTCTTCAAATACAAACGTATCACGCAGGTAAGTATATAGCTCGCCAAGAGGCCTCGCCAGCAATTTCCCATCCTGGGCGTAATTCCGAAGTATATTCTGAATCTCCTTTACGTCGGTAATCCTTGCTTTACGAATCATCTGCAGTCCTAGAGAAGCAATTTGTTTCAGTTTGCTTTAGAAACGGGGAGAACGGCATAAGGCTACGCTAATAGCACCTCATGCTCTCCGCGCAACGATCCAGCGAAGCCCGTTCAAAAAATACTCGACATTCTCGGTCGTTGTCGAAAATCCCGGTGAAACCCGAACGGTTCCTTCCGGAAAAGTCCCGAGCGTCTGGTGGGCGAGCGGAGCGCAATGAAGCCCGGTTCTTACCGCAATGTCGAAGGCCTGGTCAAGAATGGAACCTGTATCTGCCGGATTCATCCCCTCAACCACAAAAGATACGGCCCCCGATCCGCGCCTTTGCGGTTCGAGCACCCGCACCCCGGGAATTTGCAATAGCTCATTTTCAAGGTAGTGTGCAATTCCGATTTCATGATTCCGGATACTGTTCATTCCCGTTTCCCGGATATAGTCGATTCCTGCGCAAAGCCCGGCCAGGCCAGGCAGATTGGGCGTTCCGCTCTCGTATCGGTCGGGACAGAATTCAGGCTGTTCGAGTTCCTCGGATCGGCTGCCCGTGCCGCCCTCCATTAGAGGCAGCACATCGAGGTCGGGCCTCAAGTAGAGAATGCCGACCCCGGGGGGGCCAAGCAAAGCCTTGTGTCCGGAACAGGCGAGCATTCCAAGCCCCAGTTCTTCGGCCTGAATCGGCTGCACCCCCGCGCTTTGCGCTGCATCCAAAAATAGGGGCACTCTTGCGCGAGCGCACACTTCAGACGCTTCTGCAACCGGCATCAGCGCTCCGTTTATATTCGATACATGCACCAGGACAACCAGCCTGGCCTCAGAGCGAAGCATCTGCGTCAAGACTCCAAGGTCCGGAACCCCACCAGGGTTGCACGGAATCACTTCGATATTGACGCCCTGGGATGCGAGTTTCCTCAAGGGGCGAACTACCGAGTTGTGCTCCATTGCGGAATAGAGGACCCGGTCTCCGGGCCTGAGCCAGCCTTTCAAGACAAGATTAATGCTCTCGGTTGCGTTCTTCGTGAAGACTACCCGGTCAGGGTCTTTAACCCCAAGTATTGCGGCGGCCTTTTGCCTGCAATCGGAAACAATGGCCATCGCCTCTCTGGCATATCTGTGCGAGCCCCTGCCCGGGGAAGCGCCCACGCCCTCCAGCACCCTTCCAGCCGCCTCGATAACTGCCTTCGGCTTTGGGAAAACTGGTCGCAGCATTATCCAGATAGACCGACATCTATTCTTTCCTGCCCATTATAGACAGTAAACTTGCCTGCCCGAGCATGCCCGATAAGAGTGACCCCCAGCGAGACTGCAAGCTCGATCGCCAGACTGGTGGCCGTATTGCGGCTGACAATGACGGGTATGCTCACTTTGGCGGCCTTGATCAACATTTCGGACGTCAGCCTGCCGGTGGTGATTAACATTTTGTCCCGAAGCGGGATTCCATGCATGAAGACATGGCCCACTATCATGTCCACTGCGTTGTGACGCCCTATGTCGTCCCGGAAAAGGACAACCCTGTCCGAGTCGGCGAGCGCCGTATTGTGTACGCCATGAGTGCGGCGGTATGTTTCGCTCAGGCGGTTCAAATCCTCCACCCGGTCGAGTATCCGGCCCGGCGTAATCCGAATATCGCTTTTGACCGGCTTGCTCAAAAGCGCATCAAGAGAAAAATAAAAAAGAGAGCCTTTTGCGCATCCGGAAGAAATCGTGCGCTTCTGCCACAAACCTTCGGTAATCGAGGAGTCCCCTCGGGCAGAAAGATTCACCACCCCGGCTTCATCGTCTATGTCAATGCCCAGAATATCTTCGGGAGAGCGGAGAAATCCTTCGGCATAGAAAAACCCGGCGGCAAGCTCGTCGAGATGATGCCCCGAGCACAAAAGCGTCACCATCTCCCTGCCGTTCAGATACAAAGTCACCGGCCTTTCGCGGATAACCCATTGATGCTGTTCAAGCCTCTTGCCGCTTCTGTCATAAACACCGACCCCGGCCGATGCAACCTGCTCAAGATACAAATTTTCAGGCTCTTCTTCCAAATTCATCCGCTTTCTTTCCAGGCGGTGGGACCGCCAGCCGATATCTCTACAGCCCACCCGCCCACCCGCGAGGCGGGCGTCAGAGGTAGTCCCTCGACAGTCCGCCCACCCGCGAGGCTTTACCCCTTCCGGCTAAAGCCGGTAAAGGGCATGGAATTCGCCCCGGTGTTTCCGGATTAACCTTAATTATATCCGGCTTTCATCTTAAAGTAATCTGACAGGATCAAAGCGTGATCGAACGCCAGATTCTCCGGCAGCCTGTCGAGCGGGAATATTTGCAGGTTTTTCGCATCGTCGGCCGCTTGTGGGACACCTCTTCCGATTGCCGTGAAAACAACGCTCACCGTGTGTCCTCGCGGGTCTCTTTTCGGGTCGGAATATGCATGGAACTGCTTCAGATCAACGACCTCCATTCCCGTTTCCTCTCGAGCCTCCCTTATTGCCGCTGCTTCCAGCGTCTCACCGTAATCTACGAACCCGCCTGGAATGGCCCAACCGAAAGGAGGGTTTTTGCGCTCGATCAAAATAATTCCTTCTCCGCTGACCTCAATTATAATATCCACAGTCAGAAGCGGATTTCGGTACAACCGCACGACTTCTCCGCACCTGGGACACCGCTCTTCTCTCGTAATAGACTTATACACAGCACTTCTGGTCATTTTCTTTTCTCGTCCGGGCCTCCCTTAGCGTTGTACCTCGCGAAGCGCGGAAGGCCGACCGCTCAATAAGTTGTTAATTCCCTGTGGGCGTTGGGCTTGCAGCGGGAGGCCTTGCTCCTGCTTCGCTCATCCGGGATCTCCCTTTTGTGCGGACGTGGGCCGCAACCAAACAGAAAAACAATCCGCAGATTACACAGATAACGCCGATAAAATAAAGAGTTAAAAGAAAATCCCGCCAAAATTTCAAGAAACACGATGTCATTTACGCAGAGATCGCAAACATGGCAAGTTAACAATGAACAGTGAGCAGTGAACAGTGAACAGTGAACAGTGAACAGTGAACAGCAAAAAATAACTCCTCTTGGTTCTATCGCTACGCGAGGAAGAGTGAAGAGTGAAAAACCAACTTCTTCAACCGCGGATGGACTCGGATGGACTCGGATAAAGCTAACTGATTCGGAAACAGCTCTCAAAATGAAATACGGGCAAACCCTAATTACTTTTCGTCCCCGGATCAGGTCCGGGGCTGACGTGTCCTCAGATTAGGTGAATGGGTGAATTGTGCCACTACGCCTATGACCTCATCACGAGCTTTTCCAGGTTCTCGACTCCCTCGATAAGCTCATCCGGGCTTTTGCACTTTTGAGTTTTTAGTCTTTAGTTCATTAACTCAAAACCAACGTTCAGGGCAAAAAGATGCCCCGCCCACACCTCGGGGAGCGAGGAGCGAGGAGCGGGAAGGGTTTGTTAGTTTTCAGTTTTTAGTTGTTAGTTAACTCAAAACTCAAACTCAAACTCAAAACTCAAAACTCTTTTAGGAGGGGGAAGCGGGGAGTAGGGACCGGGAAGCGGGAGGTTGGCGGGTACAAAAAGTGAGAGTGGTTTCATTCGCGAATCTGTAGTAAAAAATAAAAATTAGGAGAGTGATTGATTTGTGAAAAGAGAATTGAGGAGGATGAAGGAGATTTAGCCATGTTGAGGCATTTCACCCTGGAATATTGGATTGATGACGGCTGGTACGTCGGCAGACTCAAAGAAGTTCCCGGCGTTTTCAGCCAAGGTGAGACCATGGATGAGTTGGAGGAAAATATAAGGGATGCCTATCAGATGATGACGGCAGATGAAGAAACGACACCTCGTCCGGACGCTCACACCAAAGAACTGGTAGTGGAAGTGTGAAGCGGCAAGCCTTTATTCGCGAGTTAATCCGAGCGGGATGCTTCCTGAAGCGTCACGGCGGCGGACATGACATATACATGAATCCGAAAACTGGCAAGAAAGCCCCAATCCCACGTCATTCAGAACTAAAAGACAGTCTCTGCGAACTGATTCGGAAACAGCTCTCAATCGGAGATTAATGATCCACTACACCATGCCCCCATCACGAGCTTTTCTTTGAGTTCTTAGTTTTTAGTTTTGAGTTTTTAGTTCATCAACTCAAAACCAATGTTTCACGGCAAAACGGCGCCCCGCCTCCGCGCCTGCATTGCTGAGCGTTCTCTGCGCCCCTGCGGTGAGCGTATCTCCTGATGTCTGTTTGTCAAATTTGACATCCGTTCCGTAACCATATATAGTTACATTATGACGAGGCGGGAAAAGCTCATAACCAAAGCCTGGGACAACCCGAAAGGGCTTTCTTTATCAGAGTTCCAGACACTTTTGAGTCAGTGTGGATGGATGCTTGATCACCAGACCGGGAGCCATCAGATTTGGTATTCACCGGGGCGTTACCGGCTTTCCGTCCAGGAAGGCAGGAGCGGGAAGGCAAAAGGCTATCAAGTTGAGCAATTCCTTGCCAGGTATGAACTTGAAAGGGAAGAGGCTAAAAGTGGTAAAACATGATCCTTTCGACAATTGGACTGTCAACGTGTTTTTAGACGATGACGGCGAGTATCTGGCCCATTTTGTTGAGATGCCGAATATATCGGCTTTTGGCGACTCACCCGAGGAAGCATTAAGAGAGCTGGCGGTCGCGTGGGAAGGTGTGAAGGAAAGTTTCCGAAAGCATAACGAGGCAATACCTCTTGCTCCGGCGAGAAAGGGGTATAGCGGACGGTTCAACGTGCGGATCGACCGGCGTTTGCATCGAGCGCTTGCAATCGAGGCTGCTCGCGCCGGCATATCATTAAACGCACTTATTGCCCAGAAATTGGCAAGGACAACCAAAACCCAGGCCTGAGATTCTCACGAGTCTGACTTTGGAGTTTTTAATTTTTAGTTTTGAGTTTTTAGTTAACATTCAAAACCAACGTTCACGGCAAAACGGCACCCCGGCGCCGCGCCTGCATTGCTGAGCGTTCTCTGCGCCTCTACTACGAAAATACCCGATGGTCTTTTCATGGTTTCGGGTGTCCCACAGGGACATGAAAGACTGCGGTGAGTATATATCCTTTCCGGACAGAGGCGAATCAATGCAAAATCTCAAAAAGAGTGCTGACCGAGTCTTCGTTGTGGATGCTGCGGATGGCTTGGGCGAAAAGCCTCGCCGCCGATACGCAGGTGATTTTTCCGCTATTGATCACTTCCTCCCTGAGCGGCAGTGTGTCCGTAACGATCAGGCTTTCCAGGGAACTGTTGCGGATGCGCTCCACCGCTGGTCCTGAAAGCACTGCGTGAGTTACACAGGAAAATACCGCCTTTGTGCCTCTTTCAAGCAGGGTTTTAGTAGCCTCCACAAGCGTCCCGGCAGTGTCCACCATATCGTCCAGAATGACGGCCGTCTTGTTTTCCACCTCTCCTATGATATTCAAGGCTTCGGCCTTGTTGGGGTCTGTACGGCGTTTATCTATCATTGCCAGTCCCGATTTGAGCAGCTTTGCATAAGCCCGCGCGCGGGGCACCCCGCCCGCATCGGGTGACACGATAACCAGATCCCGGTGAAAATGTTCTTTTATGAAAGGCAGCAAAATAGGAGATGCATACAGGTTATCGACCGGCACGTTGAAAAAACCCTGAATCTGCCCGGCATGAAGGTCCATAGTTACGATACGGTCTGCACCGACACGGGTGATAAGATCTGCCACCAAGCGCGCGGTGATCGGGACCCGTGGTTTATTTTTCCTGTCCTGACGCCCATAACAATAATATGGCATTACGGCGGTGACTCGGTGGGCTGAGGCTCGTTTGCATGCATCTATCATCACCAGCAGTTCCATCAGGTTATCGTTAACGGGAGATGCTCCTGTCTGAATTATAAAAACATCAGCCCCTCTTACATTTTCGCCGATTTCTACTCTGATTTCCCCATCGCTGAACCTCCCGGCCACTGACTTGCCAAGAGGGATTTCCAAGATTTCGCATATGCTCTTGGACAGCGCGGGGTTGCTGTTGCCAGCGAAGACTTTCATTCCGTAAACTGCCATGCTCACCACCTCGTCAAATTGTGTCCTGGAGTCTGCTGCATATTACACAAGAGCGCACCAGTATCTGCACGCTCTGCGAGTTATCCGGTATCCGGAACCAATCAGTGTTGCCGGATGGACATTAGTTAAATGCTGTCGATGTCCTCTTCGGTGACGCAATATCCTTCATGACCCGGCCAGTAAAGGAAACGATGGCAGTGAGGGCATTGCAGAATGTCTTCATCGCGCTGGAGTTCTATGAATTTCTGAGGTGGTATGTTCATATGGCATACCTTGCAAACGCCGTTCTCCACCGCTGAAACCGCTATTCCGGCCTGTTTCAGGAAAAGGAAATCGGTTTTCTTCAAAAGCTCCGGGTTCACCCGTTCACGCACCAGTTGGCGAATGCCTTCGAGACGGTCCAGCCGGCCTTTCAATTCTTCGCCTTCCCGCTGAAGGATAGCCTTATCCTCCTCCAGCTTCCGGCGCCTTTCGGCCAGGTCCTTCTCCAGTTCAGCGACTTCCCCGCCAAGACGCTCGATCCTGTCCATAAGTTCCAGAACGCTGTCTTCACTCCTGGAGACATCCTTTTTGGTTTCATCGATCTCTTTGAGGATCGCCTGGTATTCCTTATTTGTCTTCACCTCGCCCTGGCGGGTTTTCTGGCGGCCCAAACGCGCTCCCAGATCCTCTATCTGTTGCTCGATCGAACGGTGAGTTTTCTTTGCATTGTCGTACTCTTCTTTCTTCGAAAGATATTGTCCTTCGAAATATTCGAATTCTTTTTCCAACTCGGCAATGCGGCGGGGGGCTTCCTCATAGCTTCGGATCAACTGGTTCTTCTTGTCTTCAATCTTCTGGTACTCAATCAGACACTTAAGTTGATCAAGCAATTTCACTACCTCCTGATAAAGATACGGCGAAACATTGCTTCATTTGCGCGCCCTCTTTCTTAATCTATCCGCTCAACCAATCACCTTGAACGGGTCCATCTCCGATTTGGAAACAAAAACTTCTAACTCTGCGCCTTCAGATTTCGCCTTTGAGCGCAAAAAATCGCCAAATGGTTCGAGGACCAGCTTCTCTGAGGCGAAATGTCCGATGTCAATGACCGCGAGTCCACTTTCCTCGGCAAATCTCGCATCGTGGTATTTCAAATCTCCGGTGACGAAAACCTCGGCCCCCGAGGCAAGAACCTTTCCAATCAGGCTGCCTCCGCTGCCGGTGCAAACGGCGACCCTGGTTATCTGTTTTCGCAAATCACCGGTAATCCGGACAACGGTTCCGCCAAGCGCCCCGTTTAATCTCGCGGCAAGCGATTCGAGCGTAGCTTCGCGAGGCAGCAGCCCAACAAGTCCAATCCCGAGGTATCGCTCGTCCCCGCAAAGAACCGCCTCAGAGTCCAAAGGCCCAATAACATCCAGCCCAAGCAAATCCTTGAGCTGAACATTTGTACCCTGAGAGGCGGCATCGAGATTGGTATGGGCCGCTATTATGCTTATCCCGGAAAGCAGGGCCTGCCTGATGATGGATCCCGGCCATGAATCGGTCCTGACGGAATTTATAGGCCGAAAGAGCAAAGGGTGGTGTGTAACGACACACTGACATCCAAGCTCCTGAGCCTCCCTGAGCACCCAAGACGCCGGGTCCAATGCGACAAGAACCCTGGTGGCCGGGGATTCGGGATTTCCCACCTGAAGGCCGCAGTTATCCCATGATTCAGCATAACGGAAAGGCGCCCAGGAATCGATCCACTGAAAAATGTCTTTTATCCGGACCATATTCGGTACCCCTAAAATCCCCCCTGCCCCCCTTTAGAAAAGGGGAGGAATAAAACAAGAGGGGTGTTCCTGTTGGAACACCCCTCTTGTTTTATACTTGTCCAGCGGTTCCGGTATCCTGAAGGCGCCGGGGAGGTTCTATTGCTGATGAATCCTCCGAATAAGGAATACCCCATCTCCTGAATGATCCGCCTGTTAAGATGTTACCATCTTGGACTTACCTGGTGGGCCCACCTGGCCTCGAACCAGGGACCTGCCGGTTATGAGCCGGGTGCTCTACCAAACTGAGCTATGGGCCCATCTTTGAATAACCAAAACTTAAGTATAATTTCCGGTGTCGAAAACTGTCAAGCAGAAACGAGAAAATCAAATATTACGCAACCGGCTGAGCGCTACGTTTCGATAAAACTCTTCAACTCCTTGCGGCGGCTGGGATGGCGAAGCTTGCGCAGGGCCTTGGCTTCTATCTGCCTGATGCGCTCTCTGGTAACCGTAAAATCCTGACCGACCTCTTCCAGGGTATGGTCCGCCTTTTCGCCGATTCCAAAGCGCATGCGGAGGACTTTTTCTTCCCTTGGAGTGAGCGTGGCCAAGGCCTTCCGGGTCTGTTCGCTCAGGTTGAGGTTTATTACCGCATCCACCGGGGAAGCCACCCGCTTGTCCTCGATAAAGTCGCCAAGATGGCTGTCTTCCTCTTCGCCTATCGGTGTCTCAAGGCTGATCGGCTCCTTGGCGATCTTGAGCACCTTGCGGACCTTGTCGACCGGAAACTCCATTTTTTCGGCGATTTCTTCGGGCACCGGTTCGCGCCCGAGTTCCTGAACCAAGTAGCGCGATGTCCGGATGAGCTTGTTGATGGTCTCGATCATGTGGACCGGTATCCGAATGGTCCTCGCCTGGTCGGCGATGGCTCTGGTGATCGCCTGCCGAATCCACCAGGTGGCGTAAGTGCTGAATTTATATCCACGCTGATATTCGAACTTGTCCACCGCCTTCATCAGCCCGATATTGCCTTCCTGTATGAGGTCCAGGAACTGAAGTCCGCGGTTTGTATATTTTTTGGCAATGCTTACTACGAGTCGCAGGTTGGCCTCGATCAACTCGCTCTTGGCCAGCTTGGCACGAAGAGCTCCATCTTTTACCCGACCGAGCAGTTGCCTGAGAGACCTTGAATCCATTTTCGCTTCCCTTTCCAGGGACCCGATGCGGTCTCTGGCCTCTGAGGCCTTGACACGGAACCTGTCGTATTCTTCCTTTGAGACCCCACAAGCAACCGCCTGACCGTCTCTTGCTTCTTCCATCTCCATCTGTTCGAAAGCCCGTATTGGGTCGCCCACCCTCTTGCCCATACGGTGCAAGCAGTCCTTTAGAGTTTTTTCGGTATTTTCGATAGCCAAGAGGTGGCCGTTGAGCTTCTCGATAATATTGTCGATATGGCGGCGGCTGAGCTGAAGTCCTTTCAGAAGGTTTACTATCTGCTCCTTATTCTGCTGCACCTGGTTTTTCAGCTCGAATTCCTTTTCCGGATCAAAGCTTTCTCCGAGCAGATAGGCCTGCATCGACTTATTCTCCTCGTCCAGATGCTGCACTTCATCGAGGATGCCAATAATCCGGTTTTTCTGAACCGCTTCCTCTTCCTCGCTGATCTCCTCCTCTACTTCTCGGATTACCTCACTCAGGCGGGAACCTTCACTCTGGAGCTTGTCTCTGAGACTCATTATCTGTTTTATGCCTATGGAAGACTCCATGATAGCATTGAATATCTCCCGCTCTCCAACCTCGATCCGTTTGGCTATTTCCACCTCTCCATCGCGCGTGAGCAGGGAAACCTGCCCCATTTCCCGCAAATACATTTTTACCGGATCAGTTATACGGTTGGCAGAATCAGCCTCAAGCTGGATTTCGTCTTCCTCTTCCTCTATGATACTCTCCGCCTCAGGGACCGGACCCCTCACCACCTGCACCTGTCTTTCGGAATCGACGATCTCGATATCCATTTCATCGAAAATCATCATCATGTCATCGAGCTTCTCCGCTGTAACAATATCCTCAGGAAGCGCTTCGTTAACTTCGTCCAGCGTCAGATAGCCCTTCTCCTTGCCTGCGGCAATCAACCGGTTCAGATCGTCGAGTTCCGGTTTGCCCAGCGCAGGATCGCGCCTCTGCTTGGCATCCTTTTCGGTCATCACCTAGCTCCTAAACGTTATCGGGAAAATCACCAACGTTGGTTTTGGCCCCAAGACTTCTAATTTCCTTGAGAATGTCCGTGATTTGATCCCGGTCTCCTTTTCTTTCGGCTTCCAGCAGGGATTGCTTCAATTCATTCTTCCTCATTTTTTCAACCCTCTTGAGCAAGGCCCCGAGCCAGTCCCGCAGTTGAATTTCCGGCTCTTCGAGTTCATAGGCTTCCATAACATATCGCGCATAGAGTTCATGCAAATCCGATTCCCGCAGCAGATCGTCTAGAGAAGACTGGCTAGACTCTTCCACGCTGCAAAACCCTGCCTGGCAAAGCAAGCCGGCCATTGCGGCCAGCTTTGATTCCTCAAAACACCCCAGCGCATCGGACTCACGCACGCACTCGACCAAGTCAGGATACTTGATCATAATCCTCACGATCCCTTCCTCCGGAGAGTTGATTTCAGGCGGTTTCCGGGAGTTGACCGATACGGAATGCGTGCGTCCGGACCCGGGCCTACCTCGCTTTTCGTGCAAAAGCTGCGCCTCGGCTACTTTTTCGGTAATTGAGAACCTGTCCGCTATGATGCGCAGGTACTCAGATTTGAGAAGCGGCTGACGCACATTCTGGAAAATGGGCTGAAGCTCCGAAAATATTTTCGCCCTTCCAGCCGAACTCCCATCCCAAGTCGAAACAGCTTTCCGAACCGTGTAGGTCCCAAGCTCCTCCCTATGATCTATAAGACGCTCAAGCTCTGCCAAGCCAAATTTTTTCAGATAATCGTCCGGATCCAGTCCTTGCGGAAACCGGATGCAGCTAACCGAAAGCTCCTCTGATAAAAATAAGGGCAGGGCACGCAACATGGCCCTCTCCCCTGCATCGTCTCCATCGTAGGCCAGCACCACCTCGTCGCACATCCTGGAGAGAAGCTGCACCTGCTGGCTGGTGAGAGCTGTCCCAAGAGTCGCCGCTACCCGGTGGAACCCTTTTGCATGGAAGGCCAGGAGATCCATGTAGCCTTCCACCAGCAGCGCCTGCCTTACCTTGCGGCAGGCCTGCCGCGCCACCGCATACTGATAAAGCATTCTTCCCTTGTGGTAAACGGGAGTTTCGGGACTGTTGAGATACTTCGGCTCATTTTTCTCATCCTGAGACAGAATTCTCCCACCAAAGGCTACAATTGTGTCCCGCTCATCCCTTATGGGAAAAATCAGTCGATTTCTGAAGCGGTCAAAAAATTTCGAAGAATCATTTGAACTCTGTATCAGTAGTCCGGCTTTTACAGCCAGCGCAGGTTCGATTCCGCTCTTCTTCAAGTGCTCGAAAAGCCCGTTACCCCCCCTTGGGGCATATCCCAGCTTTTGTGATTCGACAACTTCCTCAGGCAGCCCGCGCCCGGCAATATACTCCCGCGCTGCCCTGCCCTCCTGGGAGACATGGAGCTGGCGGTAAAAGAAGTCCGCCGAACATTCGACAGCCGCTAGAATCCGCCTGAGCTCCTGTTGACTCGCGAGGAGCAGATCGTCGTGGACCGCATGGTCATTCTGGGGCAACTGGATATTGTAGCGGTCGGAAAGATACTTAACGGCATCGGTAAACGTGAGATTCTGATGTTTCATTACAAAACTGAGGACATCGCCCCCGGTTCCGCATCCGAAGCAGTAATAGAGTTGGTTATCCGCATCCACCTGAAAAGAAGGGGTCTTCTCCTGGTGGAATGGACACAACCCAATGTGACGATTGCCCGACCGGCGCAGATGGACCGCGCGGCCTATCACCTCGACAATGTCCACTGCCTGTTTTACGAGAGTGGCAATTCCGGAACCAGTCACTCAGCAAGCCTTTCCTGGGTGAAAAAGGAAACGGCTAATGAAAATCAAAAGGTGAAAATTATGGATTTTTAGCCTCTGGCGGCTGCCAAATCAAGTATTTTTTTCTCCCCGGCATGCCGCCGTGGTCAGGATTGCCAAGCCCGAAACGCCCTGGCCCCGGGTGTGCCGGGGCGTCGGCGGGAACCGTACGGAGATCGCAACGACCTGGCGGAAAGAAGTAAAATCCCCCCTACCCCCGAACTGATATCGGGTATCGGGTATCAGGTAATGGAGGATTTTCCGGCCTCCTACACCGGGGTTTCCCGATGAGCACTATTATTTAGCAAGCCTGCTCCGTACCAATTCGTTTACCATTTTACCATCAGCCCGACCAGCCACTTTAGGCATGAGGATTTTCATCACACGCCCCATATCTTTCAGCGAAGTGGCCCCGGCTTCCGAAACAGCTTCACCGACCGTTCTTTCCAGTTCTTCGAAAGAAAGCTGCTGTGGAAGAAAAGCCTGAAGGACTTGGATTTCATCTTCTTCTTTTTTGGCGAGATCCGCCCGCCCGCCTTTCCCGTACTGTTCGACTGAGTCATGCCGTTGCTTCACCAGGCTCGATATCACCTGATGGATCTCGGTCTCACTCGGCTGCCGCCTGATTTCTTTTTCTTTAACTTTCACTGCGGTGAGAAGCATCCTCAAGGCATCTTTGGCCGTTTCGTTCTTTTCCCTCATAGCGTTCTTCAGAGCTTCTTCTATTCTTACGCGCAGTTCCATACTCTACCTCACTTCCCGATATTTCCCGAACCCGCCCGCCGGGCCCGCGCTATTGCTTCTCTGAGATTTAGCGTCCCTTCGTAGATTGCCCGGCCCGTTATGACTCCGATCAGTCCAAGCGGAGCGAGTGGAAGAAGCCTTTCGATATCTTCCATGGTCGAGACTCCGCCTGAAGCGATGACCGCCGCCCCGGTCTGCTCGATTAAACGGCGGGTCGCTTCGAGGTTAACTCCGGTCTGCATCCCGTCTCTATGAATATCTGTGTAAATGACCGCAGCAAGTTCGAGATTTTTGAACCGGAGCACGAGAGTCACTGCGTCGGTCTGAGTCGGTTCCTTCCACCCTTCCACTGCGACATAACCGTCTCTGGCGTCGAGTCCAAGGGCAATTCTGCCAGGATACCGCCTGCAGGCCTCTTCGAACATTTCGGGCTGCCTGAGTGCGGCCGTACCGACAATTACCCTGGCTACCCCTGCCAAAAGGTATCCATCAACGTTTTCAAGGGTCCTTATGCCACCTCCGACCTGGACCGGGATAGATACGGACTGAGCTATCCTTCTAATAATCAGGTCGTTTACCGGACTTTTCGTGAATGCCCCGTCAAGGTCAACCAGGTGAAGCCACTCGGCGCCTTCGACCTCCCAGTGCTTCGCCACCGCAACTGGATCCTTACCGTAGACGGTAGCACGGTCCGGGTCTCCTTGCATGAGCCGGACACAAAGTCCGTCTTTCAGGTCAATGGCTGGGAAGATGATCACCACTACCTCAGTTTTGAGTTTTTAGTTTTGAGTGTTTAGTTAACTCAAAACTGAAAACCAGCAACTAAAAACTAACTTCTCTTTGCGTCTATGAAAATTCGGAACAAATCCTCACCGGACTCGAGCCGAAAGCCGGCTGCGAGCGCCTCTTTTTCGCAATACCTGCCGCCCTTGCCCGATGGTGAAACGCCGGATTTCAGATCATCTACAAGCAAAAACGGGACCGGATCCGTCGAATGCGTTCGCATGGATATAGGGGTAAAATGGTCGGTTGCAACCAGCAGGTGTACCTTGCGGAATTTTCTTGCCCCCTCCACAATCGGTCCCACAATGTGCTTGTCAAAACACTCTATGGCTTGGATTTTCTCTCCAAGGCTTCCTGCATGCGAAGTTTCATCCGGGGCTTCAACGTGCACGAAAACGAAATTCCCCCGGTCCAGCGCGGACAGCGCCGCCGCAACTTTGCCCTCATAATTGGTATTGATATAACCCGTTGCACCTTCCACCTTCACTGGATCCAGTCCCGCATAAACACCAATGCCTTTTAGAAGGTCCACAGCCGAAATCATCGCCCCACACAGTCCGAATCTGTCCAGCTTGGGCATTAAGGGCGCTTTCCCCTGCCCCCACAGCCAGACGGCGTTTGCGGGACTTTTTCCTGCTTTTTTCCTGCTCATGTTAACCGGATGGTCTTCAAGCACCCGCGCCGCCTTTTCTATAAAAGCGTGCAGAATCGGTTCAGTGGACAAAAGATCATGTTTCGCTACGGACTGCCCGAGAATGTCATGGGG
This sequence comes from uncultured delta proteobacterium, assembly GCA_963757915.1. Lineage (GTDB taxonomy): Bacteria > Desulfobacterota > Syntrophobacteria > Syntrophobacterales > Syntrophobacteraceae > SbD1. Next base: position 10,884 of record CAVWTD010000008.1, on the reverse strand, counting down.
GGGAATCGTACTGATTTCCGCCCTTCCTCCTTTCCAGACGAGAAGTTGCCTGAAGCTCACACCGGCGTATAGCTTCAGAGGAGAGCCGAAAACCGCGCTCTGAAGGCTAACGACGATCTCGCGAGCTTCCGGAGTCGAAATATGCCCCGCCGAGTAGTCTCCCATGACGACATTTCCGGCTTCGTCCTTGCTGAGAAAAACCAGGTTACACCTGAAGGCAACTTCATCAGGTTCGAGCCTGACCCCGATGCTCGCCGCCTCCAGCGGTCCTCTTCCCGTATGATAGACAGCCGGGTCATACCCGAGAAGGCTCATATTAGCCACGTCGCTCCCAGGGTGCATCCCCGCAGGAATCGTCTGCACAATCCCAAGGGTTCCGATTCGGACAAGCCGATTCAGATTGGGAGTCCGGGCGGCCTCAAGGGGAGTTAGGCCTCCGAGCCTGTCGATAGGATAGTCTCCCATCCCGTCGCCGACAAGAATGATGAATTTGTCACCCATTTTAAATCAGCCTGTGGTCCGGTAACAGATAATCACATTGAAACTAATCCGAGTTGTTTTCGATGCGTATCAGCACGGTCGGCGCAAGGACTACGTCCAGGTTATCGATCTCGCCCAGGGCTTTTCTTACGCTGCTCTCCAGGGCATCATGAGTAATCATCACCAGTGGGACCGAGTTTGTGTGCCGTCCCTTTTGAATTACTGCGGATATGCTGATCTGGTATTTTCCAAGTATGCCTGAGATCTTTGAGAGCACGCCGGGCATATCGAGCACCAAAAATCGGAAGTAGTAAGAGGTTGAGACATCCGAAACAGGTATGATATCCAGTTTCTGAAGCCTGTCGGGCAGAAAGGCAAGCGGAGGGATTCTTCCGGGGGTCTTGTTGAGGATGTCTCGAGCGACATCTATGAGATCGCTCACTACGGCGCTGCCGGTGGGCATCATTCCTGCGCCCATGCCATAGAGCATTACATCCCCCACCGCATTCCCCTCAATGTGCACTGCGTTGTAAGCGCCCCTCACACTGGCAAGCACGTGTTCCCGCGCAATGAGTGTCGGGTGGACTCGCATCTCCAGACGGCCGTCCTTATTTCGGGCGATTGCAAGCAGCTTTAACCGGTATCCGAACTCCTCCGCGTACTGAATGTCCAGCGGATCGATTCCGGATATCCCCTCGATATGGACCCGATCGAACTCAATCGGGGTACCGAATGCTATTGCGCTTGCGATGGCAAGCTTGTGCGCCGTATCTATTCCCTCTATGTCGAGAGTCGGATCAGCTTCGGCATAACCGAGCGTCTGCGCCCCCTTAAGGGCGTCGGCAAACGAGAGTTTGTCTTCCGTCATTCGGGTGAGGATGTAATTCGCTGTGCCGTTGAGAATGCCAAAAATGGTGTTGATTCGGTTCGAGGCAAGCCCCTCCCGCAGGGATTTGATAAGAGGAATTCCACCCCCTACCGACGCCTCGAAGCCTATTGAAAGCCCCTTTCTTTGGGCGAGACCGAACAGCTCATTACCATCATGGGCAAGCAACGCCTTGTTTGCGGTAACTACATGCTTTCCACTTTCAATGGCCTTGCGGATAACTGTTTTTGCCGCTTTCAATCCGCCTATAAGCTCGATAACAATTTGAATTTTCGGGTCTTTTAGAATATCGTCAACGTCTCTGGTGAGCGTCTCGCGCGGGACAGTGACCGGCCTCTGGCGATCGAGGTCAAGGTCCGCTACACGTCTAAGTTCCAGGGGGACCCCAAGCCTGCTCTCAATCACATCGGCGTTTTCCCGGAGCACCTGAACGACTCCGCAGCCGACAGTTCCCCAACCTACAAGCCCGACGCCGATTTCCCGCATAAAATCCCCCTGTAAAAGCAAAACCTGCCCCCTCCGCTCATTGGCAAAATGAACAGCCACGGGCAGTCGCCTGGCTCTAATAATTTAACGATATAATGATTTCGAAAGGGCTAACCCACGCTCGCCCGCTTTCGAGGAGAAACCGTTTTTTGGAACGCCTTGCGAAGGCCTCTTATGGCCTGCTTCGTCCGCATTTCGTTCTCAACCAGGGCGAAGCGCACAAATTCATCCCCGTATTCGCCGAATCCCAGTCCTGGGGAAACCGCCACCTTGGCCTCTTCAATGAGGTATTTGGAAAAACCCACCGAACCCATCCATCGGAAAGATTCGGGGATGCGCGACCAAACGAACATGGTCCCTTTAGGCTTATCGGTGGTCCACCCTATGCGGTCTAAGCCCTCAATGAGAATGTCGCGCCGGCATTTATACACCGAAACAATTTCTTCCACGCACGACTGATCGCCTTTGAGCGCCACCGTGGCCGCAATCTGTATAGGCTGGAATACGCCATAATCCAGGTAGCTCTTTATGCGCGTCAAAGCGCCTATCATTTCGGCATTGCCCACGCAGTAGCCGACCCGCCATCCCGGCATGCTGTAGCTCTTGGACATGGAAAAGAATTCGACACCTACTTCCTTGGCGCCCGGCGCCTGAAGAAAGCTTGGGGCCTTGTACCCGTCGAAAGTCAGATCGGCATAAGCCAGGTCATGAATTACCATGATTTTGTGTGCACGCGCAAATTCGACGATCTTGTGAAAGAAATGCAGGTCAACGACGGTAGTGGTCGGATTGTGTGGAAAACAAATGATCAGCAGTTTCGGCTTGGGCCATGTCTGCTTTATGGCGATCTCGAGATCTTCCAGGAAGTTGCGGTCCGGCCCGATCGGGACCGATCTGACGTCCCCCCCGGCTATGATGGCCGAGTAGGGATGGATGGGGTAAGTGGGGTTGGGAGCGAAAACGACGTCTCCAGGGCTGATCAGCACCAGCACCAGGTGGGACAATCCTTCCTTGACACCGATTGTGACCACCGCTTCCGTGTCCGGATCGATATCCACATCATAATTTTTCTTGTACCATTCGGCCACCGCTTCGCGCAGACGGGTTATTCCCCGTGACGCCGAATAGCGGTGGTTGTGCTTTTTTCTGGCAGCCTCGACAAGCTTTTCTATTACGTGTTTGGGCGCCGGAAGGTCAGGGTTCCCCATCCCCAGGTCTATGATGTCCTCTCCGGCCCACCGCTTCTCCATTTTAAGGGCGTTCACCTCGGCAAACACATAAGGCGGCAACCGGTGCATTCGGCTTTTTTCGGCAATGTTAAAGCTCATTATCGTCCTTCCCCGCATTAAGGCCTTTAAACCTAAAAAGCATAATACTTTACTGCTCGAAAGGTCAAAGGATTTCACAAAAACCCAAATGATGCGCCAATCAAGTTAAGCTGCCACCCTCTTAAAACTTGTGCGTGACGATGCGGTTCTGCTAAATTAATTTTGTATTTTTATTTTATAGATGCCGGAGCGCGAAGACAAGCCTATGAAACAGGTCATTCTGGGAACAGCCGGCCACATCGACCACGGAAAGACCTCGCTTATAAAAGCCCTGACCGGAATCGATACGGATCGCCTGAAGGAAGAAAAACTGCGGGGTATCACAATAGAGCTCGGATTTGCTCACATGGACATGCCCGGAGGAGAACGCCTCGGGATAGTCGATGTGCCGGGCCATGAGAAATTCGTCAAGCACATGGTCGCAGGGGCTACAGGAATCGATTTGGTAGCCCTGGTGATCGCGGCCGACGAAGGCGTCATGCCGCAGACTCGCGAGCATATGGAGATTTGCGAACTGCTTCACGTAAAGAAAGGGCTTGTGGTCCTCACCAAAACCGACCTTGTCGACGATTTGGACTGGTTGGAGATGGTGCGCGAGGACATAGTAGGGTTCCTTAAGGGCACTTTTCTGGAAGGCTGTGAGATCATTGCCGTCTCGGCGGTCACCGGCCAGGGGCTGGAGGAACTAAAAAAATCGCTGGCCCGACTTTTTGCCGAGGTTGAACCGAAAAGTTCTGAAGGCCCTTTTCGGCTGTCGATTGACCGGGTATTCACGATGCGCGGATTTGGGACCGTCATCACGGGAACGAGCATTTCCGGACGGCTTCAGATCGGAGATCCTGTAGTGATCTACCCTAACGGACTCAAAAGCAAGGTGCGGGGTCTCCAGGTTCACGGAAGCGACGTGCAGGAAGTCCTTCCGGGCCAGAGGACGGCAGTAAATCTCCAGGGGATGGAGCGGGCGCTCATCGAACGAGGAGACGTTCTGGCCTCTGCGGGCGCGCTTTCGGCCTCCCACATGATAGACATTCAACTGGAGCTTCTGGAAAGCGCACCGAGACCGCTGAAGCACAGGGCAAAAATCCGCTTCCACACCGGGACCGCCGAACACCTTGCCACAATTATCCTGCTCGACCGGCAAGAACTGAAACCGGGCGAGAGGACCTTCGCGCAGATAAGGCTTGATCAGCCCACCGCTGTCTTGCGAGGAGACCGTTTTGTGCTCCGTTCCTATTCCCCCGTTCTAACGATCGGCGGGGGCGCCGTCCTTCACCCCCTGCCTCGAAAGCACAAGGGATCGGCCAAACGGGAAGCCGCCAAAGCTCTCGAAAAGCTTTTTAACAGCCCCGACCCCGACATAATCCTCTGGCACCTTCTGGATGCCGGCTGGGCAGGGCTGGGCGAGGTGGAACTCCGGATAAGGACCAATGTGCCGCAAAAGTTTCTTGAAAAAACCCTTCAGCAATTTACGAGCGCTAGAAAAGTGGTGCTCTACGACAAGGAAAACAGAAGGCTGATTCACCCGGATGCGCTGGAAGAAATGAAATCTTCCGTCACTGCAATCCTGGCCGACTACCATAGCCGTTTTCCCCTAAAAGCCGGAATGTCCAAAGAGGAAATCCCGGCCCTTCTTTCAAAGCCTATAGAAGCAAAGCTCTACAACTTTGTCCTCCGGCAGCTTGCCGAAGCCGGCCAGGTCGCCCAGGAGATGGAATGGGTGCGCCTGACCACGCACAAAGTGGCCCTGAGCAAAGACGAGGATACCATCCGGCAAAAAATCGAAAAGGCTTTCCGGGAATCCGGTCTGCAGCCGCCATTCTTCAAGGAAGTCGCATCCGGACTACCGGGCACCTCCAAACAGCACCAGGAAGTGCTCGAATGGATGCTGGCAAAGGGGATTCTCCTAAAAACGAAAGAAGAAATCTACTTTCATGCCGCCGCACTGGCCGAGCTTCAAAACCGCCTGGTAACCTGGCTAAGAGAGCACGGCGAAATTACGACCACCCAATTTAAGGAGATGACCGGCGCAAGCCGCAAATACACCATCCCGCTTCTCGAGTATTTCGACGCGCAGAAAGTTACCATTCGCGTGGGTGAGGTGAGAAAACTCAGAGGCGGGTGAAAATCGGAAAGCGGAAAACCCTGGACCGTTTGGTAGCGTCCCTTGCTATAACATATGTGCCGCATTGTGCGGCGCCAAACTCTTTTTGCCGCCAACCTCGATATGTACCCTTATCCTATCAGACAGGAGGGGAAGTCACCTCATCCTTCCTCGCTCACCCCCCTGAGTACGTTTCCGTGCGCGGCGGCTCATGAAGTATTTCCAACTTGGTGGCTCAGGCTTGGTGTTGGCCAATTGAAAAACGAGCGTGAATCTGATAGACAGGAACAATGAACCCAAACCAAATACTGAATGATTTGCCTTCTCGCGTTAGCCGGGCTGTTGCCCATTACTGGGAAACGCGGGCCACACAGCGGGATAAACAGAAGCAGACCGGGAAAGCCGATCAGGGACTGCGCAGGGCCGTGACAGGTGGAGCACAGATGGATGGGTTCATCGACCTCTTCACGGAACTCATCGCCGCCACCGGGATTCCCGTGTCTTGCGTCTACCGGAACAAGAACGTTGAGCTTCCGGGGTTTTTCCGCCCGACCAAGGAATGGGACCTACTCGTCATCCGCGACAAAACGTTGCTTGTCGCCATTAAAGCGAAGTCGCAGGTGGGGCCATCCTTCGGTGAATAACTTCAACAATCGAACCGAAGAGGCGATGGGAAGCGCCATCGACCTATGGGCCGCGTATCGGGAACGCGCCTATCTGTCAATCTTTCAACCGTTTCTCGGCTACTTCTTCATGCTCGAGGACTGCGACGCATCCAACAGCCCGGTGAAAGTGCGGGAGCCGCACTTCAAGGTCTTCCCCGAGTTTGTCGGAGCGTCGTATCGCCGCCGGTACGAACTCTTCTGCCGGAAGCTTGTTCTTGAGCGTCACTACACTGCATCGGCATTCATCACATCGACAGCCGGAGACGGAAATACGGGCCTGTTTTCGACGCCGGCGGACGACCTCTCGCTTGAGCGCTTCGCCAAAATCTTTCTCGGCCGTTTGGCGGCATTTGCGTGAATACATGGAAGCAACGACTCACGGACTGATCAACGCGGACTCAAGAGACCTCTCCTTCCTGCCGGAGGAGTCAGTCCACCTCGTCGTCACTTCGCTTCCATATTGAAGCCAGTTTATGCTTTTAATGGCGTGGAAAATTAGGATAAATACATCCATTTGTCGCTCACCCTAGGCACAATCTAAATATGGACAATTACGCTTTCTGTTCTGTAATTTAACAATTGGGCTCTGTTTGACTAACAATGTAAATGTTGAAAATAGGTAGTACGATTAATTGCGTGACGACGAAAATTATAATTATTATCAACTCAAGCAATGGACTAATAAAAATACTTGTCAAGAATAAAAAATAGAAAACGGATGCGGAAAATAAAGTGATCGCAGAAAACTCGTTATCTCGCTCATATGACGCAAAAAATTGCCAAGGGCTGAGCGCCATACCCCACGACCATAACAAATATGGAATATATCGTAAACCTATATTGATAGTATAATAATGCGAACATATAAGAAATGCCAAGGCACAACTTACAATAATTAATAGGTTCGTATAAAATTGTGATACAAATGCGAATAAATACCTTAAAGGATGCTTTCTCCTATCAAAGTCAACGGCAATGCCTGCAAGTAGTACTAGGTTAGGCATCATTAATAATCCCAATACCCAATGAGAAGTGAACATTAAAAACACACCAGTTCCTATCAACTTCCATTCTCCTAAAATAGCAAGCCATATACCCCCAACAATAGAACCTGCGATATTAAGAATAATAATCGGGACACTTAAAATGCCTATAATCTTATCCAACATTGCTGTTTCCTCTGACGCTATGGTGCTTGTAGCGTGATCTCTACACTTAAGTAGAGTTGGGAACTGAGCCGGTATTAATTCGTTAATAATGGCTTTGATGGAGAGCAAGGCCATTATCTTATAAGTGCCTCAATTACAAATTAATTAAAAGCAGAAAGTAACGGCTCCAACGAATAATGTAGTTAAGGAATAGGCTGATATTTCTGCCAATCTTTTAGATATTTGCTGGAAAAGCCTAAAAATGAGCACCAATGTGACCCAAATACAATGCAAAGCCTAAATCACATACAATTCCTGCCCCAATTATAATGAGCCCCGGCATCCACCATCTTTTTCTATTTCTTCCTCTAAAGTAAGCCTCACCGAGCACACATATTCCTATAAATTCAGCTATCGATATGCAATGTGATTTCAGTGCTATAAGGACAGCCAGAATAGTTAGCGTTACAATTATCCCTCTAATTGTCTTAATGGTTATTCCTCCGTTTTCAGTTCTCCCCCTGAAAAGCTACATCCTCCAGTATTTCATCGGGTTCTTTCGGCGTCTTCTTTGTTCCCATCGATAGTGGATGTAGAAAATTAGTAGAATGAAACCCAGCCCCCCGGCTGAAAATAGTATCCCTTTGAGACCCTCAGTTGCATACTCGTAGCCGACTCCGAAAGCAAGGAAGAGCATCATAACAATTTTCCAAAAACGACCCTGTTTGTTTTCTTGCTCCTCTGCTTCTTTGAAGATTGGCAGCCTGTCTATCGGTCGCTTAAACATCCTCTCAAAAGGGTCTTCACTCATCTCTACTTTTCCTGTCTTTCCTGTCTTGTCTCTCACCACCCTGGCCATGTCCATTCCACAGAGCTGCTTCAACCGGAATAATGCACCAACTTCGGCGCCAAGCATCCCAACCGCATTTTAGGGTCTGGTCTTTGCCCGAAAAAACTTCACTTCCGCGGCTAAGAATGGAAAAAGTATACAATCTCAGGTCGGAATACGCAATTCAAACGGGCGTTGGTACTGGTTTTTTGCGATTTTCCGACACACCTCCTCCCACAGTTGGTTAATTTGTCCTTCCCGCCACGCCGGGTTGCAGGCTCAGGCGAATAGGATTCGATAGTACCGGGCGAGAGGAAAAGCCGACGCAACGTGCACATGCCACCTCCTTGCATGGTAGACCACTCTGGCCCCAACCTTTACAAGCCGCCTGATTATCGAGTCTATGGATGGCTTGACGCTTTCGCCCCAGAACGCCGTATCACGAATCATGTGGAGCAGGTTATAGGCAAGACATCCGACGAGAAGCCTTGCTTGATTAGCTGCGAAGCGATGGCAGCTCGTCTTGTCCCATCGGAGAGTGTTCTTCCCCTCCTTTATCCGGTTTTCGATCTCAGCCCGACCATTGTAGATCGTGATTACTCTGTTGCGCTTCAATGTTCGAGTTGGTCACGATAAATCCGACACGGGGAAAGAGTTCACCCACATGCCATTCTATCTTGCAGACAACCCTTCGGGGCTTATTCCATTTCTCGGCCTGGTAATGGAACTCGATCACCCTTACCTGTACGCCGCTCTTTGGGGGACGACCGGCAGGCCGCTTCAGGTGAGGTTGGATGAGCCTCTTCAGGCTGTTGTTGCTGGGAAGCCGAATGAAGTAAGTGATTCGCTTCTTTTCGCAAAACTCGTACAGGTCTGGACCGGCAAATGCAGCATCCCCCCGGAGCCAAAACTGCTTGAACCAAGACCGGTAGCGCTCAACCAGAGGAGAGATAAGGTCCAGGACGCCATCGGCTGAATGCGCATTTCCGGGTCTCAGTCTTGCGCTCAAAAGATCCCCTTTGCTGGTGAAGCAAAACAGAGGATGATAGCAGACCTGGTCGAAGTAACCGTTAAAGGCTGCACCCTCCTGGTTTCCGTGGACGGGATCTTCGGTGGAATCTACATCAATGATAAGCCGCCGTTTGTTTCTGCGCCGAAGCAGGGTGTCGGCGGATCGGCTGATGGCATTTTCGAGGGCTTTTAAACCCTGGCGTGTTGCGAGAATGTTGTTCTCAAAGCGAGAGAGTGCGGATTGGCCGGCCCCACTTTCATGCTCTTTACCCAAGGCCAATCGGAGCGCCGGGTCCACCCTCAGGTGATCGGCGTCATTGCAATCCTCATAGCCTGCCGCAACCTGATAGACTCTCTGGCGCAGCAGTTGGAGCAAGGAATGATCCGTATGTCGAGGCGATCTCGGATCATCAATTTGGGATGCCGCAGCACTGAGGATGTTGAAGCGCTGATCGATCTCCCTCATGAGAAGAAAGCCGGTATCGGCTGGTGATCTTTGCACCCTGAAAATCAATGCTGATGGAGCTGTCAAAATCCGGCCTTATGGTCCCTGTCTGTTTGTCACCAACTGCGCGCATGCAGATTTCCCTCCCTCTGACAAATTTGCGCCATAATATCAGATGGTTGGGATGAACGCAGTATAATTCTCAGGCATGTTCACGCATAATCCATATTGGAATCTCAAGCAGTACAACGAAAACCCGGACCATCTAGGCCACATTCAGGACTACGAGGCATTCCTGTTCGAGTTGGAGAAAGTCTGGCGGCATGTTTACCGACTCCTTGTTCCCGGCGGACGTCTAGTGTGCGTTGTGGGAGATGTCTGCGTCGCCAGGCGTAACTTCGGACGCCATCTTGTCTTTCCCCTTCACGCTGACATTTGTGTCATCTGTCGGCGTATCGGCTTTGACAATCTGAACCCGATCATTTGGCACAAAATTGCCAACGCCTCTTACGAAGTCTCCAACGGATCGAGGTTCCTGGGAAAACCATACGAGCCGAACGCCATCATCAAGAACGACATGGAGTTCATCCTCATGCAGAGGAAACCGGGAGGATACCGGCAGCCGACTGAGACGCAGAGAAACGCAAGCCGGATCGGCAAAGACGAATTCGACCGGTGGTTTCAACAGATTTGGAACATCACCGGAGCGTCCACCAAAAAACACCCGGCTCCCTTTCCACTTGAACTTGCAACCAGGTTGGTGCGGATGTTCTCATTCTCCGGCGACACCGTACTCGATCCCTTTTGCGGGTCGGGCACGACAATGGTTGCGGTCTTCCGGAAGGGCCGCAATAGTATCGGCGTGGAAATCGACCCCGAAAACTGTCGGATGCCTGCACGATTCCTTAAAGCAGAGAATGCAAACCTTTTCTCGACAGCCCAGTTGATATTCGAGAGAGTTCCTTCCGAACGTGCAAGTCTTGTCGAGGAAGACCGCGCACTTTACGAGGTGCGACCTGCAAAGAAACGATTGGAATAGGCCAACAACACGTATGAACCAAAAATCCCCTCACACCGTTTAGTGGGTGTGAGGGGATTTTTTATAAGGATGAGGCGGCAGCGTCCTACTCTCCCACGCAGTTTGCCCACGCAGTACCATCGGCGCAGATGAGCTTAACGACAGTGTTTATCGAAAAGGGAAGCTGAGCACTCTCAGGCATACATCACCTGCCCTTCGGTTACGGAATTGGCCGCCCCAGTTCGTTGGCAGTTTCAATCCATTCATTGATAATAAGCTCTGCGTTTGCAACCGCTTCCTGGTAAGTGGCCCCATCGGCGCCGCAGCCGGGCAATTCGGGCACTTCGGCAATAAAAGCCTGGTCCTCATCGCTCCAGTAAATAATTAGCTCATACCTTACCATTTTTCCTCTCAAGCTTTTTTTTAAAGGAGACTCCGAAAACCAAAAATCCCCTCACACGATTTTGGTGGTGTGAGGGGATTTTTA
>CAVWTD010000007.1:0-138419 GCA_963757915.1 uncultured delta proteobacterium | reverse complement strand
CAAACCGTTCAAATTGACCTTATAAGACCAAAAAGCGCTACTTCTTTCAATCTTTTGGTTCTTACGTCGGGTACTTTGCTTGGCCCCAAACCCGCCTCAAAGAGTTTCATTGGCTCACTGTAATTCCTGTAAATACAGGGCAAATGCAGGGGCTGATTGCACAACAAACTGATTTAATAGACAGTTTTGGATTAGATTCTCCGCAATAACAGGTGATAACAGGAGCAGGGAGCAGGAAGCGTGAAGCGTGAAGCGTGAAGCGGGAAGCAGGAAGCAGGAAGCGTGAAGCGGGAAGCGGGAAGCGTGAAGCGGGAAGCAGGAAGCAGGAAGCGTGAAGCGGGAAGCGTGAAGCGTGAAGCAGTGAACAATTAAAATAACTCCTCCAGGAGGGTCTGTGCAATGACCGTGGTTTTGTTTCGCGACCCTTTGGGTCTGCCGTTAGGGTTACCCGATCGCCCTTTTTGAAACCGTCCGCCCTGTAAATTCAGGCTGGATTCAGGTGACATGGCTTATTACCTCAGTGAGCAGTGAGCAGTGAGCAGTGAAGCGGAAAGCGGGAAGCAGGAAGCAGTGAACAATTAAAAATAACTCCTCTTGGTTCTATCGCTTCGCGAGGATCAGTGAACAGTGAACTGGAAAAAGGCGAATTTTCTAAGCTCCACTCGGCACCTGCAATCCCTTTTTCGATAACATTGTACCGCACAGTGATTTTGTTTTGCCAAACGACAACCGGCTTCGCAGTGAACAGTGATCAGTGAACAGTGAACAGTGAACGGTGAACGGTGAATGGCTTCGCCGGGTAAGGGGTGAGAGGTGAGAGGTCATTGGTCCTGCCTCTTCCCTGTGGCCCATCACCTATCACTTAGGGAACTGCCCATTACCTCTTACCACTGACCTATTACCTGGACCAATATTGTACTGCACAGTGATTTTGCTTTGCCAAACGGCAACGAGAAGCGGCATCCAGAAGCGGCAATAGAAACGGCGACGAGAAGCGGCAAAATGCGGGTAAGGTGCGGGGTGAGAGGTCATTGGCCCTGCCTCTTACCCATTACGTCTTACCCATCACCTCTTACCCGGACCAATATTGTGTCGCCAAACGGCAACCAGAAGCGGCAACCGTCCTCCGTCCTCGTCACCCCGGAAGTTTCCAGTCCGGGGCCTCAGTCCTCTGGTAGAGAGCTGGACTGTAATATTTCAAAAATAGCAGAACATATGTTAAAAAATCGCAGATTTAACCTATTGGCAAGCTGTACGTAACTTTCAGTTAAAAGCATCCGGAATCAAGCCATCCACTATGATTTCGAGTCAATGTCGGGTAATATAACCGGTGGGAGTGGAATTACTCCGATTATGTAGATCCTCTTGCCTTCGGCCCGGGGGCAATGCTTGCCCGCTGCCACCCGTGATCGCCAGGGATTCAGAGGGTTCTGATGGTCGTGACAAGCTTCGATTCTGAATCGATGCGCCGAATGAAGCTCACGAATGCTGGGCTTAGGCCGTCAAATAGATGATGGTCGAACCACCATTTTCACATTAATCGTAAACTGATGCATGACTTTGGAATAAATGAGGCCTGACTTTCGCCACTAGAGAATATGTATGCCCGAAAGAATTGCGCAGTATTGTGAGAGCCATTTAAACCTGCGAGGTGCAGAGCTGAGCGAGGAATATTACTATCACAGCCTCCCATTTTGCATTATCGATGCTGTTTACTCTCTTGGCGCTAGGTACACATCCACAAGAAATACGGTGAAATGGTTCTGCGAAGTTCAAGGGTTGCAACGATTAAGACCCAAAGGGTCACCTTATCCCGATATATCAAAGCAATACTCAGTTCAGCAGCTCGAAGAACTGTTGTCCGGTTTTGGGAGCTACGAGAGAATAGCGGCCGAGTTATTCGACAACCGCCAAAAAACGTCCACGAGAAACGGGATTCTGAAAGCTGAAGCAGTGCACAGGTTTGCCCGTATTCTTTCGAACTATGCGGTGAACTATTTTCAAAACATACCAGCAGTCATCGCAAGCAAAGAACTCGATTCGGACATCTGTTCCATACCCGGTCAAACCTATGGGACCTCGCTTACATATTTTTTCATGCTCTCAGGTGAAGAGAGCATGGTCAAACCCGATAGAATGATCCAGCGTTTTTTACGTCGGATCATCGGCGACCAGAAGAGCCAACAGAGTCCGCACGAGTGGTTGTCGCAGGCTCTAAAAATCTTAAACGAGAAATACCCAAAGCTGACTTTACGTGAATTAGACCACGAAGTCTGGAAGTATGAGAAGGCAATGGCGAAAGAGTCAATTCACCCGACTTGCTGCAATCGCGGCTGATTTCCTGGCATTCGGGCCAATGATCAATCCCGGAAAAGTTCAAACATCTCTCCTCCACCTTGAGAAAATGGGGCGCCAAAATCTTTGCCGTTTTCGAATCATTTGTTTACCGAATCGCTGCAAATTGGACTCTTTCAAAATTGGCAAGACATACAATTTTCTATGGGACGGCTGATTGGGATTTCTCGGGGTTTGTTACGTACAGTGGCAAGCTGTGGGTGAATTTCCGTCACGGGTCACCCGAAATACTTGTTTCTCCTTTTTCTGATCTGGCAAATACGAATCAAATGCCTCATTAGAAAACAAACATTGGATCAGGAATCTTCGATTGACGCCACTGCGGTTCAACTTTACTATGCTCATCAAGTTGCTTGTAAGCCAATCCGGGCTTATACCCGCTTCACCTTCTTGCGTGGAAATCCATATTTGGCATGGTAGGCATTGAAGATCGGGCCTTGTCGAAAATCAACGCGAAGGGAGATGAGTTTTGGCAAAAGGAGATCATATTTACGTGAACAGGCTGGGATATACGCATCATGGCATCGATTGCGGTGACGAGACCGTAATTCACTACACAGGGGAGCTGGGGCAAAAGTCCGACGCAACGGTCAGGCGTATGGCCATTCTCGACTTCGCTCTAGGAGCTGAGGTCCAAATAAGGCAGTATGGCCACTGTGATGATATTGAAACTACGATTTCGAGGGCGGAAAGCCGACTCGATGAAAAGTCATATAATCTTTTTTTCAACAACTGCGAACATTTGGCCACCTGGTGCAAAATCGGGAGGTATCAAAGCGAGCAAGTAAACGATGCTGCGTCAACAGCTGGTGGAACCGCAGGAGCAGGAGCCGCGATCGCCGCTGGTTTGGGGGTGGTAAGCGCAACGGGCGCAGCTGCGGGATTGAGCGGCCCTGGAATCATGTCGGGGCTTGCGGCCGTTGGTGGCGTAGTTGGAGGTGGGGCGGTAGCCGGTATCGCGATCGTCGGGGCGGCGCCTGCTATTGTCACAGGCTGGGCAATGATGTTAGCCCTACGTGACGATCCAATTCTACATGAAAAGGAGCGCGAAGCGAGAAGAGCTGGCCGGTACGCGACCGTGGGTGGTGCCGCCACTGGAACTGGTGCCGCTATTGGAGCGGTCGCCATGTCTGGGAGCGTCGGCGGCCTCAGCGCAGCCGCTATAACTAGCGGTCTTGCTGCCGTAGGTGCAACGGTCGGAGGCGGAATGACTGCAGGGGTAGTGGTTACGGCAGCAGCACCTGCTGTTGGAGCTGTAGCGATCGGATACGGAGCGTATAGGCTTTGGAAATGGATACGGTCCGGTTCAGAGCAAGAATATGACGACAGCCAACCGCCGAAGCGGAATGTCGAGAAGGAGCTTGAGGTAAACACCGGAAGGTGACACAAAAGGTCGAGGTAAATCATTTGCCTAACACTGCTGAGATCATCGCCCAGATCCTCCCTCGCTACACTCTGCCAGTACGGGGTACTCACGGAGTTTCCACTGGGCAAGGGTCTTGGAAAACGGATTGCGTGTGGCTGAAATTAACGGTGCCGACAAGGAGGTGGTTGCATTGTTCGCCCTGGTCAAATAATGGAAAAGTCCTCGGCGGCGAAAATACAAGATCTTGTATTTACATTGATTCCACCCGTGCCCCGAATTGTCACTCAGTGATGGTCAGTAATGCTCTGTACTATAAAACTTGTCGTCTATCAGGAAAAACTCAATAAAATCAACACATCGGCCTAATCCGGCCTTCGGCGGTAAAGCGGTTTTCATCCCATGCCTGCTCGACATGGATCAGCGCGCACTGCCGCTCGCAGAAGATAAGGTGCTGGAGGGCTGAAAGGGGTATGAGATCGTCTTCGCTATACACTTATACCGCCTCACTTTTGTTCGCGACTGGGAAAAACGGCTTCGCGGATTCGCTCCCAGAGATCGGCTACGCCCAATTCTACTGACCACTTGTCGATGTATGCCAGATCAAGCTTTTTGCCCTGTGCTCTCGCCACCTGAAGAGCATCAGACCACTGCCTTTCGGATGAACCCAGCTTCGACCATTCAAGCTTGGAAAGGATCACGTCTTCAGGGGTCGCCATTTCCAGCGCCTTATTCAGCATGCTGACACTCATTCGGCGGCTGAACTCCGTTTGGCTGAATGAGCGTTCCTTGCGGACAATGAGATCCGCCTTGTAGCCTGTAGCTTCATCTATGACATTGAAGGCCATCCTGGATCGAACGGCCTGGCGAACAGACTCCTCGCTGACGTAATACTCCTTCCCCAGGGACCGTGCGAAACGGCACAGGGTTTCTTCGTCTGCATCTACCACCAGATCGATGTCTAAGGTGGAGCGCGGGTGTCCATGGTAGCTCGCCGCCACCGACCCCACCAGCATAAAAGGGACGCCGGCATTGGCGAGCTTTTCCAGCAGCCGTTCGAGAAAGCCGGACAAATCACTCATCGCATTGGCCTTCCGATTGCTTCGGTGATTCGATCCCATGTATTTCTTTGAAAAACATGGCGCGCAGCCTTTCTTCCGAAGCTGAAGGGTGTCTACGGCAAAACCCCTCCCATGCGATATCCCGCAAAGTGTCGCTGAACTCCATGGCCAGCCGGACCTTTTGCTCGCCGCTCAGCCGCGCGAATATTTCATTTTGCCGTTTCTCTGCTTCCGCCGTCGTATCTGTGATCATGGCGCCCCCACAAATGGCGATACCGGCTCGCCCCCGGCGTAGTTCATGGCTTCTTTCCGCTGTTACGCATTTGCTGACGGGCGTGATAGAGCTTCTCGGTGAAACCGCCCTCTTTTAAGAATTCCTGTTCCAGGGACCGCAACTGCTGGTCGAGAAGATAGTTGGCTTGGTGGATGAGGCACACCATAGTATTTGCCGCAGTCTCGGCAGAGGCCGGAGGTTCAGTATAGGGCTTATAGAGTCAAATAGGACCTATCCGACTTATAACACAGCCCCCGGACCTGCCGCGCCTGGGGGTGATCTTTACCCCACAGGGGCAGGCCGTGCTGCCGGAGGTAGTCCTGGTAGTCCAGCAGCAGCTCTTCCAGACTTGCCCGCGCGACCCCAACGAGCTTCAGTTCGGTTTTTTTGGATGTGCCGGAAGCCGTGCTGCCCTCGGCGATATTCTGCTTGCCGCTTCGCGCCGCCTGCACCATCTGGTCGTGGGTGCGGGACCGGCGGTCGATAAAGCGGCCGCAGAACACCACGGTAGCGTCGTGGATAATTTCGGCCATCTGGTAGGATTTCAGGTCCCGGTAGCCGCCGTGGGGAGGGATGATTTTGGGCGCCATGCTTTTGTTGCTGTCGGATTTTTCCATGATTACCTTTTGGTGATGCTCTTATTTCAGAAGATCATGGCTAGGCGAACCTCTTGCTCGCCGCTCAGGCGCGCGAATATTTCATTTTGCCGCTTCTCTGGTTCTAAAGCTTCGTACCAGTTCTTACAGCACCCCATTAGCATGAATCCTGCCCTAAGAAATTGCATTCGGAGGCATTCGAATTCATCTATCTCGCCAGCGAGACCCTTCTTTGTCTGCTTCGATGGCGTTCGTAGTCCTCCATACTGCGTGCCCGTTCCGGCTGGCCAACCAATTCCGGCTTAAGGCTGATTTTAACGCGATCGAGGGTCCTGTAAATCGCCTCATCACCATCCTTGGAGTTATGATTGAAAAATACACAGTTTCTGCACCATCATCGACCCAGCGGGGCGTGCTGTGCTTTCATCCCCAACAAACAGAGATCGCAGGGCATCCTTGAGGACTTGAAGGTCTACGTCATTGAAACCTGTTCCTTTTTCCCCTCCGCCAAACGCGCGCTCACAGAGCCTTTCGTAACGTAGACTGCGAAAGGCACACGTTTTTTGCGTCCCATTTCCGTTTGCTTGTCCGGCTTCTCGGGATCAAACTTTGTCGGGCAAACACACGTGATTTCGTCATCCTCCACGACAATAGGTGCGACGCTCTTTGCATACTGAATGCTAACCGGACCACGAATTTACCCTAACCTTGGATTTCGTTTTGCCGCCTTTGGAAGCCTTCCCGCTAGCCGGCTCTTCCTCTTCTTCACCGGCTTCGGAATCGCTTGTCAGGACACCGCCGAAAGCACGAATATCAAAAAACTTAGAACAAAGATGGCTTCTCTCAAGCGATTCCTTCTCTTTGTCTTTTTTCAGATCCCTATATTTGGTCGATTTCCTGAGTTCCTCCAAGGTGTTGCCAATAGTTTCACGAAGATAGGTCTCCGGATCGAACCCAGATATCATATGGGTCAGCTAATTCCTTCATTGATTCCACGCGGTTGCGGATTTTGCGCTTCAGGCATACATCCGTTACATAACCTATTCCCGTGTACGCGTCTGTGCGGGGACGATTGTCATATCCTGGATCACCATTTGGGTTTGCGTTCTCTGCGCTAAAAACGAGAACGAAGTCAACTCGGCCCTTGATCACATCATCGTTGACTGTTTCCTTCGCTACGTTAACGGTTGTGCTCATCTTTCCTCTCCTTTATTTAGTCGCCAACATTTCACCTCGAACTGTTGATGCCATCTTCTCGCTGTTCTTGCATCCTTGCACTCTGATGCCAATATCCCAGCAGGAACTCAAATGGATCGACTCCAGTGGTGGAGACCACAGCGCCGCGCTGTTCGGTAGTGTCGGTCAGGCTGATTTTGTCGAAGATCTCAGCGAACCATTCCCTGTCCTTTTTGTACATCTCGTAGCACAAACAGTTCTGATATAGCTGCCCCAATATTTGCCTGGGGCGTTGGATGGCCGCAGAGTAAAGTTTGTCAGAGAGTGTAACTCCCCATCCCCGCCCCCTCTTCTGAACGCTCTCGCAAACGGCAAACAGCCGACCTGCCAGATAACCAGCTTCGGCAATCTTCGTGTCTAGTCCCATAACGTATTGCTCCTTTCCCTGGATTCCAATCAGATAGTGGCGTGCACATCCTGCCCCAATCGCGAGAAGGCGACGATATTCATTGCGCCGTTCGCGCGAAGCTTCTAGGTGCTTCTGTTGGATGGCCTTTGTCACAACTAACCGGCAGAGGTCGGAGGGCAGGCGGCATCCCCTAACAATCACTTCAATGACCTCGCGGTCCCAGACGAGCCGCTTTTTCTTTTCACTTTTTACCCCCGCTGCATCCAGTATGTCCATGAGGGTCGGACAGAATTCGCGCGGCGCATCGGTTTTCTCGAGATATCCTCTCGGGAGCTCTATGGTTGTTGTCTTAATGAAGGCGTTAGCGTTGTTTTCAAGTTCACCCATAGTACCAGTGAATCCACCTAGAATAGCGTGGCGGCCTTTTCGGCGAAGCAAAATCGACAGCATATAAAACCGTCTGTCACGATACCCTCCTTTTTTCGCATTTCTGAACCGGCGCAGGGATTCGATCAAATCGTCAGCATCGGCAAGGACTTGGCCTCCGCTTTTCTTAGCTCTACCACGGGAAAAAGACTTTTTCCCCTGAGGGGCGATGAGGTCATGAGCCCTGGTGTCCAATTCATTTTCGTGACCTCCAGATTGGTCCACCCAGACACAGTTGATAGCATCAGCACCAAATCGCACAGACGAGTTTTCGAGCAGCCACTTGAGTGCTTTAGAGTATTTCTCCGCTTCATCAAAACCTATTTGGGCTGGAAGGGCGCTGCCATCAGTGTCCTTACCCTTGGAGTATTCCTTCTCGGAGAGGCTGCAGTGCAAATGCCCGCAGTAAGTCGCTGGATTATTGAACGAAATTAGATTGGCGCCATTAATGCGGGGGTGCAGTATGCGGGCCGGTTTCCTTTCCCCGTCCACTAAGCTCCAAACGTTCCAAGTGAGGTTTTGTTTTTGTAAATTAACCCATGCCGCCTTTATAGGTTCTAGAGCATTAACCGGCCGGCCCTGGGACCCGATCCCCTCGACGACCCAGCGGATATTAACCTTGGACGCTTTCTCCTTCCATTTTGCATCGTCGTCAGTTTTAATTTTTTCCCTCAGTTTCTTCTCCACCTTTCCCCAGAGATCCCGGCGAATGCTCAAGTTTTCTAGAGTGTCAATAATGCCTTTGACCTCAGCCAGTTCTCCAGGGTTCACCTGATAAAGCTCTTTCAGTTGCCTCAGATAGGACTCGCTCCTGCTTTGCCCTGGAGATTTCTCGGTGTCCTTCGCCGAATTTTTTCCTTTCTTCTGGCTACTCGTCTTCCGGCCCGGTGCCAGTTCTCCAAAAATCCACGATGGGTTGTCTACAATCCCATGAGGGGAATCATTTCCACTCGACCAACCCACGGACCTTTCTGTTACGGGGCAATCCAGGTCGTTCACAGGCTCTTCCTTTGTTTTTTTCGACTTTTCGGCCTTTAGACCCCCTGCTCGGGGTGCGGGTAACCATTCGACGCGCGGCTCTCCATCTGGCCTAAGCGTAATTTCGACAGAAACTTCCAGATCTTCAAAGCATGGGCCAGGAAGGCGAATGCCGCACCGCCTTAGAGTGTCATATTGGCTGACAAGCTCGGCTATCACCGGGATTCCCTCCTTTCGAAACTTTGTCGAATCACTCTGTTTGAATCGTCAGGGTGCGGGTACTGCAATTCACTCTGCTTCACCTGGGCTTCGAAAAACATTGGTGTGTCAGTGCCATCTTTTCCGGTACCCCATTCCCAGCTATGGAACATGATGCCGACATTTAGGTTAAAGCCATGGTGCGTCCGATGCCATTCATCGGCGAACCTGTCGAACCTTTCTCGCGCCGGGTAGTGCCTTATGTCAGTATTCATTGGCTCTACGACCGCATTGCATTCGCGCGTGCCGAGGTAGACATCACGACGTCCTCCCGCCTCCAGAGACCGGTCAAAAATGCACATATGTTTAACCGTATCTTCATCAACCGTGTCTTTTCCCGACCACTCGAAATGAGATTCGACAATGTAGTGCAAGTCATAGAGGTAGGTTTGCATCTTTTGCATACGACGTTCAGGAGCAACAAACGGGCGTTTGGTAATGATCGTGTCTTTCACTTCGTTGACGAGAATATTTTGATATCTGATTGGCTTCAAAACCAGGAGCCTGCGTGGCACCCAGTAAAATGAGGGCTTGGCGTAGATTGAACGTAGGACACCGGCCAAGGCGCCAAATGTGGGCACTGGATACGTGAAACGCTCCACGCGAAGCTCCGGCCTTGTAAATAGCGCCCGTTCCGCACGGAGTGAAAAGACCACAGGTGGTGATTGTCCCTTCATAGTATGAAGTCCTCCCCTTTATGAGAGTTTGGATGAAGGAGGCCGACTTCACCGTAAGACTTGGTGCTATCAACGACGAGCCTCCCGCTTGGTGTTTCTTCGATGATTGGCTTGTATTTCATCAAGTGCCGAACGGTAAATCTGCACCGTGTATTGCTGTGCCTTGCGACATTCCTCCAGATTCAGAAGGTGCCCTTCCTTGAGTCTTTCAATCAGCGCTTTCCCCTCACTCTCGTACAGGACAAAAAACACTGATCGTATCCTCTTTGATCAACTTGAACGCCTCGCTAATGTCCGCAAATGGAATGTCGGCAGCGTATTCCAGTTGACGACTCGCTCCAAGCCTTTTGACAATGTTATCTGTATCCATTTCAGATCTTCGGCTCCAATAGAGCCGTTCGAAGTACTCCTGAATGGCTTTGACTCCGATAATATCGCGGTCCTCTTCCGAAAGTCCGGCTCCGCTGGCGAGAGCAGAGATAGTTCCTACGCCAGCGCGTTTGGCCTCAATAATGTCCGTGAGGCTTCCTAGATTCTCCTCCGCTTCATAGACATAAACCTCTCCCAGTCTGGGGAGCATTCTTCCCTCTCTATTGCAACGACCTGCAGCCTGAATAATAGAATCAACACCCGCCATGGCGCGAAACACAACATCAAAGTCAAGGTTAACACCCGCTTCCACCAGTTGCGTGCTTATGAGAATGGGGGCGTGTGAACCCACGTTTCTATAATAGCGGATCAGTTGCTTAACACATTCGATAACGTCTTTTCTGTGCCGAGGACACATGCTGGTTGAGAGATGAAAGAGCCGACTGGATAGCGACCTTTCTTTTTTCAACTCCCCAAACAGAGCGGATGCATTCCTCTTTGTATTCACTATGCTTAGAACGCTCGCGCCTTGTTCTGCCTTTTCGATGACTTTCTCTGCAACCTGTGCAATGGATAGCGATTGTCCGGAGCTTAGAGGATAGACCTGAACCCGTTTGAGTGACTTATAAAGGGGCTTCGAGTTCTCTATGATGGGGCGAATGTCCTTTAAGCCGATTCGTTGATTATCTTTCTGGTTGAATCGATGCGCGTTGTCTCGAGTGGTTGCGTCGCCGTACAAAAGCAACTGTGCATCCGTGATTGGTGACAAGTTCTTCAAGCGCCCAGGTAACTGCTTGTAGATAGCGCACGGGTATTGACTGTGCTTCATCGAGAACGATCACCGATTTGCGTATGGAGTGTAGCCGACGGCAACGACTGGGCCTGTTTGTGTAGAGGGATTCGAAGAATTGAACGTTCGTTGTAACGACGACGGGAGCATCCCAATTCTCTGCCTGAAGCCGACTATGCGGAGTCTCCTTGAGTGGCTCAAGGTTGCTGTGATGTTCCAATACGTTCCAAGTCCTACCATCAGTATCGAGTATCTTTCGGAACTCCTCGGCATTCTGGTCAATGATGCTCGTATATGGCATCACATAGATAATGCGGCACATATCGTGTCGAATCGTATGTTTCAGGGCGAACCGAAAGCTGCCAAGGGTCTTAGCACCTCCAGTCGGCACCGCCAACTCAAAGAAGCCTGGCTTCATTTCAGCGGCCTTCTTTGATTCTTCCGAAACCTGGACACGGATGCGATCTACAGGGCTGTCGGTTTTGAATGCCGAAAGATGATTCTCTAGTTTCTGCAGCAGGACAGGAAAAGACTCATATTTGATTGCTTGACGCATTTGCCACTGAGCCGGGTTCCCCGTTTTTTCTGAATGCAAACGATCAGCATCGACAAGAGCGCTAAACAACATCCGGATGAAGAACTGAAGAGAAAAGGCGTAGCGACCGGCGACGTTACCTTGGTCGTCTATCCACTGGCAAATGTGGGCAATGTTCTCCTCAGACAAAAGCACTTTGGCCATAGAAGCCATTTTTTCTTGGAGAAAAAAGGGAATGCTAGCACTGTATGGCTCAAGGCGTTTACCCAGGCGCCGCTCAAGCGAAGGCCCTTCGCTCGCTGACATACCGTTTAGCAGGCCCGAATGATGTCCCACAATGCAATGCCCAACCATGCGGCCAATTAGCTCACCAAGTCTTCTGATTTCATTGTCCCCTGATCGTTCAGCAATATCACGCATCAAGGACAGCAGCAATTGTGCTCCAGCAGATGAATGATCGCGATCTTTTCCATTTATATCTGATTCTTCATGGTCATCTCGGCTCTTTTCACTATTCGACCGTACACGCTTCTGAAAGTTTGAAGAATACTTGCCGATGTCATGCAAAAGCCCTGATATTTCGCCGTAGAAAGCGGCCCGGCAAGATGCCATTGCAGCAACCCCAAGCAAATGATCCTCAAGGCTTTGTGGTTCTCCTTCACCGTTGTAACGCGCAATGAACATACGGTATCCCCCCAAATGGTGGCTGAATGTCACCCGCAAGAAAGGCTAGGGAGACATTTCAGAGAAACCGGCGTCTGCCGATTCAACCTCATTCTTTACCCCTCACAATCCTTTCCAAAAACTCCGCAAAAAGATCCGGATTGCCCTGTTTCATTATTCTGCGTACATGAATAAGGTCGACGGTCTTGATGAATTTGAGGTTTTCTAAGTTCTCGCAAAGGACCATGCCTAAGAGGAAAAGCTTTGCCGCCAGCGCCGGTGAGGAGCAAATTCTGCAACGAAAGGCGGCGCCTCAAATAAGCGGTATCTCCAAATCGCGGCAGATCTTCCGGACAAGATCCTCATCGATCTCCCGATGCCTTGGCACTGTGGAGACTTTCCTCTTTTCCGGATTCACATACACCGTGTGATTACCACCCTCGCGCAGACGCCTGCAGCCATGAACTTCAAGGTGCCGAATCAGGTCGCGCCGTTTCATGCTGCACAGATCAGTAACGGTTCGCGAATTACCTCTTGCCCCTGCAGAGACTCTTCAGAAAGCAGCCGATTAGCTTCCAACACTAACTGAACAGCCTCAAGGAGATTTGCGCGAGCTTCATCGAGAGTTGCACCCTGGGTGTTCGCCCCCGGTAATTCCTCCACGAATCCGATGTAGCCCTCAGACACCTTCTGAAAGACAGCTGTGAACTTCACTTCCATGGTATTTTTCCTGTTCTGTGAGGCTTTACCCCCCCACAATTCTTTCCAAAAACTCCGCAAAAAGATCCGGGTTGGCCTGTTTCATGATCCTGCGTACTTGGACCAGGTCGATGGTCTTTATGAATTTGAGGTTTTCCACGTTCTCGCATAGGATCATGCCTCTGAAGAAAAGCTTTGCGGAAAGAAGGGGGGACTTTTCCTTATCTGTTTTGGCAATTGACGGTAACGCGACCAGAAATCAGTGGATGCGAAATGCCTCAAATTTCCCTTGTACTTCCTGCTTTGTGATCTGCAAGGGCCCTTTGTGCGAGTCGGTCAAATTTGCCGGTTGCGGCATCTTCTTCAATTTGCTTGTCCCATCGAGCGGCATCGTAGTCTTGAAACCATTTCCGGAAGGCTGCAAGCTCACTCGGAGCAAGTTCCTCGATTTCCCGTTCCAGCCTTTGCACTCTTGTCATGTGCTATTTCCTCGTGCAATGAATACTTCCAGAGGGAAATCTATCACCGTCGTGTCAAGGAATCAAATCAAATGTTTGTCCGTCCGATAACGACACACGGGAAACGCTGATCGGGAAATTCGGAGATCTGGTTTCTCCTCGCGTAGCGATAGAACTAAGAGGATTTATTTTTTACTGCTTCCCGCTTCCTTCTACTCGCTCCTTGCTTCCTGCTCCCTGTTCTTTTCGCCGCTTCTGGTTGCCGTTTCTATTGCCGTTTCTCGTTGCCGCTTCTGGTTACCGTTTGGCAATGTGAAAATCACTCATGCTACGATATCGCCCGGCCAGAATATATCACGGTATTTGACGAATCAGGGTGTAGAAGAATTGAGGAATCGAGGGACAGCTTTTCACTGTTCAACGGAGGATAAGGCCGGAAGGGCGGAATTCCGTCCTGTTTCTGCTCGCCTTTCCCCTGCATCTGCAGAAAATGAAATTAAAAGTATCAGTGATATCAGCAGGTTATTGGATCAGCGCCTGCATTTGCCCTGTATTTGCAGGAGAAGCTCTATTTAGTAGTGAAATCAATTGGTTATGCGAAGCCCTTCCAGCTCTTTGAAAACTGAATAACGTTGATCGCACTTTCTTTCGTGCTCTTCGCCTCTCACGTGAATCCAGGCTTTGCGTACTTTCCGCCCTTCGCCTTCCGTCCTCCGACCTCCGTCTTCCGCCTTCCGTCCTCAGTCTTCCGTCCTCCGTCTTCCGTTCTGTCAGCCCTTACCCCCCACAATCCTTTCCAAAAACTCCGCAAAAAGATCCGGATTGGCCTGTTTCATGATCCTGCGCACCTGGATCAGGTCGATGGTCTTGATGAATTTGAGGTTTTCCCGGTTCTCGCAAAGGATCATGCCTCTGAAGAAAAGCTTTGCGGAAAGAAGGGGGGACTTTCCCTTAGACAGCGCCTTCTCCAGGGCCAGGTAGTCATCCACCATTTCCTTCAGGCCGTCATGGATGCGGACCACCTTGCGCTCGAACAGCCCCTCGATGCGGGCGTGACTTGGAAGCCACGCCTGGGCCAGTTCGGGGTCAAATCATATTCGAACAAAATATCCTGTTTCAATTCCTTCAGGTCTACGTCCTGCAGATGACGCCAATCGATTCCGGCAGGGTCGATGAGACAGGCTTCCCGGTAGCACCGTCTTGCGACTTCATAATCGCCTCGGAGCCGGTAGGCGTCTCCCAGGTAGCCGTAGAGGGCGGCATTGTGAGGCATCTTCGGGATGCAGTCCTGAAGGCTGCGGATTGCCTCTTCATAACGTCCCGCCTGCAAGAGGACATATCCCAGGGGAATATCTCCAGGGAGAAATGAGGGACCATCGACCGGGCCGCACTTTTCTGCCTCCTCGATCAGCCGGGCAAAAAAAGCGCCTTTGATTTCGGCGCCAAAAGCATCCCGGCCAATGCCGGCAGCCCCGGCGAAATCCTCAAAGGAATCCCAAAGCCGGCACAGATAACCGGGCCGTTCGCAGGGTTCGTCCGGCGCCTCTCGAATGCCCCGCAGCAGGAATTCGGCGGCTGCCAGCCTGGAAGATATGTCGTAGCCTTTCGGATAGAGGCTGCGGTGTTTTTCAAAGAACTCAACGGCTTTTTCCAGTTCCAGGTTTTTGAATGCGTGGATGCCCCGGTTGACCAAAGACATGTCGTTCTGCGCGAAGAGGTTAAGCTGTGGCGAGCCGCCACGGGCCGGGATGGCCAAGCCTAAACCGCCGTCGTCTTCGACAGCGGCGGGTGCCAAACTTGAACCGCGGGCCCCCGCCGGACGGAGGCCAGGTGAGGCGGAGCGCCGCAGGATGCGGCGAATGATAGCGTACTCAACCCCGGCAAAATGGGCTGCCTTCCTTATGTCACCGAAGCCCTCAGCCAGCCGGGCGATCCATTGTTCGAACGCCAGGGTTGCGGGGGAGTCCTCATGCGCCCATGGAGCGGGCAGTTGCTGTTTCCCATGTTCAGGACAATCCACGATTGGAAGCCCGGCGTGCAACCAGGTCATTTTTCCGCAAGTATCCAGGTGCCGCCAGGTCTTTGAAGGCGAAGAACCGCATACCGGGCAGGAGAGGTCACAGCGGGGGCAGGGGAGCCGGGCCGTCTGCGCACATTCAAGATGCACCTCCACTATTTCCGATCCCTCTTTCGCCACAACCGCTTTTACGGTCCAGGGCGGAGCAAGCTCGATCAGGTGTGTATAAAAGTCCGGTATTTGCATTGTGCTGTCAATCCAGGATTGAGGGACACACGTCCCGTGAATGAATTGTAGGCCCTGATGGTCATGAAGTATACATGATTTGCGCGAGTATAGAGCTCTGGAGCGAGCCGTTGATTCACTGGAGGGCAATAGGGTTTATCCCACGGCATGGTTTTGTTTTTTTCCCAAAGCCCGCCCACAAGGGGCTAGACTACGGTTTGCAAATTTGCGAAAGCTCCTCCCTTATCAGCTCCATTGCCGAGAGCCGTTCAGCGAGACGGGATTGCATTCGGGATGATTCTTCTTCTCCCCTGAGGCGCAGTTCAATGCCGCTTTCTATTGCCCGGGCTATTTCGCCCGCTACGGTGTCCATGTTGCCGATTATTCGGGACCGGAAACGGGAGGCGCTGCGATCAAGCCTGTCCAGGAAGTCCGACCTGAGCCTTCCGGCCTGCATCTCTATCATTTCCAGCATGTGCCGTTTCCTTTTGCCGAGAATCATTTTATTGGCGGTCCGCAAGGCCCAGTCTCTCAGACGCTGGAATTTCCACTTCCCGCTTATGTACCTGGGCACGACCTGCGTCAGGGAATCGGCCAGCATGTCAAGACCGACCGCATCGCCTCTGAGTTTGTAATGAAAGTAAGACTCCGCGGTTCGGATGGATTCGGCCTCAACGGCTTCGAACGGGACGGAAAAGAGCTGGGAGGAAAAGTCGAGGAGCGAATCGGTCATCCCGTTAACCTTTGAGGCGAACCGGCCGCAAATGGAGTCAAATGATTTCGAGAGCTGTGCATCTTCGAGTTCTCGCCACGCCGTGAATTCCTCCTGGATTTTATCCAGAACGAACTTTTCAAGTGCGTCGTTGAGCTCCTTTAGGGAGAGGTCCTTTTGGGATTCATAGAACAGGTTGAACTCCTCTTCCAGTTGCGAGACGAGCCTGCCCTTCAGATCTGCGATCCCCCGGTCCAACTCCCTTATGATGAGGCGCTCGATCTCTGCGCTGAAAAGGGCGTCGAAAGAGAGCCTCTGCTCGAGGAGTTCCTCTTTCCTCCTCTCAAAGGCGGCTACCTTCCGGCGGATGTGTTCGACCGGGATTCCGAGCGACTTTAGCTCCAGTTCGGTCTCCAGTCCGGCGCGTGAAAGGACCTTTTGGAGGTTTTTCGAGACTGACTCGATCAGGACCTTGCCCTTCTCCTTTACCAAAAACCGGCCGAGAGCTTCGGAGAAATCGGGAAGCCCGCTGTCGGCAAGGGCTTTCGATGATTCGCCGAGCTTTGCCTGGAGTGCGAGTTTGGCGGAAATGGGAAATATCCTTATATCCGGTCCCATGGTCTGTTCGAGCGCCTCTTTGGCAAACAGGAGGGCGCTGTCGACATCTTGTCCGGAGAGGTAGTCCGTCTTGTTCAGGAGAAAGAAGATCCTGCCCGCGTATTCGCGCACATCGTTCAGGAACCCGATTTCGGCGCTGCTCACGGGTTGATCGGTCGAGAGCAAAAATAGGGCTGCGTCGGATTTTGGGAGGTAGCGGTATGCTACGTCGGTATTGTGAATGTAGACTGACCCGACGCCCGGGGTATCCACCAGCCGAACCCCGTCTTTGAGGTAAGGTGAGGGATAGAGGACAACGACCTCGGAGACCTCCTTCTCGTTTTTGGGGTTTCCGGTCTCGGTAACGTACTCGGGGAGGGATTCAACGGGGATATCGAGCTTTTTCCCATTTTTGAAAAAGACCTTGACGCCCGTTGTTTCGCCGTAAACCACTATTGTTACAACGGAGGTCAGGGGAACGACTGAAACGGGAAGGATGTGCGCGCCGAGCAGAGCGTTTATGAGGCAGGTTTTCCCGCGCTTGAACTGCCCGACGACCACCAGGTTGAATGTGTTAGTCTCCAGCTTCTCCTTCCACTCGAGACAGGAGTTGCGGTCCGGGAGGCCCAGGTCGAGCATCCGTTCTATGACTTCAAAGATGCGTTCTTTGCGGTATGTGAAATCACCGATTCCCTCCCGCCTGGAGCAAATCGGTTCCGAAACGCCATACATAAAGTCTCCGGTCAAAAATTCCACGCTCCGTTAGGTGGGGCAGGAATTGAGAAATATCCTATGGGCAGAGACATATACGCCATTGAGCCAGGTTTGCATCAAAGGCGCTGATAAACTATAATAAGCAATTAGTTAATCGCAAGGCAAACTCAAACGCCGTATGCTGGATTTCAGTCAGGCGTCACGAGGTATTTCGGCATGTTGAAGCAAATCGTTCGTGCAGGTATCGTAAGCCGGATTGCGTTTCTGCCGGTTCTTTTTATTTTCATTGCCATTTGTTTTACTCCGGGAGGAGCACATTCGGCAGAAGACTTTTACGGTGGTCTGAAGCAAAAGCTGGTGCAGGACGGTTTTTCGCGTCAGCAGGTGGCCAATGTCTTCCAATGCGCCCCGCCTCCGATGTTCAGGCTCGTCTCCAAGACGATGAAAATCCGGGAAGGCCAAGTGAACTACGATCATTTCCTGGCGCCATCTGAAATAGAAGCCGCGCGGCAGTTCATAGCCGATCACCGGGATTGTTTCCGGAGAGCGGAAGCTGCATATGGCGTCGAGCCGGAAATCATTGCGGCGATTCTTCTCGTTGAAACCCATTTTGGATCATATACCGGCAAGACCCCAACGCTCGGGATCTTTTCGAGCTTTGCCGTAATGAATCTGAAAGCCAATCGAGACAAGGTGTGGAAGCTGCTTTCACCCCGGGACCGCCAAAAGTGGGGGCGCGAGGCCTTCGACATGAAGCTGATCGACCGCTCCGGTTGGGCTTACAGGGAGTTGTCGGCCCTGCTGGAGTTGAACAATACGCACGGGATAAGGCCGGAATCGCTCAAGGGGTCTGTAATGGGCGCAATCGGCTGGCCGCAGTTTCTGCCGAGCAGCCTTGTAAGGTTCGGCGCCGACGGGAAGGGCGATGGGCGCATAGATCTCTTCAACGCTGAGGACGCAATTTTCAGTACGGCCAATTATTTTCGGGGCCATGGGTGGTGTGAGGCAAAATTTCCTTCCGACAGGGAAGCGGTAATCTGGGACTATAACCACAGCAAGGCATACGTTCGAATAGTTCTGGAAATAGCCGAACTGATCAGGGGGGATGCGAGAAGAAATTAAATCAACAACATTATCTATAGCTTGTAGCCAATCTTTCGAAGCAGGTCCTTGCGCCAGTTGATTTCAGCTTCGTCTTCCACGCCCCTGGTTGCAAAACCGTCCACAACCCCCATGACACCCCGGCCCAATTGCGTTTCTGCCAGAATGACCTCGGTCGGGTTGGCTGTGGCGCAGAATATTCGGCACACCTCCGGGACCATTTTAATTGTGTTCAAAACGTTTACCGGATAAAAGCCGGGCCCGAGAAAAACGATGAAGCTATGACCCGCGGAAATAGCTTGTGCGTTTTTGCGGGCAAGTTCGATCATGTCCGGGTCGGTCCCCGACCATCGGACCAGGCATTTGCCCGAGGCTTCGCAGAAGGCCATACCAAACCTGATGCCCGGCACAGCAGACACCAAGCTTTCGTGGATGTCTTCGACGCTTTTTATGAAATGAGTCTGGCCAAAAATGAAGTTGATCTCTTCGGGTTTTTCGATCCTCACAGAAATGAACTGCATCATCCGCCCCCTTTCGGAATGAAATTCCCGCCCTGTTGTACCGGCTTCTGATTTATTACGAGATCTTAAGGCGCAAAAGAGCGTGGGCGACCGACCCCGCTCTTTATTTGTAACCGGCAAGAGCACTTGCGCTCTTCAGTCCAGTTCATCTTCGAGGTTATTTATCGAGGGAAAGTATGAAGCTTTAAAAAGGTTGAACCCCGAGTGACCATTTCAGTAGCCCACCTGCACCGTGTTTGGCTCATCCCGGCTTTTTTTCTCAACTTCCCAAAAAAGGTTTTACTCTTCTTTTTTCCGTTGAGTGTTTCCGCCAAGCATGTTCACTGGGCTTCTTACTCCGACCTCTTGGGGTTCGATTGCAATGTATACACAATAAAGAGGGCTGTCAAGGTTTTTTTCGGTGCCAAACGGACCGCCAGAACTGGAAATCGGGAGTGGAGCAAGGCAGGAGGCAGGGTTGAGCCTGTACTAAATATTTTTCATTTTTTTTCTTCCTCAGTTACGGTGCAGTCCCGTTATATCATCACTGAGGACGCCGATGTAGGGCAAGTTCCGGTAAAGCTGGCGAAAATCCAGGCCGTAGCCCACCACGAACCTATCCGGGATATTGAAGCCCCTGAAGGCAATCGGAATTTTAACGATTCGGCGGGCTTCCTTGTCCAGGAGCGTGCATACGCGGATGCTTCGAGGTTGGCGGGCCTCCAGATTGCGGAGAAGGTAGCCCGCTGTCATTCCGGTATCTATAATTCCTTCAACAAGCAGTACGTCCCGGCCTTCAATTACACAGTCGAGATCTTTTGTAATGCGCGCCGCGCCGGTGGGCTGGTGCATGCCCCCGTAACTCATCAGGGCGATGAAATCCATCTGCAGAGGAATCTCGATCTGTTTCACCAGATCGGACATGAACAGGACGCATCCCTTTAGAACTCCCACCAGCAGAGGCAGACAATCCTGATAGGCGGCGGTTATTTCTCGGCCCATTTCGACAATGCGCCGCTGAATCGCCTCCTGGGTGATCAAAATCTCCACAATGTCATCGGATTTATGATTCATTGGTAACCAGCTTGCCGGCTAGTAAACCGTACTTGGCCAGCAGGTTGTAAAAATCCCGCTGGTAAAAGATGCGTATATTAACGTCGGGATAGAGCCGCCGCAGTTTCCGCACTTTGCGATTCTTACGGGTCACCAGACTTTGTTTCATAGTTGTGAGTTCAATATACAGATTTTGCTCCGGGAGGTAGAAATCGGGTGTGAAAGCTTCTAGTATCCTGCCTTCCGCATCGGCTTCCAAAGGGAAAGTGCGAGGTTCGTATTCGAATGGGATGCGGTAAAATTCGAGAAAGCGCGCAAACTCCTTTTCAGCGGCATTGGCAAAGCGCCCGTTGTCACGTTTTTCAGGCATTTGAGGCAAGAGATCTTTAACGATCCGGTCCCTCGGGACTTGCCGAAGACCCATCTCATCAAGAGCTGTCACTATGAGCTTTAATGCCTGCTCAATCGACAGGCGGTCCATTCGCAGGGTCAAATCGTAGAGGTTGGGATCTGCCGGGTTCAGATGATAGAGAAAACGCAGGTAACGGGCACGCTCTATCTCCAGGCTTTTGATTAGCCTGCCGGCTTCCCGCGCGGATAACCTCTCGTGGGTTTTCACCTGCAGAACGCGGAATTTGCGCGGAGCGATGAGCCGCACATGCAATGTGCCGGGGCGATCGCGAAACAATCCCTGGGCGCCCCTGCCGATAATCACCAGGTCCTGTTCTTCCGCCAACTGGGCAATCAGGTCCTGCAACAACCCGGCGCAAGCTTCGGTTTCCGCATCGATTTGACGGCCTTCCCCCGAAATCGCTTCGTCCACCTTTCGCAGTCCGGCCTCATCCAGATCCATTTCACCAGAGAGTTGAGCAAGCCTGGCTTTATCTACGAGCGAAAATCCCAGGTACCCGGCAACCCGGGCTGCTACTTCTTCGCCCAGAGATCCCGGCTCTCTGCATATAGTTATGACCGCCATCGTTCTTCCGTAAATAATGAGTTGGCGGATTATACCTTGCGCAGACAGAGGAAACAAAGGACAAATGATCCGCATGAAGCTTCCAGTTGTTATCCCGATACAGGACGCGGCGCCTCAGGTATGTCTTCCGGCCGTCATCCAGTGAATACGGAGAAGCATGGATTCCCGTGGGTTTGTTGAGTGCGGGGAAGTTAATTCCATTTCCCATTCATTTTTTTTAAGAGTTCTAACTTTAAGGCATTATTCGATAAAGCGTATTAAATGGTCTCTTTCGCCCGGCCTGTTGCGGAATTTTGCATTTTTTGCAGTTGACAGGTGGAGGGGTCGAATATAAGTTGTGCCTAACAAAGTTTGGGAAGGCGTAATCAAGACAATGAGGAAACTAAAAAAACTAAAAAATGACTATTTGGACTTTAAGG
The DNA here is from genome assembly GCA_963757915.1 of uncultured delta proteobacterium. Taxonomy (GTDB): domain Bacteria; phylum Desulfobacterota; class Syntrophobacteria; order Syntrophobacterales; family Syntrophobacteraceae; genus SbD1. Next base: position 117,018 of record CAVWTD010000007.1, on the reverse strand, counting down.
AGATTACAATGAATAAAAAACTGATTTTCGGATTGGCCTTGGCTTTAGTGCTCGTAAGTGGTTCTATGTTCAGCGCTCATGCAGATTGCTTTGGCTGTCTGCCCCACATCAGCTTACCGACATGCTTTTCCTGTGCGAGAGCTGTGGAGCCGGTACGTGACAGAGATTGCAACGGCGCTTTGATCACTCCCTATGATATGGGCTCCGTATCTGGTGGGTGGTAAGACATAGGTCCTCGCTATGTCAGCGTGGATAAGTGTTCTTAACGATCTTGTTCAAAACCCTGTCACCGGGGATACGGAAGGCGCAAAGGCGCGGGAATTCAAGGTATCCCGGCGGTAACAGGCCCTCTCAATCAAGAAAAGTGGACCCTCTGGGCGAAAGCGACCCAGGGGGTCTACTCAATTCAAGACGGGGTTTTCAGGTTGAGGATTTTAGATGCAACCCCCCGTTTTTCTGCTGCTTGGGTACCCTCGTTACACGGTTCTACGCGCCCTGTGCGGCGAAGCGTTCTTCATGTTGTTTTTTCTCCTGATCCATTTCACCAGAGAGTTGGGCAAGCCGGGCTTTATCCACTTGCGAAAATCCCAGGTGTCCGGCAACACGGGCTGCTACTTCTTCGGCCACTGAAAATTCCTGAGCCGGCACCGTACAGAGTTCCATTGGGTTTCAAATGATCCGAATTAATCTTCCAGTTGTTATCCCGACACGGGACGCGGCGCCCCAGGTATGTCTTCCGGCCGTCATCCAGTGAATCCGGAGAAGCGTGGATTCCTGTGTGTTTGTTGAGTGCGGGGAAATTAATTTCATTTCGCATTCATTTTTTTAAGAGTTCTAACTTTAAGGCATTATTCGATAAAGCGTATTAAATGGTCTGTTTCGTCCGGCTGGTTGGGCAATTCTGCATTTTTTGCAGTTGACAGGTGGACTGGTCGAAGTTAAGTTGCACCTAACAAAGTTTGGGAGACGTAATCGGGACAATGAGGAAACTAAAAAACTAAAAAATGGCTACTTGGACTTTAAGGAGATTACAATGAATAAAAAACTGATTTTCGGATTGGCCTTGGCTTTAGTGCTCGTAAGTGGTTCCATGTTCAGCGCACATGCAGATTGCTTTGGCTGTCTGCCCCACATCAGCTTACCGACATGCTTTTCCTGTGCGAGAGCTGTGGAGCCTGTACGTGACAGAGATTGCAACGGCGCTTTGATCACTCCCTATGATATGGGCTCCGTATCTGGTGGGTGGTAAGACATAGGTCCTCGCTATGTCAGCGTGGATAAGTGTTCTTAACGATCTTGTTCAAAACCCTGTCACCGGGGATACGGAAGGCGCAAAGGCGCGGGAATTCAAGGTATCCTGGCGGTAACAGGCCCTCTCAATCAAGAAAAGTGGACCCTCTGGGCGAAAGCGACTCAGGGGGTCTACTCAATTCAAGACGGGGTTTTCAGGTTGAGGATTTTAGATGCAACCGTTCGTTTTTCTGATGCTCGCATTAATTTTTAGGAGTTCTAACTCTAAGGCATCATGCGATAAAGCGTAGTGACTGGCCTCTTGCGTCTAGCCTGTTGCGCGATTCTGGATTTTTTGCTGTTGACAGGTGGCGAGGTCGAATTTAAGTTCTACCTAACAAAGTTTGATACGACATAATCTGGCCAATGAGTAAACTAAAGAATGGCTACGTGGATTTTGAGGAGATTAAAATGAATAAAAAACTGATTCTCGGACTTGCCTTGGCGTTAGTGCTCGTAGGTGGTTCCATGTTCAGCGCACAGGCAGATTGCAGCTTTGGCTGTCTGCCCCACATCAGCCTGCCATCATGCTTTTCCTGTGGCTGTGCGAAAACTGAGGAGCCTGTAAGAGACAGAGATTGCGCAGGCAATTTGATCACTCCGGATCCGATGGGCTCCGTATCTGGCGCGTGGTAAGACAAGGCCCTTACTATGTCAGCGTGGATAATTGTTCTTAACGATTTTGTTCAAAACCCTGTCACCGGGGATACGGAAGGCGCAAAGGCGAAGGAGTTCAAGGTATCCCGGCGGTAGCAGGCCCTCTCAAGCATGAAAAGTGGACCCACTGGGTGAAAGCGCCCCAGGGGGTCTACTGCATTCAGAGTGAGATCAGACTTTGTCGTCTGCCTGCTTCAAGATTTCCTCCCAGACCTCGTCCACCTGGCGCAGCGTACGTTCGATCTCTCCGCTGTTTTCAATTATGTAATCGGAGTGAGCCCTTTTGGACTCGATTGGTAACTGCATGGACAGAGTGCGCTCGGCCTCGAAGGGGGACAATTTGTCCCTTTGTATAAGTCTTTGGAGTTGGACTTCAGGAGTGGAGTAAGCCAGGATTACGATATCGAAATCTTTGTCAAATCCTCCCTCGAAAAGCAGAGGAATATCGAATACGATCACTGCCCGGGGATTAAGTTTTTTTAGTCTTTCCCACTCAGCCCTCATCGCCCCCATAACGTATGGATGAAGTGTAGCGTTAATTCTTTGACGCAGGGCCGGTCGTCGAATTATTTCCCGGCGCAGCTCTCGTCTTCTGAGGGTGCCGTCCGGATTAAAAAACAACGGTCCAATGCGGTCCCGCAGGGCTGTATGGGAGGGGGTCCCCGGCTCTACGGTTTGCCGCGAGTATTCGTCGGCATCCAGGATTATTGCCCCGAGTTCCCTGAATCTATTTGCCACGGTTGTTTTCCCCGTGGCAATGCCGCCCGTTAGTGCGATTCTCTTATCCAGCATATGGGTCTAGTGGGAGCTTAGAAATCAATGTCCCCGAGCGGCCGGCAGAATGTGTACCAGTAGGGTTTCTGCAATAGCTCTCTCTGCACTCGATCTTCGGAGTTTGAAGATCCGGACCACGGAGAGGCAACGGCTGCGGTTCCAGCGCCGGCCACCATTGCGGCAAGTCCAAGCGGTCTCAGAAGGAACACGTCAAGAATAATGAATTCTCCCGGGGGTTCAGCAGTAGAGCGTCCTGTCAGGGTCGGGTCGACCGGCAGAGTTTGCTCGGCCGGCACGGGTAATGCCGTCATGGAAAGCAGGGTTATGATAAGGATCAGGATAATTCTTTTCATGCCTGTCTCCTTCGGATAAAATTATGAATATTGAATTACGATTTTTCGCACTGCATATCCGATCCCTGCAAAAACCGAACACAAATCCTCGAACAGCACTCATATTATGACCGATGAAATCGGAAAGCAAGCACACTTGCAGGGCTGGTAATATAAGTTTAGAGTAGACAGGAAGCGGAAGCCGGATGTCAGGGATTTGAAGCTTGCCAGACTTTCGGTATTCGTTTTCCGTTAGGGGGGGTTGAATGCCGGCGGATATTGTTGAACTCAGGGAAAGAAGGCTCGGGAAGTTAAAGCCTGCCCAGCTTGCGCTGGAACTGATGAATCTTCCCGCAAAGAGACGGTTGAAGCTGATTGTTGAAAGACCCGATGCACAATCGGTGGTTGTCGCACTGGATGCAAACGACTTTTTCCACACCGTGCAGGAAATCGGTGCTGACGATTCTTTGCCGCTTCTTGCCCTGGCCAGCCTCGAGCAAATGAATCATCTCTTCGACATCGAGTGGTGGCGCAAGGACACCGTGGAACCCGCAAAAGCCCTGACCTGGATCGAGCGGCTCCGGAGAGCCAGCGGGTCCAAACTGCTCGAATGGCTCTGCAAAGCGGATTTCGAGTTGCTGGTATCTCTTTTTAAAAAATGGATCACGGTCGACATTGCTCCTGAGGATATAGATCTGGTCGAGGCGGTCGAAGAACTGCCGCCGAAAACGATCGATGACCTCTATTTTTGGGAATCGAGATATCCACAGTACGATGACCTGATAACCCATCTGCTCACCACGATTTTCGAAACAAACTACGGTTTTTTCAAGGAACTGATGAACGCTGTCCTTTATGCGTCCGCCCCGGAAGTGGAGGAAAGCGCCCACCACTTTCATCGGGCGAGGCTGGAGGATCATGCCATTCCCGATTTTTACGATGCGCTGGAAATCTACAGGTCAATCGGGGCTGATGAATTTGCGCTGAAAACGGTGTTAAGAAAAGCAGATCGGGAGCAGCCCGTTCCTGCTTTTGCTCTGGCCCTTCTTTCCAAGGGCGACCTGTTTGCCCGGGTCGTAAGCCGGATCGAAGATCCGGGTCTGCTGGAAATCCTCCAGGTCGAGATGGCCTCTCTTGCAAACAAGGTGATCGTTGCCGACCAGCTTTCTGCGGATAATGCCGAGGCCCTGCGGCGGGCAGTCGAAAAGGCCCTTGCCTACGTCAATCTGGGGCTGGAGTTGCGGTCCGGAGCTAATAGCGAAAAGGCTGCGCAAATCCTTCGCGACAACTTCCTGGAGCATCTTTTCAGACTCGCACAGGCTGAGGTCGCCAAGATCAGGGGACGGCTTCAGTCGGTAGTTCAGAGTGGATGGCTGAGCCAATGTATGGCAGGCATAAAGTGTCTCGACGCGGAGTGGTTCGATGCTGCGGAGGAGCTTTCAGCAAGGACCCCAAGGATACTGAAGAGCAGACCCGGCGGGAGTGATTCGCGTGTTCTGCCTGCATACGATTTCTTCAGGACCCCTCAGGACCTCGCCAGAGGCAGTCATATCGTTGACGTTATCAGCTGCGCCGGGGACCTCTATCAGTTGGTGAGCGATCACACGAGGACGCCGGGGCAAAGACTGTGGACTGAGGGGCAGGTGCAGACCCCGGAAGATATTACCCTGGGGGTAATGGTGCTGACGGCAGCGGCGAACTCCCTGATTTCCGGCAAGTGGAGTGCTGCGCCTCTTTCCCGTATGGCCTGGCCGGAAGTATTCCCGCTTCTTCAGCCTCCCGCCATCGGCCGGGTGGTTATGGACTGGGTTAATCGGTCTGTGCCCGACAGAGAAAGAAAATCTTTAGCGCAGGCTTACTTCACGCCGATTTTGCGGGACTATGATCTTGAAATGCGCCCGTTTTCAGGGCAAAACCCGCCTGAGATCGAGTTGGTGAAATTCTTCATGTTCGGTTCATGACTAAAACGGCGTTCCTTCGAGATTGTCGTTTCTGAACCCGGTTGCCGTCACCCAGGCCAGCTTTCCCGGAAAACTGCCTTCGCTCGGAGGGAACAGCACTCTTATATAGTTGTTCGAAAGCCCATCCCACAAGCCGGGTTGAATCTCGGTTTCGATAAGGACCTCCAGGCGTTCCCCGATGAACTTTTCACGGAAAGCGCGTTTTTTCCGCATGCCAAGGGCTTGCAGAGCGGCTGCGCGCCGCTTTAGCTCCCTTCCCTGTATGCGGCCGGGAAAACTGGCAGCGGGAGCGCCTGGACGCGGTGAAAACGGAAATACATGAAGGTAGCTCAAAGGCAGGGCCTCAATAAACTTAAGCGTGTTTTCAAACTGTTTTTCGCTCTCCCCGGGAAATCCCGTCAGCACATCGGCGCCGATTGCAGCATCGGGGAAACAGGCGTGGATTTTGGCGACAAGATCTGCGTAATATTGAGGATTATACGGACGGCGCATTCGGGCCAAGATTTCGGGGTCTCCGCTTTGCAGGGGAATATGGAAGTGGCGGCAAATCCAGGCAGCGGAGGAAATCACGTTGAGCAATCCGGAATCACATTCCTCAGGCTCCAGCGAACTGAGGCGAAGACGCGCCGGATGGTGGTTTGAGTTCATCTTTTCGAGCAAATGCGACAAGCTGAGTGGCGGATCGAGGTCTTTGCCCCACTTTCCCAGATGGATGCCGGTAAGCACGATTTCCTGGTATCCCGCACCGGTCAGTTCCTTCATCTGGGCCTGGACCAGGCCGGCGGGAAGACTGCGGCTTCTCCCGCGAACGTGCGGCACCACACAGTAAGAGCAAAAGGAATCGCAGCCGTCCTGGATTTTCAGCATAGCCCTCGTTCGGCCCGTATGCATACGCGATATCGGAAGAATTTCAAATTCAGAGCAGGAACGGGGCGCCCGATCGAGCGCAAGGCATGGCTGTTCAAAGGTGCCGGGTCGGTTCAACCACTCTAAGAGATTGAATTTCGCAGGATTTCCGAGGATGTGCGTCGCCAGCCTCTCGTCCGCTATCCGATTCCCCTCCAGTTGAGCGTAGCATCCCGCTGCCACGACCATGGCGTCCGGATTGGCGCGCCGCGCCCTTCTTAGCAATTGACGTGTCTGGAACCCCGCTTTGGCTGTCACCGCACAACTGTGGATGATATAAATGTCCGCACGCTCTCGAAAAGGCACGGGCCTGTAACCCTCCTGCTTCAAAACCTCAAGAAAATATGAGGTTTCATACTGGTTTACTTTGCAGCCCAGTGTTTCAACGGCGACGGTTAGACTACAATTCTTGTTTTGCATCGGATCTCTTTGGCAGGAGTCTTCGGGTGAGGCACTTGTGTCTCAGTCCATGTAAAAAGCCATGCTCGCGAAAGTCACAAAAGAGCCTTGCTCATCCACAATCGCATGAGATTGGCGCAGGGTAGTTCCGTGGACGCGCCCTTCGAGAGCCTTTGCCATCGTATAAAGAGGCGCGACTCCGCATATCTTTCTGCTGTTTGCGTCCGGGTTGATCTGATTGATGAAATCGTCCGCGCGGCATTGCTCTAGTAGACTCAAAAGAGAAGCGTCCGATGAGAGATTCTCATCGATAGTTGCCTTATGCGGCATGAACCGGTCGCCATAACGCGGGCCGACGTGAGCCAGATCGACACTTGCAATAAGCCCGACCGAATACTTCTCTCCGAAAACAAGCTCCGCAAGATTTCGGGCGAAATCATCGACAAGATCTTTGCACGATCTCCATTCCTCGTGCCCAAAAGAGCACAAAATCGGAACTATGCGCGCTTGGGGTTGCAGGTAAGAAAGAAATACCGCCTGAAATTCTATCGTATGTTCCGTTCGATGATTATGTTCACTGGCGCGGATGTCAAACGGCGTGCGGCGCAGCAGTTCATCGCAGATCTCGGTATCGCATGGAACCACACCGAGTGGCGTTTCGAAATCTTTAACAGTCAGAGCGAAGCAGTTTTCTACAAGATCGTGTCCCGTTCCCAACACTATCCAGGTTTGGGGCGCGAGCGCTTCGGCAGCCGACTTGTAGGCGTGAGCAAAACAGGGCCCTCCCGCGTTAAGATCGATATGTGGAGCCACGAGGCCAACGATCTTCCCGGCGCGTGCGCCTGCGGCATCGGGAAAGCACGGTCCGCCGATTTCGGGTCTGAAAAAGGAATAGAGTTTTTCCCGCAACTCTTCCGGGTTTGCCGAGTAGCTTACCCCGGCGTGGCGCATCTTTCGCACGGGGCTATCAATAAATTCGGAGACCTCTTTTGCCGCAAGGTTTCGGAAGCGGTCATTATCCAGGAAGAGGTGTTCATCGAGAGTTTTGACCAGATTTTGCAGATCCTCCATATAGAGCAACTGGCCCGTTTGCCTCATGAAATCAGCCTGCAGGTCCCTGAGAGAATTGATGCCGTTCATGTTGGCCAAAATTGAGACAACAGGGGGAGGAAAGGCCAGGCTTTCCGGCGTATAGCCGATCCGGTCTCGAAGGAGGACCATTTTTTTCCCTGAATGTTCGATTGGGTGCGCTTCGAGTCCATTCCGGAGCTTTGGATATTCATTTTGCGTCATGCTTGAAAATTCCTGAGGGCCGTGTTTTAGCTCTTTGTTTTCTTTCCCCGGTTACGAAGGGGAATTCATTGACTGAAAAAGCATAACCATGTTAATTATGAAAAGTTATACTGAGTTTTCCTACTGTTTTTTTACGCCCGCTTCAATAGAAGGATTAATCTCTTAAATGATTTATATGCGTTTGCTCTTTTGCCTCTTGTTTGTCATTTCAGGGTGTACTCAATTGCTAACCCCGCCAAGTCCGCTCGGCCCGGCCCCACCGAGTGCTCAAAGCGAGCGGGCCCAAGTTTATTATGAGTACATGCTTGCACAGAGTTATGTTAACGAAAAGCAGTTCGACAAGGCAATAGAAGCTTACGAGAAGGCCTTGCAGATTGATCCGCAGTCGCCGGCACTACTGACTGAACTCGCCCTGATCTACCTGCGTCAGGGCAACATAGACTCTGCGCTCAAACTTGCCGAACAGTCCATCCGGTCTACGCCTGATTACGCGCCTTCATACCTGCTGTTGGGTCAGCTCTACGCGAGCAAAGGGCAGATCGGGCCAGCCGTTGAGGCGTACAGGCGGGTCATTGAGATCGACCCTTCGGAAGAGGACGCCTATCTGCTGCTGGGCGCCCTGTATGCCCAGGAAAAACGTGTCGATGAGGCCGTTGAGGTTTTCGATCAACTCAAAGCGGTAGTCCCCGACAACCCCATCTCACTCTATTACAAGGCGCGGATTTTCCTGGATATGAAATACTACAAGCAGGCGGAACATATCTACAGGGAACTTCTTACCGCCGAGCCTCGTTTTGAGAACGGGCTGCTCGATCTGGCCTATATTTTCGAAGTAACCGACCGGCCGCGTGAGGCCGAAAAGACCTATATCAGGGTTCTTTCAGGTAATCCGGCAAGCGTGCAAGCCCGGACCAAACTTGGTAATCTTTACATGCGGGAGGGCAGGGGCGAAGAGGCAATCAGGCAGTTTAACCAGTTGCTCAAGATCAACCACAAAGACTTGGAAAGCCAGCTTAAAATCGGCATCATCCGCCTGCAGCAAAAAAACTACGAAGACGCCATAAGCGAGTTTACGGGTCTGCTGAAGGAAGATCCCCGATACGATCAGGCCCTTTATTATCTGGCGACAACATACGAAGAAAAGCTTGATTATGAACAGGCAATACGGAACTTTCGCCTGATTTCCCAGGCCAGCCCCCTGTGGAATGCAGCGCAGTCGCGCCTGGCCATGGTTTTTGCAAAACTGAAAGACCTTGCCAGCGGCGCCAAGGTCCTGAACCAGGCGATCGCCAAGAGCCCTGATGTGGGTGACCTCTATCTGTATCTTGCAATCATATACGAAGAGGCCGGCCAGTACGACGAGTCAATGAAAGTTCTGGATCGCGGCCTGGAAAAGCTGCCAGATGATACGGAATTGCTTTTCCGCAAAGGGATCGTTCTGGACAAAACAGGCAAGAAGGCAGAAGCCGTGGAGATAATGCGCAGAGTTCTGGCCATTGATCCGAAGAATGCCGATGCTCTTAACTACATCGGCTACAGCTACGCTGAAATGGGAACAAACCTTCTAAGCGCCAAGGAAATGATAATTCAAGCTCTCGATATTGCACCTGATGATGGCTATATCATGGACAGCCTCGGCTGGGTCTATTTCAAGATGGGCATGCACAAGAAAGCCCTGGACACTCTGATCGAGGCAATAAAGCGGGTGCCCGATGATCCAGTCATTCTTGAGCATCTCGGAGACGTTTACCTGGAGCTTGGCAAGAAGGCGAAGGCCACTGAAGCCTACCGGAAAGCGATTCAGTACAATCACTCGGAGCCCGACAAAATAAAGGCAAAGCTCGACGCCATAAAATAGCCGTAAGCTTTCGGTTTAAGAGCACTTGCGGAGCGTTGAGATTTTGCCCTGCATCCGCCAGTTATAAACAGCCGGTTTCACGACAGCTATCGCATCCACCCTGAGTTAAATTCTATGGAAACTTATCCCAGACCTTCACCTGTACGGCAAGCCTCCGGATTCAACACTCCGGAGTTGTGTCGATGGGGGTTGGTGGGGAGGCTTTTTTTCAAGGCGCCCCGGTCTTTCGTGCTCCTTTGCCTTCTGCTCCTGCTGGTGATTTCAGCCGGTTGCGCTCATCCGATGGGAAACCTTCCTGCCTTATCGGGAAAACCTCCTGCCCCATCTTTGGAAATTGCTAAACTGAAAGAAAGATCAGATTTCTGGCGCAATTACCAATGCAAATTCCGGCTCAGGGTTGACAGCAAAACCTCGAAATTCAGCTCGCGCGCGATTGTTTTGGTACAAGGGCGGAATTTTGTCAGGTTCGAAACGTTCACTCCACTCGGCCAGACGGTCGCCCTTTATGTTTTCAACGAAACAGGGCCGGCTCTTCTGATTCCTTCTGAAAAGGTGATCTTCACAGCGAAGCGTCCTGAAACCCTTGTTCGCCGGTTCATGGGGGTCAGCCTGCCGGTGGATCTCTTTAGCTACGCACTTACCGCTTCGGTCCCCACAGAACAATTCGAACACCTCGAAAGCCGCTTTGGCGCCGGCAGGTGGGGCCTGATTTCAAACAGCGAGGGAAATCATTTCGAATGGCGCCTGACTGCCGGCTCGCTCGATCTTGAAGCGATATTGGTTCGCAGCGCTGAGTTCGAGGGCCGCATTTCCTATGATCCACCCGTTGGGCTCACAAAAGAAGCTGTGCCCGACAAAATTCGAATTTCCTCAAGTGAATGGAATATGGAAATTGTTCTGGAAGAACTCAAGCCTGCTCCAGCATGGCGGCCTTCGATATTTTACATACCCTCCGTGCCCGATGTGCGAAGGGTGGATCTGGACGAGATAAAATGAGCGGAGCGCAATATCGGGGAAGGCGCTTCGCTGTGGACATAATGCTTGGCAAGCTGGCAAAATGGCTTCGGGTGCTTGGATTCGACGCTCCAATGATGCTGCTTGATGACCGGGTCAGGGTTGATTGCCTGCTTTCCGAAGGGATCATTCCGGTTACCCGGAGGGAGAAATTCCGGGATATTGAGGGCGTCCTCTTCGTTCGCAACGATCATCAGTTCGCGCAGTTGAAAGAATTGATATCCTCGCTGGGCATAGGCATTGACGAGTTGCGGCCGTTTTCAAGATGCAGTCTGTGCAATGCCGAGTTGCTTCAGATACCGAGGGGGGCGGCCTTCGGCGCTGTTCCGGATTATGTTCTCGAGACAGCTTCGGATTTCCGCAAGTGTCCGGAATGCGCAAAAGTGTACTGGCCTGGAAGCCACAGGCAAAAAATGTTTGACAAACTGGAGTCCGTAACAGGCTGGGACCTGCGCGAAGGGGGGAAAAATGGAGGCGAGTGACATCGTTGAGAAACTATCCCGGCTAATTGTGAAATGGGTCAGGCTCGCCTGGGTATGGGTACTGAAGTTTGTGAAAATCAGGTTGGCAAAATTCAGGCTTCGCAAAGCCCAAAGTAACCTCAATCAGAGAAGATCGCGACTGGGCGCTGAGTTCTATTCGCTTCACAGGCAAGGCGAAACGGAATTTCTCAAATCGCTCGTTGTCCTCCAGCAGCTGAAAATCGTAGAAGAAGCAGAATCACGGGTATTCGCCGTCCACGACCGCATCAAGGCCATTGAGAAGGAATATCGCGGCAAAAAAGAGGCCATCAGGAGAGGTTAGGCCAAAGGGAGGTCCATTTTCTGAGGGCATTATCAACCCTGTGCGCAGTCAGAGGGGTCTCCCTGTATTTTGTCCAGCGCGTGAGGCAGAGCCGGGAGGATCGTTTCCAGGTTTTCGATAGCGCCTTTCGGGCTTCCCGGAAGATTGACGATGAGAGTCTTGCCGCGGATGCCTGCGACCGCCCTGGAGATCATCGCATGAGGGGTCTTTTGCAGGCTGGCGGCCCGCATGGCCTCGGCCAATCCGGGAACCGCCTTTTCGATAACTGAAAAAGTAGCCTCGGGAGTAACGTCGCGCGGCGCAACCCCGGTACCTCCGGTTGTAAGAATAAGGGCCGCTTTTTCAACGTCCGACAGATCGGTAAGAACCTTTCGGATCTCTTCGTATTCGTCGGGAATAACGGTCTTAAAACATACTTCAAACCCCTCGGCGACAAGCCTGTCCACCAGGATCTGCCCGGATCGGTCCTCACGCTCCCCACGCGCTCCCCGGTCGCTGATCGTCACAATTGCAGTTTTTCTTGAAAACATAACCTTCTTTCCAAATCAGCCGTCAAGTTTTTTTGCTGCGGCGCTCGGTAAGTATCGTATCGCGCCAGACGCCTTTGCGTTGCGCTATGCGTTCGCGCCGCCCGACCACTCGGAAACCACATGCCAACTGTATGCTAAGGCTCGCAGTATTCTCGGGAAATGTACTCGCGCATATTGTCCAGATCCCGAGAGCCTCGGAAGCCTCCACGAGATTTTCAAGAAGACTTTTCCCAATCCCCATGCCTCGAAACGATTCCGCGACATAGAGACTCAATTCGGCCACACCGGCATAGCATCTTCTTTGAGAAACCGGGGATAATGCAGCCCAGGCAACGACCTGGTCCTCATGACATGCGACAAGACGGCATCCATGATGGTGCGATTGGCCCCAATGCTCCCAGGTGGGGGCTTCGGTCTCAAAACTTGCCTGATCTGTTGCCAGACCTTCCAGGTAAATCTGCCGGACCCTTTCCCAGTCCCCCGCTCGCATCTGTCTTATCGTGAACTCCATCTTGAAAACCTCTCGGGTATTGATGTCGAGTCGAACGAAGCTGGTGTCCATCCGGAAACCCGGAGACAAATTCCACGCCCCGCGAGGTTTCTGTTCGGAAAGGAGGCATTTTTCGTCCTGGCAAGGAAATCGAGGGGTTGCGCGGAGACGTACATTGGTACGCCGCACAAGCAAACCCGAAGATTGACGCCACCAGGGCGGAAAAGGACACTTTCCGGATGGAAACTAGCTGATTTTATCAATTATTTGGGAATTTGATTCGATTATTTTTTGAGTGATGATTTCGCGAAAAATTGGGATTCTATCGGGCAGATTTCACCCCGCCCGCGAAGCTGGGCATAGTGAGCAGAGCAGTCTCATAGGAAGGCAGGCAGCAGGTTTCAGCAAAAAGCAGGAAGCGAAGTAAACATTCCCGCTTGTCGTACGTTGTCAAGAAAGTTATCAGATGTTCCAAGGAATCGTCACCCCGGCGAAGGCCGGGGTCCAGTGCTTTTAACCAACTGAAAAGACGCTGGATTCCGGCTTTCGCCGGAATGACGGCCTGTAGGTCCTTACCTATAGGAACTTAGTTGACACCGCACTCGCTCCCGGCTTCCTGCTTCGTCTGAGCGGGCTTTATGCCCGCCCTCAAAAAAGCTTATTTTTCCTCTTTTTCCTTCTTGGCAAGCTCGATTATTTTCTCCTGAAGCGGTCCCGGGACTTCTTCATAGTGGGAGAATTTCATGGTGAACATACCACGGCCCGCTGTCATCGAGCGCAGATCGGGCGCATATTTGAGCACTTCGGCAAGGGGCGTCTGGGCCTTTACGATTTGCTTGTTTCCTTTGCTTTCCATCCCGAGCACTCGGCCCCGCCTCGAATTGAGGTCGCCGATGACATCGCCCATTGCATCGTCGGGCACGGTGATTTCCAGTTCCATAATGGGTTCGAGCAGGGTGGGTTTGGCGTCCGCCATGGCTTTTTTGAAAGCCATCGACCCGGCGATTTTGAAGGCCATTTCAGATGAATCTACCGTATGGTATGAGCCGTCAACCAGGTCAACCTTGAAGTCAACGACCGGGTATCCGGCCAGGGTGCCTTCGTGGAGGGCTTCAGCGATTCCCTTTTCCACCGCTGGAATGTACTGCCTGGGGATCACCCCGCCGACGATCTTGTCATAGAACTGGAACCCCTCGCCTCTTGGCAGCGCTTCCATTTCGATCGTGCAGTCACCGTACTGGCCGCGCCCGCCGGATTGCTTCTTGTATTTGTGCTGAACACGGACTTTGCCCTTGATCGTCTCTTTGTATGCGACCTTGGGCAGCTTGAGGTTCACTTCAACTCCGAACTTGCGTCTGAGCTTGTCAACGATGGCCTCTATATGAATTTCGCCCATTCCTGAAAGGATCATCTCGCGGGTTTCGTCGTTCCTCTCGAGCTTAAGCGTCAGATCTTCTTCCATGAGGCGGGAAAGCGAGGAGAAAATCTTTTCCTCGTCCCCTTTGCTCTTGGGTTCGACTGCCAGCGAGTAGATGGCGGGAGGAAGCTCTACGGATGGAAAGATAATCGGGTCGCGTTCAGAGCAGAGTGTATCCTGTGTCACGGTCTCTTTGAGTTTTGCAACGGCAACGATGTCTCCGGGCCCGGCCGTCTGAATCGGTTCCTGGTTTTTCCCCTTGAGCCTGAGAAGCTGCCCAAAGCGTTCCTTAACACCTTTGTTGGCGTTGAGAACCGTAGAATCGGGGGAAAGGGTCCCGGAAAATATGCGCAAAATGGAAAGCCTGCCGGCATACGGGTCGCTCACAGTCTTGATTACAACTGAGCTGAAAGGGGCGCCGGTATCCGGATCTCTTGCCAGCTCGGTATCTCCCTTCACGGAGCGGCCTTTGACCGGGCCGGTGTCGAGTGGAGAGGGCAGGCACTCAGCAATCAGATCAAGCAAAGGCTGAACGCCAATATTTGCGGTGCCGGAGCCGCATGAGATGGGAATGAGTTTGCCGCCTATCACGGAAGCCCGCAAGGCGCCTTTTATCTCTTCAGGAGACAGTTCGCCGGTGTCGAGGTATTTTTCCAGAAGCTCATCGCTTGATTCGGCAACATGCTCGACAATGGCTTCCCTGTATCGGGCGGCCAACTCAGCAAGCTCGGCCGGCATTTCTTTTGTGTCGAATTTTCCGCTATCGCCCTGTCCGTATACATATGCTTTGCCGCTCAGGATATCGACAACCCCTTTGAAGCTCTCAGCCGCGCCAATTGGAATCTGAAGCGGGACACAGGCTTTGCCGAAATTGTCTTGAATGTCATGAACCGTTTTGGCGAAATCGGCCCGCTCGCGGTCCATCTTGCTGATGAAGATCATCCTCGGCAAGCCGTGTTCACCTGCAAATTCCCAAACTTTTCCGGTCTGAACACGTACGCCGTCAACCGCGTCAGCAAGCACCAAGACGGAGTCGCCGCCCTGCATCGAAGTTTTTGTCTCAGCAATGAAATTGAAGTCACCCGGCGTATCAATCAGCGTAAATGGTTGCTTTTTCCAGGTAAAAGAATAAATCGAACTGCTGATGGTAGTCTTGCGTTTGATCTCTTCAGGCTCAAAATCCAGAATCGAGCTGCTCTCGTCCACTTTGCCCAGCCGGGTCGTGGCGCCCGCATCGAAAAGCATGGCTTCAGCCAGGGAGGTCTTGCCGGCGCCACCGTGAGAGATTATTGCGAAAGTACGAACATTTGCTACGTCCTCTTTCATGTTGCATCCTTTCCGCTAAAATTGAACCCTGGGAATGGACGGTTTTCCCCGGGATTAAGTGCATTGCTGAATGACTTCGCGCGTCTCTTAAAGAAATCGTAACAGGATCCCTTCCGGAGTGGAAACGGGAGAGCCGTATGAACAGAGTTTAAAATATTTTTAATTATTTCAATTGAACTGCAAAGTCAATACGCTGAGGAAAACAATCAGTATTGCGGCCCTCGAATCCTCTATGATTTTTTCACAGTCTGTGCTAACTGAGCCTTTAATTGAGCGATTCTTCGCAGGGATAAGCTCAGCGGGATTCAGGAGTTGAGAAATTAATTCCCAATTACCCCAAATGGCTTAATGCGTCTTAATTTTAAAAGGAAAATCCGGGATGGACAGTCTCACCTGGAACCGCGCCCAGACGCTTTTCCTCCAATACCTGCGCCACGAGCGAAATCTTAGCGAAGAGACACTCAGGGCTTACGCAAGCGATCTACGCCAATTCGCCGGATATGTGTCCGCTCTTGTCGGGTCCTCTGCTGTAGAACTGACGTTGATTGGCCCGGAAATCATCCGGGGATACCTGGCATCGGTTCACGGGTCGCTTGAAAAAACAAGCCGCGCCCGTAAACTATCTGCCTTACGCTCCTTTTACAGTTATCTGAACAGCGCAGGCCTCTTCACTGAGAATCCTGCCGATCTGGTTGCCCATCCCAGGATAAAGCAAAAAATGCCTTCTTTCCTGCAGGTGGATGCTGTCTTTCACTTTCTTGATGCCCTGTCTCGCGCCGCGCTGCGGCAAGGGAGTTCCTGGAGAAAGGCCCGCAACTGGGCCATGTTCGAATTGCTCTACTCGACGGGTATCCGCGTGAGCGAACTGATGAAGCTTAATCTTGACGGGGTGGCTTTTGCTGAGACCCTTGTCCGCGTGAGCGGCAAAGGCCGCAAGGAGCGAATAATCCCGATCGGAACGAAAGCGCTTGACGCCCTGAAGTATTACCTTGAGGCCCTGGAGTTTCAGTTCCCGACGGGGAGGGCGTCTTCGCAGGCCCTTTTTCTCAATTCGAGGGGAGGAAGACTTACGGCGCGATCCGTTGACAGAATACTCAAGGCGGAGATGATTGCATGCGGGCTGTGGCAACGCTTGAGTCCACATGGGCTGAGGCACACTTTCGCCACCCATCTTTTGAATGCGGGCGCCGACCTTAGGGCCATTCAGGAGATGCTTGGGCACGAAAGTCTGTCGACAACCCAGAGATATACCCATGTTAATATCGATCAGCTCATGAAGGTCTACGACGCCTCACATCCGAGGAGCAGAAAAAAACAGGACTTGGCGACGTGATTATATTGAGGAGACAAGATAAAACCTATGCCTAATTCTATCGTGCGCGGCACAACCGTAATAGTCATACGGAAGGGCGATCAGGTAGTAATGGCTGGAGACGGGCAGGTCACGATGGGTGAAACCATCGTAAAGCAGCAGGCCAAAAAGATCCGCAGGCTCTACCGTGACAAGATCCTCACCGGTTTTGCGGGCTCGACCGCCGATGCGTTTACGCTGTTCGAGAGGCTGGAAGCCAAGCTCGAGCAGTTCAACGGCAATCTTAAGCGTGCAGCGGTTGAACTTGCGAAGGATTGGCGAATGGACCGCGCGTTGCGCAGGTTGGAGGCGCTGCTTCTTGCTGCCGACGCGAAGGATTCTTTCATCCTGAGCGGGACCGGAGATGTCATCGAACCGGACGACGGGTTTGCAGCGGTTGGCTCCGGAGCGCCCTATGCGCTTGCGGCCGCCCGTGCCCTGGGCCGGCATACGGACCTCTCGGCGCGCCAAATCGCCGAGGAAGCCATGAATATCGCCGCGTCGATCTGCGTTTACACGAACAGGGAATTCATGATCGAGGAGCTGTGATTGATGCAACAAACCCTTACACCGGCTGAAATCGTAGGGGAGCTGGACAAATATATAATCGGCCAGAAAGACGCCAAGCGCATGGTTGCCATAGCTCTGCGCAACAGGTGGAGAAGGCAGCAGGTGGCCGAGAATCTGCGCGATGAAATAGCGCCGAAGAATATTATCATGATCGGACCTACAGGCGTGGGTAAAACCGAGATTGCGCGCCGCCTGGCCCGTTTAGCCCAGTCGCCCTTCCTCAAGATTGAAGCCAGCAAGTTTACCGAGGTCGGCTACGTTGGCCGCGACGTGGAATCCATGGTCCGCGACCTGACCGAACTGGCAGTCAGCATGGTCCGCAACGAAGAGATGGAAGAGGTAAAAATAAAGGCTGAAGAAATTGCGGAGGAAAAACTGCTCGATATTCTGCTGCCTCCCAAGAAAACGTCCCCGGAGGTACGGGAGCACCCTTTCCCGGTCGAGGCCGATGCGCTGATCGTCGCAAAGGAAGAGGCCGAACAGGCCGATTCGACCAGGGAGAAGCTCAGGAAACTGCTCCGCAAAGGGGCGCTCGACGACCGCTACGTCGAGCTGGACGTGCCGGACCGCAACTTCCCGATGGTCGAAATCTTTGCAGGCGCCGGCATGGAGGAAATGGACTTCAACCTCAGAGAAATGCTCGGGGGCATGCTTCCCAGACGCACCAAGCGCAGGAAGGTCAAAATCCCCGAAGCCCGTGAGATCCTGATCGCCGAGGAATCCCAGCGCCTGATAGACATGGATCGAGTGATAAAGTCGGCAATCGAGCGTGTCGAGCACTCAGGGATCATTTTTTTGGACGAAATCGACAAGATTGCCGGAAGAGAAAGTGGCGGCAGAGGCCCGGACGTATCGCGTGAGGGCGTTCAACGCGACCTGCTGCCGATAGTCGAAGGCTCAACCGTTACCACCAAGTACGGGATGGTGAAGACCGACCACATACTCTTTATTGCCTCCGGGCGCCTTTCACATCGCAAAACCTTCCGACCTCATTCCGGAACTTCAGGGGCGCTTCCCCATCCGGGTGGAGCTTACCTCGCTTTCCAAGGATGATTTCGTGCGCATCCTCAAGGAGCCTGAAAACGCTCTGATAGTCCAGTACAAGGCCTTGCTCGAGACCGAGGAAGTCGAGCTCATCTTCGATCAGGAGGCGATCGAAGAACTGGCGGAAATCGCATATCAGGTGAATTCGCGGACCGAGAACATCGGCGCCAGGAGGCTGCATACCGTTATGGAAAAGCTGCTCTCCGACGTTTCCTTCAACGCCCCGGACCTCAAGGGACAGAGCGTCCACATAAACCGCGAATACGTGCGCAATGTCCTAAGCGAAATCATAAAGGATGAGGATTTGAGCAGATATATTCTGTAGGGATTGAGGGATTGAGGGATTGAGGAATTGGGGAATTGAGGAATTTAGGGATTGAGGAATTTGTTGATCACCGGGGCAGATGCCGGGCTAAGAGTCCAGGGCAGGTTTGGCAGCCCCTAAATCTCATATTAGGAATTCCCTAATTCGTCACAACTGCAATTAAGTGAAAGATAATGCTCTTTCTGCGATAGTCGTTGGACCTCTTACACTCCGAACCCGACGGGTTAGCCTTTCTCACGCCGCCTGGCTTTTAAGAGTTACGGAGAGGGGCTTCCCTCTCTCCAGAGCACTCACTTTCAATATGGAAAAGCCGAGAATATTTCCTTCCGTGTCTACCTTCTCCATGACCGCATCATTCTCAGTTTCCCTAAAGTAGCCCTCTTTTCTTTCAAAAAGGACTTCCAGGTAGTCCGCTTCATGATCGAACCAAACCTTCACTTCTTTTCCCACAATATTTCCCCTTTCTTCACACCCCTCTGGTTTCGGGTCCCCAGATGATCTTGTGGAGCTGAAGGTTCAGCCGAACGGGAAGGTGGTCTTCAAGAATCCATTCGGCGAGAGACCGGGGAGCAAGTGAGCCGAATACCGGGGAAAAATTGATCTTGCTCCGGGCAGCCGGCAGGGTTGAGAGAAGGTCCCTTGCGAATTCGTAATCTTTGCGGCTTCCGATGACGAATTTCAATTCGTCCTGCACTCCCAGTTTCTTCAGGTTGCGCAAGTCATTTTGCCCGGCCATCCCGCTGGACGGACACTTTATATCCATGATCCTGATGCACCTCGGGTCCACCACGCCTATGTCGATGCTTCCGTTTGTTTCGAGCAGGACCGTATGGCCTGCATCGAGCAGCCCGCCGATAAGCGACGGGGTCTCTGCCTGGATGAGGGGTTCGCCTCCGGTCACTTCCACCAGATCGCACCGCAGCCGCCGAACCCGCTCCATAATTTCCGGAATTTCCATAAACCGGCCCTGTTCGTACGCATAGGTCGTATCGCAGTAAGCGCACCTTAAATTGCATCCCGTAAGCCTTATAAAAACGCACGGCTGTCCGGACCAGGAGGACTCTCCCTGGATGCTGTGGAAGATTTCGCTTACCTCAAGGGCCATTTATTCTTCCCAGTAAAAAGCCCCGGCTCCGGGGGTCTCGCTCACCTTGACCCTGGAAATGTGAATTTCCCGGGTGTTGAGCTTGCGGGACAATTCTTTGTAAAGAAATCTTGCAATGTTTTCAGAGGTCGGATTTTGCTCCGCGAACACGGGCAGACCGTTTAAATCGCAATGGTCGAGCTCAACCAGAACGTCTTTTACAGCCGCCTTGATGTCGCGAAAATCGATGCCTATTCCCAGCTCGTCCAGTTCGGTGCATCTGACGAATACCTCGACCATCCAGTTGTGCCCGTGGACCCTTGCGCAGTCGCCGGCATATCCCCTCAGGCTGTGAGCCGCTGAAAAGTGGCTTTTTACGTAAACTTCAAAAACCCCTGCCATCAAGTACCCTCCACGCCTCCGCGTGACATCCGAGTTTTGAGTCTTCAGTTTTGAGTTGCACTACTCCGCGTCTCCGCGTCTCCGCGTCTCCGCGTGATAATATAGCCCGACTTTGCCTAAATGAAAACTGCCATACGGAGGGCGGAGGACGTGTGAGATGGATACGTGAATCGATGTTGGCAACATTTGTTGGCGTCAGAAAGCCTTCGGTGTCGCTCCATTATTGCGAAAAGTCATTTTCGGTAAAGAGGAAACGCTTGCCCGCCGCGTTGCGGCATCTCAGATTACCCTTATCTTTGAGCAGGCTTTACCGGGCGCTGGATAAGAACGATTTACCGCTCTGTATGAGCCCGGATAAAATGAACCGTCACAAAGCTGTTTATAGACGTTCGGATTAAATGTATATTCCGAAGACAAGCACGCGTGCAGCGTGCTGAATAATCCCCGGGAGCGAAAACGAGCCTCCATGCACTTGAATTTGTCATTTGGCGCAAAAGGTCTGTGGGCAGCGATCTCAATACTGCTTGTTTTTGCCTCAGGGGTATATTCGAGGGCCTCGGCCCTTACCGCAGAGGAAACCACCACTATTGCGGCCTACGAGAAGGTCGCGCCATCGGTTGTGAACATCACGACCCAGGCATGCGAGGCCGAGTTTTTTTTCTGTGCGACTCCGTCCATAACGGGTTCCGGTTCGGGTGTCGTACTCAGGGAGGACGGACTGATCATTACGAACGGCCACGTTGTCTCCGGAACGCAGGGTATCCGGGTCGTACTCTCCGACGGCAGACGACTCGAAGCAAGAATTACTGCTTCCGACCCCAACGATGACCTCGCGGTGATAAAAGTCGACGTTGGGGACAAGCCCCTTAAAGCAATCGTTCTCGGAGATTCGGACACCCTTAAAGTCGGACAAAGGGTCCTCGCCGTGGGGAATCCTTTTGGTTTGGGGCAGACCCTTACCTCGGGCGTTATCAGCATGACCGGCCGGACCATCAGGGACCACGATACAGTCCTTAAAAACCTGATTCAGACAGATGCAGCCATAAATCCGGGCAATTCAGGAGGGGCGCTCATAAACCTGGATGGGGAACTGGTGGGGCTTTGCACAGCGATTCTAAGTCCCACCGGATCGAGTATACGTATCGGATTCGCCCTGCCCGTAAAGCGCATCAAAGCCGCAGCCCCGGAGCTTATGCATCCCTGGCGCAGGATTATCGGCTGGGTCCTTGCGATACTGCTGACGGTCTGGTTTCTCAGAAGGATATCCAGAAAGCAGAGCCGGCAGTACTATATGGGGTAATCTATTTTATTTACCGATTCATTGTGGCGATGGAGAGAGCATGCGTTTCACAAGAATACTCAGTTCGGCGCTTTTGGTATTTTCGCTTTCTTATGCGTCCATGGCGGCCGCTCTGACCGAGGAAGAGAAAAACAATATCGACCTCTACGAGCGCCTTGCACCGGGAGTAGTGAACATAACCAGCACTGTTCTGGAGCACGATTTCTTTTTGAATGTGATTCCCCGCAAGGGAACCGGGTCAGGCTCGATTATCGATTCCCGCGGCTTCATCCTGACAAACAATCACGTTATCGGGAATGGAAAGCTGGAAGTCACTCTTGCCGACGGCAAAAAGTGCACGGCCCGGCTTATGGGCTCCGATCCGGACACCGATCTGGCGGTTCTCAAGATAGAGGTCCCCGTAGAAAGTATGACCGTAATCCCTATGGGCGATTCGACCGGCCTTAAAGTCGGCCAGAAAGCCATGGCCATCGGGAATCCCTTTGGGTTGGGCCAGACCCTTACCACGGGGGTGGTCAGTTCCGTGGGGCGGACGATGAGGGCGGAAAACGGCACCCTGGTCGAGGACATCATCCAGACAGACGCCTCTATCAATCCGGGCAACTCCGGAGGACCGTTGATCGATTCCTCCGGCAAACTGATCGGCATCACCACGGCTATTTTCAGCCCGACCGGGGCAAGCGTCGGGATCGGCTTCGCCATTCCGGTCAATACGGCCAAAAGGATAGTGAATGATTTAATCGATAAGGGGTATTACAGCTATCCATTTTTGGGCGCAACTATGATGAACCTGTTTCCGGACATCGCAGCAGGCTCTCAGACTTCCGGTCAAGGCGGGGGCAATGGTAGTCGAAACAACCCCGGGCGGGCCTGCCGAAAAAGCGGGAGTAAGGGGAGGAAGCCGGAAAGCGCAGATCGGGAACAACATTATAGCAGTGGGCGGAGATGTGATTGTCAGTGTCAACGAAGTCCAGGTGCCGGATGCGGACACCGCGATCCGGGAAATTCGAAAGCTGCACCCAGGCGATAAAATCCAGCTGGGGATTGTGCGCTGGGATGGTACATCCGGAACATTAACCGTAACCCTGGGTGAGAAACCCCGAGGGGTCAGAGCGCGGCAGCCCTGAACCAATCTAAGCGGAGAACCAGAATGAAGGGCATGGTAAGTTTGCTTACTCACCGAAGTCCTCGCCCGGTTACCATGGCGATCATGGACGGCATCGGCTACCGCGAGGAGCTGCTGGGGAACGCGGTGGCAAACGCCTGCACTCCCAATCTGGATTGGCTTCTCGCCAACTGCCGTTACCGGCTGCTCCGCGCGCATGGAAAAGCGGTCGGCCTTCCTTCCGATGACGACATGGGTAACTCCGAGGTTGGGCATAATGCCCTGGGCGCCGGCCGCTTATTCCCCCAGGGAGCAAGACTGGTCAATGAAGCTATCGAATCCGGCAGGCTTTTCGAAGGGCGCGCCTGGCGGCGTCTTGTCGGGCACTGCTTTGAACACAAGGGATCGATGCATTTCATAGGCCTGCTCTCGGACGGAGATGTCCACAGCCATATCAAGCACCTGGAGGCGATGCTCGAACACCTTGCGTTCGAGGATAAACTGCCGCGGGCACGCGTGCACATTCTGCTCGACGGGCGGGATGTGGGCGAGACCTCCGCACTCGAATACGTCCACAGATTAGAGACCCTGCTGCAAAAGCTGCGCGAGCAGGCTCATGTTGACTACCGCATCGCGAGCGGCGGCGGGCGGATGAAGATCACCATGGATCGCTACGAGGCCGACTGGGGCATGGTAGCGTTGGGATGGAAGACCCATGTTGCCGGGGAGGGAAGGAAGTTCCCTTCCGCTGAGGCGGCCATAAAGACCTACAGGGACGAAAAACCAGGCATCATAGACCAGGACCTTCCGCCATTCGTAATTGCGGACGAATCCGGGGTTGCTGTGGGTCCAATCCTTGATGGGGACGCGGTTGCACTCTTCAACTTTCGCGGAGACAGGGCCATAGAGATAAGCCGCGCTTTCGAAGATGAGCATTTTCCTTATTTCGAGCGGATACCATATCCCAGGGCGGCCTATGCCGGGATGATGGAATATGACACCGAACTGCACATTCCGCGCAATTACCTGGTTGAACCGCCACATATCGAGCACACTGTCGGCGAGTACCTCTCCATTCATCACAAGCGGCAAATGGCTATCAGTGAGACTCAGAAGTACGGGCATGTGACATATTTCTGGAATGGGAACAGGTCCGGGAAAATAGACGAAAAACTCGAAGAATATATCGAGGTTCCTTCGGACAGGGTGCCTTTCGAAGAGCGGCCCTGGATGAAGTCAGCTGAAATTACGGACAAAACGGTAGAGGCAATCCTTTTGAGACACTGCGATCTGATCAGGCTCAACTACCCGAACGGAGATATGGTAGGGCATACGGGCGTCTATCAGGCGGCCGAGATAGCGGTCGAAGCTGTCGATCTATGCCTGGGAAGGCTGATGGAAGCAACCCGGAAGGCGGGGGGAATCCTGGTAGTCACGGCGGACCACGGCAACGCCGAGGAAATGTTCGAAATCGATGAAAAAAGCAAAACGCCCAAGCTCTATCCTGACGGCAAGATCAGGGCAAAAACCGCTCATACGTTGAATCCCGTGTGGTTCATCGTCTATGACCCGACAGGAGACGATTGCATCGTGTTCAACCCGGAAATAAAAGAACCCGGCCTGACAAACGTGGCTTCGACTATCATGCAACTGCTCGGCTTGAAGCCGCCCGAAATCTACGATCCGCCTTTGTTGCTGTTCAGGGAGCAATGTTAGTGCAGCGTCAACTAAGTTACTATAGGTAAGGACCTTCAGCCCGTCATTCCGGCGAAGGCCGGAATCCAGCGTCTTTTCAGTTGGTTAACAGCACTGGACCCCGGCCTTCTCCGGGGTGACGATCACTTGCAACATGTGATAACTTTGTTGACAACGTACTGGTGCAATGCTGGCAGGGGAAATTATTTGTGGAAAGGACCTTTGTATAAAAGATGTCCGGATGGGATGCAGAGATCTATTTGAGGTTTTCCGGCGAGCGGACCCGGCCGTCTGTGGATTTGGCCGCACGCATAGCGATTCCTTATCCCGGACGGATCATAGACTTGGGCTGCGGGCCCGGAAACAGCACTGCCGTTCTTCGGCGGCGGTGGCCCAAAGCCGGTATCACGGGCCTGGACAGTTCACCTGACATGATCGCCGCTGCGTCCAGGTCTTACCCTGATCATGAGTGGCTCATTGGAGATATCACAGCATGGAGCGCCGGGATTCCCTTCGACGTAGTTTTTTCGAACGCCGCCTTGCAGTGGGTGCCGAACCATGAGGTCCTTTTTCCTCACCTTTTCGCTCAGGTGGCCCCTGGCGGCGCCTTGGCGGTCCAGGTGCCGGCGCACTTCAACTCGGCCCTGCACCGGGAGATTCTCGAAACCGCCGAGGACCCGGCCTGGCGTCACTTCATGGGGCCGGCGCTGAACGCGCTCACCAAAAAACCCCCATCCTTTTACTATAATCTGCTTCGGCCGTTGGCGGCGCGCCTGGAGATCTGGCAGACCGAGTATTACCACGTCGTTGACAGCCCTCAATCCATTATTGAATGGTTTCGCGGGACCGGTCTGCGTCCGTTTCTGGCGGTGCTCGAGAATGAAGAGCAAAGGGCGAGATTTGAAGAGCTGCTGCTGGAAAGATACACACGGGCCTATCTACCACAAAACGATGGCCGAATCCTCTTTCCGTTCCGCAGGCTCTTTATCATCGCTTACCGGGCATAAAACGGTAAATTCAGTGACTTATGGATTCTGGGATTGGTCCTTCGATCCAACGACTCGCCCCATTACCATACATGCGGGATGAAACGGTATTTAACCTTCGCCATATAGGCATCGTAGCCTTTGAGCTGTTCGCGCAACAGACGTTCCTCAAATACCGCTCTCACGGCGAGCATGGCAACGAATATCGGTTCGAAAAGCACCCCGTACCAGGAACCGAGCAAAAGGGCCGTCCCCAGAAAGTAAAGGAAACCCCCGGTATACATTGGATGGCGCACATGGCGGTATGGTCCGCTTGACACCACTGTTTGTCCTCGATCTTCCTGGATGCGCACCACTCCCGACAGGTATGGGTTTTCACGAAAAGCAAGATAAAAGAGATAGAACGAGAAAAGCAGGACGATACCGCCCGCTGATTGAAGCCATACAGGCATCCGTGACCAGTGGAATCGAACGGCGTCAAGCGGCATCAGGACCAGCCAGACAAGAAAAACGACGTTCAATGCCACGATAAAAATCTTATCCCAGGTTTCTTGATTGGGTTTGAACCCGATGCGCTCTTCGAGCAAACTTGGGTTGTGCCTGAGCAGCCATATCGTGATGGCGATACTGGATACGGCGAAAAGCAGCAGGTAGACCCATCCGGCAGCCCAGGCGCCTGTGCCGGCAGGAACGAACAAGGCCGGGGCCATGATCAGAAACGTGATTGCTTGCCACAAAAAGGCTTTCGCTCTGATATTCATGTGCTGCTACTTTCCATGACTTACAATTTAGGCAGCAGAGTGACACAGGGCCATGCGCCCGTCGCTAGTGTCCTGAGTCTAAAATTCATGACATAATTCAAGCCTGGGAATTGAGCCAACCCCTACGTCACCCCGGCGAAAGCCGGGGTCCAGAAGTGATTGAAATTTATTAAAAATACTGGATTCCGGCCTTCGCCGGAATGACGGCCTAAGTACTCGGGACACTAGCATGCTCCCCGTATCTTGTTATATTTAACTTCTCGGGGCAAGAGTATGATGTATGGACAACAACACAGTGATATTCGACCTGGCAGCGGGTCGAAATTATCCCGAAAAAAGACCGGCGAACCGGCAAACGCGTACCCGAAGGTCGAGAAAGGACAGTGCATGCCTGCTGTGAATGCGGCCTCCCGGGGCGCGGGAGTTTGGACACGAAAATCCGGACATAGGTACGCGTTTGCCGGATGAACCTACAATCTGACCTCTCCGTTATTATCTTCCGTAGTAGGCAATAAGAGATGCCTTTGCTATCGCATGCTGATTCAGGGAGAATCCCAGCATAGCCGGTGATGCTTTCTCGTCTAAATCCAATTTCGCTGTATTGAGAGCATATACCGTGAATATGTACCTATGAGGTTTGTCTCCCTGTGGAGGGCAAGCTCCACCGAATCCAGGCTTTCCATAATCTGTTACACTTTGGATGCTGCCTTTAGGTGCAAGACCTTTTTGTGGATTCCCGGCGTCTGCCTTGAGTTCATTGATGTCGGAAGGGATGTTAAAAATAACCCAATGCCACCATCCGCTCCCTGTCGGGGCATCAGGATCATACACAGTGACCGCAAAGCTTTTTGTGTCCTTGGGTGCGTCAATCCATTTGAGGGATGGTGAAATGTTTTTTCCATTACAGCCAAACCCCGAAAATACTTGTGTCTCCGTCAATTGCCCGCTCAGATCGTCGCTCTTTAAGGTGAATCCTTGAGCATATGCACTTTCGATGACAAAAAATCCAAACAAAGCCACCAGCAACGCAATTTTCTTCATCTTGCTTCTCCTTTCTCTCTTCGGGTTATTGTTGTCTGGTGTATCAGCAGCGAGCGTCATGTGATATAGATTGCAAAATGCAGGGGGCCGGTCACTTCTTATCCTATGCAGCAGACTATGGGTGGAGGTTCCGGAACGATTCTGCGCCTTTTAGCGCGGCGAAAAAGTTCCCGTGGAAACCGAATGGAATATGATGAGGTACTTCCGCGCGCGCCCTCTCCTCCCATGTCGAGGCGTCCAGGACAAGTAAGAAAGAACGTCCCGCCTGCACATCGAGTACCACCGAAAGGATCAGCCCGTCGTCCTCCTGCCGGGCGTCAGGAGCTGCAACGAACACCGGCTCGCCAGGGAAGCATCCCGCCGCGTGCCATGTCCGAAGGGCGTCTGCGTCGAGATCGATCTTTACAAGGTTGTCAAGGAAATCAGCGTTGCCGTCGTTCGCCTCGCTGCCCGCGCAGAAGAGGAAGCGGTACGATTGCCCCGCCCGTTGCCGATAGTTGATCCGAGGCAGTTCTAAGTGAGCATTCGAAAGCAACTGCTCCCTGACTTCAGACCGGTCGTTCAGATCTATACTGAACCGTGTGAGCTTCCCTGCCGCCGTCACGGGTTCGGCGGATCGCAGGTGCCGGAGATAGAGTTGGTCGATGATTGTCGGGTCAGGGTAGGCTACAATGTCCACGACGATGGCATCGTCCTTTTCGAAGGCGTTTACGTGGTGAAAGGCAAAGAAGGCGTCGCTGCGGGTTTCCTTTACCACCCTTCCTGTCTTCTTGTCCACGATATGGAACCGTACGCCGCGCTCCGGCTGCCACTCGTAGTTGCAGATGAAGGGTTTGCCGCCGAGCAACAGTTTCAGCGGGTTAACCACGAGCGGGAACTCTGTGAGTACAAGGTAATGCTCGGTCATTCCGAACGAGTGCATGTACGCGGGCCGCTTCACCGGGATGTTTGCCAGGACCGCCTGCCGCCCTGTGTCGGCCTCGATGCTGAAGAGGCGGTATGTGCTCTGCCTGCCGAAGTCGAGGACATAGCTGTAGTGGCAGCCGCGTTCGAAGTCGAAGTGAGGGTGGGCGATGGATATCGGTCCGGGGAGGCGGTCTCCGGGTCCGTTGTTGTAGTCATAGATGCCAAGCGTCTCCAGCGTCTCGGGGTCGAACTGGATCGGAAGTCTGGTCTCGGTGAGGGCGACGACCTTGTCGGCGAGCTTGTTTACACTGACGTTGCAGTTGTCCGTCAACTTTGGATCGAAGAAAGCCGCCACTCGTTCGAACAGCGTCCGGCGTGGATTTGTGGCGAACTCCCCCCGGCTGATCTTCCCCTTCTCCATCGCCTCCCGATACGACTGGCTGCGGAGAAAGCGATTAGCGTAGGAAACACGACCGCCGGAGAATGTGAAGGCGTGAAGCATGGCAAGGCCGTCGAACCAGTGGTTATAGTTCTGCTCGCCGACCTCGAATTTGGCCGGGGCCGTTCTCACGAGGGTACCGCCAAGCCAGGAGGGTAGTGTGCCATGGACCGGCAAGTCTTGCGTGCCTGTTTCCCGGTCAAGCGTCGAGAATCCGAGGTAGTAGGGTGATCGGTTCATTATTCGTCGCAGTAGGTTAATAATCTGAAGGGATGATATGCACGCTTGTCGCCGGCGTCAACACGAGAGCTTCCTAGTGTCCTGAGTTAGAGATACACCACATAAGTCCAGAGTACTTAGGCCGTCATTCCGGCGAAGGCCGGAATCCAGTATTTTTAATAAATTTCAGTCACTTCTGGACCACGGCTTTCGCTGGGGTGACGTAGGCGTAGGCTCAATTCCCAGGCTTGAATTATGTCATGAACTTTAGACTCAGGACATCAGTCCGCTGAAAGAGCTGCGAAAACGTGGCTGGACGGTCAAGCATATCGGTGGTTAACTCAGCCCTCAGTCCTCAGTCCTCAGTCCTGACTAACTCCTCGGGGGAAGAGCATTATGGATGGACAACAACGCAGTGATATTCGGCCTGGCATGCGGGTCGAAGTTATCCTGAAAAAAGACCAGCGAACCGGCAAACGGACCATTGGGATCGTAAGAGATATTCTGACATCTGCGGCCTTTCATTCACGCGGGATCAAAGTGCGGCTGGAAGACGGCAGGATCGGACGTGTGCAGGGTGTCCTTTCAGATACATAATAGAGCAACTGGATTCACCACTGAGACACAGAGGGCACGGAGAAAAGCAAATGGGCATGCAGGAAAAACGGGAAGCAAGCAGGGATCTGCCTTTTAGTTTTGTCTGTTCGTTCGATTGTCTTCCTCTGTGCTCTCTGTGTCTCTGTGGTAGAATTCGCGTCTTCGCGTCTTCGCGTGAAAAATTCACACGCACCTGCGAGATGTGGAAAAATCTCAAAACAGTCTCCTATCCAAAGACCTGTATTGAATCGCCTCGAGCAGGTGAACGGAAAGGATGTTCTCCGCTGCTTCCAGGTCCGCTATCGTCCTGGCGACTTTTAGTATCCGGTGATATGCGCGGGCGGAGAGGCCCAGTTGACGGACCGCACGGTCCAGGATGGACTGCGCGGCGTCGTCGAGCCGGCAGAATTTTTTCAGGTGCTTGGGCTTCATCTGGGAATTTGAGTAGACCCCCTCGCCGGGAAGCCTCTTTAGCTGAATCTGCCTTGCCAGCAACACCCGCTCGCGCACGGCCGCAGACTTTTCCGACTCTCCTTCCGTGCGCAACTGCTCGTATTTGACCGAAGGGACTTCGATGTGCAGGTCGATCCGGTCCAGGATCGGTCCCGAAATCCTGCTCCGGTATTTCATTACGGCCCGCGGCGGGCAGACGCACGGCCTTACCGGGTCGTCCGAATAGCCGCACGGGCACGGGTTCATCGCACCGACGAGCATGAACCTTGCCGGGTAGGTGAGGGCGATCGCAGCCCTGGCTATTGTAACCCGCCCGTCTTCGAGCGGCTGGCGCAGAAGATCGAGCAAGTTTCGCCGGAACTCGGGGAATTCGTCGAGAAAGAGGACCCCGTTGTGGGCGAGGCTGACTTCCCCCGGCTTCGGCATGTGGCCGCCGCCGACCAGCCCGGCGTCGGATATGCTGTGATGAGGCGCGCGGAACTGGCGTTTGACGATGAGCGGGTTGTCATTGAGCATTCCGGCTACGCTGAATATCTTGGACGTCTCCAGCGCTTCGTCGAAACTCAACGGCGGAAGGATCCCGGAGAGGCGCTGGGCGAGCATCGTCTTGCCGGACCCTGGCGGACCGATCATGAGCACGTTGTGAGAACCGGCCGCTGCGACCTCCAGCCCTCGCTTTGCGTGCTCCTGGCCCTTCACGTCTTCAAAATCCAGCTCGTCGGGGGCGCCGGCGTTCCATATCGAATCCAGATCGGTCTTGACAACCGGCAGGTCGGACCGGCCGTTCAAAAATTCAACGGCTTCCGAGAGGTGATTAACCGCACGCACGGAGAACAGAGGACTGAGTGCTGAGGACTGAGGACTGAGAGCAGAACTTCCGTCCTCCGATTTCCGTTCTCCGATTTCCGTAAGAACGGCGGCCTCCTGGGCGTTTGCAGCCGGAAGGATGATTTCGCTGTAGCCGCAATCCCGCGCCTGGATCGCCATGGGCAGACATCCGGCAACCGGCTTCACCCGCCCGTCGAGCGAAAGCTCTCCGCAAAAGATCATTTTAGCGGCTTTATCCGGGTTTACGCACCCCATTGCGGCAAGTATCCCTACCGCAATCGGCAGATCGAACCCCGCCCCCTCCTTCTTCAGGGCGGCAGGCGCAAGGTTCACGGTGATCCGCTCGAACGGGAAGGGATATCCGCTGTTCTGGATTGCCGCTTTGACTCTGTCCTTGCTTTCCTTGACTATATTGTCGGGCAGTCCGACCGTCGCAAAGCCGGGAAGACCGGAAGCCAGGTCCACTTCGACTTCCACCAGTATGGCGTCAATGCCGAGGAGAGAGCATGTATAGGTTTTGGCGATCATGGACAGGCGACCCTATAGGGTGAAAACATCACAAGATTGCGTGCGCCATTATTGGCATGAATTTGGAAGAATGGCAACGATGGAGAAAAAAGAGCAGAGATATATCTGCAATTATGGCTTTTCGCGTTGCGGCATCCGCGCTATCTCCAAAGCTCGGCCGGCGATGGCTGACGCATGTCGTGGCACCGGTTTCCGCCCCCAAAGCCAGCTCTTAAAGAACACATAAACCCGGTTCTTTTGTCTTATTTTGGAATCAGATGCTTGACTTGGTCCGGTTTAATGCGGAACCTTGTTTTAAGCACTGACGCGTTCTCCTTCTGGTGAGCGGGAGAGTACTCGCAACTTCCGGAAGGCAGGCGCAAGACTCCAGATGCGCCCGAAAGAAGATTGTTTCAGGAAAGTGCAGGTGAAAAAAGCGAAAGGGGAATTTTCTATGACCGCAGGAGTAAAAGGGATCTTTGTTGTGCTGATTGGCCTCATTTTTTCACTGTCTTTCTGTACGATCGACAAAGCATGGGCCGACGATATGCAAAAATTAAGGCAGGAGGGGCTTGAGGCCAATAGTGCTTCAGACTATTCGACAGCGATTTCCAAATGGCAGGAAGGGCTTGAGCTTGCAAGGAAGTCCGGGAATAAAGAGATGGAAAGCAAGTTCCTTGGGAACCTTGGAGTAGGATACTCCGGGCTCGGGCAGTTCAAAAAGGCCGTGGAATATTATGAGCAGGCATGTGCGATCCACAGGGAGCTCAAGGATGGATCCGCCGAAGGCAGGGACTATGCCAATATTGGCAACGCTTACAACAATCTTGGCGAATATCCAAAGGCGCTCAGCGCATTGGAGAAAGCCCTCTCAATCTATCAAGAGCTAAAGGATCGTGCCGGTCAAGCGGAGGTTTTTGCCAACATGGCCTCGACATTCTTCGCTCAGAAGGACTATCAAAAATCCTCGAGCTTCTACGAGCAGGCCTTGGCGATCCACCAGGACCTTAATGACAAACGCAGTCAGGGCGTAGACCTTGGCGGCCTGGGCGCCGTGGAAGGTATGCTCGGCCGGTACGAAAAGGCTTTGGGCTACTTTGAGCGGGCACTGGCGATAAGCGTTGAGACGCAGGACCTGGTTGCCCAAGGAAAGAATCTTGCCAACATCGGGTTTGCGTATACTGCTCAAGGGCAGTACGAAAAGGCTTTGGGCTACCTTGAGCAGGCACTCGCGGTGAGCGTCAAGATACATAACCGTCAAATGGAAGGCAGGGTTCTTGACACGATTGCCGATGTGTACTCTAAGCTCGGTCAGCCTCAGAAGGCGTCAAGCTACCACGAGCGAGCAATTTCGACCATGAAGCAACAAGAACCGGCCCGATAACCGTACAGAATGCTCGATCCATATTTGGCTTGTAACGGCCCCACGCTGAAGCTGAAAGGCCCGGCCCGTGGAAGGTTGTACTGTCTTGTCCTTGTAGGCGCCTGAAACAAAAACAATCGTAACTCACGCTCTTAGCTCAGCTCCTGCCAACTTGAACTCCTGGTACCTTAAAATGTAATAAATATTCAAATCTTACCCTGGACACCGTTTGATTACAAATTTCCATAGATAGGAAGAAATCATTCGCGTTGATGTGCTGGTAAATTAAACCGGCAAAGGCGGCTTCCCTGAAGTTGGAGTTGCCGTTATGGTGGCGACAGGAGCCTACGGCTTTGCGGTGATCGAGGTAGTTTTTGTACTGGTTCCTCCGGGACCTGTTACAGTCAATGTTACTATATAATTGCCGGCGGTTGCAAAAGTATGTGATGGATTTTGCGCGGCACTGGTCGATCCATCCCCAAAGTTCCATTGATCGGCACTGGTCGATCCATCCCCAAAGTTCCATTGATAGGAGGAAATTGTCCCTGTCGATGTGCTGGTAAATTGAACCGGCAAAGGCGCGTTTCCTGAAGTTGGAGACGCTGTTATATTGGCAATTGGAGGTGTATAAGCTGTGATCGAGGTCGTTTTTGTACTGGTTCCTCCGAAACCGGTTACAGTCAACGTTACTGTATAAGTGCCGGCGGTTGTATAAGTATGTGATGGACTTTGCGCGGCACTGGTCGATCCATCCCCAAAGTTCCATTGATAGGAGGAAATAGTCCCTGTCGATGTGCTGGTAAATTGAACCGGCAAAGGCGCCTTTCCTAAAGTTGGAGATGCCGTTATGTTGGCGACAGGGGCCGCCGGCTTCGCGGTGATCGTGATTGTTTTTGTACTGGTTCCTCCTGGACCTGTTACAGTCAATGTTACTGTATAAGTGACGGCGATTGTATAAGTATGTGATGGATTTTGGGCGGTGCTTGTCGATCCATCACCAAAGTTCCATTGATAGGAGGAAATTGTCCCTGTCGATGTGCTGGTAAATTGAACAGCGAAAGGCACATTTCCTGAAGTTGGAGACGCTGTTATGTTGGCAACCGGAGGTGTGTAAGTTGCGATCGAGGTCGTTTTTGTACTGCTTCCTCCGGGACCTGTTACAGTCAATGTTGCTGTATAAGTGCCGGCGGTACTATAAGTATGTGATGGATTTTGCGCGGTACTGGTCCATCCATCCCCAAAGTTCCATTGATAGGAGGAAATTGTCCCTGTCGACGTGCTTGTAAATTGAACCGCCAAAGGCGCCTTTCCTGAAGTTGGAGATGCCGTTATATTGGCGGCAGGAGCCGGTGGTTTCGCTGTGATCGAGGTCGTTTTTATACTGTTTCCTCCGGGACCTGTTACACTCAATGTTACTGTATAAGTGCCGGCGACTGTGTAAGTATGTGATGGATTTTGTGCGGCACTGGTCCCTCCGTCCCCAAAGGTCCATTGATAGGAGGAAATTGTCCCTGTCGATGTGCTGGTAAATTGAACCGCGAAAGGCACGTTTCCTGAAGTCGGAGCCGCTGTTATGTTGGCAACCGGAGGTGCGTAAGTTGTTATCGAGGTCGTTTTTGTACTGGTACCTCCGGGACCTGTTACAGTCAATGTTACTGTATAAGTGCCGGCGGTCGTATAAGTATGTGATGGATTTTGCGCCGCACTGGTCGATCCATCCCCAAAGTTCCATTGATAGGAGGAAATTGTCCCTGTCGATTTGCTGGTGAATTGAACCGGCAAAGGCGCCTTTCCTGAAGTTAGAGACGCAGTCATGTTGGCGGCAGGTGCAGGTGGATTCGCGGTGATCGTGATTGTTTTCGTACTGTTGCCTTTGGGTCCAGTCACCTGCAGTGTTACTGTATATTTGCCGGCGGTTGTATAAGTATGTGATGGATTTTGGGCGGCACTGGTTGCTCCATCACCAAAGCTCCATAGATACGAAGAAATCGTCCCCGTTGATGTACTGGTAAATTGAACCGGTAGTGGTATGTCTCCTGAGGTCGGTGTTGCTCCTATATTGGCAACAGGAGGTGTTGCGTTCACGGTGATCGTTACTGTCTTTGTAAGAGTTCCTCCAGGTCCTACCAATGTGAATGTCGCTGTATAGGTGCCTGGTGCAGTATAAGTATGTGATGGACTTAGCGATGTACTTGTTGTTCCGTCACCAAAGTTCCATTGAAGTGAAGAAATAGATCCTGTTGGTGTACTGGTAAATTGGACCGTTAAGGGTACATTTCCGGAAGTAGGAGACGCTGTTATGGTGGCATTAAGAGGTGCGTATGTTGTGACAGTGATTATCTTTGTATTGCCTCCCCCAGGTCCTTCTATAGTTAAGAATACTGTATAAGTGCCTGGAGTTGTATAAGTATGTGACGGATTTTGAGCCGTACTGGTTCCTAGATCACAAAAATTCCAATTATATGAAGTAACTATTCCAGTTGTTTGACAGGTAAACTGAACCGGCAATGGTACATTTCCTGAGGTTGGTGTTGCCGTCATTAGTGTTATGCTGGGTGCAGGCGGTGCAGCCACGGCGATCAAGTTAGTTTTGGTGTTCGTGCTCGATCCTGAAGAGCCAGTTGCTGTCAATGATACTGTATACATACCTGGCCGTGTATAAGTATGTGACGGATTTAGTGTCGTACTAGTTCCTCCATCACCGAACTGCCATTGTACGGAAGTCACCTTAGACGATGTACTGGTAAATTGTACTTGCAGGGGTGCACTTCCAGTTGTTGGTGTTGCTTGAAAATCATCATATACTGTAATGACATCATTATAGGTTACAGTATTAACGTGCGCTTGATTTCCTGCTTCAAGGGTTACTGTGTATGTACCCGGTACTGTGTATGTATGAGTTGGATTTTGTGCCGTACTTGTTGTTCCGTCTCCAAAATTCCAATACCATGATATTAACGGCGTTGTTGATGTTGACGTATCTTGGAATATTACTGTAAAAGGGGCATTTCCGCCAGTTGTTATACCGGAACCGGTATCGGGCGACTTAATGTAAAAATCTGCCAGAGGAGCAGGAATGGTTGCCATAGTTGACGAGGTGTACGATATCGACTCAGATCCGAATTCGACACAATCTGTCACTTCTGTGTATGCTATTCTGAAATATCCATTTTCACCCCAGCCCGTGCCCCAACTGTTTTTTACGATAAAGTATGGTTCCGGTCCTGTTTCATCAAATCCAACGGCTTCTATCGCGTGGTAGCCGACCAGGCTCCCCGATGCGTATGAATAAATGCCTGAACTATAATGGTAGTAGAAATCCTCGTAGATTGCCATGGTTACAACAATAGGCCCTTGATAGTAGATTGCTCTCTTGAGTAAATCGGATGTTGCTGCTATAGTCTGACTTCCTGTCCAGCCCGCCACAGTGTTCCAATCTGCGAGTTTATAGGTATCAGACTTCCAATTGGAGCATGCGCCGCTTGTAGATCCGTTGGTACCTGTGTATGGATAGCAAGTTTCAAGTGCCAGACCTGTCGATTGGAGGAAACTCGCTGCGTCGGAGGGTTGACCGCCATTGCAACTATCTGCTAAAGGGTATTGTGGGTATAGTGTTGGGCCCGTGAAAGTGAGCACGATTTGCTCAGAGAGATACTTTCTGAGTCCTCCCATGTGATTATCTATAAGTACTCTTGATTCCATTACTCCTACTGATGAGAAAGCCCAACATGATCCACAATCACCCTGATCCTTTACCGGTGTGACATAAGTAATGCCATTGCAGTTCCTCCAATCAAACTGCTTAACACTTGCTGGTACTGGTGGGTTTAGTGCAGGTAGCGCCGTTTGCGAAGAAGTGCCTGCTTTAGACTCATTGTTCGCTGTCGTTTGGGAAGAAGTGCCTGCATTAAACTGATTGTGCGCTCTAGTGACAGCACCAAGACCCTTCGTGTTAGGATGATATTTTGCGACCCAATGTCTGCCTTTAGCTCGAATAATACCGTTAAGGGTTTCTGAATCGATACTTTGTCCTGAGGCAAATTCAGATACGGATAGCGATAGGAGCAAACTAGCGAAAAGGAAAAATGGAATCATGAAAAGGTTGTTTGGTTTTCTGGCTAATTTTATCATTGCACTATCCTTTATGCTGATTAAAGCCTACAATTATGTGTTTAATCTCGTTGTGTAGGCTTCAGCAAAAAAGAAAACCCGCTTCCTGTGGAGGATAGCGGGTTTACATGGAGGTATGACTATGTAGACTCTCCCTGGCAACCCCGCTATCTTATCGACCTGTTGATCGACGTAGATCGGAAGCTTTGCGCCCTATCTTCTCAGATAGTTTGCCCTTCAGGCTAGCTAAAGCATCTTTCCCAAAGAACCTGTTACTTTAATTGACTGCTAATTTAGAGTCAAATTTGCGAAATGTCAAGTAAAAAATACCTGGTTCCAATTTGGGAACCGATAATTTATTAAACTACTTGACCCATTGACGCTTCTAGCGTTGCGTTTTGGTTGCTTTTCAAAGATCATGCTCGGCCCGGCACCTGATAACTCCTATCCGGCGGAGTACCGACGGATCTCAGTTCGCAAATGGGGAAAGCAGCTTTTCCGGCTGTTTGCCCTTCAGTGATCTGATTCAATATGGATATCGGCAAGAGGTGAACAAAAGATTAATAACAAATGAATATTTTGGTGTGAAAAAGGCGATTGTAAAGAGAATAGAAGCTCCTTTTGTTGCAAGAATTCAAACACTTTTCGTTGAGCGGGTTCGGGAGTCGGGGAGTGGCAGAAATGGCAGGAAATGGCGGGAAAGGGCTGGGTTATAGGATTTTTTGCGTTGGGACATTAGCGGCAATTAGGGCCATCGTATTTACGTCAAAGGCCATATCGGCATAATAAATATTGGTAGTAGTGATAAAACGTGGTTATGCTGTAGTTTTGGGATTCACAAGGTTTGAGCACAGCACCGCGTGCTGTATAAACTGGGTAGTCAATCCCTTGGAGATCGGCAAGAATATTGGAGAATGAACCGCGATCGTGACAACCTTCACCATTCACTCCTCACCATTCATCCATCCCCGTTACACCAACCCGGAACTCGTAAGGGGCCGAAGGGACAGATGTCTCTCTTAAGTTAGCGGCATTGAGACCCCTTGGAAGTGGTCGTGGAACCGTGAAACCGTGTCAATAATGTCGCAGGAACTCTTGAGATATTCCGGATGTTCCGCCCTTTTTCCACTGGGCGGGAAAAAGTGTTCGGTGCTGAATCTGCTGCCAGTGAGAGGAGTTCATTTATTTGGTCAATCCTGAAATGCCGGCTATGAGAAAAGATGCCAGGAGATACCCGGCAGCCTTGTGGAAGTAAAAGTAATATCTGGCGCAGCCGTTCAGATGGATGTCGTAATTTGTCTTCTCGAGCTGCAGTATCGGAAGCAGCATATCTACACTATAGACGAGGCGCCACGCTTTACTGTGCTTCTTACCTTCTGCGTTTGCCCAGATCATAAAGTAGCCCACGATTATGAAGATTGAGGTCGAAAAAAGAACAAAGCGGTACTCGTATCCGTATCCGATGATGTATCGCTGCATGGTCAAGAGCCACCATTGCCAGCGGACGGACGAATTTCTTTCGGCTTCCTTGCTTGCAAACAGAACGTCGTTTGCAAGGTCGGTACGGCCACCCTGCTTCAAGACGCCCGCAAGTTGCTGGTAGGGCTGCGCCGAGTAATATCTCATACCAGGTCCTGGACTGGGGTCCGGGGCCAAGGCGCCTTTTTCGACCCACTTCATGGCTTCTTTCGGGTTCTGATTCCAGAACCAGGAAATGTCGTAGAGCAGACCGGTCTTTACGTCAATCCAATTGAGCCGGCTATATTCACACCCAATAAGATCGAGTCTGCTCACCTCACCAACCGTGGGTGGGAATGACAGATTGCCGATTTGAGCATTGCCAAGAATCAATTCAAGGGATTTGGGCTGCTCGATGAAAGCGGGGTCGAACCGCAACTCACCGTTGATCTCTGTTCCGGAGAGATCGACTTTCGCAGCGGCCCCTTGAGAAAAATAAAGGCCGCCCGAAATGCGCGAGCCGGCGAGGTTGACCTCTTTTTGGAATTTGGGCGGCTGCGTTTTGCCGTAAATGTTTATGTCCCCATCCACGTCCAGAGACTGCATTTCCATATCGCCCGCAAATGTTCCACCTTCGATGATGACTTGAGCCGGCCTTGCAGAGCGAAGCGTTATATTCCCGTCGCATTTGACCGCAGTCATCTGAAGAAATGTATCGGTGCGCAGACCTTCCATTTTCAGGTCCTTGGCAAACGTCGCGTAGCCGATGAACACCTGTCCATTTATCCTGGCATTCCGCAGGATGAGGTCTCCCGCGAACCGGCTCGGAGTCCAGGGGGCATGGGGTTGTGCTCCGCCAGAGCCTGTTATGCGGAGTGAGCCGTCTATTTGTGCACCGCCTATATCTACGTCATCCGCGAAGGCAGATCCAAGTATGCGCACTTCGCAGGGGCAGGTGATATAGCTCAGGTCGACCTTGTCCGCGAAGGTGCATTTTTCAAATACCAGGGGAAAGTCCAACCGGGAATGCGAAAGAGCAATTTCCTCGTTGAAGATGGCCCCGATGAAGTGAACGCCCTTGGGACCAATAGCTTTGCTGTACTTCTTGTCAAGGAGGATGTCTGAAAGAAACTTCAGGCTGACAGTGCGCTTGTCGGCACCGCTCTCAATAAGTTCCATGTCGGCGGGTTCCCCTGCGCAGATGTGCTTCCAGGCTTCTTTCTCCTGCGGGGTCCATGGCGCCGCCAGGTTGGCCGGCGACTCGGATGACGAAGGGGACGGCGAGCAGAGACCATCTGCTGAAAGTGCCGTAAAGGTGATGGCAACGATGAGAGCAGGAAGCAGCAAAAGGCAGAACACGCTTCCCGTAAACGCGAGCCGAGATCCTGGTTTCGTCTTCTGCAAGGCTGTACTCCTTGGTAGTCGGGCTGAGCCAGACCCATGGGTTTTTCGGGGAAATTCGGCCTGGCTCAGGGTTTTGTGGTAAAATGCATTAGAGAGAAGGGCGGCAATTGGCGGCATTGGGTCGCGAGTCATTTCCAAAACTGCCACCACCGCCTCGATTTCCTGAACCCCTGCTGATACTTCGCCTCTAACTCTTCGAGTTTCCTCCGCATCGCGGCTAGTTGCTGGTGGAGATCATCAACTTTCGGCACCTCGCCTCGGCTGCGCTCAAGAAACTCGATGGTCTTGATGTCGTTTGCGAGCACCTCTATCTCCGTTTGCAGTCTCACGATTTCGAACTTGGCGCTGGCAAACTCCAGCTGTTTCAACTGCTTATCCAGAATTATGCCAATGGAGTCAGACATAGACTGAACTCGTCTATCAATCTCTGCAAGGTCGTCCATGGGTCCGGGCTGAGGCATCGCGGCACCCCCATATCTAGAATGGTTGTATGAACTGGCCGCTCCCTAAGACCAAATCCAGCGGTCCGGAAAGACTGATAATGAACACCAGAAAACAGTGCTGACTCCCCGTCGCTGACGGCCTGGTCCGCCGGAATAATGGGTTAGGCAGCTTATTCTGTCAAAGCGCCGTTCGGAATGACGCCCGCACCGGCGTCATTTCTTGTCCGGGACCTTTGTACCAACGTAGCCCGCGTGACTGATCCCAATCAACCAGACTATGCTCTGAGGTAGTATGGGAAGAGCACCGCTCTTCCATGCCATCGTGACATAGAAACCGGCGATCACGAGAGTGAAGATGAAGTTCTGGTACTTCGTGACGCTGACTACCTGGTCTGCCAGATCGCCTTCTTCTTCCAGCCAAATTTGAGCAAAGCGCGGGGTGATAGTAGTCGTTGTTCCGTTGCTGAGCGTGAAGGTCCCCGCGCGCGCAACGTTAGGCGGTCCAGGACCGTCCTTGCTTGCCTTCACGCCGGTCGCCAGGACTGCAGAACCTGCACTTATGCCCATAAGTCCCAGGAGTTCAGGGGGAATCTGGAAGGCTTCCGGCAGCTTAAAGCCTTGTGAGATGAGGACTCCAAGCACAGACGAAAGAATCACAATGGTCCAAAGAATGACTTGAAAGTGGGTCAGGCTGTAACGCCCCCGTCCGTCAATGAGTATTCCCAAAATTCCCCGTCCACTTGCCGATCCGACCCAAAATGCAAGGAGCAACAGGGCCACGAAAGAGACACACCACCATAGCTGAAACGAGTAGCTCCCCATGGTAAAATCTCCTTTTATTCGCGGTGACTCTCGACATGAAATGCGTTTAGCCGTAGCCCCTCAAGAGCCGGGTCCCGGCCAGAAGTTTGACGTTGAGTGGCACGGCCGTCCACAAGATATGACGCTTGCTGCCTTTTCCCCCTGTCTGTTGGGTTCCGGCCAAAAGCCTCCCGGGCGAGAGGGGCTTAGACCATTGCACTATCGATGCTTTGCCAGCACCAAGCTATCCCTTCCATTTCATCGTGCTCGGGAAGGCCGGCTTGCCAGAGTGTTACAAAAAAACCGGCCCGCATCCAATGTATGAAATGGGTGTGAATAGCACTCGGACTGCCGAATCGCTCCTTGGGAAGGGCTTGCCATTCTGGTAGGGTGGAGGTCACCTTCCCCGTTTCCCACACCACCATGTGTACGATTCCGTCCACGGCCGTTCTTGTAACTCAAATTCTGCCTTAAGTCTTGCCCGTGGCGGATTGCCCAGTTAATAGCTTGTCAAGATTAGTGACCGCGGTCACGATGGCGTTGGGGTCTTTAGCCATAATGGCAGCACCGAGATCGGCAAGACCAGCAACAAAGCGGATAACACGATCAACGTCCTGCAGCTCTTTGATCTTTTCCTTTGCTTCATCGATCACGTTTTTCAGCTTAGTCGCCGGATCTGTCATGGCATCAATAGCGAGGCCGACGGCTACAGTGGTAGCCCAGGTGGATACGCGAAGAAGGGTCATGGCGGATTCGTAGAGGAATTCATATTCCCCACGGCTGATTTTTTGATAATTAGCTTTGAGATATTCATCGACGCCGTTGGCGGCGTCTAGAAATGCGTCTGCAATAGCACGAGCTTGATCTACGGTTAAAGCCATGTTCATTACCTCCCAGCTTCTTAGGATTTGGCGAGTATTTTGATCTGCTTACGCAAGTCCACAACCAGCGAGTACAGATCCTTGATCAAAGTTTTGGCATTGAGTTTGTTTCTGTTGTCGTAGAGTTTTTGATGGCCCTCTGCTACTTTGTCAAGAATCTTCAGATAGGCATCCACCGCTTCCAACTGCTTAGCGTTTTGCTCCTGGCGCGCTTCTCTCCATTCCCGCAACGCCGCTTTTGCTGCAGCTGAGGGCCTACCCTCCAGCAGCAAGCGATTGTAGTAAAGGTCAAGGGTAGTTTTCTCGGCCTCCAGGTCACGGCGAAAGTCCTGATCGACGATCCCCCGTAGTTCACCTCGTAAGATCGCTTGAAGCGGATCGTTCGCCTCCCCAACAATCTTCGCTACTTGCTTTGCCTGATATGCCTTAGCTGCGGTTTCGAGCAGGTCCTTCACCAACGAGCCAACGGCACCGAGGGTGTTCTTGGAGATCTTCGCATCCAGCTTACCGATCGAGGTAGTCACAGAATCGACGTCTTTGGTGTAGTCAATTGTACTGTCGGCGGATAGCGTCGCCAGGGCGGCCATATAATCAGATACGACAGATAGTAGCTGTCTCAGAGCCTCTGCCTGGTTCTTGCGGAGAGTAGTCTGACTGTCCCAAGGTCCCGAAGGGTCATAACGTTTCAACCTCTCAGGGGTGTTGGCATAGGTGGTGACGACCTCGTTATACTGGGTTGCCTCAAGCGACGTCTTTGACCATTCGTGTACGGCTGTGAGATCAGTAGCACAAGACGCAGCCAGTATGACGATGCACGATGCCGTTATTGCTAACGACCATCCTCTTCGTTGTATCATCGATCTCATCTTTTCTTTCCTCCTCTTATTTCGATTATTGCGTAGCCTTCGGCACAGACCTCATGAATACTGACATTGGGAACAAAATCTCAACAACCTTCCCAGCTGATTTGACAGGGGCCTAAGGGTCCTCCTGCAAGCGGGAGTTACGCTGGCGGCTCTTTCCGGCCTTTAGCTCTCTTGCCGTCGCGAACAAGAATCTCGTTGCGGACGCAATCGATATCCTGAACCGGCAGGTGGAAGCACTCCATCAGACGGCCCTGCTCAGTACATCAACGAGGCCATAGCCAGTTTATCGCCAGTCACGTTTGACGGAACGACCTGCACCTCGTTCCGCGTCATGACGACGAGCACGCGTTTGGACTTGCGGGCACGGATGACCTCGCTCAAGTCGCCAACTTTGCGTCTAATAACGTGCCGGTAAAAGAACAGCAACGCCGAAAGGGCCTGGTTTTGCGTCGAAGCGCTGCCGTTTTCTTTCAGTGCCAAACGGGTGAGGAATGCGTTGATTTCAGGTTCCGCCATTTCAGCGGGGGGGTGAGTGTTGTAAAAATAGATGAACCACTTGAGTAAGTGCCAATACGCCAGCTCTGCCGCCGTGATATCCTGTCGT
The DNA here is from genome assembly GCA_963757915.1 of uncultured delta proteobacterium. Lineage (GTDB taxonomy): Bacteria > Desulfobacterota > Syntrophobacteria > Syntrophobacterales > Syntrophobacteraceae > SbD1. The sequence continues at coordinate 74,424 of CAVWTD010000007.1, read as the reverse complement.
GGCGGCCGGAGATTCACTTTTGCTGTAAAAGATTGCCGCGATTGGCTTGTCTGTAGGCCTATAGCCATTTGTTAGCTCCCTCCTGTAAGGGGGCAGCTGAAGGCAGACCAACCTACACTTTTGAAACTGGCAAAGGAGTCATATCTTGATGCAGAAACATGAATTGATGAAAAACGCATACTACAATTCTAATAGGAATGCAAGTTTTATTTTGGCCAACGTAAGTAGAATCTATTCTCTGATAGGAGTTATTACTATCAATGAAGGGATACTGAAGGATGACTTTCTTAATCTTAGCTCCTGGTATCCCTGCGGTAGTCCTTTCGCTCCATCGAGTAAAGAGCACCTGAGGGCAGACCGACCTACGCTATTGAAGTGGAGCAATTAACAGTGAGGAATGATGAGTGAGCAGTGAGGAGGAAAGGCGTAGGAACAGTGAACAGTGAACAGTTAAAAATAACTCCTCTTGGTTCTATCGCTACGCGAGGAGCAGTGATGAGTGAGCAGTGATGAGGAAAGGCATAGGAACAGTGAGTAGGGATGAGTGAGCAGTGAGGTGGAAAGGCGTCAAAACAGTGAGCAGTGAACAGTGAACTGTTAAAAATAACTCTTCTTGGTCTATCGCTACGTGAGGAGCAGTGATAAGTAAGCAGTGAGTAGGAAAGGCGTAGGAAGAGTGAGGAGTGATGAGTGAGCAGTGAGGTGGAAAGGCGTAGGAACAGTGAACAGTGAACAGTGAACAGTTAAAAATAACTCCTCTTGGTTCTATCGCTACGCGAGGAGCAGTGAAGTGAACAGTGATTAGTGAACAGTGATTAGTGAGCAGGAAGTGGGGAGCAGGGAGCAAGAAGCATGAAGCAGGAAAGGCATTTTTTTCAGTTCATTGTTCACTGTTCACTAGTGACCAGTTATCCGCTCGAAAGGGAATGGATCATTCCGGCTAAAGCCGGTAAATTTTTGCTAATTTTGACCACCACTGAACTGCCACGAGCTATCGGACAGGCTCCTTCGGGATACAGAAAAAAGTTTATGGATCCCCCCCACCAGGGTGGCACCTGGCGGGACGATATTTTCCAGGTCCCTACTTTCCGGGTCTGTATCTTTTGTCATAACTCGGGGTTTGATAAAATTCGCACTTCATGCAGTTTACCAGCTTCATCGCAAAGCTCCCCTGCACTTTACCTCCGCAAAGCGTGCCCGCAATGTGGGCGCAATGAGTTCCGTGAGCCGGATAAGCCGGGCAAACCCCCAATTCGGCAACCTTGGCGCCGCCTTTTTCTCTTCCACATTTTTTGAATTCCCAACAGTTCATTGAAGCCTCCATATGATATTTGATGTTTGTTATTGTATAAGGATCGGTCAATCGGAGGATAAACTTGAGGGCAAACCCAATTCATATTTTTCCAGCTTGCGGTACAGAGTGCTTCTCGAAATGCCCAGTTTTTTGGCAATGGCCTTCTTGGTAAGACTCGACCTGAGCAGCCTCAGGATCAGTCCGCGCTCCATTCTGTCGACCGGTTCGACATCTTCTTCCGCATTCTCCGGGGACCGCGAACCGATAATCTCGCGCGGCAGAAGATCTACAGTCAGCTTTGAGGTGTGCGCGATATTGATCATTCTTTCCAGAACATTTTGAAGCTCTCTTACGTTTCCGGGCCACTGGTAGCTCATAAAGTATTCCATCACCATGGAGTCAATGCTGACGATCTCTTTGCCCATCGACCTGCTGATGTTCTTTATGAAAGAGTCCACAAGCAGTGGTATGTCCTCTATTCTTTTTCTGAGCGGGACCATGCGGATCGTGAATACGTTGGAACGGTAATAGAGGTCTTCCCTGAATTTGCCCTTCCTGACCTCTTCTTTCAAATGTTTGTTGGTTGCGGCAATAATCCTCACGTTTACAGTAGTAACCTTGGTACCGCCGATCTTGATTATGGATTTATCCTCTATGACCCGCAGCAGCGCGGCCTGCACCTCCAGGGGCGTTTCCCCTATCTCGTCCAGGAAGATCGTACCGCCGTCGGCCAGTTCGAACTTGCCCTGGCTCCCCCCTTTCCTGGAACCGGTGAAGGCGCCCTCGACATAGCCGAAAAGTTCGCTGGTAATCAGGTCCCTCGGAATCGTCGCGCAGTTAATGGCCACGTAGGGTCCATCCCTTCGGCTGCTGCTGTTGTGAATAGCCTGGGCAAAAAGGTCCTTGCCCGTCCCGCTCTCGCCCAATAGAAGCACGTTAGAGTTTATCTGGGAAGCTATCTGGGCGTGCCTCACCGTTTCGAGGAACTCGCCGTCGCGCCCGATGATGTCTTCGAAGCGGAACTTCGCCTTGGCCCCCATCATTCTGGCAGCAAGAGTCCTGGCCCGCTTGATCTCGTTGAGTATGATGATCTTTCCGGTTACCCTGTTCATGGAAAGGATCGGATTGCAGGTCAGGGTAAAGTCGGCCTGGGAGTTCTTGAAAGATATCCTCACCTCTACGTCGGTCAGCGATTCATTGTCGGCTATCAGTTGGATGATGTTGGAATTCCGGCTCCAAAGCTCACCCAGGCTCCTGCCGACAAACTTGTCTCCACCCGCGCCGAATATTTTCATGGCATTGTTATTCATAAGAGAAATATTTTCATCGTTGTCGATGGCAATGATGATTTCCGGGATGGAGGAAATAACCGTCTTTTGAAAGCTGTGCGCGACCTGGATTTCCCTCAGGGCTTTTCTGTAGCGGAATTCGTTCTCTATCGCATGTGCCGACGCCACAACCATCCCAAGTGTATGAAGATTGGCGTTTTCATGGGGGCCGGTCATATCGATGGCGCCAACCATTTCGCCCTCCGCATTATGAATTGGCGCTCCCGAACAAGTCCACCTGCGCGAATTGATGCAGAAATGTTCACACCCGCAAATCTGGAGCGGCTTAGCCAATGTCAGGACGGTTCCTACGCCGTTTGACCCGGCAACCTCTTCGCTCCAGCACGCGCCCAAAACGAAATTGCCATGTTTGATGCTTTCCAGGATTTCATAATCCCCAACGAGTTCGATGAGAAACCCGTTTGCATCCGACAAGGCTACAATGAAGTTCGAACCCTTAACGAAGCCGAAGAGATGTTCCATGAACGGGCGGCTGATATCGATGAGTTCTCCGTTCCTTTCGAGCAGGGCCTGTAGTTCCTCTCCACCCAGAACCAGCGGCGCTTTCGTGAGATAAGGGTTTACGCCCTTCGACCTGCACCTCTCCCAGGAATCGACAATAACGGGACGGACTATGGCAGAGTCGATCGCCATTCCGCGCACAAATTTCCGCCACTCCGTGTAAATCACATCAAACCAGTTGGCATGATCTGACATAACGCGTTCCCTGTAGCTGCTGTGCAAAACAGTTGCGGGTAAGGGGACCGAGTTGGATCCCGGCAGAATTGCCTCTTCGCAGCAACGAAAGAGCAACACTGTCCGGGAATGAAGACATGTCCCATTCGTGTCCCGGCCTGAGACGTTGGTGTCCTATTATGGGACATTGGGACTTGAACACACTTTTCGGGCAATGACAAGGTAATTGTGTAAGGTTTTGTTATAACAGCTTAATTTCCAAAGAGTACCGGCGTGGCATACTAAATGCTCCTTTATGCACAAAACCCATGCACTGCACAAAACAGAGTACGGAGGCAAAAAAGCCCTTCTAGTTTGCTCGTCTATTTGACTCGAACAGATCGCACAAACACGGGGGTGAATATGGGTTATCCTATCTAGTTTCCATCCGGAAAGTGTCCTTTTCCGCCCTGGTGGCGTCAATCTTCGGGCTTTCTTGTGCGGCGTACCTATGTACGCCTCCGCGCAAGCCCTTGATTTCCTGGCCAGAGCGAAAAATGCCTCCCTTCCGAATCGGAAACTGCGAGTGTCTCATCCGGTGTTTCCGGATGGACACTATCTACAGGCCGAGAAGGCTCAGAAGAAACGATAGTCCCGGGTACCCGGCAACCGTATCGCATGTAAAATCAGGAAGGGGGTCTTTAGACGATGAACGCCGAGGACAGTAAAAAGTCTCTGGACAAGAGGATGAGCTTGAAGGAGGCGATTTCCAGGTTTGTTTTCGACGGATGTTCCATAGCCTTCAGCGGGATGGGAGGCCAGCAGGTTGTCGCGGCCACCTATGAAATCATAAGGCAGGGACAAAAGGATATGACACTTATGGGGGACAGTCCCTGTGAGTGTGCGGATTACCTGGTCGGGACCGGGCAGGTAAAGAGGGTGGAGGTGGCCTGGCTCGCGTTTGCCGTGGCAGGCGTCAGCCCCAACTACAGACGCGCCGTCGAGAAAGGGATCCCCCGCAAAATCGAAGTTCGGGAATTTTCAAATTACACCATGGGGCTTCGATTCCTGGCGGGCGCAATGGGCCTTCCCTTTATGACTACGAAATCGCTTATCGGCTCATCCATAGAGAAGTACAACGACATGATCAAGGTGATCGGGGATCCCTACGGAGGCCCAAAAGTTGCGGTAGTGCCTGCGGCAACGCCCGATGTGGCTGTCGTTCACGTAAATAGGGCGGACATGCTCGGAAACGCTCAGTATCTGGGTTTCTCCTCAAATGCCGAAAACATCGCACGGGCCGCGAAAAGGACGATAATCACCTGCGAAGAGGTCATTTCGACCGATAAAATCAAAGAGAACCCAACCTTTACAACGGTGCCCCAGTACGTCGTCGATGCCGTGGTTGAGGTGCCTTACTGCAGTCATCCGTGGAATATGGCCTACGCCTACGCCTATGACATCCCATTTCACATGGAGATGATGGCGGAGATAGAAACCGAGGATGGCTTCAAGCGATGGATGGACAAGTGGGCGTTCGGTTGCAAGAACCACGAGGAATATTGTGACATGGTCGGCTGGAGCCGCTTGAGGAAGCTATCAGAGATTGAGAAAAAGTTCTGCAGATGCAACTGCTAGCAGGGTGCTGAAAAAGGGTTCTCTGGTGGGAAAAGAGCCTTAAAAAGACGGGTGATTTCGTCATTCCGGCGGGGCCTGCCCCGGAAGTGTCCAGTCCGGGGGCCGGAATCCAGAGCTTTTTTGAACTATTTGATTTTAAAGCAAAACACTGGACCCCGACCTTCGTCGGGGTGACGGCCCCACGGGGTTTTTACTGCAAAGTGGGAATTTCAATCCTTTTTCATCACCCTGCTAGGCACAAATCTATTTTGAGGGCGCCACTGCAGAGTGGGTTTGCGGCCCTGCGCCAAAAGGAACGAAGACCAATAGAAGGAGTGACTTGTGAGCGGTCATCAGGAAGAGTACGCGCAAGATTATACGCTTCAGGAACTGCTGGTCGTTGCGGCCGCCAGGGAAGTCAAAGACAACGAAGTCGTCTTCGTGGGAGTTGGCATTCCCTGCATGGGCGCGGTTGTGGCAAAGCTGACGCATGCGCCGAATGCCATCCTAGTGGTCGAATCGGGGTGCATTGGAGCAACACCTTACCGGCTGATGCTCGGAATCGGCGACAACGCTTGCGTGGAAAACGCCATATGCGTAACCTCTCTTTGGAGAGCATTTTCCGATCAGCAGCGGGGTTATTTCGACCTCGGGATGCTGGGCGGAGCGCAGGTGGATAAGTACGGCAATTTGAACAGCACCGCCATATTCGGGAACGGCGACTATCACACCCCGGCTGCAAGGTTGCCCGGGAGCGGCGGCGCCAACGATATAGCTATTTCCGCGAAGAGGACCCTGATCATGATGAACCAGCAGAAACGCAGGTTTCTCGAAAATGTGGATTTCGTGACATCGCCGGGATACCTCGACGGCCCCGGTTCGCGGGAAAAAAACGGTTATCCGGGAACCGGTCCCGCTGTGATCATTTCCAACATGGCTATTTTCAGGTTTGATCAGCAGACAAAAGAGGCATACCTCGACTCAGTTCATCCCGGAATCACGGGCGAACAGGTTGCCAGGGAGGTTTCCTGGGACCTGAAAGTCTCTCCCAGTCTCAAAACGACGAAGCCTCCAACAAAAAAAGAAGCAGCGATCATTCGGATACTTGACTCCGAAAAAATCTACACCGGCGGTGGGTTAAAGGGTCTCACATTCGATAACTACATAAACATGCTGGACTCCTCTTACGAAAAGCTCAAAGAGATGTTCAGGTAGTCCGGTATATTTGCCGCAAACGGAATACCGGGCAACTATGCCCACTGGTTTTTGTGATTCGAATCGACCCCGTGGTAGACGACCGGATTCAGGAGACGAGACAATGGCAAGGGAGTGTTTTGAGAAGTTATTTTCGTTGGAGGGGAAAACTGTCCTTATCACCGGGGGATATAGAGGGATAGGGATTGCCATTGCCGAAACGTATGGCGAGGCGGGGGCAAACCTCGCATTGGTTGCCAGGAATTTAGAGGGATGCAGGGCAGCGGCGGCAAAGACTTCAAGACAAATTCGGCGTCAAGGTGATAGCCAAGTCCATGGACGTTCGTGACTCAAAATTGGTCGATCGCGTGGTTCAGGAGATCGCGGATGAGTTCGGAAGAATAGATATTCTCGTCAATTGCGCTGGAATACCGGGCAGTGAGAAACCTGTAATAAGGATGACCGACGAAGACCTGGATGAGGTCATGAACGTCGATTTCCGCGGTACTTTTCTGGTCTCCAGGGCGGTGGCCCAGATCATGGTAAAGCAGAAGAGCGGGAAAATCATCAATGTCTCATCCATTCTCGGAAAGATTGCGGCCCGCAACATGACCGGTTACTGCGCGAGCAAGGCCGCCGTGATTCAATTGACCCGGGTCATGGCGCTCGAACTGATGCGGGATAACATTCAGGTCAATGCCATGTGTCCCGGCTACATTCTGACCGATTTCAACAGGAATTTTTTTGAGTCCGAAACGGGCAAGGGTTTGATCAAGAAAATGATCCCAATGAACAGGGTTGGGGAGGTCGACGAACTGAAGTCTCTGGCACTTTATCTCGCGACCTCTCCCGCTTATATGACCGGTTCGGAGATTTACATTGATGGCGGGCACACGATTGTGTGAGGGCGGTGGGACCGCCACGCCTCGCGGAGCGTCGAGATAATGGCGGTGGCGGTCCTCCGGGAGGGCATAAAGCCCTCCCCTACAAGGCGTAATACCAAGTTGCGTTCAAGAAAGTATCAAGTGATGTTTTTCAAAAGCGCGGGGAGCTACGCCCCCCACACCCCCTCGCCGCTACGCGGCTCCGTGTTGCGCTTCGGCGGCGGCCTGCGGCTAGCCGCCGATAGCGCCGAGCGCTCGGCCACACGCGCTTGCGCGTGTGCGCCGAAATCCTGGCGGGCGCGGGGGAAGCTTTCCCCCGCTCAGTTTCGGGTTATTAGGGGATCTATGAACGCAACTTGGTATAACGCGTCAGTGACGTAGGGACGGAGTTTATCCCCGCTCATTTGCTCTAAACTCTTTTATGAAAGGCACCAAAGCAGTGACAAAAGATGTTAACGAGGCATTTGCGGCGCAGTGGCTCGGGGTTGGAAGGGCATAAGCGCTAACTTAATGACTGAGGTCTTTCACTCGTCATTCCGGCGGAGCCTGCCCCGGAAGTGTCTAGTCCGGGGGCCGGAATCCAGGAAAGCGCTATGAATAAGCAACCTGCGGTATACCTTTTGGCAAGCAAAAGAAATGGTACCCTTTACATTGGTGTGACTTCAAACCTTGTCAAGAGGATTTGGGAGCATAGGAACAATCTGGTGGAAGGGTTTACAGAACGCTATGGGGTTCATAACCTGGTTTGGTACGAAGCCCATGAGAGCATGGAGTCCGCCATTCAGCGGGAGAAGCAATTGAAAGAGTGGAACCGAAGGTGGAAAATGCGGCTAATTGAGAGTGCGAATCCCAACTGGGAGGATTTGTATCACACGCTCGTTTGACTGGATTCCGGCCCCCGGACTGGAAACTTCCGGGGCAGGCTCCGCCGGAATGACGAACAAGAGGCTTCTTCCGATTTTCGCAGGGCTTTCACTGGAACGATGCTGCGCTTAAGTTAGCGCTTATGGGGTTGGGAGGGTCCTTGAACGGGAGTCCGCAATAAGGCTCGACCTCGACAAGGTGAACCACAACGGTTCCGGGATAGCCCTGGGGCACCCGGTGGGAAGCACGGCGCTGCGAATCATCGTGAGCCTATACTACGAGATGGAGAGGCTGGGGCTGACCATGGGCGGGGCTTCTCTTTGCGTGGGAGGCGGGCCGGCCATGGCGTCTTTGTGGACAAGAGAAGTTTGATTCTGTTGCAGCGGGAGGGCACGAAACTCCTCTCTGCGCCTTTGTCCTAGTTCCAGGCCGCAGAGGAGTTTTTCCACCGGCTAGTGCATTGTCAATAAAACTATTACATGTTGCAAGGAATCGTCACCCCGTACCGGCCTCCGCCGGCATGACAGAAGGCCGGGGTCTGGTGCTGTTAACCAACTGAAAAGACGCTGGATTCCGGCCTGCGCCGGAATGACGGATTGTAGGTCATTACCTATAGAAACTTAGTTGACAATGCACTAGTTCCAGGCCGCAGAGGAGAGGTTCCCCCGGCTGGAAACCGAAACGATCTGAAGCAATCTGATTATGAAAACCTGGGGCAGATGAGGAAAAGAATAGCCTTGAAATACTGCGGCGGCTGCGATCCAGGGTTTGACCGGGTGGAGTATTTCAAGCAAATTCAAAATGCCGCCGGTGACCTGATCGAGTGGGTCACCCTCGATGACCGGGACCTGGAAACCGTTCTCGTCCTCTGTGGCTGCGACACTGCATGTCCCGTGGAAAAAATGGTTCTAACGGCCTGTCGAAGAATCGTATCGATCAGGGACAATAAACGTAATCCCGCAGAAATTGTTCAAAGTCTTTTGAGCGAGGGAAAATCATGAAAATCAGGACAAAAGAAGATTACATCAAGAGTCTGAAAAAACAGAAACCGCTGATCTACTACAAGGGGGAAAAAGTAGAAGACCGCACCACGCATCCTGCTTTTATCCCGCACATAAATTCAGCGGCCAAGACGTACGAACTAGCCCTCATGCCGGAACACGAAGACCTGCTGACCACAGTGAGCAGCATCACCGGAAAGAAGATCAACCGGTTCACCCACATTCATTCATCAGTGGAAGACCTCATTAAGAAGGTTCAGATGCTCCGGGTCATCGCCCATGAAACAGCGAGCTGTTTCCAGCGATGTGTGGGATTTGACGCTCTAAACGCTCTGTACATGACCACTTTTGAAATGGATGAGAAATGCGGCACCGAATACTTTGCCCGGTTTCTGAAGTACCTGGAAAGAATTCAGGATGAGAACTTCATGCTGGTCGGTGGAATGACCGATCCCAAGGGTGACCGATCTAAACGCCCAAGCCAGCAGGCCGACCTCGATCTTTATACCAGGATAGTCGAGAAAAGGGAGGACGGCGTCGTCATCCGGGGTGCCAAAGCGCATCAGACCGGTGCAGTGAACAGCCATGAAATCATGATCATGCCCACTCAGGCTATGGCCGAAGGCGACGAGGCTTACGCCATAGTTGCTGCCATACCCCTCGATGCTCCCGGCATCACGATGATTTTCGGCCGTCAGACTAACGAGGAAAGGAAGTTCGAGTGCGGTATAGACGCGGGCAACTGCGAGTTTGGCATGGTCGGAGGAGAGGCCCTCGTAGTCTTCGAAGACGTTTTCGTTCCGTGGGAGAGGGTCTTCATGTGCGGCGAAGCTGAATTCTGCGGGCTTCTTGTCGAAAGGTTCGCCACGCTTCACCGCCAGAACTATGGCGGATGCAAAGGCGGGGTCTCGGATGTTGTCATCGGCGCGAGCGCACTCGCGGCACAATACCAGGGCACTTTGGGCGCATCCCATATTAAAGACAAGCTCGTCGAGATGCTGCACCTTGCGGAGACCGTCTATGCGGGTTCGGTCGCCTGCTCGGCCCTGGGATCCAAAACCAAGAGCGGGGCCTACTACCCCGATCCACTGCTTGCCAACTGCACGAAGCATAACATCACGCGGGTCATTTACGAAATATCGAGGCTCGCGCATGACATCGGCGGCGGCATCATTGCGACCTTGCCCTTTGATGCAGACCTGCGAAGTCCGGAAATCGGGAAATATGTCGAGAAATATATGCGGGGCGCCGAGGGAGTCTCCACCGAAACCAGGATGAAGATCCTGAGATTGCTGGAAAACATGACCGGCGGGACCGCGCTTGTCGAAAGCATGCACGGGGCAGGTTCGCCGCAGAGCCAGAGGGTCATGTACCAGAGGCTCGGGAAACTGGGCGAGAAGATGAAGTTGGCGAAAAAGATCGCCCAAATAAAAGACTAACTTTTTCGTTATCTATGCAAAGGAGGCGAAAAATCCGGATAGCCGGTTGACGTGATGATCATCTGAAGGGGCCTTGCCACAAAACATCAGATCCGTAAGGGAGGACGAAGATGGCTGAGCGCATTAAAACAGTATGGGGATACCGGCACTTAATACTCGGCATTATATGGCTGCTTTACCTGATTAACTATTTTGACCGGATTAGCGTACTGACATTCCTTCCCTACATTCAAAAAGACCTCCAATTAACCGCTGTTCAAATCGGGTGGCTGGGATCGATATTCTTTTTCGGCTACTCGATCGCCCAGTTTTTGGCCGGATACCTTGCCGACAGAATCGGGCCGAAGAATACGATGAACATCGCAATCTGGATCTTCACCCTGATAACTTTTATCACCGGCTTCGTTCGAAACTATACGCAGTTCATTATTCTTCGCCTGGGTCTGGCGGTCGGCGAAGGACAGCACTTTGCGCCTGCCATGAGAATGATTGCGAACTGGTTCCCGAGAGAGGAAAAAGGCCGGGCGAGCGGCTTCTTTTCCACCACATGGGCGGTGGCTCCCGCGATCGTCCCTATATTGGTCACACAACTTGCCGCCGCTTTTTTCGGCGGAGCATGGCGACCGGTGTTCTTCATTCTGGCCGTTCCGGGTTTTCTTGGCGTCTTTCTGCTGTGGAAGTTCACGAATGACTCCCCCAGAGCGATGTACGAAAAAGGAAAAGTGAAAAAGGAAGAGTACGACATGATCACGGCCTCCGTAGACGTTGAGGCCAGCGAGCACGGGAAGACCTACAGCGCCAAAATCTTTTTGACCGACATCCAGTTTTGGCTCTATGTCCTGGGACTTTTTATCATGCTGATGATTTACTGGGGAATGACTACCTGGATCAGCACGTTTCTGGTCAGGGAGCATGGATTGAATCTTAAGACCATGGGTTTTTATGCATCGCTCCCGTACGTCGTGGCGTTCTTCTCGATGAACCTTGGCGGGACCATGGCCGACAAGTGGTTCGGGGGAAAACCCAAGGTCGTAACGATTATTTCCTTCCTGGGATGCGTTCCGGCCCTCAACATGCTCGGGCATGTTGCAAAGGGCAATACTTCGATGCTGCTGCTCTGCCTGGCGATCGGCGGTTTTTTCGTCAACCTGGCGTGGGGCATGATGTATGCCTTCCCCTCCTGGCGTTATCCAAAGGAACTGGTAGGCCGCGCGGTAGGGGTTTCCAACGGCATCGGACAGTTCGGGGCTTTTTTATCGCCTATGATTGCGGGTTATCTGGTCATCACGCTCCCTGACAAATCGTACGACTTCAGCAATGTTTTCCTTTTCTGGTCGTTACTGGCCGTGGTTGGAGCAATCGGTATCGGATTTTTGAAGGAGAAGTCCATTCTCGAAAAAGGCTAAGGGCTAGTCCGTAAATAACAAGGTAATCCTCCGGCTCTGCCGGCGGACCCGCAGAGTTTGACATTTCCGGGAGTCAGGTCGTCATTCCGGCAGTGCTAATACCAAGTTGCGTTCATAGAGCCCCTAATAACCCCAAACTGAGCGGGGGAAAGCTTCCCCCGCGCCCGCCAGGATTTCGCAACATAGATCTCGAGGCTTCGCCAGATATCACTCGATACCTTCTTGAACGCAACCCGACTATAAGGGCTTGTCCGTAAATAACAGGGTAATCCTCCGGCTCTGCCGGCGGACTCGCAGAGTTTGACATTTCCGGGAGTCAGGTCGTCATTCCGGCAGTGCTTAGCAGGGTGATGAAAAAGGGTTCTCCGGTGGGAGAAATGCCTGAGAATTACTAATGATTTCGTCATTCCGTACCGGCCTCCGCCGGCATGACAGGAAGCCGGAATCCAGGCTGTTTCCCAATTAATTGATTTTAAAGCAAAAGCCGCTGGACCCCGGCCCCCGGACTAGACACTTCCGGGGCAGGCTTCGCCGGGGTGACGTCCAGAGGGTCTTTCGTCCTGCTGTGGGAATTCTAATCCTTTTTAATCACCCTGTTAGGCCGGAATCCAGGTTCTTGTGTCTCGTCAGGGCCTTTAAAGGTATCGGTTGCCAATTTGAAGCGCCGGCTAAAGCTTGTAATACCAACCTGCGAAAATCTGCTGGATTCCGGCTCAAAAGCGCCGCCGGAATGACGATGGCGCGGTAGTCAAAGACCATGCGGATATTCTCGGAGCTATCAAGTACCGCCAACCGCTTTGAGCGGTCCATGGTTTTGAAGGCCTCCGGCTTGGCCGGAGGTCTGACTGAAGAGGGGTACGGTCCATGCGGACCGTACCCCTGTCCTGTTTAAAGCCACAGGGAACTATTGCATTGTCAACTAAGTTCCTATAGGTAATGACCTACAATCCGTCATTCCGGCGCAGGCCGGAATCCAGCGTCTTTTTATTTGGTTAACAGCACTGGACCCCGGCCCCCGGACTGGACACTTCCGGGGCAGGCTTCGCCGGGGTGACGATTCCTTGCAACATGTAATAACTTTGTTGACAATGTACTATTGAGGCGGGGGAGGCGTCCTCCTTCGCATTTGGTCCTGCTCTTGTCTCATCCGCTCCTTCATGTCGGCTCTTATCTCATCTCTGGTGATAAACCCATCCCCGTTTTTGTCAATTTGATTGAATTGTTTTTCCTGAAAGGCCATCCATTCTTTTTTGCTTATCTTGCCGTCATGATCGGTGTCCATCGCCTGGAACATCATATCGATTGCGTGCTCCATCCGGGCATCCATCTCCGCTGCCCGCCCTCCCTGAGGTGGGGGAGGTGCTTGTGGCTGCGCAAAGATGTAACCGCAGAAGACCATGAGCAGAACAACAACTAAGACCGGAATTGTTTTCCATTGAGCCATTTGAGTTTCCCTTCAATTACAATGGCGATTATGTTCTCATTAGCGGGTTCGGGAAATTCTCAGTGAAAGAAAAACAGGCGTGTAGAGGCAGGAATCCACAGACGGGAGAGCCGATGACGCTACCGCCGAGGAGGGTGGTGACATTTAAATGCTCCGGCGTTCTGCGGGCTGCGATGAATGGGGAGAGCGACTGAGGGGTGTGCATTGAGAGCCCATTTTGCCCGAAGGAAAGTCAAACCGATCAAAGCCAGGCAAATTCCGACCAATCAGCAAAAAATTATTGGACAGGACATCAGTAAATCCGCATTATAGCCCCTGGGATGTAAGCGGTTCCCAAATGCCAGGGTATGCCGGTTTCCATTTCTTGCATTGAACGCGCGTTTATTGAGATTGAGTTTCAAAACTCTCTCCAGTAAAATATTTTTCTGACTTTTAGTAGACAAAAGCGCTAGGCCATATGTCCTTCTTATACAAAAGGGCAGTTTAGCGCCTGAGCCGGGTGAGCAGTCTCCACCACGGAGTTCAAACCTCCCGGGGGCCAAGCGCTCGATGCAGGCAGTACTTAATATACTTTGAGATGATAAGGGCAACGTTTGGGGTCTTTGCTCCCATTGCCGTGCTTGTCCAGAACCATAAGGCCTTTATGCTCGAATGCCGAGAAAGGGCCAGTTTCAAGGAGAAAGTCATGATGCGCTTACTTAAGATCTTTTCGGTGGTCCTGGTGGTAGTTGCCGCCCTGATGCTTGCATCCACCAGTTATGCATCCAGAGGCGGCGGCGGTCATGGAGGCGGCGGTCATGGCGGTGGTCACGGATATGGCGGTCACGGGTATGGCGGTGGTCACGGGTATGGCGGTGGTCACGGGTATGGCGGTGGTCACGGGTATGGCGGCCGCGGGTATGGCAGCGGGTATGGCCGCGGGTATGGCCGCGGGTACGGCCGGGGGTACGGCCGCGGTTATGGCCGCTACGGTTGGGGCCGCTACGGTTGGGGCCGCTACGGCTGGGGCTGGGGCGGCTGGGGCTGGTGGGGCCCTTGGGGCTGGGGCCCTGGCTGGTGGTTGGGCGCCGGCCTGTGGCCGTACTACTACTGGGGCGCCTGGGGCTACCCGTATTACGGGGGGTATTACCCGTATTACGGGGGGTACTACTCTGATTACGGATCGTCCTACCCTTATGATTATTATGGAGGAGATGGAGGATATCCTTCCGCGCCGTCAAATTATAATGGCGGTTACAGTCCCGATTAAGGGCCATTGCAGTCAGAGGTCGTCGTGACCCTTTGCGAACTGGTGGAACGCCCCACGCAAAGGGGCTGATAGCTTGTGCATCTCACGGGCCCCCGGGAAATTTTTAGTGCGGAAAAAACGCTCACGCCGGGGCGGGAACTCCCGGATGGGTATATTGAAGACCCTGCCCCTTGAAAAACCGGGGGTTTTTCAAGGACTCAAGCTCTTCGATGACGGCAATGAACCGTGAGGGTAGGAATACACTGTGCCATCCGGCCGGCCGGCGGCAGCCAGATTCCCTGGGGCAGCTTCGATGGCCTGATGATTTGGCAACAGGCAATAATAATGAATTGACTTTACACGATTATGGCAAATTCTGCCGAATTATGGGGCTAATTTTGCCTGCGTGACGAAAGGAAAGTTGGATGGCTCGATGGAAAGCAATCCCTATCGTGGTTGGCATCATAGTTATGGTTTACGGCGGTTTCTTTCTTGCGCAGGCTCAGCCGCCACCCCCGGACCGAGGAGGACCTCCGGGGGAAAAGGACCCCCAAATGGAGCAGATGATCGATATGATGTTCCGTAACATGGATACCAATCATGACGGCAGGATCAGCGAAAGCGAATGGATGGCATTTCAGGAAAAGCAATTCAGACGTTTGGACAAAAGCGGCAAGGGCTACATCACCAGAGGTGATGTAAGGGCCGACATGATGGAGAGGATGAGAGCACAACAGCAGCAGCAAAGGACAAGGCCCCCTCAATAGTTTCCAGGCACCTTGGAACCGGCTTTGCGCAATTGATTGTGAATCGGTGAACGCTGGGTTAATCGCCTTCTTGAAATGGGACAATGGCCGTCAGTCATTTTCTCCCGCGCTTCATGAACTCCTCGGGGTTGTCCACTCAAGATGCCCTGCCTGATCGATCCAATATTATTTTTCCACTTCCACGTTTACTTGCTGGACAATCCGGGCACTTATTGAGCAAGTCTCCCAGGAGACTTGAATAACAGGGTAATCCTCCGGCTCTGCCGGCGGACTCGCAGAGTTTGACATTTCCGGGAGTCAGGTCGTCATTCCGGCAGTGCTTAGCAGGGTGATGAAAAAGGGTTCTCCGGTGGGAGAAATGCCTGAGAATTACTAATGATTTCGTCATTCCGTACCGGCCTCCGCCGGCATGACAGGAAGCCGGAATCCAGGCTGTTTCCCAATTAATTGATTTTAAAGCAAAAGCCGCTGGACCCCGGCCCCCGGACTAGACACTTCCGGGGCAGGCTTCGCCGGGGTGACGTTCCAGAGGGTCTTTCGTCCTGCTGTGGGAATTCTAATCCTTTTTAATCACCCTATTAGGCCGGAATCCAGGTTCTTGTGTCTCGTCAGGGCCTTTAAAGGTATCGGTTGCCAATTTGAAGCGCCGGCTAAAGCTGTATACCAACCTGCGAAAATCTGCTGGATTCCGGCTCAAAAGCGCCGCCGGAATGACGATGGCGCGGTAGTCAAAGACCATTCGGATATTCTCGGAGCTATCAAGTACCGCCAACCGCTTTGAGCGGTCCATGGTTTTCCAGGCCTCCGGCTTGGCCGGAGGTATATGACTGCTCCGGTGTTCTGCGGGAGGGAATGAATGGGGAGGGTGACTGAAGGCATCCAATACCTTGTGGAAAGGTAGTATTTTCTCAGAGGCGGCCTGTTCCTGTCCAGAAGACATCGCTTGGGTTTTAATTGATATCTGAATCAAGGGGAGCTCACATGAAAAGATGGATCATATCCGTTCTGTTTTCGATTCTTCTGGCCTATCCGGCTGTATCTGTTTTAGCGGACGATACCACCGGCTCTGGTGGGGGTGCCTCAAATCAGCCTTCATCGAGCTTTGGAAAACATCGGCATTCCAAGAAAAATAGGGATGAAGAATCGGCTGAGAAAAAGAAGGAAAAAGAGCTTCGGGACAAAAAAGTCGACGATGCCATCAATAAAGCGTGGCAAGAAAAATAGCGGAAGGACCAAAAATGGCGACAAAAAGACGTTGGATGTACGTACCTCCGAAGCCGGCAAAGCCCAAGGTTCCCGAATACCTGAAATCAGTCGTCAAAACCAGGGCCGATGAGTTCGTGGAAACTTTTCTCAAACCCAATTTCATCAAGGAGCGGCCAAAAGATTACCAGTGGAACTACCCTGTCGATATCTTCACGAAATGGTATCAGCGGTACTTCTATTTTTGCTCAACATGGCGTTCCCCTCATCCTGATTCGATCTCAGAGTATTTCGAAATCAGGTTTGCAAGGCTGGAATATGCCGGAAACGACAAATTCAACGTGGCGTACATGCGGCACACAGGCCAGTGGTGGGAAATCTTTCAGGGTCTTTCATTGGACCAATGCATCGAGGAAATAAGGACCGATCCTCATTTACGGCCGGCACATTAGAAAAAGTTAGAAAAACTCCAAAATCACTTCCGTCAACTCCTCCCTGCTCCGCACAAGCCAATCACACGAACACTCGATCATCGGATTCACTACCGCGCCTTCACTTTCACCCGCTCGACGGAAATCAGTCCTGATCCCGATGATTTTCTGTTCGGGTGATTTTCTGGCGTAGAAATACCCGATCTCCCATGCAGTCCCATCATCCACCTGAGGGCCATCGAGAAGGCGATTACAAGGTCGGTATCATCGAGATGGGATTTACAGCGGGAGAAGATTTCGTGTTTTGCCTTTGGGCCCAGGTGGTCGATCTCTTCCTGGGTGGTCAAGTCGTAAGGGAAGATAATCTCGACTTTTGCTCCATGCTGGGCGGCAAGGGATTGGATCTCTTTGATAGTGGATCGTATCCAATTCCTTTCAGCTTCGGAAAATAGTGGTCCAGCGAAGTAGATTTTCATTGGTCAGTCGCCTCAGTTTCCGATTTTGATGCCTCCTCTTTCCCTTTCTTGGTGCGCAGTATCCTGTTCGCAAGGTCATCAAGCCAAACGAATACCTTGTGCCAACTGTAGCCCACCAACAAGCCCACGGAGAATGCCCTTAAGACCTCGTTAATCCTGGTACCCGTTCTTGGTATGTCCCCATTTATGACACCGAAACCTAATTTGCCCAAAGCGTACACAGCGATTGCGAGAATTGCTCCCAAAACGGGGCATGCAAGGTCCCTGAGTATAAAACGTGCACCGAAAGCCCTCCGTTCAAGGTGCCAAACATAAACACTTCGGATCCCGCTTACGATTGCTCCAATACTCCCGCCGATTGCTGCGTATGCAAACAGCTGAAAGTTGGGAGATTTAAACCTTTCAGCATATTGGCCCCCAAATATTGATACAAGAAATGGAACTCTGTCCAGCCAGGTCGTGACCAGCACCCAAAGCAAAAACAGGAGTGCGCCGATTAAATATAAGTAACTCAGGTTAGCACACACCCAGGCGCACACCCCTTCTTCCTCAGGTTGAAACAGTACTCCGGTTTGTTCGTCTTTCACAGGTTTTCCAGGCTTCTTGTCCCAAAGCTTTTTTTCGGGCGATTCCTCACACAGCTGCTGTGCCATTGATCTAAACTGAGCCATATCCCATTTGGCGTTATGCTTATCGAAATACTCCCTGTTTTCCCAGATCTCATACGATACGTAACTGGTTGGGTTATTGGTTGCCTGATGCAACTCGCACTCAATGCAGCCGTCTTCAGATCTCTTCGGTTCAACGACAGCCAAGAGAAGCTCGCCAAGTTTCAGGTCGTAGCCCTCCTTCGCTCTATAATGAGTGACAACCGTTACCCTCTGATTCATTACATGCTCCTTTGGCGGGAGGGTGACTAAATCACTTCATCTTCTTCGGACTAAACCGCTCCCTCACTTTTTTGGTTCTCTTAGCTCTTGGGCCATCTGAAATGGATTTAGCGGCCGCCGGCGTTGACACCTTGGCCTTTGCCTGCCTTCTTGCCTCAATCGCCTGCTTCAGCTTCTCAGGCAATCCTCTTTTCTTCGCCGCTTTGCTTCTGGCTTTGGTCAGAGATTTTGCCGCCAAAGGAGTCCGCATTGTGAAACCGTATTTCTTTTTGTACTCTTTTTGGCTCATTCCGTGGGAAACGAGATGCTTCGACGTGAGCTGTCTCATCTCAGCACCGCATTCGAGACAGATTACTTTGTCGTTTTGGATAGAATCTGCCGGGCTGAGCTTCGTTGCGGCTACATCCTCTGCGGCCGGCTGAGTAACTTCAATGTTGATTCCAGCCGTTTCAGCTTTTTGAAGTTCATTGAGAGTGATGAAAACCTGCCGGAGAGATGATGCTATATCGGCGCCGGACATGGGAGTGCGGGAAACCTGAGTCCGGACGATTTCTGATGCGATCTCGATGAGTTTTTTTTGCATTGGCGGATCCTTTGTGGAGGAAGGTAAATGGGGGATTTCAAAATTCAGGGTGTTGTGATTCTAATTGCTTAGGAAAGGAATGCAATAATTTTCTAAGGCACATCTCTAATGGGTCAAGACGCCCGAGGGCACCTGGCTTGACTATTATTGGTTGATTTTGCTCACTCCTGTTAAATGACGTGCTGTGGAGGGTGTGGGGGGTTGAAAAATCCTACTGGATTTGTACCTATCGGAGGCTTTTCCTGTAGTCACCCAAACCCAGTTCGTTTTTGAACGCTTCACCAACGTCACAATACTTATGCTTTGCTTTTGATTGACTGGTTCGCTCGAAATAGTAAAGGGGACGACCAACCTCACCTTCTTTGTTAATACGCAGCACATAAAATGAAAAAGTAACAGCGTTAGCCCCTGCGAAACCTTCGTCACCCAAAGATCGGTCGGCGATGATAAGGCGTAGTGGGCTCCTGTCGGAATCTCGCACAAGCCGGAAATCATGCAAAATACAGTCAGCTCCACCACCTATAGTCACTGTAAGTCGTTCTTTGTTGTCATCGAACACAGGGATGAGGTTACAGATCGGAGCATTGGGGCTCTCATAGCCCGCTTTTATATAGAGCGATAGTACATCGAAGCTATGTGCATTGAAGTTTTCCCGATGAGCCAGAATGACCATTCCATCAGACTGTTGGCCCGTCAGATCCAATTTGGTAATCCCGTCCGATAAGGGAATAACTTTTCCTGTGGGAGGAGCAGCCAAAAGTTGCACCGTTGTGGAGACTACCAGAGCCAGAAGAAAAACAAATGATAATAGACGCATTTGTTCACCTCATTGATCCAGTCTCAGTCTGGACTCATACTGTGCAATGCTCATTTCACCCAATCCAAAATCCCCTTCATCAACGAAGCACTATGCCTAAGCTGGACGTAGGCTTTCCTTCCGATAATCCTATTATTCGGGCATACTCCCTGAAACCGATCCCCTGCCACTGATTTTTTCTCGGCCTTCCTTAAGTAACCCGTAAAACTCCCCCTCAAGCTTTTGATTGCATCCGTCCATCGCCTTGACAACCCTTTCAGCCCAGTCAAGATATTCCATGCGTCTCTTGAGGGACCAGTCCGGGGGCGGCGAATAGGTTACATCCTTTATGTTGCAGATCTTATCAGCTATTTTGATCAACTTGGCCCCTGGGCTCAGGTTAGGAGCATGTTGCACCTGCAGTTCTTTTCGAGTTTCTTTCGGAAGGCTCTTGTCATCGGACACCTCAAGTATCAATGAGAGTATGGCTCTTCCGAAATCGCGCTCCACTTCTTCGGGCTTAGTCTCTGTGTCTTCGATAACGTCATGGAGGAGGGCTGCGGTTAAAACAGCTATATCTCTGACATTCCCCACCCTCCATAGGATTTCGGCAACATCGATTGGGTGATTGAAGTATGGCGTTTGTTCCGCATCCTTTCTCTTCTGCCATCGATGCTTGTGAGCGCCGAATTTCATCGCAGACATGAAAAGGCCAAAATCTTCGGAGGCTATTTGATTCATTCAGTATCCTCTCAAGGCTTTACAAAGCCAAACTGATCTCTTCCATCATAGTGCAGATGCCATTTGCTTCAGATTCTTATGATTTCACGTAATCCAAAATACCCTTCAGAAGTAAATGGGGTCAGCCCTTGAAAATAGAAATTGCCGAGGAAAGTGGCATAATGATTTTCTAATTTCAAGGGCTGACCCCTTTATTTACAGTGTTTTTTTTGCTGTCAAATATCGACTACATTACTTTGCTCCGGCCTTGATAAGTAGTTTTTTCACGCCCCGGTGGGCATTCCTGGAGGCAAACATCAACGCGGTTTCGCCGTGATTGCCCTTGGCATTGACCTCCGCACCCTTACTAAGCAGCTCATTCACGACAGCCCGGTCGCCATTTATGGAGGCAAACATCAACGCGGTTTTCCCGTCCAAATTCTTGGCATTGACCTCCGTAGCCTTACCAAGCAGCTCATGCACCACATACCGTTCGCCATGCAGGGAGGCATGCATCAACGCGGTTTCGCCGTGATTGTCCTTGGCATTGACCTCTGCACCCTTACTAAGCAGCTCCTGCACGACCTCCCTGTGGCTCCATATTGAGGCAAACATCAACGCGGTTTTCCCGTCCATATTTTTGGCATTGACCTCAGCACCCTTACTAAGCAGCTCCTGCACGACAGCCAGGTCGCCATTTATGGAGGCAAACATCAACGCGGTAAAGCCGTACTTTTCCTTGGCATTGACCTCCGCACCCTTACTAAGCAGCTCATGCATGACCTCCCTGTGGCCATTTGTGGAGGCAAACATCAACACAGTTCTCCCTTCATAATCCTTGGCATTGACCTCCGCACCCCTGGCGAGAAGGCTTCTAACCTCAGGCAGGTCGCCACGACCTGCTGCTTGAACCAAATCCCTATTCGTCCTATTCATCTCCCATTCGTTATGTTCTTTGGCATGATCGCGTAAGGTTGCGGTGTAATGCTGAAGTCCGGGAATGGTCGAACATCCCAAAAAAGACAGGATGAAAACTGTCGTTAAAATTTGCTTTTTTATATGGAGAATCTTCATCAGCTACTCCTGCAAAGAACTTTAGTCAAATCCCTTTCCTGCCCACCTCACGCTGCATCCGAATCAAGCCACTTCACCCTCATCAAAACCGGCATGAGCAATGGCGGCGAATCCGACCAGTACGGCCACAAAAAGCGGGAATTTGATTCTTATCATTTATGCCTCCCTGATCTGGGGGCTATCAAAGAGAAAGGGTCAAAGCAGGTGACCTTGGTGCTGGAAGCATATTACAGTCACATTCCGGTTTCGCAAGAATATTTTTTGACAGTGAATCAAGGTGCAAGGCGCAAATTGACGTGGGTTCAGGTGTGGGCTGAGCGGAGAGTGTCGATCGATGTCAGATAGAACTTATTAATCGCATTAGGCCCGACTCCGTTGCCCCGAAGCCAATGGCAGACGCACCAGTCCGTCATTCCACCCGCTTTAAAGTTGCTCCCCTTTTTGACTTGTGGTATCAAGATTGTGATATTTCGGGAAAATATCTGAATTCCCCACGCGCGATAAACTCTGTTCTGCACTCGAATGAACCATCACTATAGGCTCTTCTGCTCATGATCAGTATGACCGAAGCAGATACATGCCGAAAGTCCGTCATCCCAAAACTGATCTCAGCCGGATGGGATTCTGAGCCACATTCCTTCACGGAACAACGGACTTTCACCGATGGCCGAATCATTGTGGCGGGTGGCAAGGTCAAGAGAGGCAAACAGAAACGAGCCGATTTCCTACTCAGGTATACTCGCGACTTTCCCATTGCAGTGGTAGAGGCGAAGGCAAACTATAAAACGGCTGGTGAAGGTCTCCAGCAGGCGAAGGACTATGCCGGGATTCTGGGCCTGAAGTTTGCGTATGCTACAAACGGGACAGCTATCATAGAGTTCAACTTTCTCACCGGCAAAGAAACGGAGTTGGATTCCTATCCTTCACCCGCTCAACTCTGGGCGCGTTTGCGGAAGGCGCAAGGGATAACCGACCAACAGGCCGAACGCCTGCTCGCCCCTTCCTATATAGAAGCCGGTCGGAGGCCACGCTATTATCAGGAAATCGCAATCAACCGTACCGTGCAGGCTATACTGCAAGGCAAAAAACGTATTCTGCTCACGATGGCAACCGGCACCGGCAAAACACTTGTCGCGTTTCAGATTTGCTGGAAGCTATGGTCAAGCCGATGGAATGCAACCGGCGAATTCCGCCGCCCCAAGATACTTTACCTCTCAGACCGCAATATCCTTGTAGATGATCCCAAAGACAAGACGTTCACGCCTTTCGGTGACGCACGCCATAAGATCGAGAACGGGGAGGTCGTAAAGGGTCGGGAGATGTACTTTGCCATCTATCAAGCAATTGCCAAAGACGAACGCCGCCCCGGCCTTTACCGCGAGTATGCTCCGAATTTTTTCGATCTGATTATCGTTGATGAATGTCACCGTGGAAGCGCAAGGGATGAAAGTAACTGGCGCGAAATTCTCGACTACTTCCGGCCCGCTTACCAGATGGGAATGACCGCAACCCCGCTCCGGGAGGATAACCGCGACACGTACCGCTATTTTGGCAAGCCTGTGTTCATCTACAGTTTGCGCGACGGCATATTAGATGGGTTCTTGGCCCCCTATCGCGTCCACCGGGTCATTACAACCGCCGATGCTGCCGGATGGAGGCCGAGTAAAGGGGAACTCGACCGCTACGGTCGGGAAATCCCTGACGAAGAATATCAAACCAAAGATTTCGAGCGGATCGTTGCACTGCGCATGCGAACTGAAGCAATAGCCCGCCATCTTACAGAGCATCTCAAAAAGAATGACCGGTTCGGGAAGACCATTGTCTTCTGTGTGGATCAGGAACATGCCGATGAAATGCGCCGGGCATTAAGTAATTTCAATTCCGATCTTGTTCAGGGAGACCCGAATTACGTTTGCCGCGTTACGGCTGATGAAGGCGATATCGGGCGGGGCCATCTCAGCCGTTTTCAGGAGCTGGAAGCAAGCACTCCGGTCATTCTGACTACATCGAAACTTCTTACGACAGGAGTCGATGCGCCGACGGTCAAGAACGTGGCGATAGCCCGAGTCGTGAATGCCATAACGGAATTTAAACAAATTATCGGGCGGGGGACTCGCGTCCGAGACGATTACGGCAAGTACTTCTTCGACATTTTAGACTATACCGGCTCCGCGACCCATCATTTTGCCGATCCCAACTTCGATGGCGATCCGGCGATTGAAATCGAAGAGATAATCGATGAAGAAGGGAAAGTCACAGGAGAACAGGTAATCACCCCGGAAGAAGCTGCCGAAGATGAGGATATTCACATTGATACTGGACCCCCTATTATAGTAGATGCGCCTGGCGTGCTTCGAAAATTCTATGTGGATGGCGGGACGGTGGAAATTGCAGCTCACTTGGTTTATGAACTCGATACTGCGGGCAAGCAACTTCGGGTTGTGAAGTACATAGACTACACCGCAGAGAGCGTCCGTACCATGTACCCGACCGCTGCTGATCTGCGAAGCAGTTGGTCGCAGCCTGTCGAAAGAAAGGAAATTATAGAGCGCTTGGAGGATCGCGGAATTGAGTTCGAGAAGCTGATGGAGGAGACCAATCAGCCTGAGGCCGATCCTTTTGACCTGCTTTGCCATGTTGCCTACAACGCCCCGCTCCGGACTCGACGTGAGCGGGCGGACAGACTGCGCAAGGACAAGAAGGATTTCTTCGACAAATTCGGCCCTGAAGCACGTTTGATTCTCGATGACCTCCTTGCAAAATACGCCGAATTCGGACTCGCTCAGTTTACTATACCAGACATACTGAAAGTGCCCCCAATATCGGAAAGAGGTAACGTTACAGAGATAATCCGTTACTTTGGGGGTCCGGAAAAGCTGCGGGAGGCGGTGACTGAACTTCAGGTACAACTCTACGCCGCTTGAGTATAAAGAGAGAAACAGGAGAAACCATAGGGGATGGCAGGAATAAAAAAAGCAAAAATTGGCGAACCGATCACTACTGCACAACAGCTCGGATCGCTCATCAAGTCTGCCCGCGACATAATGCGGAAAGACAAGGGCCTAAATGGTGATCTTGATCGATTACCCATGCTGACCTGGATCATGTTCCTCAAGTTCCTAGATGACATGGAAATGATTCGGGAGCAGGAAGCCGAATTGAGAGGGGAAAAATTCCGCCCCACTATAGAACATCCTTATCGTTGGCGTGATTGGGCTGCACACGACGATGGCGTCACCGGAGACGATCTGATCCGATTCATCAATCTTGATGAGACTATCCGCCCGGATGCGAAAAAGGGACCGGGCCTGCTGGCCTACCTGCGCTCTCTGCAATCGGAGAATGGCCGTGATCGGCGCGATGTGGTTGCCAACGTGTTTCGTGATGTGCAGAACCGGGTTCTCAGCGGCTATCTTCTTCGAGATGTGATCAATAAAATAAACAGCATTCATTTCAACTCATCCGAAGAGATCCACACCCTGAGCCGCCTATATGAATCTATGCTGCGCGAGATGCGCGATGCAGCTGGAGATTCCGGCGAGTTCTATACACCCCGCCCGGTCGTTCAGTTCATGGTCGCTGTAATGAACCCGAAGCTTGGTGAAACAGTTCTCGACCCTGCTTGCGGTACAGGTGGTTTTCTTGTTGAAGGCTACCAGCATTTGGAGAAGCAGTGCAAAACAGTACAGCACCGTCGCACCCTCCAAGAACGTTCCATTTTCGGTCAGGAAGCAAAGCCATTGCCCTACATGCTCTCGCAAATGAACCTCCTTCTGCACGGGCTGGAGTATCCGAACATTATTTACGATAACTCGCTCAATGTCCGGGTTCAGGAAATAGGGGACCGCGACCGGGTTGATGTAATACTCACGAATCCCCCTTTCGGCGGCGAAGAAGAGGCCGGAATAAAGTCGAACTTCCCGGACGATCTCCAAACCTCTGAAACGGCGCTGCTTTTCCTTCAGCTCCTGATGCGCAAGCTCAAGCGCCCTGAGAAAAATAACGGCAAACCCGGACGTGCCGCAGTGGTCGTACCCAACGGCACACTTTTCGGGGATGGCGTTTGCGCCAGGATCAAGGAACGCCTGCTCAAAGAATTTAATCTGCATACGATAGTGCGCCTGCCAAATGGAGTTTTTGCCCCATATACCAGCATTCCGACTAACCTGCTCTTCTTCAACCGCTCAGGGCCGACTGATAGGATTTGGTACTATGAAATACCGCTCCCCGAGGGCAGAAAAAGCTATACCAAGACGATTCCCATGCGTTTTGAGGAATTCGCCGAGTGCATCGAGTGGTTCAATAGGAAGGATCGAGAGGAAAACGATCATGCGTGGCGTGTGAATGTCGCCGATGTTCTGAAATACGACGACACTGGTATGCTTCTCTCCTGCAATCTCGACCTCAAGAATCCGAATAGCAGTGATGACCTTGAACACCTCCCGCCAGAACAGATCGTTGCCGACATCCTGCAGAAAGAACGCCGAATAATCGAGATCATCGAAGATATTAAGGCCGAATTAGAGGGTAATCAACCATGAAATCAGCGTGGAAACACGTGCCCCTCGCGATCGTATTGAAGCGAGCAGACCGCTTTGAGAATAAAGAGGAACTCAGAGATTATAGATTTGCAGGAACCTACAGCTTTGGTCGTGGCATTTTTGCTGGAGAAACCAAACAGGGGTCGACCTTCCAGCTCCCAAAGGTTCAAAGGGTCAAAGCTGATGATTTCATTTATTGCAAAATCATGGCGTGGGAAGGAGCTTTCGGGGTTGCCCCCAAGGCCGTTGAGGGTTGTGTCTTGTCAGGTGCTTTTGTGGTGTATGAAATAGATCGGACCAAACTCGAACCAAGCTTTATCGACTACTACTTCAAAATGAGGAATGTCTGGAAACTCATTGGGTCACAAAGCACTGGGACAAACATTCGACGCCGAAGCTTGCACCCTGACCAGCTTGAAAAGGCAACAATCCCTCTGCCTCCGCTGCCGGAACAGCGGCGGATCGTGGCCAAAATTGAGGAACTCGTGGCCAAGATGGATGAAATCCAAGACCTAAGAGAAACGGTTGATAAGTCGATCCTGTCATTCACACTGAGCCTGCATAAAAGATTATCCGGTTCACATATCGTAAAAATCGGAGAGCTAATTGAACTCTCAGAAGATCGGCAGGAAATAAAAGCAGAAAACGACTATCCACAAATTGGCATCCGAGGCTTCGGAGGCGGCTTATTCCCAAAAGCGGCATCACATGGTTCAGAGACCACCTATCGGTATTTCAATAGGCTTAAGGCTGACCAGATTGTTTTAAGCCAAGTGAAAGGCTGGGAAGGCGCAATAGCCGTATGCCCTCCAGAGATGGAGGGCTATTATGCATCACCGGAATATCGGACCTTCTCCTGCAAATGTGGCGATTGCGATCCCGCTTACATGAGTTTTCTTGTGCGGACACCTTGGTTTCATGGAATGCTGGCTGGAGCTACTCGGGGACAGGGAGCACGCCGCGAACGAACGCGGCCGGAACTGTTCCTTTCACTAACCATGCCTATGCCTGAATATCGCGAACAGCAATGGGCTTCTCGGATTTTGCAGCGGCTACATAAAATTCCGCCTTATCATTCCCAAACCGCTGCCGAACTCGATGCCCTTCTCCCCAGCATCCTCGACCAAGCGTTCCGGGGGGAGTTGTGATAACGATGACTCTGAATATCCAATCGCAGACCCGTGATGGTTGAAATCGAATTGAAAGCTTCGATGTTTGACATTTGTGAACCCAGGGACACAATATGAAGATAGATGATCAGGGGGCAAAAGCCCAAACGAGCCAGAAAGAGAAATACATCGGGTGGCATGTAGTCGCTTTTCTGGATTTACTCGGGCAACAGGATACGCTCCGCAAATTGACTGCATTGCCCAATATCGAGAATCAGGAGGAGGTCGCCGCCTTTAAGCAAAAAGTTGGCGAACTCTACAGGCCCCTGTACGCCCTGCAGACTTTCTTCAAGGCGAGCATCAAGCCATTGATGGAAGGGAGCATAGACGAAACCGCATTATTGCCCTCCGAGCGGGAACTCCTGCAGCAATTTCGGAGTACCCCCATATTGTATCGACATTTCTCGGATTCATTAATAGTTAACATTCCGCTTCGTGACGACATGGGAAAATTCCAGTGCAGAGCCATCTACAGTGTCTTGGCTGCAACTGCATCAACGTTCCTTTCATGTATGGTACATTCCTGGGCAATCCGGGGCGGAATGAGAGCTCGGTCTGGCAATGGACATTGAGGAGGGAGAAATATATGGCCCCGCCCTCGCACGAGCATACAATTTAGAAAGCAGAATAGCCCAGTATCCCAGAATAGTGATCGGCGAAGAACTTATTCGTTATCTCCAAATGATTGCTATGATTGCAGAGCATCAGGAACCCACAGGAGAAGAGAAGGCCCACGCCGAGTTTGCCGCGAAATCCATGGGACTGCTTGCTGTTGATGATGACGGACGTACCTTTCTTGATTGGTTGGGTAGTGATATCAGAAACGCGTTCCAACAGGACACGGGGCTTGTTCTCAGAGCATATGATTTCATCATTCAGGAATCCATTAAGCATAAAGGAGACCGAAACTCCAAGCTGGGATTTCGATACACTCTTCTTAGAAACTACATCGAATCAAGGTTACCGGCTTGGGGCATCAGTCTTCAATACGAATAGGGAGACATAAAAGGGGCGATACTTACACTACAGTCCGGGCGGAAACGTCAACGGGCAAGAAATTTTGTAACCATCGGATGCCGATATGAGGCAGGAAACTCAAATAAAGGTTGCTATGAATATCGCCGTGATCGACGTTGGTAAACCGGACAAGATTCTAGGCTGGATAATGGCTGGACCGCAGGCATCAGAGGGAACCAACATTGACTCCTGTGTGGATACCTTGGCGTTGGCGTTGGATGCTGGGCCTTTGGCTTTGGGTTTTGAGGCTCCCATGTTCGTTCCGATGAGAGAACATCCGGCCAAACTTTTGTCGGCACGCTCCGGTGAGTGTAACAAGGGCGTTAGCAGGCCGTTCTCTGCGGCTGCAGGTGCATCAGTCCTAGTGACAGGCTTGGTTGTGGTGTCTTACGTCCTAGCAAAACTTAGGCGGAAGGTACATGAAGGAAAAGCCACCCTTAATTGGAATCCACCGCCATCTGATCCTGGCCGACTTTTGCTCTTTGAGGCATTTGTGACCGACCAGCCCAAGACCAGAGATCCGCGGCATATTGATGACGCACGTCTTGCAGTGGCCGCTTTTCAGCGCGGGATGGTGAATCCTGCAACTTTCAGAAGCTCAGTAGTTGAACCGCGACCTGCCTTAACCTTCTCGGTGCAATCATGCTGCGGACTGGATGGACATCCGATTTGACAGTGCTTTCAGAGCAGTGCTTGGTAGTCACGGCGTAAGTCTACATTTATCTCTTTGTTCATATCAATGCAGGCTCTGAATTTGGTGCATCTGACAAATCTCGGGCTGACCCATTCTCGGCGGGTCTAGGCCTGACAGCCACTTATTCCTGTTTCTACCTTCTCCACTCCAAGACCTCCAAGGTGCCGCTCTTTTGTGGGATTCCGTGCGGTAACCCGGCTGGACAAAACGAATTTTCTCATCTATCCTTAGACGGTGAGGGCATTTGATCGATACGACCCAGAATTGTGCGATACCTTTTTCATTAACTGGACATTGTTGTAAATTGTCCCGATTCTAAAAACCGCCCCGCACGGCGCATAGCGTTGCGTGGTGATCTGTCCCTCGGTAACTGGACAAAACGACAGGACCCAACTCCGACAAGTCTTAATGGGAACATTTTGTCGAGTCAATTTTCATGGGGCGGCGCTCTCAAACATCATTCTTACTTTTTCTTCGGTTTAGCTGCCCCTTGCCTTACAGCAACGGATTCCTCAGCCATTACCCGTCCGCCTAACGTTTTACCTTTTCTCAACTGCTTGCTGGCCTCTTTAAGTTCTATTTTTTCCAGCATTGATGACTGGAAACGTTTTGGTTTGCCGTCCTGCTCACCGGAAAGTCTTTCAACAATGCGACTTCATAAGGAGTCCTGCACCCTTCAGCACTTGCCGGCTTTATCATCAAATCCAGGCCGGCCCCGATCTCCTCAATGGGAGGCTTTTTGTGGGGTCTTGTTGGGAAGCAAAAATTGGAGACGTAGTGCATTGTCAATAAAATTATTACATGTTGCAAGGAATCGTCACCCCGTACCGGCCTCCGCCGGCATGACAGAAGGCCGGGGTCCAGTGCTGTTAACCAACTGAAAAGACGCTGGATTCCGGCCTGCGCCGGAATGACGGATTGCAGGTCATTACCTATAGGAACTTAGTTGACAGTGTACTAGGATGACGCAAAGCAAATGGGCATTGACCAGCAGAAATGCTCAAAAACCATTCGCTGAGGCCCTCTTACGCATTAGGAAGATTTGTAAATGTTCACCACGAAGAACGGAGCATAGGCCGGTCAAGGATAGAGCACGAAGATGAAATTTGATGGGCTTTCGAATAGAGTTATCAGGCACTTTGTCCCGTAGTTCCTTCACCCCGCTGCGCTCCCCCTTCGTGGTGCATAAAATTATTTGCAGGGTGCGGTGAACGGTTGCATTTTTGGGTAAGCGTTAACCACGAAGAGCACGAGGACACGAAGAAGAAGCAAGAGACCGGAAGGGTGTGGAGACCAGGCATTTCGCCCTATATCTTCTTCGAGGCTTTCACCCCGCTGCGCTCCTCCTTCGTGGTGCATAAAATTATTTACAAGGTGCGGTGAACGATTACGAAGATTGCAACAGAAGGAGTGCGACGCTCAAAGCTGTGCAAGCCAATTCTCAACTTGCAGGTCCCGAATACGACGGAAATGCGAGTCCGTCTTTCGTGACCACATCTAATCCATGGCTCTTATACCGAGTTGCGTTCAAGATGGTGCTCGATGCCTTAAAATCCCCCCCGGCCCCCCTTTACAAAAGGGTGGAGCTTCAAATCCCCCCCGGCCCCCCTTTACAAAAGGGTGGAGCTTCAAATCCCCCCTGCCCCCCTTTAGAAAAGGGGGGTGTAGTTTGGGCGCTCCGGTAGGGTTCGCCCCTAAAGGGGGCAGGGGAGTTTTGAACGCAACGTGGTATTAGCCCCGGCCGCGATCAAGATGCCGGCATCGCAGAACGAATCGACTCGTCGGGGCCGAGATCAAAAACTTTTCCATTAGTGGCCGAGTTGGTTTACAATTTACCTCGTTCATCGGGCTTGGTCAAATTAAGGGCTGTCAAATCTTGAGGAAAAGCTTTGCGCAATATTGCCAATTCACTCGCCTTCAGGCTCTTTTGCCTGCTTCTGCTTGTCAGCGCAATTGTGTTCATTTCCCTGACTGTTCTCATTATCCGGGCCAATACGCAGCATGTTATGCAGGAAATAACCCTCTCGGCCAAACGCACCAACGAGCTGTTCCTACGATCAATGCGCCAGAGCATGTTGCTCAACCGCCTGGAAGACGTTGCGCAGACGATCAATACCTTGGGTAGCGAACCCGGAGTTGAGGGCATAAGAATTTACGGCAAAACAGGAAGTGTCGTTTTCAGCACAAGCACCCCAGAAATAGGGCAAAAGGTGAACATCAAGGCCCCACAGTGCAACGTGTGCCACAGCAGCGGAGAGCCGCTTGAATTTATTCCTGAAGCCGTTCGGTCTCGAATTTTCTCTTCCCCGGACGGCTACCGGGTACTCGGGGTTTTAAAGTCAGTTCGCAATGAGCCTGCCTGCGCCGCGCCAAGCTGCCATCCGTCGCCTTCCAAACAAAAAATACTGGGCGTGCTCGACTCTCAGTTCAGCCTCGCTCAAGTGGATCAGAATATCCGTACCAGCCGCAACCTGATGATTTTCTACTCCATCGGCGCCATCCTGGTCATCGAGCTTTTCGCAGGGTTATTCATATTGCGCATGGTGCATACGCGGGTGGTCAAGGTTGCGGAGGGACCGCGCGAGGTCAAAAAGGGCAATCTGGACTTCAGCATCCAGGTAGAAGGGGACGACGAAATAGCCGATCTGGCGCGTTCGTTTAACAGCATGGTAGCAAGCCTGAAAAGGGCGGAAGCTGAAAACAGGGAGCTGTCCCAAAAAATGATCCACGTCGCCAAGATGGCTTCCATGGGTAAGCTCGCGGCCACCGTGGCTCATGAAATCAATAACCCCCTTGGCGGGATTCTAACTTATGCCAAGCTGATCTCCCGCAAAATAAACGCGGGGCCCATGACGGAAGAAGAAAGGCAAGCAGCCCTGGGGTATCTTGAAGCAGCCATTAGCGAGATCAAGCGCTGTGGAAACATCGTCAAAAACCTGCTCTATTTTTCCAGGAGTTCCGAATCTGTCATGGAAAAGGTGGACATCCACAATGTTATTGAGAAGAGTCTTTCAATAACCAACCATCATTTCCAAATCAATGAGATCAGCACGGTAACCAAGCTCGAGGCGAAGGACCCGAACTTTATCGCCAATGGGAACCAGATAGCTCAGGTGCTGATCGCACTGTTCATGAACGCTGTGGAAGCCATGTCCCGTGGCGGCGCTCTTACTGTAGCCACCCAGGATGTGTTCGACCCGGACGCACTCCGCGTCAGCGTCGCAGATAACGGCAGGGGTATTCCTCAGGAAATCCGGTCGAGCATATTCGAGCCGTTCTTCACGACCAAGGAGGGTGGACATAGCACCGGTCTGGGTCTGTCGGTGGTTTACGGCATCATGCTGAGTCACAAGGGGAAAATCGAGGTCGAATCGGAGCCGGGGCGGGGAACGACATTTATCCTCACGTTCCCGAGACAGATAAATTCGGACAAAGAAAAGGAACCGGTCTTCGAGGAGCCTGTAGTTTCGGATTTGTGATCGCAGGTTTTCGGGCGGTCAGTTTGTAAAACGCTTTGGAATATGCCGGAGATTGAGAAAAAATGACAGATCAGGTGTCAATGCTCATTGTGGACGATGAGCCGTCGGTCCGTGAATCTCTCAGGCACTGGTTCCTCCCGGAGGGCTACCGTGTGGAGACCGCTGCCGAGGCGATGGAGGCGCTGGACAAACTTCGCGATTCAAGCTTCGACATCGTGCTGCTCGACATAAAGATGCCCGGAATGGACGGGATCGAGCTTCAACAGCGCATAAAGGAAATAGACAGCCAACTTGCGATCATAATAATGACGGCCTACGCCACGGTTGACACCGCAGTGCAGGCCCTGAAGCAGGGCGCCTACGACTACATAACCAAACCGGTCGATCCGGACGACCTGAGCAGACTCATTCGCAACGCGGCCGCACAGCGCCGACTCCTCAGCGAAAACCTCAGCCTGAAAGAAGAGATCCGCTCCTTGATCTCCGTTGATCAGATCGTCGGCGAAAGCCGGCAGATGCAGGAGATCCTGAAGCTGATTCAGACCGTCGCCCAGACGGACGTTACGGTGATGATCCAGGGCGCTTCGGGCACGGGTAAGGAGCTCGTCGCCAGGGCCATCCACTTCAACAGCAAGCGCAAGTATTTCCCTCTTATCACCATCAACTGCGGCGCCATGACCGACTCGCTGGTGGAGAGCGAGCTTTTCGGCCACGAGAGAGGGGCCTTCACCGGCGCTCAGTATCGACGCAAGGGTAGGCTCGAACTGGCACACAAAGGCGCCATTTTCTTCGACGAAATTGGCAACATCGGCCCAAAGACCCAGATGGATTTGCTGCGGGTCATCGAAACAAAGCGATTTACGCGGCTTGGCGGCAACCAGGTCGTCGAAGCGGACTTCCGGATCATCTCTGCGACAAACAGGAACCTGGAAGATGCGGTCAAGGACGGGACGTTCAGAGAAGACCTGTACTACCGATTGAACGTTTTCAACATACAGTTGCCCTCTCTCAAAGAAAGGGCTTCCGACATCCCGCTGCTGGTGAACCATTTTGTGGGTAAGTTCGCCACAGCTATGAACAAGCCCTTCACAGGCGTTGACCCTCAGACCATGGAATGGCTGAAACAACAATCCTGGCCCGGAAATGTCAGGGAACTCCAGAACGCGATCGAAAGGGCCGTTGTGGTGGGAAAGCCCCCGTTGATCACCGTGGAGGACCTTCCTTGCCCTGTCGACTGGCGGGGGCCTTCAGATACAGATGAGGTGCTGCCCCTTGCGGAAATCGAAAAGCGCCACATCCAACTCGCCTTAAACAAGACCGGGGGAAACGTGTCGCTGGCCGCCCAGTTGCTCGAAGTGGACAGGGCCACGGTATACAACAAAATCAAGAAATACTGCCTGGGCTATTAGGTCCTTGAGGTTCGGATTGGTCATATCCCGGTTCGGTGAGTTCCATCTGCAGTTGAATTCACAAATTCAGAATATTCATAATTATGCTGCTGGTTACTATTGAATTTACGGGTGAGCACGAAATAGAGCGCCTGCGCGATCAACTTGAAGCCCGATTTCATACAGAAGTGAACGTTTCGCGCTCTGACTTCGATTGCCGCGCCTTCCTGGATCTTCACAGGAACCAGTACAGTTCGTCTGCGATCATCGAACGGTTGGAACACCATCTCCCGACGGCGGCCTCCAAGGTGCTCGCCGTTACAGGATTGGACTTGTATATTCCCGTCCTGACCTTCGTTTTCGGTGAGGCGCGCTTAAACGGCCAATGTGCCGTTGTCAGTTCTTACCGCCTGGATAACAAGTTTTACGGTCTGCCCGATAATCCGGCGCTTCTGGAGGAGCGCCTCCTCAAAGAAGCCATCCATGAGTTGGGCCACACGTACGGTCTTTTCCACTGTCATAATCCGGAATGTGTAATGAAATCTTCGACCTACGTGGAGGAAATCGATTTCAAAAGCAGCCGGTTTTGTGATAAGTGTTTGGATAAACTAGTGAAATGCTAGTGCAATCAAAAAGTTACCGCAGAGACGCAGAGAACGCAGCGCGGCCAAGACCGCAACCAAAAGGCGAAAACCATATCACGCGGAGACGCGGAGACGCGGAGACGCGGAGAAAACAACGGTTTAGCCTCACATGCTTGCCAAAATTTCAAGAAACTGCACGTTAGTAGTACAGAGCAGCCGGGGCCGCAACCAAAAGACGAAAACCATATCACGCGGAGACGCGGAGACGCGGAGACGCGGAGACGCGGAGACGCGGAGACGCGGAGAAAACAACGGTTTAGCCTCACATGCTTGCCAAAATTTCAAGAAACTGCGCGTTAGTAGTGCAGAGGTTTACAAATTCATCAATCAGGCAGCGCTTTTGAACGGAATGATATTTCCCAAGTTTGAGGACAAACTTTCGGGTCTTCCGGCAAATGATACCAAGTTGCGTTCAAAGAGCGACGAATAAGCCCAAACTGAGCGGGGGAATGATTCCCCCGCACCCCGCAGGATTTCGGCCACGCGCGCTACGCGCGTGGCCGACTGCTCGGCGCTCGCGGAGACTGGCCGAAGGCCCCCTCCGCTTGCGCCATATAGATGTCCAGGCTCCGCCAGATATCACTTGATACCTTCTTGAACGCAACTCAGTATGAGTACCTACAGCACGAGAAGTGACAGTGTCTGTCTGCTGTAAATTCCCTCTGTGCGGGCTTTTAGAGTTTGTTGCCCTAAAAGTGCTTTGCCCTGAAGTTTAGGGCTGCATATAATAGCCGAGTCGTGACCATGGCAGATTTTATGTAACCCCTTCGGGGTAAAAACCGGGGTTGGTTTTGGCGGCCTGATCCCAGGGTGGCACCTCGCGGGGCGTAGAGATCGTGGGCTATATTATGCAGCCCCTATGCGGGGCAGGAAAATCCAGACCACAGGTACACTCGTTTGCCGGATGAACCAAACTTTCCGTGTTCAGGCTTTCTCAGCTTCCGATGACCACAGCTCCTTCAGGGTAATTGTTCCAACAGCAGGCTTATCTGTCGACATCACCGGCAACCGGTTGACCAGCCACCTGAACAGCCAGATTCCCATTGTCAACAGGGCCAGCGAAACCGTTACCTCCATCCAGCTCGGCGTGTAATGAGGGCTGGTTTGCCAGTTCATTGCAATCATCGATACGTTGAACCGGTTGAAGAGTATCCCGATAACGGTCCAAGCCCCGGTTATCCTGACCAATCTGACATTGCGGGTCCTCACTCCGAACAAATACAGAGCGCACGGCAATGCAACAAAACCGACAATCTCGAGGAGATATAGATGACCGTACGGTGTATTGAGCAGGTCCCAGTGATTGCCGTCGGCCAGACCGATCAGTTTCAAAAAGAAGTAGACATAGAGCACGGCGGCGGCGGCTTTTCCAAGCCCGAGCGTCAAATCGTCAAGGTCGAAATGCGAAGAAGGTGAAAGTCTGTAGGCGAACAGTCTATGTGACAGCCCGCTTTCCACGATCACCATGGAGAGTCCGGCGATAATGCTCGAGACGAAGAAAAAGAGCGGCAGGTATATCGAATACCAAAGCGGGTGCAGTTTGGTCGGAGCTATCAGGAAAAGTGAACCGAGGCCGGATTGATGCAGAGTGCTCAGCACTACTCCCAGGATCGCCAACCATATCGTCAGCCGGCTCCAGAAACGCCTGAGCCTGTCCCATCCGAGCCACTCCCAGAAAGCGGGTACGAATTCAAGGGCCTGGACGGTAAGGTAGGCAGCCACGCACATACCGACTTCGAAAAGCACCGACGTGACGCCTCGGGGGAATATCATTATCAAGGGCATGCGCCACGGCTGGCCAAGATCCAGAACGAGCCCCACGACTACAAAGACGTAACCCAAAAGCCCGGTCAGGATGGCGGGTCTTACCAAAGGCTCGTAGTCTTCATGCCCGAACAGGTGCACCGTGGCTGCGATGGTGTAGCCGCCCGCTGCCAGGGCTACCCCGCACATAACATCAAAACCGATCCACAGGCCCCAGGGGGTCGTCTGGCTCAGGTTTGTGACAGCGCCGAGTCCTTTGACCAGCCGCAGCCCGATCAGCACCAGCCCTAAGACGATGATCAGCCCGCTTATAATATTG
Source organism: uncultured delta proteobacterium (assembly GCA_963757915.1). Taxonomy (GTDB): domain Bacteria; phylum Desulfobacterota; class Syntrophobacteria; order Syntrophobacterales; family Syntrophobacteraceae; genus SbD1. The sequence continues at coordinate 38,095 of CAVWTD010000007.1, read as the reverse complement.
AATGGAGTGAATGACTTTTTCGGGTCCCCTATCAGAAGATAAATCAGCTTTTTCATTGTTGATTTCCTCAACGTTAATCATGATGGCGCGAGCGCTCGTCATGAGCGTCGTCCTTGCGGTGAGAAAAATAATGGAAGCCGGCGAGCAGCGCGGGCCACAGCAGCAATACAGCCGGCACGGTCCCCATGGCGCCGGAGGTAAGCTCGGGGTAGTCCTTGTCGCTAAGCTGGGGCAAACCAAGCTTTTCAAACGGCGCGCCCGCGAGGTATAGCCAACTTGTACCGCCAGCCTCGTGTTCACCGTAGATATAGTGCACATAGGCGTCGGGGGTGTCGTGAATGCGTTTTCGGGCCTCTTCGAGAAGCTCCGGGCGCCGTCCGTATTTCAGGGCCTCCACCGGGCACGCCTCTACGCAACCTGGAAGTTCGCCGTGCTCCTGCCGTTCAAAGCAAAACGTGCATTTCCTGATCAAAGGCGATGCCTTCGAATACTCGAACTTGGGGACGTTGAACGGGCAGGCCACCATGCAGTAGCGGCAACCCAGGCAGAGATCTTTTCGATATGTAACTGCGCCGTTTGACCGCTTTTCCATCGCTCTTATGATGCACGCCGAAGAGCAAGCCGGCTCCACGCAGTGCATGCATTGCTGCTTTCTTGTAATCTCCACGCCTTTGTCTACCGTGTACTTATTGACTACCGTGAATGCGCCGGGGGAAGTGTCACGGTGTTGGTCGAAGAGGGAGTCGTCGTCTTCGAAAGGCACTTTGGGCTTGGGCAATTGATTTACCTTATTGCACGCGGCTTCGCAGGAGCGGCATCCAACACATAAAGTGGTGTCCACAAGGACGCCCATCGCCTCTTCTCGACGCAACTGCCCGACGACATCAGCCGCCTGCGCAGAATTTGCCCCCAGCAGGGCCATCGCGCCTCCCGTTCCCACAAGTTTGAGAAAGCTGCGCCTGCTGCAGTTCCGGGCGTCATCGCCTTCGTTTTTTGACAGAGTCGCCTTTTTGCTCATTTTGTCTTCCCTCATAGTGTTTGCAGCCGCTTGAGCTGCTTTTTGCCGTCCAGCAGCGTTCATCCGGAAACACCCGATGAGATACTGGCGGTTAACGATTCGGATTTCTTACCCCAGGGAAAAGGAATATTTCGTACCCGGATCAGGTCCGGGGCAAGCTTGGCAGGCTCCGGCAAGGAGATCGAGGTGTCGTGCGGGGGCGTACCCTGAAGTGTGAAGGGTAAGGTTAGAAGGGTGAACTTCCGTCTAAAGCCGGTAAGTGGATTGACCAGGTTATTTTTGCTCTTCACTGTACAGTCTTCAGTCTGCTTTGTACCGCCAGGGTGAAAAGGACCCTTTCCGGATTGAACTATTTAGTGAGTAAGAACTCCCTGGCCAAGTCATCCCATCTTTGGGGATCAACCGCCCTGGCCAGCCCTAAGACCGGCTCGCCGCCATCCTGGTGGAGCCCGGCTGCCGCCTGGCCTCGTGGCAGGCACGAAAGGGTCTCGCGAATTTCTTCCAGCCACTTGCCGATCATGGCCGTCGGAACCATGTTTTCCAGAATGCCGGCAGGATTGCTATTCGCGATTTTGAGCAACCAGCCCTTTCCATAGGGATCTCCAAAAGCCAGGGCTGGAGAATTGACCACCTCGCTGTTGGTCGCCACAACCTCGCCTTCGACCGGGGACAGCATGTGAATCACTCGGGAATCAGCCTCCATCCGCCAGCCGGGAGAGCCTTGCTTTACTTTGGCGCCTTTTTCCGGCAGTGAAATCGAATCGACCGAACCGAGCAGTTTCACTGCAAAATCGTCCATTCCGACTGTAATGATGTTGTTTTCTCCCAAACTTGCCCAGGCATGACCACGATGATACATGAGGTTGTTGGGAACCAGAAAGCCGGCGATGCGCTCGTTAACAACCGCCTTCGGAGTCATGAAATGCCACGCGAGCCCGAGTACGGGGATGCCCACGAAAATGCCGATCACAGGCAGAAAAGTAACCCCGAGAACCATGAAGCCAGCTCCGACCACAAACAAAGCCACGGCGATTATCATGCCTGCTAACCTGTCAGGGATGCTTATTGTCTTTTCCATCTTCACTCTTTGCCCGCCCCAGCTATTTCGTAAGAAAAAACTCTCTTGCAAGGTCGTCCCATCCATCGGGATCGACCGCTTTGGCCATGCCCAGGATGGGTTCACCACCGTCTGCGTACAGTGGAGATAAGGCTGGAGCCAACCCCCGGCCGGCCAGGCTTTGGCGAACGTTTTCAAACCATTCCCCGACCATGCCGCGTGGAATCATGTTCTTCAGATTGGAAGTCAAGTTGATGCTCTTGACCTTGAAGAGCCAACCTTTCCCGTAAGGGTCTTCAAAAGCCGCGCCGGGGGAGTGGGCCACCTCGTGGTTGACCGCCACAACTTCGCCTTCCACCGGAGACAGCATGTGAATCACCCTGGAGTCGGCCTTGAACCCCCAGCCTAAAGACCCCTGCTTAACTCGGGACCCCAATTTGGGCAACGAAATCGAATCCGCCGAACCGAGAAGTTTTGCGGCGAAATCATCCATGCCTACCGTTACGGTGTCCACGCCCTCCAGCCTCGCCCAAGCATGACCCGGATGAAACATGACATCTGCAGGGGCAAGGAAGCCGGCGAAGCGCTCAGCAAAAGTCCTGACCACACCCCTGACTGCTTCCAGTTCGACTTCCGGACCGTTCAGAACACGCCAAAATGCGATGAAGCCGAATAGACCGAGCAGCGCGATAATGTACTCGGCCTGCTTTGCCGTTGCGATATGCGCTAAGATGTACATGTTGTTGCTCCTCATAGTTTTGGTTTTTAATTAAAGGTCGCTTCCTTTTGTGCAAGCCGCATGCCATGATTGGGAACAAAGAGATTATAGCCAAAATATACTGATATATCAAGTAGTTAAAACGGACCATTCAGTCGGGCGGCGAGCTGTTGTGCGGCGTTAATTGAGCAGGTGTCGAAAATATCGACACAACGAGGATAATATCCGTCGAAAATTTCGAATCCCATTGAAAGCCTGTAGAAATTTTCGACAGGGTGGTCGGGATCGCCTTGAGATTCAAACTGCAGGACCTTTAGGGTCGGGCGGCACTGGAGATAGCCGATTTTCTTTTGTATCAGGCCAGGGAAGCCGGGCGTAACCGGTCGAAAGCTGATAAGTCCGTGAGTGGATCGGCCCAGAGTTGGCGGATAAATTTTCGTAGGTCAGAGGCCTTGTGCACGCGAAGACGCGAAGACGCGAAGGCGCTAAGTCTGACAATCCGGCACCGTGCATCCGCTTTCCACCACCCCGGATAAAGTCCGGGACAAACTCTTGCTGGCGATCTCCTCGTTCTTGACCTGATTCTTCCAGCTTCGCGTTTTTCGATGACAGAAAACGCGTCCGCTTGAAATGGAAGAAATCACGCCGGTCTTAGCTTTTTTTCGGGCACGAATTAGATTGAATAAAAGGAGCATAAACAAATAGTCCTGAAAAAAGGAGATATTCCATGCCTGTTAAACCGATACCGGAAGGTTACCACACCGTGACGCCCCTTCTGTCCGTTAAGGGGGCGGCGCGATTGATCGACTTTATGAAGAAGGCGTTCGGCGCCACGGAGGTTTATAGATTTCCGGCGCCTGACGGCAGCGTTATGCATGCCGAGCTGAAGATCGGCAGTTCAGTCATGATGTTGGGCGAGCCGATGGCGGGGTCTTTTCCCATGCCTGGAACGTTCTATGTCTATGTGCAGGATGCCGACGCGACGTACCGGGCGGCCCTGGACGCCGGTGGCGAATCGCTGGAAGGACCGACCGACCGGTTCTGGGGTGACCGGGTGGCTTCCATCAAAGACTTTGCCGGAAACAATTGGATGATCGCCACCCACGTGGAGGAAGTTGATGCGGACGAACTTGCAAGACGGGCCCGGCAGGCCCAGGGCGTCTGATATCCTGAGTATATATCCGCCTCACATTTGATGCTGCCGGCAAGTACGAGACGACCCGCCTCCCTATTCAAGGGGGAGGCGGGGTAATAACCTAAAGTGTGAAGGGTGCAGTTAGGAGGGTGAACTTCCGGCTAAACGCCTCTGGTCATGGACAGGCCAGGGAGAGCGTAGAGAAAGGACCAGATTATTTTCACTCTTCGCCCTTCACTCTTCACTCTGGCTTCATTATAACCGTTAGCTTGACATCAACTTTGCGGCCGTTTTTAGGGGCGGGGAAGCTCCACTTCTCCACCTGTCCGCCGGCGCAGTCCGCAACCGCTTTATCGGAACCTTTACCAGCGACCGCGCGAACATTTACAACCGAGCCATTCTTATCGATAGTCCATTCCAGGGTAAGTCTCAAGGACGCAACAGGTCCACTGAAGCATCGCTCCATCATTGGGAGATTTTGTTCGACCACATGCCTTACCTTTTCTTTGGAAAGCCCCCCTTGGACTTTCAGGCTTTCAATAACAAATTTTCCACGCTGCTTCTCCCCCATGGAGCCCGTCTCCGCGTCTGCCGTCCGCTGAGGCGCGGCCGTGCTGCTCGGACTTCCCTGCCGGGCTGACGATGCACCGGAACCAACTCGCATGTCCGCAACCACGCCATGGGGAGCCGCTTTAGCCTTAAGCGAAGCGCCCGAACCGACGAAATAGGGGGGGGCCGGGTAATGGCTCAACATCGCCTGGGCGTTCCCTGGCAGCGCGCTGTCCGAAACTCCCTGGGGCAGAGGCAAAGGCTGCTTTACGGTGACCGCGTCCGCACCCTGACGGCGTGGCTGCGCATCGATCGCCACAAAGGAAGTATAGGCGGTGAGCAGGTTGTACTTGATGCCCAGTCCCGTAATCTCCCCAACTCTCTCATCCGAGGCTTCCAGCTTGTTATAGTCCGAAAGCTGCGTCACGCGCGAGCGTGCCCAAAGATAGCGGAGAGCTGAATTGTCGGCCAGGGGCTTGATCCCGGCGACATCGATCCGCTTTTCCCATTTCTTGCCGGCCGCTCAAGCCGGATATGGTGATCGTCCCCTGCGGCTTGCCCTTCCACTTGCCGAAAACCACCGCCGGGCGTTCGGCAAAGATATCCGGCACTCCCGAAGGCTCGACATCATAGGCTTCGAAATTCCCGAAATTGAGCTTGATTTGCGTGAGCACCGGGGATTGCACGTATTTGCGGAACTTTTCGGCCATGCCTCGCGCTTCCTCTGCCCGCGTAATGACAAAGGGCTCTCCGGCGCCAACGCGGGCCATGCCTTCGATCACGTAGTGGTTTACGCTCGTGCCTATGCCGAAGGCGAAGACGTTGGCATCACCAATGTGTTTGCGGATGAGATCGAAGACTTCGGGCTCGACGGTGACATATCCGTCAGTTGCGATAACGACAGTACGCGCAAAGCTTTCGGTCCGCGGCAGCGTAAGCGCGCGCTGCATGGCAGGCAAAAGTTCGGTGCCTCCGGCCCCCTGTTGCTGCTGGATCAGGTCGACTGCGCGTCGAATATTGTCCGGGCTTGCAGGCACGGAGCGTTCGGAGAAAAGGTCCGAGGCGCCTGAAAACGTCATTACGTTAAACATATCCGTCGGACGAAGACCGGTGAGCAGTTCCTTGACAAGCGTTTTTGAAATCTCGAGAGGAAAGCCGCTCATCGATCCGGAAACATCGACAATGAAGATATACTCCCTCGGGGGCATGGAGTCTGCCGTCACGCGTTTGGGCGGCTGGGCCGTGAGAAGGAAGAAGTTTTCTTCCTTTCCTTCGTAGAGCAGCAGTCCCGATTCGATCTGGTCGCCGGCAAGCCGGTACCTGAGGATGAAATCCCGATTGCCACCGGAATGCTCGCTGGGGTCCAGCTCAATGTTCGCAACGCTTTTGTCCTGGAAGGCGATGGTTGCCTTGTGGGACGGGCAGCTCATCTCCTGGATGGGGACGCCACCGGACACCTTGGCCTTGATGTCGAAAGAATAAGGCGCGGATTCGCCCTGGTGCAGATAGGGGTTCTGGGACCACTTCTCCGAGGCCGGCGCCGTGGCGGCCGGCCGGTTTGAATACCGGGGTCCGACAACGGTAGGGTAGACGAATTCATAGACGCTTTCAGTGGGCACGACTGTTTCGGTGTAGCGCAGTTCGGTTTTGATTTCGTCTCCCGGCAGGATATTGGCCACGTTCATCTGGAAGACATTGGGTCTATCCTGTTCGAGAAGGGATGCGCTTTTGCCTGCCTGTTTCGCCTGTTCATAGGCTTGGCGGGCTTCTTCCCTCTTGTGCACTTCGGCTGTAATCGTGCGCTCCCCAATTGTCATCTTCATGCCGTAGACCGAAGCGCGGGTCGATGCGGGGAAAACGTATATCGCCTCTATCGGTTTGCGGCCTTCATTCCTGTATACCTGGGAGACGACAACGTCGGCGATAGTTGACGAAATGTTTACAGTGACCGACGTGGATTTCAATGGCAGCTGATCGACGGCTGAATCGTCGGATTTAACGAAAAAGTAAGGTGAAAGGGTCTTGTCGTCTGTCTCCTCCCCCTGTGCGAAAGCCTGTCCTGTGCCCAAGGCGGCCCTCCCTGTTCCAGGGTGGTTCGCTACGGGCAAAAGCACCGTCACGAGCAGTGTGAAGAGTATTTTTTGGCCGAATAGAAAAAGTGAACGCTTCATTTTTGCTCCTTGTTCGTCTTTGGGTTGAAAATCGATTCTTTCAACCATCTTTGACAAAAAAGGATGCAAAAAGGTTCCCTGATTTTTACCGTGAAAATGCTACAACACAGAAGCCTTCATCAACTTTTCTTCTGAGTCTCCTTATTTTCGAAAGTTTTCTTCTCACCGCATTGCGGACATTTTTGCGGTTTGCATCGACCATCCTTTTCAAATCCACTTCGAGGCGGTCAGGATTACGCGGGTCAGCAATATGGCCTAGAGTCCCGTCATATCTAAAGCAAAAAAGCTTGACATGCTTCGAGACTGGCTCATATATTACCACACTCATTCAAACAAAAAGTGAATTACGATGATTGCCGATGATTCAAGATTGCGGCTCGGTGAGGACGTTGTATTTCAATCATTTGGGGATGGGAGTGAAACTGTCGTAGTTTCCCTGAGGACAGGTTCTCTCTTTAGCTGCAACGATACGACAAAGACATTTCTTGAGGCCCTGGATGGCAAGAAGACCCTGGTCGAAATCGGCCGGGAGCTGGTCTCTATATTTGAAGTCTCAGAAGACAGGCTGCTAAACGATTTGAGGCTGCTTGCCGATAAAATGATCTCAGAAGAACTGATCTCGGTTGCGAATGAAAAAAGCGATTAAAGTTGTTCTTGCCATTCACGTTTGGATTATAGCGGCCATTATCCCTCTTTTAGTGAGGATTCTTTCCCTCAAGAGAATTCTCGAAATTTTTACGCCATCTCATCTGTTCCGGCCATACCGTGGTATTTCATCCGAGGAACTGACCAGAGTTGTGAACGATCGGCTGAAACACCCGGTTTACATGGTTAAACGCGCCTGCCTCAGGAAGGGGCTCATGATGTTCCACTTCTTCAGGCTTGCCGGACTCGAGGCGACTCTCCATATAAGTGTCTATCCGCGAAGTGTGTCAGGGCGATTTCTCGCCCATTGCTGGGTAACTTCGTATGGCAAGACCGTTTCAAGTCCAGCAGATCCGGACACGGCCCCGTTATTTTCATATTCGGCAGGCAGTTGAGCAGGGACCACGGAGTTGTCTCACTCTGATTGTGCGGGACGTTTGACTTGATCAGAAAGATATCTCATAATGCATGGCGAGGAGAGCATTTTGACTCAATCGAAACTCGAAATTAATTAAAGGAGGGGCCTTTATGGAAGATAACATAATGAGAGCAGGAAGCCTTACGTTGAGCCAACTCTTGAGAAATGCGAAAATCTCATTGAAATAACAGGGGCCCCTGTTGGCAGTATCGTGTGACGGGTTAAATCCCGACATGTTTCTATCCCGTTCTTATGACCTTCATGGCCTGAGACTCATTGTGGAGGCAACGGTCATGGAGGCTGTTCGTGAAGTGGATATGCTCCTGTCTTCATTCGCAAACGGGTTGGAGAAAGAGCCAAACTTCTTTATTTCGATCAACCAGGACTATTCCGAGGAGCATGAGTTTGCGGCGTCGGTCCCCATTCTTTGGGATGGAGAGTTGCCGGAGAGGGTTCATGCCACCTACTGTGGAGATGAAAACCGGAGGTGGCTGAAGCTGCACGGCCTTTCGCTCGCCCATTTTGACCTGGTATCGTGCCGCGCGGAAATATCTTTTAAGCCCGGCGCCGAGCGGTGTCTTACCACAGGCAATATTCTTCCAATTCTGGCGGAATTCCTCAGGCAAGCCGATCATCATTTTGTTCACGCCGCGACTCTTTTGAGCAGTGCTGAGAGTGATCGCGCAATTGTGATAGCCGGATCAAGCGGCAGTGGAAAAACGACTGCCGCCCTGGCGCTTGTAAACTCCGGGATGAACCTTGTCAGCGACGATATAAGCTTTATAACCGGTGTGGGAATCAGTCCGAATTCGCCCCGAATATGGGGGCTCATGGCGCGTCTCAAGGTTTGCCGGTCCTCCCTGGAGTTGCTGCCGTGGATAAAGGGCCTGGGTTCGCCAAGTATCGAGGGGAACGAAGATGTCTATTTTGATCCGCGTGTAGTCCGAGCAACAGGAGCATGCTCTTCCATAAAGCCGGGCGCCATCATTTTCCTTGAAGAGCGAAACAGTCAAGAGCATCGGATAAAACCGCTCGATCGAATTGCCGCACTGAGCGCCTTGGCAAGTGAGAACATTTCTCCAATCGATCGGCGCGGCACGGGGCCCTCCGGGAAATCGTTCAAAGCTTTTGCCAATCTTGTCGGGAAATGCAAATGTTTCACCCTCAGCGCTTCGCCCCGTCTTGAAACGTTGTATGAAAGCCTGTCACCGTTTCTGGACAAGTAGGAAACAATCCTCCATGCCCCTTCCCTGGCTTATACTGCTCTCCGACCCTGAGGGCTTGAAATTGTCCGCACCGCCGCGGCCGCTTACCAAGGCCGCCCTGGACAAGCTCCTCGACGTGGCACAGGGCCATGGGGTTCTACCGGCAACTGTCTCAAACCTTTCGGCTGTGACGGCCATGGGCTGCGCGGACCTGGTGGCAACCGGCGGCAAGAAAGATATCGAAGCTATTCTGGCTTCAAAGAAAGCTCTTCTACGCACTGGGACCGGGCTTTCTCTTCTGCTCCGGCAACAAGGCAACAATGTCATGAAAGCCCTGTCGCCGAGATGATTCCACCTTCTCCTGAAGGGGGCTGATTTTGCCGACCGGCTCTATAATCCGCCGTCTTTGCGTCCATTTACCGATGTAGATATCATGGTTCCCTGTGATGCAATGGCAGACGTTTCGACAGTTCTCCAAGGACTTGGCTATCGCCAAACGCGGGGCAACCTGAAATATATTTCTTCGGGTTACGGGCAGCAGGTATGGGCGCCTGACAGCCTGCCTGGATGCAAGATTGAGATACATTGGGACCTGGTGAATTCGCCGGCGGTTCGCAGAAATGTCTCCTGTTCTTTCCATGATCTTCAATTTGAGAATTCATCAGAAGATTCCCAATCGGTACCTTCTGCGGCATCGCTTCTTTTGATTGCGTCGGTTCATGCGGCAACCAGCCATTCATATGACAGACTGCTCCTGCTTTATGACATTCGCCAGATATGCCTTGGAAAGGCAGGCAAACTCGACACTACCTATTTATCGGAAGCGGTTAACCGCAGTGGGTGGAGTACTGCTGTCAGCTCAGGACTGCACCTATGCGGGAGCGTTCTGAAATCGGAAGAATGCCTTGATCGCACTGCAGAAAATGCCGGTTTAAAACATATTCTCCACCCAAGCACGTTTTAGTCACGAGTGCCGAAGCTGACTGACACCCGGACTTTCGAGTCGGGGGCGGGGCTGAATTCTTTATCTCCGTTGACTTCCACTTCACCGAGTTGACGCAATTGGTCGAGAAATGAGGGATAGCCCGTGGCAGGCATTTCGGCGAGCAGACTTTCGGGTTGGTTCGCATCCCGACTAGGCCCGGCACTCAAAACCTTCCCATTTGCCCGCTTGATCAGTTGTATCACATCGGAGGAAATTTCCTGCGCGTCAGGCGTCGGACTGCCCTCAGACATTTTTGCGGACCTTGAAGCTCCTTTTGACGCATCGAGCTTGGGCTTTCTTGCGTCCAGCGCGTGAGTCCCCGTTGTCCCTGCGCTTGATGGCGAGAAGCCTTCGACCTTAAACGAGCCACCGCGAGTTTTACCCCTGGGGGCAGCCCAATGCGACTTTACAGTAAGGACCACCGATTGCGTTTCAACGCCGGCGGGACGGTGAGGCACGGCTACGGGCAATGCAGCCCTGTTGAGATCTTCTCCATTTTTCAAGGGTGAGGCTGGAGTCGCTTTGAACGAAGGAGGCGCCTCAACCGATTGAGGCGCATTGACTGAAGGAGGCGCCGGAGCCAGCAACATCTTGTGGCCGCCCTCCCGGAGAATCACCTGTGAAGCAGCAATTACCACAACTGCAGTGGCCGCAGCCCCCGCCAGTTGAAGGAAATACTTCCCGGCGAACAAAACCGACAACCCCTGCTTAAGCCTCGAGATAATGGAAGGTTTTTCCACACGGCTTCGGACTTGTTCGAGAAAGTCCCTGGGAGCTTCCACCTTCGGCAGGGTCCCAAGGGTGTACGATTGCTCTCTTAAGGCTTCAAACTGCATTGCGCACGGCCGGCACACGGCCAGATGAGCCTCCACGCCCTCTCGGAATTCCACCGGGATTTCCGTGTCCGTATTTTCAAAAAGAATGACTCTAACCTGAGAGCATTCCATGGGAACTACCTCTTTTCGACTTCCCCCCGAAGCTTATTCTGGAGGAGCAGTCTCGCGCGAGCCAGTTTGGATTTCAGGGTCCCGAGATTATAACCCGTAATTGCGGATATTTCTTCATAAGAGAGCCCCTCGACGTGCCGCAGAACCATGACGGTTCTATGGTCGTGAGAGAGGGTATTGATGGCCGCTTGAAGCATGATCTCCTTCTCCCTCTCCGTCATCCGGACCAGGGGTGAAGGCGCCGGGTCCTCGATTTCAAAGTCCCCGAGTCCTTCTTCTTCCCGCGAATCATGCGCGAACCTCAGGACCCTCTTCCAAAAGCGATGCTCGGCGGAGTCGCGCCTGTTCTTGCAGATGTTCACAGCAATGGTGTAGACCCAGGTCGAAAAACTCGATTCGAACCTGAAGCCTTTGATCGATCTGAACACCTTTATGAAAGTCTCCTGCGCGCACTCTTCGGCGTCGCTGTACTCGCCGAGCAGTCTATAGCACAGGTTAAATATGCGATCCTTGTGACGCAATACGAGCCTGTCCAGACCCTCGCGATCTCCCGCTAGAAAAGCGGCAATATCCGTTCTGTCTTCTTCTTTCGCCATGGTCTGTACCGAAGGAAACCGTCGTTTCCTCTTAATATTTTAGACAGGGCCGATTCGAGAAAGTTCCCTCGAACCGCAAGATTCCATGATCGGAAGACTATCCGAAGGTTGTGTAATGACAGAATTAGAATATGATAAGTATGCGGGATTTGTCAATTCCGTCCATCCGCCGGGGCGCTCTCTTGAGTTCATATCACTCTCCGCACCGGCATTGGAACCGTTCAGTTCATCTCCACGTTCGCCCTCACATGCGGCGCAAAAACCTGCCGCGTGTTGGGGTGAGGGCCTGGCAAAGGAGGCCGCAGGAATGAATCGCGAGGATTCGAATCGATACAATCAAGGCGACCCTAAACAAAACAGGAAGTTGCAAGCGGATCGGCGATAATAATTGCTTGTGTAGCTGCCGGAGTGGGTATGATTTATCTCATTTAACTGATCTGCAATTAACACACAAAACACCATTTGTCGAAATTGACATCATTAGTGCTGATAAAAACTGCTTTGAAGCAAGGGTCACACACGCCAAACTGCATAAATCCGTTGTGGTTGATTGCCACGGTGTGGATCAGTATCCGGATGAGCCTTAATACCAAGTTGCATTCATGGAGCACCTGATACCAAGTTGCGTTCATAGAGCGCATAATTACTCCAGGTTCTGCCAGGTGGGGGAATGATTCCCCTCAGTCTCCAGGCTCCGCCAAGCGCACGCGCGCTGTGCGCGAGTGGCCGAGCGCTCGGCGCTCGCGGCGGCGGGCCACCGCATACGCCGGGCCGCCGCCGCAGCGCCACATAGATCACGAGGCTCCGCCAGGCGGAGGGGGTGTGGGGGGCGCAGCTCCATAAGCGCTCAAATAAGCAGCGCAAGAGCGTTGCCTGTAATTTCAATGCCTCAACGGGGCTGTATAACTTAGCCCACGATCTCTACAGCCCGCCCACCCACCCGCGAGGTGCCTCCCTGGGTTTTGGCGCCCCAAATACATTGCCTGAAAGAGCTGCATAGAAATTGCCCCGTGTTCGCAGTCGCACTTTGCAACGCGGGTTTTATGTAACTCTTTCAGAGTACAGAGAAAAAAATTATGGAACCCCACACCCAGGGTGGCGTCCCACGAGGCGCGGGACTGACCCTGGGCTAACTTATCAAGCCCTTCGGGGCATTCAACTTGTGCATCCATACCCAGGGTGGCGCCTTCGCTTACCCTGGGCTGAATTATTCAGCCCTTTCAGGGCTTAACACGCTAATTCTGAAACACTTTAGGAAATTGAAATCATGTGTATGTTTAGTTTGCATTCTGCCAAAAAAAACCAGCTCTTTGATTTTGACCTTTTCCGGGCGGGCCTCTTCAATGAATTCATCAGGCAGTGTAAAGGGTTGCACATATGATCGCGCGGGCAGATCCCAGCCCTGAGCAGCCGCCCAGCAGATCATATACTGAGTTGGGCTCAAGAGCACATCCGCATAGGCGATGCTTTTGCGCTCCATGAAGTCACGTTCAAGACAATCGACGTGACCACAAAAATCCAGGTTTCCTGTTGCAACGTAGATGGAGGGACTATGAACGTCAACAACCATCGTGCAATCCAAAAAAGCCAATCACTGACGTTTGGCAAAAACACTATAATTGACAAAAATGTCGGTCATGGAAAACATCCGATTCAATCTTCTCCACCGCTGGTTTGCTCGCGTTCAAATACGCACTTCTCATAGCCATCCTGATGAGGAGCGGTACATGTAATCTTCTTTCTATCCCTGCTGATCCAGCATTTGGCATTTGGTAGCACCAGACAAGACAGCCCGCTTTTTTCTCGAGAACGGAACTCATCGTTTCTGATCGGCATGCGATCCACAATCCCTGGGTGTGGGCAGTGCGGGCAGGACCATACGGCTTCATTGCCGCTTATCTCGATAATGTGCTCAAAGCCCCTAGCGTCCTCGAAGACATACATCTGTGCTTTCACCTGAACTGCAGAGACGAACCCCAACACAAACACCACCGCCAACAAGCTAAAAGATAACTTCCGTTTCATGGCTCATCCTCCACATGGACCTGAATAATGCATCAATTTGACTAGCTGCGATGCCGAACCGCATTTTGAGGCGGATTCCGCCCGGAAAAAATCCTTGAACAACCCGATAGACCGGAAAATCATACCATTCCCCAATCAAACACGCAAGTGAAACGCCAAAAATTGGACCTGCCCGTGGCAATGTGGGGCTAGTTTACTTATATTCTATGTATTTGGCGTAATATTGGGGGGTACCTCCAAAGGATCAAAATTGGAAAAGAGGGAAAAATGCCGGAAAACAGACCAGAAAATCAGCAAGATGGATTTTTGGGAAGCCAAGTCGAGGATAATCTCAGGGTTGCATTCGATTCGCTCCCAAACAAGGTTGCCGTGATGCTCTTTACCGAAAAGGGCCAGAACGATCTTCTCAATCAGGCGGCGGTAGACCTGCTTAAGAGCTTCAATAAAATCTCAAATAAAATAGAGGTCAGCGAGTTCGACCTGAACGGGGCGGAAGCAAAGAAGTTCGGCGTGAATAGTTCACCCACACTTATTTTCGACCCGGATCGATATTCAATTCGCTATCTTGGGGTCCCCTTTGGAGAAGAAGCCAGGACCCTGGTTGGAATGATCCTGTTGCTCGGCTTCCAGACCGGCAATCTGAGTGAGCAGTCCCAGAAGATCATGGAAAGGATTAATTCAAAAAGAGAGGTCAAGGTTTTCGTCAGTCCGACCTGCCCTTATTGTCCCGACCAGGCGATCAATGCGGTGAAGGCGGCCATCGAAAGACCGGATATCGTCTCACTTGAGATAATAGATATCCAGTCCAATCAGGAAATTGCGAATCGCTACTCCGCTTTCAGCGTCCCGCAGACCTTTGCAAACGATATACTCATTGCCTATGGAGCGCAGTCAGAGGAGCTGTTTGTGCTCTCGCTTCAAAAGCTTGAACAGCAGACTGTCTTCATCCCGGAAATAGACGCCGAGCTAATCGAAACTGACGTGGTTATCGTGGGTGGGGGACCGGCGGGCCTTGCCGCAGGCATTTACGCGGTGCGCAGCGGACTTAAGACCTCGGTGATCGAACGGGGGCCCCTCGGAGGGCAGGTGGCTGCCACGCCCATTGTGGAGAATTATCCCGGTTTTACACGGGTGCCCGGGAAAACGCTGGTCGATATTCTGGTCAGCCACGCTCTGGAATATGTGCAGATATTCCAGGGAGAGGAGGTGGTCGGCATTCAACCGGGAGCTAAGATAGTAGTTCAGACCACTAGGAGAAAGTTTCTGGCCAGAGCACTTATCCTTGCAACAGGGGCCAACTACAAGAAGCTTGGTGTCCCAGGTGAAACGCTCTTCATGGGCCGAGGCGTGAGTTACTGCGCAACCTGTGACGGTCCGTTGTTCAAAGGCAAGAGAGTAATTGTTGTCGGGGGAGGCAACAGCGCCGTGACCGAGGCCCTGTATCTCAATAACATAGAGGTGGGGACAACGCTGGTGCACAGACGAAACGCTCTGAGGGCCCAGGAGCACCTGGCCAAAAATATTTTCTCGAACAACATGGAAGTTCTGTGGGACACCGAAGTCGTAGAAATAAAGGGTAAGGAAAAGGTAAGCGAAGTCATTCTGCGAAACAACAGGACCGGGCTGGTCTATCCATTTCCGGTGGATGGAGTTTTCGTTGCGATCGGATATGAGCCTTCAGTCGATCTTGCAAAAACTCTGGACATCGAATTGACCCCCGACGGTTTCATTAAACATGATTCCCATCACCGGACCAATATTCCTGGAATATATTCCGCCGGAGATGTCGAAGGGGGCTACAAACAAATAGTGACTGCAACGGGACAGGGGACCGAGTGTGCCCTTTCGGTGTTCGAGGACCTCATGCATCCGTACTGGGCGGTTGAGACGGAAAAGCGGGCGGGGACTGCAAAGAGTTAGAAGCAGGGAGCAGGGAGCAGGAAGCAGGGAGCAGGAAGCGGGGAGCGGGAAGCAGGAAGCGGGGAGCGGGAAGCAGGAAAGCGTTGGCGCAGATTATTTCAGTTCACCGTTCACTGTTCACTGTTCACTTATGGTATGACCGGTTATCCGTTCGAACGGGAAGGCATCCCGCGAACGCCCGACGCGGACGATAGACGCACGATGCGGTCGCCTTCCGCGCTCCGCGAAGTACATCGCTGAGGGATGCCCGCAATCTATATGGCATTATCTTACCCAGTGCTGTTCATAGTCAGTCTTACGAGGGATCATTTGCGGTGGGCGGTTGCGGTGCGCCATTTGAGCCGGCAAAGACGCAGCCAGAAAGAGAAAACATTTTTTGCGAATGGAGTGAGGCGAGTCCGGTTGTACATGTCGGCAACCTGTCTAATGGCTTCGGCCTGGGTAGGGTAGGGGTGGATGACGTTTGCTATGGCTTTGAGGCCCAGACCGTTGACCATGGCAAGACTTATTTCGCTTATCATCTCTCCGGCGTGCCTGGCCACGATGGTCGCGCCCAGAATCCTGTCGGTTCCCCGTTTCACGTGTACTTTTACGAACCCGTCCTCTTCCCCGTCCACAATGGCCCTGTCCACATCTCCCAAGCGGCGGACGAAGGTGTCCACCTCAATTCCACTCTCCCTGGCGTCTGTCTCATTTATTCCCACATGAGCAATCTCCGGGTCTGTAAAGGTAGTCCAGGGAATAGTCAGAGCGCTTAGTTTCTTATATCCAAGGAAAAGGGCGTTTTGAATCACGATGCGTGCAGTGGCGTCGGCCGTATGTGTGAACTTGTACTTAAGGCAGATGTCCCCAGCGGCAAAGATGCGGGGATTTGTGGTCTGAAGCCGGTCATTGACGATGACGCCGTTATTTTTATCGTATCGGACCCCGGCGGCTTCGAGGTTCAAACCTTCCACATTGGGGGCCCTTCCCACTCCTGCGAGGATTTTGTCAACTGCGAGCCGCTGCTCTTTGCCGTCCTTTTCATATAAGATCACGGCGCCATGGTCAGCGAGAGAGATCTTCACGGGTTTGGCCCTCAACAGCAACTGAATGCCTTCCCTCAGGAAAGCATCCTGGAGAATCCGGGCCGCATCGGTGTCTTCACGTTCCAGGAGATGGTTCCCCCTGTGGATGATAGTCACCCTTGATCCAAGCCTTTGGAAGGTCTGGGCAAGCTCGCACCCAATCGGGCCGCCTCCGATGACGGCAAGACGCTCCGGGCGTTCCGTAAGTGAAAAAACGGTTTCATTGGTAAGATATCCGGCCTCTGCGATCCCCTCTATGGGAGGTTCAACAGCTCGAGCACCAGTTGTTATCACGGCCTTGCTGAACAGAAGCGTTTGGCCTTCGACCTCGACGGAATCCTTTCCCGCAAAGTGGGCCTGCCCCAGGAATAAGTCTACTCCCAGTTCTTTAAAGCGCATGGCGGAATCATGGACGCTGATCTGTGATCTCAGTCTGCGCATCCGCTCCATGACCGCTGGAAAATCCACCTCCATTCCTTCAGGGACCAGCACGCCGAAATTGCAGGCAAGCCGCACATCCTGAGCCGAGCGCGACGAGCGAATGATAGACTTGGATGGAACGCAACCGTAATTGAGACAGTCGCCTCCAAGCAGATGCTTTTCGATCAGCGCCACCTTTGCCCCAAGACCAGCGGCCCCGGCAGCAGTAACGAGCCCTGCCGTGCCCGCCCCGATGACCACCAGGTTATAGCGGCCCGACGGCTGAGGGTTTTCCCAGCCGGGCGGGGAAACGTTTGCAACCAGGACCTGATTGTACCGATCGTCCGGCACGAGCTTCGGAGATTTATCCATATTTATGGCGCCTTCTAGTGACCTGAGTTAGAGATCCACTACATAAGTCCCGAGTACTTAGGCTGTCATTCAGGCGAAGCCTGCCCCGGAAGTGTCTAATCCGGGGGCCGGAATCCAGTATTTTTTAATCAATTTCAGTCGCTTCTGGACCCCGGCCTGTCGCCGGCGGAGGCCGGTCGGGGTGACGTAGGCGTTGGCTCAATTCCCAGGCTTGAATTATGTTATGAACTTTAGACTCAGGACAGTAGTGCAGCGTCAACTAAGTTCCGATAGGCAAGAACATACAGCCCGTCATTCCGGCGCAGGCCGGAATCCAGTGTCTTTCCAGTTGGTTAGCGGCACTGGACCCCGGCCTTCGCCGGGGTGACGATTCCTTGCAACATGTGATAACTTTGTTGACAACGTACTTGCGGGACTCTGCGTCCGGCTGTGTCCGTGTCGCTACTTGCCGTGTCTCGGGCTCACCGCGTCTCGAAGTGATGGATATCTCCACCTTCAGTCTGGTCATGGTCCAAATCGTCAAATTCGATCAGTTCTCCTGTCACCGTAAAGATTACACGCTCGCAAATATTGACGACGCGGTCGGCGGTGCGTTCCAGATTGTGAGCTACCCACATAAGGTGGCTTACGCCTTCGATGTTTCTGGGGTCCGACAGCACGTAAGTCATCAGCTCGCGGTATATCTGGTCGTAGAGATCGTCAATCTGCCGGTCTTCGGCAGGGATCGAACGCGCCGTCTCGACGTCCCTGTCAACGAAGGACAGGAGCGCCCTGTGGAGCATATCCGAAGCCAGCGCCGCCATTCGCGGGAGATCCACAAGCGGCTTTATCAAAGGTTTTGAACCGAGCTGAACTGAAATCTTTGCGATCCCCTTCGAATAATCGGCGATCCTCTCCAACTCGGAGGCAATTTCCAGAATGGCCGCAAGGGTCCGCAGGTCCTTGGCCATCGGCTGCTGTCTGGCTATAAGAACAAGAGTGTCCGATTCGATTGAGTAGCGCCTCCGGTTGATCTCGGAATCGGCCGCAATCAGGCGGCGGCCCGCTTCGATGTTGCCGTGTCTTGAGGATATTAACGGACTCGATTATGGTGCGCTCGACCATCACACCGAGATCGATCAGTTCATCCTGAAGCCGTTCCAGTTCCTTTTCCAATGCAGTTCTCACCACAACTTCTCCCCTCGTTCAGGAAAACCATTGTCGACCGGCCGCTGCAGCAATGATACAAATCTTCTTTTTGTCAAGACTCTAAGAACCGGCATCCTGCAGATGAGATGCACGCAGTTACAGGCGAACCCGCATCGACCTATTATAGAAGTATCATAAGTATCTTAGAATTCAATTCTATTTTCGCCGTCATGGTTCCGGATATATACAAAAAAACCCCCGTCCCATAACAGGGATCGGGGGCTTAACCGTAAAAACAAATTCCGAATCGAGCAGATTCAATCTGACTGGCTGATATTGTAAAATCCTCTCGAAGGAAATCTCAGATATCGGTTTTACTAGTACATGCCTCCTCCGGGCGGCATGCCTCCCATGCCTGGCGCCTGCTTTTTCTTCCTTGGGCAGTTCGGCGACCATGCACTCGGTGGTGAGCATGAGGGCCGAGACGCTGGCAGCGTTAAGCAGCGCCGTGCGGGTCACTTTGGTCGGATCGATTACACCCGCTTCGTTCAGGTCTTCGATATTGAGCCGTCTCTGCATTGAAGCCGAAGGCGCCCGATTTTTCCTTGAGTTTTTGAACGACTACGGACCCCTCTTCGCCGGCGTTGGCAGCAATCTGGCGGGCAGGTTCTTCGAGAGCGCGCTTGATTATCTTGAGGCCAAGCTGCTCGTCGCCGCCAAAGTCAACGTTCTCCAGTGCAGGCAGGCAGCGCAGGTAGGCAACCCCGCCGCCGGGAACGATGCCTTCTTCCACTGCGGCACGGGTGGCGTTCAGCGCATCTTCCACCCTGGCCTTTTTCTCCTTCATTTCAGTTTCGGTGGCAGCGCCAACGCTTATCACTGCAACACCGCCCACCAGCTTGGCAAGCCTTTCCTGGAGCTTTTCACGGTCGTAATCGCTGGTAGTCTCCTCGATCTGGGTGCGGATTTGGCGGACTCGACCCTCAAGGGTCTTACGGTCGCCGGCGCCGTCAACTATTGTCGTGTTGTCCTTGTCGATACGGATAGTCTTAGCTCTGCCAAGATCGTTCAAGGCAACATTTTCGAGCCGGATGCCCTTCTCCTCGCTGATTACCTGTGCGCCTGTCAGTACGGCTATGTCTTCGAGCATCGCCTTGCGCCTGTCGCCAAAGCCCGGGGCCTTTACAGCGCAGACCTGGAGAGTGCCTCGGAGCTTATTGACTACCAGGGTAGCAAGCGCTTCGCCTTCAATGTCTTCGGCGATGATCAGAAGCGGCTTGCCCATCTTGGCGATCTGCTCGAGAACGGGCAGCAGATCCTTCATACTGCTGATCTTTTTCTCGTTTACCAGGATCATGGGCTCGTTGAGCAGGACTTCCATCTTCTCAGGGTCGGTGACGAAATAGGGGGAAATATATCCTCGGTCAAACTGCATCCCCTCGACCACCTCAAGGGTGGTCTCCATTGACTTGGCTTCTTCGACCGTGATTACGCCTTCTTTGCCCACCTTGTTCATCGCTTCGGCAATGATGTTTCCGATGGTCGCATCGTTATTGGCGGAAATGGTGCCAACCTGGGCGATCTCTTTCTGGTCCTTAATGGGCTTGCTGATTTTCTTCAGTTCGGCGACCACGAGTTGGACAGCCTTTTCGATGCCCCGCTTGATCGCCATGGGGTTATGACCGGCGGTTACCAACTTGGAGCCTTCATAGTAGATGGATTGTGCCAGAATGGTTGCCGTGGTTGTCCCGTCTCCGGCGACGTCGCTGGTCTTGCTTGCGACTTCCTTTACCATTTGCGCGCCCATGTTTTCGAACTTGTCTTCGAGTTCGATCTCCTTGGCTACCGTAACGCCATCCTTGGTCACAGTAGGGCCGCCGAAACCCTTCTCGATGACAACATTTCGCCCTTTGGGGCCAAGAGTAACCTTTACTGCGTCTGCGAGCGTGTTGACGCCATTGAGCAGCAACTCGCGCGCTTTAGTATCATACATCAACTGTTTTGCCATGTGACTGTTCCTCCTGGTGTTTTTTCAAATGAAGCGAAGACTTATTGGATAATCGCAAGAATATCGTCCTCGCGCATGATCAGCACTTCCTGGCCCTCGATGGTGATATCGGTGCCGGCGTATTTGCCGAAGAGAACGCGGTCACCCTTTTTGACGTCGAGCGCTCTTCTGGAACCGTCTTCCATGATCCTGCCGTTTCCGGCCGCGAGGACTTCTCCCTGGATGGGCTTTTCTTTTGCCGTATCGGGAATGATGATCCCGCCTGCGGTCTTCTGTTCTTCTTCCATGCGTTTGACCACGACGCGATCGTTAAGCGGTCTGAGGTTCATAACAACTCCTTTCGCTTTGATTGAATGGATTTTGGGCAAAGATCGACTTTAAGTGACCCGCCCTGGTGTTAGCACTCACCTATGATGAGTGCTTTTAATCATCTGCGATTCATTTGGCAAGAGAAAAAGACCTGGTCGGTGGGAAAAAAAATGAAAAGATTGTTCCGATCCACGGCTGGCGGTGGGACCCGCCTCTGGTCATAGACTGGCCAAGGAGAGCGTGGAGACGAGATTTTTCCGCCTGGAGGCGGTGAGAGGAATGACCAGATTATGACCAAATTAGGCCTCCTTTCCGAATCGGAAGCGTTTAGTACCCTGTAACCCTTGCAGCTTCGAATAACACCGCTCCTGCAGGGTGGGGCACAGTCTTATGTGCCCGCCAAGGTGGGCAACGCTCCGCTTTTGTCCGGCACCCCACCTACGGATTCCTTGGAATACATGATGTTACAGGGTTGTAGTGCAGCGTCAACAAAGTTCCGATAGGTAAGGGGACCTACAGCCCGTCATTCCGGCGCGGGCCCATAGTCGTCAACTTAAGAGTTGACAGGCGGAACATTCGCCTGCCTCACCCTTTCCTCGTGCCCCCTTCGCGCTCTTCGAGGTTCCCAGCTTAAAATGATTTTCTCACCAGGACACGAAGAGCATGAAGGTTCTGTCGAGCCTGCCATGGGTACCTCGCGGAGCGTGGGGATAAAAGTTCCAGATAGTGCCTTACAGCCGCCTGACATAAAAGCAGGCGGTTCCACCCCGCTGCGCTCCCTCTTCGTGATAACGACAGCCTCGGTCAACCAGAACACAAACGAGGAGCGAAGAGGGAGCGCAGCGGGGTGAAGTGTTGGCCCCGACACATCCGCTAAAGTTGACGGCAATGGGCGAGGGCCGGAAGCAAGCGTCTTTTCAGTTGGTTAACAGCACTGGACCCCGGCCTTCGCCGGGGTGACGATTCCTTGCAACATGTAATAACTTTATTGACAATGTAGTAGTGTTCCATCAGGAGTTTCCGGACGGTCACCAGACTATGCTCAATCCGAGGCCTGTGCCCGGCGCATGTGGTTCAATATTCAACTAAAATTGAACAAAAAAATATAAAAACCCTTGACAGCGATCAATTCCCGGTTATTATTCGCACCGTTTTCTCCAGTTGGAGAACGAAATCTTACCGGGATAGGGGGTGGTTATCATGGTTTGCTCAACAATGAAGGCGGGAGCCGAATGCGCCTTCATGACGAAAACGGGATGTGGCTACAACGGCGGTACCTGCCATCAGATCGTGGAGCAGTGCGAAGGATGTCAGCGCACTGTGGAATTTGCGACCGGGAAGTTCTGCAGCAGCTATCCGAATCCTTCCATTAAATGGAGAGCCAGCGCCTGTAATTTTGCAACTCATACCAAGATCGAGCAGCAAGATCGGCAGAAAATCAATCCTCTCAAGGCTTCCAAAAGAAACAACAAGAAGAAGTAAAGCTCTTCGCTGGTTCGTGAGAGCGGCCTCCAGTAAGGCCTAGGTCGCGGAGGTTTGCTCTCACCATTCCCTGCGTGTTTTATCCGTGCATCTGCCGTCATTTACTGTTTCGCTCTGAGTGTACAATCATTCTTGTTTTCGTTTGACTTCCCTGGCGCGCATCCGTTATGGAAGTATGGGTGAAATTCAGGAATTCTGCAGTCCTCCGATACGCCGGGGTCAGGTTTGCCGTTACTACCCGTCCCAGAAAGGAAGCGCAACAGTGGAACAGACTTTGATTGTGACCGGATCACAGGCTGCTGCAGAGGCGGCGAGATTGAGCCGCGTTCAGGTCGTTGCCGCCTATCCGATCACTCCCCAGTCCAAAATACCCGAGATCCTGTCCGGATTTGTTGAACAGGGGAATTTGAAGGCCGAATTAGTGCGCGTCGAGAGCGAACATTCGGCAATGGGCATTTGCATCGCCGCATCCATCGTAGGGGCGAGGGCTTTTACTGCAACATCGGCAAACGGCCTTGCCTACATGAATGAGCAACTGCACTGGGCTGCCGGGGCGCGGCTTCCCATTGTAATGCCGGTTGCCAACCGTGGATTGGGAGCGCCCTGGACGATTCTCAACGATTCCCAGGACAGCATCTCACAACGCGACACCGGCTGGATGCAATTCTACTGCATGAACAACCAGGAAGTCCTTGATCTTACCATCATCGCTTTCAAGGCTGCTGAGCAGCTTCTGATTCCGTGCATGGTCTGCTTCGACGGATTTTGGCTTTCACACACTTTTATGCCGGTA
Source organism: uncultured delta proteobacterium (assembly GCA_963757915.1). Taxonomy (GTDB): domain Bacteria; phylum Desulfobacterota; class Syntrophobacteria; order Syntrophobacterales; family Syntrophobacteraceae; genus SbD1. The sequence continues at coordinate 15,127 of CAVWTD010000007.1, read as the reverse complement.
GTTATACCCGACCAGGAAAAGGTCGATTCATTCCTGCCGCCGTATATTCCTTTTCATACGCTGGATCCGGAAAATCCGGTGAACATCAATCCAGTGGTTATGAGCGACCCTCTTCCCGATCCGGACGGAGTACTTTCGCCCAGCTATATGGGCTTTCGGTTCCGGCTCCAGCAGAGCCTGGAAGATGGCCTTGCGGTTATCAGGGAAGCGGGCCGCGAATTTGGTGAGCTTTTTGGCCGCTTCTATGATGACCCGCTCTACCGCTACCGGGCTGAGGACGCTGATTTTCTTTTCATCACCATGGGAGCTCTTGCCAGCGAAGCGACCGAAACAGCCGACTTTCTGAGACAAGAGGGTGTGAAAGCAGGCGTTCTGGGCCTTCGCGTGTACCGGCCTTTTCCAGCAAGCGAACTGCTCGAGGCTGTCCGGGGCAGGCTTGCTGCTGCGGTTATCGAGAAAGCCATCAGCTATGGATACCAAGGCGCACTCATGACCGAATTGAAGGCCTGTCTCTACGGGGAAAACGGGGGCAGTGCCCGTGCTATCCAACTACATCGTGGGCCTTGGTGGAAAAAACGTCTCAACCGGCGACCTGCTCCGGGTAGCCCGCGAAAGCCTTGGAGCGGCGAAAAAGGGTATGCCGCCCGATAAACCGCTATGGATCGGCTACGGGATTTAAAATACCTGACGAAGAAAGAAAGATAATCGGCCATGTCTGCGCAAACAGCCATTCTCGACTACCCTGAAAAAGAATATATCCTTCCGGGCAACCGGCTCTGCGCCGGCTGCGGAGTTAACATCGCATACCGGTATATTTTGAAGGCGCTCGGGCAGAAAACTATCATTTGCATACCCGCCTGCTGCATAACCATTCTGCACGGTATCTACCCCAAGACGCCGATCTTTGCGACCACTGTCAACAACACGTTCGCCAGCACAGCGGCCACCGCCTCCGGATTGGCGGCCGGTCTCAAGGTAACGGGGCGTGAGGATTGGAAGGTCCTGGCAGTTGCCGGAGACGGTGGGACTTTCGACATGGGAATTCAGGCCCTGAGCGGCGCTGCCGAGCGCGGCGATAATTTTATCTATTTATGCTATGACAATGAAGCCTACATGAATACCGGCGTTCAGCGCTCCAGCGCGACTCCGGTTGGGGCCTTGACAAGTACGACGCCAATAGTTCCTAAAGAGCAACCCAAGAAAGACTTCATGCAGATAATGGATGCCCACCACATTCCCTACCTTGCCACTGTTTCGTCCTCCTATCCGGGTGACGTTTACAATAAGTTCCTGAAGGCTGGAGACATCAAGGGAACCAGATTTTTTCACCTGTTAGCACCCTGTCCGACCGGATGGTGGTATCCTACCAAAGATACCGTGAAAATCGGTCGCCTGATGGTCGAATCCTGCGCCTTTCCGCTCTATGAGATTGAAAACGGCCGTCTTAAACTCACCGGTAAGAGCCTGAGCATCGCCAAAAGCGGCAGAAAGAAGCCGGTTGACGAGTATATTGCTCTCCAGGGCCGTTTCAAAAAAATCACTCCGGAACAGGTGGCAGAGTTTCAAAGAAGAGTGGATGACAAGTGGCAGGCACTGCTGAAGAGAGCGGGGTTTTAAGGTTTTATGAAAAGATACCTTATTGTGTACCTTACAGCGGTTCTTTCGGTCCTCTTTGTCACAGGCGCGGCCCACGCGCAGGCGCCAAAGGTCAAAGATGTGATTCTTGCCACCACCACCTCGACCGTTGATTCGGGACTTCTGGATTATCTTGTGCCGATATTCGAAAAGAAGACAGGCTACAGGGTAAAGACAATTGCGGTCGGTACCGGCCAGGCGCTGGCAATGGGCGAGAAGGGCGAAGCGGACGTCCTGCTGGTGCATGCCGAGAAGGCCGAAAAGAAGCTGGTTGATGCGGGGGTTGTCCGAGATTACCGGCTGGTAATGCATAATGATTTCATCATCGTCGGTCCGCCGGAAGATCCCGGGAAGATCAAAGGTAAAAGCACCGTCGAGGCGTTAAAGGCAATTTCCGGAAGCGGGGCTTTTTTCATCTCAAGAGGCGACGATTCAGGGACTAATAAGATGGAGCTTACGCTCTGGAAAAAAACCGGGCTGAACCCAAAAGGGGCCAAATGGTACCTGGAATCAGGGCAGGGGATGGGCGCCACTCTTCTTATGGCATCGGAGAAAAAGGGCTATACCCTGAGCGACCGGGGAACATACCTTGCGGAAAAGCATAACATAAGACTCGATATACTCTGCGAAGGAGACCCGTCGCTTCTCAACATTTATCACGTTATGGAAGTAAACCCGGAAAAATTCGGCAAAGTTAACGCCGAGGGCGCAAAAGCGTTCGTCGATTTCATGACCTCTCCGGAGACCCAGAATTTTATAGGGAAATTCGGAGTGGACAAATTTGGGCAACCGCTTTTTTTCCCTGACGCAGGCAAGCAGATGTGATGAAGATCGCCTGACCGCCCGTTCGCAAAATGGCAGGACCGCCGTAATGAGTGATTGTATGTATCGCGATTGTTTTTTGATTAGCAGCTCGTTATGTCGTGCTTGACATAACGAAATTTTTGCCATATTCAGTCAACTGTAAGTTTTATCCCCTTTCCAGGACCGGGTCTTCCTTTTGGGGCCCGGTTTTTATTTTTCCCCTTCTGATGCGGAAAAGAACAGGTCCCGGAAAAGCTCATCGGCGGAAGCCTTTGTGAGGTCATTGAGCTTTTCAAATCTTTCTATGATTTGTATGGCGAAGGGGGTTAGTTTGGAGCCTCCTCCCCGGACCCCTCCGGTTTTTCTTTCAAGCAGGTCGTATCCCAGTCTTTTCTCGGTGGCCCGGATTTTTCCCCAAACGGCGCGGTAGCTCATTTGCAGTTCCTGGGCAGCCGCGTGGATCGAGCCGTGTCTTGAAACCGCCTGCAAAATATAGAGGCGGCCCGACCCGAAAATTACCTGGCCGTTTTCGTTTTCGATCCAGACCTTGGATTTTACGGAAAGATTCGAAGGATTTGGCATTTGTCGGCGTGAAACCTTTGCTGTGTGAATAAGCGTTCAACAAAGCTCAATCATTATAAAGCTCTTGCATGGCATCCGAGTAGTGTCCGTTTTCGCCGTAAATGAAAAAAGGCTGTTCGACCTTGAGTTCTTCCCCCCCGCCTTTGCGGCATTCAAGGTGAACAAGCCTGCTGGAACCGTGCGGATACGGGTAGACGACCGTCAGCCGTTTCGGGCTGAAACCGTGGTCGAGAGCAGAGCGCAGCAGGTTTGCAAGCCGGGTCGCGGGGTAGACAAGGGCCACTCGCCCCCCCACCCTGAGCAGATACCGCGCAGCCTCGAAGACGTCAGCTACGGTCGCAGTGAGTTCGTGGCGTGCAACGGCTTTTTGCCTGTCGAGGTTTATGCGGCCGCTACCGGGCTTTCTGTAAGGAGGATTGCTGAGCGCCAGATCGAAGCTGCCGGCCTCAAACCGGGATGAAATCTCACGAAAATCCATCTGGTAAATCTCGATGCGGCCACTAAAATTATTTTCATCGACGTTTTTTCTGGCAAGCTCCGCGAGCTCCGGCTGAATCTCCACTCCCGCAATTTTACACTCCGTGCTTGCCTGATAAGCCAGCACGAGCGGTATGACGCCGCAGCCCGTCCCGAGTTCTATCACGCGGTCCTTTTTCCCTATACGGGTAAGGCCGGCCAGCAGGACCGCATCAAGCGAAAAACGGTAACCTTCTTGTTCCTGGCACACGACCAGCCTTCCGCCAAAAAGGGCGTCACCGGTTTGCGGCCGTTTTTCTTTGAGAGTCTTCGAGGTCAAAAAATTTCCTCGTCGGGGGAAAGAGGGTTTATCACCAGTCCGGATATTACCTTCGGATAAAAGTAGGTGGATTTATGAGGCATCATGAGACGTGCGCTTGCAACTTCACGGACCTGTTCGATTCGCGTGGGATTTATGAAAAAGCCTGCGTCGAATCTATGGGATTTTACCGCATCGAGAGTTTCGGCAAAATCATGCATGAAGCTGATATTACGTTCATTTGCAAGGAACTGGTCCGAAAGTCCGAGAAGCTCCCGGAGCACCACCTGGTCAAGCACGACGACATCAAGGGTTGTCATCTCCACAGGCTCCCCTTTCTGCGCGAGCAAAGATGAAACCACATCTCTTTTCGCCGTGAGCACGTAGACGTATGCCGCATCTTTGCAATAGAAACCGATGGTGATATCCTTCCTCAAGCCTCCTGCCCGGATTGCTTCTTTCCATCTCAGTTCGCCGCCATTTTCAGATTCAAAGCGCTCGACATGGAAGTAGCTTTTCGCTCTTTCGACAAGCCGCTCACAGTTCCAGTCGCCGAGATTTCTCAAAAGCCGGTGAGTGGGCAAAATAGTGAGCCCCGGTTCGTTCATATCCGTAACGTATACCATTATGAACTCATAGGAGGCATGAGGGTTCCCGCTGCCGTAACGCTCTCGAAGGGCGTTTCTGTAGTTCAGTGCGGTTTCGTAGCGATGGTGGCCGTCGGCAATAAAAATCGGCTTGTCCAGCGTGAGCCTGCGGACTTCCTCAAGGACAGTCCGGTCCGTTACAGGCCAGACCCTGTGAGTCATACCGGGGATATCGGTAAACGAGACCACCGGATCGCCCCGTCTCCCGGAGGCAAGAGCGGAGTAGGCCTCTTCGTTCGAATCCGGATAAAGCGCGAATACCGGACTCAGGTTTGCATGGCAGGCCATCATGAGGGCCAGGCGCTCGTCTTTTATGGCCTGGAAAGTCTTCTCATGGGGGCGGACCATGCCCGAGGAAAAATCCTCGAGCCGCAGGGCGCAAATGAAGCCTTTGCGGGTTTTGACCAGATCCGCACCATTCTTATAGTCGAGTTCGTAGCAGTAAATGGACGGCTTGGGATTGCGCACCAGAATTCGCTGATCCTGCCATTGCCTGATCCATGCTGCCGCTCTGGTATGGGGATTATCCTCGCTGGAGTCTTCCGGCGACGGCAATCCCAGTTCAAGGCGGATAAAATTGTATGGACTTCTTTCGTGAAAGGCCCGCTGCTCCTCGCGGGATATAACGTCGTAAGGAGGAATAACCACCTGAGCGAGGTCGGGAATCATTTCCTGGTTGTAGCGCAATCCCCTGAACGGAGCGATTTCAGCCATGAGCCTTGAGGGTCCTTTCTTCCGGTATGCCCTGGTAGTTTCCACCCGGAAAGTGTCCTTTTCCGCCCTGGGGCGGTGGGACCGCCGGCCAGATTCGCCGCTGCCTTCGGCGGCGGCACATGCAGGATCTCGACGCTCCGCGAGGCGGTACCAATGTACGCCTCCGCGCAACCCCTCGATTTCCTAGCCAGGACGAAAAATGCCTCCTTTCCGAATCGGAAACTGCTACAGTCCCATCCGGAGTTTCCGGATGGACACTGGAGTAACAGGCGCTCGTACCGAGGATATTTTTGCTAGCACAGGTCGGGTCGTTTTACAAACGGAAATCGGAACGGCCCGAGAGGCGCCACCCTGGGTTTTGGCGCCCCAAATACATTGCCGTGAAAGGGCTGGATAGACATTGTCCCCTGTTCGCAGTTGCATTTTGCAATTCGGATTTTATGTAACTCCTTCAGAGTAAAGAATAAAAAATTATGGAATCCAACACCCAGGGTGGCGTCCCACGAGGCGCGGGACTGACCCTGGCCTGAATTATTCAGCCCTTTCAGCGTTTAACACGCTAATTCTGAAACACTATAGAAAATTGCAACCATCTATAGGTCTAGTTTCTTATTTGAGCGCGTGGGGGGTGTGGCTCCATAAGAGCTTAAATAAGAGCGTAGGTGGTTGAATTTACTAGAATGCGGATAAAGATTGCCGTGACCTAAGCGCAAGCTGGGGTCCAGTGTCATTACCTATTGATATTACAATGAAAACCAAAGATGCTGGATTCCGGCCTGCGCCGGAATGACGGGTTTTTCCCTTGTAACTGCGCATCTTCATTTGAGCGCTTATGGGGCGCAAAGAATTCAAGGCTCCGCCAGATATCAGTTGCTACTTTCTTGAACTCAGCTCGGTATTAGACGTAAAGGATGCCCAGGTCCGCGTTTACCAGAAAGGTCCGCCATCTTCGAACAAACGCTTTTGGGCGGAGTCGGCGGAAACGATCCCGGAAAAATCGGCCGTAATTTGGGGCGCGCCGAAATACTCGATAATGCGGCAAGCGAGGTCCATCCATCGGGTGCAGGCATCAATGACGGCCCGGTCGCTGCTTGCAGCAACGCACCGGTCGAAGGGAAATTCGCACTCCGGGACCTGAGTGGTCCTTGCTTCCCCTGGAATCCCCGCTCTGATGAGTCTGTCGCGATAGATGGCGGCAAGCTCGCCGCTCCGGCTCATTGGTTCGTCGAAAAGGAAAAGGACCTCAGCGGGCGGAAATTCCTCGAAAAACCTGAACACCATGTCAAGGGCCAAATTGCTCGTCTCAGTCATGCGGTACCGGTAGGACAGGCCGGCAAGGTCCCGCAGCGCGCCGTCATTTGCCTTGAGCAGAGGCCTGCCTTCTATGCAGCTCTCGACGGTAATCTGCACGTTATGGCCGTCCACGACCAGCAGTTCCAGTTGCCAGGCGGAGCCCATTTCCCGTTTCCTGCGCCTGGCGATGGCTTCCTGCTGGCTGAACAGCCCTCGGCTGAGCATCATGCGTTCCAGTGCATCCAAATTATACCGGTTTCCCGCAAGATCGAGGGCGGCAGTTCTCGGATAGGATTTGTTCAAAAGAAAAAAGAAATCGGCTGCTGCCTGGTACAGAAGCCACTTTCGTTTTGAACTGAGAGTTGACGATGAATCATCCATCGAAGTGGAGGAAGAAGCGTGGGAAGCTGCGCCCCCCTCCGCCTGGTGGAGCATCGGGATCGGTGGAGGGGAATCGTTCCCCGCTCTTTTTGAGGTTTTAGGAATTATACCAAGTTGCGTTCAAAGACCGCCAAATAATTCCAGGCTCTGCCAGGTGGGGGAAAGTTTCCCCCGCGCCCGCCAGGATTTCGGCTACACACGCAAGCGCGTGTGGCCGAGCGCTCGGCGCTAGCGGCGACTGGCCGAAGGCCCGCCTCGCGGAGCGTCGAGATTGTGAGCCGCGTAGCGGCGAGGGGGTGTGGGGGGCGTAGCTCCCCGCGCTTTTGAAAAAGATTACTTGATACTTTCTTGAACGCAACCTGGCATTACTTCTCTGAACGCTGTCCGGCGGCATCTTCAGGCTGCCGGGTTGGCTCCGAGTTTCGCAACTCCCGCCGGAGCACCTTGCCCACAATGGTCATGGGCAGCGAATCCCTTAACTCGACTTCTTTGGGGACCTTGTAAGGCGCGAGCTTTTCTCTGCACCAGTCGAGGATTTCCTGCCGGTCGAGGGTTTCACCATGCTTTGGAACGATGAAAACTTTCACCGCCTCCCCCTTTTTCGGATGGGGGACCCCGATTGCCGCCGCTTCGAGCACCTTGGGGTGCTCGTAGAGCACTTCCTCAATCTCGCGCGGGTAGATATTGTACCCGCCTGATATCACCATGTCCTTTTTGCGGTCCACTATGAAGACATAGCCGGAATCGTCCATGGTCGCAAGATCGCCGGTATGGAGCCATCCGTCCCGGAGGGAATCCTGGGTTTCCTTTTCGTTTTTCCAGTAGCCCTTCATGACCTGCGGCCCGCGAACGATCAGTTCGCCAACCTGGCCTGCCGGCATCTCCACGGTTCCGGTTTCCGAATCGACTATACGGCAATCGGTGTCGGGCAGTGCGATCCCGACCGAGCCGGGTTTGCGCGTCCCCTCGAGTGGGTTTGAGTGTGTAACCGGGCTGGCTTCGGAGAGGCCAAACCCTTCGATGATTTTGCTTCCCGTTTTCTGTTCGAATTTACGCATGACCTCGACCGGCAACGGGGCGGCCCCGGTGTTGCAGATACGGATCGAGGAGAGGTCGAAAGAGTCCACTTTCGGGTGAGCCATCAGCGCGATGTAGATTGCCGGGACCCCCGGAAACATGGCCGGTTTCTTCTTCTTGATGGTTTTTATGAGTTCGTCGGCGTCGAAGCGCGGCATTATAATGATTCTGGAAGCGGTGTAGATGGCCAGGTTGAGGGCCACCGTCATGCCGTACACGTGGAAAAAGGGCAGGACGGACAAAAAGCGTTCCTCGCCGCTTTTTAGATCAGGAACCCACGAGACGAGCTGCAAAACGTTAGAGAAAATGTTTTTGTGAGTGAGCATTGCGCCTTTGGCGATCCCGGTTGTCCCGCCGGTGTACTGAAGCAGGGCCAGGTTGCCGGGACGGGCTGCACAGGGAATTGGATCGGGCCGGTTATCATGGATCATCTTTTTCAGGCTGAACACATGACTTCCATCGTAGGGGACGGAAGTGAACAGCTTTTTTAAACGGGCCTTAACCGGATAGAGATACCGAAGAGGGAAGGGCAGGTAGTCCTTTACGCTCGTTGCTATGATTGTACGGATTTTCGTTTGGGGCAGGACCTTTTCGGCTCTCGGGTAGAGATGGTCGAGAATAATCAGTATTTCCGCATCGGAATCCGTCCACTGATGAACGAGCTCGCGTTCCACGTAGAGCGGATTTGTCATAACGAGCACCGCTCCCAGCCAGAGCGCGGCGTAATAGGCGATCACACACTGGGGGGTGTTCGGGAGCATTATGGCTACTTTCGTACCCTCGCCCACCCCCATCTGCTTAAGACCGTTCGCCATCCTGAGCACATGGTCCCATAACTGGCTGTAGGTGAGGGTATGGCCGAAGAAGTCGGTTGCGATACTGTCGGGATAGAGCCGGGCGTTTTGCTCCAGGATCTGGGGCAGGCACGTTTCAGGATACTCCAGTGAAAACGGGACTCCCGGGTCATAACTCTTGTGCCAGATTCGGTCCATCTGTTTTCCCCTCTGGCTGCCGAATTTCATTTAAGGGCTTGTCCGTAAATAAAACCTTTGCGCTCGCATCCTGCTTTTGGCCGGCTTTGGCCGCTCCTCAATCGCAAAATCCTCGACGTAGCACAACTACGCCTGCGGTTTTGCTCAATCTTCGCGACCAAATCAGTCTCAAAATCCGGCGCAATCCCTAAGAGGCTTATTTAAGGACAAGCCCAAAGTTAGTGGACAAGACCGTTGACCATCAGCTTTCTATTGACATGAATCGGGCCTGTTTTACAAGTTTTCTTTGCGGGAGCCGGTAAAATTTAAATAACCGTTCACCGCACCCTGCAAATAATTTTATGCACCACGAAGGAGGAGCGCAGCGGGGTGAAGGTCTCGAAGAAGACAGGGGGCGAAATATCTGGTCTTCAACGCATCTTGCAGATAATTTTATGCACCACGAAGGACACGAACACGAAGGTCTTGAAGAAGATAGGGGGCGACATGCCTGGTCTTCCACACCCTTCCGGTCTATTGCTTCGTCTTCGTGCCCTATCCTTGACCGGACTATGCTCCGTTCTTCGTGGTGAACGCTTACAAATTTAATGCGCCATTGCATTTAAGCATGAGTCCGGTTGGTTTTATCGCTTCGCGAGGATGAGAAAACAATAATTCCTCTTGGTTCTATCGCTACGCGAGGAGCAGTGAAGAGTGAAGCGGGAAGCGAGAAGCGGGGAGGCGGGGGTCTTCTCGTTTCTCTCCCCGGCCGGCCGAGGAACTCATGAGATCCATTTCATATGGGGATGGGAATTCACTTCCGAGTGAGGTAGGTGTGTTGGCAAGATGCCATGACAGTATAGCATGAGGAGCCTGTTTACTTATGATTTGGCTATTATGATTGACAACCTCCTATTCCAAAAGTATCGTCTATCCAAATGAAATAGTTGAGATTAATGTAGTGTGTCAGGTGCATGAATAAAATGGTGAGCACCTAAAAACCGTGTTATTTTATATTCTTTATGGATAGTCGTGAGCTAGCCATGCGTTTCGCAATTCTACACATTTCTGATCTTCATAGAGACCGCGGAAATGAGGTTCGCACTGGATGGCTACTAGATTCTCTTGAGCGCGATTTTACACAATTCAGCCACCAAGACCCACAAATCATGATCCCCGCCCTCTGTGTTGTGAGCGGCGACCTCGTTTACGGCATAAGCCCGGGTACAAGTGATGTTGAGGGAGAGCTGAAGCGCCAGTACGGTCAGACCAAGGAGTTTCTTGTCGGTTTGGCCGATCAATTTTTTAACGGCAACCGCGAACGGATCGTAATCTTGCCCGGGAATCATGATGTTTGCTTCGACAACGTTATTAAGAGCGTACAGAAAATCGAGATCCCTACTCAACAAGAAACCAAGGCAAGGCTTGTTGCAGAGCTATTTGCGCCGAATTCCCAGTTGCGGTGGTCTTGGCAGGATCTTTGTTTTTTCAAGATTATAAATGCGGAGCAGTACCGCGATAGATTCCGCTACTTCGCAACAATGTACGAAGGTTTTTATGAAGGCGAGCGTACGTATCCATTAGCACCTGAGATGCAGTTAGATGTCTTTGACTTCCACGACTTAGATTTCTGCGTGATCGCGTTGAACAGCTGTTTCAACAATGATCCTTTCCGACGGGCAGGGGCGTTCCATCCGGAGACCATTACCTCCGCCTGCCGAGGTTTACGTCAAGCACACCGTTCAGGGTGGTTAGCCGCAGCAGCTTGGCACCACAACCTAGCCGGCGGTCCGATCCAAGATGACTACTTAGATTTAGGATTCCTTCAGCTGTTCATAGACGCAGGCGTTTCGCTTGCATTTCATGGACATCAGCATTTGCCTGATTGTATTGAGGAGCGCTATCGCCTCAGTCCGGATACAAGGAAAATGACCATCATCAGCGCTAGCACGCTTTGCGCAGCCCCTAGCAGATTGAAACCTGGGGTGCCCCGAAGCTACAACATCGTAGAACTCGATACGGATGAGTGGCATGGCCGAGTTCATCAGAGGCAAATGGTGAACATGCAGTTCAGTTTACCTGTATGGGGTCCTGGGCACTTCATCGACACTAATAGCTCCTTCCACGATTTCGAGTTGTGCAAGCCAATTGTTTCCCGACCCTCTCAACTTGACGAGCAATTAGTGCTCGAACGAGCAGACCGGCTTCTCGGATTCCGTAAATGGGCTGAAGTCTTGGATGTTCTTGCTGAAATAAAGAAAGTCCCGATGGCGCGACCGCTGCTTCGGAAAGCGCTTCAGGAGTTGGACGACACACGGCGCACGATCACTACACTTTGGCCTCCGGAAAGCGAGGCAGAAGTTGTTATGATTGGCGGAGCTATTCTTGAGAATGGCACTCCAACCGAGGCAGAAAATTTCATGCAGTTGTCGTTTGTGCGCGACAATGAGGACGCAAGTGTTCGCGAAATAGCACGACGGGTTCGTGAGAGGTGGCTTCTATGAGTGACGGGATAGTCTTCCAGGTAGAAACGACGCGTGTGCTCCAGATTCTTGCGCGAGAAATTTACGACTCGCCATTAGCGCTCCTTCGTGAGAATGTCCAGAACGCATACGATGCGGTTCGCGAAAGGTTTGCTCACGCAGGCAAGCTAACTGACGGGGGGCGAATCGATATCAGCATCGACCAAGGGGTGATCTCAATAACAGATAATGGCATAGGTATGGATGAGGTGGCTCTCCGAGAGAACTTCTGGAAGGCAGGTTCAAGCGGGAAGCACTCGGAGCGAGCTCGCCAAGCGGGAGTAGTTGGCACTTTCGGTATCGGTGCCATGGCAAATTTCGGGGTTTGTACTACTCTAATGGTAGAAACACGGGCTGAGGGGAGCTCGGAGGTCCTGCTTAGCGTAGCGATGCGAGACTCGCTAGAAATTGCCAAGGAGTGCATCACGTTAGAACGCGTTGCTCGGGATAGGGAAATAGGCACTACCGTAACCGCCTATTTAGGCGATGAGCATCCTATTAGCTTAAAACAAGCAATCCAGTATTTAGAACCGTACGTTTCGCTACTGCCGGTTCCTGTCTTTGTTAACGGTAGCAAAATCAGCGGGAGCACATTCGAATCTCGACTTCCCTTGAGCGGGCGCCGGTTTGATCCTCTCGCGTCCCAAGTTATAGAAGATGGGCCCTTTAGTGGTGTGTTTGAGGTATTTGCTGACCCCAATGGCCAAATCCTTGTTTTGGTTAAAGAGATCACTCTAGGTGGCAATACTGTTGAAGGTAAGTTGGCCCTTCTGCAGGCAGGAGGACCCCTCATGGGCCTGCGATCCTATTTCGGTTTAGCACCAATTCCGGCGATCGGGAACTATCAGTTCGGCGGTTTTGTGAATTTGTCATTCTTACAGCCAACCGCTGGACGTGAAGCTCTAAGCCGCGAAAGCATCAACCTCGTTACGAGCCTAATAGCGATTGCAGAGCGAGCAGCTTCAGAGTCTCTCGCGACTTCACCTTTGGCCGACAAGAACAACGCATTTCTTCAATGGTTAGCATCCCACGGCCGGTTTGATCTTGCCTTAAACGTTTCTGTCCATGTTTTGCCCGAACAAAAGGATGTGGCATTTAAGGAGCTTAAATCGTACATTGGGGCGAGGACCGCACACTATTATACCGGCACTGATCGACACATTATGACCACGTTCGCGAATGAGGAGGCGTATTTACTGCAGATCGCCCAAGGTAATCCCCGTAGGAAGGTGCAACTTCACTACGTGACGAACATATTGATTATGATGCAGGTACCAGACTCGGCACAGATTACGCGCGCGTACAAGGGAACGGAGTTGAGCGCACCCGAAGCTTCCGTTATACTGAAGACTGCTTCCATCCTGCGCGACGACTATTTGATATCAGACGTGGAAATAATGCTTGCCGAGATCTCGCACGGCGTTACAGTACTTTCAAATAAGACCGGCGAACAACTGAAAATCTATATTGCAAGATCGAGTAGTCTCCTGCCACCATTAATCGAGTTCCACGGCAAAGCGTACCGATCTTTTCACGCAGTTTATGAAGGATTTTGTCAGAGTCCATATCTATCCAAAAATCCAACAATTCGTGCCCTCTTCGACCCGGGATGGTGTCGATGCTCTACGTAGAGTGTTGGAACGTAACCGAGAGCTGTACCGCTATGGGGAGAGTGAACTTGGCGACCTGGAGGGCGTTTTGGGCGACTTCCTTTCGGGCGCTGCAAGCTTTAGAGAGGTTTTACAAGCTGCTCGTTCCAGAGCACGGCCTCAAAAGCAGCGTGTTTCTAAAGACCAAGTTGGTGCAATCGAAACAGAGGTGCCCGGGATCACAGAGTCGCCTGTCATCCAACCGACTGAAGCAGAATCAGAGTTTGAGCCCAGTCCTCCGATTATCCTGGATTCGGTATCGTCTGACATGAAGATCCTGCTAACAAGTGAGAGATACCCCCAACTTAACAATTTCACGGTGTTGCTGGGCCTTTCGGATCGAGTCATGCGAACTGAGGCTGAGTTCTTTCGCAATCCGCACACCACCCGGATCATTTGGGGTGGACATCGTGTCATATACATATTTACAGAGGCCACAGGAAGCCTCAGTCTGTATTACGATATTGAACTCCGCGCCCCCATTGAGCATACAAAGGCGGGCGGCGGAATGTTTCCGACCACTACGCTTATTACACAGAAGCGCATCTTTGTCCCTGTGCCTGACGAGTTGGCCGAAGAGTTCAAAATCGCTGCTGGACCCAAAGAGTTCTTTGTCCGTTTTGATATTCTCAGTAGTGATGTTCTCTGAGAGAGGACGTTGGCAAAAAGGGGTCGGGCCTAATGCCGTTAACTTAAGCCCTGATCCTCATATGGAGGCCCTTTGTTGTCACTTAGGCATAAGGGGAAATTGAGTCCTGCAGCGCTGATCAGGTCCCCGGTTTTCCTCGGAGGACGGTTTAAGCAAAGAGATTTTCCTTAAGTTAACGGCATTAGGCCCGACCCCGAAATTCCCCGAGTATTCGATTTGAAAAATTTCGGATATTGTGCTAATTTCACAACTTGCCGTGCACGATTTAGAGGTCTGGACTTTAGGTTTCAGTACAATCTTGACTTCAGTGATGGATCTGTGCACATATGCTTGCAACTTGAGTGAAACTGAAAAGGAGTTATTCCAATGGATTCACTTGTATTTACTGTTTCTGCCATATTTGTAGGAGCTAATCTGGCTTTTGCTGCAGTGATTCATCTTGAGAAAATATTAGATTCATTCTCCAGTAGATTAAAACCCTTCTTGCTCTTGTTGGTACTCTCAGCTGCTTCTTTGTCCATTCTTTCATCACACTGGTTTTTTGGAAATGAGGTTATTGCTTATTGTAGTTTGTCATTACTTTTATGTGCATATACGATAATTTCTTTTTTTTGCATTCTATCAATAACTATTTTGCCAAGACATTTTAGAATAATTGATGAAGTAGACGAAATTCTTAATACTCATAGGACTTAACTTTATGTTAAACACATTTATTAAATGGCTACAATCTTATTGTTTTAGACAAACGGCAGAGGTGTTACATAGTCGAAAGCATGTTGCAGATAAACTCGATATCTTTGACGGTGCAACAGTAGTTAAGTTTTTATCCGGTGAACTAAATGCTACATTCTATGACAATGAGGCATTCCTTGATAAACTTAGAACCTTAGCTATGCAAGGAGCTGATATTGAAATTATTTTTGGACCCGCTCTATTCGTAAATACCATGAAATTTTGGAAAATCGCATTTCAATATAAAAACATCAAATCTTACTCATTAGCCTATCGAATTGGTGCACATTTCAAATTAATTCATTATGTAAATGGTAGCACTATAGCAATAGTTGATAAGCCACATAGCACAGCTAAATACGAAGGATTCAGAGGCAGTGTTTTGCTCACAAAGGGCTATCAGGAAGACATATTATGTCTAATTAATAAGTTCTGTCTCTGCAAAGAAGTAGGACTTCCAATAAACAAAGAAAACCTAATTGAGCATTTTTCTCGAAGGAACATCGAACCCGGTGGTGATCTGATTGGCTTCATAACCATGGACCAACCAGGTAGAATAAGCCTTGCTTCTGATGATCAAATAGTCAACCTTGAGAGGTTCTTATGTGAAAATGAGCAGAATATGGTTGATTGACTCAATATGCAAAAGGGATCGGGCCGCGATAACTGACTAAAATTACGTGACAATGATCT
>CAVWTD010000006.1:0-82799 GCA_963757915.1 uncultured delta proteobacterium | reverse complement strand
GTCCGAAGGTCGTGCCTTGGGCAACATTGGCCAGTTCTCCCACCCTCAGACAAGACATAAATGACCCCAAGTTGCCCGAGAAGGCGATTCGTCCTTTGAGACCTCCGAATTTCATAGTGCCCTTTTGCCTGGCCGAATAACGTTCCCAGTCGTACCAGTGGAGTTCGTCACTGGTTACGGCAATGTTTTGGGCAAGAGTTATGAGAGGGGAGAAATCGGGAGGTGCTGCAGTGGAATTGTAAAATGATGAGAGAAGGGTGAGTCGCTGCGATAGGGGCTCGAAGAACAACGGGAATGTGAGGTTTGTTACCAGGTCGCCTTTCACTTTCTGGCGCAGGGGAGTTAGAAAATGCAAGGTGAGGCTGCTCACTCCGTTTTCTTCCGGCTGACATTCAATCCGCGTATTTGGCGGGTATGCGGTGAGCATTTGCGTGCCACCGTCGTATATCCGGAGCGCTTCTTCGCCCCGAAGCAGATCGACTTTGACGAGGTCATATTTGCCACGTTTGGCCCCAAGGCCCATGCGGCCGAGTTCCGTGAAAGTATAGATGAAGTAAGGGTAGGACTTCGATTGCCGGGCCGATGAGAACCATTTCAAAATCCAGCTCGTCGCCGGGGTGAAATGCCTGCCGGTTAGTGAGGGGAGGGTTGAGGACGTAGGGAGCAGGCGCAGTGCTGAATTTGGCGGCATCGGGATAATTGGCGGGGGGCGGAGGTTCGAATATGGAAACATAGAGGCATTTGAGGCGCAGCAGGCAGGTCGCGCAATCGCCCCTGGGCACGGCGCAAACTATACGCCTGAACGCATTCCCGAAAGCTCCCGGGAACACGGCCCCTTTGTAAGGAGGCAGCACCATCAGGGTGGCGACTTTGATGGTAAATCTGAACCTCTCGAATGCGAAAAGCGTATGGGGCGATTCTACAGGCTGGGACATGAGCTTTATGCCACCCCCCGAGAGTCAGTGCAGAACCGAGATTCGTGCTCTTTGCTGTGCGATTTAATCATCATACTTCTGTATCGAGCGGAGCGCAACGGGTTTATGGGACGCCAACAAAAATCAGTTTTACCTTTGCAGGGGTCGCACAGGCGATCGCTTGCTGTTTGAGTGCGCCGTGATCTGAAATGCCTGATATTCTTTTTATGTAACCCTTTCAGGGTATTATAAATTATTTGTGGTCCTGTTCTCCCAGGGTGGCGCTTTCGCTTACCCTGGGCTACCCTATGGAGCCCTTTCAGGGCAATGTATTTCGGACGCCAAAACCCAGGGTGGCGCTTGCTTACCCTGGGCTACCCTATGGAGCCCTTTCAGGGCAAGAAAGTCAAAAACCCCCGCAGGACGAGTTCACAGCAGACTGATACAGTCCTTTCTCGTCTTGCAGGCATTCGTTTGCCCGATAAGCCAAAAAAACATGGGGGTGAGACGTTGCGTTCAGGATGGCGCCGCTGGGCAGGGAGTGATGAATGATGAATGGTGAATGATGAATGGGGGAAGGGGGAGAGTGATGAGTGATGAGTGATGAATGAAGCCCCTCCTTGGTCGGGGTAAACTCGAAGCAGGAAGCGAGAAGCGGGAAGCGGGAAGAGCGATGAATGATGAATGATGAGCGATGAATGATGAATGATGAGTGATGAGTGATGAATGAAGCCCCTCCATGGTCGGGGTAAATTCGAAGCAGGAAGTGAGAAGCGGGTAGGGGGAATCACCTCAATCCCTAAGTAGGTGAGTCGGTGGATGGAAAAAAACATGGGGGTGAGACGTTGCGTTCAGGATGGCGGCGATATCAGAGATGCTCAAAATCCCCCCGGCCCCCCTTTAGAAAAGGGGGAGAACTTTGGGGCGTGCAAGAGCAGGCGGAAGGCTGTGAGGCTGAAGGCTGTGAGGCGGAAGGGAGTCGAGGCGGAAGGCTGAAGGCGGAAGGCTGTCAGGCTGTGAGGCTGAAGGCTGTCAGGCTGAAGGCTGGTTGTTGGTTTTCCACTATTCACTTTTTACTGTTCACCATTCACTGTTCACCGTTCACCATTCACTATTCACTTTTTACTGTTCACCATTCACTTTTTACTGTTCACCATTCACTGTTCACTGTTCACTGTTCACCGTTCACCATTCACCATTCACTATTCATAATCCGGGCTGGCCGAAAGGTCCACCCGCTCCACTTCCAGCATTCCCGAGTAAATCGCTCCGGTCCTGCCGTCGATGCTTATCGAGTCGCCCGTTTTAACCGGGTGGCCGTCGATGACGCAAGTCTTTTCCGAGTCGCGGACCTTCATGCGGCTCACGCCGACTACGCACGTTTTGCCAAGCCGGTGGGCTACGATGGCGGCGTGCGAGGTCGCGCCCCCCTTGGCTGTGAGAACTCCATCGGCAACCGAAATCTCGTGTATGTCGTCGGGGACCGTGTCGGAGCGGATCAGGATGACCGGTTTGCCGGCATACTCTTTTTTGATGCGCTGGATGGATTCCAGATCAAAGGCAGCCAGGCCCGAGATCGCTCCGCCGCTGACTCCGATACCGCTTCCCAGGTACCTTGAGTGGAGGTCTTCGGTCTTTTTGAAAACCGGATAGGAGCGCTTTGTCCGGGGAGTCATGTTGCGGGACTGCAGGACATACACGCCTTCTTCTCCCGCCCCCTGGAATGTGAACTCCACTTCCTGGGGCGCCCAGTGGTTTTCATAGACCAGCTTTTTGGCTATGTCTGACAACCTCTTATAGACGCGAGGAAAAAGGGCCTGGAGCGAAGTTTCCGCAGGCTCGGCCTCTCCGAGTCTTTGTTTTTCGGAGAGCGGGAGCGTTTTGACCAGACCTCCCACTACGTCTTCTCCCTGGTTTCCCCATGTGAAGTCGCCGACCGGATCAACCTTGTCCTCAGATGTGCGCGGATTGTGGGTGAACATGACACCGGCCCCGGAATGAATGTTCAGGTTTCCGAATACCATCGCCTGGATGGTAACGGCAGTTCCCCAGTTGTCCGAAAGCATCATAATCTCCCGGTAGGTCTTCGCCTTGTGCGATTCCCATGATTCCACGACCTGCCGAATGGCCGTGAAGAGCTGTTCGCTGGGGGATTCGGAAAATTCGATATCATGCGCCTGCAGGACTTCCCGGTAGGCCAGGGCAAGCTCCCTGATTTCAACGGGAGAGAATTCCCGTTTAACGGACCTGCCATATTTTCTCTTGTACTTGTTCATCATAGCGCTGAATTCGTCGCGCGGAATTCCGAACGACATTCCCCAGGATTGAATAAAACGCCTGTAGTTGTCCCAGGCGAACCATGCTTCTCCAGTTTGCGCAATCAGGCCTTCGACTATTTGCTCGTTGATTCCCACGTTGAGAAATGTGTTCATCATTCCCGGCATCGAGACCGCCGAGCCGCTCCGCACGGAGAAAAGAAGGGGGTTGCCGGGATGGCCGAATTTGCGGCCCGTTTCGACCTCCGCTTGCGCCACCATTTCCAGCACCCGTTGCTCGAAATCCTCCCGGGATTGCCAGAAACTCTCTATCACAGGCCTGCACCGGAAATACTCAGTAGTTATGACGAAGCCGGGCGGGATCTTGATCCCCATCGAGTGCAGATTGGCCAGTATGTGCGCCTTGTTCCCCATGTATATGGAATCGTGCGTCTCGCTGTTCGGACGATAAAGGTGACAAACAGTCCTGCCGGGGTCATAGCTGAGCAGTAAGTCCAGATCGTGGACGCTCAGCTCTTCGCGCTGCGTGGCCAGCGTGGTTAGAATGCTGGCGATAAAATGGTCGAAATACTGGAGCCCGAAAGTTCTGGCGATCAGGTCGCGAAGAAAGCTCTCCGAGACTCTCTGGATTCTTTCCGCCGCGACATCACTGTCTCTTTGATATCTCTGAAGTAGTCTGTCGGCTCCGAGTTGCTTGATTATAAGTTCGAGGTTTTCATCATGAACCGAATCGTAATGGGTCTGAATTATCTGCTTTATCGCTTCGGAAAAACCTCTGAAGATGTCCATGTACTGTGAATGCGAGAACCCGGGGACCTCGAGGGCTTTCATGAAAAGCTCCTTCTGGCTCTCGAGCCGGCTGGACGTAATCCCGTCAATCTCCAGCGCTTTCATAAAAAGCGGAATGAAACGGGCGATCCGGTGAAAGGTGGCCCTGGTGATGAAACTGAGGTTGATTGAAAATATGATCTCCTCGAATATGACATTAGCGAGGTTTTCCAGCCGGAAGGTCAGCCCGAGGGCATCGAAGCGCGGTTCATTATAAGACCCATACATCGAGGGAATGTCTACAGCGATATGGCGCTTGTAGTAAATGTTCTCCATTATCTTCAGTTCGCCGGGGGTCAGGATGACTTCCTTCAGCTCACCGAGATAATCCAGAATGGCCGTAAGCAACTGGTATCTGTCACCATCACTGTTATCGAGCGCGTCGAGCAGTTTCCCCGGATCGGGCAAGCCAACGGTTTTTGCGCGCTGGAGGTTAATATGGATGTCCTTAAAGCTCAGGGCATATTTCTCGTGGAGAAGCTGATAGAACTGGATCATGAGAAATGCGCGTGAGCGCTCTTTTTCGGGAACGCCGGGAACCTGGCCTATCAGACCTTTGGCATCATCTTCGGTCAAATCGAGCAAATCCTGAACGTGGTTGATCGTCCTGGCTCTGAAAACGTATTCGAAAATCCTGTGGATGTCTTCAATCTGCGGCCCGGATTCAGGTATATCGGAATAGACCTCGCTTGGAATCAGCCCTTCCAGGGGTCTTTTGTCCGTTGTCCGCCAGTATTCGATAATCCCCTGTATGAAAGATACGATGATGTTGTTGCTTTCTACGTGGCTTTGCTTTCTCAAAAAGTGGATGAGCTTGTCGCTCCGGCCGGTGATCTCGTCAACGTCGGTGGAGACTTGCCTGAGCAGTCCCTCGGCCCCGATCTGGCTGAAGTAGACAGGGAACAGCTTTGCGAGTTGCTTCACCAGGTTGTAGACGGGCCGGATGGGAGCGTTGAGCAACTGAGAAACGTCCTTCTGGAAAAGGTCCGTGTCCCGGACGAAAATCCCGCCCAGAGACAGGTTTACTATGAGGGCGGAAAGAAGAGCCCTAGAGCGCAAAGGGTTAGCTTTTATGATATCGAGCCATATTCTGACGTTGGGAAGATGGGCCGGATTTACGGATATCTGCCAGTGGCTGCTTACCTGGCCGAGCATGGGTGATTGAAACCCCAACCGTATGATTCGCCTCAAGAAGAAATCGATCAACGGCCTGTGGTCTGTTGCCAATAATTTCCAGGCCCATCGTGCGGATGATCTGGAGCGCAGCCTGTGGATAGTTCTGAAGCGAAATCCCAAGGACGCTCAATATACGATCCAGCAGCGCTTCCAGTTGATCTTTGGATTCCTCCCGTATCCACCTGCCAATCTCGAAGTTTATTTCCCGCAGCACATCCTCATGGATGGCCTCAAGCCCCTTTACTTCCAAGGTCTTTAGCTGTATGAGCATGCTGATGTGACCGGCCTGGGAAAGTTTCTCTGCTTTCTCGGCGATCTTTCGGGGCAAATGAAAATAGAGTTGAACGAGATCGTGAAAGTCGGTCATGCCGGTCAGCATTTCGACAGCTCTGCGATGATCCGGCTCGGGAACAACTTCGGTCTCCAAGACTTGCAGCCGCTTGCGTAAAAGCTCGTGGCCGAGGGGCATGCAGTCTTCCAACCAGGACCCCGCCGGCCGGTTTGCCTCTGCCTGTTGATCCAGCCACGTACACGGGTCCTCCCTGCTCAGCCAGAAATCATACGTGTTCCTGAAAAATCTCTCCAGAAACGCTCTTAGTTCGACGAACGAGGAGCCGTTCTGCCAGATTCTGAGCAGCCTGGCTCCGATGCGTTTGGGAGGATAAAAGCTTCGCATGAGGAACTCAAAGGGAGCCTCGGGCAGTTCTAACAGTTCCAGGAAAAAGCGCCTCACAATGCCCTGGTGGCAGGAGGTATCCGTTTCGAAAACCTCCTCTATACCTGTGGCGCTGATTTCGCCCAGAGCAGGCTTTGCAAGTTCTTCGGGCATTTCCTCCAGGAGCTTTATCCAGTAAGCAAGAAGGTGATCGGCAGCCAGGCTTCGGATTTCGAACCGCTCAGAATCTCTCAAGGCATGGAGAAAAATGTTGGAGAGCAGATATATCACCTTGCCGTTAAGAACGCTGTTTCGATAGAGGCGCAGATTGCCGATGGCATACCTTTGGGTCTCCTGCACAACAAAATGCCAGTTCCTGTACTTGTGATGGTATTCCAAAAGAAGGTCACGGGCCTGCTTTTCCTTGCCGGCATATCCTTTAACCGCATCCTCCAGGGTTTGAAAAGAATCTGGGATAACCACCGCGATATTTGTCAGGTCCAGGTTCCTGGTGAGAGCATCTGATTGAAACTGGTCAAAGTCCATGAGGAAAGTTCCCTTCTGCCTTCTTTTGCCCCCTTACCGCGTCACGGTCGGCAGGAGATATCAAGTTCCATCAGGATAGCCGATTCCTTCTGCACTTCGTAGTAGTTGGGCCGCTCCCCTGTTACTCTGAAACCAAAAGATTCATAGAGTTTCCGGGCCGCAAAATTGCTCTTTCGCACATCGAGTGTGACGAATCCGGCATGCTGTTCGCATCCCGTTCGAATCGCGAGTTCAATCAGCTTTCGAGCTATCCCTCTTCGCCTCAAGGTCTTGCGGACGGCGATGTTGAGGATTTGAATCTCGCCTGCTACCGACCAAAAGCAGATATATCCCGCGACCTCCGGACAGGGTGCGCCCACGAAGTCCCCATCGGGCAGCCGCGCCACCAGCAGGCTCGAATTAGCCCGGTTGATTTCCTCCAGGAAGGCCTTTTCTGTCCATGGCTCCGGCTGGCTATCGTATTCTATTTCCAGGATTGAAGGTATGTCGGATTTTGCCAGAGGTGAGACAGTAATTTCGAAGTCCAATTTTTATCCACTAAGGCAAAGATACCATTTTCACCGAGCGGGAAAGCACTTCGCTGGCAAGAGATATGTGACGCTGCCCATACTCTTTCACCATTGAAGCGACTTCGCTAAGGCTGCACCCGTTCCTGCACCCGGCAAGCTTGATCAGCATTGGAAGATTCATTCCGCAGACAACCTCCACCCTTGGTCCCTGGAAAGACAAGCTGATATTTGCGGGCGTGCCGCCAAAAAGATCAGTGAGGATCAAGACCCCCTTTCCCCTGATCCACCTCTTTTATGGCATCCCCCATGAGCATGATCAATTCATCAACCGGCTGAGCCGGTTTGAAGCAGATAACCTTGCAGTTTTGAAGGGGACCAACGATCATCTCGGCGGCTGCAAGCATCTCTTCTGCCAGCCTGCAGTGAGATGTGGCTATAACTCCTATCAACTCTGTTTCGATTTCCCGGCCCAATTCAACCCTCTCATTCCAGATGAATGTCTCTATGAAATACTGTTACATGATAATTATTCTGCCTCAAGCTGTCAGCAATTCCCTCAGCGATGACAACCGAGCGGTGTCTGCCTCCGGTACATCCGAAAGCCATTGTAAGATACCGCTTCCCTTCCTTGATATAGGCGGGCAGAAGTCTCAGAAGCAGGGCGCAATAATCGGATATAAACTCCTGCACCGTGGTCCATTGCAATACCCACGAGCGAACAGCAGCCGAAGTGCCGTCAAGATTCTTCAAACTTTCAACGAAGTACGGGTTTGGAAGAAATCTCACGTCCATCACCAGATCGGCTTCAAGCGGAACGCCGTATTTGTATCCAAAGGAGAGTATCTGAACGCTGAGCTGTTCATTTTCTCCGGTGTAAGAATAGGACCTTGTGATCAGCCGCTTCAGTTCATGGACCGAAAGAGTGCCCGTGTCAATGATCCTGGTGGCCCGGCTGCGAAGGGCACGCAACTGCTCCCGCTCAAAATTGATCGCCTGGAGCAATTGATGCTCGGAAGGCGCCGCGGGGTGGATCCTCCGCGTCTGGCTGTATCTTCGCTGCAATATTTCATCGTCTGCTTCGAGAAAAATGATTTCGAACCTGTACCCGGCATCTTCCAGGGCCGAAAATATCTGGTTGTAGTTCTTGAGAAACTTGCGCTCCCTGATGTCTATTCCCAGCGCGATCCGCTTCATGTCCGGCATGTCTTGTTCGCACAGCTGCAGAAAACTGCCCAGTAGAGGCACGGGCAGGTTATCGATGCAAAAATAGTCAATATCCTCAAAAGCTTTGATCGCAGTACTCTTGCCGGATCCGGAAAGTCCGGTGACGACTATTACATGGGGCTTTCTTGCACTCATTTTCAATTCCTGTAAATCCAAATCCTGCAATATAGCAAATTGGGGCAGACTTTTTAACCGGGCGGGAACAAAGGAAGGCGCAAGTTGCTCTTTGAAAAAGGCTAAACTGGTTTCCGTACGGAAAGGGGTCCCTTTCTGCGCCTGTTCGAATCGGAAACTGCCAATATCTCATCCGGTGTTTCAAGATAGACGCCAGGCTAGAAATCCTCGTCTTCCTGCTGAATGATTGAAAAGATATCCTCCCGGTTGTCGACTTTTGCAAGCCTTTTTCGCACAGTCCCGTTTTTGAGCAGCCTGGCAATCTTTGCCAGGGCCCTAAGATGAATTCCAGCACAGGCCTCGGGCGCAACGAGAAGGAAGAAGAGGTGAACGGGCTTTCCGTCCATGGATTCGAAATCAATGCCTTCGATGGAACGTCCGAATGAGAGAACCAGATCGCCAATATCTTTTAACTTCCCATGAGGAATGGCAATCCCGTCCCCGATTCCGGTACTGCCCAATCTCTCTCTTTCGAGCAAAACTTTCATAAGCCGATCACTGTCTATATCGGATTTATTCTGTTTCGCGGCATCGATTAACTCTTCCAACACCAGCTTCTTGGTCCTCCCTTTGAGCTCAGGAACAATAGAGTCCACTGCAAGGATGTCGAGAATTTTCATTAGATTTCCTCTGCCGGGATTCTGCTGATGATATGTCAATCTGGAAAGGGCAAACTTGCATTGTCGGGGCCAACCAATCAGGCCAGGTTATCCGGAAGATTTTTCCCCTTCGCCCAATCGCGAATCAGGCGGGAGACCGTCTCCCGCCCTCAAAAAACTATTGAAAACGCAACAAAGGGGCAGCTACCCGACTGCTTCGATCAGGCCGATATTGCCGTCTTTCCTTCTATACAGAACATTTACCCGGTTTGTGCTTCTGTTGGTAAATACCATGAACTCGCCGCTCGAAAGGTTCAACTCCATTACCGCTTCGTCAAGGTGCATCGGCTTTGCGTAAACCTGCTGAGCCCTGATCACTCGAGGCTCCTGCCTGTCTTCGGTCGCCTGCCCTGCAGGTTCAAGCAAGCCGACCGACTCTTTGGGTCCCCCACCCGATCTGCGCCGGCTGACCTTTTCCTTCCCCTTCCTTGCGGCCTGTGTCTCAAGGCTGTCCACCAGCAGGTCGATGCTTGAATACATGTCATCGGTTTCTTCGGCGCCGTTTAGCCGAAAGCCGGAGGCATCGATGGAGACTTCGGCAATATGCCGGAATTTTTCCACCCTGAGCACGACGTGAGCTTCAATGGGTTCTTCAAGGTATTTCTTTACCCTGGCGAGCTTGTCCTCAACATAGAGTTTCAGAGGATCTGAAGCCTCGGTATTTCGAAAAGATAATTTGATCCGCATCATCATCCTTTTAAAGAAACAGCAATGCGAAAACTTGCTCTTAAGGACCCCAGCAAGATTTCCTTCTTCTGTTAGAGGGCAAAATCCCCAGCATTTCACGGTACTTGGCCACCGTGCGCCTGGCTATGCTGATATTTCCCTTTTCCAGTATGTCCACTATTTCCTGATCACTGTAAGGCTTTGAGGAATCCTCCTCTCGCACAAGCTGCCGTATTCGCTCCTTGACGCTCTCCGAGGCGACCGCTTCGCCCATGACGCTATTTATCGAACTGTTAAAGAAATATTTCAACTCAAAAATCCCATGCGGAGTGTGCATGTACTTGCTGGCGGTAACCCTGGAGATGGTTGACTCATGCATTCCAACGTCTTCGGCAATGTCCCTGAGCACCATTGGTTTGAGGTAGGCCACTCCCCTGTCAAAGAAGTCTGCCTGAAGCCTCACAATGCTCTGTGACACCTTATAGAGGGTCCGTTGTCTCTGGTGAATGCTCTTGATGAGCCAAGCAGCGGAACGCAATTTTGTCTGAATGTAGTCCCTTGTTTCAGTGGGCAGCGAATCACCCTCCCCAAGGGCGTCTTTGTAATAAGAGCTGACCCTCAGTTTGGGCATTCCGTCTTCATTGAGCAATATCACCCATTCATCATCAACCTTGAAAACGTAGATATCGGGACTAATGTATTCGACGGTCTCTTTGTTGAAGGCGCTTCCCGGCCTGGGATCCAGCCCGAGTATTATTTCGACCGCCGCCTTCACATCTTCGGGACTGCGCTTGAGGGCGCGAATGAGGGCGGTATAATTTTTCGTTTCGAGAAAGTTCAGGTGGTCTTCTATGATTCGTACAACAAGCTTGTCCTCAAGCTGCATGTTCTTTGCCTGCACCAGCAGACACTCCCTGAGATCCCTGGCGGCAACACCTGTTGGATCAAAGTTCTGAATCTTGCCGAGGACTTGTTCAACCTTGAATGGATCTGCCCCGGACATTTCAGCGATCTCTTCAAGCGTCGCATCCAGGTAACCATCGTTGTTGAGATTTCCGATTATGCACGCACCGATTTCCTGCTCCTGTTCCGAGAAGTCGGAAAGTCTAAGCTGCCAGATCAGGTGGTCTTCCAGCGTTGTGGGCTCGGTGAGCCTGCTGTCGAAGCTGGGCCATTCCTGGTTTGGGTCGATCTCGACAAGTACGGGGGTGCTTGTATTGTATTCCTCCAAATAGCCTTCCCAATCAAAGTCTTCCCGCATTTTCTCGGAAAGCTGCACTTCCTGGAAAGGGGTCTCTTCGGTAGTGAGGGTCTCGAGTTCGGCGTCCTGTTCGGTGGGAAGTTCTTCCTGGGTCTCTTCGAGCAGAGGATTTATTTCGAGTTCCTGATGAATCGTATCGAGCAGCTCCAATCGGGAAAGTTGCAACAGTTTGATGGCCTGTTGCAACTGAGGGGTCATTATGAGCTGTTGGCTCAGTTTTAATTGCTGTCTAAGTTCCAATGCCATCAATTAAATCCATCTACAAACGGAACTGGTCCCCGAGATAGGTGCGCTTGGCAAGCTCGCTTTGAGCAATAGTGATCGGGTCGCCCTTTTCCAGGATCCGTCCTTCGTGCATTATATAAGCCCAGTCACAGACTTTGAGCGTTTCGCGCACGTTGTGATCGGAAATCATAACGCCTATGCCCTTTTCCTTAAGCGCTCGGATAAGCCCCTGGATTTCAAGTACCGCGAGCGGGTCTATGCCTGCAAAGGGCTCATCGAGCAGAATAAAGCTGGGCTGCGTAACAAGGGCCCGGGTGATTTCCACACGCCTGCGCTCGCCCCCGGAGAGCCTGTCGGCCTTATTCTTGGCGAGATGTGATATCCGCAGCTCACCAAGTAGTTCTTTGAGTCTGGCCTGCCTCTCCTCTCTGCCAATCTCCAGAGTCTCGAGAATAGCCATTATATTCTGTTCCACGGTCAGCTTCCGGAAGACCGAAGGTTCCTGAGACAGGTAGGTTACCCCTTTCCTGGCCCTTAAGTACATCGGCTGACCGATTATATTTTCTCCGTTCAGATAAACAGCGCCGCTGTCCGGACGGATTATACCTACAACGCTGTAAAAGGTGGTCGATTTACCGGCGCCGTTTGGCCCAAGCAGCCCTACAATTTGAGCCTCATGCAATTCGAGGCTGACATGATCGACTACGCACCGCCCCTTATAAGTTTTTACAAGGTCCTCGACGATCAGCTTTTTATTGTCACTCAGCACGGTTATTCCTTTTTCCCAGGAAACAAAACGGCCTGCACCGGCGCTCCGGCGCTGCCTTCCACAACGCTGCGGCCCTCCTTGAGAAAAATCGTAATGAGATTTCCCTCGACCCGGTCCTGCCCCTTGGTGACCACAGGCCTGCCGTGCAGCATTATCTTTTGCTCCTTTTGGTAGAAGATGGCCTTATTAGCTGTAGCAAGGCGATCTTGCTGAGTGACTTTAACATCTCCATCAAATTCTATGTAGTCTATTCTCTCTGCTGGAGAGGATTCGACGGATGCAGGTTTTTTGTCCCCCTGCAGCATAGTTACTTTGAGCCGGTTTGAGGTGATCGTCACATCATCCTGCTGAACGATGACATGGCTTTCGAAAGTTATCGTGTTTTCGTCCTGGTTTGTTTCCATTCTGTCGGCAGTGATGTGAATCGGCGATTGGCTGGTGGCCAGCTTTTCACTCATATCGAGTGGTTGCTTGCTCGCAGTTGCCCCATTCGCCGCATGGGTGAGGGGGCAGCAGATCAGCAATGAAAAGAAAACGAGCGGGAAAAAACTGACCAGCGGTCTCAGGTTTATGATTTTGCTCATTATAATTCCTTGATACTGCGGCATGGCCGGCTGGGCTATTTTTCGATTCTGAGATCGCCCGCAACCAGAGAGGCTGTGACTTTCCCATCTACCTTAGCGACATGGTCGGCAATTCTGTATTTCCACCTGTTGCCGTCCAGCTCCAGCCCGGGACCCGATATGTGAACGGGATCATCGGACTCTACGACTCTGCTGCTGTGACTGTAATATGCCGTCTCGGTGGTTAGCACATATTCCCGTGGCAGTGCTACGTGGATATTCCCTCTAAGCTCGATATCCTTAGTCCCGGCGTGCAACACCCCTTCACGACTCTCCATGTGGATTTCTTCGCCGGTCTTTTCCAAATAGAGAGTCAGACTGACTTTCTGAAGCAGGGTCTTCTGCTGGTCCTGAAAGTACTTGGCCTCCGAGGCGCAAAGCGTCCAGAACCTCTTTCCCTCCTGCATCTCGGTGAATTCCATGTCCGTGAGCTTCATTTCCGCGTCAGCCGGACAAGCTTGCTGCGCATCCTGCTGGACCGGCCGCGATTTTCCCTTCCAGATACCGGCGGCAAGAACCAGGCTCAGCGCCACGATGATCATGATGACTAAAAACTGCGCGAGTTTACCCTTGGAAATCACTTACTCTCAACCTTGCCGGCACTTCACCGGCGTTCTCTTTTTTGCGCCTTAAAATATCAATCAAATTAGAGGATTACAGTTCACTAAGTACTTTACCACGGGTAGTATTGACTGTAAAGGTTAATTAAGTAAGGCTTTGGAAACTCGAAGAAAATCAGGCAAGGCGAAGGAAACCGGAAAATAGGTGCCGAGAGATTGAAACCAACCCGGCGAAGCTCAAAAATTGACCAGACCGCGAAAGTTACCAATATAGGGATCGTTTACCACAGAACCCCCAGTCAAAATTGACCGGGAGGCCGGCTCTACCCCGCAGGCTTGAGCGGGTCGGCCAGATAGCGCTCCATTACGCTTTCCCATAGACCCTGGACCTGGAGGATCATTTCACAGACCTCTCTTGCCGCCCCGCGCCCACCACTGGCCTTGGTTATGTAATGAGCGTACGGGAAAATGTGGGGCACCCCGTTTGGGACCGCCACGGCAAACCCCGCCCGGCGCATCACGGGAATGTCTATCAGGTCGTCTCCCATGAAGCCGGTTTCATGTTCTTTGAAGCCTGTATCCGCCAGGAGCTGCTCGTATGATTCAATCTTGACCTTGGATCCCTGGTACACTCTGGCAATTCCAAGGCCGAGGGCGCGGTGCTCGACCGCGCGGCAGGCCCGTCCGGAGATCAGCGCCACCTCGATTCCGGCACGCTGGAGAAGCTTTATGCCGTGTCCGTCCTGAGCGTCGAACTCTTTTATTTCAGCGCCATCGTCCGTATAGATGACCCGTCCGTCGGTCAGGACCCCATCGACGTCAAAGATCATCATACGGACGGGAAGGATTCGGTGTTTCAGCTCAGCTTTCGGGGCGTCGATATATTGCGCCAATGTCACCAGTTTTGAATCAGGCATTTTCACCGCTCACAACGTCAAATATCCTGATAAGGCTCTCGAGCAGTCCGGCTGTTTGTTCCAACCGAAGAGAATTCGGGCCGTCGCAAAGGGCCTTGTCGGGTTCAGGGTGGGTTTCGATGAAGATCCCATGCGCTCCGGCCGCCACTGCCGCTCGAGCCAGGGCTGGGACAAAGCGGCTCTCCCCACCCGATGAGCTGCCCTGGGCACCCGGAAGCTGAACGCTGTGCGTTGCGTCAAAGACGACCGGATAGCCAAAATCCGCCATGATCCCGATGGAGCGCATATCAACCACCAGATTGTTGTAGCCGAACTGGGCGCCGCGCTCGGTCAGAAGAATCCTCTGGTTTCCGGTCTCCCTGATCTTGTTTATCACCTGTCCCATATCTTGTGGCGAAAGAAATTGGGCTTTTTTGAGATTTACCGGCTTCCCAGTCCAACCGGCGGCCATAACAAGGTCCGTCTGGCGTGCGAGAAAAGCGGGTATCTGAAGGATGTCGGCAACCTGTGAGACCGGCTCGACCTCGGCCGGCGTATGGACATCGGTGAGAACGGGGACCTGGTATTTGTCCCTGACACGAGCGAGAATACTGAGACCCCTCTCAAGGCCGGGCCCCCGATAGGATCGGGCGGATGTCCGGTTTGCCTTGTCATAGGAGCTCTTGAAGATGAAGGGGATTCTTAATCGCGCACAGGTGTTCTTTAAAAAGCAAGCCACCTCGAAAGCGATTTCCTCGCTCTCGATAACGCACGGTCCGCCGATCAGAAACAAGCGGTCCCGCCCGATTCTCTGGCCCAAGACTTCAAAGTCCACAACGCCCACCTAACAATGTTTAGCGAGCGGTTCGGGGTTCTTTCGACGCGCTTCCTCAAGGGCCTTGCCAGTGAAAGCCTTGAACAGCGGATGAGGCTCTCTGGGTCGCGACTTGAACTCCGGATGGAACTGACAGCCGAGAAACCACGGATGTTCCGGAAGCTCGATTACCTCGACGAGATTCTTGTCCGGAGACAGCCCCGTAAAAAGCATTCCGTGCCCCGAGAGGACTTCTCTGTATTCGTTATTGAACTCGTAACGATGCCGGTGCCGCTCGGAAATCTCGATCGCCTGATAGGCATCCTCGGCGAAGGAACCGGGTTCGAGGACGCATGGATAGGCTCCCAGGCGCATTGTCCCGCCGTAGTCGAAGTCTTGGCTGCGTCGTATCATCGTATTGGTCTTGTGGTCAAACCATTCCCGCATCAGGTATATGACGGGATAGGGAGTGTGCTTGTCGAACTCCATGCTGTGCGCTTTTTCAAGCCCCGCAACGTTGCGGGCGAACTCAACCGTGGCAAGCTGCATACCAAGGCAGATGCCTAGAAAAGGTATTTTGTTCTCACGCGCATACCGGATCGCTTTGATCTTGCCCTCGACTCCCCGCTGGCCGAAGCCGCCGGGCACCAGAACCCCGTCGGCGCCTTCGAGCAGCGCCTCTCCACCATCTTTTTCCACGTTCTCCGAATCCACGTAATCAAGCTGGAGCTTCACGCCGTGAACTGCAGCCCCGTGTACGAGCGCTTCATTGAGGCTCTTGTAAGATTCCTTAAGGTCGATATATTTGCCGACAATCTTAATTCCCACATTGAACAGCGGATTCTTGATCGCGCCTACCAGCTTGTCCCAATCATCGAGAACGGGGGCCCGCGTCCAGATATTTAGAAGCTTCACGATCTTTTCATCCAGCCCTTCCTGGTGGAAGAGCAGGGGAACCTCGTAGATGCAGTCGACGTCCTTGGCCGTTATGACGCCGTCTGTGTCCACGTTGCAGAAATGTGCGATTTTGCCTTTTATCTCGGCAGAGAGCTGCTTCTGGGCCCTGCAAAGCAGGATATCGGGTTGAATACCGATGCTGCGCAGTTCCTTTACGCTGTGCTGAGTGGGTTTGGTCTTAACTTCGCCTGAGGTCGGCAGATACGGTACGAGCGTTACGTGAATGAAAATGGCGTTTTCCCTGCCAACGTCGTTTCGAAACTGGCGGATTGCTTCAAGAAACGGCAGACCCTCAATGTCTCCGACCGTCCCGCCGATTTCAACTATGACCACATCCACGTGATCGGCGGACCCGCGGATGCATGACTTGATCTCGTCCGTAATGTGCGGGATAACCTGCACGGTCCCGCCCAGATACTCTCCGCGCCTCTCCTTCATTATAACCGAATAGTAGATGCCGCCCGAAGTATAGTTGTTTTTCTTGCCGAGTTGCGCATGAGTGAACCGCTCATAGTGGCCCAGATCCAGGTCCGTTTCAGCTCCATCATCGGTAACGAAGACTTCACCGTGCTGAAAAGGATTCATCGTCCCGGGATCCACGTTGATATAAGGATCGAGCTTGAGCAGCGAAACGCGAAGACCTCTGCTCTCCATCAACGCCCCGATAGAGGCGGCTGCGAGACCTTTGCCAAGCGAAGATAAAACTCCACCGGTGATGAATATGAATTTTGTCTGGCGCAATAGATTTCCCCTTTTCAGGAAGTCTTCTCAACGGATTTCGATAAGAATCGGCTTTTGCTCAGTATAGCAAATGGAACTCTAAAGTCAATCACGGCTTCTTTTTTTATCCTGCTGAAATGTATACGTTTTAAGCTCAACGGCCGGTTCGGGAAATCAAAATTTTGGACCTTCCCACCTGGAAATATTTTTGTATCTCCCTGGGAAAGTGAAATTTTAGAAAACAGACACATGTATCGAGCGATGAGCATTTGCAGTGGAATATAATGTTTTGGGACCTTACAAATACATGAAACGCCGTATTTACGATAACATTATTCTATGCGATCAAGGCGATCAAGGCGCCCCGCGAACGCCCAACGCGATTGATAGACCCTGCGTAGCGGGCGCCTTCCGCGCTCCGCGAGGTACATCGCTGAGGGGTACCCGCAATCGATAGGGCGTTTTGTTGCCCAGTGTTGTACATAAGTCTGTCTTACGAGGAAAAGGCAGATTGCGCCTGATCATATGCCTGGGGGGGCAAAAAGGGGGAGGCAGATCAATGTCATCAGTTCTTATCGTAGAAAACAACGATTTTTTCAGACGTTCCTTCAAAGAAATTTTGAAGATGTACATCCCGTCGCTCTCAGTGTACGAATCTGTTGACGGGTCCGATGCTCTTGCACAGATAGAGCAAACTTCACCTGACATTGTTTTCATGGACATACGGCTGCCGGGAAAGAACGGGCTCGATTTGACACGGGAGATCAAAGGCCATCATCCGGACCTGGTGATAAGCGTCTTCACCAGCTACGATCTTCCAGAATACCGCAAAATCGCTGAAGAATATGGGGCGGACCACTTCGTTTTGAAGGACGCTCTGTCTGGCGCTGAGATCGCAGCAATGGTTAAAGCCGTCATTGTGAAGAAAAAGAGGGTCGCCCAGGGAGTTAACCGAAAAAGAGCAATGTTCGCAAAACACACTTCGATAAACTAGATTGGGAGGGGTCCCCCTTAGGCTGCGCCCTTGAGGGCTTCGGCCTGGAAATAGTTATTGAGGGGGTCTATGAGGTCGTCGAGCATCCCGGTCAAAATAACGTCCAGCTTGTAAATGGTCAGATTTATCCGGTGGTCGGACACTCGGTTTTGGGGGAAATTATAGGTGCGGATTCTTTCGCTCCGGTCTCCCGTTCCTACCTGGCTCTTGCGATCCTGAGCGATTTTGGCTTCCTGTTGTCGCTGCATGGAGTCAAGCAGACGGGCGCGGAGCACCTTCAGCGCCTTGGCCTTGTTTTTGTGCTGCGATTTTTCGTCCTGGCATATCACTACCAGCCCCGTAGGGATGTGAGTTATACGAACGGCCGAATCGGTGGTATTGACACTCTGACCTCCGGGGCCCGAGGAACGAAATACATCCACGCGGATGTCATTGGGGTCTATGAACACGTCGACCTCTTCGGCCTCAGGGAGCACGGCCACAGTGACAGCGGATGTATGAATCCTTCCCTGGCTCTCCGTCACCGGGATTCGCTGCACCCGGTGGACCCCTCGCTCGAACTTGAGCTTGCTGAAAGCGGCCTTTCCGTTGATGGAGACAATTATTTCCTTGAACCCTCCGATACCAGTCGGGTTTGAATGAAGGATCTCGACCTTCCATCTGCGGGTTTCTGCATAGCGTGAATACATCCGGAAAAGGTCGGCAACGAAAAGAGCCGCCTCCTCACCTCCGGTTCCCGCCCGGATTTCCAGGATTACATTCCTGTCGTCATTGGGGTCTTTCGGGGCCAGCATGAGCTTGATCTCTTTTTCTGTCGCGTCGAGCTGATCTTTCAAGCCGGCAATTTCATCACGGATCAGTTCGCGCATCTCCGGGTCTTCTTCCCTCTCAAAAAGTGCCTGGTTTTCCTGCACCTGCTCTTTTAATTTCTTATAGTGCGCATACTTCTCCGCTATGGGAGCAAGTTCGGAGCGTTCCTTTGCAACCTGCTGATATTCCTTCTGATTACTTAGCAGGCCCGGGTTGCCGAGATCCTCTTCGAGTTTGTGAAACCTTTCAGCTACGCTTTCCAGCCTGTCGAACATCGTTTCCGCATGCCTCGAAATCGGTCAGTTGACCTTTAAACATGACTATCGAGCCAAAAATAAAGAACCGGTATTGAGCCGGTTCGTTTGCGCCCGCCGACTCTTCGCCGCGCGGCATCAAGGCGGGCAAAGACAGATTGCCGGCGCGGAAGCGTGTGACAATTGCCTGGCAAGAAACAGATCCAGGACTACTGCTTGTCCTCGGGTTTCTGGTACTTTTCATATTTTCGACGGAATCTTTCAATGCGCCCGGCCGAATCGACCAGCTTCTGTTTTCCCGTGTAGAACGGGTGGCATTTTGAGCATATTTCCACCCGGATTTCCTTTTTGGTGGAACCTGTGGGGATTTCAGCTGCCACAGGCGCATTTGATTACCGTCTGGTGATACTCGGGGTGAATGTTGTCCTTCATTTATTTTCCTTCCCTGATCGGATGAATGCCGAAACAATCCTACCTGTTCATCGAGGCCAAGAACTCGGCATTGTTCTTGGTGCCCTGCATTTTGTCGAGCAGAAACTCCATCGCGTCTATAGGATTTAGAGGCGACAGGAGCTTTCGCAGAATCCAGATGCGGTTCAGGTCATCTGGCAGGATGAGCAATTCCTCTTTGCGCGTGCCTGACTTGTTTATGTCGATCGCCGGGAAAATGCGCCGGTCGGCCAGCTTGCGGTCGAGGACGATTTCCATGTTGCCGGTGCCCTTGAATTCTTCAAAGATAACTTCATCCATGCGGCTTCCAGTATCGATGAGCGCAGTGGCGATAATGGTGAGGCTTCCACCCTGTTCGACGTTACGCGCCGCCCCGAAGAATCGTTTCGGGCGATGGAGAGCGTTTGAGTCAAGACCACCGGAGAGGATTTTGCCGCTGGGCGGGACCACGCTATTGTAAGCGCGGGCAAGCCGGGTAATGCTGTCGAGCAGAATGACGACGTCTTTCTTATGTTCGACGAGGCGCTTGGCTTTCTCGATCACCATTTCAGCAACCTGAACATGCCGCTGGGGTGGCTCGTCAAAGGTCGAGCTGACCACTTCGGCACGGACGTTTCGCTGCATGTCCGTGACTTCTTCCGGCCGCTCGTCGATCAGCAGCACTATGAGGTATGCGTCCTTATGGTTGGCCGCTGTTGCATTGGCAATGTTCTGAAGGAGCATCGTCTTCCCGGTTCTGGGTTGGGCCACGATAAGTCCACGCTGCCCGGAACCTATCGGTGTCAGCAGGTCCATGACCCGCGTAGACAGATTGTCGGGGTCCGATTCGAGGTTGATCCTGCGGTCCGGATAAAGAGGGGTCAGGTTGTCGAAAAGGATTTTGTCCCGCGCTATCTCAGGGTCCTCATAATTGACCGACTCCACCTTGAGCAGGGCAAAGTAGCGTTCGTTGTCCTTGGGGGGCCTGATCTGGCCGGAAATGCTGTCTCCCGTGCGCAGGTTGAACCTGCGGATCTGCGAGGGCGAAACATAGATGTCATCGGGCCCAGGCAGGTAGTTATAGTTCTGACTTCTTAGAAACCCGAAGCCATCGGGAAGAATCTCCAGCACTCCTTCACCGTAGATGAGGCCGCTCATTTCCGCCTGTGCCTGAAGGAGCGCAAATATCAGCTCCTGCTTTCGCATGGAGCTTGCCCCGTCGATGTTGTAGGCCTTTGAGATAGCCATGAGTTCCCGGATGTTTTTGTTTTTCAGCTCGACCAGGTTCATCTCGTTGCGCCGGTCGCGCACGGAATCCCGGCTGTTGGTGGTCTCGGCTGAGTTTACTGATGCGTCAGGCATTGGCTGTTCTCCGTTAAAGGTATTTAAGAATCTACTGATTTTTCTTTCTTGTTAATAGACCTCACAGTTATTCCGGGGAGACATGGGACACAGGTATTCGGGAATGGAAATTACCGGTCATCGACTCAAACCGGTAATTTTTCTGCTCAATCTTTGCCTCTAGCAGTCCGGGGGTAAAAAGGCAGGCTCCCAAGTAAACATGCAGGAAAGCAGTCCCGTTTGTCAACAAATTTCACGCAAAATCCGGAAGGATTCCAGAATTTAATTCTAGCCGCTGAGTCGAGCCGAAATCAACCGGTCAGCAAAGATTTTTCTCAAACTAGAATCCTATCCGAGTCCAGAAGTCAGGTTTCGTCTCTACTCCCTTCGCCACCTCCTTGTCACATTTGGCAAGCATCTTTTGGACAATAGGCCCGTATCCAAGATCGGCAACCGCCTCGGGATATTTCTCAATCATGGTATCCAGCCGCGTTTTTGCGGCAGAATAACGTTTAATAATATAATAATGCGTGGCCACGCCGAGCATATGGGAGATGATGCGCTTTTTACACTCCATTATCTGCTTTTGGGATTTTGCCGCGTATTCGGATTGCGGGAAATTCTGAACTACCTTCTCAAAGGACTGTATTGCCGTCTTGGTCTCTCCAGGGTCCCGGTCAACTGAGCTGAAAGTGAGAAAGTGGCTCATTCCAACCTGGTAAAGAACATAGGGGATCACTTCGTTGCGTGGGTGAAGACGTACAAATTCCTCGTAGCTCAATGCCGCTTCGCTGAACTTTTGCTCACCGAAGTAAGCGTCGCCGAGCTTCAATTCGGCAAGGATCGCGTATTTGCTGTAAGGATAGTGTTCCTTGATCTTCTTAAATTCCTCCGCCGCTTTCCCGTAATCTTTTTTCTCGAGCTTCGCCATGCCTGAAAGAGCGAGCTGTTCGGCGGTCTTGTCGATAGTCGTCGGTTTTTTCTTCGCGAAAGGGTTGCTAAGGTGCAAGTCTGATAGACTGGATCCTGTGCATCCGTTGACGGCCGAAAAGGCAATGAGAAGCAAGAGGATGCCCAACGGGCGTAAAACAAGCTTAAAGCGACCGGAGATACAAACCATAAAAACTCCGTAAATTATCCTGAGTGTTGGGGTTAAACAGTGTTCTCCACAGCCTTATTGATTGCCGCAGTAATCTGAGATTTCGCGACAGCCCCGGTGATCTGCTCGCTCACATTGCCACCCTTGAAAATAATGAGAGTAGGGATGGCGCGAATTCCATATTTTCCCGGTACTTTCGGGTTATCGTCAACGTTGCACTTTACCACCTTGAGCTTTGGCCCGTAATCAGCCGAAAGTTCCTCAACAACGGGTGCGATAGCACGACAGGGACCGCACCAGGGCGCCCAGAAATCTACCAGAACGGGTAACTCGGACTGAAGTACTTCCTGCTCGAAACTGCTGTCTGTAACCTCAATGATATTGCCGGCCATCAGGTTGCTCCTCTCATTTAAATAGGCAGTTATGCCTCTGCTGACTCTGGGAGTTTCTCCGGAGTTATGAGCTAGTTTCCATCCGGAAAGGGTCCTTTTCCGCCTTGGCGGCGTCAATCTTCGGGCTTGCTTGTGCGGCGTACCCCCATGTACACCTCCGCGCAACCCCTCGATTTCCTTGCCAGGACGAAAAATGCCTCCTTTGTGAATCGGAAACTGCTAGTGTTCCATCCGGAGTTTCCGGATGGACACGAGCTACTCTTATAGAACATTCCGTTCAGCCTTGTCAATTTGCAATCGAAAACATACCGAACGGAGATAAGAGATCGGAGCAAAGAGACCGGCTTACGCTATCCGCCATCCGTTGTTTTGCACAGCCAAGAGGGTTCTTTTCCTGCCAGGCAACTTCCGAGCCGTACAAAGTCTCCTCTTCTCGGGGGAACAAATGACCCGATGAAGAAGGGATTGCGACGGTTTTTCACCCGCCGGAATCTCGGATGATTTCTTAAGGTTAACATGCAACACTCAAATCTAAACAATGCGCAAAGCCGCAGACGAAGCAATCCCGTCGGTGTTGTGTCACGCGCGCAGGCGTGACTGCAAAGGGCGGCTAAGGTTTCCTCATTTCGCTTGTATTCGACGGTTTGGTCCGCTAAAATTCCCTGAAAACCCAAAGGGCGCCTGTTGTATTGCGGCTGGAATCCCGCGCCGGCGGTGTTACCCGGCACGTTTGCGGAAAAGATGTGAAATCTTGGATCAACTGGAATTTTTTTTTCTTTTTTCTTGCAGCATTTACTGCATGTCCTGCCATTTGCGTTTCCGCACCCAATAAAGCGGAGATTTCGAACATCGAAATCGATAAGAGCGGAAAGAACCTGGAGGCCAGTTTTCGCCTGATCGATTGCTTTAATTCCGATATGGAAGAGGCAATCCTCGACGGGGTCCCCACAACCTTTAGAATCCTGGTGTCTGTTGAGAAGCCCTCTCTGCTTTTAAATTCAAAAGTCGCCGATTTTACCCTGCGACATACAATCAGATACAACCGCCTGAACAATGAATTTCAGGTGGATCTGCCGGAGCATCCGCAAAGAATCCTGGTGACCAGGAGCTTTGATGAAGCAAAACAATGGATGAGCACGGTGGAGAACCTTCCGGTAATCCCGACGTGGTGGCTTAGCAGGAACCAGGAGTATTATCTGAAGGTAAAAGCCGAGCTTTCAAAAGTGGAGCTTCCACTGTTTTTCAGATACATTCTTTTCTGGGTGTCTCTCTGGGATTTCGAGACCGAGTGGTACACCGTCGTATTTCTTTACTGAAGCAAGCCATGAATACTTTGGATACCAAATCAGCCGATAAACGCCGCTTCTGGGAACGAATTGTCATCGTTGCGGCTTTCATCATTATCCTTACGCTGGGGTATGTGCAGGGGTGGTTCTTTAAGCCTCCATCAGAGGCGCCGCTGTTTAGCAACATCCTGCTGGTTGTGTTCATCAATCTGAACGTCCTGCTCCTTTTGCTGCTGGCCTATCTGGTCCTGCGCAACTTCGTAAAGCTCATCTTCGAGCGGAAAAAAAACATCCTCGGTTCCAAGCTCAAAACAAGGCTGGTAGCCGCCACCGTTTGCCTCACGCTCATTCCCACAGTGCCTCTTTTCTGGCTTGCCAGCCAGTTTATCTTCTCGAGTCTGGATCACTGGTTTAGCTCCAGTGTCCAGGAGTCGCTGGAGAATTCAGTTTTGCTCGCCAGGCAATACGTCGAACGGGAAAGGACCAATCTTGTCTCCGAATGCAGCGCTCTGGTTCCCGAAGCCGCCCGGATGATAACCGAGCAAAAGGGGAACGCTCATCTGGAGTCGGGTATAGGGTTTCTTTTCGCCGCCAGAATCGACGCAGCGTATGTGTTCAACTCTGCCGGAGATCTGAGGTGGAGCTTCAGGCAGAATACCGCCCAGGTAATCGACATTGCTCTGCTCACACGCAGTTTTCAAAAGGAGAGCGGCACCGCTTCGAAAATCATCAGTTTTACATCCGGCCCCCAGAACGCCATAGCTGCGCGTATCCCTCTGCAGTCTTTGACAGGGGACGGATCGGCCCTTATAGTTCTGCGGTTCCTTCCGGGAGAGCTTGCCCTCAGATTGGGATCTATTACCAGGGGGTATGATAATTATCTGCAGCTCAAGATGCTTCACCTGCCTTTGAAGAAGAGCCATTTCATCACTTTTTCGATCGTTACGATGCTGGCGATATTTTCAGCGGTCTGGTTTGGTTTCTATCTTGCCAAGAACCTTACAGGACCTATCCAGAAGCTTCTTAGAGCAACCCAGCAAATAGCCGAGGGAAATCTCGATGTGCGCCTGGACCCCGACAGGCAAGATGAAATCGGCATGCTTATGGCTTCGTTCAACAATATGATCGAGGACCTGGGCGAGGGGCGCAAGAAATTGGACTTGGCCTACAACGCACTTCAGAGTACGAATATCGAACTTGAAGACCGCCGACGCTACATGGAGGTAGTGCTCAAGAATATAGCGGCCGGAGTGGTCAGCGTGGATGCCGAAGGCAAAATCACGACAATAAATAATTCGGTCGAAGTGCTTTTCGGAGTTAGGGCAGAGGAGGCAAAAGGCAAACATTACACTGCCTTCCTGGACCAATCCCAAATGGAGATCGTGAAAGGCTTTATTTCCTGCTACAAAGAAGGCCGCCATGCATATGTCGAACAGGCTGCCCAGGTCACAGTGGCCGGGGTGCCCATATCGCTTTTCATAAAGGTATCGGTCCTGCGCGACGACCAGGACCAATTCATGGGTATAGTCGCAGTACTGGACGATTTCACCGAACTGGAAAAGGCCCAACGCATGGCAGCGTGGCGGGAGGTGGCCCGCCGCATCGCCCACGAGATCAAGAATCCACTGACCCCCATTCAGCTTTCGGCCCAAAGACTGAGGCGCAAATATCGTGAACTGGTCGAGAAGGACGGTTCGGTTTTCGACGAATGCACGCACACAATAATCCAGCAGGTCGATCACATGAAGAGCCTGGTAAACGAGTTCTCCCGGTTTGCGAGGCTGCCCAGGGCGAAGCTGGAGCCATGCAGCCTTTACGAGATTGTCGAGGAGGGGCTTAGCCTGTACAGGCACAACTTCAGCAGCATTTCATTTCACCTGGAAAAAGATGATGATATGCCTGCGCTTCGGCTTGATAGGGATCAATTCAGGCAGGTCATCATCAACTTGCTCGAAAATTCCGTGCATGCCATTGGCCCGGAAGGAGGAGAAATCTCGATCCGGCTCTCGTACGACTCGGCCCTGAAGATCGCCCGGCTGGAGTGCGCCGATACCGGGCACGGGATTGCGCCCGAAAACAGGCAGAGAGTTTTTGAACCATACTATTCGACCAAAGAAAAGGGGACCGGTCTCGGGCTTGCCATAGTATCGAGCATTATCGCCGACCATAACGGCTTCATCCGTGTGCGTGGAAACGAGCCGCGCGGGACTGTGTTCACCGTGGAATTGCCCGGCTAGGTGAGAGGTAAATGAAGCAGAAGATACTGATCGTGGATGATGAGGTAAGCATCTTGCAGTCCCTCAGCGGAATTCTGGAGGACGAGGGCTACGAGGTGATTGTGGCGGCCAGCGGTGAGGAAGGGCTGGAGAGTGCTAAGAAAGACCAGCCGGACCTCATCATTCTGGACATATGGATGCCGGGGACCGACGGCATAACTGTGCTCGAGGAGATAAAAAAGCTCTATCCGCTGATTCCCGTAATGATCATCTCCGGCCACGGCACCATAGAAACCGCAGTAAAGGCCACCCGGATGGGTGCTTTCGATTTCATAGAAAAGCCGCTCTCGATCGAGCGTGTGCTGGTTTCGATTCAAAACGCCATCGAGTTTTCCCGCCTGGAAGAAGAAAACCGCCTGCTGCGCAAAAAATCAGACCGCACGATAATCGGTGAAAGCGCAGCCGTTTGCAATCTTCGCGACCAGATTCGGCGCGCGGCCCCCACCAACGCAACCGTGCTCATCACGGGAGAAAACGGGACGGGCAAGGAACTGGCCGCCCGGATGATACATCTTCTCAGCCGCCGCAGCACGCGTCAGATGATAGAGGTAAATTGCGCCGCGATTCCGGAGGAGCTGATAGAAAGCGAGCTTTTTGGCCATGAGAAAGGCGCTTTCACCGGCGCCTATGAAAAGCACAAGGGGAAATTCGACTCGGCAAACGGAGGTACGCTCTTCCTTGACGAGATCGGCGACATGAGCAACCGGACACAGGCCAAAATCCTTCGAATAATCCAGGAGCAGGTTTTCGAGCGGGTCGGAGGCTCCCGCCCGGTGGAAGTGGATGTGAGGATCGTGGCTGCAACCAATAAAGACCTCCAGAAGGAGATAGAGCTGGGCAGGTTCCGGCAGGACCTCTACTACCGGCTCAACGTGATTCCGATCTTTGTACCGCCTCTCAGGGATCGCCTGGATGACATCGCCTTGCTGGTCGAAAACTTCGCCAATGAGATAGCAAGCGAGAGCGCGCTTGGCAAAAAAAAGATCGATTCGCGCATCTATCCCATTCTGCAGGAGTATTCCTGGCCGGGTAACATTCGGGAGCTTAGAAATTTCATCGAAAGACTCATTATCATGACGCCAGGCCATGTAATCGGGCCGGGGGACCTGCCTGCGGAATTCAGAAATGCCCTTCAGAAAGAAGACGGCGAAACAGCCTACTTCCACTGCCAGAGCCTGGAAGAGGCGCGCTCATGTTTCGAGCGCGACTACCTGCTTAGAAAACTCGAAGAAAACGGTTGGAACGTCTCTCTGACCGCCGGCAGGGTAGGGGTGGAAAGGACCCATCTCCACAGGAAAATGAAAGCCCTGGGGATTAAGAAGAATGGGGCATAACATCTAACACCCAAGATACTTCCAATCTCAAGAAACCAACATCCACTTCATATCCGGTCTCATATGCAAGTGGGCGCGATGGCGGGCTCCACGTCCTCCAGGTCGAGTTCTACGCTTACCGATTTCTTGATTATGTCTACGCTGACTATCAGCCTGCCTTTTTTGGGGTCCACCCTGTTGAGGATACCTATGCATCCGGCAAGAGGTCCGCGCACAACATGGACCCAGTCGCCCTCTCTCAGATAAGGATGGATTTCGAGAGGTTGGATTGAGTTGACCATGGTCCGAAGGTTTTCGACCTGATAGGGGGGAATTGACAGAGGGCCTTGGGAGTTGTGCAGAAGGCTGAGTGCTCCAGGGGTCTTGACGACAGTGAGGTGCACATAGCTGTCCCGGATTACGTGAACGAAAACATAGCCGGGGAACATCGGAAGCTGTATTTTTTTCCTGCGGTCCCGCCGCTTGCTCCATGTTTCCATGAGTGGAAGAAAGCAACCCACTTCCTTCTGTTCCAGCCTTTTAACGACTTCCTTTTCGTGGTTCACCTGCACGTAGAGAGCGTACCACTCCTTGTCGGGTTGCGTATTACACAAGTACCCCCCGGCCTGCTCAGGCTCACGACTATCGTCATTGCTTTCCATTTGGCCTCTTTCAGTTCAACAGAATATCGACGCGGAGCTCAGAGCCTTTCGCCTTTC
Organism: uncultured delta proteobacterium; assembly: GCA_963757915.1. Lineage (GTDB taxonomy): Bacteria > Desulfobacterota > Syntrophobacteria > Syntrophobacterales > Syntrophobacteraceae > SbD1. Next base: position 55,434 of record CAVWTD010000006.1, on the reverse strand, counting down.
GCTCTGCAAGTATCCTTGTCCGGCGTACCCCTGTTTTCATCGGTGATTCTTCGATTCTCGGCCAAAACGAGATCATCTATTTTCCACGGAGTCCCAATCCGTAGCAAGCGGCTGCTTTTATCGCTGTAGACGAGATATCCCTTCTCCAGGCCATGGTAAAAAAGATCGCGCGTGATGATAACGTCTTCCTTGCAATAGGTTATGAGATTTTCCCACTCGTCCTGACGGAACCACCTGACGGCCTGAAGGCCGTCGCCTCCTTTCGGGCGGCCGAGGGTTTTTTCTGCGAGGTGTCCAAGGCTCAGGCGAAAACCCAGGCTTTTTTGAATCTCACTCAGGATGTCAAATGTGGGGAGCCTCTCCAGGTCGAACGGCGTATAGGCTCGCAGGACCCGGTAATCGAAACGCGAGATGTTGAATCCGACGATGAGGTCGAGCCCTTTGAGGTCTTCGATGAGTTGCTGGATTTCATGCTCGCGGTAGACCTTGAATGTATCGGCCGGGACCTCATGGAGAACAGCCACCGATACACGCATCAGGTGTGTATTTTGCCATCCGCCTACCTCTTGGGCCAGCTTCCGGGTTTCGAGGTCGAAGAAACCTATCCGCAAGTCCCGGTAGGGTCTCCGCGCTTTGGCGGGAGCATAACAGACCTCGGGGGCCGTTTTCTCACACTCAAGGCTGTTGTCCCCCAGATTCTTTTCTGCGGAAAGATATCTCAGAAGCTCGAGAGCGGCCTCTTTGTCCAGGGGTTTGTTTCCCGAGCCGCACTTGGGCGAGTGGATGCACGCCGGACATCCTTGCGAGCAGCCGCAGGATGCGATAAGCTCCTTTGTTCTCTCAATCAGGGGCATGATGATATCATATCCGCGCGCGGCCAGCCCGATTCCCCCCGGATAGCCGTCGTAGACGAAAATGGCGCCCTTTTCGATCTGCGGGTGCAAAGGAATCGAAATCCCCCCAATGTCATTGCGGTCGCATACGGCAAAAAGAGGAAACATGCTGATCAGCGCATGCTCGATGGCGTGAATTCCACCCATGAAATCGAGGCCCGCTTTCCTGACTTTGGTTTCCAGGATTGGTTCAATTTCGATCCAGAAGCCGACCGTCTCGAAGGTCTGCGGTGGAAGGTCGAGCGGATTTTTTGAAATAAGAGTGTGAGAGAAAAGCCGTCGAACCTCATAGGACGTTATATTCTCGGTAACCCGCAGCCGGCCCATCCGGATGATGAAGTTCCCGGCGGGTTTGGAGGCCAGCCTCTCCAGTATCTCGGTTTCCTTGTTGCCGACAGCGCGTGTAAAAAGGGGAACGTTCGCCGGGGTCACGTGGATCAACTTCTTTTCGAGATCGAGCGATTCGACCGAATAGGTTTCTCCCCGGTGCAGGTAAATTGCACCGGGATGACATTCCTTGAGCGCTCGAATGCCTTCGTTTTTCCCAAGCGTCGAGGTCTGGCCTTTGCTGGCCGTGGTGATGGTATATGAGGGGCCGACGGAGCGAATGTCTATGAGGCGGTGTGGCCCGCTGGCGGCGCATATCCACTGGTCGCCCTCGAAGGTCTGAATCAGGCGTCCGCATGAAGTAAGTTCGTTTGAGCGCTTTTGAGAACTTTTCTTCAAAAAAATCCTCATCGGATGAACATATCGGTAGTTCGGCGGCCGCGCACGGCAGATGGGCCTTGAGGATTTCGGAATTGAACGGGTCTATTACCGCGTTCTCATAGCGACTCTCGAGGAATCGGTCGGGGTGGTTCACGATGTACTGATCGAGCGCATCCTGGTCAGGGATCAAAACTATGGCCGATTCCCGCCCGCTCCTTCCAACACGTCCCCCCCGCTGCCAGGTGGTCATGACGGTCCCCGGATAGCCGACAAGAATACACAGGTCCAGCCCGCCTATGTCGATCCCAAGCTCCAGAGCGCTTGTGGATATGACCGCGCAAAGAGCTCCGCTGGAAAGCTTCTGTTCGATTACTCGCCTCTCCTCGGGCAAAAATCCGGCCCTGTACGAGCTGACCTTGTTCCGGAGCCCGTGGTCCATCTCGATCACGCTCATGTGAACCAGTTCGGTCAACTTCCTGGATTGGGTAAAAGCAATCGTCTTGAGGCCCGCTTTAGCCGCCTGGACTATAAGGCGCGCCGCCGTACCCGCTGAGTGGCCAATCCTGCTCTCCACCGGGCGCAGAAAGACGAAATGCCGCTTTGCCTGGGGCGCTCCACTCACGTTGCTCACAACCGCTATCTCGTCCTGAGGAACTCCTGTAAGACGACCCGCGAGCTCGTCCGGGTTTCCGATGGTTGCAGAAAGCAAAATGAACCTGGGGTTGCTCCCGTAGTAGCGGCAAATCCTGCGGAGCCTGCGGAAGACCTGGGCGACGTGGCTCCCAAAAATCCCGCGGTAGGTGTGCATTTCGTCAATGATCACATATCGGAGTCTTTTCCAGAATTCCTCCCATTTATTGTGGAAAGCCAGCAGGGCGTAATGGAGCATATCCGGGTTGGTTAAAAGAACATGGGGATGGCGCTGCCGGATCTTGGCCCTCTGGTAAGGAGTGGTGTCTCCGTCGTAGATGCACGATGTCAAGGGGCAATCCCCTTCCGAGCCCGGAAGGGCGGCAAAGAACTTTTGCAGCGAGTCCAACTGGTCGTGGGCAAGCGCCTTGATCGGAAAAAGGTAGAGCGCGCGCCGGTCTGGGTTAAGTATCAGCGCCTCGGCGACGGCCAGGTTGTATATGAGGGATTTTCCGCTCGATGTCGGCGTGGACACTACGGTATGCCGGCCTGAGCGGATGTGATCGAGGGCCAGAGCCTGGTGACTGTAAAGAGCGGATATTCCGAGCTTGAGCAGCGCGTCTTCGATGGCTTCCGGGAGCGGAGACGAGAGTTTTCCGAAAATCGGCGGCTGAGCTGGGAATTCGGCATGATGGGCAATTTCGAAATCCCTTAGCCGATCGTTCAAAAGCCTTTTCAAAAAGCGCTGAATCACTGCAAAATCCGGCTAAAAGGTTCTGGATGCTGGATGCTGGATCACTGGCCACCTCACACGGTCACTTTAACCCAAAAAGGAAACCGGGTGCAAGCCGGAAGTCGGAGAACGGAGACCCGGGGATACAGGACACGAACTCTACGCTCCGCCATGCGCCCCCGTGAGGTCTTATGCCGAGGACCGAAAAAAGGTTCTCAGCGGACCCTGCCCAGGTTAAAATCCATCTGTTTTTCCCTCGTATGATGGAGTTATTTCATGTCTTGCTCGAAAAAAATGCGCCTGACATGATAAGGGCGGCCGGCCATATCAGGCCTTTTCCTGAAAAATTTGCATACCCGACGAGCAATCCTCCATCTGGATTCCGGGACAGAACTCCTATATTATAAGCAGAGTCTTTTACGGAGAGTCTTTACCCGGTTCGAGTCCAAGGTTGCGCAACTGACTACGCAAAAGTGCAAAAGGAGGAAAGCATGGACCTGAAGGAAGCGGTGAAAAAAATACACTGGCTTGGCCATGATGCGATCCGCATAGACGGAAGTACGGTGGTGCAGGTGGATCCCTTCCAGATTTCGGTCACAAAGCCCGCTGACCTTATCATGATCAGCCACGATCATTTCGATCACAACTCACCCGAAGACGTGGCCAAAATCCAGAAAAAGGATTCCATCATAGTAACCGATGCGGCTTCGGCCAAGAAACTCAAGGGCGAAATAAAGGTGGTGGCCCCCGGTGCCAAGCTGAGCGTCAAAGGCGTTGAGATCGAAGTCGGGCCGGCCTACAACACCAACAAAGACTTCCATCCCAAAGCCGCAGGTATGCTCTCTTTTGTCTTCAAAGTCGATGGGGTCCGCTATTATCACGCGGGCGACACCGATTTCATTCCTGAGATGAAGCACCTTGACGTTGATATCGCGTTTCTGCCCGTATCGGGAACTTATGTAATGACGGCTGATGAAGCTGTGCAGGCGGCAAAGACGATCAACCCGAAGATCGCGATCCCGATGCACTATGGCGCAATAGTCGGCTCGGAGGACGACGCCAAGAAATTCAAAAAGGCGCTGGAGGGTCAGATTGAAGTCGTGATACTTCAGAAAGAGAAGTAGTAAAACAAGTAAAGTCCCTGAACACTGGAGGGGTAATCCCTCAGACCGGGGCATGGAGGGACGCGCGTACCTCGCCGGGATTGTTGGAACCGATTCAACCTGTTCGGCCTGTCCTCCCAGAGCACCCGGTCATCTCCGTGAATCGATTACTTTGCAATACACCATCTTTTGGCATTAGTCCACGATCTCCCAGTTCGACTCGAACGTGTTATCCAGAGCAGTGTAAGTGTAACCCAGCATTCTGATGAGACGATATTGCAAACCTCCGGAAACGCAAGATGAAAAAACGCTATTTCTTGACCTTACACTTTGACCTGTAATCAAGATTTCGATTTGCTGATCTCCAGTCCGATTTTGAAGGCAGGTCCGATTTTTTCACCGATCCTGAAGTAGGCTTTATTCGCGCCTGTTATGTACATGAGAGGATCGATTTTTACCGGATCGGGCTGGCCATCCGTCATACAATCTTCGGATACGTGGACCTCCTCGATCTGACCGATCATGAGTGTATGCGAGCCAAGGGTGAGAATATGGACTACCTTGCATTCCAGGTTGACGGGGCACTGTTCGATCAGGGGAGCGTTTTTGAGTTTGCCATAGAATATAGTGAAATTGCAGTCTTTCACCTTGTCGGCCTTTGTGGTCCCCGAAACCAGGCCGCAATAGTCCGTTTCCCTAACCAGTTCTGCGCTTGGCACGTTTACGGAGAATACACCATTTTGCCTTATTCCTTTCAGGGTGTACCGGTGATGCTGAAGGGCCAGCGTGATCATAGGAGGCGTGCTGGCCGCTATGCCGCTCCAGGCGGCGGTCATGAAGTTGGGCCTTTCGCCGAAATTGGCGCCTATTAAAAAGGCAGGCATCGGATAAACAAGGGTCTGGGGACCCAGAGTGATTTTTTTCATCTTGTTCTCCTCTCCGAGATAATGGTTGGCGCCACAGTTACAAGGTCTTTCAAATCACGCGGAAGAAATTTGTTCTATGATTCTTACCCTGACTGGAATCGGAGGATCTTGCACCGAGACGGACCGACTCTTTATGTTGACATGAAACGAGGAAGAATGCTACTAACAACGGTCTGATGAAAGGCATAAGGGCCGTTAACTCAGGAGGTAGAGTATCTGCCTTTTAAGCAGAGAGTCGCCGGTTCGAATCCAGCACGGCCCATCATATCGGAGTGTTTTGAAGCCTGAGAGGTCTCGGGCTTCGTTTATCTCTTGCTTGCGGCGGCTTAATACACTGTGCGCCGCGGCTGTGTGCGTGCAACTTGACAGCGGGCTCCCTGAGTGCTAGAAGTAGCGCTTCGGAGCTCAAGCCCTTCGGGCGCCTGTCGGCCGGTACGGCCCATAATCCTGTTGACATTACCGGGAGGCTTCGGCTTTTCAATGTCGCCATCGTCTAGTCCGGTCCAGGACACCGGCCTTTCACGCCGGCGACGCCGGTTCAAATCAGGCTGGGGGCGCTGATTTACAGGCTACTCCTCCATGTCTGTGCTAACTTATGGCTAACCTGGAGGTGTTCGAGGCCCGGCGGCAGGGTCATGGTCTTGGGCCGGAAATCGCGGAAGGGGAGGGTCTTTCCCCGCTACGCAAACCGCAACGACCAAGACGCCCAGCATAAAGCCGATGAAAACGCATCCGAGATAGATCATGGCGCCCTCCTATCCTTTGGTGATGCCTTGCACATGCAATACATTTTCTGGGCTTAATCCCCGCCTGTATTGCGAATATCTTGCATACTTTTGAGTTGATCGAGAGTAACTATTCTATGGAGTGCCGGATTCCTTCGAAGCTGTCTGGCGGCGAGTAGCAGGGGCAACCTTATGAACTCCTACAAAGAACAGTCCAGATCCGTTAACTGCTTTCCGATCCAGCGCTCCATGTCATCGTCTATGCGGAAAGTCTTATTGATTTCTTTCTTCGCCACACGTCCCTCCTCTTTGATTTCATTGGTATCAGGAGGTCTAATTGGGATTGCCGCCCTTGGCCCTGCTCAGGAGTGGATTTTTAAACTCGTCAGGGTAGAGCCATGCTCGCCGGTCAATCCCAGTCTCCTTTTCGAGCAAGACGGCAACAGCGGCCGAGGGCTTTTTATGTCCTCTTACGATCGACCACATAAATTGGCTGCTAATCCCGACCTTTCGGGCTGTTTCAGCTATCTGACCGCGTTTGATGGGTTCCATATCAAACTCCTTTGTGGCCAATTATCACCTATGAGATGATAATGTCAAGAGATATATCACCTCATAGAGTATTTTTTTCATCATCCATTAGATTAAAATGCGCTCGTATGGAACCAGATGAGATATATAAAGCATTTACGGCGGCGCTGCTTAAGCAACAGGCTAAAATAGGCTGGGGCTTCGGAGCCGAACTGGCTCGCAAAATTAACAAGTCGCCTCAATATGTGGATAAGCTGCTTAAAGGAAAGAGCTACGGTACTGAAGCCCTGCGAAGGAAGATAGCCAGGGTCCTTGGCTATGATTATGAAAGCTTCATCGGCATTGGTCCGACCACGGGACAAGGGCGGCAAGTTCGCACACGCGTGCATCTCGTACAGGACGAGGCAGCGAAACATCAGACCCTATACGAGAAAATTTGCCAGTACGTAACCGGGCTCAGTCTGGATGATAAGAAAACGGTCTACAGAATGGTAATCAGATTTGCAAAGCCGGAACCGGAAGCGTCACGCAAAATTTCCGAGGACATGAAGCAACTCGGATAAAAGGAGAGAGCATGAAAGCAATGCCGCCTTGCCTCGTTTTCGCCGGTGTGCTTGGCGGTTGCTGGGAAAGCCGTTTCTCTCATGGAGAATAGTCCGGTCGTATAGAGCTGACGCGGTTTGGCGCGTTGGTATTGGTTTGGCCAGAGTATATCGGCCCGCAATACGTATGCCGCCTGGAGAAGCCAGTATGGCTGGCGCAGCATTTCTCTCGCCATCAGCACGACATCGGCCTGCCCCGTGGCTACAATCTGATCCGCCTGTACCGGTTGCGTGTTAAGGCCGACAGCGCCTGTCGGCATACCAACTTCTTTTCGAATGGCAGCCGCAAAGGGAACCTGGAACCCAGGACCAGCCGGAATTTTCTCATAGGGAACCAAGGCGCCGCTCGAGCAATCTATCAGGTCGATCCCAACTTCCTTTAACTTTCGGCAGAGTTCGACGGATTGGGCTAAATCCCATCCACCTTCGACCCAATCAGTACAGGAGATTCGCACGAAAACAGGCAAGCGGGAAGGCCAGACTCCGCGCACGGCTTCGGCTACCCTCAGGGGAAGACGGATACGATTCTCGAAAGTCCCGCCAAATTCACCGATACGTTTATTCGATAGTGGTGAGAGAAATTCGTGCAGGAGGTAGCCGTGGGCCATATGGATTTCGAGTACCTCAAACCCGGCGTCAAGGCTAAAGCGGGCAGCGACCTGAAACTGCGTCAGTATATCTCCGATGTCCTTACTACACATCTCTCGCGGAACCGGGGAACGCTCGTCGAAAGGAATCGGGCTTGGAGCTATCGGTTGCCATCCCCCTGCGCTCTCATCCAACGGGCTATCCCCCCGCCAGGGAATATCCGTTGATGCTTTGCGCCCAGCGTGTGCGTGCAGCTTGACAGCGGGCTCCCTGGGTGCTAGAAATAGCGCTTCGGAGCTCAAGCCCTCCTGAGCGCCTGCCGGCCGGTACAGCCCATAATCCTGTTGACATGACCGGGAGGCTCCGTTAGATAGTCTCCATCCGGAAACACCGGATAAGAGACTAGCAGTTTCCGATTCGGAAAGGAGGCATTTTTCGCCCTGGCAAAGAAATAGAGGGGTTGCGCGGAGGCGTACATCGGTACGCCGCACAAGAAACCCCGAAGATTGACGCCGCTAGGGCGGAAAAGGACCCTTTCCGGATGGAAACTAGATAGGTTCCGGCTTTCCAATGTCCCCATCGTCTAGTCCGGTCCAGGACACCGGCCTTTCACGCCGGCGACGCCGGTTCAAATCCGGCTGGGGACGTAGCTTTACAGGTTTCGCCAAAATGTTTATGCTAACGTATTAGTAGACCTGTCAGAGGGTCATGGTAAGATAACTCCAAGATCCTCAGTTTATCTTTTTTCCCTCTCGGTAACGTCGCGCACAATGGCCAGCAGTTCGTCCTCACCGCTGACAACAATTCGCGACTCGTATGAGTGCGTCTCGATCCCGCACTTAACCTGGTGCTCCAGAACCTGGGTCTCGCCAGTCTTGAGTAATCGCTCTATCGCAATCATTGCTTCGTCAGGAGCATCCGTGAAGAGCACTTCACTCATGTTCTTTCCGAGCAGGCCTTCAGGGAATGCCGATAAATCAAAATCCCTTGGCGCCTTGAAATCAAGGATTGTTCCGTCTTTGCCAATCTGAAGCATCAAATCGGGTATGGCATTAATTAGCGCCCTGTTTTTCTCTTCACTCCTTCGAAGTTCCTCCCTTGCAGAAATAGCACGCCACAAGTAACGCACACGTTGGACCAGGATCACCCAATTGATTGGCTTGGTGATGAAGTCCGTGGCACCGGCCTCATAGGCACGGTGAATGGACTCCAGGTCACCCAAACCCGTGACCATCATTATGGCTGCGTTTTCACCGCCCGGGAGACTGCGAATTGAAGCGCAGACTTCGAAGCCACTCATCTCGGGCATCATAACGTCGAGGAGCACGATATCAGGCTTTTTCTGCTTAAAGACGGCAAGCGCCTGAGGGCCATCTCCGGCTTCTGCAACCGTGAAACCTGCCTGCATCAGGAAATCGCTCTCGATTAGGCGCGAGGTCGAATCGTCGTCTGCAATTAATACGACACACTCTTTCGTGTGAATCCCCGCATTGGTTGACGAATCATTTACCATCTGCGGCTCACTGTATCCGGGTTAAATCCTTTTAAACTCAAAGATAAAGGACCTTGTCAGTTGTCTTACTTGCTTAGTTCTTCTGACAGAGCTTCACGAACCCTCTCGTACTCGTCTTCAAGCAAAGGCAGCAGAAGGATGGCGTTATCAGTAGTGCCTGCTCGGCCCATTGCCTCCAATTCCCCGCAGAGCTCAACGAGCATTGTGGCGCCGAGGTTTCCGCTGGTGGATTTCAGGCTATGAGCCCCTCCCTGCATAGCTGCTGCATCACCAAGGGTTATGGAGTGGCGGATTGTTTCCATTAGTTTCGGAGAGCTCTCCAAATAGATCCGAATGACCTTCTGGAGGAGGCTGGGCTGGCCTTCTTTTACTACAGACCTCAAACTTTCCAGGGTTTCGTAATTCAGATGGTCCAGGTGCGAAAATCGCTCTAAGAATCCTTCACCATGCAGGTTTGATCCTTCATTCCCACCATCCGGCAACCGGCAGGTTTTGGATTGGTCCTTTTCTGTTTGATCTTCCAAAGTGGTGTGTACCGGTATATCGGTCGTTGATTTAGATGGCAGCCACCGTTTCAACACGGCGAACAACCGGTCCCGATTGAAGGGTTTGCTGAGGTAATCGTCCATCCCGCTGGCTATACATTGCTCACGGTCTCCCTGCATTGCATGGGCAGTCATTGCAATGATGGGAGTACGGCGAATTGCTTGTGCCCGGCCGGATTGATTCTTTGCTTTTTGCGTCTCTCTTTCCCTGAAGATCCGTGTGGCCGCGTAGCCATCCAGTTCCGGCATCTGGCAGTCCATGAGCACAAGGTCATACGGAGTCTTTGAGAGAGTATCGAGAGCTTCTTGCCCATTGGAGGCCACTTCGACACGGCAGCCAAAACTTTCCATCATACATCGCGCTACTTCCTGGTTTACAGGCTGGTCCTCGGCAAGGAGCACCCGTGCTCCAAGGAAGGCGTTGGCTTTGTCACCGTCACTTGACTCGGGCATCGGTTGCGGGTCTTCCCCTGATTGAGATCCTAATGCAGAGGCGATGCAATCATAAAGCTGGGACTGCCGCAGGGGTTTGGTCAAATAAGCCGAAATGCCGTGGCGGTGCATCACTTCAGTGTCGTAACCCTGACTGACGGAGGAGAGCACAATAAGTTGGACGGAAGCAATGGTGGAATCCGCCTTGATTGCGCGGGCCAGTTCCAGGCCGCTCATCCCGGGCATCATCATGTCCAGTATTGCCAACTCATAGGGATCCCCCTTCGCAACAGCCTTTTTGAGCATTTCCAGAGCATTTTGACCGTTTTCAGCACACCCGTTGCGCATTCCGTAGGAGAGGACCTGATGGTGCAAAAGGTTACGGTTAGTCGAATTGTCATCGACGACGAGAACTTTTACACCTCTCAGGTTGCCGGGGATCAGTTTTTTCGCCGATCCAAGCGGCTGCTTTTCCAAGCGCGCTGAAAAACGAAAAGAGCTGCCCATGCCTGGGCGGCTTATCATCTCGATTTGCCCTCCCATCATCTGACAGAGCTGCTTGCAGATGGTGAGACCAAGCCCGGTACCGCCATACCTCCTGGTGGTAGAGCCGTCAGCCTGGCGGAATGCATCAAAGATGCCTTGCTGCAGACTGGGATCTATTCCAATGCCGGTATCGGTAACCTCAAAACCGAGCAATGCTGAGGTATCGTTTTCCTCTCTGACCCCGACATGTACAATGACTTCCCCCCGTTCAGTGAATTTGATGGCGTTTCCCACCAAATTTGTGAGGATCTGTCTTAGGCGCGTTGGATCGCCACGCAACGCCGTAGGAGTGCTGTCGTGTATGTAGCAGGCCAGTTCCAGCCCCTTCTTGTGAGCGTTCTCTGCCAGAAGCTCTACTGTGTCTTCGATGCATTCACGCAGATCAAAGTCGATGTGTTCCAGCTCCAGCCTGCCGGCTTCAATCTTCGAGAAGTCCAGAATATCATTTAGAATGCTCAGCAGAGCCTCGGCCGAATGGAGGATAATCTCAGCAATGTTACGTTGCTTATCACTTATCTCGGTGCCAAGAAGTACCTCACTCATTCCAAGGATGCCGTTCATTGGAGTCCGTATTTCATGGCTCATGTTGGCAAGAAACTGGGATTTGGCCAGGCTTGCGACCTCTGCTGCTTCCTTGGCCACGTTTAGCTCAGTGATCGTCTGCTCGAGGTCTTTGTTGGACCGTGAGAGCTCGGCTTCTCTGGCTTGCAGAGTGCCGGACTGAGCCTCTAGCCGCCGAATGAGGTCCCTCGAAAAGCGGATCGCCTCGGTCATAAGATTCCGGTGATAGGCTGCGGTCTTTACTGTGAAATAAAGATACAGGTTCGTAGCATAGATGAAGGATACTACCGTCAGCTCAGCGGGCAGCGACAATGCGCGCTGCTCGAAATACCCCAGGTACACCATCAGGAGCACATAGCCGAGGGTGGAAGCATGGGCAAAAAGCAGCGTCACTCGCCGGACGGTCACTAATTGGTCAGACGCCCGCAGCATCATCAGAAAAAAGAGCCAGCTTTTCTCTCCGCCGGAATAGTAAATGGCCAGAAGAAAAAGGATAATATCGAAGAACAGAAAGAATGATCCAAGGTGGACCCTTTGAACCTTGTTGAACCAGGCCAGGAGGATGAGCCAGGACACCACGATGTAGAGGGTGTAGAAGACCAGAACGTGCCAGAAATCCGCCCAGGCGGAGGGCGTCGGGACGAGATACAGGTTATGCAGGAGGACAAGCAGGGCGATCATGATCAACCCGAATGCACGCCTGCAAGGAATCTGGAATGTGTGAAGACGGTAGGCCTTCTTGGCCTTTTCGAACCTTGCTTCGTCAGGATCCAGATAGATACGGGGCGGAGCGTTAGGGGCAGGGCAGCGCACCGTGAATCGCTGCAGTAGATCCATGATTGGTCCTTTCCGCGGGAAAATCCCTTTGCTCTCGCACACTTCCCTTCGGTAGCGGTGATTACTCGATCTCCAAGGTTTTCGTTTTCCGGAGCGTGCAGTTTTTGTTTGACACATTGTGAGTGGCCACGTCATCGCAGCATCCCGCGGCGTAGTGATACCTCTTTGAACTGTGGGAGACCCCGTTTAAAGACGGCTTCACTGACGCAGTATGTGAAATAAATATTCGGCTCATAAGCGCCTCCCGTTGTCAAGAAGAAACTGGCGCCTCGATCGAAAAAAACTTGATCATCGACTATCATGCAATCGGCGCTATTCTTGACGCGTACGCTGATCCCACTTCGTTTCTAACCCGTTAAGGTTGTAACTCTAATTAGATTCCACACCAAAAATAATCGGTATATCAAGAAGTAGACTTAAGAGGATCTTGCTGTAAGATGCGCAAACATCATTGCTACGACCCGACCCCATCGAGTGAGGGAGTGTGGCTTTCGCCCAAGCGTAAAGCCTTCCTCTTCAATGCGTCTGAACGCATGTCTAGAAACGAGTTGCTGCAGTTGAGAAAAGATTGCGCTACTATTTAGTCATAGCCGGATTTTCCTTTTGTTGTAGTGCGTTATCGACAAGCACACTGTACCGCAAAAGGCAGTATTCAGGCCTATTTATTGATTCTTAACCGAACGGTTAAGTGCCACAATACACCAATATATGGAAAACGAGCATGCCGTGGATTTCACAGCGGTCCACTCAAGTGGAAGCGGGCGACGCTGGTGAACCTGGTGAAAAATTATATTGCGCAAATGCTCTGGTTTCGCAAGAATGTTCTTGGACAGCGGATCGAGTGGGCAGACGCACATTGACAGGGGTCATGGGGTATGGGTTGAGCGGAGATCGTCGATTCTGGGAAATCCTTGAAGTCGCCGGCGTAAAAGGATTTCTTTACAATGCTGATGAGTCTTATGTATCTTCAGATTTTGAAGGGGCTAACCTGCGTTTCCTTATTGCAATATGGTGGGAAAACATTGAAGGAAAGCCTGTGGGTGCCTCTTAGCTATTCGGCCTTATCAATGAAGCTGAAATTCCAAGGGATCCAGTTCTTGGGACCTCTTTGACGACCAAAATCCCGTATACGATGACGAAGACGGTATCTTGAGATTTTAAGCGTGCCAAGTTCCGCCAATCAATGAGAGAGTTGCTACAGTTCTCAAAATTGATCGGCAACTTGGCACAATGAGTCATGGCAAAGGGTGCAATTGTGAATCTCACCTTCTACATGTAGATTGGAAGTAAGTATCGTGATGCATAAGAATGCTGCTAGTGCATTGTCAATAAAATTATTACATGTTGCAAGGAATCGTCACCCCGGCGAAGGCCGGGGTCCAGTGCTGTTAACCAACTGAAAAGACGCTGGATTCCGGCCTACGCCGGAATGACGGATTGTAGGTCATTACCTATAGGAACTTAGTTGACAATGCACTAGTTCTTTTGATTGGAAGCACTTTATTCAAAAAACGATTTAATGAACATACCGACCGCAGCTGCCACAAGGACGTAGGTCCAGTATTTCATGCGGATAAACATGAATTCATCGATACGGGGAAGCAAAGAAATCTCACCGGTGGCCGGATCGGTGACTTTGCGGGGTCTGCTTTCACGGTATCGCGCAATGATGAAAACGCTCAGCGCTGACAGAGCAAACGCAAGACCAAACAGTTGGTCGGTTTCCATCGCGGCCTTTACCTTGTCTGGCTGATAGGAATTCGGCCCGCTCATCACGATTATCATAAGGACAAAAATCCACGCAAACGTCCCAAAAAATACAAACCAGCCGCATCCTCGCCAAAAGATCATCGTTTTCCCCTCCATTTCGATGTGAACCTGAATAATGTATCAACTTTACACCCAATTGGAGCCGAACCACATTTCCCAGGTTCGGATACCATCCGAAAAAGCTCCCAAGATGTCAGACGCCGCAAATCATACGATATCAAATGGTGAAGAAAAAGTCGCATACTACACTCTGCATGGGACAAAGAGGGGAATGTTTGGGCAGATTGTTTTAATCCCGAAGCTTCCACTAGAAAGGTCTTACCCACGCAACATGAATGTGAGGGATGTAATAGATATGAGAGTTACAAGAATTTTGGCAAAATACGACAAATCTGGTTACAAGATCTTCTTGATGCAAATGAAGTCCATCCTTTTTGGAGATCCCAGTGTTTACATGACGAAACAGAGATGCGAGGAATTCTTCGACAATGATGATAACTTCGATTTGGTGGAAAGCTATACTGAGGAAACACTGATCTGGATTGCTGAAAAGATAGGGGTCCCTGATGCTCAGGTCGCTTACGCACAAGGAGAGCATAGTTGAGGCAAAGGCGGCTTGGTGGATCAAGCGGCCAAGCCGCTGTTCAATGGTGCAAAATCTCCTTAAAACTACAAAAACCGGCCTCATTGACGTTTCACTTGAATATCCTATTGGGGAATCGTATGGTTTCAGCGCCTTCAGGAGTGCAGCGGAGGTTTTTCAGACAAAAATCCGTTCCCAAACATGCAGTTTGGATGCCGAGTGGAGAAGTTGATGCATTATTCCGGCATAATGCTCATCAATTGAGAGAGTGGCCATCGGAACTCGATCCCGCATTGAACGGATGGGTTTTCAATTGCGAAGCTTGGGGTTTATTTTGAAACTGCCCAAAATCGGTCTATTTGAAAGATCGCTTGCCTGTTAGATTGGGAAATTGTATAGCGCTGGGATCTTTGAGGTTGTATCGGAAGTTTTCGGGATGATTTATCAACCGCTTCTAAAATCGGGAAGGAGACCTTTATGCGTCGAACTGCGGTCATGCTGGCTATCACCTTAGTAGTGGGCGTCGTAGGGGGCCTGCTCGGCCATCAAGTCCTGGTCGCCCAGCAGGCGCCGATAAAGCGCACGATACTGCAGCAAAAAGACTTGGAGGGGGTTCCCGGGAAAGAAGTCATCATGTTTCGCGCCGATATTGCCCCTGGGGCCGTCTTGGGGGCACACTACCACTCCGGGCCTGAGATGTTTTACGTCGCGCAGGGCACTTTTCTCTTTGAGCCCAAAGGGCAGCCTTCCGTGACGCTCAAGGCGGGGGAATCATCGTATACCCCGGCCAAACTTATACATAGCGGAAAGAACGCCAGCACCACTGAGCCATTGACGCTCATCGGGTTCTGGGTGGCGGAGAAGGGCCAACCCCTCGCAACTCCGGTGAAGTAGCAATGAAAAGCGCATGAGAGCTGCGGCCTGGACGAAGCAGGCAATTGTGGCGGCACTGGCAGCAATTAAAATCACTGTCGTAGTTGCCACTTTAAAAGCGAGAGGATCTTATGACATAACAGCCGCTCGTATTTCAGGATTTGAAACGGGAGCAGCGGCTTTTATGGCAGATTTTGGGACAGGATTTGGGACAGCAGCGGTGGTTGTAAACGTAAATAAGGCACATAGAAGCGCTGGCGCCCCAAAGCCTGACAAATCACGAGCACATCTGGTATCCAGGACCGGGCGAGTTAAAGCCGGATCGTTTCACCTGGTCCCGGATTGGTGCCGGACTTTTCGGGCAGGCTCACTGATCGACGATCTTTCTTTTCAGTAGGTAGCCTTCCGGGTCACACTTGGTCCTCAGAAGCATCAGATCGTATAAAAGGTTCAACATCCGCTTTAAAAGTTCCCATATAGCGCCAATGCTGGTCATTCCGGTCAGGATCATAATGGCCAGACCGATAAAACTAATCAGACCGCCAATGTAGATGCAGATAATGCAACGGACACTTCGCTATTCTGTCTGCCGGTTCAAGGGACAGGCGCCCATGGGTTTAAATTGGCTCTAGTCAATATTTCCGAGAAATTGAACGGCCGTGATGCCCGAATTGTCCATACCCAACACGATGAGATAATATAGTCGAAGCCAGAGAAGACATAGCGGATCAGGTGCAGGCGATTGTGAAGAAGCTGATGGAGAATGCGTTGAAGCGGATTATCCCTGAGGTCCCGTTTATCGTTGAACCCAGGAATGCCGATTCGTCGAAATGATGGAATCTGAAACATTTTTTAATCTGATGTGCCATACCTGAAGGGAGGTCCTGATTTGAGCCGCAGCGAAGCCCGAGGCGATTCTCTCGACTATACCGTTGCCCATTTCAAGGAAATAGCCCGGCAGAACCTTTTCGCCGAGAACAGTAAAATTCCGCACGACTTGGGCCAGTGTGCGGTCTGCAATCCTGATATTGCAGGCGAGGACCCTTTTTCGGTCTACCTGGAGGTGATCGTCGAGTCGGTGCTTGTCAAACGTCCGAGACTGGATGAAGCACTGGTTGATGAAATTAACAGGGACCGGGCAATGGCCGGGTTCAAAATGAACGTCACGGTCATGAGCCTTCTCGACGAAGACAGGGATTCTCTCGATTCCTGGGCCGCATGGGTTCGTGATGCGCTGGCTGTCGGGTTGGGGCTCCTCTCGATTCACAGTCCCACCAGCCTCGATTTTGATTTAAACGAGCAGGAAGCAATTGGACATGGCCCGCTGATAGAGTCCAAGATTCGATACATAATGGATCGTCAGAAGAAAATGGTGGAAGAAAATCCAGAGAAGGCATGTGGGTGTTTCTGAAATATACAAGCCGATCAATGAGGCGAATATTCAAATTGATCTCGGGAATGGGAAAAGTGAACGCAGTCAGAAGACCAGTCTTGGTAAGATAATCCTCGTCTCTGCGTCTGCGAGTTGCCCTTTATCGAAAACTCCGGTTCGCATCCGGTGAGAACCCACAACGGCACAGAAACGAGTCTACACAATGTTTGATCGGGAATAGTGCCAAAACGTAGAAAGTGACCAGAAGCATAACTGCGAATTCAATGTAGGAGCCAAGCGGATCGGGAAGCGATTTTTGATAATTCCATATCTTCAGCAAAAGAAAAGCGCCCAGGACCCAGAAAGCGAAAACAGCGCACCAGCCGACTGGTCTTTGCATTCTTTTCATCGTCTGCTCCTCGCTGGGAAGGTGGCTTAGCGTTACGCCATTTCATCTGGTTTGATCCGGAATTGCAATAGGGTGAAGATAGTATTTTTGCCCCGGACAGGACGATAATTTTGATCAGAGGTATGAGTCAGGAAACTGCCATGAATTGCCTCTGATCTCATGCTGATTTTCGCGTTCCAAAACACACAACGCGCTCCACAGGGATCGGCATTGTGTGTAGTTGCTCTTCCCAAATCCGGTGGGGTATCCTGAACATCCTGTTCACACCGCCGGTTTCCTCGTCCAAACCCCCTTGAGAAACAGGAGAATAAAGCAGCAGGCCACTTTAGAGCATTTCCAGGGGAGTTTTTTTGCGAAAGCAATTCTCCAAATCATAACCCTGGCAAAATTTCTTGAAAAATACTCATTTGCTGATGAGCCCAATAAGATAAATTAGTTCTCAACTCCGCCCTTTTATGATGAAATCAGAATTCGAGGCACAGCACAGGATTATGAGATAACTTCGAGGCTATGGTTAATCAAAAACAGGCATACCTTTATGCTCTATCGGCAGTCTTATTGTGGTCTACCGTGGCATCGGCGTTCAAGCTGGCCTTGCGATACCTGGATAACGTTGAACTTCTTGTTTTTTCCGAGGCTTTTTCGATTGTAATTTTGGCAGTTGTCCTCATTTCCAGCCGGGGATTCGGGCAGGTCTTCCAGTGCACGCTGAAAGAGTATCTTCGCTCATTTTTGCTCGGCATCCTAAACCCGTTCTTATATTACCTGATCCTTTTCAGGGCCTATGAGCTTCTTCCGGCCCAGGAGGCTCAACCGCTAAACTACACCTGGGCCATTACTATTGCGCTGCTCTCTGTTCCTCTCCTGGGACAGAGGATCGGCGCTGCGGATTTTGCGGGCCTGCTTCTGAGCTATTGCGGCGTTCTTATCATTTCTACTCGAGGCGAGCTACTGAGCTTTCAAATTCCGGAGCCTGCAGGGGTTGCGTTGGCTCTTTGCAGCACTTTGGTCTGGGCGCTCTACTGGATCTACAGCACCAAGGACTCCAGGTCACCTGTCCTGTGCCTCTTTATGAGCTTTGCTTTCAGCCTGCCCCCGACCATCCTCTATTATCTATTTTTCCATCCTGTACGCATGCCCGAGTTTCGTGGAATCCTCGGTGCCGCCTATGTCGGCACATTCGAGATGAGCATAACCTATGTGATGTGGCTCTTGGCTTTAAGGCGTTCTGAAAACACGGCCAAGGTCGCAGGCTTGATTTTCGCCTCTCCGTTTATTTCCTTGGTGCTCATACATTTCTTCGTGGGAGAGCCGATACGGGGATCGTCAATAGCTGGACTTGTTTTTGTGGTCGCAGGTCTTCTCGTCCAAAGGTACGGATTTCGCTTGAGATTTTGAAATCAGCGGAGGCTCCCGGGGAGCAGGACGAATACAGGTATGATTGTCCGCATCAGGACTTTCCGCCGAGATAAGCCGACTGGACCTCGGGATTTGAGAGTAGGGCGCCCGCCGAATCTTCCAAAACTATTCTTCCGAGTTCCATGACATAGCCTCGATTTGCCAGTTTCAGGGCTGCCCTGGCATTCTGTTCTACCAATACGACCGTTACCCCGGTTTTATTTATTTCCCGTATTGTTTGGAAGATTGCCTTGACCAGCAGAGGAGCCAACCCGAGGCTGGGCTCATCCAGCAACAGGACTTTTGGGCGCCCCATGAGCGCTCGACCAATGGCAAGCATTTGTTGTTCGCCGCCACTCAAGGTCCCCGCTAACTGATTGCGGCGGTTCTCGAGCACCGGAAAAAGGCTGTAAACCCACTGTTCGGCCTGCTTCACCTGGTTTTTGTCCCGGCAAATATAAGCCCCGAGGTTGATGTTTTCCTGCACGGTGAGAGTGCCAAAAATCCTCCGTCCTTCAGGGACCTGTGTGATGCCCCGCCTGACGATTTCGTGTCCTGGAAGCAGGTGAATCGGTATGCCGCCGAGGCTTATCTTCCCGTTCGAGGGCTTGATCAGACCGCTTATTGTCATCAGGGTAGTGGATTTGCCCGCGCCGTTAGTGCCCAATATGGCCACGATTTCATTCTGATTCACCTCGATGTTTACGCCGTGAAGGGCCTCTATATTGCCATATTTGACACACAGGTCGGCGATTTCCAGAAGGGCCACGTTCAATACTCTTCCTCCGTGCCCAGGTAGGCTTCGACCACACGCTGATCCCACCTGATCTCATCGGGCATCCCTTCGGCAATCTTGCGGCCGTATTCCATTACCACAATGCGTTCGCATGCTTTCATCACCAGTGTCATGTCATGTTCTATAAGCATCACGGTGACTCCCATGCCTCGGATTTTCTCTATGAGCGATACGAGTTGGGTGGTTTCCTGCTCGTTCATGCCGCCGGCGGGTTCGTCCAGAATCAGCAGGCGCGGGCCTGTGGCCACAGCGCGGGCGATCTCGAGTAACCGCTGATTTCCATGGGAGAGGCTCTTCGCAACCTGTTCCGCCCGATGTCCTAACCCAACGAGGGCCAACGCATCCTGCGCTCTCTTCAGTGCTTCCCGTTCTTCCCGGCGCTGTCGAGGCAAATGAACAAATGAGCTGAACACTCCGGCTTTTAACCGGCAGTGGCAGCCCGCCAGCACATTCTCCAAAACTGAAAGATTCTGAAATAGGCGAATCGTCTGAAAGGTGCGCGCAATCCCCAGCAGGACCCTCCGATGGGTGCTCAACCTCAAGAGTGAGCGCCCGTTGAAGAAAATATCTCCCTCATCGGGCCTGTAAATCCCTGTGATCAGGTTAAAAACTGTGGTTTTTCCGGCGCCGTTTGGTCCGATCAGACCCATGATAATGCCGTCGTCCAGTTGAAAAGAGAGGCCGCCGACGGCGCTCAGCCCGCCGAAATTCTTTGTAACGTTGCTGAGCTGTAGCAGACTCACGTCTTTGCTCCTCCGGAGGGAAGGTTGGCAAGTGTATATCTTCGAGGACGTGCGGGCAGCAGACCCCGGGTTCGGAAAACCATCATTGCAACCATGGCGGCCCCAAAAATGAGCATGCGCGCGCTGGCAAACTGCCGAAAGACTTCAGGCAGACCGATGATGAGAAAGGCCCCCAAAAGCATCCCGGGGATGCTCCCCGCCCCGCCGAGTATGACTATGGCAAACATCAACACCGACTCCCAGAAGCTGAAGGACCCCGGGGAAATGACGCTCATTTTCGCCGCATAGATATTCCCTGCCATGCCGGCCCAGGCCGCTCCCAACACTAAGGCAGCCAACTTGTAATGGGCGGTATTGATTCCGCTGCCCTCGGCCGCGATCTCATCTTCGCGCAGGTAGTTGAGCGCACGGCCCACGCGCGAATACTCGAGCAGATGAAACAGGAGCACAGTGATTCCAACAAACATCCATATAAGATAGAAGAACTGCTGTGGGCTCCGGATGACATAACCGAAAACGGACGGGCGTGATATGCCGAAAATACCGTTGTCTCCGCCGGTTATGCCAAAAATATTATTGACCAGGGCTATACGGACGATCTCACCTATGCCGATGGTTACGATACAGAGGTAATCGCCCCGCAGGTGGATGATTGGACGTGCCACCAGAAGTGCGAACAATCCGGATGTAAAACCGCAAACCGGCAGAAGCGCCAAAACCGGTATATGATACGTGGTGTTCAGAATAGCTGCAGTGTATGCGCCAACAGCATAAAACGCAGCATGGCCGAGATTGAACAAACCGGCATGCCCTACGATTAAATTCAGGCTCAGCGCCAGGACCGCGTAAATCCCTATGTTGTTCAGCACGTCTGTCCAGTATGCATCCAGAAACAGAGGCGCAGCTGCCAGAACGGCCGCACCGCCGGCGAGAACGGCGAGTTTCCGATTTTTCATACTTTTTCAACCACCCGTTCGCCCAACAGCCCCGTTGGGCGCAAAATCAGTATCAAAATCAGAACCAGAAAGGCGATGGCGTCCTTGTAGGCAAGGGAAATATATGCTGCGGCCAGCGACTCGATTATGCCGAGCAAAAGCCCTCCAACCATGGCCCCGGGAATATTGCCGATTCCTCCTATAATGGCCGCGGTGAAGGCTTTCAAACCGTAGACCCAGCCCATCGTAAAGTTGATCTGGCCATAGTAGAGACCCACCAGCAGCCCGGCGGCTCCGCCCATGGCGGGACCGATCATAAAAACCATCAGAATGACTCGATTGACATCGATACCCATGAGGCGCGCAGCTCCCTGATCGATTGCCGCGGCACGAATTGCCGCGCCGATTCTGGTCCTTTGAACGAAGAAATAGAGTGCGCCCATCATAGCTAAAGATGCGCAAAGCACCAGGATGCGCACCAGCGGAATCTGAAAACCAAAGGCGCTCAGCGCCATTTTGGGCAGTATGTTCTGCGGATAGACCTGATTTCGGGCTCCGTAAATCAGCATGATTGCGTTCTGCAGAAAAATAGAAGCCCCCAGTGCCGAGACCACGGCGGAAAGTCGCGGGGATTCACGCAGCGGGCGGTATGCTACCCGATCTAGTATAGCTCCCATCAGGGCGATCATGCCCATGACCATCAGGGCGAGCAGGGCCATCCCCCATAAGGGGCCGAGACCGCTAAAAAGCCAGGATGTAATGAGAGTCAGGCCAAGGTAGGCGCCAAGCGTGAATAGATCGCTATGGGCAAAATTGATCAGCTTGAGAACACCGTATACCATGGTGTAGCCCAGGGCAATAAGGGCGTATATCCCACCCACCGCCAGGCCGTTGGTAAATTGCTGAGCAAACAATTCCATATTCTTAATTCTAACAAGTTTATTGGCGCCGGGAGCGGCAGAGACCAGCTCCCGGGCAGGCACACGCGTTCCGCCGTCTAGGGTTGCAGGATGAACTCTCCTTTGGGGTCTACCTTGTAAACTTTATAGACTTCACCCATGCGGTCGCCCTTTTCATTAAATGAAATCTTCCCGCTCAGGCCAGGGAAGTCCTTGAGTTCGGTATGCAGATAGCTTGCCAGCTTGTCAGGATCGGTCGTCTTTGTCTGTGCAATCGCGTAGGTAACCACCCTGAAACCGTCCCCCGCGAGCACCGAGTAGATGGAACTGGGAGGATTGCCGTATTTTTTGACGAATGAAGCAACGAACTCCATGGCCTCTTTGGAAGGCAAATCCTTTGGCAAAGGGGCGCTGATGAAATAAAAACCGGTGGCCGCATCCTTCCCGGCCGCCTTTACCAGGTCGGGATTATTGGTCGCATCCCCTCCCATAAAGGAAACATTCCAGCCCATTTCTTTCTTCTGTTTGAGCAGAAGACCAGCCTCGCCATAATAACCGGTGAAAAAAACAAAGTCGGGATTTGCCGCCTTCATTTTCGTAAGGATGGTCGTATAGTCTTGTTCTCTTGGCGTCAAAGAGTCAAAGAAAACAATCTCTACAGCCTTCTCATTTGCAAGCAGCCCCCTGGTTTCATCGGCCAATCCCTTGGCGTAAGTGCTGTTGTCGTGAAGGATGGCGAGCTTTTTTACGCCAAGCTTCCCGATGGCGCCGGCGGCCACTTTGGCCTGTTCGTCATCGCGGGGGCAGGTACGGAAAAAATACTTCAACCCTTTTTCCGTAAGCCGTATTGCAGTCGATCCGTTGGCGATCTGGATGATTTTGGCTTCATTATAGATATTCTGGGTCGCCTCGGTTATCGCCGAACTGTAGGTCCCTATAACCGCGGTTATGCCCATCGTAGCCAGGCGCTGTGCGGCAAGAGCCGCCGTCCGCGGGTCGCCGCCATCATCTTCGGTCATGACCTGAACTTTCCGGCCATTCACGCCGCCTCCTGCATTGAGCTCTTCAACAAGAAGATCCAGGACCTGCTTCATTTCCTGGCCTTCGCTTGCCCATGATCCGGTAATAGGTCCCATCAGGCCTATCTTCACCGGTCCAGCTGCCAGAGAGGTGCTCGCGACAAAACAGATCGACAACAACAGAAAAATGGACTTCTTCATCGGCCACCTCCTTTTTTGCCCGGCAGACAAGAGCACTTCACGATTGCCTCGGCCAGCAATTGCGCAACGTCAGCCGCGCGTAACAAAAACTGTTCATCCCAGATTAAATAGACCCATGTCAAGTCTTCATTTTTTCGGTTCATCCGTCTAACGAGTACCTCTGGGTATATAAGTGATAGGGGAGGAGCTTAGTCAAACTGAGTTGCGGATTCTTCAACGTGGAGAGATATTTTGAAAGAATTAACCTTGGCGCTGGAAGCCGCTCCAAAAAATCGAAGGGGAGCCGCAGAGGGCCTCCCCTCCTGTTTGCCGGGCGGATTGCAAATCTGTCGGCATTACCTCTGTCAGCTTTGCAAACCTGGTTTTGCCTCGGCTTTGATGCCTTTGGGCGGCAGGCCGATCTTAGGGCTTGTCCGTAAATAAAACCTTTGCGCTCGCATCCGGCTTTTGGCCGGCTTTGGCCGCTCCTCAATCGCAAAATCCTCGACGTAGCACAACTACGCCTGCGGTTTTGCTCAATCTTCGCGACCAAATCAGTCTCGAAATCCGGCGCAATCCCTAAGAGGCTTATTTACGGACAAGCCCTTAATGTTGACGCTCTTCGGGATAAAAGCCAAAAGCAGAAGACCGCCCAGAAACAAGACACCGGCAATCACATAAAGGGCAGCGGACGGGTCGGCCGAAAAACCCCTGACCCATATCGGAACATTTGGACCGACGTAGCCGCCCAGATTTCCGATTGAGTTTACAATCGCGATTCCGGCAGCCGCAGCCGTACCAGCCAGAAAGGCCGAAGGGATGGGCCAGAACAGGGGCATCGATCCCAGAACGCCGAGTGTGCCTATCGACAGGAAAATCACAGACAAAACGGGGTTGGAGGCAAATATGCCGCTTAATATCAAACCGAGTGCACCCGCGGTCACGCTGGCGAAATAATGGATTCGCCTCTCGCCGGTCCTGTCGGAACTCCGGCTGAGGAGAATCATCCCGATTGTTGCCGCGCAGTAAGGAATGGCCGTTATGAGTCCCACGCCCAGGTATGATTCGATCCCGAATGCCTTAATGATCGTGGGCAGCCAGAAGGCGATTCCGTACAGGCCAATCACCAGGGTAAAGTAAATTGCACTCAAGACCCATACTTTTCCACTCTTAAATGCATCGCTAAGTCTTACCTCGTCCTTATGTTTATCCTCTTCTTCGATGTTTTTGATGAGCAGGGCCTTTTCATTTTCGGTAAGCCATTTTGCATCTTTGATACCGCTGTTGAGGTAGTAAATTACCCAAAAACCGACCACTATCGAGGGGACGCCTTCGCTGAGAAACAGCCACTGCCATCCAGCCCAGCCCCATACCCCTGAGAGCATGTCCATGATCCAGCCGGAGATGGGATTGCCTATTACACCGGATACGGCAATGGCGGACATGAATAAAGCGGTTCTGGAAGAACGAAGTCTGGAAGGATACCATAAAGTCAGATAAAAGATGATGCCCGGAAAGAAGCCCGCCTCGGCCAAGCCAAGCAGGAAACGCATGCCGTAAAAGGCCCACTCGCTTTTTATGAATATCATCAGGGCCGATACAATGCCCCACGTGATCATGATTCTGGCAATCCACTTGCGTGCTCCGAACTTTTTTAATAAGACATTGCTTGGAACTTCGAAGAAGAAATAGCCTATGAAAAAGATACCGGCACCTGTAGCAAACGCCGCCTCACTCAGTGATAAGTCCTTGAGCATCTGGAGCTTTGCGAAACCGACGTTCACTCTGTCGAGGTAGGCGAGGATATAGCACAGGAAAAGAAACGGTATCAGACGCCAGTCCACTTTCCTATAGGTTTTTTCTTCAAAAGTCCTGGTGCTTTCCATCGCGAAGCATCAAAATAAAGTTATTTTGTAGGTAACAGGGTTTATTTGCAGTTGAAAATTGCTAATCCGTCCCGCATTCAAAACAAGCCGGGGAGAAATCGCGCCGTTCTTGCAGCATAGTCAGCATACTCCGGGAAGGCAGTGGTCAGCAGCTTTTCTTCCTGGATAGACCTGTAAACCTGGCAGGCGACCATCAGCAAGAAAACAAGAATTTTAGCAATGGAGACACCCGCCAGGGTCGACCCGAGCAAACATGTAATTTCTCCAATATAGATAGGGTGCCGCACAAGCCGATACGGCCCGCGCACGACCAGCTTGCGGACCTGGGGGATGATGCTGAAGCTTTTCCCAAGCGCGCCGAGCGCCGCCACGGTAAATGCCATGCCGAACAGCATGATGACATTGGAAATCACCAGGATCGCCGGGCTGGGAAAATGGAGTACGCCGCCCGGGTCCCCGAGAACGGGAATGAGAAAGGGAAGAAAAGTTGCCGTCAAGGCGATAAGCTTGGCGGGAAAAGACCGGGCGGTCGCGCTCGCCTTGTCCCTCACAAAGTAAAGCGCAATGAGCAGAACATAGAAAGCCTCTACCAGCAGACGGAGGGCCAGTACGTGACACTTCACGGCATCAACGGGAAAGAAAACGTTCAGGACTTTTTGTATGGCCAGCAGGTTGACGACCATAAAATAACCGAAAACCGCAACAGCCACCAGTCTGCCCAAGTCGGTGCGTGATGATTTATCGGACATCTTCATTCGATATGTAACCTCAAAAAGCAATCTGGGACAGACCGTAAAGGAGCTTCGATCAATTTCACCTTTACCATGAAGATCACCATGCTGCAAGGCATCCAAATGGGCCTCGCGTGCCGGCGCTAAATGACATTCTTGGATTTGGACAGCTAGGTTACAATGGATTTACCCTGAATAATGCGTCTACTTGACCCCCAACTGGAGGCAAACCGCATTTTCGCATTGGATTCTGCTCGAAAAAACTCCTTCAACAACCCCAAAGCCCGTAAAACTATACCATTTCGCAATCAACCATGCAAAGGGTACGCAAATGAGGCCGGTTTTGCCGGAATAGTTACAAAAAAATGAAAAGGACCGGCCGCCAATTTATTCCCGCGAGCAGTCCCTTCAGATAATCTTATGATGACGGCTACCGCTTTGCCGATCTGGCCTTAAATGACTTTATGCTCTCCAATACTATCTTGTTTTTATCTTTCCCGCGCCGATCACCGGTCACCTCCCCCTGCCAAAGATCACCGCAGCCACGGTCTTCCAGAGTATTTTGAAATCCAGCCACAAACTCCAGTTGTCGATGTACTCGAGGTCCAATGCCATCCATCTGTCAAATGGGATTTCGTTCCGCCGCTCCTGGATCTGCCAGATACATGTTATTCCTGGCTTCATGGACAGGCGCCGTCTCTCGCCATTCTTGTACTCCGCCACCTCCTCCGGGATAGGAGGACGCGGTCCAACCATGCTCATCTCCCCTAGTATCACATTGATGAGCTGAGGCAACTCGTCAAGACCCGTTTTCCTCAAGAAAGTTCCTATCCGAGGGATGATTCGGGGGTCATTCTTAATCTTAAATACCACTCCATCTGCTTCGTTGAATTCCAGCAAGTCCGGAAGCATCGCTTCGGCGTCGACGACCATGGTTCGAAATTTATACACGGTAAATTTGCGGCCATTGAGTCCGACGCGCACTTGTTTGAAGAACACCGGTCCCGATGAGCACATTTTGATCGCGCACGCAATTATCAAGAAAAAGGGCCAAAGGAGAATCAGCGACATCCCGGCAAACAGGTAATCAAAGGTCGTTTTAATCGGGAACGTTACGCGGTGTTGAGGCGTGGCGGACAGGACGAATGTTGGGGTATGAAAAAAGTGCTCGTAGTTCATTGAGTAAAAAAGAGGGCGAGAGGCGAGGAATTTGCGTAGTTGCCAGGGCGGCACCACGCGGATCTGCACTCCGACGGCTTCAGCCATGTGGAAGTATTTCTCCGCCTCCCATATCATGTCCACGGGCATCACGAAAGTTACCTCATCGACAACATGAGTGGCCAAAATGTCTTCCAATTGTTCAAGGGTCCCGATAACCTTGATTCCTCCAACAACATCCTCTCCCACAGTCTCTAAGTCCAGGTCGAGGCACCCCAGGATTTTAACGGTCGTTTCGGGATCGTTCTGGATAGCCGAAATGAGGTCCTTTGCAGCCTGTTTGCTTCCGATCACCACCAACACATTGCGCAACAAACTCTTCTTTCTTCTTAAAAAAGTTAATATATTACGGAACAGCCACCTGCTCAGAGTAAGCAAGACGATGTTTACTGTATAGAAAATGCCAATCATCAGCCGGCTGACATTCTCAATCTTCAAGATGTAAAAGAAGAAGGCAAGGATCAAAAGGTTAATCGTAACAAGTTCGACAACGTTGAAGAGTACAGTAAAAAAGGGCTTTTTTCTAAAATAAAAGATATGCAGATTTGAATATTGCAGGCTTACAAACCAAATGATAAAAATCAAAAGTATTATGATACTATGGTTAGTAGTTTCGCATAGCCCTCTATAAGCGATCGGCAAAACCCTAATCTTGCACACGTCAGAAATCAGATAGGCAAAGCCTGTGAGAATGATATCAAATATTACTGATATTTCTACCAGTGTCTTGTTTTCTTCTGCCATATGCACCTCCTGTGTGTGTCAAGCTCTTTTGATAAAGCCGCACCGTGGTTCCCAGGATATTGTTCCGAAAGAAGATACGTAAGGAGCTTAAGCACATTGGGCGGTGTTTTCGCCCGATCCTCCGCCGAGACTTTAATTCCTTCCGGAAGCAGTTGTTTGTCATTCATTGAGAAGCTCCCGGTAGTTTTTGTTCAACGGATAGAGGAACACGGCCTTAACTGAATTCAAGTATCTGGCATGCCTGTAATCGTACTTGCCGCGTCCTTCAGTTTTGCCGACGCATATCCAATTGGCGGCACGGTAGCAGGTACCCGCAAACCTTTGGGCATCCACGAAGGTTTCAAGCAGCACAACCGGTGAACGATAGAAGAGCGGCCAGTCCTTTGCCAGAATCCTGATGTTGGCCGCAAGCACCTTCGAAGCGAGGTGCTCTATGTGCACCCATGGTAAGATAAGGAAACGCACATTGTCGATTATCCTGTGAAGGTTTTTCGCTTTGGTGGCAGGGGCCCAGCCGATTATTTGATCGCGGCAGGCCACCTTCCATGCGGCCGATCCCCATCCCAGGCAGGCAACCGGCCGCTCGCCAAGGTAGGCGATATACTTGAGGTATGCGCCCACAATCCAGGGACGGGCAAGGTAGTGATATTTGTCCACCAGGTGGTCCCAGAATGCTTCATCCGGACCGAAACGAACCATTCGAATTGTCAAAGAGCCGAAATCGGAAATACCGCCAGTGATCTCCGATATCGTCATATGAAGCAATGTTTGAGGGAGCTTTTCTAGGGAATCGAAAATTCTCATTGAGCCGGGGAGGAAGCTCGATTACACCTTTTTTCTCCAAAGCCAGCAAAAGAGCGCGGCATGCCATCTCTTTCAGCAGGCCGTTTTCTCGTCTCCAGTTCCAGTGCAAGCACAGAATCCGGGAAATTGCCGACCTGCCTTTGGCCCAGTTTTGAGAAACTATGCCGCTAATCGCCTGTAATTCGCTACTGTCAATGGTGCGGCCGCGAATGTGATAGGTCTGTGACATGACCCCTCCCACTGTCGGGAGGGACCCTATCAAAGATTGATCCGCGACGCCAGCGAAAAATTACATCTTGAGGGGGGAATTTTTTATTTCTATGATGAGCCAGTTACCGATTTTCCAATCGAACATACAAATGGTATCTCAGGGACATCGGTTTTGGCAGCTTCAGGACACACCAACATTTCCGGCAGTTTATAGCTCCCTGCTCAATGCCGTTCGAGTTACGAGGGCCAATATTCAAGTTCTTCGATTGATGGGCATTAGAATGAAACGGTGAATCGGGGCAAGGGTGGGATGATCTTTCCGGCCAGGATCATAATGGCCAGACCCATATGGATTCAAATTTTACCGGACAGTAGTGAATTTATATTATAATCATAACGTTAGACCGAAGCGGGACGGCAGTGAACTGTGCCCATTGCTGCGGCCTGTCGTGGAACGATTTGAGAGGTGACAATGTCCAGAAACATCGCCCATCTCGTGCTGTTTTTGATAATCCTGATGGCTGCCCCGGCCGGGGCGGTCGATGCTGATTCCGTAATAGGCTTCTGGAATACGCAGGATAATGATGCGCTCTTCGAGATATACAGATGCGGGTCACTTTACTGTGGAAGAATCCACAGCCTGGAAGAACCCAACTATCCGCCCACTGACAAACAGATGCCCGGCAGGCCCAAGGTAGATAGGGATAACCCAAATCCCGCTCTCCGAAATCGAACTCTTGTCGGTTTGCCCCTGATATTCGGATTTCATTATGCAGGGGATAATTCCTGGCAGGGCATGATTTATAACCCCGAGGATGGAGAGACATACCGGTGCAATTTCTCAATGGCTGGAGAGGATCGGCTCAAGGTAAGGGGCTATATAGGAATTCCCCTCCTGGGGAGAACCCAGATCTGGACTAGGTGGAGATAAGAGTCGATAGCTGGAAATCCGAATGAAGTTAGTGATGCTACGGTCTTTGCAAAACTCATAGAGGTCGGACCGGCAAATGCCGCATCCTACTGAAGGAAGCAAACAGTACGCTCGATTGAGTCTGCAAGAAGGGGTAATGAACGAGGATTTGTATTGGCGCTGATCGATGTGAGATCATTGGCAGAAGACGGTATAATGGATCGGATGAGTGCTGTCTGGATAGGCAGCCCTTGAAGGTTCATGAATGTGATGGGTATGGAAAGGTGGTCTATGTGCTTGGGAGGTCAATGATCAGGAGAGATGTTGAATAATTGTCTCCACTTCGGAACGTAGGTACACCACCGGGCAGGATCGCAAGGGGAATCGGCCGGCACTCGCGGCAGCAGCCACTGGCAATGTGACAAAAGGGATCTGATATGGCATCGAAGTAGTCGACCCACTTATAGGCCCACCCCTGTTCGTTCGGTTAATATGGTATTTTTTGCCTCAAATGACTGGTAGGTAATGTCCAGATCCTTCCAGCGTCAAAAACCTATTTTGTTATATCTTGTTAATTTCAGAGGAGAAGAATGCCATACCGACCCATAACTCGGCGGGCCCACTCTAGCGTCTTTAGATAAATTTATTTAAGCTTTCCGGTTAATTGGTTAATTAATATTAACCAAACTTTTTGCCAAGACGTGGTATTGAGGGGTCGTCTTTAACAAGGGCGATCTCTGAACGAGGCTAGTTGCATGAGGATACTCATTATCGAAGACGATACAGAGATTGCAACTCTTGTTGCAAGCGGACTCGAAGAGCTTGGACACGAGGTGACCGTTGCAGAGAAAGGGGAGAAAGGGTTTGCCCTGGCGATGAACCGGAGTTTCGATGTCATCCTCCTTGATCTCATGATCGCCGACATAGATGGCTTTTCCATCCTGCGGGAGATAAGGAAGGGAGGAAACCTGACGCCCGTCATCATTGTCAGTGCGCGGCAAGCCGTCCATGACAAGGTGTACTGCCTGAACACAGGGTGCGATGACTATTTGACCAAGCCGTTCTCCTTCTCCGAGTTGGTGGCCCGGGTCAACGCCGTCGTCAGAAGGAAATCCACTGAAAAGTCTGCCGCAAGCACGCTGTCGCTTTGCGGGTTGGAAATGGATCTGCTCAGCAGGCGTGCCTTCTGTGCTGACACGGAAATAGTTCTGAAGCCGAAGGAGTTCTC
This sequence comes from uncultured delta proteobacterium, assembly GCA_963757915.1. Taxonomy (GTDB): domain Bacteria; phylum Desulfobacterota; class Syntrophobacteria; order Syntrophobacterales; family Syntrophobacteraceae; genus SbD1. Next base: position 24,853 of record CAVWTD010000006.1, on the reverse strand, counting down.
GCTTCTCAAGTATCTCATGGAAAATGCGGGCGCCATAGTTTCCAGGGCCATGATAATGAGCACTGTCTGGGGCTATGACTTCGATCCGGGAACCAAGATCCTTGATGTGCACATTTCACACCTGCGAGACAAGATCTACGGAGCATGCGGTGCCAGACTCATCCACACGGTTAGAGGGTGCGGCTATGTTTTCAGGAAAGATGAAGAAGTGTAGGACCTTGACGTTCAAGCTCATAACCCTCTATATCACTCTCTACCTATGCTCCTTTCTTCTGTTTATGCTCATAGCCTTTTTTGTCTTCTACAGATCCACCGAGAGGAATGAGATAAAGATCGTAAACGACGAGATACAGGAGATTGTGGATAAAACCAGGAATGGAAGTTTTGAGGATCTGGTCAAAATATCGTCGGAAGAGATCCTGGAGCTTGGTTCGACTAATCTCCTCATCCATCTGAAATACCAGGACGAAGACTATTTTCTTCCAACCAGGGAAGCCTGGGAAGGCTACCTTAGCGCGCTGCCAAATCCGCCACACGGCGAGACAATAAGCATATCTCGTCAAGATAGTATGTCTTTCCTGCGGGTGGGCGCAGTCACACTGCCCTACGGGCCGGTGCTCCACCTTGGTTATATTTCCAATTCGAGGAAAGATCTCCTCGGTCTGTTCATGCATATATCCGGCGTCATTTTCATCCCAATCCTCCTGGCCGGTATAGCCATTGGCTACTATATGGTCACCAGGTCCCTCAGGGACATCTCCCGGGTGAGAAGAACCGCTGTCGGGATCTATCGTGGCGATCTCGACAGCCGGGTAGAGCGCTCATACAACGGGGATGAGCTGGACCAGCTTTCGGAAGCCTTCAACACCATGCTCTCCCGCATAAACTTTCTGATCAGGAACATGGCCGAGATGGTCGACAATCTTGCCCACGACCTGCGCTCGCCGCTCACCAGGCTGAAAGCGAATGCCGAGATCGCCCTGCTGAGCGACAAGCCGCCGGAAATTTTTAAAGCCGTGCTGGAAAAATCCCTGAGCGATTATGACCGCATCATCACACTCATCAACCATGTGTTAAGCATATCTGAGGCTGAAACCGGCGTGACGCCATTACATTTCGAGTGGGTTGGCTTGAGGGAGCTTGTGGAAAGTGTGCACGAGTTTTACGCTCCGCTCGCGGTCGACTCGGGGATCGAGTTCGTCATGGAAGAGATCGATGACCTGTCCATCCGTGTCGACAAGGCTAGAATCTGGCAGTGCCTCTGCAACATTGTGGATAACGCCTTCAAGTTCACCGGCGAAGGGGGCTGCATTCGGCTGACCGCGAAGAGGTGCGACTGTTGCGCGGTTATCGCCATCTCGGACACCGGCATTGGTATCGCAGAAAAAGACCTCCCGTTCATTTTCGAGCGCTTTTTCAAGGTCGATAAGGGAAGGACCGAGCAAGGTTACGGGCTGGGCCTGAACCTCTCCAGGGCCATCGTCGTTATGCATGGAGGAAGCATAGAGGTGGACAGCGCCGTTGGGGAGGGCACGACCTTTTCGATCATCCTGCCCGGTTGCGAGGATTGCGTAAGCGGCCGCCCGCTCCGGGAGCTGAATACCTCCGACAGTGAAACAGTCAATTCTGCGAAAAGCAACTGTAATCGGAACGAAAACAGGTAAACTGAATGAGGCTGAATATTTTCTGTGACTTCGACGGCCGGAGGAAGTTGCGGGACCGGCCCTCTACTCTACGACCCTCAAATACGACGGCTTGGCCGTTCCCAATCTGAGTTTTCTTCTCCCCCTGCTTTGCCTTTCCCCTTTGTCAGGCGCTACCGTTTTGTAGAGAACCATCCCTTCGGCATCAATGACGAGTGTCGTGCAGCAAAACTGCCGTTTGCAGGCTCGGTAAGGTTAATTTAAGTTAACTCATTGTTCTTCTGAAATATGCCGACTGTTCCAATAACTCAAGACAGGATAGTCACCGATAAACTTCTTTCAGGGAGGATGAATCATGGGCATTTCCGCAATAGGTTCCGCAACAAGCGTTCCCGTGAATAATATCGCGTCGGACGGGGACAGTGCTGCAGTTGAGGCAAAAGAATCCAAAGCCATAAAGTTGGCAGAACAGCAGAATGGTCGCATCGCGCCCAAAGCTGCTTCGGCAACTGCAGGGAAATCTTCTTCAAGCTCCAATGATCTGGTCAAACTTAGGATGTATGTGAGTCAACATATGTCGGTCAATCAAATCGCACAGCGATTGGGGAAATCTGTCTCTGCTGTCATGCAGGAAGCAGCGGCGGCCGGCATAAACCTCAACACCCCTTCATCCAGCACAGCAATCGGGAATCCGGCCGTTGGCAATAATGTCAATACGACGGCTTAATTCCCGACCTTCTGGATCTAAGGTCAATTCGCGCCTTGAAGGTGCTGAGTCCCCCTTATTTTCCCAAGGGGGACTTAGCACGGTCTCAAATTTTAAGCGCCCCATCTTGCAACAATAAGTAGCCCAATAGCCTAACCTCACTCAGAAAATCGAGGAGCATTGCTTAGAAGATGCTTCAATTATCACGGATTAAAGGTCAGCAGGGATATGGTGCCTGAATGCTCCTTTTTTTCTGTTTTCTCAAGGTCCATGAGATTTGTTTGCAACGCGGATTATCATTGCTTTCTCCCTGAGCTGCCATTCGTCTTGCAATCCATTCTGTTTCGCTCCTTTCGGGTCGGCTGATTGCGTCCTATGACGATAACTTGCCAACTCCTGAAGCCCGATCGGGCAAGACAATCAAAAAATACATGATTTGGAGAAGTTGAGGTTTCAGCACTCACTAATGTCCGCCGGTGAGCGGGACGAAGGCGACCGGCAGCGCCCGCCTCGTTTTGATCTTTCCGTCCTCTTGCTTTTCGAGCAACATCAATTGTTGAGCGGCATCTGGTTCACCGATTGGAATCACCATCCTTCCCCCAGGCTTGAGCTGTTCGATCAAAGGGGGCGGGATGTTTTTTCCGGCGGCGGTCACAATGATCCGGTCAAAGGGGGCTTTTTCCTTCCAACCGCCATAGCCATCCCCGATGCGGACCTCGACATTCATGTAACCGAGCCGCTTTAGCCGCGCTTGCGCTTCTTTCCCGAGCTCTTCCACGATCTCTATTGTATAGACCTCTTTCACACACTCTGCGAGGACTGCGGCCTGGTAGCCGGAACCTGTACCAACCTCAAGCACGGTATGTCCCTTTTCCAAGTCCAGCAAATCAGTCATGACAGCCACGATATAGGGCTGCGAGACCGTCTGCCCGTGGCCGATCGGCAACGGCCTGTTGTCGTATGCAAAGGATCTGAGGTTTTCGCTGACAAATTCATGGCGCGGGACTTTCCGAATGGCGTCAAGTACGCGGGGGTTTACGGTATCACGGCCGACCAGAGAGGCTAAGTTCAAGGCGGTGGCCTCTATCTCCTTTATAAGTGCTTCGCGAGGCTGGGCGTATGGGTCATCATCGACGGCGGCGCTTAAACCCGGCAGCATGCAATGCATGCCAAAAGCGAGCACAGCCGCCAGGAAAAGAAGTTTTGAGCGCAAGTGACCACGATTTCTCATTGGTATTCCATCCATCGATTCTTTTAAAACCACGTCCGCGCCGTGATCTCTGGCCGACAACGCTTCATTTCCCACAAACTGATAAGCGCCGCGGGTTGCCAGGATAACAGGAGTATCCTGGCCACGCAGTACTCAAATCTCTGTCAGGCGTAATTTAACATATTCAATCCAGCTTGCCACGCTACGTAATAAACCCCAGGAGTCGGCACTTTCCACGCTTTATGGAGAGTTTCTGTATCTTGCCAACTTGTTGAAAATCGACCTGGGATCAAAACGCTCAATAAATGATCCGCACATCAGAATCCCACCGGAGCCATCAGCGATTTTCGTAGGACAGCCTCCGCTTTAAAAACCACCTTCCTGAATATATAAATACCTGATCCAAATCCAAACTCATTCAATAATTCCAATCATATAAGCCGTAATAGGAACAAATCCCGCATCACAGAAAAGGAGGTGATCCGTTGGACATCCATCAGTTTTTCAATACCATGGAAGACAAGGTAGGGAGGGTCTTTGGCTGCAATCCGGTGCTCGAAAACATCGGAGCATTTAAATGTTACCACTTTCCCAGGTGGCAGCATCATCAGCTCTCACGTCTTATGTCCATTGCCTTCCGTAAATCCTGCGCTATTGGCTGGAAGTACAGGTCACCGGTGGTGAGCATCTCAATTTATGTACCGTATGATTCAGGTTTAGGACAATATATGCATGTGTTATTGCATAAGGTGGAATTCTTATCTGTTTTGGAGGTTTTTAATGGCTTGGCATAATATAAACAACTTCAGCAATAATTATTGGAGGTCAGATTGTTTATGGATGCCATGGATTAAATTGTTAATTAACTGAATTTCAACAGAATTTTAGACAAAAATTTCATTGAATCAGCAGTAGAAAAGTGTTTGACAAACCGGCATGAGCAGAATATGGTGTTCGGCTTAAAATAATCAATAAAACCAGCCCTTTGAAAAGGTTAATGATAAGCAAGGTCTTTATTTCAGGCGATCGATTCCTGTTATGGGGAGGTCAACAGTGACCCGGAAAAGAAGGCGAAAGATAAGGAAGTCACATGAAATTGTGCTGGGCGTTGCTCTGTTGAGCCTTGTGGCGACCATGACCGGCTGTGATGATTCGGCTCAGAGGAGGCGATGTGTAGACAGCACCGGGAAGGTGGTTACTGAAGAAAATTGCCGGGAAGCTGAAACCAGGCGATATTACGGGGGAGGCGGTCCCCCTATATTTTTCTGGTACTACGGCGGCGGCGGCGGATACAGTCCGGGAAGCATGGCCGGTGGCGGCAGTTATGCCCCGCCCCGTGGCTATTCCGGGGGTGGCCGTTTTTCAGCTTCCCCCGGTCCTGGTTCTTCAGGCGGGAGTTTTTCCGGAGGTTCAGGTTCGCCTGGCGGGTCTGTGAGCAGAGGAGGTTTTGGCGGCAGTGCCGGCGCTCATTTTGGTGGCGGGATCGGAGGATAAAGAGAAAAAATATGAAAAGAATGAAAATCCAACCCCGCGAAAACTGGCAAACCAAGGTAGAAGCCTCGGGATTGCTATATCATCATAATCCTGATGGCACTTACTGGAACGAAAGCGCCTATTACCTGTTTAATTCCCAGCAAATCGATGTTCTAGACGATGCAGCCAATGATCTTGATCAACTGGCCATGAAGGCTGTCCAGTATGTGATCGACAATAATCGTTTCGCGCAACTTGGCATTCCTGAAGAGGCCGTCCCTCTTATCAAGAAATCCTGGATGAAAAAGGACCCTACGCTTTATGGCCGGTTCGACTTCGCTTATGATGGGGTCAATCCGCCCAGGATGTTGGAATACAACGCCGACACGCCGACGGCTTTGCTGGAAGCCAGTGTCATTCAGTGGTTCTGGCTTCAGGAGGTCTTTGATACCGGATCAGATCAGTTTAATTCCATCCATGAAAAACTCCTGGAAACCTGGCCGAAGATCTTCCGGCGATGGGAAGAGGGCAGTAAACTCTACCTGACTTGTGTCGCTGATAGTATGGAAGACCTGGTCACCACCACTTATCTGATGGATACGGCAAACGAGGCCGGAATCAAGGCAGAGTTGATTTTCATTGGTGATATCGGCCTGGGGCTCGAACCATTCACTCGATTCACCACTTTGGAAGACATCACTATCGAAAACCTTTTTAAACTCTATCCCTGGGAATGGCTCCTGGCAGACAAGTACGGGCAATACCTGGTACAAACATTCGATACGATGAACTGGATTGAACCCATATGGAAGCTGATTCTTTCAAGCAAAGGGATACTGCCTGTTCTATGGGAACTTAACCCAGGGCATCCCAATCTTCTTGAAGCCTATTTCGATGGACCGAGAGGGATGAAAGAATTCGTGAGAAAACCCCTGCTCTCCAGGGAAGGCGCCAACGTAACCGTTTACCACGAAGGCAAAGAAGGCTTTCATACCTCCGGTACTTATGGGGAAGAAGGCTACATTTACCAGGCCCTGGCCCCTGTTGCCTGTTTCGACGGAAATTATCCGATACTTGGCTGCTGGGTCATCGGCGGCAATAGCGCGGGTATGGGCATCCGGGAATCGCAGACCATTGTCACCAATAACCTGAGCCCGTTTGTGCCGCACAGGTTTGAATAGCCAACACTTGCGAACGGAAGGAGATCGGAGTGGATTTCTTGAACATAGTGCTTCAGATGGCTGTTTATCCTTTGTTGGGCCTGCTGGTGGTGTGGTTAGTCAAACTGGCCGACGACAAGCGCGCGCCTTTTGATGAGGACAAGGCAATGCTCCTGGAAAGCAATCTGGCTGTCGGGCTTAGAAAGTCCGGGATATGTCTCGGTCTGTTTCTGGCTCTTGCCGGCGTTCTTTCCGGCAAATCGTCAAAGATCATGGTGGATTTGTGGAATTTTTTGCAAGCCACGATCATGATCGTGGTTCTTCTTTTCGTAACTTTTGAAGTCAACAAAAGGATAATCCTGCGCAAAGTCAATAACGACGAGGCGGTAGCCAGGGGTAATGTGGCCGTAGGAGCTGTGGAGTTCTCTACTTTTGTCGGCACCGGCATAATAATGAATGGCGCCTTCACCGGCGAGGGCGGAGGCCTTTGGGCAGCGGGGGTGTTTTTTATCCTCGGTCAAATAGCTCTGGTAATTGTCTTCTATCTGGAAGCTGTCATTTCAAGACGTAATATACAGGAGGAGATCGAAATCAAAGGCAACATTGCCGAAGGAGTCGATGTTGCTGGAATTTTGATCGCCATCTCCATTATTTTAAGGGCCAGTATTATCGGCCCCTTTACCGGATGGATACCAGGCCTTCAAGGATTTGGCATCTATCTCGTGTTGGGCCTCCTGGCGCTCTTTGTTTTTAAGGCCCTGGCCCGAAAGATGTTTATGCCCAGGGTTTCTTATGCGGACGAAATGGACAAGCAGCGTAATGAGGCTGTAGCTATACTGGCGGCCTGCATAGAAATCAGCGTGGCGGTTTTCATTGCCAACGCCATGTAGCCTTCATTTCACTCAAGAGGAAAAGGAAATGCTCGACCCGAAGGCAAGAAAATCTATTTTACTGGAAGAAGCCTGCAAACTCCGAGATCTCGTGGACCGCGTGATAGCCCGGTTGGAATCCGGCGAGCCGGCCGAAGCGCTGAGCAGTGAGATCGATGAGCTTAGAGAAAAAGTCATTGAACTTCTCCAGGGCATGGAAGATGTTCGGATGGAAGATGTTGTGGAAAAAGTGAAACAGCAGGCAGCGGATGCAAGGAAGAAATTCCAGGATGTTCTGGGAAACATCGGATCATCGGTCGATGAACTGTCTCGCAAGGGACAGAGCATTCTCGGCGACTGGTTCGGCAAGGAGACAACGTGCCGGGACGGCCTCAAGGCCATCATTATCTCAGCGGATCTAACTGCAGAGTATTTCGAGACGATGCGCCGGCGAAACTGGAGTGATCAGGGCATAAATGAATCGCTCGACGTCTTGCGGCAAATTCTTCTTTCCAGAATCTGAGTGAGGGAGGCAGGATATGGAATCCGGGAAAATCCTGAAGAAGAGTTATTTGATCCCTGCCGTTATCATGATTGTGGCAGTGATTATAGCCATAGATTTGGAACGGCCTGCATTAAGCATCATCGTTCTGGTCGCCGGAGCAGCGTTGGCTTTCTGGGCCGCAAGCACTGGTTTTAAAAACGGAATGGGAAAAGGAGTCAAAGCGGCGGCGGAAACCAAGGCGGCAGCCGAAGCGGCCCAGGAAGAGCCGCTCAAAAAGCTGAGAGCCGAGACAGGCATGGCGGATGAACTGACGATGCAGTTGCGCTCCATTTTGGACACCGGCGACCGGCTTGTCCATTATGATGCCGAAAACAGTGCTGTGGTGGCTGAGATTATCAAAGCCTACAGCGGATTTGTCCGGGATTACCTGGAAGGGGCGGCCGATTTTGCCAGAAAATACCGCCGGGCTAAGACCTTCATTAAAACCAAGGACCCTAATTCCCTGGCGCTGGAGGTCCGGACCCTGGAAAAACGCATAGCAGACGGCGAAAAAGGGCTGGAGAAAATGCTGACCGAAAAAAAGTCTACTCTTCACCGGCTTGAAGGCATGGTGGGCAATCAACCTATCATCCGGAACGGCATAGAGACCATCCAGGCTACTCTCGAATCACTGGACGCTTCCATTGCGGAAGCCGAAGCCGATCCCGGAAGGCAGAAGGAAATCATGGATCAAATTCAGCTCACGCTGTCGTCTACGGCAACGGCCATCGAGAAGACACTTGTGGCGGTGAGCAGTAACGACCAGACAATCAAACAGGGCTAAAGCGACTCGAATCGATGGAGGTTTTGAAGAATGGAAGAGCAAACCCAACCTGCAGAAAGCAAAGCATTGACTCTTGTCCCGCTTTCCATCGGCCAGATGGAAAAGGCCAAAGACATGTCGGTAGATGAAATCAAGTCTGTTTTCCGTCAGGATAGCGCGACTGACGTAGAAGCACGCAAAACCACGGCCCGGATGACCGAGGCCAGCCAGAATTATTTGAAAGTATCCAGGGGCTTGGGAATCGCCATTCACGAACTGCTGGCCGAAAATGACGATCTCCAGAAGAAATGGTCGCAAGTCTTAGCCGCTCTGGCCACGCGCCAGGACGGCGGTGCGGCCGACTTCAAGCAAAAGCTGGCCTCGGCTCATATTCCCTTTTTTAGCGACAGGGCCAAAAAATCGATCGAGCATGAAATTGAAGCAAACATTCTTGAAATCCTGCCCGATCTTTTGCGCCAGCAGTGGGATGTCACCCAGAAGTCGGCTGACCGGATACAGGTCCAGAAAACCTTGCTGGCCGAGTCCAAAGAAGAAGCCGACCAATATTTTCGGCAGCTGGGAGATGATATCATTCGATATCGGGAAGAAGCACAAAAGGCCAGAGAAGAATTCGATGCTTCCCGCAAAGAACTGGCTGAGATCGAACAGAAACTCAAAGAAAACGAAGAGCTTGAAAAACTTATTGAGGAAGCCAAACCTCTTCCTGAAGGAAAATCCGTGCTCGGCTCCGAGGAATACTCGAAACTCATGCAGAGGCGGACCGGGCTCATGTCCACGGATGACCAAAGAGAAATAACCCTGCAGACAACCACTCAGGAATTCCGGGCCTCTAAGGACGGCTATAAACTGACTGAAGTGCAGATCGGCGAACTGGCGGTAACATATAAAGCTATAAACGCCATCAGCATTATGCTGGACGCCTTTCTCAAAGTGACGCGGCCGATTCAGCAGCGGGCCATCGTCATCATCAACTCCCAGGCCGGCGGACTCCAGGGCGCCGCACTTCTCGCCGCTCTTAGCCAGACGATGAATGAAACCGTCAAAATGTGCGCCTACGGCATGACGGTTATGACCGAACGCGCCGTGGCGCTCGGCCGGATGGATTTCGTCGATCCGGACATGGTGGAGGAGGTGAAAAAGATTCAGGCGGCAAACGATGGTGTCTGGAACGATTTCACCAAAACACAGTACGACCTGGTAATGGAGAAGGCCCGACCGCTCCTGGAGCATAAGGAACTGGGCGAAAGCGCGAGTGTCAAGTAACGAATTTTTAGCTTTTGCAGGACCAGTAGATATCCATTCTGCCGCCGCATTCACTTCAAATTAAGCCTCGGGCATTTACCACCGCCTTGACAATTATTAGATTGCCATTCGTCGCCGCTTTTTGCCGGGACGCGGACTATCCGGAGGAGGTCTCGTGCAGCCGATAGCTGAAGGAGCAATGTCACCCTGGGAACCGGGGGTTTTCAGTCTGGTCGTCTATACCATCCTGGTGGTGGCTTTCATTGCTTCACAGCTTTTTCTGGCAGCCTGGGCAGGAGAAAAGAAAAAGAGCGCAGAAAAATCGCGGCCCTACGAATGCGGCATCATTCCGACCGGGTCCGCTCGTTTCCGCTATCCGGTCCCTTTCTACATGGTCGCTATCTTCTTTTTGATCTTTGATGTGGAAGGCGCATACGTCTTAACCTGGGCCGTGGTTTACCGGGAGGTGGGCCTGGCCGGGTATGTGCAGATGTCGTTTTTCATCATTCTGCTGCTTGTCGGACTGTTCTATATCTGGAAACACGGAGGACTCGATTGGAGAGAGGCTTACAAGGCGCCCCGCTGAGCGCCCAACGCGATTGACAGATGCACCGGGCGGGGCGCCTTCCGCGCTGCGCGAGGCTCATCGCCAAGTGCCGCCCCGGAGAGTATTTCACGTATGAAGTGTAGTGGAAACATAAAGTCTGTAATACGAGGAAGAGCGGCAGACCGGTTTCTGAGTCTCACGGACATGTTGATCAACTGGTCGCGCAAATACAGCCTCTGGCCGATGTTCTTTGGGCTTTCCTGCTGTTTTGTCGAGGAAGCGGCGGCCTTTACTTCCCGATACGACCTGGCCCGGTTCGGCGCCGAGGTGCTGAGGCCTTCTCCCCGGCAGGCTGACCTTCTTATCGTATCGGGGACCGTCTTCAAAAAAATTGCCCCCGTTGTGCTGCGCCTCTACGAACAGATGCCTGAACCCAAGTGGGTAATCTCCATGGGTTCGTGCTCGAATTCGGGCGGCATGTACGACGTATACAGCGTAGTGCAGGGGGTTGACCAGATCATTCCCGTCGATGTGTACGTTCCGGGGTGTCCTCCGCGTCCCGAGGCTCTTCTCGCAGGACTCGTCATTCTGCAGGAAAAGATAGTCTCCACCGAGAAGCCGAGCCGTAAAGTATTTCATTTGGAAGGCGGGACCCAGGGGACGGACAGGCCGGTCCTCGAAGGTGGGGTGACAAAATCCAGGGACTCGCGTGGTCCCGGATATGAGGGCGTATCGATCAGGGGTAGTTCGGTGCTGCCGGGACTGCCGCAGCAATGGGGCAGCAGATCTGACATTATGTGGGCGCCTCCCGCCCGCCGCATCCAGCTGTCGAATGGTGACCAGTCGCTTGCCGCAGAGCTGAGGGAGCGGTTTGGGGACAGAGTGCGCCAGGAACCTCACACGTCGGATATGCTTACCTTCCATGTTGACCATGAGAGTGTAAAGGACGTCCTGCGTTTGCTCAAACACGAATCGAAACCGAAATACGAACGGCTCGATGACCTCACAGCAATCGACGAATCTGCCAGAAGAGACCGAACCTGGAACAAAAGTTTTGCGGGGGCGATTACTGACACAGGGGCCGCCGAGTTCTACTCACAGAAAGTAAAGCAGCCCTATCCCGATTTTACACTGGTCTATCAACTGCTCTCCTTCGATACGGCCAGCCGCGTGAGGATAAAATGCGGATTGAGCGGCGCATATCCGGCTGCCGGATCTGTCACCGATATCTGGCCTTCCGCGAACTGGTACGAGCGCGAAGTATTCGACATGTTCGGCATCCGCTTCGACGGTCATCCGAATCTTCGGAGAATCCTGATGCCCCATTGGTGGGAAGGCCATCCGCTAAGGAAAGACTATCCGGGCCGGGCGACGGAGATGCCTCCGTATACCTTTTCCGACGCACGAATGCGCCAGCCTATGGACGCCTGGGAAGTTGCGGCCCTTGACAATAAAGCGCCTTCCGGAAGTCGCGAGTTCCTCCTGAATATCGGGCCGCACCACGTGAGCACTCACGGCCTGTTGCGCTGTATTGCCGCTCTTGAGGGAGAAGAGATCAGGGAGCTTGACCTGGAGATTGGCTATCATCACCGGGCGTCTGAAAAACTAGGCGAGCGGCAGAGCTGGCATCAATATATCCCTTACACGGACCGCAATGATTATCTGGGGGGCAGTTGCAATGAGCTGTCATATGTAACGGCGGTCGAGACGCTCGCAGACATCCGGGTCCCGGAGCGGGCGCAGGCGATTCGTGTCATGCTGGCGGAGCTATACCGTCTGAGCAATCATCTGGTCTGGTTTTCCACTTTCGCGCACGATCTGGGGGCAATGACGCCGAATTTTTATACTTTCGCCGAACGCGAGATGATCCTGGACATAATTGAGCTTATCACCGGTGGAAGGCTGCATCCCGAATACTTAAGGATTGGAGGTGTTGCGGCCGATCTGCCCGAGGGCTGGAAACAAGCTGTCGACGACCTTGTCGCAATATTCCCCCGCCGCCTTCTGGAGTACGAAAAGCTGCTCGGGAAAAACCCCATCTTTTTGGCCAGAACAAAAGGGATCGGGCGCATCTCTTTGGAGGAGGCGATGGACTGGGGGGTCAGCGGGCCAAACCTTCGGGCATGCGGTCTTCAGTGGGACCTTCGGAAGAAGTTTCCCTACTCGGGCTATGACAATTATGAATTCGAGGTCCCCACGGCGACTGAGGGCGACTGCTATGCGCGCTACGTGGTGAGAGTCGAGGAAATGCGGCAGAGCATCTGGATTATCGAGCAGGTCGCCGGGAACATGCCTTCCGGCCGCTATGTCACTGAGGACTACCGGTACGCGATACCGAAGCGGAGCGAGATGCTAAAGGACATCGAAACCCTTATCCATCATTTTGTCAATGTGACAAGAGGCATGAAAATCCCCAGAGGGGAGGCCTATGGGGTTACGGAAGCGCCACGCGGAGAGCATGGCTATTACGTGGTTAGCGACGGCCTGGGCTATGCGTACCGTATACGCGTACGGGGGCCGGGCTTCGCCAATATACAGACACTGCCGATACTGGCGGCCGGGGAGAGCATAGCGGACCTCATCTCGATCATCGGGTCCATAGACATCATTTTGCCGGACATCGACAGGTAGATAGTTTTTAGTTTTTAGTTGGTAGTTTTTAGTTGTTATGCGCCGCGTCGAAAATAGTTGCGAACGCGGAGGGTGATGCAGTTTTTAGACGTTGGTTTTTAGTTGTTGGTTGTTAACTAAAAACTCAAAACTAAAAACTCAAAACTCTTGCTGGTGGGACAAATGCTGACCTGGATTGCGGGATTTCTTATCCTGATCGTAAAGCTCACGATCGTACTGTTTGTCGTGCTCTTTATTGCCGCCTATCTGGTGTGGGTGGAGCGCAAATTCCTTGCTCGGCTTCAGATCCGCTATGGGCCTAATCGCGCGGGGACCTTCGGTCTGCTCCAGCCGGTGGCCGATATAGTCAAGATGATAGCCAAAGAGGATACGGTGCCTGATGGGGCAGACAAGGCGTTGTTTCTGATCGCTCCGGCAGTAGTGGCCACCACTGCCTTTTTAATGTTCTCCGTGGTCCCGTTCGGTGAGGAAATAACCTTGTGGGGGCATAGAATCCCGCTCGTTGTGACCGACTTGAACATAGGCCTTCTTTTCGTTTTTGCCATGTCGTCTCTTGGTGTCTATGGAGTAGCGTTGGGCGGCTGGGCATCGAACTCCAAGTACGGTCTTCTCGGGGGCATACGGGGTGCGGCCCAGATGATCAGCTACGAGCTTCCGCTGGGGCTTTCGCTAATCCCTGTGGTAATGATGGCGCACTCATTCAGTATGGTGGATATAGTCCAGGCGCAGCAAAGATATCCATTTATCATTTTTCAACCTTTGGCCTTCTTGATTTTCGTTGTAAGCGCGATGGCGGAGAGCAAGCGAATTCCTTTCGATCTGCCGGAGGCCGAAAACGAACTGGTAGCGGGATACCACACCGAATACAGCGGAATGCGCTTCGGCCTCTTTTTCCTTGGCGAATACGTTCACATAATGGTCTTCGGAGGCATTCTGGCAGTCCTGTTCCTGGGCGGCTGGCGCGGGCCGTTTTTGCCTCCGTTCGTCTGGCTTTTTATAAAAATATTTCTGGTTGCCTTATTCATGATCTGGGTGCGGGGGACACTTCCACGGCTCAGGTACGATCAGCTCATGGTCTTGGGGTGGAAGGTCCTGATCCCCCTGGCCCTTATAAATATTCTGGTTACAGGCGCGGTAGGGGCAGTTCTTGGTTTTTAGTTTTGAGTTTATAGTTTGAAAAACTCAAGACTCAAAACTCACGGGATTGTTAACTCAGAAACTCAAAACTCATATCCAGCTCATGAGGTTGCTAGTGCAAAAACTCAAAGCTAAGAACTCAAAACTAAAAACTCCCGAGGCCTGGGAAGCTGTAAAAGCGTTGTTTTCGGGTTTAGCGACAACATTTATTCATCTTTTTCGAAGACCGATTACCGAGCAGTATCCTGAATACAAGCGGCCCCTGCCTGTCAGGGCGCGTGGAAGAATAATCCTGACACGGGACCCGGATGGCGGGGAGCGCTGTGTCTCCTGCTATCTGTGTTCGGCGGTATGCCCCGTAAACTGCATTTCGATGGAGGGCGCGGAAAGGCCTGATGGCAGGCGCTACGCGGCATGGTTCCGAATCAACTTCGCCCGCTGCATCCTCTGCGGGTTCTGCGAAGAGGCCTGCCCGACCTCGGCAATTCAGCTCACTACCGATTACGAATTCTCGAAAAAAGACATTCTCTCTTTTGTTTACGAAAAGGAAGACCTGCTGGTCGATCATCAGGGAAAGGACAAGGACTACAACTTTTACAGGTACGCCGGTGTAGCCACCAACTATGGCGATAAAGGCGAACACATCGGCGAGCAAAAGCCGGTCGATATCAAAAGCAATATGCCTTAGCGGAATTTCTTTATGACGCTTTATGGATTTTTCTTTTATCTGATATCGGCGGTGGTGATCGGGGCCACCGCTATTGCGATCACCAGGCGAAACCTGGTGCATGCGGTGGTTTACCTGATAGTCTCGTATTTTGGGACCGCCATGCTTTTCTACCTTTTCGGGGCGCCTCTTCTGGCTGCCCTGGAAATTATCATTTACGCGGGCGCGATAATGGTGCTGTTCCTGTTCGTGGTAATGATGATCAGGGTGGAGTCGCCCGAAGAGGTCATGTTTCCCCTGAGCCAGTGGCTCCCGGCGGCCGTTTTTGGACTGATCTATCTGGCTGCCGCTGTAGTGATGATAGTTGAAACACCGGGTACGGAGATCTCTCTGCGGATGCTGACCGCCTCACCGAGACAATTCGCTCTGTATGTTTTCGAGCATCACTGGTTTTCAATAGAGGTCATCTCGATATTGCTTCTGCTCGCCCTGATCGGGGCTCTGCGTCTCGGGATCGGCAAAGGCCCCCGCCTTGCGGGTGAGCGGGCAGGCTCAATCTCGACTCTCGGCGAGGCGGCCTCCACCGCCGTTGAGGAAGAAATATGATCGTGCCCTTTGGTCATGTTCTACTGGTTGCCGGGATTTTATTCGCACTTGGGGTGTTTTGCGCCGTGGTCCGACGGAACCTGATTATGATAGTGCTCGGAATCGAGATTATGCTGAACGCGGTGTCCATTGTTTTTGTCGGGGCTGCGTTGCGCTGGAACGATCTCGATGGCCAGACATTCGTGCTCTTCATCCTGGCGGTAGCCGCAACTGAGGTTTCCGTAGGACTCGCGATAATCGTTTACGCCTTCAGGCGGACGGGTTCATTCGATCCAAGCAACTTTAACCTTCTGAGGTAGCAGGGAGCGAGAAGCGGGAAGCAAGGAGCAAAAACACAGATGTTTTTCCACTCAGTCCTCAGTCCTCAGTCCTCAGTCCTGTTGCTGATTCCGGCGACGATGCTGCCGCTTGTAGCCTTCCTGGTCATATTTGTCTTCACGCGGAAGCACCCCCGGCTTTCCGCAGGGCTGTCGATCGGGTCGGTTGCTGTCTCCCTGGTATGTTCTCTTGTGCTGCTGGGGCTGAATCTTAAAATGACGGGACCGATTCAATATTCGGTGAGGCTGCTGGCCTCGAGCGGTTTGGATATTCCATTCGGCTTTTTGCTCGATCAGCTCAACCTTCTGATGATAGTGGTCGTGTCTGCGATCTGCTTTCTGGTGCAGGTCTATTCGCTGGGTTACATGGCAGGCGATCCGGGCTTTTCACGCTATTACTCGTTCATGTCGCTTTTTGTCTGGGCCATGATGAACCTGACCCTGTCGCCGACCTTACTCCAGCTTTATGTCTTCTGGGAATTAGTCGGGCTTTGTTCCTATCTGCTCATCGGCTTCTGGTACGAGAAGTTCAGCGCCACCCAGGCAGGCAAGAAGGCGTTCGTAATGACCCGCGCGGGAGATGCGGCCTTCTTTATCGGGTTCCTGCTTGTCTTTTTACATACGGGCAATCTAGGCATTCAGGACCTGAACGGCCCGGTCGTATCGGCGGCCTTCCCGCCCTCGCTTCTTACCCTTTCTGCTCTGCTGATCTTTGGCGGAATAGTCGGCAAGAGCGCGCAGTTTCCATTGCTCACCTGGCTGCCCGACGCAATGGAAGGCCCCACTCCCGTGAGCGCGCTGTTGCATTCCGCGACAATGGTTGCGGCCGGAGTGTATCTGTTCGCACGGCTTTTTCCCTTTTTCAGCATGTCGCCGACGGCGATGGACGTTTTTCTCGCGATTGGTACGATCAGCATGTTCCTGGCCGCAACTATGGCCATCGTCAGCCGGGACATAAAGAAAGTCTGGGCCTATTCCACCATCAGTCAGCTTGGGTTCATGATAATGGCGCTCGCCGCGGGAGGCTATTTTGCGGGGGTCTTTCATCTCACGGCGCACGCCGGATTCAAGTCGCTGCTCTTTCTTTGCTCGGGGGTTTTCATTCACCGGTACGGGACTAACGACGTCTATGAATTAGGCCGTCTTGGGTCCAGGCGGATGATAGTCCCAACCGTTACGATAATTCTGGCGGCGGCGGCGCTTTCGGGTTTTTGGCCTCTTTCCGGGTACTACAGCAAGGAGGCCGTCATGGCATCGCTTGCCGCATTACCCAACCCCATTTGGCTGGCGGCCGGTCTGGTGGGGGTTTTTCTTACGGCCTATTATTCGTTCCGCTTGATTTTTATCCTGGTGCTGCCATATCAGATGCCGGAGGACGGAGGGCGGAAGACGGAAGACCGACATCCGACATCCGACATCCGACATCTGTCCATGGCATGGCCGCTGCTTATTTTGGCGGCTATTACGGTAATGTTGGGTTTTTTGCGAAATCCACTGAAAGATTTTCTCCAAGCCGGGATCGTGGCCGCCACGCCCATCCCTGCGGCCGAAGGGGGACCTTTTGCGTGGTTTCATTTGGCGGCGCCGGGTCTTGCAGTCGCCGGAGCAGTTCTGGCGTGGGTGGAATTCGGCCGGAGCGGCGCAAAGCAAATCGGTTTTGTGGAGAGGATTCCGCCTCTGTTCAAATTGTTCGCCGAGCGATGGTACATCGACCATTTTTACAGGCTGCTCGTGAACCTGGTCGTTGACAGGGGCTTATCTTACCTCTGCTATCAGAATGACAACAAGGTAATTGACGGAAGTATCGATGAACTGTCTGAAGGAACGGTCGAGGGTGGCCGGATAGTCGCCTTTTTGCAGTCGGGAATGATTCAGTACAGACTGTTGGTAATATTCGCGGTCATGGTCCTGCTTTCGATTTACTTTTTTTTCCAGGTAATCTGAGGAAATTTGCAGATGCACATCGTGGCCGCCAAATTCCCGTATCTTTCCGCTATTCTCCTTAGCTGCTTCGTCGGCATGCTGGCAATTATGCTGATCCCGCAGGAGCGAAAGCTCCTGATGAAGCAGGTGAGCGCCTTTTTCTCCGGGATTACGCTCCTTTTGACTCTGTACGTTTTCTTTGCCTATGACAAGGGCCTGGGCGGTCTCCAGTTCGTGGAAAACGTCAAGTGGATTCCGTCTCTGGGCATCAACTATTTCAATGCAGTTGACGGATTCAGCCTGCCCAATCTGCTGCTCACGGGCATTGTCTTCTTTACGGGCGTGCTCACGATGTGGGAACTGGAGACGAGGGTGAAGGAGTACTTTGCCCTCTACTTTCTGCTGGTAACCGGGGTGTTCGGGCTTTTCATGAGCATGGACCTGTTCTTCATATTCGTCTGGTATGACATCTCCCTTTTTCCCATGTACCTGCTGATAGCGGTCTGGGGCACGACCCGAAAAGAATACGGGGCCATGAAGCTGACCCTCTATCTTCTGGCGGGGAGCGCCCTGATTCTGCCGGCCATCATTTTTCTCTGGGCAAAGTCCGGCCTAAACACGTTTTCCTTCGTTTCGCTGATGCAGCCGGGACTATTCAGTCCGGAAGCGCAGAAATTCGCGTTTCTGCTGCTGTTTTTGGGATTCGGGATCCTGGCGGGCGTTTGGCCTTTGCATACCTGGTCGCCGGTCGGTCATGTGGCTGCTCCAACTGGAGTAAGCATGGTGCACGCGGGCGTTCTGATGAAAATCGGCGCTTTCGGGGTGCTTCGGGTGGCCATTATGCTCTGCCCCCTGGGGTGGATTTACTGGGCAAAGCTCATGGCCGTGCTTGCCGCTACGGGGATAATCTACGGGGCGCTTGTCGGTTTGAGGCAAACCGATCTAAAGTACGTGATCGGATACTCCAGCGTGTCTCACATGGGGGTAGTGGGCCTGGGCCTGTCGACAGTTACCGCCGAAGGTCTGAACGGCGCGGTGTTTCAGATGTTTGCTCATGGCGTTATGACCGCCCTGCTTTTTTCTTCTGTCGGATATATCTACGACCGGACCCATACGAAGCTTATCCCGGAACTTGGCGGCCTCAGCCGGATCATGCCGGTGGCCTCGGCGTTTTTCATAATAGCGGCCTTCGCGGGTATGGGCGTTCCCGGATTGGCGAATTTCTGGGGTGAACTTGTGGTCTTTGTGGCAGCTTTCAGAACCTATCCCGTGCTTGGCGTAATTGCCGTGCTGGCGCTGGTTGTCACCGCTCTTTTCATGCTGCGAGTCGTGCAGAGGACCTTTTACGGCCCTGAAAACGAGCGCTACGCTCAATTGCCGGATGTATCTCTGTCGTTGGGGATTCCCCGGATAATACTGGCGGGGGTCCTGCTGATCCTGGGGCTTTACCCCTCTTTTCTTTTCGACGTCATCCGGACCGCATCGGTTCCTTTCATGAGTGGATTGGCAAGATGAACTGGATAACTGCCGGCCCTGAAATATTCTACTTTGCCGCAGGCCTGTTTTTCCTGCTTGCGACATTTATTGGAGACGGCTCCAGGCCCCGAAAGGCGCCGCCGAAGGCTGGGCGGGTGGGGGGGCTGCCGAATCCGGGTGCGGCGGCTCGCCGCAGAGCATCTGACGGCTCTTTTGATCGCCTCGGTGGGAATACTGGTTTGCCTGGTTTCGGTGGGCTTGGAGGGCCATCTTTTCATCAGGGCGTACAGGGTGGATATTTTCTCACAGGTCTTCAAGACGCTGATCTCTTTGGGGCTTTTTCTGATTATCTGCATATGCGGCGACATAACCGATATCAGCGAAGGCCGTCATCACGAGTTCTATTTCCTGCTGTTTACCTGCACACTGGCGCTGATGCTGCTGGTAAGCGCCGATCATTTACTCTCTATTTATGTGTCGCTCGAGGTTTCCAGCTACTCGCTCTACATTCTGGTCGCGCTGAGGAAAAACCGGAGTTTCGGGCTGGAAGCCGGAATAAAATATTTCCTCGTGGGGACCTTCGCCTCGGCGGTGATGCTTTTCGGAATGGCGCTTCTATATTCCACCTCCGGCACAACCTACCTTACCGATATGGCCAGGGTGCTGCCGGGGATAATCAACCGGCCGGGCGTAGTAATCGGTTTGCTGTTTACCCTTGGGCGGGTTTTTTTTCAAACTGGCGATATTTCCTTTTCACTTCTGGGCGCCCGATACCTACCAGGGGGCTGCGAACCAGGTCACAGCTTACATCGCTACGGCCTCCAAAGTCGCCGGCATCGCCGTTATTCTGCGGGTGATGGCCTTTGCCGGGCAGGGCAGTGCTTACCTCGTTCACATACTGGTGGTGCTGTCCGTTGTCTCGATGACTCTGGGAAACCTTGCGGCCATCGTGCAAAAAGACCTCAAGAGGCTGCTCGCGTTCTCCACAATTGCGCATTCCGGCTATGTGCTGATCGGGATACTGGTTTTAAGTCCGGCGGGATATTCAGGTGCCATATTTTATGCGGTTGCTCTGCTGGTAATGGAATTCACCGCTTTTATGGTGGTTGTGGAACTCGCTTCCGACGGCCGCAACCTGCAGATAAAAGAACTGGCCGGGTTGCACCGGCGCTCCCCGATCCTGGCCCTGGCCCTTATGGTGTCGCTTTTCAGCCTTGCCGGCATTCCCCCGACAATAGGGTTTGCGGGAAAATTCCTCGTTTTTGTGGCGGCCGTTCAAAAAGGTTATATAGCCCTGGTTATCATTGCAATGATAAACGTGGTTGTGTCTCTTTACTATTACCTGCTGGTGATCAGGGCCGCCTACCTGCTCGAACCTGCCGAACCTCTTCCGCCCCTCGGCGTCTCTTTGCCCAAGAAGCTGCTTGCGGGGGCATCCACACTGGTGATCGTGTCAGCCGGTTTTTGCCCCTACTGGCTCGTTCAACTCGCTCAGAGCGCCGCCCGGTCTTTGATCTGGAACCGATAAACCGATAGGATGTTACTTTGTGGAACGGGGTCGGTGGAGCAGGATGGGCAGGTGTTGCTGAAAAAGAGTAAAGTCTACGTCTGTAGTGAAAATGGGCATTTTGTGGCGCGCCGCTATGGCGCAGATGAGAAAGTCGGTGTTTGAACCCTGGACTCCCTTGATACGGCAGAGGTTGTGGTACTCCGCTGCGGATTCGTAATCCCGGCTTGTCAGCTCCAGGTCGGGGAATGCCCGAAGGTGATCTCGAAGACTGGTGAACTGGGAACGACTTTTGATTCCTGTGAGCAGCTCTTGCCGTATCGGCCCAATGATCTGCACTCGCAGTTCCCTGATCAACTCTATCAGTTCGGATACCTCCGGACTGTCAACAGCCTCGCTCCTCCGCAGCGACAAGGACCAGACACACGTATCGACCAGGACTCTCATGACCTTCTTCGCTGTTCTTTGTAACCATAGGCGGAATCGTATTCGACGGAATGAAACAGATTGAGGATCTCGACCTGTTTTCGGCGCTGGATATATTCCTGAAGCGCTTCAGTAACCACGCCTTTCTTTGTCGCATGTTTGCCAATGATCCGGGCCTGTTCAAGAAGATTGTCGTCAATAGCCAGATTTGTCGCCATAAAGCGCCTCCTCGTATGACAGACTTGTTAACAACACTAAACGAACATTTGGTGAAACGCTCTCGTGGGCATCACTTAACGATGTACATCGCGGAGCGCGGAAGGCCGACCGCTCGAAGTGTCTATCATCGGGGTTGGGTACTGTACGGGAGGCCTTCATCTTTTACACACTTAATTACACTATATCATGTGTGAATGCAACAGAGAATGCCTGAGGGCTTGAGGAATGGTGTCAGGGCGATACCCTTACATGGTCTCATAGATCGGAAGGGGGGGCATGTCGGGACTTTTAAGTGTCATGTATTATTGTCGAAATAGCACCTTAATCGGAGAGCATTTTGATTATGTGTTTTGCGAGACGCTCGTTAATTTCTCGATGGCGGGGTATGGGTTGGCACATGCGGGTTACCTGGTTTTGATACCAATCGTGTCTGCTTCCATGGCGAATCAGAGTGCAACCCCGCTCTTCAAGAGTTCTAATGAGGTCTTTTCTGTTCATCAGACCGCCATGTCTTCATGAGTTCGCACGAGCGGAATCTCCTTGCTCTCCAGATCGCCCAGTATGTCTTTGAGGTTTTCTTTCAGCTCATCGAGGGTTTGACCCTGGGTCATATAATCCGGGTAGGCTTCCAGGTGGCCCACCCAGATACCATCGGTTTCTTGCCAGTAAACGATTTTGACTGTCTTCATTTGTTGTTCCCTCCCAACGCATATCTATCCGCATTTTAATCATCCGGTCAACGAATAATAACAGAGAATAAAAGAAATCGCACCAGCGATGGGCGGCCTGTAACCGACTTCACATTTGGGTTTATCTCTTTGGGGAACTCAAGAGGGGCACAACAAAAGAAGGGTAAAGCCAAAAAGGGCCTGCCCCCTCGTCGCTGCCTGAGGTAGCGAATATGACTGAGGCATGAGGACTGAGAAAGTAGGACAGTGTTTTTCTACTCAGTCCTCAGCACTCAGTACTCAGTCCTGTCCACTTAAATCGCCTGACCCCCGAAATGTGGTGGGATTACAGAATGTTCTAAGTGGCTGGGATGCTCAACGGGTAACGCTGGAAGTGGGCGGGGTATTTTCCGACCTGAAACGTGCGAGGGCGCGGGTCTTCGTAGCGCTGCCAGCCGGCGCGACGGCGGCGGCGCTTTGGGCCTCCTGCTCCAAGCGGCACACTGCCGGCAAGAAAAAAACAGCGGGTGAAACTGGACAATTTGTTGTACTGTACGTAACGAGAAGATGATTGACCCGGGAGCGTAGAGGGTAAATTATCTGCCTGATTTTTCTAGTGAAACAGAAAAAGGAGGCAGAAATGAGCCCGGGAACTATCGCATTAGATTCAGAACATCCCCCGATCCAGCAAGGACACCTTCCCAGCAGGGCCTTGCCGTGTTCCCGCAACAGCACTTCTCCAGACCGAGAACCGTGAGTACCTGGACAGACAGATTAACATCCTCAGGCAAAGCGGGGTTCCCGGAAAAGAGCACGCCGAACAATACCTGTCGCACTTGTACCGAAAAAACTGCCGGTCCGGCACAATCGAGTCCAATCAAATATCGATCAGGCTGTTTCTAAAGTTCATCGGAAACCAGCAAGGCATTATGCATCTCGATCAGGTCACCAGGCGGAGCATAGAGGCATTCGTCGAGCATGAGCAAGACCGGGGCCTAAAGGCTAAGACGGTTAGCGTTCGGCTTATGGTGGTGCATGCCTTCCTTCGGTTTCTGGTCGATGGGGAAGTGATTGATCCGAATGTTCTCAGAAAGAAAATAAGGGTGAAAGTACCGGAGGCGCTGCCGAAAGCCATCGAACCGGAAAATATAAAGGCCCTTCTTGCGGCAATTGATCACGTTCGTGATCGGGCCATGTTTCTTATGCTCTTGCGGACAGGAATGAGAATAGGCGAACTTCTGGATTTGAAAATCCCTGAAGTCAACCTGAAAGAAAAGAAGGTGATCATCTATGAAGCGCAGAAGACAAGGGTCGGAAGGGTGGTCTATTTTAGCGATGACGCAAAAGAGGCCCTCGGTTGCTGGCTCAAAGCAAGAGACCCCGAAAAAGGAGTTTGTCTTCTACGGGCAGGGAAGAAATCGCCTGGGTTATACAGGGGCTCAGCTAAGGTTTGAGAAATACATTGAAGCTGCCGGCCTGTCGGCAAAGGGCTATACGATCCACTGCCTTCGCCACACTTTTGCAAGCGAGCTCCTGAATGCCGGGATGAGGCTTGAGTGTTTGCAGCCCCTCCTTGGGCATACAAGCCTGGAGGTGACCCGAAGATACGCCAGGCTGACCGACAGGACACGCGAGGAGGAATACTTCCGGGCAATGGCAATCATCGAGAAAGGAGCGGCCGGTGGCCATTATCGATTCGATCATTAACTTCAGAAGACATCTGAAGAGAAAGAATTACTCGCCACGAACCGTTAGAGACTACATGAGCACTCTCAAACAGTTTGTGGTCTGGCTGGATTGCCCCATCGAAGAGGCGAGCAACAAAAAAGTGCTCGGGTTCATTGACTATCTTCTTGATAAGAAACTTAAACCCAAGACGATAAACTGCTATCTGGACAGCATCCGCTCGTTCTACGAGTACCTCAGGGAAGGTGAGGACCTGGAGATCGCAAACCCGGTAAAGAGCGGCTATTGCCTCCGGCTTTCAAAGCCTCTTCCACGGTTTTTAAAAGACGAAGAAGTTTCACGGTTTCTCGAAAAACTTGAAGGCCCGAGGGACCGGGCCATGTTCCTGCTCATGCTCAGGTGCGGTCTTCGAGTGGAAGAGGTTGCATCCCTCACTCTCGGCGCGCTGGATCTCAGACGGGGAAGCCTTCTGGTCAGAAGCGGCAAGGGCGCAAAGGATCGGATGGTTTATGTGAGCCCGGATGCCCATGAAGCCCTGACATGCTATCTCAAGGAGAGGTCTCAATTGAAGTCGAAATCTGTTTTCCTGGTCGAGAGGGGACTGTGCAAAGGCAAGCCAATATCGGTAAGAGGAATCCAAAAGAGAATGGAATATTACGCAGGGATCAGCGGCCTCAGGGTTTCCTGTCATCACCTGAGGCATACCATGGCCACTCAGCTCCTCAATGCCGATGCAGACATCACGATTATTCAGGACCTGCTTGGCCATAGCCGGATTACAACGACCCAGAGGTATTGCAAGGTATCGAACCGGAAAGTGGAAAGGGACTACTACCGGGCAATTGAACTGGTAGTGAAAAGAACCTCGCCCCTGGAAACCGCACCAGCGCCGGGCGATTCATAAGCTAATAGAACTTTAACCCAGCCGGTGGAGGGGGTAAACTCCAGTCGCCCTACGGGCTCCTTCCGTTTCCCCCCTCCACCGGCAACCCCAAATTTTGGGGGTGGGGCCAAATCGAGTTGACGAAACCAGTCTCGGCGTTCGGGTCGCTCCCCGGGGGCCAGGAGGGCAAAAATAACTCTAGCAAGGAAAGATTCGGATCGGATATACTGATTGCCGAGAAAAGATCAAGGAGTCTGCCAAGATGGAAAATCAGATAGATAGAAAAAAGCCAATAACTAGAAGCAGACTCTCACTAACACTCTATCATCACTAGAAAAACTCGCTCTCATTACGTACAGTGTTGTACTGTCCAGTTTCCAAAATCACGGCCCTGGGTCGGCGCGGGTTTACGGGCGGGCCGAGGAGCCGGTAACTGGTCAAAATGCCGGCTTGTTTAATGGCAAGGCCTTCTCTGGCGCGCCTTTCGCGAGGATGCGTTATATAAAATTCGGGCTGTCTTGGGGCTTTC
>CAVWTD010000005.1:0-129267 GCA_963757915.1 uncultured delta proteobacterium | reverse complement strand
AAAAAGGGGTCAAGTCTCCGTTTGACCTTATGTAACAGCTTTTTGGATATGCCGGAAACGCCCGCTCCTACGGCTTATTATTTTGTTTCTTCTTGGCCTTGGTCCTCAGACGTTCCATAAGTTCTTGCGCTTTCATTTGCCCCTCACGTTCCTTATCATCAAGGGTTATCTCGGCCCATGGCTGGGTGACACGCCAAGTTAATTTACCGCTCAAAGGCGGCACAGGATATGCGCCTTGATCGTACAACGAATAACCCCGGAACTCCACCGGACTTTCCTGGTAACATGACCAAACGGCTTTTCGGATGAGGTTTGGGTCTCCTTCAAATTGAAGATCAATAAGAGAGAGCTGCTCTCGGAAACGCTCAATCATCTGCACGGACAAGTTAAAGAGAAAAGGATGCGGTGCATCGGTCCCAATAGTACGCTTCTTGTCATCAACACCATTTTGAATCAGAGCTTTTAAAGCTTCGCCGGTCAAATGCCCTTCAGATTCGGGCCCCCCAACGATCATGTAGCGTATATTGGGATTCCCGACAATATTGCAGACAATTTTTTCAAACCCAATATTCTCGGTTTGCACTGTTCCAGAGAGAGCCGCTCCCGTTTCTATCCCGGCCCTTACAAGGTCCTCAAGCTCCCGAGGGATTTTGTCAGCATCACAATTTAAAATGATCGCCACGGCAACTGGAGAAGAATCATTCCCCCTAAGATATACCATCCTCAGCAGGATAATCAGGGTGTGGGTTGACCTTCAGCATATCTTTCTCCCATCCGATTTGACCTGAATGCGTCAACTTGACACCCAACTGCAACCGAACCGCATTTAGGGGTCGGATTCCATCCGAAAAAGCTATTATTGGAATGCCGAATGTCCTTAAATCATACGATATTCCAATCAAAACACACAAGAGAAAGTGCCGATCAGACCAATTTGGAAGAAAAAGGATCTCGCATGCGACGAAGTGAAGTAGCAGCGAAGAAAACTTTAGCACTACTTCGTCAAGTACCGTAGGGTGGGCAAACGCCAAGTGTTGCCCACCGCGAAATGGTGGGCACGATGAAACCGTACCCACCCTACAGCTATGTGTAAAGGTTTGCGTGATGACTTAACGTAGTAGTGTTAGCCGGTATGTCAACTCGCAACATAAACAAACCCGCAACCGAACTTGCCACTGTAAGAAATCCCGATGTGGCCGGAGTGCATAACGAAAATGATTTGAATATGTTAATTCGCGATTGCTGAAAGAACAGTAAGATGCCGAGCTTCCTGTCAACGCCGCTTACTATTTTCGCATTAATTTTGAAATGCGCAGTTTACCTGATGCCTATCTGTAATATTAGGCAATAACAGCCATTTAGTTTATGTGGACAGAAGGAATGGCATCAATCCCCCGCTTTCGAGGCAGTTTGGTAATTTTCCGCGACTGCCCGCTCCATTTTCTTTTGCCGCCCCTGCTTGCCGTTTGCTAAGCCGAAATGACTGTGTAGTAAAGTATTGCCGACTAATTGCAGAACTTGAGTGGAATTAAGGGATTTGTTTTTTCACCTCTCGTCGCGAAGCGATAGAACCAAGAGGAATTATTTCTTCTTGTTTCCTGCTTCCCGCTTCCTGCTTCCCGCTCCATTTTCTTCTGCCGCTTCTCGTTGCCGTTTCTATTGCCGCTTCTGGTTGCCGTTTCTGGTTGCCGTTTGGCAGAGCGAAATCATCCCGCGGTATAATATCGTCGGGTTAAACAGGGGTAGCGGATTGCGGGTTTCCACTCAGTCCTCAGTCCTCGTCACCCCGGAAGTGTCCAGTCCGGGGCCTCAGTCCTGAGTTAGCGCCGTTTCTGGTTGCCGTTTTGCACGACTTTCCAGTGTGTGCCAAACTGCCCTTCACGATTCACTACTCACGGAGGTCACCTGTGTCCATCCACCCCGCTGCGCTCCTCCATCCGTGGTTCAAGAAGTTGGGTTTTCACTGTCCCTCGCGAAACGATAGAACCAAGAGGAGTTATTTTTTGCTGCTTTCTATTCATCATTCATCATTCATCACTCATCATTCACTCTTCACTGGAGTTAGCCATGTCACCTGAATCCAGCCTGAATTTACAGGGCGGCCGGTTCCAAAAAGGGCAATCTGGCAATCCGCAGGGCAAACCCAAAGGGGCCAGAAACGCGACCACGATCGTGGCACAGAACCTCCTCGTATGACACACTTATATACAACCCTTCACGATGTACTTAACACTTTGCGACCTACTTCGCGGAGCGCGGAAGGCCGACAGATGAATGCGTCTATCATGCGCGTCTGGCGTTCGCGGGAGGCCTTGACGGCGAGGCCGAAGCTCTCGTCAGAAAAGTGGTCCAGTTGGCCCTGGAGGGTGATTTGACCTGCCTTCGAATCTGCATCGAGCGCCTGGTCCCTCCGAAAAAGGACGCCCCGATCGAGATCGACATCCCTGAGATCAGCTCCATAGCCGACATCCCAAAACTCTTTTCGGCTCTAACGGCAAAGATTCGTGCAGGAGTCACCCCTTCCGAGGCCAGGACCGTAATGGATTTAGCCGAAGGCGTTCACAAGACGCTTGCGCTGGCGGAATTGGAACAGCGTTTCACCGCCCTGGAAGAAAAAACGAGGTTGATAAATGGGTAAGCAATTTTTTCTTCGTGTCTGAAAATCGACATCCTTCATCCGAGTCATTCGTGGTTGAAGAAGTTGGGTTTTTCACTGTGCCTCGCGTAGCGATAGAACTAAGAGGAGTTATTTGTTGCTGCTCACTCTTCCTCGCATAGCGATAGTACCAAAAGGAGTTATTTTTTTCTGTTTTCTGTTCATCATTCATCGTTCATCACTCATCATCATCACTCATCACTCATCATTCATCACTCATCACTCATCATTCATCACTCATCATTCATCACTCATCATTCATCACTCATCATTCATCATTCATCATTCATCACTCATCATTCATCACTCATCATTCACTGCTCACCGTTGACCTGTATTTGGCCTGTATTTACAGGAAAACGTAAGCGTTCACCACGAAGAACGCGAAGCACGAAGAAGAAGCAAGAGACCAGACGGGTGTGGAGACCAGGCATTTCGCCCCTATCTTCTTCGAGGCCTTCACCCCGCTGCGCTCCTCGCTTCGTGCGTGCTCTTTGAAAACCGAATAGCGCTGATAGAGATTTAACGGTCTTTGGGAAATTTGGAAGGATTTGCTGCGGACATGGAACGGTTGCTGTCCTTATCGTCTTATTTCTCCGCGCCCTCCGTATAATAATCTGTTCATTCCTCGAAGAACCACTTTGCGGCAACGCTCATCAACACATAGATACTCATCCGTTGCGCTCCTCGCGAAGAAGATCGTGCTGTCGCTCGGGACGTGCTTTTAGCTTCTCACGGATACGAGCGACCGCAAGGCGCGCGGTTTGTGAATCCACGTATGCAGCCTGGTCAAGAATCATTTTGACCTCCGCCTGCATGAGCGCCCGCTTGTGCAGCGCGGAGCTTCAGCCGCTCGATGGTGGCGTCATCAAGATTTCGAATGAGAATTTGCGCCATCCCTGCGTCCTCTTCGCGTCTCCGCGTGACATTTGTGTTTTCCCTTCGCGTCTTCGCGTCTTCGCGTGACAATATTCTTGCATTACCGGCTTCTGTGGACTCCTGCCAGATCCCTACTGCAACAGCAACTGCTTTTCGCGAAGCCTTTTGATTTCATCGCGCAGAGCAGCCGCCCTTTCGAATTCGAGGCGGGAGGCGGCTTCCTTCATTTCTTTCTCGATAGCCTGGATGTGTTCCTCTGGGGAGACAAGTCCGTCCGGCCGATCGAACGCAGCCTGCGGTTCGAACAGAAATTCCGACTCATAGGGCTTCAGGCGGTACTCCGCAAGAATGTCAGCGACATCTTTTTGCACCGACCTCGGCACGATGTTGTTTGCGGCGTTGTATTCGAGTTGCTTTTTTCGCCGCCTGTCCGTCTCTTGGATGGCGCGGCGCATTGAGTCGGTCATTTTATTAGCGTAGAGAATCACGGTTCCCATCACATTGCGTGCGGCGCGGCCGGCGGTCTGGATAAGCGACCGGTCAGACCTCAGGAAACCCTCGTTATCGGCGTCCAAAACGGCTACAAGCGACACTTCCGGGATGTCCAGACCTTCCCGCAGCAGGTTTATTCCAACCAGGACGTCGAAATTGCCAAGCCGCAGATCGCGCACCGTTTCGATCCGCTCGATTGTGTTTATGTCCGAGTGCATATAGCGGACCCGGATGTTAAGCTCGGCAAGATATTCGGTGAGGTCCTCGGCCATTCTCTTGGTGAGAGTGGTGACCAGGACGCGATGGCCGTCCTTCACCTGTTTTCGTATTTCGCCAATCAGATCGTCAACCTGGAAATCGGCGCGGCGCACCTCGATGCGCGGGTCAACAAGGCCGGTGGGCCTGATGATCTGCTCTATGACACGACCTCTCGTATTGGCAAGCTCATAAGGACCGGGGGTTGCAGATACATAGACAACCTGTTTTGCCCGGTTTTCGAATTCATCGAAATTGAGTGGCCTGTTATCAAGCGCCGAAGGCAGCCGAAACCCGTACCGTACAAGAGTTTCCTTCCTGGCCCTGTCGCCATTGTACATGCCGCGAATCTGAGGAATCGAAATATGGCTTTCGTCAATGAACAGGAGCCAGTCTTGCGGAAAATAGTCGAGCAGAGTGAATGGGGGTGCTCCAGGCGAACGGCCGTCAAGGTGTCTGGAGTAGTTTTCGATACCGTGGCAGAAACCGAGTTCGATGAGCATTTCGAGATCAAAGCGGGTACGTTCCTCGAGGCGCTTTGCCTCCAGGAGGTTGCCCTGCCGGTAGAAGAACTCAAGCCTTTCGGACAGCTCCTGCTTGATTGAGTTTACCGCCCGCTCAAGGGTATCCGGGGAGGTGACGTAGTGGGTTCCGGGATAAATGTCCGCTCTGTCGAGGCGCCGGAAAGTCCTTCCTGTGAGAGGGTCGATTTCCTTTATCGAATCGACCTGGTCCCCAAAAAACTCTATACGTACCGCCCGGTCCTCCTCATAAGTGGGAAAAACCTCGATTACATCTCCCCTTACGCGGAAAACGCCACGATGAAAATCATAGTCGTTTCGTTCGTACTGGATATCCACCAACTTGCGCAGAACGTCTTCTCTCGGAATTTCCTGCCCTGTTTTGAGCTGCAGCAGCATCTCCTGGTATTTTTGGGGAGAACCCAGGCCGTATATGCACGATACGCTCGCTACAATTATGACGTCCCGGCGCTCCAGGAGCGAGCGGGTCGCCGAATGGCGCATCTTGTCAATGGTTTCGTTGATGGAGGAGTCTTTGGCGATATATGTATCGGTCTGAGGGATATAAGCTTCGGGCTGGTAATAATCGTAATAGGATACGAAATATTCCACCGCGTTTTCGGGGAAAAACGATTTGAACTCACCGTAGAGCTGTGCACCCAGCGTCTTGTTGGGGGCTATGACCAGACTGGGTCTTTGTAGCCTCGCTATTACGTGAGCCATAGTGAAAGTCTTGCCGGACCCCGTTACTCCAAGCAGGGTCTGTTCTTGCGCCCCGCCAAGTATATTGGACGCCAGCTTTTCTATGGCCTGAGGCTGGTCCCCGGTGGGCTCAAACTGGCTTCTCAGCTCGAAAGGTTTCATTCTGAACGCGGTTTCCCTCGGGTGCAGCACGCGCTGCAATGCCATAATCCATTGATAGTATTATAAATCAATCTGCTGTTGCGGAGAAGCCGATCCCGCCGAAGGCTCCCCGCGAACGCCCAACGAGGCCGATAGACCGTACGGCGGTCGCCTTCCGCGCTCCGCGAAGCATATCGCAAAGTGTTAAGCACATAGCAAAGGGTTGCATATAAGTCTATCCTACGAGGTGGGAGACAATGGGTGATGGCGGGTCAGGACAGGGCGGTCTTTTCTTCGTCTTCATCATCGTCAACCGGGGCGTAGTCAAGAGGCCCCAGGTCTTTTTGCCGGAGTTCCAGGCGTTTGAGGCGTGACCTGTCGCTTATGATCTTCTCTATTTCGCGCCGCACTTCGGTCTGGGTCATGAGTTCCGACAGCAGAACACGTTTATAGCTGATGCTGCGGAGCTCGTTTTCCAGAAATTCGTCCCTCTCCTGTTTGAGCTTCAGGTTCTGCAGGAAAAGTTTTTCTTCCAGGGACTCGTTTTCTATAAGCAACGTAATCAGCATGTCGCTGAGCTTGTTTTTGCGCAGCCCGAGCATCCCGACTCCGGCCGCTTTTCTCCGGTACTGTTCCAGCTTGCTTTCAAGAAACTGGATGCGTTGTTCGAGCTCCGCCTTGTCATTTTCGAGCTTCTGTTGCTCATTATCCCAAAAGGCCTTGAGCGCCCGCTCGATAGTGAGCATCTCCTCGCGCTCGCAGGCTGCCCTGGCTTTGAATTTTCGGCCATACGTGCGGTATCCGACGAAATAGCTGACCGAAAACACGACCGTTACGCAGAACAGCCCAGCCATGACCTGATAAACCATCAAATCCATCTGAACTCCCTCGCTTTGGTGTTGGGATGTGAAATGCCTGACCTCTGAGCAAAAATAACCGCATCCCGGTTTGACTCTTTATCCAAAGTCAGTATAAACCCTAATTTCAATCACGTAAACACGAGAGAGCCGATGTGACTGTCTCCAATTCGATCATGCCCCGTCCAGGCCCGTTTTCGCTTTCTCCATAAACCAGTGTCCGGTATCGATGTAGTAAAATCTCAAATCCGCAAGGAGTATGTAATGGGACCTCTCCTCAGCGAGCATGTGGTTTAGAAATTCACGCTCGATCGGCTCGGCAGCTTCTTTGAGCCTGGCCAGAAAAAATTCTATGCCCCTGTTCTCCAGTTCCATCCCGCTTTCAATT
Organism: uncultured delta proteobacterium; assembly: GCA_963757915.1. Lineage (GTDB taxonomy): Bacteria > Desulfobacterota > Syntrophobacteria > Syntrophobacterales > Syntrophobacteraceae > SbD1. The sequence goes on along the minus strand of CAVWTD010000005.1, from coordinate 122,376 downwards.
GCGGCAACATCGTCCAGGCATGCCTTTGAGATCGTTTCCCGTTTTTGCTTTAGCTGGTGGATGACTTCGCTCCTGCCCAAAGCTTCGAAGTCATAAAAGCGGCAGGCGTCGAGATCGCTTGAGCCTTTGGCCAGGTCGGCATACATTGCGTTCAGCCTGTCCAGATGCTTTTGCTCCATATCCCGCAACATCTCGAAAGTTTCCGTGCCGACAGGGTCGCTGCATTTTCCTGCTGCGTCGGCGTACAAAGCTTTCATTTTCTCCTTTATTTCAACGGCTGTGCACATGAGTTCAAGGAGTCCGGAACCACTGGCTTTCATTTTGCTCCCCCTTCAATAAGAGTTAAGAACACGATATTCATTCTATGGCGTTTCTCTTATAAGAATGGGTTCCGGTCCTGTCCAGCCAGTGTCCGTCCTGAAACACAGGATTAGAATTCGGTCACACGGGGAGATGATGAACTGCGGTGAAAGGGTACTGAAATTTTCACTCTTCGCTTTTCTTTGAACCGTCAGAGCCTGCCCCGGACCTGATCCGGGGGCGGGGAAAAATCCTTTCCGGACGGAGACTGGTTAAAGGACTGAAATGAAACCTTCCAAAACTGATGAGACAGCCCCGGCCCGCAGCCATAAGCTTCGAGCCGGAGCTTAGTTGATTTTTATCGGGTGGTCGGCATCATCTTTTCGATTATCTTCGGCTGTTCCTGCGCCAGTAGAAACCATTTTCTGAAGGCCAGGACGAAAACAATCGCCATCAGAGTCATGAGTGAGACTGCAAGGCCAACGAGCAGGTACTTGCCCTGATAATAGTTGGTTATTACCAGGTAGTAGCCTGCGGTCATTGTGATGGGCAGCATAAGAATTCCTGGAACGGCGGTAATCCATGAGTATTTCATTTTCCCCATACCCATAATCATGGTCGTTCCGACAATCAGGGCGCACGCAGCAAGCAATTGGTTGCTCATGCCCAACAGCGGCCAGATCGTTCTGATATCCCCGGTGTAAACCAGGTATCCCCAAATGAGGGCGAACAGGGCGCTTGTGAAGACAATGCCGGGTATCCATCTCTTCTCGGAAAACTTGGGAATGACCCTCCCGATTATTTCCTGGAGGAGATATCTTCCCACCCGTGTTCCGGTGTCAACTGCGGTCAGGATGAATACGGCCTCGAACATGATGGCGAAATGATACCAGTATGACATAAGCCCTTTCATGAAGGAAACGGAGCTGAATATATAGGCCATGCCAACCGCCAGCGAAACAGCGCCTCCAGGCCTGGCCTGGATATTTTCCTGAACCGCCAGGGCCAACTGTGGAAGGTGCACAGGCGACATGCCAAGGGTCTTATAGGCTTCAGCAGTGGCATTGATCGCGAAATAATCTGAAGGAACGAGCACGCAGGCGGCAACAAGCGCCATTATCGCCACGAAGCCTTCGACAAGCATCGCTCCATACCCTACGAAAAGGATGTCCTTCTCGCTGTTTATCATTTTCGGCGTTGTCCCGCTGCCGATTATCGCGTGAAAGCCCGATAAAGCGCCGCACGCAATAGTAATGAAAAGGAATGGGAAAAGCGAACCGGGAGCAGCGACAAGGGGGCCGCCGCCGCTGATGAACTTGGTTAAAGGCGCCATCTCAAGGTACGGATGGACTATGACGATGCCTATTGCAAGTGCGAAGATGGTTCCCAGCTTAAGATATGTCGAAAGGTAATCGCGGGGAACCAGGAGCAGCCAGACCGGCAAGGCTGACGCCGCGAAACCGTAAACCGGAATCAAAATGGCGCATTGATTTTGGGACAGATAGAACCATTTTGAGAGCACGGGATGAGTGGCTACAAAAGGGCCGGTTACAATTACCAGGGCAAGGAGCACAACGCCGATGATACTTCCACCCGCCACGTCTCCAGGTCTGATCATGTGCATCCAGATACCCATGATAAAGGCGATGGGCAGAGTGCAGATGACGGTGTAAGCGCTCCAGGGGCTCTTCATCATGGCATTTACGACAGCCAGGGAAAGCCCGGCAAGTGCCAGGATAAGAATGAACAATATGGCGAAGCTGGCGACGACCCCGGCAGTCTTTCCTATCTCCGATTCGGCGATGAGAGAGAGACTTTTCCCGTCATGGCGAATAGAAGCGAAAAGAATGACCATGTCATGCACCGCCCCCGCAACTACCGCTCCGACGATGATCCAGAGCGCGCCCGGCAGATAGCCGAACTGAGCTGCGAGGACCGGTCCGAGCAGGGGGCCTGCCGCCGCGATGGCCGCAAAATGATGTCCGAAAAGTACATACTTGTTGGTCGGGTGGTAATCGAGGCCGTCCTCGAGCCTGTGAGCCGGAGTGGGCCTGTTTGGGTCCACTCCAAGGACCCTGTTCGCTATGAACATGCCGTAGTAACGGTAGGCCAGGGCAAAGACACACAGGGCCACGAATACAAGGGTCAGCGCGTTCATTAAAGTTTCCTTCTCTTTGCTGAAGATTGTAATAATGATCTGCCTGAAACTGCTCTGCCTGAAATGGCAAACTCCCGGAATATATATAGAGAGGCCGGATTCGGCTAAATCGGTCCGTTGAGACTTGTTGGCGTAGTAAATGGAACTCTGCCAGGCCCTGTAAGTCAAGCAATTTGAGCAGGTATATTGAAAAATTCTTCAGTTTGCGCAAAAGGATAATGAAGATCGGACCTGGTTGGCGTCCGTTCTGTTGCCCGGACGAAGAATTCCTCCCAGGTAATCCCGTGTCTCCCCGATGAAGCAAAGCAGCGGGTGATGGCTCCTCCGGCCTCTCTTTTTCGGATTGTAGCCCTTGTTGGCCCGGTGCTGCTTTCCAAAGACCGTGATGACATGCGAATCCAGATCCAGGGTCAATGCCTTGAACTTCTTGAAGCTTTCACGAGCCTCGTTCAGCAGGCTCGAGTTTATCTCGGCAATCTGAAGGGCCGTATGGACCGTGACTTTATCCAGAAATCTGCTGATCGTGCTCCGGACCGGGAATTTCCTGAGTTTGGCGCCACTCTGAAATACCTTGTCCCGAACAAGCTCCATCATATGACTGGGCCTGAATATCCCGAGCATCGGCGCATAAAGCATGCCCATACACATCTGAGCCGGGCTGTAGTCCGAGTTACGCCGATCGCGCACGCTTACCGTCTCCAACTGTTTGCGCAACTTGCGTTTTTTAAAGAACCGGCGGAGCAAACCCACGCCACTAAATCTGGTCAAACTCTTCCAGGTGAATTGCTCTTGAGGGGTCAAATCCTGTTCTTTTTGCTGTTTTTGTGCTACATTCGTATCTACTTTTCAGAGGCATCCTTTTCAGGGTCGTTGGGCAAACACATATTACCTGAAAAGGAGGCTTTTTTGTTAAACATCATGTAGTTATTTGAATAAATATTCGCACAATAAGGATATTCAAATAGGGATTAACGCATTATTTGGGTTTAACAGTGACAAGCCTAAGAGAGGAGGGTTTTTTCGATGAATGCCCTGACGCTGGTGTTTGTTGCATTGTGCACATTTGCTATCGCCTATAGGTTTTATGGGCTCTTCGTTGCGCACAAGGTTCTGGGGATAAGGTCGGATCGGCCGACGCCTGCAGAAACCTGCGCGGACGGCCTCGATTATGTGAAAACAAATAAGTTCGTTCTATTTGGGCACCATTTTGCCGCCATTGCTGCCGCGGGGCCTCTTCTCGGTCCGGTATTGGCGGCGCAGTTCGGTTTTCTTCCCGGAGCCCTTTGGATCATTATCGGCTGCGTTCTGGGAGGGGGGGTCCATGATATGGTGGTCCTCTTTGCTTCCATACGCCACAAGGGGCGAAGCCTTGCCAAAATCGCCGAGAGCGAAGTCAGCAAGGCCGTTGGGATTGTCGCATCATTTGCTTTTCTCTTTATTCTCATTCTCACGCTGGCGGGTCTGTCGATTGCCGTTCTGAACGCCCTTTTTGAAAGCTTCTGGGGCGTCTTCGTTGTGGGCGCCACCATCCCCATCGCCATTTTCATGGGTCTTTGGATGTACAAGATTCGCCCCGGCGACGTTAAGACGGCTAGTATATTTGGTGTTGCCCTGCTCGCCGCAGCCATCTACTTCGGAGGAGCAATCGAACCGACATCAACGCTGGCCCAGTTTCTGAGACTGAGCAAGCATCAGATTGCCATTGTCATTCCTCTTTATGCATTCATTGCATCCGTACTGCCTGTATGGTTTCTTCTGGCGCCGCGAGACTATCTGTCAACATATCTGAAGATAGCCACCATCACTACTCTGGCGGTTGGAATTCTTTTCGTCCATCCCGAACTAAAAATGCCGGCGCTCACGCAGTTTACGGGCGGCGGCGGACCCGTCATCCCCGGCAATGTCTTCCCCTTCATCTTTATCACCATCGCCTGCGGCGCCATATCCGGTTTTCACGCCATCATTGCAACAGGCACAACGCCCAAAATGCTCGGTGATGAAAAGGATATCCCATTTGTCGGCTACGGCGCCATGCTCTTGGAGGGTTTTGTAGCCGTTATGGCCCTAATCGCAGCCTGCGTCCTTATTCCGGCGGACTATTTTGCCATCAACTCAGCGCCTGCGGAGTTTGCCAAACTTGGTATGGCTACCGTAGACCTCCCCAGGCTCGCTACGGAGGTTCAGGAAAAAATCCAGGGCAGGCCGGGTGGCGCCGTATCTCTCGCCGTCGGCATGGCCTTTATCTTCGATTCGATTCCCTATATGAAGAACTTGATGAAGTACTGGTATCACTTTGCGATCATGTTTGAAGCGGTTTTTATTCTCACCGCCGTTGACGCAGGCACCAGGGTCGGCAGATTCCTCCTGCAGGAAATGTTCGGCAAAATTATCCCAAAATTCAACGAAACGCAGTGGATACCTGGAATAGTCATAACCGGCGGCATCTTCAGTTTCCTATGGGGATATCTTGTGTATACTGGAAATATCTCGACGCTGTGGCCCCTGTTCGGCATGAGTAACCAGCTTCTCGCCGCAAGCGCCATGATAATTGTAACGGCAATGTTGATTCGTATGGGGAAGGCCAGGTATATGTGGGTAACGGCGGTTCCGGGCCTCTTCCTGGGATTCGTAACGATGTATGCGGGTTATTTAAACATCACGGATGTCTATCTGCCGCGAAAGCTCTATCTCCTGACCATACTAGCCGCCGCTGTTATGGTCATGATGGTGATCGTCATCGTCGGTACCTTCAAGCGGTGGATTGAACTCCTCGAGATCAAGGAGCGTGTGCAGGACATTTGGGGCGATAAGGTCATTATCGCGATTGAAGGCGAATCGTGTGTGCTGCCCGTTCAATCTGAACTCAACATCCAGCAGAAACTGGCCGCAGAAAAATGGATGGGATAGCTTTTAAGACGGCGTCAAATACTGGGGGCAAGATCTTCTTCACAAGTAAACCGAGTAGTGGCCGCCAAACCTTGTCTCCGGTTGACTTTGCATGTCTCTACGTCTGTTGAGGATGCAGTGGAGAAATGTTTTGTCTCCTGTTTATCTGATAGATAACCCCATTTAAAATTCTTCGGTTTGCGCAAAGGTTGGACTGCGGCGGTGATTACTTCCCAGTGGCGGATAATAGAAAAAGCCGGAAAGCGGTCGCGCCGCTATCCGGCCACAGCTAATGCCGATGGGAAACCTTACTGTTGTTTAGCGGGAGCTTTCTCCTGCTTTTTTTGCCCCTGCTGAGCCTGTTCTTTAGCGGGCGGCTTGGCTTTGGTCACAGGCTTAGGCGTTTCAACGGCTTTTCGCGCAGCCTCGGGGGCCTGCGATGCGGGGCCGGGGGCCTCGGGCTGTACCGGACGGGCTTCGGGAATTACCGGCTGGGGCTGCACAGGCTGCTGGCTGGGGTTGTTCCACGGGAATATCGGTCATTACCGACCGGCCCCCGCGGACCCCCGGCCTGTACATAAAAGAGAGCAGCAGGCATGTTATCATGAATACGATAGCAGCGCCCGTTGTCAGCTTGCTCATGAAAGAGCTGCCGCCTGATCCGCCGAAAAGGGTTTGCGATGCGCCGCCAAATGCCGCTCCCATTTCAGCGCCCTTGCCGGTTTGGAGCAGAACTATCGCAATCAGCGCGATACAGGCTGACAAGTGAATAAGGATAAGCAGGATACCCATTAGTCTAAAACTTTTCTCTCAAGATTTGAACTGAACAAGGCGTTTGAATGAGCCGACTTCGAGGCTTGCCCCTCCAACGAGCGCTCCGTCAATGTCCGGCTCGGCCATAAGCTCATCTATGTTATAAGGCTTAACCGATCCACCATATAATATCCTGGCCTTTTTTTCAACCCCTTTGTTGAAAAGCGAAGCGATTCTCTCACGAATGAAAGCGTGAACCTCCTGCGCCTGCCCTGGTGTTGCGGTCCTGCCGGTACCGATCGCCCAAACGGGTTCATATGCGATGACCAGCAGCTCCGCCTGCATCGGGCTCAAGCCGTTGAGCGCCCCTTCGACCTGGCCGGCAACGACTTCGAATGTCTTTCCCTGCTCGCGCTGGTCGAGGACTTCTCCGACACAGACAACAGGCGTCATCCCGGCCTTGAAAACCGCCCCCGCTTTCAAACGCACCGTTTCGTCCGTTTCGCCGAATAGCTGACGCCGCTCTGAATGGCCGACAATCACGTATTCGCATCCAAGGTCTTTTAGCATGATCGGTGAGATTTCGCCGGTGAAGGCGCCCTTTTCCTCCCAGTGGCAATTCTGCGCCGCCAGGCTGTAACCCTGCTGTTTCAGAATATCCCGGACCGCTTTCAGAGCGGTGAAAGGCAGGGGCGATTACTACTTCGCGGTCAGTACAGGGGCCGGTTTCCTCCTGGATCGCTTTAACGAAAGAGATCGCTTCGGCTACGGTCTTGTACATTTTCCAGTTGGCGGCGATGAGAGGTTTTCTGTTCGGGTTCATTTCGGGTCTCCCCGTGTCAGGGAAAGTCTGATCTCTGTTGTGATACCGTGTTTTTGCCGTATGTTCCGTGCCCCTGAGGCATTGCCCTTCGTATTTGGTTCAGCATCTCTCCAGGGCCGAGACGCCAGGCAGATCTTTCCCCTCCAGCAGCTCCAGAAAAGCGCCGCCCCCTGTCGAGACATAACTTACCTTGTTTTCGGCGTTGGCCTGCCTGATGGCGGCCGCCGAATCGCCGCCGCCAATAACTGTGAGCGCGCCGAGCGACCCCATGAATTCGGCTAGAGCGAAAGTGCCTTTGTTAAACGGGGGCGTCTCGAAAACACCCATCGGGCCATTCCAGACGATTGTCTTGCAGCTTCGAAGGACCGACTCGAAGACCTGAACGGACTGTGCGCCAATGTCCAGAATCATGGTATCTTTGGGAACCTTGTCAATTGAGACCTGCCGTACGTCTCCCGACGCTCTCCGCGTCAGCGGAAACAACCGCGTCAACCGGCAGGAACACCTTCACTCCTCTTTTGTTTGCCGACTCAAGCAGCCGTGCGGCCGTTTCGATATAATCATCTTCAACCAGCGATTTGCCGACTTCCTTGCCCTGGGCCTTGAAAAACGTATTGGCCATTGCGCCGCCGATAATCAGGTAATCGATTTTGGGAATGAGATTTTCGAGCAGCCCCAGCTTGGTCGATACTTTCGCGCCTCCGACAATAATTGCAAGCGGCCGTTGAGGGTTGTCCATGACCTTTTTGAAATACTGAATCTCCTTTTGGAGCTGATATCCGGCGGCGCACACGGGCACGAATCGGGTTATACCTTCTGCGGAGGCGTGAGCGCGATGAGAAGCGGCAAAAGCCTCGTTTACGTAAATATCGGCCAGTTCGGCCAAACGCCTGGAAAACTCCGGGTCGTTTTTTTCCTCCTCCGGATGAAAACGCAGGTTTTCCAAAAGGAGCGCTTCACCGTCATTTAGGAGCGAGACCTGTTTCTCCACCTCGGGACCAACGCAATCCGGGACAAAAGGCACGGGTTTTGCCAGCAGTTCTGAGAGGTGCTCCGCTACGGGCCTTAGTGAAAACTCATCGGCCACTTTGCCCTTTGGTCTTCCCAGATGTGAAGCCAGAATAAGCCTGCCCCCCGAATCGAGGACCTTGTGCAAGCTCGGCAGAACAGCGCGGATGCGAAGATCGTCTCTTACGCGCCGCTCCTTATCCAGGGGCACATTGAAATCGACTCGCATGAATACGCGCTTTCCTTTAAGATCAAGATCGTCAAGAGTCTTCACGCTCGAGATGCTCCTTTATCCAGGTGCCTTGTGAAGTGAAGAGACAGCGCATGGGGAAAGGGCGCTACTCCAGGGAGTTGCCCACCATAACGGCCAACTCGGCCACCCTGCTCGAATAGCCATACTCATTGTCGTACCAGCTGAATACTTTAACCATGCGGCCGGCCATGACATTAGTCAGCCTCGAATCCACATTCGATGAGTAATAGGTGTGATTGAAATCAACCGAGACCAGCTCCTCAGTCACATACTGGAGGATCCCTTTGAGCGGTCCGTTTGCGGCCTCCTCCAGAACATTGTTCACTTCTTCCTTCGTTACATCCCTGCCAACCCTGCACACGAGGTCAACGAGCGAAACGTTCGGAGTGGGAACCCGAATGGCCAGGCCGTCGAGCTTTCCCTTGAGGTCCGGAATTACCTCGGCTACGGCGCGAGCGGCGCCGGTCGTGGTCGGAATCATCGAGAGTGCGGCCGCCCTGGACCTTCGGCGGTCGCTGTGGCTCGAATCGAGCAGGCGCTGGTCCATTGTGTAAGCGTGAATGGTGGTCATAAGCCCGTGCTCCATTATGAACCTGTCGTGGAGCAATGCGGCGATCGGGGCCAGGCAGTTCGTAGTGCATGAGGCGTTTGAGATGATATTGTGAGTGCGCGGGTCATAAGTCCCATCGTTTACCCCGATTACGAAGGTTGCGTCCATACCCTTACCGGGAGCGGTTATGATCACTTTTCGCGCTCCGGCGTTGAGGTGCTTCTCAGCTCCGTCGCGGCTGGTGAAAAGGCCGGTGCCTTCGAGAACCACGTCAATTTTGAGGTCGCGCCAGGGCATCTGGGCGGGGTCCGTTATCTTGAGGCATTTAACCGGCCTGCCGTCTACGATTAATTCATCTTCAGTCCCCTGGACCTCGTGAGGCCAGACGCCATGAACAGAGTCGTATTTCAGAAGGTAGGCCAGTTCCGAGGGCGTTGTCAGGTCGTTCAAGACGACAACTTCCAGCGGCAGTTTCCGGTCTTTTATGACTTTGAAAATGGTGCGCCCGATGCGTCCGAAACCATTAAGCGCGATGCGAGTAGCCATTTAGTTCCTCCTTGGAAGTTCAAACATCTTGGCCGGTGTCCATCCGGAAGCACCGGTGGTTCTTAATAAGTTAACAGTATCCCTGAAGAAATAAACCCTAACTTCGGCCGAAAAATGCCCCTTAATCCAGCAAAATTGAATGATTTTAAGTAAATGCTTTCTCTATCAAAGAATTCGCCTGCATGGAGGGTGAGTCACGACCGCGCCGGCAGCATGATGAGAATGGATCAGCAGGCTTCATCCTGAGATATATTATCCCCGAAAACAGATTTTGAACAGCCGGGGCGCACTGTGTGAGGCGTTGCAACTGAACTTCAAAGTCTTTAATCGGGTGAGTTTCGGGTATCCGGGAGCCGGAATGTGACTCTGGTCCCCAGACCCAGCTCCAGTTCGGATGCCGCATTGCCCTGGTTAACGGCAATTTCGATAAAACCCGTGCTTCCGGTCAAGGCGAGTGGTTCCCCGGTCCTGACACGGCCATAAGTCTGCCCAATTGAATTGATTGCCGATTTTCCGGCGGTGATCATCCATTTTTCCACCGGCCCCTGTTTTTCCAATGTTTCACTCTGCACATTGGTAATAGCGTTTCCGAAACGGTCGATATGGATCACCTCGCCCTTAACTTCGCCTCTGCCGATGATTGGTTCGTCCCAGTGCGGGGAGACCGGATCGCAGGCAGGTCCGAGAGTGTCGAACTGGACTCCGCAAGCTATATGAGCTGCGGCGGGCGCGAAAAGGTCGCGGCCATGAAAAGTGCTGCTCAGCGGGCTTCGCCGAAATTGCCGGTTCTCCAGCCTTCTTGCTTCCCAGCCGGTTTCTTTTCTTAGTATCAGGGAGAAAAGGCCGTTATCAGGCCCCACAAAAAAACAGGACCTGGTCCGAATGGCGAGGGCGCCACGCTCCGTCCCCACCCCGGGGTCCACAACCGCCAGATGAATGGTCCCATGCGGGAAATACTCATAACAAGCGAAAAGAACAAAGGCCCCGGAGCGAACACTCTGAGGGGCGATGAGATGAGATATGTCCACCAGCTTCGCATCAGGACAGATCTGGAGTATGACCCCTTTCATGCTGGCTGCATATCCGTCCTGGAGTCCGAAATCGGTCAGCAGAGTGATTATCTGTGAGCTCAGATGAGTTTAACCTCCAGCAAGATGCGCTTAAAGAAATAATGCAAGACTTTGCGTATTTTGCTAATTATTTTCAAGAGGAGTCAAGGCTTATTTGGGCCCTGGAAGTGCATTTTGGCATCAATTTTGAGCATGGTGCGCACTGGGGCGGCAGCGCACCCATCACAATCGGCGCCAAGCGGATACACGGAAATCCGGGAACCACGGGAAAGGTACTCCCAAATCCCATAAACTCGGACGATTTCATCACGGAGGAGTCCTATGGACATTGGTGTGCCGCGCGAGCGGCGAAGTTACGAGAGCCGTGCCGGGCTGACGCCCGCCGGCGTCGAACTGTTGACGGCCGAGGGGCACAACTGCTACGTGGAATCGGGTGCGGGCCTTGGCGCCGGTTTCGCTGACCAGGACTACGAAAAGGCCGGGGCGCGCATTGTATATTCCGGTGAGGAAGTGTACGGTCGGGGTGAACTCGTGCTCAAAGTCACCAGACCGACTGCAGAAGAGTTCGAGTGGGTCCGGGAAGGCCAGGTACTCATGGGCTTCCTTCACCTGGCGGCCGTCCAGCGCAGCAGGGTGGAACTACTGCTCAAAAGACGAGTCACCACCATCGCCTACGAAACGGTCGAGAACGATGACGGAAGCTTGCCGATCCTTGCTGCGATGAGCCTGATTGCCGGTCGCATGAGCCCGCACGTAGCCGCTGCGCTGCTTCAAAATGATCGCGGGGGTAAAGGAGTACTGCTGGAGGGTGTGCCCGGCGTGCCGTCAGCCGATGTCGCGATTCTGGGTACTGGAACTTTGGGCACTCATGCTGCGCGCGCGTTCCTGGGGGCTGGTGCACGGGTGATTGTCCTGGGCCGCGATATGGCCAGCCTCCTGCACCTCGACGAGATGTTTGCAGGCTGCCTGACAACGATGCTCACCCATCCCTTCAACATCCGAAAAGTCGTCACCTTTGCAGATGTGTTGCTTGGTGCGGTCCTTGTGCCTGGCGCGCGCGCGCCGATCCTGGTCACACGCGAGATGGTCGCTTCCATGAAGCCGCGCTCACTGATCATGGACCTTTCCATCGACCAGGGAGGCTGTGTGGAAACCTCCCGGCCTACCACGCACGGCACGCCCACTTATGTGGAGGAAAATGTTATCCACTACTGTGTGCCGAACATGGCGGGCGTCGTCGGTCGCACGGCTACGCATGCGCTGGGTAATGCCACATGGCCGTTTGTGCAGCAAATCGTTCTCGACGGTCTGGAGGGCGCACTCGAGGCCAACCCGGCCCTGGCGCGCGGTGTTGCCACGCGCGATGGGAACATTGTCAATCCGGCTCTGGCCGAGGCTATACGCACGTGGTCTCAGTAACCTCAGGAACGCGAGGAACGCTATGATCGGATGGATGCAAATTTATCAGAACAAAGTCACTACGGCCGAAAAGGCTGTCCGAGCGATTGAGTCCGGGATGCGCCTGTTCCTCACGGGCAATTGCTCTGTGCCACAGCGGGTGATGGCTGCGTTGGTTGAGTATGCGCCGGCCTTTGAAAAGCCGATTGAGATCGTCCAGATGCTCACTATCGGAAGCGCAGACTATGTCGCTCCGGGCATGGAAAAGTATATTCGCGTGAACACGACGTTCATCAGCCCGAATGTGCGCAAAGCCGTCAACGAAGGCCGGGCAGATTTCACCCCCTGTTTTCTTTCCGAGATCCCTGGACTGTTCCGCAACGGCATTCTGCCCTTGGACGTGGCGCTCATACATGTGAGCCCGCCGGATGAACACGGTTTTTGCAGCTTCGGTGTCGAGGTCGCCGCGACCAAGACAGCCGCCGCGATGGCCAGGATCGTCATTGCCGAAGTGAACGACCGGATGCCCCGCACATTGGGCGATAGCTTTATCCACGTCTCCAAGCTCACTCACATCGTTCCGGTATCGTACCCGGTGCCCGAGCACCGCATGGGCGAAATTACCGAATTGGAAAGAAAGATCGGCAGCTATTGCGCTGCACTAATCGAAGACGGCTCGACCATGCAAATGGGTATCGGCGGTATCCCCGATGCTGTGCTGACATTCCTGGAGACCAAGAGGGATCTTGGAATTCATACGGAGCTGTTTTCCGACGGTGTCATAGACCTGGTGGAGCGCGGCATCATCAACGGCGAACGTAAAACGCTGCACCCGGGCAAAATCGTTGCCGGCTTTATGCTTGGAACGCAGCGGTTGTACGATTTCGTCCACGACAATCCTATAATAGAGCTTCACCCGACCGAGTACGTCAACGACCCGTTCCTGATTGCGCAGAACGAACGCATGGTAGCTATTAACTCGGCCATCGAAATAGACCTCACCGGCCAGGTTTGTGCGGACTCGATTGGCCCCAGGTTGTATAGCGGCGTCGGTGGACAGATAGACTTTATCTATGGCGCAAGCCGCTCTAAGGGTGGTAAACCCATAATCGGCATGGCCAGCAGAGCTGAGATCAAAGGACAACCCGTGAGCAAGATCGTGCCGATGCTCAAGCAAGGTGCGGGCGTAGTGACCACACGCAACCACGTCCGATATGTCGTCACCGAATACGGCATTGCTGACTTATACGGGAAGACGATCCGCCAGCGGGCTCGGGCCTTGATCGATGTGGCCCACCCCGAGTTCCGCGAAGAGCTGGAAAAGGCCGCCCACGGGCTGAAGTATCTGTAATGACAAGCGAAGCGCGCTATGGACCTCGCTCGCCATCCCATTCCAATTTGAGACACTTCCTACCCCCAGGGCGAGGAGTTCCTTCTAAAGCCTGTAAATTGAATGACCAGATTACCATGGCGTCTCTGCCGAGAAGAGAACAAGTGGGAGGCATGATAGAGGTTGCCTGTGAAAGTTGTCGGTGCTACCCGCCGCCTGCGAACTATTTTGTCGTGTTTGGACGCTGCAAACACAACCGATATGATGTTATATGATGTCGTATGAAGTGATTCACTTGAATGCTCTGGAGGCATTATGCAAAGAAAAACGATCCTGCTCAGTGAAGACCTTGTTAAATGGGTTGTGCTTCTTGCCAAAAAAGAAGACCGTGATTTCTCCAGCAGCCAGCGCTACGCTCTTCGAATCGGCCTTCTGGCAATCGAAAACCCGGAACTTACCGCTGAGGAAATAAAGGATATCCTCGAGGCCAAGGCGGAGATCGATGCCGGAATGTTGGAGGAGCTGGACATTGAAAATCTGTGAGACGGCCAGGTTTCAAAAGCAAAGGAAGAAACTGTGAATTGATTCGGAAAAGACGGCTCTTAACACTACTTCGTCAAGTACCGTAGGGTGGGCAAACGCCAAGTGTTGCCCACCGCGAAATGGTGGGCACGATGAAACCGTACCCACCCTACAGCTATGTGTAAAGGTTTGCGTGATGACTTAACGTAGTGGTGTTAAAGAAGCGATAAGGTCAGTTGCCGAAGATCCGCTGAGCGGGAAAAAGCTAAAGGAGGAATTTAAAGATCTCAGGAGCTTGAGATACTATGTAGAGGGACAGGAACGGCGAATCATTTACAATTTCAAGGAAAATGCAATTTATCTTATTTTCTTCGGGCCTCGGGAGGGGATTTATAAGTGAGATCGGGAACCACCGGCGGCAGACCGGGTCCCCAACCCGTCACCCCGGCAGGGCTTTTGAGCCGGGGTCCAGGGTCTTTAATCTTGACGATCATTGTTTGCTTTCCTTTCCCGCTGGTTATTCGGTACTCTTGAACAATGACTGCGAATCGTGCCGAAAATTAGGATATGATGAAATATGAAATTCGAATGGGATCCGAAAAAGGCTCGCTCAAACCTACTAAAACACAAAGTGTCGTTCGAAGAAGCCGCAACTGCGCTGAAGGACCCGATGGGTCTGACAGGCCTCGATCCGGATCATTCGGTGAGCGAAGAACGATTCGTTACGTTCGGCGTATCGGAAAGGGGAAGGTTGTTAGTAGTTGCTCACACCGAAAAAGATGATACTATTCGTATTATTAGCGCACGCGAAGCGAGCAAAGGAGAGAAGAGAATATATGAAGAAGGTTAGCCAAACCGGCAAGGATGAATTGCGTGCCGAGTATAAACTGTCAGATTTTCCGGATGGTTTTGTACGCGGAAAGTACGCAAGGCGTATTCGCGAGTCATCGAATATTGTCGTACTGAACCCGGAGGTGGCTGAAGCATTTCCAAATGAAGAAGCAGTGAATAGAGCCTCTCCAATCACTTATAGAGCTTGCGCAAAAGACGACACGCCCTAAAAAACGCTCAACCGGTGACACGACAAGGGGACGGGATGCCGGCTAAGAGAGTGGCTGAAGGCCGCCCCCGACCAAAAGGAGAGCTTGGAGAAAGCGCCCCGCGAACGCCCAACGCGATTGACAGATCCTGCGTAGCGGGCGCCTTCCGCGCTACGCGAGGTACCTTCCGCCTAACGGTAATTTGAATGACCAGATTATCGCGGAGGGGGACCCGCGAGAGCCGTTCACGTGGTAATTAGCTAGGATGGCGGCTGGTATTCAGGGTTGCTCCAGCCAGTTCTCAACCCTCAGGGGCTTCACCCTGGAAAAATGCCGAGTATTCGCCGTAACCATGATGCACTTATGGCTCAGGGCAGTTGATGCAATAAGAATATCTTCCATCCCGACGATCTGACCTGCCTTTTGAAAGGAGGCAAGAAGGTCTCCGGCGGTTACCGCTTCGCGAGACTCTAATGGCAAAATGGTCACTTTCGAAAGTATTTCTTCCGTGATTGTCTCCCAAAAGATTTCAGCGTCACTGCGCAAGGCAGCGCCGAAACGAAGTTCCATAACGCAAATGCACGACGTGAATAGTGACTCTGGCTGTTTTGAGCGCAGGCGTGCAATCATGTGAGGATTTGGCCGTTTCTTCAACAATTCGCTCAGTATATTCGTATCCAGAAGATACCTCATTCCGCGACCTGCCCCTTAACTACTCGCGGAATATGCTTATCGCGATCCTCAACGATGTGGTCAATAATTTCGAAGAAATCATCTTCGTCGTCCAACCATCCTTTTGCGTCTGCAAGATGTTTGGACTCTTCGGTTGCCGGCGCCAGCAAGGCCATTGGTTTCCCTCGCTTTGTGATCATGATCTGCTCTCCCCCATAGGCCACGCGCCCGAGAAGCTCGGACAGGCGCTTCTTTGCTTCCGCCACAGTTATGGTCTTCCGAGTCATTGTCACCTCCATGACTGATAGGATATAGTCATGTTGACCTATTTCACTTCGAAAGTCAACCCACTGAGGGTATGGAGCAAAAGATCCAGCCAGAGTCCATGGGTGGGAAGGGGGGCGAAGTGCGCCTCCCGGTTGGGCCACGGGCAACAATTTGAGTTGCCTGCGCCTTCACGGGAGTCTGATCTTCAGGCTCATCTAATCTTCAAATGTCTTCCCATTTTTTTGCTTCTTTTTCGCCCGCTCGCGGATCTGATCCTCGGTCCACTGCGCGGGATCTTCGATCCGGGTGGATTTTGGCCCCAGGTCGTATGAACCGGCCTTGAGGATGGCCTCGATGCCCAGAGGGGCGGTATCCTTTGCGTTGAATACCTCGGTGAGCAGTCCGTATACAAAATCTTCCACGTTTTTCGCCATTCTTTCCCGTATTTCGCGCGCCTGTCCGTGGAGCTTATTGTCAAGCGGGAGGTTCAGTTTCTTGTAGTCCCCCTTCTTCAGACCCTTTTCCTTGGCGTATGCCACCATTTCAGCCCAAACCCGGTCATCGACTCCCTGTTCGGGGAGCTTGACAAATTCGCCGTTCTCATCCAGATAGGCGTTGCCGTATTCATTTACCTTCACTCCCCAGGTGAGCATCTGAAGGGCGGTGGCAACATTTGCCTTGGTGGTCCGCGTCTCCCGGGCGATCTTTTGCAGCCGCCTGGAGTCATTGCCCGAAGTGCCGTGCTGGGCGCCCGATATATTGTACTTAGCCAGGGCATTGTGGATTTCCACAGTGAGCGGGACCTGGATGCCCGACTCGCTGGCCTCGATGCCGTGCGTCGTGCCGTTGTTAAGGGCGATCCAGTCCGGGAAAATCCCATGGGCATTGAGACCCCGGATGAGATAGAGCGCCTCGTCAACCGTTGAAAGCCCTTCTTTTCCTTTGATTTCACCAACTTCAGTCTCATAGCCCGCCCACTTGGGAAAGTAGGGTGTGAGGGCGATATTGGCCAGAAGGTTTTCGTCATCGGGAAGATGTGAAGCATCGATGGCTATCGAAGTTATGCCGGCATCGAATATCGATGGGATTTCGATTTTGGCCGTTTCCACGTCCTCGGCGCTCTGAATCCCGTAATGATCGGCATGGACGGCCACGGGCACCGTGATCCCCAACTCGTTGCAGATCTCGTCCACCTGCATTGCGAGGTTCCAAAGGTTGGTAGCACAGTATGCCTTCGCGCCGCCCTCCGATTTCGCAATTTCCACGATGATGGCCGCATTTGCACGCTGCGCGGCCATGAGGGATCCTCGAATGGCCCAATAATTTCGGCCGTTCGCCGCGATAGCTATCGCCTTGCCCTTGGCCATCAGCGCGCGATCTATCACCTTGCCGCTCACTATCAGCGCTTTGGAATGGGGGAAAAGCCGAACGACGTTAGGTGGGCGGCCAATTTCAAGTGCCTTCTCGAATTCCGGAGTTATCTTTCCCTTCTGAAATGCCATGGATTGATTCCTTTTTTTAGTCCCAAAACAAGAGACGCTTTTCGGGCATCGCGTCTCAGGCGGCTGGATCGTTGGGCCTGATGATCACCTTGATGGATCTCGTCCCATCGAGCACCAGCTCGAAGCCCTTTGCGATATCTTCGAGCCCCAATCTGTGCGTGATCATGTCCTCCACTTCTATCTCGCCGGATTCAATCAATTTTATCGCTTCCTCTATGTCGGGCGGCCCGCAGTAGTAAGAAGTAAGTATCCTGATCTCCTTTGTCCAAAAATCGTTTATCGGAACGGTCACATCTTTATCAGGTCCCGGAACGGCAAAAAAGACGACCGCGCCGCCCTTGTCCACGCATTTCCATGCCTGTTGTACGGCGGAAAGGGCTGACGTACACAATATAACGACGGCGGGCTTTCCGATGTTTTCGTCAGCCAGGCGCCGCGGAACATCTTTGGCCGCATCGATTGTTATGTCCGCCCCGACCCGCTCGGCAAATGCCAGCCTGTTTCGGTTGATGTCGGTTGCTATTACCCTGCATTTCCTCGACTTTGCAAGCTTTACATGGAGGAGTCCCGACATCCCGCAGCCGGCCACGAAGACCGTCCGGTCCTCCCGCACCCCGGCAAGCCGCTGTGCCCTGACAACGCATGCAAGAGGCTCGATGAAGGTGCTCTGGTCGTAGGTCAGGGCCTCGGGCAAAAGATAGGCGCCCTTTTCCACCAGGGTCTCCGGGACTAGGATATATTCGGCAAAACCGCCCGGCAGCCTGACCTTTACTTCCGAGCACTGCGGATAATGCCCGTCTTTGCAGTATGAGCATTCCATGCAGGGGACCTTGGGCGCAACGAAAATCCTGTCCCCCGGCTTAAATTTCGTTACCGAATCGCCGGCGGCAATCACCTGGGCGCCGATCTCGTGGCCCTGAACAAGCGGCGCCCTCGGCAGCCGGTACCACTCGACGATGTCACTTCCGCATATGCCGCAGGAAATCACCTTCACGAGGAGCTCTCCCGGCCCCGGCCGGGGGGTTGGAACCTCTTCTATCCGGATATCCCGGTTGTTATACCAGTTGGCGACCTTCATTTTCGTTTTTCAGCGTATTGTAAAGATCAAAGGCCTTTTTCGGCGTTTCGTTGCCGTGGACGACGGCGCGTACTGCCCGGATCATGGCCGTCGGCGCTTCCGACTGAAAGATGTTCCTTCCCATATCGACACCGGCCGCGCCCTGTTGGACCGCATTATAGGCCATGGTAAGGGCATCCAATTCCGGGATCTTCTTGCCGCCGGCCATCACGATCGGCACCGGGCAGCAGGCCGTGACGGTTTCAAACCCCTCATCTATATAGTAGGTCTTGACGTAGTGAGCGCCAAGTTCCGCGCATATCCTTACGGCCAGTCTGAAGTACTTGGCGTCGCGCGCCATGTCCTTTCCCACCGCCGTCACGGCAAGAGTGGGAATGCCGTAGCGGGTGCCAAGATCCACCATCCTTGTCATGTTTAGGATGGACCTCCTTTCGTGCTCTCCGCCGATAAAGACCTGCACGGCCATGGCACATACATTCAGGCGAATGGATTCTTCGATATCGACCGCGATGTCCTCGTTGGAAAGCTCCTTAAGTATGCTTGTCCCACCGGAAACCCTCAGCACGATAGATTTTGAGGTGGACGGCGGCACGATGGTCCTGAGGATGCCCCTTGTCAGCATCAGCGTGTCGGCATGCGGGACCAGCGGAAGTATATTTATGTCGATTCGTTCCAGCCCGGTGGTGGGACCCTGGAAATACCCGTGGTCGATTGCCAGCATGACCGTTCGACCGGTTTCGGGATTAAAGATCCGCGCCAGCCGGTTCTTCATTCCCCAATCCAGGGAGCCGGACCCCTTGAGAAAAAATCCATCCGTTTTCTGCGGCATATCCGTATAAAATCTTTTGGCCTCTTTGATATCATCCATATCAGCCATTTTCCAGCTCCCTTCTTACAAAATACTTTCCGTACATGAGCATAGCTCCTATCGCATATTTGTGGTATTTTCCCAGTTCGAACGGTCTGTGAACATTGAAGGTCTTTTTCATAGTGGGGCCATATTAGCATAAACCGGCTCCTAATGCTAATTGTCCGGCGAACTCCCAGACCGCCGGAATGATGGACAATAGTTTGAGAAGTAAAGACTTGTTGGCACGTGCACTGCTGATACCGCTAGTTTCCATCCGGAAAGTGTCCTTTTCCGCCCTGGTGGCGTCAATCTTCGGGTTTGCTTGTGCGGTGTACCCAGGTACGCCTCCGCGCAACCCCTCGATTTCCTTACCAGGACGAAAAATGCCTCCTTTCCGAATCGGAAACCGCTAGAGTCCCATCCGGAGTTTCCGGATGGACACTACCTATGTCGTAACGAGGAGGCGCAAATGGCGTTTCGGGAAGAAAATCCCGCGATCGAAGAGTTGCTCAGTTTTGCCAAAGATGCGGTTTCGATTGCGGGCGATAAAGCTCTGGAGCTGTACGGGAAAGGCAATCCAGGGGTCAAATTCGATGAAGAGCTTGTAACCTCAGCCGAGCTTGCGCTGGTGAACTTTTTCAGGGATCATCTCAATTCCATCTTCCCGGGGCACGGGGTTTTCGGGGACCCGCTTCCCGCTGAAGACTACGTCCACGGAGAAAAGAGGTATCTCTGGATATACGATCCGCTTGACGGAGTAGCCAACTTTCAGGCGGGAATCCCGATATGGGGCATATCGCTTGCGCTTCTCGAAAATTTCTGGCCGGTCTTCGGGGTTACCTTCATGCCTGTGACCGGTGACCTCTTCTACGCCGTCGTCGGGCAGAAAGCTTACTGGGGCGAACGGGAAATAAGAATTCCGGACACGGGCGAGATCAGCAACGAAAGCGTATTGCTGACCTACTCACGGTTTCATAATCAATACCAGTCCACTTTCCCAGGCAAGATCCGGAACCTGGGATCGACCTCGGCGCACATAATTTACGTGGCGATGGGGCGAGCCGAAGGGGCGCTTCTGGCAAATGTCTCGTATCGCGATCTAGCGGCGGCCCAGATTATCCTGATGGCTGCCGGCGGCAAGATACACCGCCTGGATGGGCGGGAGTTTCACTTGAGCGACTATCTGAGCGGACAGCGCATAGAGGAGCACCTTATAGCAGCCCCGGAAGGTTCGTTTGAATCCATACGCATGTACCTGAGAAGGATTGGCAAAGAGTAATGCCGCCGTTGTGCCGGCAGCAGCCGGCGCATTCGTTCAAACAGCTCCGCGCAACCCGCATAAGCGATCTTTGAGCCATCAAGCAGCTTTAGCTGCCGGGTCGATCAGCCGATCCACTGACAGCGCCGGCTTCGGCCGTCATGTTGCAGCCCTTCGCCTTTACGTTTTTTTGGGTGGGAAAATTAGGTGGAATGGCCCAGAATGTGCTATAAGTAATGAAGACTTTTCTTGTGACCTGAGTATGCCGCAAACTGAAGGCGGGCAGGTCTTGGCGTATTTAATTCGATCCCATTTGAGGCGTATCCCCATTGTAGTTCCAACCACCTTCAAGGCTTGAAGCAACTTGCCGATGCCGTTCCGAGCGTGCCGGTTCATTAACAATTTGTGCCGGCTTATAGCGAATAGCGGAAACTGCCGGTTCGGAACGGTGGAACTCATCAGGAAAAGTTCAAATGTATGAGCACGATCTTCGGCATATTAAAGTGCTTCTAATCGAAGACGATGAAGACGACTATTTCCTGATTGGCCGTCTGCTGGCCGAAGTATCTTCAGCGCAATATGAGGTTGCCTGGATCCAGACCTATGAGGACGGCCTGAAGGAACTCGAAAAGGGAACATACGACGTATGCCTTCTCGATTACCACCTGGGCCCGGAGACTGGGCTGGAGCTTCTCAGCAAGGTGGAGGAATCCCCGGCGACGCCCCCTATAATCATCCTGACGGGGCATGGAGATTACCTCGTTGATCTGACAGCGATGAAATACGGCGCGGCAGATTATCTGGTCAAGGACCAGATGAGTGGTCTCCTGCTCGAAAGAGCGATCCGTTACTCGATGGATCGAAAGAAGTCCAAAGACGACTTGCGGGAGTCGGAAAGGCAGCTCAAGTACCTATCATCGGCGTTGCTGAGAGTGCAGGAAAACGAGCGAAGAATGGTGGCAGCCGAGTTGCATGATGACCTTGGCCAGCTTCTGACGGCCATCAAGTATAAGATCGAAAGCGTTCTGGTGCGAATGGACCCTGACGAAAGCAGCACCCGGGACCTCAACGCTATTACACCGAATGTTCAGCTCGCTATTGAGCAAGTCCGCAACATGTACACGCAACTGATGCCCACAGTTCTGGACGACCTTGGCATTGTGGCGACCCTGAGCTGGTTTTGCAGGGAATTTCAAAAAGACCACCCCAATATCCTGGTGGAATCCCAATTCAAGGTCAGAGAAGAAGAGATAGCCAGGGACTTGAGGCTGGTGATTTTTCGAATCGTTCAGAACGCTTTCGCCAGTGTGACGGCCCACAGCAAAGCCGGCAGCACCCGGCTTTCGCTGGTCCAAGAAGACGGATATGTCAAGCTCGACATCGGGGACAGTGGGGCCGCATTCGACGTATCTCACGCCGTGTCTTTTACGTGCCCGGATTGCGCGCTGGGCCTGATAAGCATGAAAAAAAGGGCGGAACTCTCAGGGGGTTCATTTGTGATTGGGTCCGCTGAGGGCGGCGGGACCTTCGTCAGGGTGCAATGGGCGATTGCAGACCAATAGTTGCACTGTGGACCGAAGAGCGAGGGGCCGGACGAGTCGAAGTGAAATTTTTTCAACTCTTTATGGCGGCTTTCTTTTTTCTTCAGGCTGGTTTTGTGTGGCTGGTGGCCGATTTGCCCAATGATCCCGCTGCCGGGGCGGAGCAATCGGCAACCGTAAGCCGGCCGGAGGCGAATTCCCGGTGCTGCTGGTCGCAGGCCGAACTCGACGGAAGTGCTCCTGATAAGAGGACGGCTCGGAGTCCTTCCGGTTTGAAAAATATACCTCCATCAAGGACTCGGCCCGGCGAAAACCTCCCTGTACTCTCGCCTGAGATGGCGAATTCGATACGCTCCGTTAAACTGCCTGAAAACGCCAAACTTATCGCACTGACATTCGATCTTTGTGAAGGGGAAAAGGAGATCAGCGGCTATGATCCCGGCATAGTGAACTATCTGAGGGCCAACAAGATCAAAGCCACCTTTTTTGCCGGCGGCAAGTGGATGCGCTCGCACCCGGAAAAGACCATGCAACTAATGGCTGATCCTCTTTTCGAAATCGGGAATCATAGCTGGAATCATAAGAACTTTCGTAAGCTGGACAAAAGAGAAGCTCAGGACCAGGTGCTCCGGACTCAGGCTCAATATGAGTTGCTCTGGCAGGAGCTGCAGACAAGACCGTGTTTTCATGCCACCGGAGAACAGGAGACGAAAATTCCAAGAGTTCCCCGCCTGTTCCGCTTTCCTTTCGGCGCCTGCAACCGTGATAATCTGAAAATGCTTCAGGATTTGGGACTCCCGGCGATTCAATGGAACATTGTTTCAGGCGACCCCGCGAAAGGCCGCTCGGCAGCGGCTATAGCCCAGACTGTGCTCCGAAGCGCAAGGCCCGGTTCTATTATAGTATTCCACGCAAACGGCCGTGGACACGGAACTGCGGAATCTCTCCCAATGTTTGCGCCAAGCCTTGTAAAGGCAGGCTTCGATTTTGTGACGGTGAGCGAACTGCTGGCGTCGGGGGTGCCGGTTGCGGTTCCACAATGCTATGAAATGAGACCCGGGGATAATCTCAGGTATGATTCCCGCTGAGTCGGCCACGGATGGACAACGTTGAGCAATAGAAGATGTTACAATTTCGCTAAGAGGTTCTTGCCGGCTTAAGTTCACTTAATTCTCCTTCCATTTTTATCCCAAAAAAGTTTACATTCAGGGCTAAGATGTTTCACCTTCCGCTCGCTTCATAATTTAAACGCGCCGGGCTGGTAGCCGCGATTGCGCCCCGGATTGGGTTTGGAGATTGAGCTGCGCGAGTTTCAAAAAGGTCCTGGAGAGTTCCGATGCGTAAGACCTATGTGATCGATACAAACGTTTTGCTCCACAACCCGGACGCCCTTTTCGCGTTTGAAGACAACAACGTCGTAATACCTTTTGCGGTAATCGAAGAAATCGACAACCAAAAAAAAAGACAGGACGAAATAGGGAGAAATGCCCGAGTTGTATCAAGGGAGTTGGACGCGCTCCGCGAATCGAGCAGGCTGTCGGAAGGCGTAGACCTGCCCCAGGGCGGCCGGCTTACTATCGAACTCAATCATTCCGGCCTTATGGAATTTCCGCAGGGGTTGGATCCCGAAAAATATGACAACCGAATTCTCGCTGTTGCCTATAATCTGAGCGTTTCCGGAAGTGAACCGGTCACCATCGTAACAAAAGACCTGAACCTGAGGATTAAAGCCGATGTGCTTGGCATACGGGCGGAGGATTTCTACAATGACAAGGTCGATTACGATCGGCTCTACACCGGCGTTGGCGAAGTATATCTGTCAGCCCAGGAACTGGACAGGTTCTACAAGGAAGGCAGGTTCAACTACAACTCGCATAACGCTGTTCCCAATCAGTTTATGCTTCTAAAATCAAGCGAGAATCCTTCCCAGTCGGCGCTTGCGCGTTACTATCAGGGATCGCTCCTTCACCTGAGCTATGGTGAGGCGAGTTGCTGGGGGGTAAAGGCGCTGAACAAGGAACAGAAGTTTGCGTTCGAACTTCTCCTTAACGATCAGGTAAAAGTTGTTACTCTGGTTGGCAGGGCTGGAACCGGGAAAACACTGCTGGCCTTGGCGGTGGGGCTTGAAAAAGTGCTCGAGGAGAACGCATACAGCAGGCTTTTGATAACACGTCCGGTCATTCCCATGGGAGATGATCTAGGGTTTCTGCCGGGAACAAAGGAGGAGAAACTCCGGCCCTGGATGCAGCCGATCTATGACAATCTCGAATTCCTTTTCAGAAACTGCTCGGAGCCTTTCGAGGTGCTTCAGGACCTAATCCGGAAAGGAATGCTCGATCTGGAGGCCCTTACGTACATCCGGGGCCGTAGCATCCCGCGGCAGTTCATAATTTGCGACGAAGCCCAGAATCTGTCTCCCCATATGATAAAGACGCTCATTACCCGAGTGGGCGAAGATACAAAAATAGTCCTTACGGGTGACCCGGAGCAAATCGATCATCCCTATCTCGACGCCAGCAGCAATGGATTGACCTACCTCGTTGAAAGGATCAAAAACGAAAATATATCCGGTCACGTTGTTCTAACCAAGGGGGAACGTTCCAAAGTGGCCGAATTGGGCGGGAAGCTATTGTAAACGGGTCGCGGGTCTACAAGCAAAGCGGAAGCAAGAAGCTGGGCAAGAAAATGCCATATCGATTGCGGGCACCCCTCAGCGATATACTTTGCGAAGCGCGGAAGGCGCCCGCTCATTCTCGACGCTTTCCCTGACCTGTCTATGACCAGAGACGGGGAGTTTGCGGGGGCCTTGACCCGCGCCTACCTGTGGTCGACTACAAATGTTTCGGAATATATGTTGTCGAATGAAATTTCTCTGGCGAGTGCGGCAACATCAGTCGGGTCTGCGCCCGTTGCCCTTTCGAAACCCCGCACTACAGACTCCTTATCGGCCGGCTTTTCAGCTCCCTCCGATGAGGCCAGGTGAGTTTCTGTTATCATGTTGAGTTCGGAGAGCATCTGTCCGGCCAGGTTCTGCTTCTTGGACTCTTCGGAAGATGCATACTTCTCGTATGTATATTCGATATCGAGCAGACGCTGGTCTGAGGCGATAAGATAGAAGGTCTCATTGCCGGTCCTGCTGTCGAGTTGGAACCACGCTTCTCCTTTGGGTGCGTAGTAATTGCGGGCAGTCTGGTAGTCAGTATCGAACTGCTTGAGACTGTAAGGGAAAAGCATGGTAAAATCCCCCTGGGAGTCCCTGTGGATCAGGTAGACAAAGCATTTTTGCCTGAGCTGGATCATCATTTTGAGCTTATCCCCGGACGAAAGGACCATTTTTGTCCTTACCGGCTCGACCTTTGGGGGATTAGACGAGGCGCGGATTGCTCCAAAAGCCCAGAGCAACCGGGGGCCGTTGCTTTCTTTCTGAGAAACCGGCGCCGCAAGCAGAATCGAATGGAACAAAAAAACGAACGCCAGCGCCAAAAATGAAACGCTTCTGACAAATCGCATACGCTTCCCTCACTCAGTGGGGTGTGATAAAATATAACAAAGTTTACGCTATTTTAGAGTTAATGGCAAATTGGCAGATCTTCTGTTTCAATAATTCCCCCAGGAGCCGGCATTGCGTTTGGCCCTTGACGAAACTTTGTTGCCGTCCGGCTGTCATGCGTGCCTGGGTGGTCCGGTGGCGGGATTACGTGCTGTTGAATGGAGAAAGACCTCACGTCGCGGTCCCCGCTTCATTCCGATCAACCCGTATCGTCATTGGCTTTTAACAAAAAGTCTGTTGACCCCGTGCCGGTTTCGAGATACAAAATTTTTTGCAAAGAGGTCAAATAGGGGCGCCGAATGATTATAAACGATGATATCCTTGAGAGAACCTGCAAGGATATGATTGAAACCATCCTCCTTTGTTTGCACAACGCCATAAAGGGGACAATATACAGAATTGGCCCTATGCCCCAGTTGCGCTCGACTCGCATTACGTCCGGGGTTCGTAATGAAGCTGCCGGTGAAATCTTATGGGGTCTCAAGGAATATTCTGATTACAATTATCCGGGGAAATGTTGGGAGGACTACAAAGACAAGCCCGGTCGTCCAATGGAGGCAATGGCCTGGTGCGTTGAGAAGGCAAAGAGCTGGACTGCGGACGATCCTTACCAGGATTGCCGCAGCGTGCGAAAACAGCTCGCCAACGAAGTCGAAGACTATCATCACATGGAACCGGTCCTGATAAAGAAATCTTATCTCTACGGGGACCGTGCCGGTGAGTTTGAATATCCCGTCGACTATCAGGGAAATACGATTTGGAAAGACTGTGAAGATCTAGTCGTCGCCGTAATAAAAATTCACTTCAAAAAGGGCTTCATAAAAAGAGGGGATTACTCCACAAAGGTCATCAAAAAACTTTCCCGCACTCTTGGCACTCAACTGCTTTCACTCCACATCCGCGAAACTCTGTCCGAAGCGCAGAAAGATCTCGCGCGCCAGCGTCTCCAGAGCTGCAATGTTCTGGCCCACGAGCTGAGAAATACGTTCATTAAGCTCGGGTTCATCTTCTCGGCGATAAATGCCGAGATCAGTTTTCTGAGGGAGCAATGGGAGTCCCAGATCGCTCTGGCCTGGCCGGACATCGAGAACAAAAGCGCCATATTGAAACAGTTGAACAGGCTTATCGAATCGAACCTGCCCAAGGGAAATGTTCCAACCAGGCTCAGCCGCCTTTGCGAAAAACTCATTGCCGAACAGAGCGAACTTGCCAGCCTGCCGCTCATGCCTGGCCTTGGCGAAAAATGGGTTGACAACAAGATCCGGCCCAAATGGCAGGAACTGATGGTTGAAAGCGACGCATGGGAGGGAAGCCGCGAAGAGATCCAGTCGCTTCTCAAGCGCCTTAAAAGTGCGATGTGGCTTGGGACCGACGAGGAACTGGCGAGCAGGATCGAGCATCTGCCGGAAGATATAAGGTTAATATGGCCCAAGCTTGCCTATGTCGATTTTACCGTGGACAAGCTGATGGCGCTCGATCAGATCATTGAATTCCTTGACCATCCTGAACTGAACATTCCCCACAAACAGCAGACCAGGAAGATCTTGACCTCTCTTAAGGCGCTCGTCGAAATGATCCCCGAAGTCGAGGAAAGAACAAATCGGATTATCCTTTCCCTCAAAAACGGTTCGTTCGAAGACGATTCGTTCGAAAAAATTGAATCACCGGTTCCGGATTACCAGGTGTAGAAAAGTTCTTCCCTTGTGAGAAGCTCACACCCTGTTTTTGTCACCCGAACCATGTTTTCGAGCCGCACTCCTGCAAATCCGGGCAGGTAGATTCCCGGTTCTACAGTAACGACCATATTCTCTTCCAGCAGTGTGGGCTCCACTTTTCTGAGGCCGGGCTTTTCATGCACTGCAAGCCCAACTCCATGTCCCAGCCCGTGGCCGAAATTGTCGCCATATCCGGCATCCCTAATGAGGTCACGAGCCGCCGAATCGACAGCAACCGAATCGATTCCCGCACGTATTTTATCCTGCGCTGCAAGCTGAGCTTGACGGACCGTTTTATATATCTCCACCAGTTTGGGATCCGGCGGGCCGGAAACCCATGTCCGGGTCATATCCGAGCAGTAGCCGTCGAGTTTGGAGCCGAGGTCGAGGACTACCATTTCGCCGCTGCCAATTCTCCGGTCGGTGGGAACCCCATGAGGAAGAGCGGCGTTTTGACCGGTGGCAACAATAGGGGGAAACGAGACCGCCTGGCCTCCACCTTCACGGATCGTCTTTTCAATCAGCCAGGCCATTTCTTTTTCGGTCTTGCCGGGGGCCAGAGCGTCCCACACCGTTTGAAGCGCCTTTTCAGTCAGCCTGATCGATCTTTGGATTTTCTCGATCTCTGCATCTTCTTTTATAATCCGGAGTCGCTCAACCAGATCTTCACAAGCGATAACCACAGCAGAGGGCCGGACTTTGGAGAGGGCTTCCTCCACCTCCCTGAACCTTTTGAGGGTAAGGAAATGCTCCTCGACTCCCAGCCTTTCTGACTTCAGCTCCGAGAACAGGTCGGGCAAAAGCTGCTTAAGCCCCGTGGAATAAATTGCGAGCTTGAAATCCGGGGCTTCCTTCCTTGCGGCCTCTTCATATCGCGGGTCGGTCAGCAGGTATTGCGCCGCCTGGGTAATCAGGAGACAACCGGAACTTTCAGTCAACAGAAGGTCCTCGGCTTCGAACCCGCTCAGGTAGTAGCGGTTTTCCGGGACCGACACGACAAAAGTGTCAAGTTCCTCCTGCAGCATGAGACTGCGAAAACGCTCGAGTCTTTTGGAAAAGGGATTGTTTTGCATGGTCCCTTCCAGCTCCTTCAAGTGATTTCATTCGATGGCGGATAAACATGCGCTCCACATTGCGGGATTGTAGACATCCAACAATTGCTTGTCCAGTGTCGATCCCCGGATGGTGAAAACCGCGCTTGCTCTTTTATGCTTTGGAGTTGGAGCCGGAGTTTTTATTAAAAATAATGATTACAAACACTTACTCCAGAGAGGAATGCGGGATGGAAAAGGACTGCATCTATCTCGATACGGCCTTGACTTTAAGTAACTTCCAGCCTGTTGCCAAGCGCTGACTCGATATACTCCTGGACCTGTTCGAGCTGCTCGTTGGTTGCCTGGGGACCTAAGTAAAAGTTTTCACAATCTAGGGCGTCAATCAGCCCTTCCCGATACATCTGAAACCAGAACGGCATTGTGGGGTGAAACCCGATTGCAGGGTCCGGCGAATCAGGAAATTCTAGATATATCGCTCCTTTGAATATCTTTCTGAGCCACTTGAGAGCTTCCCTTCCCGTACCGGCGCGCTTCTTTCCGGAGACCTCCAGGTGATAGAGCGTAATTTCCTTGCTCCCATCGTCAGTGAGACAGAGGCTCAACTCTCCCTTGAATCGCCCCGGAACCTCAAAGCGCAAGACCTCCATCTGCCCGAAGCCCTTCAGGACAGTGAGTAATTCCGGAATGGAGAGGCTACTGTAGTATGCCTCCCATTTGGCGCCTTTCCATTCGATACTTGCCATCTGGGCGAGCTCCTGAAATTCGGATCGAAAATTTCTCCGGAATAGCTTTGAACGCAGGGCCGCTCATCTTGCGCTGGGCCACCGATACCGCACGGCGCACCAGCGGCTCCCACGCGGGATTGAAATGGCACGAATCGCTCTGTTCGTTCTGGACAACCACACAAGAACTAAGGGGAGGGGCTTGCTTTAAGCAGTCCATGCTTTCGAAAAGCAGGATTCAGAAGCGCTTGCCTTTCTGGAGCACGACTGGATGAATTCCCAACTTCTGAATCTCAGGGCAAAGTTCATAGAGGCTGGACTTGATTTGGTCACGGATCATGGAGGCTCCAATCGAAAATGAGGTGGAGAAACAGATTGAGAAATCGCTGGCGCCGGGTTTTTTCGGCGCCTGAACCAGAACAGGCGGAAAGTGAATTCTTTAGTGACGCATCTGTCTCAAAGCTTCAAAAAGAGCAATTCCCACAGTAGTTGCTAGGTTCAGACTACGAACCCTACTTCTATCAATTGGCACGTTTACCACATCTCCAGGGTAGAAAGCAATCAATTTTTCGGGCAGACCTGTCGTCTCCGGCCCGAAAACCAGGCAATCTCCGGTCCGGAAAGAGAAATCATAATAGAGCGTGGAGGCGTGGGCCGAGAAGTAAACCAGGCGCGAATGCCGCATATCCATATGAGCAGCGTCAAAATCCGAATAGAGCTTCATGCGGACATAAGGCCAGTAATCGAGACCAGCGCGTTTGAGCTGCTTGTCCGTAATTCGAAAACCAAGGGGCTCGACCAGGTACAAAGGCGTGTGGGTGGCGGCGCAGGTCCGCGCAATATTCCCAGTGTTCTGCGGTATCTCAGGCTGGTAAAGAAGGACGCCGAGTCTTTCGCGCGAACGCGAAGGATGGCGACCGGATATATCATCGGGATTCCGGCGTGTATTGAATGTGTCGAAAATCAATCGCTGTTCCGGTTGCGAACTGCCCGCACGAAGAGGTTGGCGTAATTTTCCTCTACCAGATACACGTCGCCGTAATAAAAATCGGCATAACAGGCCTGATGTCCATGGCCCTCGCTCTGTGTCGAGGACCAGCAATTGCGCTGTTTCTCAAATATTGGATCAATGTAGAGGCCGCTGATTCGGTTTTCTTCGGGCAGAATCAGGCTGGCCAATTCATCTTTGGTGGGATAGCGCCAATCGTTGTATCCCGCAAAACTCTCAGCGTTGAGCTTTTCAATATATTCAAAGCCGTCTTTCCAGACGATCCTGTCGATGGACGCTCCTCGCTGCCACATTAGACCGGTTTGCCTGTCCAAGATGACTTTTTCTTTTTCGACAATAAACCTTTCTTCCATGATACCTCCCGGCATATATCGATTTTGCCCTGTAACCAAACGATGCAGAGCGGGGGTCAAACGGAGGAAGTATATACACAATAAAGGGAAAAAACAAAAGATAGAAAGTTCGGAAGAAAATGGCATAATTCCGGCCGAAGTGCAAAAACCAGTCTAATTGACATATCACTTGCATGTTAGATTGGGAATTGGTGTATTTTGGCGGCCTTTGGGGTTGCATCGAAAGTTTTTAGGGCAGAATCCGATCATAGAAGCAAATGGGAGTTGAATACCATGATTTACGACAGACTTGAAAATTTCGGAAAGTATTTTCACACTGGAAGCCCCCTGTTCTGTGCTCTTTCTTTCGCGGTTGAATTCGATCCCTCCAAACCCGACGGAAGATATGAGATCGAATCAGGAAGGATATATGCGCTGGTTTCTTCGTACGAAACCTACCCTGCATCGCAGAATAGATTCGAGATTCACCGGAAGTATGCCGACGTTCAGGTTGTCATCGAAGGGGAAGAAAAGGTCGAGGTTTCATTATCATCTGAACTGAAGAGGGTGAGCGAATATTACGATGCAGAGGATAAAGTCTTTCTGGAATCGCCCAGGGACTCAGCTTCACTGGTAATGAGGCGAGGGGATTTCGCGGTGATCTACCCGAATGAAGCTCATCGTCCGAATTGTGACGTGCATGGGAAGCTGCATGTTCGGAAAATCGTGGTAAAAGTTCGAATGAATTTAGAAGAGAGATATTAATTATTCTTCCCAAAGTCAAAACCGTACGGACATTCTCGTATTGATCCATACTGATCGTCCCTCCAACCCTCCGGCAACACACGCAATCTTTATTTACCGCTATGTGTTGCCGGAAGTTCTGTGTGGGAGGAGGAATTTTGTGCGCTCGTTTTTATCTAACACTACTTCGTCAAGTACCGTAGGGTGGGCAAACGCCAAGTGTTGCCCACCGCGAAATGGTGGGCACGATGAAACCGTACCCACCCTACAGCTATGTGTAAAGGTTTGCGTGATGACTTAACGTAGTAGTGCTAAAACGGGGGGAATTTTAGGTTATCAAAATCATACCAACTTCGCCGATTACGCAGCGGCGATAAGCTCCATGCCTTTATTGAAGGCCCTGAGGTTGATATTGAGCATTTTCCCTGGGAATCGTTCTTCCAGGAGAGGCATAAACGATTCTTTGCTCAAGGGTAATATGTCTGCACCCACGATTGCTCCCAGAAAAATGACGTTGCTGTAGATCGGATTGCCCATCTTCAAAGCTTCTTCAGTCGCATTGACATATTTGGTTTGCGAAGACATTTTCTCGATGGTTCGCTTAACTTCGTCCAGGTCCGGATAGGCAACACCACCGGTAGGATAGACAGGTCTGGGATTTACAATCGTTATGGTATTGCGGTTGCCGAATTCTACCAGGGTTCTCAACGTCTCTACCGGTTCCATGCCGATGAGCACATCCGCCTTGCCCTTGAGGGTGACCGAGCTGTAGAGAGTTCTTTTCGAGATTTTTATGTGGCTCGAGACCGATCCACCCCTCTGGCTGACTCCGAATGTATCAGCCACACTTACCACGAAGCCTTCATTTACCAAAGCAGCCCCGATAAACCCGGACAACAGGACATTTCCCTGACCTCCCACGCCGGAGATGATGACATTATAGGGCTCCTTTTTCAGTTTGTTCGGTCTCATCGGTTCGCCTCCTCTTTAACTATGGCGTGGGCCGGACAAATCTCCGAACACAGGCCGCATCCTACACAAAGCGCATCATCTATGGCCGCCTTGCCGGTTTCATTGTCCACCATCAGCCCCGGACATGCGAACAGGCGGGTACAAAGCCGGTTGCAACCACAGTTGTCCGCCAGGCATTTTGAGCCATCCACATGTATCTTATAGACCGGCGGGATTTTTCTTTTCGCCTTTACCAACTGACACATGTGCCGCATGATGACAACCTTGGGGCCGCCGTCTTCCTGCATTTTTCTCAAAAGGGTGTCGGAGGTTTTTTTGAGATCGAAAGGGTCGCAAATTTCAACTGAAGCCCCCATCGCCCTGCACACCGCTTCCATGTCCACTATCGTCGCCGGCTCTCCCGTGGCCAGTTGACCGGTCCCGGGATGCGGTTGAAACCCCGTCATGGCCGTGGCGCTGTTATCGACGATGAGAAGGGTAAAATTGGAATTGTTGTAAACCCCGTTGACCAGGGCCGGCATTACAGCATGGTAAAAAGTGGAATCGCCGCACATCGCAAGAACAGGCTGATCGAACCCGAATCGGCCCAGTTTTCCCAAACCGCTTGCCACTCCCGTGCCTGAACCCATAGCATGCATGGTTCGCGACTGGAAGAACCCCGGCCCTGCAAACCCCATGGAATAACAACCGATGTCCCCGCATAAAAAACCATTTCGGCCGTCCAGTTGAATGGCGTTTTTGAGCGCCCAGAAGGTTGCACGATGGGGACAGCCCGGGCACATGTTGATCGGTCGGTTAGGTACGAGTTTGGCCCCTTCCCCAGCCAAATCTTCATAGGCTAGATCACGGGGTTGATAGGTTATGCCCAGGATATCCGCCAGGGCATTGATTACGATGTCGGTGCTAAGTTCGTTATAGGGAGTCAGGTGACCGGAACGGGCGCCGAAAAAAGTGAGATTTGCCGTCGCCGGCAGCAGGCCGGCAGCCAACTCCATGACACTTCGTTCCACAAATGGGTCCATTTCCTCGACAAAGAGCACTTTGCCGGTGGAACTCAGACGCCGGGCGACCAGTTTTTCCGGAAGAGGCCAGGTGGTGCCCAGTTTCAAGATCCCAACCCGTTCGCTCATCTTGAGTTCATCCACGCCTTCGATGCAATAGGAGGTGGAGGCGCCGCAGGTTATGATCAAAAGATCGGGTTTTTCCGGTCCCATATACTGGTTGAAGGAAGAGCTTTCGAAAATCTCCTGCGCTTTTTCGAGCTTTTCGTGCAAAGGCTTGTGGAACACTGGAAAAGGACCCGAGGTGAACTTGCTCTTTCTGGGATTATTCATATCCCAGATTTCCGGGAAGAAGGGCTTGGGTTTAGCTTTCCCGGGCAACTCGCCCAGCACCACGTTGCTTCGGGTATAGGAGATCCTTCCAACACCACGCACGAATGTGAGCAGATTCACCGCTTCGGAGACCTCAAAAGCCCATTTGATCATTTCCTTGGCTTCCTGGGCGCTGCTTGGTTCCATCAGCGGATTGTCTATCCACTTGGCTATGGTTCTCGAGTCCTGTTCGTTGTTGCTGGTTCCACCGCCCGGGTCATCGGAAATAAAAATGACCATGCCCGCGCTGCCGATACCCGTCATGTTCAAATTGACGATAAAATCGGCTGCAACGTTGGCCCCGTTTTGCTTCATGACACCAAAGGAGCGGATTCCCGCAAATGAGGCGCCGGCCGCCACTTCGGTTGCCACCTTCTCGTTGCTGGACCACTCCACGTAAATGTTCATCTCCGAGGCCACTTCGGCAAGGGCCGGAATGACCTCCGAGGTTGGGCTTCCGGGATAGGCGGCCGCCACCCCGACACCCGCTTCGAGCGCCCCCCGTGCAACCGCTTCGTTGCCCATCAGGAGCACTGTCGATCCGGGCCTGTTCACTGCAATATTTGCCATGCGTAACCTCCCGATGTTTCATCAATCAAGGACTCGTCTATTGAGCCAGGAACTTATGAGCGATGGATTCCGACAGGCCGCCCAAATATAGAAGGTCCTTTTCGCTGCCGGTTTTTTCCGTGATTTTTTTAACTGCGGCCCTCTTTCTTTCGAGCGCAACCGATTTCAAATGATTTATCCTTTTCTCCGGCAGGGCCTGAATTTCGATAATGCTTTTCCGTTTCGCCAGCGCGATAAGATCGGCCCCTTTCGGACTGCGGACGAGCACGGTATTCCAGCCCGGAAAAGCGGAACCGGCTGAACCAATCGAAATATCCGAGAATTCTGCCGTCAGATCCCAGCAATAGTGACAGCCCGGATTGATATAGGGTTTGATCTCATCCAAGGGAACGGACCTGATGTCCTGATTTTCAAAGTGAAAGTCAAACGAGTAATGAGGCGTATGAGGTATGTCGAATTTACAAACCTGCGAAAGCTCACACATCGTTTTCAGATACGGGTGAAAGGTCCTTGGGGAAAGCGCCCAGCCACAAAAGAGACCCAGTGTGAACCCGATATTTTGCGGATCGGGACTGTTTTTAGGAGAGAATTGTTTCATCTTGCCCACAGCTTCGATTTGACATCCGGTACCCACTATCGCCAACCTTTCCGTGCTCTCTTTGGGAAGACTTCTGTACGCTTCCAACCCGAAGCCGGCTTCATAACTTGACCCGGCACACTTGAGCAATTCCCGCCGGCTTCTCGCCAGGTACCCATGGGGCGCCCTGTCTTCGTCCATGCGGGTACAGGCGACAACCTCTACCAGCCCCTCTTGAAGCGCCAGGTCGAGCAGACTCGTTACCGTTCCACCGTCCTGCCCTCTTTTTTTGATTTCAGGGTCCTTTGCCCGGGCCATAAAAATATCGAGAACCCGGCCTATCCCTCCATCATAGTAAACTGTTCCGAAAACCGCCCTGTTTACGCCGTCAATATCAAAAGAGGTCCTGGGGCAGTGTTTGTAGCAATCCCCTTCGGCGCCGGTGCACTTGTCCAGCACCACAATTCTGCCCCCATGAGCGACTATGTAAGGGCACCCCGTAATGCATGCGCCACACCCGGTGCACAGACCCTGATTTATTACCTCGTCAAATAGTTCCTTTACGCCTTTCCCAGCATGTGCCATTGACCTGCCTCCCTTCCTAACATTAAAGCTCTATGTCAAGCACAGGGCCGTATTTCGGTGTTGTCGGCGCCAAGCAATCGGTGTGGAGGTTCATCACATTGTCCCAGAGTCGCAAGGTGGTCCCGACACAATCGACAATGTGGCACCATTGTGCGCCAAGTACCACGCAGATTTTGGAGACAACCCTCACAAGCGCAATGAAATTCGAGAAATGCGCGACTGGTGATATCGACAGGTCACCGAACATTTTCCGGCGGCCAACCCTCAATTTCAAATTTTAGATGAAAAGCTCGATGACCTTTTGCCAAGCAGGCAAGGTTTCATGTCGATTGAGGGCTTTTGTTTCTCGACAGTTTGGGCCACCTCGTAATCCGTTTCAATAAGCGGTTCGTGGGACGAGGGGAAATATATCCCACCGGCTGTCCGGAGGCAAGGACAGACCGGTCAGGGATGGAGTGAATGCTAAGTGGCACGGTTATGCAGCTTTGTGCGTACTCGCCGGCGCGGACTTTCTGCCTGTGGGGCAAACCCCATAAGCGCTAACTTAAGCGCAGCATCGTTCCGGCAAAACCCCTGCGAAAAACGGAAGAAGCCTCTTGTTCGTCATTCCGGCGCAGGCCGGAATCCAGTTAAACGAGCGTGTGATACAGATCCTCCCAATTGGGATTCGCACTCTCAATTAGCCGCATTTTCCACCTTCGGTTCCACTCTTTCAATTGCTTCTCCCGCTGAATGGCGGACTCCATGCTCTCATGGGCTTCGTACCAAACCAGGTTATGAACGCCATAGCGTTCTGTAAACCCTTCCACCAGATTGTTCCTATGCTCCCAAATCCTCTTGACAAGGTTTGAAGTCACACCAATGTAAAGGGTACCATTTCTTTTGCTTGCCAAAATGTATACCGCAGGTTGCTTATTGATTGCGCTTTCCTGGATTCCGGCCCCCGGACAAGACACTTCCGGGGCAGGCTTCGCCGGAATGACGAGGGAAAGACCTCAGTCATTAAGTTAGCGCTTAAGGGGGCAAACCCTGCCTGCGACTACTTCCGTGCTTCGATGGCGAATCAGTTTCCCTCCGGAAAGGGTCCTTTTCCGCCCTCGCGGCGTCAATCTTCGGGCTTGCTTGTGCGGCGTACCCCTTCCGCCTAAAGGCGGTAAGAGGAATGACCAGATTATGTACGCCTCCGCGCAACCCCTCGATTTCCTTGCCAGGACGAAAAAATGCCTCCTTTTCGAACAGAAACCTCGCAGGGCGTGGAATTTGTCCCGGAGTTTCCGGATGGCCGCTAATGAGGCGCGCAATGATCTCTAATGCTCGTGAACGTGTTCACCCGGATGCTTTTCATGACCCGGATGCTCATGATCGTGTTTCCCATGCTCACCATCGTGGGAATGATCCTTGTGTCCTCTCTCGTGTTCGTGCTTGTGTGCGTGAGCATGTTCATGTTCGTGTCCGTGCTCGTGAGAGTGCCCGGCATCACCATGCCGGTGTTCATGAGAGTGGCTGTGAGAATGCTCGTGTTTATGATCGTGACTATGTTCCTGTTTTTCCGCCATGTTGATCTCCCAACCCAAATGGTTCAATTCGAATGATGATCGTCTTATCATTCAGTTAGGTCTATGGCACCATGTCGTCAAGTCCCCGAATAGTTATTTCATTTTCTATTGCTCGAAAAACCCGGTCGTTGAGGCCTCTTCAAGCACCTTTCCCTTTATTGCATTCTGAAAGTCGGCCAGGGTTGCGTTGGGTTTAAGATCCAGCCTGGTATCTTTCAGGGCGTAAATAGTTATAACATACGCGTGAGGACCCGTGCCTCTCGGAGGTTGCGGCCCGCCATATCCTGCGTTGCCGAATGAATTCCTCATCTCGATCGCGCCGGGCGGCATATTATTTCCCG
The DNA here is from genome assembly GCA_963757915.1 of uncultured delta proteobacterium. GTDB lineage: Bacteria > Desulfobacterota > Syntrophobacteria > Syntrophobacterales > Syntrophobacteraceae > SbD1. Next base: position 85,470 of record CAVWTD010000005.1, on the reverse strand, counting down.
AGGCCCCCTCAGGAAAAGAGGCTGTATCCGGCGGAATATTTATCACCATCCAGTGTACCCACTTTCCGGCAACCGGATGCTGATCAACGATAGACAGTGCGAATGATTTCGTGCCTGCGGGCGCTCCGGTCCATTTCAAGGGAATGGAAATATTATGTCCTCCGGCGGCAGGTCGCGCATAATGGTTGGGAATGGCTCCCTCGGTCCTTGAAGGCAGGGGATAAAAGCTGCATCGCAGCCGCCGATGGCGAGGGGTCTGTTATTAGCAAAACGGTGGCGGCGAAAAGCGCAATCGTGAGCATCCTATTCATTTGGGCCTCCTTAACGCAGTTTGTACCTTTCATACAATTATCGAAAAAGTAAGCCGAAAGTCAGGATTTCAGTTTAGGCAGACCCACAAATGCCTCTGTATGCGCAATTCTCTTCGCAGGCGCTGCCTTCCTTGAGCCAGAGCGGTGACACGTCCCCGGCAAAGATTGAATTGAGCGCGGCGCCGACCCTTTTCTCCCAGTCTTTTAGAAAGAGGCCGTGTTGTTCGGAGGGATCGAACATGATCTGGTGTTTCATATTTCCGGGAGATCTTAGCTCGATGAAGCCTGCCCCGCAGTTATCTTTGGCTTTGAGCGCGCCGGTGACATTTCCCCTTGACAGCGCGAGGAGATATGCCGGGAGCTGAGGCTCATTATTCTTATCGATTACCTCGGCCCTGCGGGGAATCCTGCCGGTCTTGTAATCCCAGCAGATAACGCCCCGTTGGGGGTGTGAATCGATCCTGTCGAGCCGCCCCTTGAGGCGGGTCTCGCAACCATCTATTTCCAGGCCGTCGAATGGCCGTTCTACCGCCATCCACGACCAACCGTCCAGCATTCTCTCCCGTTCGGCATCCAGCCACTTTAGCAATAGACCAGGGTGGCCGGGCTTTCCTATCAGCCGCTCGAGCTCGACTGTCCAGACTGCATGAGACAGACGTGGCCCGATGGCGTCGGTTATGGTTTTTTTCAAAAGATCTGACAAAGCTTCGAATTCCAGGTCGGGTTCTGCAAGTTTCTCTATTGCGCGTAAAACGAAAGAAGCCAGGATCCGATGGACGTTCTGACCGCGTTCAAGTGCCGGGATTCCCGGCTCGAATTCGTCAAGCTCTTCGAGGCCAAGAACATGGCGGAAAAAATACAGGGCCGGGCAGACCAGCGCTGACTGCAGTTCGGTGACTGAAATCCGGTTGGCTGTCGGGAGCGGTTGGATTTGGAAGTGGGACCGATCGGGTTCGCAAAAAGCGTTCGGGCTTTCAAGCGGAGCCCAAACCCCGATTTTTGCGATACTCTGCCGCACCCACCGCGCCCGCTGCATAGCCGGAAGGCTATGCTTCCAGGGTATTACGGGATCGATATTTTTCTCGCCGTCATCTGTCCAGAACGGCGACGGGATGCAGATTTCACCATCTTTTGCAGCGGGACGGCTCAGGACGATTTGAGGAGCGGCGGCGAGAAAATTCGCATAAAGGTGGCGCGCAAAGGCGAACTGGCTCTCGATAGTCCCGCCAAGCACCTTCGGGCGTTCCGAAGAGCTGAGCAGGGGGAGCGATCTCACTGGCTGCGGGAAAGAGCCTGAAACCAGGCCGGGAATAAATATCTTGCTAAAAGAGAGCCCACGGGCATCGAGCCTGCCAAGAACCTGGATTCCGGCGTCCTCGAATCCTCTTTTCTGGACCCTTACGCGGCTTGCCGCAGCATTCAGGAACTCAAAAAATTCGTGTGCGCTCAGGCTGGTTTCCCCAAAGACCGTTTCGAACTCAGAAATTATTTGAACCAGGTTGTCCCACGCAATCTGGTCCAGTTCGTTGGCGAGCACCGGAAACTGGAGGGCCGTCCAGATGCGGCGCAAGGTCTCCGTCCACTTTGAAACCAATTTCAGGCCCACCTCCAGAAACGGAGCTATAGCGGACCTGATCCAACTACACCCCTCAGGAAAGATTTCTTCCGCCGAATCGCGAACAGCCTCAAGCAAAGGTTCGATTCCACTTTCGACGCCCTTTTCACGCCAGATCCTGTCCCAGAGGCTCAGACGCCGGTTCCACCGGGAGAACGAGCCGTAATATGGGGAGCGCAGAAAAGTGAATAGGTCATTACGCTTTTCACCGCCCAGGGCGCACCGGATCGGCAGCACTGCGGCATTGTAAAGCCCCAGGCCGCAAAGGTTCCGGTCCGGCCAAAGATTGTAGGCTGCCCGTTGCGCCCTGATAGGCTCTCCGAGTATATCCTGGAGTAGGTTCGAAATAGCCGGGCTGTAAAATTCGGAATCGCACAACACGACCGCAATGTCATGAGGCGCATGTTCTCTTACCGCTGTCAGCAGGTTCTCCATAAGCCCGGTTATTTCCTGCTCCGGATCGGAGTAAACCAGACGACTCGGCTGGGCCTTACCCGCAGGGAGGGCGAAAAATACCGCCCCGGCTTTCTTTTGCAGCTCTTCCAAAAGATATTTTTCCCAGTGGCCCGCAAATTCGAAGCCAACGAAGGCCATTCTGCTCCAATTAGCTTTTTGTTCCAGCCCCGGGATGCGGTGGGCAATTTTTTCGGGCAGCCGCGCGGGGTGAAATAGTCCCCTCCGCGCGAGCCTGTCGTCAAAGGAGCGCCAGATCCGGCGCCTCCATCCGATCATCGGGCCGGATTCCTGGTCTCCTGCCGGATCTATTGCAAATCTCAAGCACTGCTCAAAGCTCTCATCCAGCAGATGAATCAGCTCGACCTCAGGGGCCGGTGGTTCAGGCGGGGGCGCCTCATCCAGGCAGTCTTTCAGAAACTGCGATCTTAAAAAAGAGGATGTGGCCGGCAGCTCCTCCGGCCACAGTTCCGTCCAAAAGTTCTCCATCCATCGGTTCAGGGTAAAGATTTTCGGGGTATCCCACCCGGATTTTCCCTCTTCGATTCGTCTTAATCGAAATTGCCGCTGTATCTGGTGGACAAACCGCTCGGTCTCGGCCAAAACCGTATAGCCCTCTTCAAGAAGAACGAGCAGCCTGTTCTGAAGGTCCTGATTGGTCATCTTAATTAAACTTGGATTCGATCGGGGTGATTGCCAAATTTCTGCCCTTTGTTAAAGCCGTCTAAGCAGAAACTGGTTTTAAACGCAATTAGAAGCTATATAATAAAACTTTATCGCTCAAAAGTCGCTAAATTATGGCCGAGCCAAACCGGCGAGCAGGAAGCAAAAGTGAACTGTAAAAACGTTTTCTCCAATGTTTTGGAATGCATCGGCAATACTCCGCTCATCCGCATAAACCGGATGAACCCCAACCCGGCCGTTACGTTTTATATAAAGTTCGAGGCGAAAAACCCGGCGGGATCGGTGAAGGACAGGGCGGCCCTTTCCATGATCGAAGAGGCGGAGCGCCAGGGGCAGCTCGTTGCCGGAAAGATCATTGTCGAGGCAACAAGCGGCAATACCGGAATCGGGTTGGCGATGGTTGCGGCGGTGAAGGGATATCGAGTTCTTTTCACCATGCCGGAGACTGCCAGCCTGGAGAGGCAGAAAATCCTCAAAGCGTTCGGCGCTGAACTCCTGCTCACCCCCGGGTCATTGGGCACAGACGGGGCGATCGAAGAGGCTTACAATCTGGTGAGGGAAAACCCAAACCGGTACTTCATTACCGACCAGTTCAATAACCCCGCCAATCCTGCCGCTCATTATTATGGAACAGGACCGGAGATTTACGAGCAAACGGAGGGCAAAGTAAGCACTATCGTCGCCACCCTCGGCACGACCGGGACAGCCATGGGGATTCTCAGAGCAATGAAGGAAAAAAATCCGGCCATCAGGGTTGTTGCCGTCGAGCCTCTTCCGGGGCACAAGGTCCAGGGACTCAAGAACATGAAAGAATCCTATGTGCCCGGGATTTTTGACCGGTATGCTCTGGATGAGATTGTCCATGTGAAGGACGAGGATGCTTTCGATGCCGCCCGAAGACTGGCCAGGGAAGAGGGGATATTTGCCGGTATGAGTTCGGGGGCTGCGATGGCGGCCGCAATTCAGATAGCTTCCGTCATGGAGGAAGGCGTGCTGGTTGCAATCCTGCCGGACGGGGGAGACCGCTATCTCAGTACAAACCTGTTTACAACAATGCTCGAACCGGACTTCAGGTTCTATGATCTGCTTGAGCGGCAGAAGGTGGAATTCAAACCTGTCAAGGAAGGAAAGGCGCGCATCTGCGTGACCGGACCCCCGCTGGATCAACCCCTTTCGATTTCGGATGCGCGGCGATTCCTGCTTGCAGACCTGCTGTCCAGGTTTTTTCAGGCAAAAAATTTCCTGGTCGATGAGATCGTTCTCATTCCGGATTTTGACAGCCGCACCATAAACAGCTCGATTGCCGCTGGAATGTGCCTCGGGCCCTACACGCAGCAGCGATTCGAATCCTTTCTCGGCGACCTGGATTCCCTTGGGATAAACAGGGCCTACCGATATCCACGGACGACCGAACATCTCGACACCATAATAGAGTTCACCCGGAACCTGATAGCCGCAGAGTTCGCCTACGACAAACTCCGCTCGGTCTATTTCGACCTGTCCAGGAGCAACGGCTACGGGAGACTCTCCGGGATCGACCCCAAAAAAGTTCGCGCGGGTAAAACCGTTGACCTCAGCACCTATGAGAAGCTTAACCCGAGCGATTTCGCGCTGCTCAAAAGGGCAACCCTCTCGGAGCTCAAAATGGGCGCCTGCGTCAAAACGGACTGGGGTAACGTCATTCCGACGTGGCACATATCAGCGGCTTCGGCGGCCATCCACGATCTTGGGCCACAGATAGACATTGTGGTGAGCAGCATGGATTTTCTTTTCCCGCACCTGGAAAACGTGAGGGGAATCGGTGAAGCTCTTACAGGAAAGCCCTTCGCCAATATCTGGATGATCGCCGAACGCGTCTGGTCGGCAAGGAAGGGCAAAGGGACCGACCGGGTGGACGAAAACAAGCCCGTGCGGGATCTCTTCGCAATGGGATTCTCGGCTCGCGAGGTGAGGTATTGGCTCCTTAGCACTCATTACCGAAAGCCGATCCAGGCTACCTTGGACAATATCTCCAACACGGTCAGAGGATTGAGGCGCATTGACGAATTTATAGTAAAGGTCCGTGCCTTTGAAGACCCGGTTGGGGAAAACGCACAGCTTGCCGAGATGATCTGCATTTTAGATCAGGAATTTATCGAGTCTCTCGCTGACGACCTGAACCTTCCGCATGCTCTTGCCGCCATATTCCGTTTCATTCGTCTGGTAAACCCGATAATTGATCGAACCGGGGTGAGCAGCTCACAGAAGTTGCAGATCCTCGAAATATTCCAGTTAGCTAACTCCATTCTTGGTTTTTTCGACCTGAGTTCACGCCTGCTCAGCCCGACCGAGGAAAAAATGATCCGTGACCGCGAGATTGCGCGAAAAGAGAAAAACTGGGCCGACTCTGACAGAATCAGAAACGATCTGCTAAAGTGCGGCATCCGCGTTATCGACACTCCTGCCGGGAGCAGATGGGAATATTGTAAGAGCAGTGAATGATGAATGATGAATGATGAATGATGAGTGATGAGTGATGAGTGATGAGTGATGAATGATGAATGATGAGTGATGAGTGATGAATGATGAGTGATGAATGATGAGTGATGAGTGATGAATGATGAGTGATGAATGATGAATGATGAGTGATGAATGATGAATGATGAGTGATGAGTGATGAATGATGAGTGATGAGTGATGAGTGATGAATGATGAATGATGAATGATGAATGATGAATGATGAGTGGTGAGTGATGAGTGATGAGTGATGAGTGATGAGTGATGAATAGAAAACAGAAAAAAAATAACTCCTTTTGGTTCTATCGATAGAGATCAATTCCCCATTTAGGAATTTAGGAATTCAATCGCCCAATCGCCCAATCCCCCAATCCTCCAATCCCCCAATCCCTCAAAAGAGTGACGTGGATTTCACCGCGGAGAACGCCCTTTGCGGGCTCAGAACAACTCATAGCAATTTGCGTTCAAGAAAGTATCAAGTGATGTTTTTCAAAAGCGCGGGGAGCTACGCCCCCCACACCCCCTCGCCGCTACGCGGCTCAGTGTTGCGCTTCGGCGGCGGCCTGCGGCTAGCCGCCGATAGCGCCGAGCGATCGGCCACACGCGCTTGCGCGTGTGCGCCGAAATCCTGGCGGGCGCGGGGGAAGCTTTCCCCCGCTCAGTTTAGGGTCATTCGTCGCTCTTTGAATGCAACCTTGTATCAGGGGGCGGCGTGAAGAGTGTGATCACGTTATTCATTTTTCAAAGAGCCGGGGAAGCCGGCGCAAATTATTGACTTCATAGGCGAATGGGCAGTTTTCCTGTAATCGTTCACCGCACCTTGCAAATAATTTTATGCACCACGAAGGAGGAACGCAGCGGGGTGAAGGCCTCGAAGAAGATAGGGGGCGAAATGCCTGGTCTCCACACCCGTCTGGTCTCTTGCTTCTTCTTCGTGCTCTGGTTTGTTGATGTCAATAGTTTTTAGTTAGTGATGAGTGCAGCCTTCCCAGGGCGCATCCGGCTGGAGCCCCCACACAGCTCAAAGCCGGATGCGCCCGCTATGAGCGCCAGAGGGTTTTTCCCGGCTGCCCTTCATTGTAATTTGCATTTCCTTTGCGTTTACGGTGGACGTCGCCTTGCCAAACTCTGGTATTGGAGAGTCTCGGTTGAGCCCTAATCTTGCTTCATTGCGACTAAGGCGACGACGGGGAGTCATGGAGGCTTCGCGAGGAGGTCGATATGATCGCCTCGATAACACGAATGATAATCTCCCCGTCTTCACCTAAGCGGCTAACTTTGACTCACTCATATGTTGATGGTTGCTCACATACACGGTATTGTCCCGAACAATCGCAAAGATAATGCGAAGAAGTTTGCGACATATGGCAATCAATGCTTTTATCTTGGCCATACCTCTGCACAGCATTTGCTGATATTTTGCATGCAAGATTCCGTTGCTCTTCACCGCGTTTATAGCTGCAAAGAACAGAACCTTTCTGAGATAAGAGCGACCCCGTTTAGAGATACGCCTTTGGCCTTTTTTCCGACCGGAACTAATTTCATAAAGATCAAGGCCTGCCAGTTTCGTTATCTCGGAGATCGTGCTAAACTTTCGGAAGTCACCCACTTCACCGATCAGTCCCGCGGCTGTCACCTCTCCTATTCCCTTGATGGACAGAATGCTGTGGCTGTAAGGGATCTTTTCAAGATAATGTTTCATCTCTTTTTCCAAGCCATCTATAAAGCCGTCCTGGTTTCGCATATTCGAAACAAGATGCCCGATCTCCTTCAGGATACTCTCCCTGCCTTCGCTGATACCTACCGACTTCTTTGCGGCTTCAAAGATTTCCTTTGCACGCTTTTGCCCCAGTTTCCCTCTGCTTACCTTTCTGAGGGTTGCGCACAAGGCCTCGATGCCCATTCTAACAATGCTTTCCGGAGTGGGACAGCTTTCTACCAGGTGCAGGACGCTATTCGACTTCGTCTTCCACGAGAATTCAGGGAAAATCACGAAAAGCAAATGCTGCAACTGATTGCTCATAGATGTTCGACTCTTTATAGCTCGCTCTCTAGCCTGGCTGAGTCTGCGCAGCTCGGCTGCCGGCCCCATCGGGATAACCAATGTCAAAGCATGCCCAAGCGCAATAACGTCAGCTATCACCCTTGGGTCCTTTTCGTCCGTCTTGTTGGGCGAATTGCCCGTCAGCTCTTTGAGCCTCTTAGTGTGCACGGGATTGGTTTGAACCAGCGTTATCTCTTTCTTTTTCAAAAAGTGAAGCATGGGTTCCGCGTAAGGTCCCGTGGATTCAAAGCCAACCACAATCTGTTCCAAATTATGGCCTTTCTGAAACTCAACGAGCTTGGCCCAAAACTTCTCAAACCCATCTCGCAGATTGTAAAAGGCAAATGGCTTAATATCCCGACCGTCGGGCGCTCTGAAATAGCCATAGTTCGTCTTTTTTCCGATATCAATCGTTGCTATGAGCGTATTCCCGTTGACCTTGCCGAGCTTCTTTGGTTTATTTCGTTTCACGGCTATGCTCCTCCTTTGATTCGTGTTAACCAACTTGCCATTGGCTCAAATCAAAGCGAGTATAGCCGTTTTCAGCTAAATGCAAGGCTTACTGCAACATAGCAAGCTTCGCGTTCTTCGTGGTGAACGCTTACGTTTTCCTGTAAATACAGGCCAAATACAGGTGAACGGTGAGCAGTGAATGATGAGTGATGAATGATGAATGATGAGTGATGAGTGATGAATGATGAATGATGAATGATGAATAGAAAACAGAAAAAAATAACTCCTTTTGGTACTATCGCTATGCGAGGAAGAGTGAGCAGCAACAAATAACTCCTCTTAGTTCTATCGCTACGCGAGGGGCAGTGAAAACCCAACTGCTTCAACCACGAATGACTCGGATGAAGGATGTCGATTTTCAGACACGAAGAAAAAATTGATTACCCATTCATTGACCTCGTTTTTTCTTCCAGGGCGGTGAAACGTTGTTCCAATTCCGCCAGCGCAAGCGTCTTATGAACGCCTTCGGCTAGATCCATTACGGTCCTGGCCTCGGAAGGGGTGACTCCTGCACGAATCTTTGCCGTTAGAGCCGAAAAGAGTTTTGGGATGTCGGCTATGGAGCTGACCTCAGGGATGTCAATCTCGATCGGGGCGTCCTTTTTGGGAGGGACCAGGCGCTCGATGCAGATTCGAAGGCAGGTCAAATCACCCTCCAGGGCCAACTGGACCACTTTTCTGACGAGAGCTTCGGCCTCGCCGTCAAGGAGGTTCTGTGCCATGATCGTGGTCGCGTTTCTGGTCCCTTTGGGTTTGCCCTGCGGATTGCCGGATTGCCCTTTTTGGAACCGGCCGCCCTGTAAATTCAGGCTGGATTCAGGTGACATGGCTAACTCCAGTGAATAGTGAATGATGAGTGATGAATGATGAATGATGAATAGAAAGCAGCAAAAAATAGCTCCTCTTGGTTCTATCGTTTCGCGACGAATCGTGAAAAGCCAAATTCAAATGTTCCTGTAAATTCCTCAATTCCTGAATTCCTCAATTTGTTCAAATCCCGCAATATCATACAGCATTGCGATTTCGCCCTGCCAAACGGCAACGGCTTCGCAGTGAGCAGTGAACAATGAACAGTGAACAGAAAAAGCCGAATTTTCTAAAATCTGCTCGACACCTGCAGTTAGTGGGTAATATCTGTACCATGAAGGGATTTAATGCTGCCAAACGGCAACGAGAAACGGCAACGAGAAACGGCAATGAGAAGCGGCAAGCAGAAGCGGCAAAAGAAAATGGAGCGGGAAGCGGGAAGCGGGAAGCGGGGGGGGGAGCAGTGAATGATGAGTGATGAATGATGAATGATGAATAGAAAACAGAAAAAAATAACTCATTTTGGTTCTACCGCCACGCGAGGAGCCCTCAATTCCTCAATTCGCTTTCTCAATCCCTCAATTCGCTTTTAATCCCTCAATTCCTCAATTCCTCAATTTTGTTTTAATCCAGCATTGGTTCTATCGCTACGCGAGGAACATTAAAAAATAACTCCTCCTGGTTCTATCGCTACGCGATGTGACCTGAAATCCTTGCCGTTTCCGGATCATACGTTCAAAAAATGGAGCTGATTGAATCGTCAAGAGGTTGGCAAGAAATGTTAACTGAGGTGCGATGCTAAGGGCACGTGTTGCTGTAGGGATTTATCGAGTGCAGGAGGAGAGATCCTGGTTCTGAAGTTACCGGAATTGTCCAGCATCAACCGGATCTTCTGCTGAAAACAGATTGCATTTGGTGGCGACATAGGATTAAATTCACTCCATCAAGGTTACGGACCTGATCAAAATGCAGGAAGCGGATTGACGGCGATAGGCCCGCATGCGTGCAGCCATCGGCAGCCCGAAATGTTTCAAATCATGGTATCATAATGGTGGCCGGCAAGGCGAAGGAGCTCGCCGAAAGTGAGGAAGACGGGAAAAAACCCTTGGTGTGGGTGGAAGGCAAGTTTAGCTTTTATATATAATGGATGTGCACCTTTGCCATCAACCGGGGCCAAGTAGCGGTAGTGGTCCAAGAGCGGTCTTTAAGGCAGACAGAAGGAGAGTATGGAAGCTCCTGAGCTGACGAAAGAGCACTCATTGCACATTCGCGGGTAATCGCAAAAGGTCGAGGGATACGCGACCTGAAGAGACTTATTCAAGATTATGGAGGGAAACCCTCGATGTGGACAAAAAAGAGCAGTCCACCGGTTGAGATAGACGGAGCTATGTGTGAGTATCATTGGTATGAACAACACGCGATCGGAAAGTTCGAGATAAAAATAAAGAGGGTAAAGGACCTATGATAGTAAAATTGAAAGAGAGAAACCTCGACTATCTGGATCTCACGCCGGATCAGCCGTACTTTGTTATCGGGATTGAAGCTGATGATTACCGGATATTTAATGATTTCGGGAAGCCATACCTCTATCCTCCGTATCTTTTTGAGGTCATAGAACCGCGAGAGCCGAGTATTTGGATTACTGAGTACGGAGAAGATGGTGAGCGTTATTCGTATCCACCGGTGTTGAATGAACCTGGATTTTTTGAGGACTATTTTGACAGCAAAGGCAGAGCTGTATCCCAGTTCTGGCATGTAATAAATAAACAGCTTTCTGAGCTCAGTTCGCGTGGCTCAGATGCATTCCCAAACTCAGAATCCGTTAATGCGGTACTGCGGGAGGGAAAAATGAGGAAACTTCTTGATATTGCAGCCGAGATTGTTCGGGCTCAGGCCTCGGTCGAGCCCATGTCCACTGTACAAATCAAACAATCCCTTATCAAGACCTTCTCTACTCTGCAAAGCATGCAGAGAGCCGAAGAACTGCAAGTGGCAACGAAAGAGCCGCGCCAATCAATTCAGGATGACAAGATTGTTTGCCTGGAGTGTGGAACTGTGATGAGGCAACTCACTGCAAAACATCTTAGCTCTCACAACCTCACGCTTCGTGGGTACAAGCAAAAATGGGGATTCTCTCTTAAACAGCCCCTTTCAGCAAAGTCTTTGACCAAGGCGAGAAGCAAGGCTGCGAAGAAAAGAGGGCTTCCTCCAAACTTGGTTAAGCTCTTGGAGGAACGGTTGCAGAAAAAGGCCGAGACAGCAGTTGCAAGCGGTTATACAGCCAAACAGAAAGGGGGCAGACCTACGGTCAAAAGAAGACTAAAAGCGCGCAAAACCGCCTAGAGAGAAAGAAGGGGTCAGGCTTTGGGGAAATAGATGACGCGGAACGTCATGAAACTCTTGAGTGAAATGATGACGAGCGTGTCGTCTGACGATAGAGTGCAGAGAGATCCTTTGCCATGTTAAGTGCAGGCTGGGCGAGTAAGCTTGAAAGACTCATAAATTCCTTTTTCAAGGCCTGACCCCTGGTTTCATTCTGGGCGAGTAAGCTTGAAAGACTCATAAATTCCTTTTTCAAGGCCTGACCCCTGGTTTCATTCCTTTGAGGCGAGGCTCGTGGATATTCGAATCACCGAAGATGAGATTGTTGCGCATCTTGTCGATGGCAGAACCATCAGTGTGCCTCTTGCATGGTCTTGGCGTCTGTCAGAGGCAACTCCCGACCAGCGAAACAATTTCGAGATTATAGGCGATGGACAAGGCGTTCACTGGCCGGACATAGACGAAGACATCAGTGTAGAGGGAATGCTTTGCGGCTCTCCGGCCCGTCGTCCGGAGTACTCTTCCGGATCCCAAAAGGGCGCGGAAAAATCGACATAGCACTTTTGTGGGAGAGTGATTGCACCATTCCATGTGACAGGCTGAGGAGCGCCGGATTTTCGGAACATATGACGAATCCGCGATACGTGAGCGCCCAGCCCGGCGTAGAGGTATCATTTTTGGGTCGAAAATGCCGGCCTAAGCCTGCAAAACGGCTGTTTTTTACACCTCGATCTTTGGCTGTAGCGGATTTACCGTGGCCCGACCCCGGACCGATTAACCCCGGACCGCTATATCCAGGACCGAAGCAAGGCTGATTCTTGCGTCCAGGGATGCATGCGTGGTTATGAAGGTTGTAAGGCACGCTGCGGAAGCAGCAGTGAAAATATCCAAACCGACAAGCTCCTTGAGGGGGAAGTTAAGTCAAGGAATATGCCGTGTCTGGCAGCAAATGATTGCTGTGCACATAAAACCTGCCCGTCAGGGATGCACTGCTGCCCAACTGCAAATGGCGGGTGTGGCTGTTTTCTGGACGCTCAAGGACCATGCCCATAAGTTAGTTAATGGGAGCTTTTTTATAATTGTTTAAGGGTCATGACCAGAACAGGTTTATATCAAGATTCAAATAAACATGGACAAAATGAGAAGGGGGAAAGGAATGAAAAGAAAAAGCCTAATTCCGACCGCACTGTTAGGGGTGTTTGTATTGTTGACTGTCACTGCCGGGATATCATATGCCATTTCTCAAGCAGACGAAGAAGACTTCCTTAGGAGGATCAATGGCGCTCGGTATAGCTACGATGAACATGGGATGTCCGAAGATGAACATGGGCGCGGACCCTTCCCTATGGTGTGGGTCCATAAATTGGATGTTCGGGGCGATACTATCAAGCATTTCGTGATAACTCCCTCCGGAAATATTCGTGACGATCGAATAACTTTCAAAATAGACGGGCAAACGGCTCGCGCTTTCCTGAATGGCCGCCCCTACCCGACCATGGACGGGGTCATTACCTGGGACGGGAGTGCGATAAACGCTGGAGGCATGTACTTTAAACGCGAACGGTAAGTTATCCTGGTTGGGCATTGATATTCAGAAACAGGGTCGTATAAACTATAATCCGGAATAATGCACTAACTTCAGTGCCAAGCATCCCAACCGCATTTTCGTGTCGGGTCTTTGCCCGAAAAAACTTCAGTTCCGCGCCTGAGACTGGAAAAAGTATACAATCACAGGTCGGAATACGCAAGTTATACGTCAATGGCACCGGTTTTTGCGTTTTCAGGGCATATCTCCATCCCCGGAGTTTTGTATAACCTGATAAAACAGAGAACGACAATTATTTCTCCTGCAAACCAGGAAAACGTTATCCGAAAAATCGGTTATCAGTGCCGGTGACGCCATGTCGATTGCGCCCACTGTCATTTTTGTGGTTTTTGGGGGGTGGCCGGTCTGCTAGGCGGACCGTCCAGGGGAGGTAGGGGGAGGTGGACGGTGGGAAAGCGCCGGTCAAAGCCGGCAAGGAGTAGTGGATGAAAGAGCCATACGGTGAAGGCTTAGCGAGCCACACCGGCCCCGAGTCATGCGCCGGTACTCGTGAGGGTACGGGCGAAGCGTTGACAGGGGTACACACAGGCCAGCCATTGAGCTGCGAAATCAACTCATCTAGCAGGTTGCTGAAAAAATCACTAATATAAGTGCATTTTTGCCGGGTTTGATGTAGTATCAAGCTGCTGAATTTACACACAAACCCGACAAGGAAAGCGATGAGAAGACCCGACCACCAACAGCCGAAACTCTTTTATTCCTTCTGCCCCGAGAGCCTGATCCCAGAGGACCATCCCTTGCGCGCCATCAAAAGGATGGTGGAGGAAAGCCTCAAGGGCTTAGACGAGCAATTTGCCCGAATGTACTCATCTTATGGCCGGCCGGGCATTCCTCCCGAAAGGCTGCTCAAGGGCCTGTTGCTGCAAATCTTATTTACCATTCGCAGCGAGCGGGCGCTCATGGAACACATCCGATTCAATCTTCTCTACCGCTGGTTTGTTGGGCTTGACTTGCAGGACTGCGTCTGGAACCCCTCCACTTTCTCCAAAAACCGCGATCGGCTCATTGAAGCAGATATCGCCTTGGAATTCCTTAGAAAAGTTCTTGCCAAAGCCAATGAGGAAGCATTGCTCTCGTCTGCGCATTTTTCGGTAGATGGAACGCTCCTGGAAGCCTGGGCTTCTTTGAAGAGTTTCCGTCCAAAAGACGCCTCTCCTCCCGAAGAGCCTCCCGCACAGCAAGGCCGCAATGAGGAAGTCGATTTCCATGGAGAAAAGCGCTCCAATACTACGCACGCTTCCGTAACAGATCCAGAAGCCAAATTGGCCAAGAAGGGAAAAGGCAAGGAAGCCAAGCTCTCCTACACGGGGCATGTACTCATGGAAAACCGCAGTGGTTTGGCCGTCGATGCGAATGTGACCCAAGCCACGGGAACCTGCGAACGGGAAGCAGCTCTTACGATGATCGAAGAGATCCCCGGTGAGAGCCGGGCCACTGTTGCAGCCGACAAAGCATATGACACCAAGGATTTTGTAAAGCAATGCCGGGCCAATAATGTCGTTCCCCATGTGGCTCAGAAGAAGAACTCAGCAATTGATGCCCGCACGACCCGGCATGAGGGCTACGCCGTGAGCCTGCGCAAGCGCAAGAGAATAGAAGAGATCTTCGGATGGCTCAAGACGGTGGGATGTCTGCGCAAGACCAGGCACCGGGGAGTGAGAAAGGTTCAATGGATTTTTACATTCGCTGTCGCGGCCTATAACTTGCTTCGCATGAGGAATCTGGGGGTTAGTGCGGCATGATGCGGTGGAAAACCCAACATATAGGCCCACATGAGAGGACTGACTCACTATTTTCCCCCATATTTCGAGTTCCATGGCATGCAAAACCTGAAATTTGGGTCTTCTTTTGAGACCGAATATTATCAAAGAACTTTTCTCGAAAAAACTTTCAAAAAACACTCAATCAGAAGAGTCCCTTTTTTCAGCAACCTGCTAAAGAGATGTCAGATGAAGACGGGGTCAAGCGATTAGGCTAGCTCTGCGCACCACGATGAGAGGGCTTTGGAAACCCAGAGGATCTCTCTTCTGTACGTAACTCAGTCCTTCTCGGGATATGCTTTTCATGTATTAAGCCTGGTTCAGCTTGACGGAAATCTCTTGAGCAGCGGCAGCAGCGCGCGGAATTCCTTTGTGCCCGCCCGGTTCAGCAATTCAAAAATCATCATCTCCGTGGAACTGATCACGGCGCCCGCCCTGTCGAGGCGATGCATGCCGGTTTGCTTATCAGAGGCGCTCCTCGATGTCACTGCGTCATGGGCGATATGAACGCGGTACCCAAGACGCAATGCTCCAACGCCGGTGTGGAAAATGCACACATGCCCTTCCATGCCGGCCAGTAGAAGCGTCTTGCGCCCTGTTTCCGCAATTGCGCGCGCGATCTGTTCGTTTTCGAAACAGTTGAATTCCAACTTGCCCAACAGCCTGGGCCCTGAAATCTTATTGGTCAACTCGGGCAGGAACCCGCCTAATTTATCGGGATTGTGGATCGAGCACAAAACGGGAATCCCAAAAAGCTCGGCGGCCTCGATGAGGGCGCCGGCATTAAACACCGTGCGGTCCCTGTCCACGCAAAGGTCCAGCATTGACTTCTGAATATCGACCAGCAAAAGAATGCAGTCCCGGCGATTCAAAAACTCCTGATGATAGTTCATTTACTGGAGTCTCCTATTTGGATTGAAGTGCAAAAGTTTTTCAAATTATACGCAACGAAGATAATATTTGCGTATCACGTCACCCCCGATGAAGCTGGGGAGCAGGGGTCAAATAACTGGAAAAGCACTGGATTCCGGCTTTCGCCGGAATGACGGGACCACATCTATTACGCAATTATTTATGTCGCTGCGTATATTTGGAAAACCTGCGCCCTAACAGGGTGCTGAAAAAGGTCTCCTGGTGGGAAAAGAACCTTAAAAAGACTGGTCATTTCGTCATTCCGGCGAAGGCCGGAATCCAGAGCTTTTTTGAACTATTTGATTTTTAAAGCAAAACACTGGACCCCGGCCCCCGGACTGGACACTTCCGGGGCGGGCTTCGCCGGGGTGACGGCTCCACGGGTTTCTTACTGTAAAGTGTGAATTTCAATCATTTTTCAGCACCCTGCTAATTCTTTAATCAGCCTTCTTTAATCGATCTTGAAATAATATACTCCCGGTACGCTCTGGTAAAGAGTGAAGACTGTGGAGAAACTGACAATGGGCATCGTTATGAATATCTGGAGCCAAGGAGGCTCTCTGAGGTCACGAGCCGCAAGGCAATGACCCGCAATTGGTTCATCGAACCTCGCTGCATCAATGCCCGGCCGGTTTTGCGAGGAACCTCTCCACTGTTTCCACTTTTTTGAATGACCTTTGTATATATTTTGATACAGCAACCGACACTTTTGTAGGATTTATACGCGGCATCTCTTTTCTTTTTCATTTAATACCTGAAATCTTTATTCAATCAGCGACAAATTCTCCGATAAACAGTAGAACATAAGTATACAATGTTAATAGTATTGTTATTTATATGTCATCGAACGACATGTATGGAGACGGCATAAAAACAGTTTTACAAATGAACCAGGTTTATATCTAATATTATATTCAGTAGATACCTGGTATGGCATATTAAGTAAAGTTTTATGGTATTAATTAAGTGTAGTGATGTCCATACAATGTGAAAAAGAGCATTTGCAATGTCACTGGCATCTGCGGTATCGTTTTATAGACAACAAATAATTCCGTATCACCTTGTCTGATCCAAAATCGCTCCTAGTTGCAATTTATTTCTTAGATTTTGCTGCTACGCATATGTGAAGGTATCGCGAGCATTCTCATTTTCCATCCTGTGGTCCGTGCTAACGGTCAAATTGATTTTGCTTGACTTCTTAATTTGGTCGGATGCATAATTTTTGGGAATGTGTGTGAACGATTTGGGCCATGCTTTTGAACCAGTCTTATGTGTTGGGTGAAAAGACCCTGACGGTCTCAACAAACAAAAGTTTCAAGAACGATGCACCGTATCGGTTTGCACCCATTTTTTTGAGGGTCCGGATTTGTTGACTGAAGGGTGATTCTATCTGTGGAAACGGAAGATACCGGCGGGAAAGAATTTCACAATCGCACAGCTTTAATGTAGTGCTGCCTGTCCGGGCGCCTGTCAATCTCGCGATATACATGGAGGGAACATGGAACAGCCACTGGTTTTGGAAGATCGATCAGGACAGACAAGTATCCTAACGCTCAATCGGCCGGAAGTCATGAATTCCTTCAATTTCGCCATGCTCCGGAAACTCAGAGAAAAGGTGGAGGCCATTCAATGGGACCCGGAAGTGCGGGTACTAGTCATAACGGGAGCCGGCGACAAAGCCTTTTGTGCAGGGGCCGACCTCAAAGAGAGGGCGACGCTGCCTGAGGATCAGGTGAGACAGTTCATTTTTACGATTCGCAATTTGTTTACCTTCATCGAATTCATGAACAAGCCGGTAATTGGTGCGGTAAACGGGATTGCTCTGGGGGGCGGCACTGAGCTGGCGCTTGCCTGCGACATACGTATTGCTTCCGAAAGTGCAACTATGGGACTTACCGAGACGCGGCTGGCTATAATACCGGGGGCCGGCGGAACTCAGCGCCTGCCGCGGCTTGTGGGAAAGGGTAAGGCCAAAGAGCTGATCTTCACCGGCAGGCGAGTAGATGCAAAGGAAGCCCTTGCGATCGGTTTAGTCAACAAAGTCGCTCCTGCCGGCAGATTGATCGATGAGTGTCTTGAAATGGCTTCTATGATATGTGAAGCTGGTCCGGTTGCCATTGGGCAGGCAAAGTACGCCGTGAACTACGGTTGCGAGGTCGACCTGCAGTCGGGCTTGGCCATAGAATCCAATGCCTACTGGGTGACAATTCCCACGGAAGATCGTCTGGAGGGTCTGACCGCTTTTAGAGAAAAAAGGAAACCGGTCTATAAGGGCAAGTGATTTAAAAAGAGCATCAAAAAGCCGGGGCTGGGAGCGAAAACCACTCCCAGCCCGCCCGTTCCGTATTGCTTAAGATAGAGTAGATCTGAATCTGCTTCGGGAGAACGTTAGTGGGTTTGGTAGCTAATGCTGAGGATGACCTCAGACAGTCTGTTTTATCCGATAGCGAGTTCCATATTCTCAAACACATCGGCGATGCTGTTCTCATTACATCGAAGGACGGGACCGTTGTTTACCTCAATGATGCCTACTGCCGGATCATTGGCCTTCCGGCTGAGGCAATCCTTTATCGGAAGCTCGGCTATTTCGAACCTGATTCACTCACCCTTAAGGTGATGGCCAATCGTACGGAGGTCCTCCACGTTCAAAAGTATGTTGAGGCTCTTAAGAGCAATGTGATTTGCTCGGTCTTGCTTATCCCATCGGTCGTGAATTTTACCTGTTCCGTCACCATTATGAACAGGGTCCATCAAGATGTCGCCCGCCAGGATGTTCAAGCAAAACAACGATATGTCGAATCATACCTGGATGCCAGAATAGCACAGGGAGCCGATCTGCCTGCTCCATTTCACAAACTTACGGGAATGAGCAACAACTTCAGGGCCGCTCTCTACATGGCATACAAGGCTAGTAAAACGGACTTCTCGGTCCTGGTTATGGGTGAAAGCGGGGTTGGAAAGGAATTGTTGGTTCGGGCGATTCATGAGTCCAGCCAACGGGGTAACCATCAATTTGTGAGCATTAACTGCGCGGCTATTCCAAGCACTTTAATCGAATCCGAACTCTTTGGCTACGCCTCGGGCAGTTTTACCGGCGGCAGACGGGAGGGCAAGAAGGGCCTGTTTGATCTTGCCGATAAAGGGACAATCTTCTTTGATGAAGTTGGCGACTTCGAGTTGAACACTCAGGCCAAGATTCTAAGGGTTCTCGAGGAGGGAGAGTTCAGAAGGGTTGGAGATCAAAAGTGTATACCTGTTGATACACGGGTTTTGAGCGCCACCAACAGGGATCTGGACCGAATGATGTTGGATGGGAAGTTCAGGGAGGATCTTTACTATCGACTCAACACGATGACCATTCATGTGCCTGCGCTACGAGAACGCGGGCGCGATATAGAGTTGCTTGCCGAGCACTTCCTCGCCGTGCTCTGTGATCGGTATAAGAAAAATGCCCGATTCAGCCAGGCTACGATGGATATGTTTTATGCCCATGCCTGGCCCGGTAACGCAAGGGAACTGCGAAGCGTGGTGCACTACGCCCTCAATATGACCGATTCCGATGTCATAAACCCCAACGATCTGCCACATTATCTGCTGCTCTCAGAGGGTAGGGCGGCGCTCAATAAAAGGCTTGCCCCAACAGGTCATGAGTCGGAGGACTTTCGGCGCGGCTTCGTTTACAGGGATGTTATGGACGCTTTCGAAAAGGATCTGATCGAGCTAATCCTGAATCGATACCGGAGCCGGACCGAGGCTATGCAGGTTCTGGGCCTCAGCCGCAGGTCCTTTTATCTCAAACTCAAAAAACATGGCATATCATGAACCCTCGCAAGCTCGGGAAGCTCTTGTGTAAAAAAGGGAACACCAAAGCAGGGTGTCACCGTAAGTATACACCAGTTTCCGTCCGGAAAGGGTCCTTTTCCGCCCTGGGGCGGTGGGACCGCCTGCCGACTTGGCCACTGCCTTCGGCGGTGGCCGCAAAGGCTTCGGCGGGCTCGATCACCGATCTCGACAGCCCACCCACCCACCCGCGAGGCGGTACGAATGTACGCCTCCGCGCTAAAATCCCCCCTGCCCCCCTTTAGGAAAGGGGGGAGCTGGATTTCCTTGCCAGAACGAAAAATCCCTCCTTTCCGAACGGAAACCTCTGGTCATGGACAGGCCAAGGAGGGCGTGGAATTTGTCCCGGAGTTTCCGGATGGACGCTAGTACCCTGTAACATTATGTATTTCGCATAATCTGTAGGCTGGGCAAAAGCGGAGCGTTGCCCACCTTGGTGGGCACATAAGGCTGTGCCCACCCTACAGGAGCGGTGCTATTCGAAGCTACAAGGGTTACAGGGTACTAGACTATAAATAAGATAATTAACCCAAAGAAACGTATAAAAAGCCGCTACGCGCACATTGGTGCGCTACGCGGCACAACCCGCGCCGGCCCACATTGGATTCTCGACGCCCCGCCAAGCGGGGCCGGCGGCGGGTGGCCTCTTCATTGGAGGCGGGCGGTTTGAGGGCAAGAAAGCCCGCCTTTCTTTTTTGTCTCCAGCACCTCGCAATTCCCGCCCCTAAGTCTTGTCAAGCCTTTGGAACAGTTCTTGCCTATAGTTGCTAGTGTCCATCCGGAAACTCCGTATGAAACACTGGGGCTTTCCGATTCGCAAAAGGGCCCCTTTGCGGCCGCAAACCAGCCATTGCCACAGATGCAGCGGACACACGCTGAACAAAAGACAGGCCCATGCAGCCCGACATTGAGATCATTGAGATCGGTCCCCGAGAGGGGCTTCAGTACTTCAAGAAATATGTCCCTGCCGAGAAGAAGATCACCTTGGTGAATATGCTGTTTGATTGCGGCTTCCGGAAGGTGGAGGTTACTTCCTTCGTACACCCCAAAGCTGCGCCTCAAATGAAGGATGCCGTTGACGTACTTTACGGAATCCGGCGCAACGGGGACCAGGAAGGGCAGCAGAGAGTCTGCCGGGTTTTGGTCCCCAACGAAACCGGATGCCGCAGCGCAATCGCTTGCAAAGCCGATGAAATCGCGGTGTGGATCTTTCTTACCGACGTGTTGAGCTATTCCACGGTTAACCGCAGCGTCTCCGAACAGCTCAAACGAATCAGCACAATTTGCGAAATTGCCAGAGCAAATGCCGTCAAAGTCAGTGCATACATTGGTGCGGCTTTCGGTTATCCGGGAGAAGACGCAAGCCACTACGAGAAGTTGTGCGCCATGGTGGCGAAACTGGTCCAGCTTGGCTGTTATCTGGTGTGCCTAAACGACGAACTTGCAATGGCCAGCCCGGTCACGGTTCGACAACATCTGCGGATGTGTATGGAGGAGGTGGAACCATCAAAGCTCGCCGTTCATTTCTATGAGAACCGCGGAATGGGATTAGCGAATGTTCTGGCCGCCTACGAGTCCGGCATAAGGGTTTTTAAATCGAGCCTTGGAGGAGCCGGCGTTCATAGCTACTTCAGAACGGCCATCCCGGCAAAGTCTTTGGGAAAGAGCGAGCCACACGGGTTGGCCACCGAGGACCTCGTCTATGCCTTTGAAGAGATGGGCATTGCAACGGGGATAGATATCGACTGTCTGATTCAGTGCGGCCGTTTCCTCGAAAGAGTCATGGGAGTCAAACTGTACAGCCGGATTCAATCGAGTGGCCTTTCGAGCGAGACACTGAGCGAGGCGAAAATTAACCTGGCAAACTGTAATTATCAGAGTTCAGCAGCTCGTGCGCACCCGGCAGGGCTTCAGATCTGATTTCTAATCGGCATTTCACGTCGCCTTTTCTTATTTAATGCTGCGCATTCAATTGCGCCAAAGGCGGGGATAAGCATCTAACATCGAGAGCCATTCGCTTGGGGAGGGCTATTATGGAAGAGGATGATCGCGCGAGGTGTCTTGACCATTGGGAAGAACAGGATGCCATTGTCGTGGAACACCGTAAAGAGGCATACAACATTGGCGGTGAGGAGCAGATCAAACGTCTTGCCAAGCAGGGCAAAAAACCGATGCGTGAACTCGTCAGGATGTTGATCGATCCGGGGACGGAGTTCTTCGAACTTGGATTGGATGCGGGCTATAACATCGGAGAGATAAAGCTCTACGGTGGGGATGTCTACCTCTCGGAGAAAAGGGGGCACATTCCCGGCGGGGGCGTGGTAACCGGCGTCGGTACTGTTCACGGTAAAGACTGTGTGATCTTTGCCAATGAAAATCGCGTTGCGGCAGGGACCTATTTCCCCATCACGCTGAAAAAACACATGAGGGCCCAGGCGATTGCCGAGCGCCTCCGATTACCCTGCATATATATCGCGGACTCAGGTGGTATAAACCTTCCGCTGCAGTTAGGCTGTTTTGCGGACGACGGTCACTTTGGCAGCATGTTTTATAACATGTGTCGCATGTCAGCCATGGGGATAAAACAATACACCCTCTCCACCGGCGGCAATACTGCCGGCGGAGCCTACATAGTTTATCTCGCCTCCGAATCCATCATGATAGAGAAGCTTGCTTTTGCGTTCCTGGCCGGTCCCCCAATGGTGAGAGCAGCCATCGGAGAGACGGTTTCCATGGAAGACCTGGGAGGGGCCTATGTCCATACGCAGCACTCAGGTGGCTGCGACCATTGCGTGAAGTCCCAGGAAGAAGGGATAATGAAGCTCCGTAACATTATTGAGTTCGAACCTTCTCAGAGTCTTCACTGTGAGCGAAGAAAACCCGTGGAACCAAAATTTGACTATAAGGAAATGATGCGCTCATCTCCGGTCAATACATACAGCGTAATCCACATCAAGGATACCCTCAAGTGTATTGCCGACGATAGCTATTTCCATGAATACAAGCCAACATACGGACTCACCCGCGGTGAATCCATCGTTGCCGGCAAAATGTGGCTGAAAGGCATGCCCGTGGGAGTCATTGCATCCAATAGCAACGGGGTCATTTATGTCGAAGCGGCAAGAAAGGCGACGGAATGGATGATTCGATGCGGTAACTCGAAACTGCCGGTGATCTTTTTCCAGGGATCGCCGGGCTATATGGTAGGCAAACAGGAAGAATGGGACGGTATAGGAAAATACGGGTCGGACATGGTCCGTACTTGCAGCGTGCTGAATGTTCCGAAAATCCAGTACGTGATTGGACCCGACCACGGGGCGGCAAACTACGGCATGTGCGGAAGGGGTTTCAAACCGGTGTTTTGCTTTACAAATATGAGAGGCCGCACGACGGTTATGTCCGGCAAGACAGCGGCGTTCGTTTTGGAAAGTGTCCGCAGAAAGAACATTGTCGACAAAGGCGGAACGGTGGATGAGGAACAAATGGCGGAATTCCGCAAGATGATGATCGAGCGCTACGATGCCGACGGGCATCCATTTTTGACCGGTTCTCTTTTGTTTCATGACGGTGTCATCACCTTTAGCGAGGTACGTGAAAAGCTGGGTAGGGCTCTGGAGCTTTGCTACCGCACACCCATTGGGAATACCGAATGGGGCGATCTGAAGGTCTAGGTTATTCGAAAAGTAAGGAACTTTCGGCGATTCGCAAACTTGGTGAAAAGGAGGTCAAGGTTATGACGGAATATGATTATTGGAAAATCTTTCCCAGAATGCCAAAGAAGGTGACTATCGGAGACATAACCGTACGCGACGGCTTTCAGCACGAAGAAAAATTCATCTCTACGAACGCCAAGATTTTTTATGCCCAGGAGATGATCCTTGCGGGAGCAAAAGAAATTGAGGTGACCAATCTGGGAAATCCTGAAGGCATTCCTCAGTTCAAGGATGCCGAACAGGTGCTAACCGCTCTCAGGAGTGATGCATTCAAAAAACGCTGCCAAAGAAAGGGGGTCAATTACGATGAGGTCGTCATGACTGCCGTGACGATTCGCGAACCTGCCGTTGACAGAGCAATTGAGTTCAAAAAAAGAGGAATCGGTCCCGATCGTCTTCTGATGATGGTCTCTACCGACCCCGAACACCACTTTGCCAATTCCGGCACGACTCTGACCCAATACTGGAAAGAGGCTGAACGTTGCATACAGAAAGCAGCCGATGTCGGTATGAAAATGAACGGCACCGTCAGCACGATCTGGGGGAGCCCCATCACCGGCGCAACCAGGCTCGAGGATGCTGTGGAATTTACAAAGCGCTTTTTCTCTATAGGCATCCACGACATCGAGCATGCCGACCACGATGGTTCCGCTTCTGCGGCTCAAGTCTACCGCTATTTCTCCATGATCCTCGATGCCATGCCCAATCCCGAAGCCCATCTGTGCCATCTCCATGAGACCAAGCGTGTTGCCTCGGCCTCGATCCTGGCGGCCCTCCAGGCCGGTATTTGCCGCTTCGAGGGGACCCTTGGCGGTCTGGGCGGGCAGCCGGCCAATTTCCTCGATGATTGTCCCGTCAGGGGAACGGGCGATTATTATTACGATCCGAGGTACGTGGGGCTCATCACCTTGGAGGACCTCGTGGTCATGATCGACGAATTGGGAATCGAGCACGGCTACGATGTGAATCGTGTCTTGTGGCTCGGAGCAAAGATGGAGAAAACCATAGGCCGCAGGCTCCGTTCAGAAGCCGTCATTAACGGCCGGACTCTGAAAGAGGGGCATCGGCATTACGCCCGGCCGGGTCTCGCAAAACTCATCGAAAAAGCCGGCGAAAAACCCGGCCAGCTTGTACCCACGGAATGGCCGGCGGCGGCCGTTCTGCCTGAAAAGTGGGGACCTGAGGCCTGGAAAATGCGCTCAGAGGCTGCGCGCTCTTCTAAATGAAGGAGGATACAATGAATGAACAAGTCCCATCTCCAACTCCACAGGGAGAACTCTTCTGTTCCCCCGATGTTGAAGAGGCGCGGTCGTTCTTCGGGCAGAAACCGCGCACCATGACGAACAAGCTGATGAGTGTCTCCGAGGCTGTGAGCCGGTTCATACATGATGGTGATTACCTTGCTTCCGGTGGTTTCGGGGGGGTAAGGATTGCCACCTCAGTCCTCCATGAAATTGTGCGCCAGCGCAAAAAGAATCTCGGTTTGTCCGGCCATACGGCCACCCATGACTTTCAGATCCTTGCAGCCGGCCGGTGTTTCAACCGCTGCGATGTCGCCTACATAGTCGGGTTGGAAATGAGGGGGCTCTCTCTCAATGCCCGCCGATACATGGAGAGCGGCGCAGTCAAAATGACCGAATGGACCAATGCCGCCCTTGCATGGCGTTGCAAGGCGGCTTCGATGGGTCTTCCTTTCCTGCCCGCTCGCGTGATGCTTGGAACTGACGTCATGAAGCACAGCGCCGCAAAAACGATCGAGTGTCCCTTCACGGGGCAAAAGCTCCTGGCCCTTCCGGCGCTCTATCCCGACGTGGGAATTATCCATGTCCACCGGGCGGACATTTTCGGCAACTGCCAACTCGATGGTATCACGATCGCTGATTACGAGGTGGGGCGCTCTTCTAAACGCGTTATCATTACCACCGAGCACCTGGTCGATACCGACGAGATTCGAAAGGACCCCCTGAAAACCCTTTTGCCATTCTGGCTGGTCGATGCCGTCTGTCATGTTCGGTATGGCAGTTATCCGGGCAACATGCCCTACGAGTACTTTTCCGATGAAGAGCACCTTGCGGAATGGATGCAGGCCGAGCGAGATCCCGATACCTTCCAGCAATTCCTCGACAAGTACATCTACGGTGTCAGTGATTTCAGAGAATACCTGGAACTGAAGGGCGGGGAATTGCGGATGGCTGAGCTGCGCGAACTCGAACCCTTGCGGCGAAGTGGAGAAAGGCGCATGCCTGCGAGCGGAGGGAGCATATGAAATCAAATAATAACCGCTACAACCTGATGGAACTGATGGTGTGCGTTGCCTCCCGCCAGCTCGAAGACAGCAAGACTGCGGTCATCGGGACGGGGATGCCGCTGGCCGCCGCAATGCTTGCTCAAAAGATCGCCGCACCTAACCTGGTCATCCTGTTCGAGGCCGGCGGCATTGCTCCGAAGCTGCAGCGGCTGCCTATTTCCGTTGCCGACTCCAACACGCAGACCGACGCTCTGTTGCTCTCCGGCATGGATATAGTCTTCGAAGCCTGCCAGAGGGGCACTGTTGACTATACCTTCTTGGGCGGGGCGCAGATCGACATGTATGGGAACATCAACTCCTCAATGATCGGAACTGACTACACCCACCCAAAGGTGCGCCTGCCCGGCAGCGGGGGAGCAAACGATCTGGCTTGCCTTTGCTGGAAGACGCTCACCATCACGCCACACGACAAGCGAAGGTTTGTCAAGTAAGTTGGATTTTCTGACTACCCCCGGCTATCTCACCGGCCCCGGCGCCAGGGAGCGAGCCGGATTGCCGGCGGGCTGCGGACCGTATAAGGTCATAAGCACTCTTGCCTTGATGGGATACGATCCTGAAAGCAAGCGTATGCGCGTGGAAAGCCTGCATCCCGGGAGTAACAAGGGAGGAGGTGATCGAGAATACCGGTTTCGAGATGCTTTTTCTTGACCCATTGACCGAAACGCCGGAACCCACCGATCACGAGTTAAAGATTCTCAGGGAGGAAGTAGATCCCCTGGGACTTGTGATCGGTAAGTCCGGTCAGTGATCAGGCCGGCTGCGCGCCGTCAACTTTGCTGCTGAACTCGTTTTTGTCCTGTTGGCTGCATTTTCTTCACATCGAGGCGGGGCCTTCTCGGGTGATCGATAGACATCTCAAAAGGTTAGAGAAGGCTATTTTTCAATTACCGCTCATTTTTCCAGGAGGTGCACCGTGGATTTTCAACTTACCGATGAACAACGTATGATAAAAGAGACTGTCTACAAATGGTCTGTAAATGAACTGGGACCGTTGCAGGAGAAAATCGACGCCGAGGACTGGTTCCCCCCCGATTTCTTCCGCAAATGCGCCGAGATTGGCATCCTGGGGATAACCATGAGTGAGAAATACGGAGGACTCGGCGGCGATGTAATGATGCAAACCCTGGCCATCGAGGAGATGAGCCGTATCTGCCCCGCACTGGCCATGTCCTATGGGGCGCATTCCAACTTGTGCGCCAATAACATTCACAAGAATGCAAACGAATACCTGAAGCAAAAGTACCTGCCGCCGCTGATTTCCGGTGAAAAAATCGGTGCGTTGGGCTTGACCGAACCGAGCGCCGGATCGGATGCCATGAGTCTTAGGACCCGTGCGGTTAAGAAGGGGGACAAGTACATCCTCAACGGCACCAAAATGTTTATCACCAATGGTCCTGTTGCCGACACCCTTCTGGTCTACGCCAAGACCTCACCGGAGCTGGGGGCAAGGGGGATAAGCGCCTTCATAGTGGAAAAGGATTTCCCGGGCTTCTCTGTGGCGCGGAAGCTCAATAAATGCGGCATGCGCGGCTCTCCGACAGCCGAACTCGTTTTCGAGGACTGTGAAGTGCCGGCTGAAAATCTTGTTGGTGAGGAGAACAAAGGCGTCAACGTGATGACCAGCGGACTTGACATAGAGCGGATAGTTCTGGCGGGCGGCTCCGTTGGTATGGCGCAACAGGCCCTGGACTACTCCATCAAGTATTCGGTGGAGCGTGAACAATTCGGCCAGTCCATTGGCAGTTTTCAGATGGTCCAACAAAAACTCGCAGACATGTACACCCGCACCGAAGCTTCACGGCTCCTCGTCTATCGGGCGGCGGAGGCCGCTCAAAGAGCCGCCAGGGGAGGTAAAGGCACCGAGCTTACAAAGCTCGCTGCATCGGCTATCCTTTTTGCTGCTGAGTCAGCTACCTGGGTTTGTGATCAGGCCGTCCAAATCCATGGCGGTTATGGGTACTGCCTCGAATTCCCGGTCCAGAAGCTTTGGCGGGATGCCAAGCTCTACGAAATCGGGGCGGGCACAAGCGAGATCCGGCGGCTTATCATTTCACGCGAGCTTACTCGGGAAGAATTTGCGAAAAAAGCCGAACGCTTCGGTGCACAGGCAGGTGCGCCCAAGAGTGCCGGCAAAACAGGTTAAGTCAACCAAACAGGCGCGTTGGCGGTTCACCGTGTCAAAAGGGTGGGAGGCGAATTCAATCTGAAAACAATATCTGAGCCTGTCGGAAAGGATATCTGAGGAAATGATGTCCATCATCCAATCGGTTTCTGATGCTCCTGCGACTCCCGGAAAGACCATCGTTTCGATATCGGTGAAGATAAGAGGTGATCCGATTTTCGATATCTAAAGGGAGGGTTGTGTATGACAACACCGGTTCAGCAAAAGATTCGCGACAAAAAGAGGACCCCGCAACAGATTGCGGAGATGGTAAAATCAGGGGACTGGATAAACAACGGAAGCGTCGGTGGAGATTCAACTGTTTGCACCGAGGCTGTGGCGAGGAGACTGGGGTCTGGGCCTGCTAATCTGAGGGATATCGAATTCTGGATGTATGCCCAGTTTTATCCACACCCCGAACTGCAGGAAGTCGATCCCCTGCAGCAATATCACTGCATTCATGAATACTTCTTTTTCCCGTGGAACCGCAAGGCCCGGGACACCAATGGCGTAACCGACTGGGCCCAGTGGGGTTGGGCGTACGGCATGTGGGCGCACCATTACAGGTTCATCAATGCCGCGCGAGAAAAGCGCGGTATCGACTGGTGGTTCAATGCTGCGACAGCGCCGGACGACCACGGCTTTTTCAACATGTCCTACGGCACAAACAACTGTAACATATTCAAGCAGACTGCCAAGAAAATCGTTTTCGAGGTTAGGAGCGATTATCCCTGGGCAGAAGGAGGGCGCTTCAATACCATACATATCGACGACATAGATTACTGGGTCGAAGTGGACTGCGAAAAATACAAATGGCCTCAGATTAACGAGCGCGGCATCAAACCAAAATCGGAAGAAGAAGCTATTGCAAAGCACGTAATGAGCATAATGCGAGACCGTGACATAGTTCAGCTCGGCATCGGCTCACTTCCTTCCGCTTGCGTAGCCGCAATGGAAAACGCGGGCTTTAAAGACCTTGGCATTCACACGGAAATGCTCAATTTCGGTCTGATCAAACTGATCGAATCCGGCCAGGTCACCAATGCCTACAAGAGTCTCGACAGGGGCAAGAGTGTTTGGACCTTTGCCTTCCCGGTGGACGTGCAATGGTACTACGATACGGTCAATCACAATCAGCACCTGGCTGTCTATGACATCGGCTACACGAACAATTTCCAGAATCTGTGCCGAATCGACAACATGATTGCCATAGACAACTGTGTCTCCGTAGACCTTCTTGGACAGCAATGTGCCGGCTTCTATGAAAAACGGCCCATCTCCAGCTCTGGCGGATATTTTCAGTTTGTCAGCTTTTGCGCGATGTCCAAGGGGGGCAGGGGTGTTGCATCCATGACGTCCAGAAGCAAACACGGAACTTCAAGGATCGTGCCTTTCCTCCCGGAAGGATCGACCGTGGATGTGCCTGCCCAACTGACAAACTACGTATGCACCGAGTATGGCATCGTAAACTTGAGAGGACTTAGCGGTTATGAGAGGGCGACCGCGTTGATCTCGATTGCCCATCCCGACGACCGGGAATGGCTGGAAAAAGAAGCGCGAAAGCACGGACTGCTTGCGCCTAAATTCCCCGTCTCCATGAGTTGCGGAGAAAACGGCGACAGGAGGTATCCCGGCTACGAGGACAGAAGATCTTATAAGCTGCCGCTCAACAGCGAAATATGGGGATTCGATTGGGACCCCTATCAGTCGGGAAAATAGCTGTGTGGACACTGCGTGGAGCGGGAAGCAAGGCCTCCCGCTCCCGCCCCGTCTCGCAGCGGGCGGGCGGCCTGTCGAGAATGAGCGGGATGCCTTCCGCGCTACGCGAAGTACATCGCTAAGGCATGCCAAGAGAGCATTTCACCAAATGATCGCTTACTGTTTTTAAGAAGTCTGTCATACGAGGTATTATATAAGTCTATCATACGAGTGCTGAGTCAACTAAGTTCCTATAGGTAAGGACATACAGGCCGTCATTCCGGCGAAGCCTGCCCCGGAAGGGTCTAGTCCGGGGGCCGGAATCCAGTGTCTTTTCAGTTGGTTAAAAATCCTGGACCCCGGCCTCCGCCGGGGTGACGATTCCCTGCAACATGTGGTAACTTTGTTGACAACGTACGAGGAACAAGAAGCGCTTCCCGCTTCACACTCTGCGCTCCATTCTCCAAAACTGTGCTGAGGCGTCACGGCCAGTGCAGACATGTTTTTATTAGTCCGAGAAATCTTTCGAGGGTTCCGGAGCTTTTCTGGGAAAAGGCCGCCCGGCTTCAGCAAATTTTAAAAGCGCCCACCTGAAGATTGATATTGAAACAAAGCGTAATCTCATCTAACATTCCGGTGTCGATTTTCCTATTCAATTTGAAAAAACCAAGAAGGTATCGGAGGGGTTGCAGTCGCCTGTGTTATGTGGCTTGCAATCGTTTTTGTTCATTCTGTGAGAGGGTTTGGAAAAATGGATTTTGGATTGAAAGACAAAGTTGCATTTGTGGCCGGCGCAAGCCAGGGAATCGGCAAAGCGACTGCAATGGAACTGAGCAAAGAAGGGGCAAAAGTTGCCCTCTGCGCGTTAGATGATCCGGAACTGCCCAAAGCCGTTGAAGAAATCCGGTCGATTACCGGTAACGAGGTCATCGGCATTCCCGCCAACCTCACCGTGACCGAAGATGCAAGGAATTTCATCCGCAAGGGCCTGGAGTATTTCGGGACGGTGGACATCCTGGTAAACAACTCCGGCGGTCCTCCGGATAGGAAATTCCTGGAAATTGACGAAGAATTGTGGAAGTTTGGTTTTCGCCTCAATCTGCTGAGTACGATCACGATGACCCGCGAGGCCGTTCCCGTGATGATGGAAAAACGCTGGGGCCGGATAATTAACATGACCTCAGTTTCCGTAAAACAGCCGATCGAAGGGCTAATCCTGTCCAACACGATGCGAATCGGGGTCGTGGGACTTGCCAAAACACTCTCCAACGAACTGGCTCCCTACAATATAACCGTAAACAATGTTTGCCCGGCGTATATCGCGACCGAACGCGTGCGCAAGCTCTCGCTTGATGTCGCGGAAAAGCAGGGTGCAACGCCCGAGGAGATTATCCGCAAATGGGAATCTCAAATGCCCATCGGGCGAATGGGCAAACCCGATGAAGTGGCCGCACTGATCGCTTTCCTTGCGTCCGAGCGGGCCGGCTTCATTACGGGTGATTCCATTCAGATAGATGGTGGATACTACAAGGGAGTAATGTAAAGGTATTGATCTGATGACTAAACGCACCGCATATGTTCGATCAGTAGGCCGCTTCCTGCCTGAAAGGAAGCTCACAAATAGCGATCTTGAAAAGATGGTGGACACCAGCGACGAATGGATCGTAACCCGGACCGGGGTCCGGGAACGCCGTATTTTGGAACCGGGTCTGGGATGTTCCTATATGGCGGTTCGGGCTGCACAGGAATGCCTCGAAAGAGCCGGGGTCGGCCCTGAGGAAGTTGACCTCATCATTGTCGGCACGGTGACTCCCGACATGATGTTTCCCGCAACCGCATGCCTCGTGCAGGATGAGCTTGGGGCAAAAAATGCCTGGGGGTTCGACTTGTCAGCCGGATGCTCCGGGTTCCTTTTTTCCCTTTCGACCGCGGCCCAGTTTATAGAGGCAGGAAGAGTCAACAGGGCGCTTGTTATAGGCAGCGACGTAATCACCACCCTCATCGATTACACCGATAGGAACACCTGCGTTATTTTCGGAGATGCAGCAGGGGCCGTGCTCCTGGAGGCATGCACCGAACCCGGATTTGGTATTCTCGATTTTATTTTACGTATTGACGGCTCCGGAGGGGAATACCTTTGTATGAAAGGTGGAGGGAGCCGCAGGCCGGCATCGCACGAAACCGTGGATAACCGGGAACATTTCGTCTTTCAGGATGGCCGTAGCGTATTCAAGTCAGCAGTAAGCGAAATGTCGAATGTTGCGGCCGAGATTCTCGAAAAACACGGCCTTACCGGCAATGACGTCACCTTCTTGGTCCCGCATCAGGCAAATAACCGCATCGTAGAAGCCGTCGCGAGACGCATGAATATCGAAAACGGAAAGGTGATCGCAAACATTGGCAGCTACGGAAACACGGTTGCAGCGAGCGTTCCGCTCGCGCTCTACGAAGCAGTGCTGGAAAGAGACCATGGGGTGAAAAAGGGCGACTATCTGGTGCTGGCCGCTTTCGGGGCCGGCTTTACGTGGGGAAGCGCCCTGCTCAGATGGTGGGAGCAATAGCGGACCTGCTCTACTGCATCAAGCAGCAGTTCAATGAAATGTATTGCAGCCAATTTCCGGAGAGCCTGCCCCGGACCCGGATCATGTCCGGGGCAGGCCCTGATCCGGGGGCTGAAAAAGACTCTTTTAGGACAACAAATCCGGACGGAAACTATTTGACCCTAAGGTGATCGGGTCGTAGCACCAGATTGCCTGTTCCACTTGCTTCGCTCATTTTGGAATCGCGGATTTAGGCTAGTACATTGTCAACAAAGTTATTACATGTTGCAAGGAATCGTCACCCCGTACCGGCCTCCGCCGGCATGACAGAAGGCCGGGGTCCAGTGCTGTTAACCAACTGAAAAGACGCTGGATTCCGGCCCCCGGACTAGACCCTTCCGGGGCAGGCTTCGCCGGAATGACGGGCTGAAGGTCCTTACCTATAGGAACTTAGTTGACGCTGCACTAGATCTCACCCGCATGCGCTGCGCCGGGCTCCAATAATTTCATCTGCCATTGGAGATCTTGTGCGGCAGCTTTCATGTGTCTTTGATGAAACCTTCCAAGAGGAGGGGTTTATCGCGCTTCGAATAAAGATCTCATTACTCGCCACTGCGATGACCGTATTGGCTCTCTGCATAATCAGGGTCCTCCATCTTGGTTTTTTGCAGACGTCCTTCGGGGGCGCAGTCTTCGAGGGACTGAAAGGCGCTGCCCTTGCCTCTTCGGAGCCGAAGGCGGGATATCTTCTCTGGGCAAGTAATTAATTTTTCCGATTGCCTTCTCGGAGGCCACCATGAGCAGCGATGATGCCGCGAAAACCTATTTGATTGATGGAAAGTACGGCATTGGCGATCTGGTCGATATTGGCGAGCTTCTTCATGTCTTTGAGAAATTCACTCAAGCCACAGGGTTTGCCGTAGCTCTCTTGGATCATCCCGGCTTAAACATTCTTATTGCCACCGGGTGGAGGGACATCTGTACAAAGTTCCACCGTGCATGTCCCACATCGGCAGCCTACTGCGCAAAAAGTTATCGGCATCTGTTGGACCAGTTGAAAGAACCGCATGATCTGGTTATCGAACAATGTGATAACGGACTGGTGGAGTGCGCGATCCCGATCATTGTTAAGGCAAAGCACATCGCCAGTCTTGTCACCGGGCAGATTTTTCTCGAAGAACCGGATATCGATCGTTTCAGACTGCAGGCGGAGATCTTCGGTTTCGATGGGTATGAATATCTTGATGCACTGAAAGATATCCCTGTGGTTTCGGAAGAAAAGCTCAGGAGCGTGACCGCGTTCTTTGGGGAGATGGCCTATTTCATCTCAAAACTTGGATACTCGAACCTGATCGCCAAACAGGAATCCCTCCGCTTGGAAAACGAGATTGCTGAGCGCAAGCGGGCGGAGGACGGGCTGTTCAATTCGCGTCAGATGCTCCGGTCAGTCTTGGACAACATCCCACAGCGGGTGTTCTGGAAGGATCGAAACCTGATCTTTGTCGGCTGCAACAAATCTCTCGCCCTGGATTGCGGCTATGAGGACCCAAATGAGCTCGTGGGCAAGACCGATTACAAGACCGCCGCTGCAGCAATTGCCGACCTCTATCGTGCCGATGATCGTAAGGTGATGGAGAGCGGCAGACCCAAGATCAACTATGAAGAACTGCAAATCAGGCCGGATGGCTCTCAGGCCTGGCATATCATCAGCAAGGTGCCCATGTATGACCGGGACGGCCAGGTGATTGGCTTGCTGGGAACTTATGCGGATATTACCGAGCGCAAGTTGATGGAGGACGAGATCAGGCAAACCAATGCCTACCTTGAGAACATTTTTGAGAATTCTCCCGATGCCATCAGCATTGTGGATAATCATGGAAGATTTATCAGGTGGAACAAAATGGCGGAGGATCTCTACGGCTATACCTTTGAAGACATGAAGGGGAAGTCTGCGTTTGATCTTTACGCTGATAAAGATGAGCTCGAAAAAATGCTTATGAGCTTGCGCCGGGAAGGCTCGGTTAAGAAATCGGAAATGAGAATGAAGAGAAAGGACGGCAGCATTGTCCCATTTGAAATTTCCATTGGCTTGCTGAAAGACAGCCAAAACGAAACTCTTGGGAGTGTTGGCGTCGCAAGGGACCTAAGCGGCGTCAAGGAGGCATTTGCCGCCCTCAAAGCTTCTCATGAACAATTGTATCAGGAAATCGCCGAACGCAAACAGGCAGAGGAGACACTTGAACGGCTCAGGCGTCATAACGAGCTCATTTTGAACTCGGCAGGAGAAGGGATTCTGGGGTTGGATACGGAGGGAAGACACACCTTTGTCAACCCTGCCGCTACCAGGATGTTGGGGTATATGGCCGATGAGCTTATCGGCAGGAAGGGTCATAACCTTTATCATCACACCAGAGAAAATGGAGGGCTATACCCTGAAGAGGATTGTCCGATTTTTCAAGCTTTCAAGGACGGCAAATTCCGCCAGGTTGTCGAAGAAGTATTCTGGAGAAAGGATGGGACGAGTTTTCCGGTCAGATACAGCAGTGCGCCCATTATTGAAGAGGGTGAGGTTGTGGGGGCCGTGGTCACATTTCGCGACATCACGGAATACAAGCGGGGAGAGAAGGAAAGAAAGAAACTGGAGGAACAGCTCTTCCATGCTCAGAAGATGGAATCGGTGGGACGGCTGGCCGGCGGCGTGGCGCACGACTTCAACAACATGCTGGGTGTGATCATCGGCCGGGCGGAAATGGCGTTGAATACGGACGTTTCCGCTGAGGAAGTTCAACACAACCTCCAGGAAATCCTCAAAGCGGGCCTGCGTTCAGCGGCCCTTACCCGGCAACTGTTGGCATTTGGCCGAAGACAAACCGCCATACCGAGGGTACTGGATTTGAACAGCACGATCTTGGGCATGTTGAAGATGTTGCGGCGGCTTATCGGCGAGGATATCGACCTGTTATGGGGGCCGGAACTCGATCTCTGGAAAGTCAAAATTGATCCCTCCCAGGTAGACCAGATTCTGGCCAATCTTGTGGCCAATGCCAGCGATGCCATTTCCGGAGCAGGCGCCATCGCCATTAGGACCGAGAACGTTGTGATCGATGATTCCAAGAGGGCCAAGACGCCCGAATTCATTCCCGGTGAATACGTCCTGCTGACCGTGAGCGATACGGGAGCCGGCATGAGCCAGGAAGTGTGCGAGAAGATCTTCGAGCCTTTTTTTACCACCAAGGAACTGGGCAAGGGAACCGGGTTGGGATTGTCCACAGTCTACGGCATCATTAAACAAAACGACGGTTTTATTTATGTCGCCAGCGAACCGGGGAAAGGAACCACGTTTAAAGTATACCTGCCGCGGTTCAAACCTGAAACCGCACCGCCCCCCTCTGAAGAGGTTGCCGGCAAACGCCCGACAGGCAAGGAAACCATCGTGCTGGTCGAGGACGATGAAGCGATTCTGAACCTCGGTAAGATAATTCTTGAAGAGCTGGGCTACACGGTTCTTGCAGCGCCGACTCCACGACGCGCCATTCATCTTGTCGAGGAGCATCCGGGAGATATTCACCTGCTTATCACCGACGTTGTGATGCCGGAGATGAACGGCCGGGAACTGGCAGAACAGCTCAGCGCCATCCGCCCGAACCTCAAGTGCCTGTATATGTCAGGCTATACCGCCGACCTGATAACACATCGCGGCATTCTGGACGAAGGAGTAAATTTCATTCAGAAACCTTTCGGAAGGAATGAGCTTGCGGCAAGAGTCAGGCAGGTGTTGGACCAATTGGGATAGATGGCCAAACGATCGTGGCGGCATTTCTCTCCGCGCCCATGACAAAATAAACTGTTCCTCCCCATGCCCCCGTTGATCATTGCCGGCGGGGTTTTCTTTTGCCTATTCCTCAATGGCGGCTTTTTGCGACCTTTTACGCTTTAGCTTGCTATGCCGCTTCTTCTCCTCCAGGCGGCGGGCTTTGCCGCCTTACTGAGTGGTGTCCTCTTTCCGATTGGGACCTGCTTTAATGCATCCTGCAGCAGTTCTACAAAACGCTCTATAGCCAATTTCCGGTTGGCTGCCTGACTGCGGGTTTGCTGGGATAGTACTCGAAGAACGCCGTCCTTGCCGATACGATTCCCAAGGCGGCTCATGATGAGCTCTTTGTCTTCATGAGAAAGACTCGGGGAATTGACGATGTCGAACCAGAGGGTCACCCGGGTATTAACCTTGTTGACGTTCTAACTAATTTAACCCGGCCCTGCGGGCCATATGCCGACGGCTGCTATTTCCTTTCGTCTGGAATTCGTTAGGCGGTTACACCAGCACGATACTGAGGAAAAATTAGATTGAATCCAGTGTGGCTTTCTGCACTCTAACAGTCTTCCGCCGTGCCGCGAAGATGCTCTGCGAGGCAATCATGGAAAAATCAGCGGACCAAGCTTTTCTTGGACCTCTTCAAGGACTTCAGCAGGCAGGGTGTCGATATGCTCGGCGTTCCTTCCGCGCCAGTCAATACATTTGATATGGTCGGCAAGGATCGTTCCTTTAACCTTGAATCTTTGGGGTATCTGCACCTCAAATGGGTAGCCCTTCGCCTTCATTGTAATCGGGACGACGATAGCGAGCCCGACGACCCGGTTATAGTCGTCTGCCGACAAGACAAGCGCCGGTCGCCGTCCGCCCTGCTCGTGACCCTTCACGGGATCGAGGTCGATCGTGATAACATCACCACGCCTTGGGAAAAAAACCTTTTCGTTCACCTCAGTTCTTCTCCAACAGCGCTCCCCCAGTCTGTTTCGGGGTGGATGTTCTCTTCGCTGACACCCGCCAGCAGTTCTTCAAGCGAGTATTTCCATTTCTTTTTTTGCATGGGAGCGATGGTGAGCTTTCCATCTTCAACCCTGAGATCCACAATCGAATTTTCCGACAAATTAAGTTCGGCCAAAAGCCCGGTTGGGACTCGAAGCGCAAGACTGTTTCCCCATTTCTTTAATTGCGCCCTCATGGCTGTTTTGCTCCTCTTATTTTCGCGGGATAAATTATACACACAAATTATAGATACATAGTATAGACGTATCCACCAAGGAGTCAAGAACAACCAACGGAAGGATGATTCAAAGCTTTCCTACCGGATCTATTGCCATATGACTCGAAGGACACCGTCTTTGCCTGTTCGGCTCCTGCTATACGCTCTCCAAAAGAATATTGGTTCCAAAATCAAGATGCCCGGAGTATATCTCAAAATGCCCTGATTGCAGTGATCGCCCTCTTGCTGCCCGAAATCGGACGAGGTGTAAACAGATCTGCCGGTTCAGGGTAGAAGCGAGTCCGGAGCCGCCGAAGCGTTTAGTGCCCTTTGATTATCCCTGCACGAAAAATCTGAAGCCAACCTTTCAGGCTGGGAGGCCGTACGACCATGTCCAAAACGTTTACACGTCTTTTTGCTCCTTTGGAGATCAAGCATCTTACCCTGAAAAACCGTATCTGCATGTCGCCGGTGAGCACCAACTTTGCCACTCCCAGGGGGGAGGTGACGCCGCGCCTTCTCGATCACTATGGGGCGAGGGCGCGTGGGGGGGCAGGCTTGATAATCGTTGAGGGAACTTGTGTACACCTCAGCGGAAGGGCCTTCGTGAACCAACTCGGAGCTTATGAGGACGGTTTCATTCCAGGGCTGGAGAGTCTGGCCCGGACCATCAGGGCCAATGGCGCCGCAAGCATGATCCAGCTTCACCACGGCGGAAGGCAGGCCAACCCGAAGATTTCCGGCATTCAGCCCCTTGCTCCTTCGGCCGTTGCCTGTCCCATATCTCGGATCATGCCCAAGGAGATGACCCATCAGGAGATCGCCGAAATAAAAAAGGCCTTCATCGAAGCTGCCTCCAGAGGCAAAGAAGCAGGATTTGACGGGGTGGAGTTCCACGCCGCTCACGAATATCTGCTCTCTGAGTTTCTGTCACCGTACACCAACAAAAGAACTGATGAGTACGGCGGGGGCCTGGAAAACCGGCTGCGGTTCCTGGTCGATATAATCCGGGGCGCCAGGCTCAAGCTGGGACCCGATTTTATAATCTCCGTGCGAATGAATGGCGACGACTACATACCCGGGGGCCTGACCGTCGCTGACGCAATTGAGATAGCCAGGGTGCTGGAAGCCGAAGGCGTAGACATCCTCAACGTATCGGGGGGAGTCTATGTAACCCCGCATCTGATCATCCCTCCACTACCTCTTGGCCCGGGAGTCCATCTCCATCTGTCCGCCGCTATTAAGGGCGCCGTGAGTATCCCGGTGATCGGAGTGGGACGGATCACCACTCCGGAATTTGCTGAACGCGCCCTGGCAGAGGGTAGGGCAGACCTTGTGGCGCTGGGTCGCGCTCTTGTTGCCGACCCCGAGTGGCCCCAAAAGACATTCGAAGGCAAGATAGACGATATTCGGCCGTGTCTGGGTTGTAACCAGGGATGCATCGACAACTTGCTACGGCAGAAAGATATCACCTGTACGTTGAACCCCGCGGTGGGACAAGATCGGGATTATGCCCCCACAGCAGCGGAACATCCTCAAACCGTGGTAGTCGTGGGGGGAGGGCCGGCGGGAATGGAAGCGGCCCGTGTAGCAGCACTGCGCGGGCACAAAGTGTTCCTTTACGAAAAGTCGCCCCGCCTGGGAGGGCAACTCAATCTCGCCGGCGTCTCACCCCACAAGGAATCCTTTCAGGGAGTGGCGCGGTACTTGGAGGGGCAGCTTAAGAGCCTGAATGTCGCCATATGCCTTGGTGTTGAAGCGGACCGCCGCCGCATCCTCGACCATAGGCCCCAAGTTGTCATTCTCGCCACCGGGTCTATCCCGGCGCAACCCCCTATACCTGGTCTCGACGGTTCCCGTGTGGTGCGAGCGCATGACGTGCTCGCAGGCCGCGTGGGGACCGGTTGTAAGGTGGTGGTCCTGGGCGGCGGAATGACCGGTTGCGAGACGGCCCATTACCTGACCGGGCTGGGCAAAGAAGTCGTGATTTTGGAACAGCTCAAGCGAGCCGGTCAGGATATTGGACCTGCTCGCCGCTCCCTGTTGTTCCAGGCCCTCAAGGAGGCGAAGGTTCACATCCTGACAAACTGCGCCGTTCATTCCATAGAAGAAGACCGGGTGAACTACCTCAAGATATCTGAAGAGCCTCCTGTGCCTGAGGCCCTATCCGGGATAGACACCTTCGTCGATGCGCTGGGTGTTCGTCCCTTCGATCCATTGTCCGAGGAGCTTAAAGATTACGGCGGCCGGCTGGAGGTGATCGGCGACGCCCGCTCGACGGGAACGTGCCTGCAAGCTATCGCCCATGGGGCCAAGACGGCTCTTTCCATCTGATCTCATCAGAGTAGGTCCTGCGCAAAACGTTAAGGTGGTAAAGGAGGAAATCCATGGCAAATCCCTTCGTGCATGTTGAGTTGCATACCCAAGACCCGGAAGGGGCCAAGAAGTTCTACAAGGAATTGTTTGATTGGAAGCTCGACGATGTGCCGGACATGAACTATGCGATCATCAATGTTGGAGAAGGGACGGGGGGAGGCATGATGAAGAGCCCAATGCCGGATGCGCTGCCTCAATGGGTGCCGTACGTCCTGGTGGACGACATTGCAGCCTCTACCGAGAAGGCCAAATCCCTTGGCGCAGCGGTCCTCGCCGATGTCACCGAAGTTCCAGGTATGGGAAGTTACAGCATGCTCGTCGATCCGACCGGCGCGGCCTTTGCGCTCTGGCAGCCGAAAATGCCCGCATAGAGACTCGATGCATCTTTCGCCTATTCCTCGACGGGGACCCTTTCAGGCCCCTTGCTTTTCAAGGTGCTGCGCTGCTTTTCTTCCTCCAGCCGGCGGAGCTTCGCCGCTCTGCCCACTTGTGTCTTCTTCCTTATCAGGACCTGCCTTACTGCTCCCAGCAGTAGTTCGATGTAGCGATTTGTAGCCAATTCCCGGTTGGCCGCCCGGCTGCGGGTCTTTTGCGATATCGCGTGAAGGACGTGATCTTTGCCAATACGATTTTCAAGCCGCCTCATAATGAGCTCTTTATCTTCCTGAAAGAGGTTCGGTGAATTGAGGAGGTTGAACCAAAGAGTTGTTTTGGAGCTAGTACCCTGTAACCCTTGCAGCTTCGAGTAGCACCGCTCTTGTAGGTGGGGTGCCGGGCGTAGGCGGAGTTGTAGTTGTAGGGTGGGCTAAACGAAGCGCAGCCCACCAAGTCTTTTCGAGACAGACAGCTAACCAGACAGATTTAGTCGACCGCTGATCGCATCGGCTGATTTGCAACGCTGTGCGTTGATGGAGGGCATGCAGGAAACCGGTTGACAGCTTTGTGTGGGACAGCCTGACCGAGTCATTTTGCCTCGGGGAGCGCGACGGAGTAACCTGGCGAGGCCCCGGTCCGGCGGAATAGGAACGGGCCTTGAGGGTTCTCGCAAGTGAGAATCGCTTCTGCCGGAGCCTTCTTGGCGGCGCAGTCACGTTAAGTATCTGCGGGAGTGCTGCGAGAAGTTTTATAAGTATTAAATAAACTTATAATAGCCATCAACGTGTTCTCAGTTGGAAAACTACAGATCTTTTGGCTTGAGCTCTGTTTTCCTCGCGACGCGATAGCATGCGCGGTCCAAGCTCTTCATCGCTATGGAAGGAGAAAACGAAATCAGGCCATCCAAGACGGCACAAGGTAAGATGTGAACCGGATGAACGCTTGATCTGCCACCCAATACGGTGCAGAGCAGCTAGAACTCGTCTCGCCTTCGTAGCTGGCCATTCACTCATGCCGCGGCGAACTTGATGTCGAGCATATCAGGTGGAACCTCCCCGTGCTCGATTTTGTCCGCAACTATACGGAGCGCCAGTGCTTGCACTTTGCTGATTGCCTCCTGGACCGTCCTTCCGTAGGCAAGTGCGCCTGGAAGCTCCAATACTTCGGCCAGCCAACGGCCATCATCCTCTTGCTCGTATTCAATGGAGAATGTCATGACCACGTTCCAAATAAGGTTACTGAATCCTGGCTACTCCTTAAATTATACACTAACACACACGATTCACACAGCTTGCCGGCCAACTCTGCGATTTGCCAACACACAATTTGAATAATGGAATTCATCTGAATGTTTTTGTCCTGTCCCCTAATGAAATTCAGTAAACATTTTGGGGACCGGCTTCAAACAACCTATTCTCCTTTACATCTCTTTCTCGGGTCAGGCAAGCTTAATCCTGGACGGGGACCCTTTTGGATCTCTCATGTTTCACGATGCCGTGCTGCTTTTTCTCCTTAAGGCGGCGGCGCTTTGCCGCCCTGCTCACTCGTGTCTTCTTTGTTACCGGGACCTGCCTGACTGCATCCCGCAGTAGTTCAACGAACCGCTCCACAGCCAGTTCCCGATTTTCTGCCTGGCTGCGGGGCTTTTGCGATATGACGCGAAGAACGCCATCCTTGCCGATGCGGCTGCCAATGCGGCGCAAAATAAGTTCTTTCTGCTCCGGGGAGAGGCTGGGGGAGTTTACCACGTCGAACCACAAGGTGATCCGCGAGCTCACCTTGTTAACATTCTGGCCGCCGGGTCCGCTACTAAGGGATGCGGTGAACCTGAGTTCCTCCTCGGGAATAGCAACTTGATCTGTTATCTCAATCATGCACTTTTTGCTCTCCGGGGGAAAATCTTGTCAGCGCCAAGATACAGATATCATTTGAGCCTCTTGCAAAAAGGAGAAGCGGTGTGACCCTTCATTTCACTTCCGGGTGTGATTCGAAAATGTGAAGTACCTTAGGCGCTTCATTTGTCACTATTTAGGAGAGATTTTTTACGCTGAATCCTTCTGCACAAATTATATATAGTAGGATTGCTAACGCTCTCCGTCATCAGCCGGAAGGGCAAATGGATCTTCCCCATCGCTAAACCGCTGGTCACTTGGGTCTGCTGGACTGGGTCGTTGGGAGTTGCATGACTCTTCATCAATGGTCATGTATTCCCACATTTCATTCTGATGCAACCATATGGGGTCTGCATTTCTGCATATGAATTCATCGACATCCATACCATCAATGGCCGGTGGGCGCTTTACGCGCTTCTGCTTTCTATTGATGAAGATGGTCATATACTCCTTTTGCCGGCGTTTTTTCTCGGCTTTTTCGACAGAGGTGAGTTTTCGTTTGGGCTTTTTCATGATTATTCCTGATCGACGGAAGGCTGTTTGGCCGGTATTGACGCGGCGCTCTGACGGCTGGAGCCTGCAACCGCTTTCACTGCAATATCCTGCACTTTGCCGTAGGCGCTATCCAATTGCTCAGTTAGTTTCTCAATCTGCCTTTTCTGCGTGGCGATCAGCTGTTCAAAAGCATCGATCCTTGCTTGAAGAACGTTTTTCTCGCCTTCAAACCCTTTCTGGAGTAGTTGTTCATTCTTAGATGCCTCAGCAGTGAGCTTCATGGTTACTTCCTGGACCGCTTTGTCGACAGCTCTTTCGATCTCCCTCGGAAACACGTCCACTTTAGCCTGCAAAGCATTCATCACCTTCTCGCGTTCCGCTACCGCCTGTTCCCGCTCCTGGATCTCAATTTCCTTGCCTTTTGTTTGTTTATCAAATTCTTCCCGCTTTTCCTGAAGTTCCTTATCAAGCTTATTGATTTCATCGGTGAGCTTATTGATCTTCTGATCCTTTTCGCGCTCGAACTTATAATCGTATTCCTCCTTTTCACGCCGCCGTCTCTTGTCCTCCTGTTCTTTGTGGTCCTTCATCTCTTCGGCATGTTGTTTCTTCTGATTTTCCAACTCGGCCCTCGTCTGGTTTATCTCCAGTTCAAGCACTTCTTTGCGCCGTGCCATTTCGTTATCGAACACAACTCTCTGCTGTTTTTGCGCTTCTAGAAGAGCTGCCAGCGTGAAAGCGGATTTTTCTATTTCGAAAAGTTCCTGTAGTTCGGCCTCCTTTATCTCGATCGCTCTTTTGAGCTTATTGTATCGTTCGGTTTCTCCCTCGAGTTTGACGGCAATATCAGTCAAAGCCTTACTGGTTTCGTTCTTCAGCTCGTTTACCGTTTTGATCACCTTGTCTGTCGTGAGCGTGTCAGTCGTTTGTAAAATCTCTTGCTTTTCCCGTTCAGCCTTTGTTTTCTCCGGCTTGAGCTCCGTTTGTGCACGGGTTTCAAGGACTTTGAGAAGATTGTTGTATGCGTCAAGTAGTTCTTTCTTGGTACTGGACGAGGTGATGTCGGCTTTAGTGTTCATGTTAGCCTCCATGATTCTGGCTGAAGAGGATCTCAGCAGAGTGTTGAAAAACTACAAAACATATCATTGCTCTCCGGTTAACTTCCGATCTTAACCTGTAACATACGGGTTACACTGTAATAAAACGATATTATTCTTTTTGGGATTCCATTTTCCACTTCTGCGATTACGCGGCATTCTGCTATGTTTTGTGCCCCGACACTCGCATCTTTACCGGACAGCATTTTGGCAGACTCTCCAAGTCGTTGCAAGAGATTCAATGGCGCGCCACCCCTTTATCCTCTCCCAATTTTTACGATTGCTTCCCCGCTACAAGTTCCAGTTCATCGCCATGAAATACAAGGGCGACTACCGCAGTAAGCATCTCAAGTGTTAGGACCAATTGGCGTGCATGATCTTCGCTCACATCCATCAAGAAAACAGCCTGCCAACGGCCTGCGTTTCACCCGACCCTGCGCAATCTGCAACGAACGGGGTCGGTTTTGCATTATGATTAATTCCAAGCCCGCTGACCCGATCTGTCAAAGTCTCCCTTTGCCTAATCCTCGACAGGGACCCTTTTCGACCTCTCGCTTTTCAAGATGCCGTGCTGCTTCTTCTCTTCCAGCCGGCGGAGTTTCGCTCCCTTGCTGACTCGTGTCTTCTTCCTTATCTGGACCTGCTTTAATGCATTCCGCAGCAGTTCAACGAAACGTCACGCGGAGTTGCTCGTCCGCTTCAGTGACAGGTCAGGGCATGCAACAGGTTGGAGTCTTAAAGTTGTTACTGCTGCCGCTTGGGAATTCGTGTCCTCCAGGATTGGGGCTCACGGTGAAGATGCATTACGGCAATTATGAGTAGGGTATTGCCCCTGACCTGATAGATTAGCCCGTATGGAAAGCGCTTCGTCCGACAGCGCCTTGTTCTCTTTGAAACCAAGGACCAAGCTTCAGGATATTCAATAATTCTGACGATAGCTGCCTGGATCTCATCAGAAAACTCGAAGCCAAGGCCCTCATTTTGGGCATTATAATAGCCGACGGCATCGGTGAATTCTGATTGTGCAGGCTCAAGGAACTGGACGTTCATCGGGGCTTCTTGTCCATCTGCTCAAAAACCTGTTTGGCGGAAATAGCCTTAATCTCGCCGCGATCAAATGCATCCAGACGCTCTTCCGCCTCTTTTCCCCACAACACGTCTATTCCATCTTGAGATGGCGGGTCTATGCTCGATAGTAAATGGTCTGCGATCTCAGCCCGCTCAGCAGGAGGAAGCGATAATGCCTCTTTAAGAACCTGTGCACCTCTCGATGACATGCTAATCACTCCTCTCTTACCG
Organism: uncultured delta proteobacterium; assembly: GCA_963757915.1. Classification (GTDB taxonomy): domain Bacteria; phylum Desulfobacterota; class Syntrophobacteria; order Syntrophobacterales; family Syntrophobacteraceae; genus SbD1. The sequence continues at coordinate 41,129 of CAVWTD010000005.1, read as the reverse complement.
AAATTCTAACACAAAAGGGTAGCTCATAGCGAGCCGGTTTTGCCCTGTCACGCTGCACCGAACTGTCGGAGTCTCCTTTGACTAATCCTCTATGGGGACTCTTTTCGACCTCTCACTTTTCAAGATGCCGTGCTGCTTCTTCTCCTCCAGGCGGCGGCGCTTTGCCGCCCTGCTCACTCGTGTCTTCTTTCTTACTGGAAATTGCCTGACTGCATCTCGCAGTAGTTCGACGAAACGCTTGATGACCAGTTCACGATTTTCTACCTGGCTGCGGGTCTGCTGAGATATTACCCGAAGACACCGCCTTTTCCAATACGGTTTTGCAGGCGGCGCAAAATAAGCTCTTTCTGCTCCGGAGAAAGGCTGGGGGAGCTTACCACGTCGAACCACAAGGTGACCCGCGAACTCACCTTATTAACATTCTGGCCGCCGGGTCCGCTGCTAAGGGATGCGGTGAACCTGAGTTCCTCCTCGGGAATAGAAACTTGATCTGTTATGGCAATCACGCGCTTTCTCTCTGCGGGGAGAATCGTGCCCGCGCCGGGACATGGAGAGCACCGTCCGTTCTCTTAACACTACAACGTTAAGTCATCACGCAAACCTTTACACATAGCTGTAGGGTGGGTACGGTTTCATCGTGCCCACCATTTCGCGGTGGGCAACACTTGGCGTTTGCCCACCCTACGGTACTTGACGAAGTAGTGTTAAGAAAAAGACACTCCCTTCCACATGGGATACAGGAAACTTAATTCATACCTGTAAAATCACCGGCAAAAAGTTTGCTTCTCCAGGGGTATCGCTATTTCTCAAGGAGCCTTACCTTCCCGTCATCGAGATCGTATTTGGCGCCTATGATCTTTACCTTTCCCGCATCGGCAAGCGAGCGGATGACCGGTGACTGCTTGATCAGGGATTTGGCAACCAGTTTGATGTTGTTGTCGATGGCGGATTCCACGAGGTCTGATTTACTGGCGCCCTTGACATCTTTTCTGGCCTGTTTGACCGCCGGAGTAATTGTTTTGATAATGGCGCCAATATTTCCGTGCGGATGGCCTTGCGAGTCGACAGCAGCAGTCACGGCGCCGCAGCGTTTGTGACCAAGGACCATGATCAGGGGGCAGTTGAAGTGCTCGGCGGCATATTCGATGCTTCCGAGGATAACGGGGTCCGGAATGTTGCCGGCCACTCGCACGACGAAGATTTCACCCAATCCCTGATCGAAGATAATTTCGGGAGGGACCCTCGAATCCGAGCAGGAAAGGATTATGGCAAAAGGTTTTTGCCCGGTTGTCAGAGCCTGCCTTATACTGGGAGTGCTCGTCTCTTGAATCGTTGTCTGATTTGCGATGAAGTGCAGGTTTCCATCCATCAGTTTTCTAAGAGCTTCATCTGCCGTAAGACCAGGGCCTGTGTCCGATGCGGACACAAGCGTTGTGGCAAAAAACACAACGCATAAGCTTAGAATTGACAATAAATACTTCTCCATTACAGCCTCCTTGAATTTAAAGGTAATTTGCCGCATATTATAATTTCTATCGGCGGGTTCCACTATCTTTCCTGTAAAATAAATAATATCGAACTTGGATTCCAGGCTCAGCAACACCACGAGGCTTTCAACCGGGCGGGTGAGGTCGACCCTACACGCGCACAGGCGTTTTTTAAAGTTAGTTTAAGGTGCAGGAGGCGGGAAGCGGGTCCGTATTAAGGGCTTGTCCGTAAATAAAACCTTTGCGCTCGCATCCGGCTTTTGGCCGGCTTTGGCCGCTCCTCAATCGCAAAATCCTCGACGTAGCACAACTACGCCTGCGGTTTTGCTCAATCTTCGCGACCAAATCAGTCTCAAAATCCGGCGCAATCCCTAAGAGGCTTATTAACGGACAAGCCCTAAAAGTAAAAAGCCGGCTCGGTGGGGCAGACCGATCGGCTTTGAGGAGGAAAGAGTTTATTGTCACTCTACTGATAGAGCAACTTTGATGCCAAATCAGGAATAAAAATATTTATCTAATAATTATAGCTATGTCTAGCATATTCAGTAATACTTATTATAACTTAATCACGCCATAAAGCAGCCATTTGTTGGTAATCACGCCATAATCACGCCTTCTAATGGCGTCTTTGAATGCACCCGGCGGGATTTTCGAATCTTCAGAATTTTCGGGATTCCAGGATTATTTGAATTTTTCGGTGGAAGAGACCTCTGTCGGCGAATTGTTCACAGTGAGCCAAGAGCGCAACATACAGAGGTCACCTATCGGAGAGCACAACCAAGCCTCTTTCCTGCGACTTCCGCATTCCCTCACATGTTCGTCAGGCATGCATTAGCCGTGCATTTCCTGGACAATCTCAACGGCGCCGCTCACGAAAGCCAGGGCGATGCAGCGGGCGTAATCGTCACTGAGAGCGTCCCCCTCAAGCCTTTCCTGTTCGTAGCCCTCGCAGTTCTGGCACGAAAACCCCGGCCATTTATTGCGAATGGTGTAGTCGAGACACTCACCATAGTTGCGGCAGAACACGTTTCGCCTTACCTTGTCGCAACTTTCAACAGCTTTGTAGCGCTCCGGTTTTCCCCTTCCCACGACCGTCTCCTTAAGTTTTTAGGAACATGTTTACGGTCCCTTCAATAACAGCCCGTACGCTGAATTGAAATCAGGTGAAGCAGGGTATTTGAATACTTTATCACTGTATTTTCCTGACATGAGATATACGGGCAAGTAGATCGTCTTATTTGTCGGATTATTTCTATCAGCTCGAATCAATTAAATTTCCCTTCTCAGCACGAGTCGGCGGGTCATGCAGCTACAGTGACATGAGTCTTTTTCGCGGACCGATATCGCTGCGGGTCATTTGTTTTGGGCCTCAGGCTGACCGGAGTGATTGAGAACATTCACCAGCACTTCGACTTTTTCATCAGGGCTGAGATCCGTTTCGATTTTCAGGGTAGCCTGTTTGCGGGACCCGACCGGAACACTCTCCAGCTTTGGCTGGATCTCGAGGATGAAGCCCGTTTGATCTTCCAACGTCTCCTGCCAGACCGACATCAGGTCCTGATCATAGGTCAGCCGGGTAATCTCAAAAGGTTTGTTCCGATTGCTGATGACCACTACTCGGCCAACACGATCCGGCTGGCCGGCGCAAAGTTTTCCGATCAGAATATTTTGCGGCTTCGCAGAGATCTCGCCCTCGATAAACCCACTCACACGGATGAGTATATCAGGTTTCTGAGCCAGGTCTGTATTCAACCTGATGAACCCGCCGTAGTTTCCATGACTTATGTTATTGGAAACCCGCAGCCTGTAGTGCTCTCCCTCTACGACTGTTTCGAGCTTGTAGGCAATGTTTTCACCGAGGTTGCTCTCATTGCCTGAAATATGAAAAGGCGTGGATCCCACAAGGTCCAAAACGGATTCGGAGAGCTGGCCGGCCATTCCCCTAAATAAAATGTTCGTTGAAGGTTTCACATCGATAATGGCCTGGACAGTCCCCTCCATCCTTACGATCAGCTCCGGGTTATTCGGATCGTTGCTCTGGATGGTTACCTTTTTGAGAACCTTCCCCTGAAAGTTTCTCAGGTTTAACTTCATTATCACCTTTCCCTCGCCGCCGGGAGGGATCGCCGGATCGTACCGGGTAGCTGTGCACCCTCACTCAACCCGGACGCGCTCAATATTGAGGAGGGCTTTCCCGGTGTTCCTGACAGTGAATTCATGTTCGATTTCAGTGCCTTCCATGACCGCGCCGAAATCATATTCGGTCTGCTTTATCTGAATCGACGGCTGAGCCGTGGCCTGGGAAGCCTGCTGCTTTGCACCGGGCGACACTGTTACTGCGAAAGCGGGCGAGAAGCAAAACGCGATACAAAGAGCGGCAGCGATAGTAGTTTTTTTCCGAGCGCAAGTTTTCATTCGGTTTCCCTTCAGGTACGGACTTCGGATATTTGATCTCAGAGGGCTGATATCGCAATTTGCAAACTCTTGTCTCCGCCCTCCGGCAATCGTCTCACTTGTTTATCAGGTCACGGACTGTAACGATCTCGATTCCTATTTCCCCGAAATGAGCAGCCTCTTCCTGCAATGATCGTAAAGTTGTTTTACGGGGATGTCCAATAGCGAGAGCCGTGCCACGAATTTTGGCAATTTTCACCAGTCTTGCAATCTGGGAGCGAATGGCTTCCGCAGATGGATCGTCATCAAGAAAAATGTCACGCTTCAGGGTTGGAATTTTCAATTCCCGTGCCACCTTCCACCCTTTGCTCTCATTAGTCGTCATACTGTCGATAAAAAAGAGACCGCGCCCTTTCAGCTCAGAGAGTACGGTTTTCATGATCTGGGCATCCCGGGTCATCCGCGAGCCCATGTGGTTGTTGACCCCATCGAAGTAAGGGGAAGTATCGAGGGCCGCCTTGATGTTCCGCCGTATTTGATCGCCCGGCATTGAAAGCAGGAGCGCCCCGGGGCCCGGGCTTTCACTGGAGTTCAAAGGCTCCATCGGAAGGTGAAGAATGACTTCCCTGCCTTCCGTGTGGGCGAGTTCTGCGATCTCGCGGCTGTGCGCCTGGTGTGGCAAAACGGACAAGGTAACGGGGAAAGGAAGCGAAGCGAATTGTTTGGCGATCCCTATGTCGGTTCCAAAATCGTCTATAACGATTGAAACTTTCGCCTGCTTAGGCGAGACATCCGGGGAGTCCGCGCCCGCCGGTCGAGGCTCGGGCCGGACCTTGGGCGTGTAGGCAAGAGGAGGTAAAGCCGGGCGCAAGGGCAACTGAGGCGAGTTATCGCTCCCGAAAGATGATCTCTCGGTCTTTTCTTCAGACTGCTCCGCAACGCGGGCCAACTCGCTGGCCTCTTCCCTCTTTGGGCTTGCCGGCTCTACTTTAACGCCTGATGGCGCAGTGCGCACCTGGGAGTTTTGTGCCGTCGTCAGCGTCGCCAGGTCGGCAGTCGTCGGATTAGGAAGGCGCCGGCTCTGTGCGGCGAAATAAATAAGAGAGGTCAAAAATATGACCGCGACTACCCATGCAACCAAAAGAGGAGTTGGAGGCCTTTTTCTCGGGGCGGGTGGACCTCCCTTTGTACGGCCTTTCTTGCGCCCGCCCCGTGCCTTCCAGGTTTCAGTCCGTTTTCCCGGCGGCAAATTCTTCTTCTCCGGCTGCCTGCCTTGAGTCATTCAGACCAAAGCCGTAAGGTTGCCATTCTCTTACTTGTTTTGCGTTTGAGCCAGTATTTTGTAGCCCTTGAGCAGATCGAGGGCCCGCCGCACCTGGTTGTCTCCTTCAGCCAATTTCTTCCCATCTGAGGGAGCCCCTGCTTCTCCCTTGCTTTGGGTCTCCAACTTCTGGTTTTCCATATGCCTCGGGAGATCTTTTTCCCTGATGCGCATCGAATCCTCACCCTGAGTCTCTTCGCTTTTCGGAATCTCCTTTTTGACTACGATGTCGGGCGTGATTCCCTTCGCCTGAATGGACTTTCCCGAAGGAGTATAGTAAAGCGACGTGGTAAGCCTGAGGGCTGAGCCATCGTTGAGCGGAATAACCGTCTGAACCGAGCCCTTACCGAAGGTCTGCTCACCCATGATGATGGCTCTTTTGTGGTCCTGGAGCGCTCCTGCAACGATCTCTGAGGCGCTCGCCGACCCTGAATTCACCAGCACTACAATCGGATAGGTCTTTGGCTTTGCTTTCTTGTGGGCCTCGAAACGCATTTTCTGGTTTTCAAGCCGTCCACCAGTGTACACGATCAGCCCTTCGTCCAGGAACTCATCGCTCACTTCGACCGCCTGATCGAGCAGACCGCCTGGATCGTTTCTCAAATCGACCACCAGTCCCTGTAGCCCTGAATTCTGGGCCTCGAGTTGGTTGAGCGCCTTGCGCAGATCGTTTGCCGTTCCGCTCTGGAAACTCGAAATCCTGACGTAGGCGAACCCGGGCTCAAGTGAGTGAGACTTTACGCTCTGAATAGAGATGATGTCCCGGACCAGTTCAAATTCGAGTGGTTTCTGCTGGCCTTTCCTCAAGATCGTCAGCTTCACCTTGCTGCCCTTGGGGCCTCTCATCTTCTGCACCGCGTCCATCAGGGACATGTCCTGGGTGGGCAGGTCATCGATTTTCATGATCTGATCATTTGCCTGAATGCCGGCTTTATCAGCCGGGGTATCTTCGAGCGGGGAAACAACCGTCAAAATGTTGTCGCGAATGGTTATCTCTATTCCAAGGCCGCCGAACTTTCCCTTCGTCTCGATCTGAAGTTCCTTGTAGTCCTCAGGCTTGAGAAATGAAGAATGCGGGTCGAGTTCCCGAAGCATGCCGGTTATCGCCCCGTACATAAGCTTCTTCTGATCGGTCTTTTCTACGTAGTTATCCTGTACGATCGAGATGACGTCGCTGAAGAGCTTCAAATACTGATAGGCGTCTTGGTTTTCCGGGGTATTTGTCTTGGCCTTGAGCGTCGGCTGGCTTCCCAGGGCCAAAATCACTGATGCGGCAGCAATTAGAAGTAAAAGTTTGCGGATCTTCGACATAGGATTTCCTTGCTGTATTGAATTTTGAAACCGGCGGCACAAAAGGTCCCGGATTTTAAGACATTCAGGGCCCAGGTGCAGCACAGGGCGCTCTGAAAAAACAATTATAACCGCGCAAATTTAACAGTGCCGCCTTCAAAGGGCAACTCAATTCTTATGCCGGAACAAAGACGGCGGGGTTGGATCCGTGCAGGGGCCGGGATCCCGTGTATAAAGGCCAAAGCATTAATCGGGCCAAAAGCATTCAGCATCTGAATTTGAAATTGGAATTGACTTTAAGTTGCCTTACCCGAAAAATATAAGTCCAATCACACACGATGTGCTAAAATCTTTTTGATTTTCGCGGCGATGCCTTTTCTGTCGATTTTGATACATTCTTCTTAGGAAACTTCTATAATTTTTCTGTAAATAGAGGAAGTCAGCCTGCCTGGTTGCACCCCAATCTCCCGCTCAAGGACCTTTCTGCAATCTTCATATGCCCTCAGGGCTTCGGCCCGCATGCCGCCGTTGGAGTAAATGAGCATCAACTTCTGATAAGCGGCTTCACAGATGGGATCAGTTTTGATTATCATTTTATAGTATTCGACGGCTTTCTTGGACCTCCCCTGCGCCTCGAATAACCCGGCCGTGCGGTATAAAAGGTCGATGTACATGGTGCGCAACTTATACCTCTCCAGCTCGGCCCAGGTCTCATAGAGATCCTCGGCAAGAAAATCCCCCCTGTAGATCTCGATTGCCGATCTGTAACAAAGAATGGCTCGTCCTGGGTCTCCTGCCTCTTCAGCCCTTTTCCCCTGCTTTTGCAGTGACAGGAATTCATCCAGGTCGGTGCGGCAAAGGTCCTTTCTGAGAGAGACCAGATTATCTTTTAAGATCACATAAGAGGAGCCTCGGGATTTGTCCATCAAAGGTTCAAGAGCGTAACGCAACCGATGCAGAGCCACTTTGAACTGGCTTTCAACTGAATCGGGCGATGCTTGGGGCCACAGATCATCAATGAGCAGGTCTTTAGGCACGCCAGAGGCTCCCCGGGCTATCAGCGCCTTTAGCATCAATTTTGGAGACCTCGCCCTCCAGTTCTTATCGGGCACACGGGTTTCCCCTCGGAAAACCTGAAAGTTCCCAAATGTCAGGACTCTGATCGGAACAGTTCCAACCCCCGTCTCCGTTCTTATATCCTGTTCTTCCAAGGCGTGATACGGTTTGAGATTATCGGGCCCGTAAGGTTCTTCCTGTTCGGGGAATTTAGCTGTTGTCATAGCTTGGGCCAGCTTGCGGTCCTTCTCGGCAATTGTGCGAAGAAGCATCATTTCTGTATCGAGCAGGCGCTGAGTTATCCCGCACGCTAATGAATACTCCAATTCAGGCCGCCGGTTCAAAAGAGCTTCAAAATCGTGCGTTGATATTTCCAACAAGCGCACTCGAGTGAGAGACCTTACACTTGCAGTCCTTACTCTTTCGGGGTTGAACAGGTACATTTCCCCAAGATACTCACCGGGACCGCGAAACCCAATAACATACTCGCCGGCTGTGCCAAGCGATTTCAGAATCTCGAGACGGCCTTCAATGATGACATATAGACAGTTCCCTGAGTCGCCTTCGTGCAAAAGAAAGGTGTTTGGAGGATACTCAACCTCCCTGGCAATCTCCGCCAGGAACTTGATTTCTTTCTTTTTGAGTGAAGAAAAAATGGGAAGCGCCTGAAGCAAAGCGATCATCTTTGCCATCCTCTGAAAGGTTGGGGTGGACATGCCGTAGTAGACACGAACACGGTCGCATCTATATTCGGTAAACCCCGTCCGTGCTCAATCAGTCTCCCCACGAACCTTATGAGCGCATTCAGGGCAAATGCCATGGCTGAAGTCGGCTTCAGAATGGTCGCGAATATAGGCTTCGATCTGCTGCCAATAGCCCTGATCATTACGTATTTTCTTGCACCAGGCGCAAATAGGCAACAAGCCTTTCAATGCCTTGACCTTGACAAGTGCTTCCTGTAGTTCCGCAATAAGCTTCTCTCGCTCTTTGCGCACCCGTTCCCGCTCTGAGATGTCTCTTGCAATAGTCGATACGCCAATAATCGTACCGGCGTTATCTCTGATAGGGGATATAGTTAAAGAAACACCGATGTCATGGCCGTCCTTGCTGCGATATGTTGCTTCATGGTGGAAAATGCGTTCACCACGACCTATTCTTTCAAGTAAGTCTGGTATTTCATCAAGGTGGTCGGGCGGAATATGTAAAGATTTGGATTGCTGTCCGATTGCGTCTGCGGCGGTATAACCGTAAAGGATCTCAGCAGCCTTATTCCAGCTCGTGACTACGCCGTCCAATGTCTCTGATATTATTGCGTCATCGGAGCCTTCCACAATGGCCGCCAATTGTCTGCTGGCCTCCTCGGCTTTGCGGCGCACATCGATTTCGATCTTAAGCCTGATGTTGGCTTGCCGGAGTTCCCTGGTTCGTTCCAGAATAACCTCTTCCAGGTGATCACGGTATCTTCTCAGTTCTATATCCGCATGTTTTTGCACTATTGAGTATCGGATGGAGCGCTCCAGGAGCTCAGCAGGTGATTTGCCCCTTGACCAGGTAGTCAGATGCGCCTGCCTCCATGGCTTTGACATCTACATCGTATCCTCCATGGCCTGTAAGCAGGATAGTCGGCATCTCGCACCCTCGTCGGGTTGCCTCGCGCAAAAGCTCCAGGCCGCTTCTTGCGCCCAGGCGATAGTCAACAAGACAAACGTCGTGCTCAGTACGACAAAGCTCCCCTAAACCCGCTTCGTATGTGTCCACCCATTCCAGCCGAAATGTTGTCGAACTGATCTCTGAGAACAGGCTTTTCAAAAGTGTGTAATCATCCTCATCATCTTCGATAAGAAGCACGCTAAAAGGACGTTTTTCCATCGTTTAGTCCGGGAGAAGTGGAGCGTTCAGTGAAAGTCGTACATTGACATTTGGAGTCCTGGAGGATGCTTGCTTCTATTAGGACTCACACTATCGAACAATAATGGTAACTCAGAAGCAGCCAATATGATAGAAAATATAACAGCCGGGAACTGAGATCGCCTGCTCCGGCGCGGTTTGCTCAGACGGTCTAGCGGCTTTGCCGGCATCTTTTGTCCTCCTCTCGTATGACAGACTCATATAATACCCTGCTCAAAAAAAAGAACCGGCTCTTTCCGCGCAGCCATGCTGAGAAGCAGGACTGAGGGCTGAGGACTGAGGGCTGAGCAAAAGCGGCGACCTTGCGCGCAGCCATGCAGAACGCATAGACATTAAGAGTGGTGCGGTTGGAGGCGAGCCAAACGTGAGGCGCTTCCAAAAAGTGAAGTACCTCCGGTGTATAGATCACGCTTCGCGAGGTTCGTATTGCTTCACAAAGTGAAGCAATGCTTGCCGGCCTCCCCTCGCGGCATGTGAGCGCGTAGCGCGGAGGCCGACCGCTCATTCTCGACAGCCCGCTCACCCACCCGCAGACGGGGCGGGAGCGGGAGGCCTCATTTCTATCTGAACATTGCAGCACGCTCCGGAGGGGGAAAAAATTTCTTCGTGCACTGTCAACTATCTTCGGACGGCGTTCGTCATTATAATGAGTTCAGAAGGTCAAAATCAGCGGGAAAGGGACAGCCCGCATTGTAAGTCAGGGGGAAGGGAGGTAATTGAGATGAGATTGGCTCGCGGCTTAAAAATAGCTCTGGTCGTGATGGTGATTTTGGGGACGCTTTGCATGGCTGCGCCGGGCTATGCCTGGCGCGGAGGCGGGCGCGGAGGCTGGCACGGAGGCTGGCACGGTGGCTGGCGCGGAGGCTGGGGCTGGGGCGTTGGCCCTTTTTTGGGGGCATATTACTATCCCTATTATGCGTATGGGTATCCTTACCCCTATTATGGGTATCCTTACAACCCCTATTATCGGCCCTACTATTACCCCTATTATCCTTACCGTTATTGATGGTAGACCGGGTTGTGTTTCTATATCGGACGCTGTGGTGCAACAGCGACGGGTAGCCTTTACAATGGCAGGGCCTCGCAGGTCCCTGCCATTTTTTTGATGCTGCACGATCTGAGCAGATTTGTTCCAATCCTGAGATTGAGCGAAGTAGACGGGCCCATTCCACAAGCCTTATCAAAAGCAGGCGGATAAGTTTTTTTCCTTTTTCATCCCTGAAATTTCCCCGTTTGTCAAATTTAGACCCGGCGTTTGGTATCATCGCCTCCCGCCGGCTTAAAGGTTACATGTTCAGAAAAATGAAAGATTGCCGGAGGTGGTACTGCGCTCGCGCGGTCCCAAGCATTCCGACCGATAATGATCTCCTGGACCGATTTCAACCCGCGACACCGGATGGAGGCACTCTTGCCCTCCCTCGTGAACTCTCCGGCAAAGAGTCAATAGGACGTGCTGTTCGCTTGCTCTGGTTGCCGGATTCGCTGGATGCACGGATAAGCATTCAAGGTTTTTCAGTGGATTCCGATTATTTTATGAGGATTGGTTCTGTTCTTCTGGGGTGAGCTTTTTTGGATCGCGGAGAGAAGAATCCTGTGACGAAAATGTATACCTATAATGTGCTTCTGGCCGAAGACAATCCTGTGAACCAGTATGTCGGGCGCACTATGATGGAGGCCTTTGGATGTCGTGTCGATGTGGCCTCAAATGGCTCTGAAGTGCTGGATCGGATGGAATCAACCAGATATGACATCGTTTTCATGGACTGCGAGATGCCCGTGATGGATGGCTTGGAAGCGACTCGCTTAATCAGACAGAGGGAGAAGCAGCAGAGGAAGCCCCTGGCTACAATAGTGGCGCTTACTGCGCATGGCGCCGATGAGGACCGCAGCCGATGCCTCGAAGCAGGAATGGATGACTATCTGGGCAAGCCTTTCAGGATGCTGGATCTTTCCCGTTTGATGGAAAAGTGGCATGTCAAGATGTCTGTCCGGGATTCAGCGTCGAGTTGTCAAGGGTTTCAGTCGGATTCGGGACCGCCTGAAAATGTCACCGAAAATTACCTGGATCGCAATAGCCTGGATAACATAAGGTCGCTTGGACCAAATGGCCCCAAGGTGCTTTCTACGGTTATAATCATTTATTTGAATGACTCTCCGATTCTGCTCGACAGACTAAGTGAAGTTTTCGATTCAGCTGATATGGAAGGTATAGCCAGAACGGCGCACGCACTGAAATCGTCCAGCGCCGGCCTCGGAGCGACTGTTCTTGCCTTGATGTGCAGGCAGCTCGAAGATATCGCCCGTGGAAACTCCATAGATGGCGCCGGCACGCTGATTTCCCAGATTCGGTTGGAGTATGAGAAGGTGAAAGAAGCGCTGATGCGTGAGATTCAAAAGGGGTTTTGATGGATGATTTGTTAACCCAAAACGATAGGCCGGTTGCCCTGGTCGTGGATGATGACCGGGGGGCGCGGCTGATTGCATGCAACCTGCTGGAGGATTCAGGTTTCATCGTCGAGCAGGCAGCGGACGGGATCGAGGCGTTGTCCGCCTTTGAGCGCTCCAAACCCGGCATAGTGCTGCTCGACGTGGTCATGCCCGAGATGGACGGCTTTGACGTTTGCAAGGAGATAAGAAACAGATCGGAGGAGGGCAGGCACATTCCAGTGGTGATGATGACGGGGTTGCATGACATAGATTCGATTAACCGCGCCTACGATGCGGGTGCCACTGATTTTATTACCAAACCGATCAACTGGACCATTTTCCATCACCGTCTGCGCTACATATGGCGGTCGACCCTTGTGAGCGATGATCTCAGAAAAAGCGAGATGAAGAACCGGGCGCTTATCGACGCCATGCCCGACCTTTTGCTTCGGATCACCAGCGATGGCCGGATCCTGGAGTTGCGCGAACCGGGCGGTTTCAACAAGATCTTTTCCGGCCCCGGACTGTTGTATAAGAAAATCGGCGAAGTATTTAGCGAAGAGGTTTCCCGGCCGATTATGAAAAACCTCGAGTGGGCGCTCACTTTTGGCGGGATGCAGTTTCTCGAACATAACCTCCAGGTGGATGAAGAAACCCGATATTATGAGTGGCGAATTGTGGGCAGCGGTAAAGATGAGGTCCTGGCGATAGTACGCGACATTACGGAGCGTAAAAGGACCGAAGAGCGCGTATTCCATCTGGCTTATTACGATAGTCTTACCGGATTGCTCAACCGCAATTCTTTTAAGGAACATCTGGTTCAGGCGCTTGCTCAGGCCCAGCGTCACGACCGTTATGTTGCGACCCTGTTCCTTGATCTGGACAGATTTAAACGTATAAATGACACCTTCGGCTACAAAGTCGGAGACCTGTTGCTCCAGGGTGTCGCCGAGCGGATACGGGATGGCGTTCGCAAAAGCGATAAACCGGCCCGTCATGTAGACAGCGTTTCACGGCTAGGCGGAGATGAGTTTACGATACTGCTGGCGGAGATAAGCCATGTTCAGGATTTGGCCAAGGCTGCAAAACGTATCCTGGAAACTGTATCAAGACCCTTCGTCATAGCCGGCCACGAGATATTCATGACCGGGAGCATGGGGATCACGGTTTATCCTATGGATGGGGAAGATCCCGATACATTGCTGAAAAACGCCGATGCCGCGATGTATAGCGCCAAAGAACAGGGCAGGAACAATTACCAGTTCTACTCCGAGGCGATGAACGCTTCATCGTTCAAAAGACTCTCGCTTGAAAACGCGCTCAGGAAGGCGCTGGACCGCGAGGAATTCATGCTTCACTATCAGCCCCAGGTGGATATCAATTCGGGGAAAATCGTAGGGATGGAAGCCCTGCTTCGCTGGAATCATCCCGAAATAGGAACTGTTTCTCCCGGTGATTTCATTCCGTTGGCCGAAGATACCGGCCTGATCGTGCCCATAGGTGAGTGGGCATTAAACACCGCATGCATTTACAATAAGACACTGCAAGAGATGGGACTGCCCCCCAGACGCATGGCCGTCAATATATCAAGCCTTCAGTTCAGGACTCAAACACTGGTCGAGACGATAACGCGCGCCTTGAAAGTATCGGGCCTTGATGCCCGTTGGCTCGAAATCGAACTCACCGAGAGCGCCATTATGAAGAATATGGAGAAATCCTCCTGTATCCTGCGCGAGCTTAAACAGATGGGGCTGCGAGTCGCCATCGACGACTTCGGGACCGGCTATTCATCTCTAGCCTACCTTAAACGATTCCCGCTGGATATCCTCAAGATAGATCGCTCATTCATTCGTGACATTCCGGGCGACTGGGACAACGAGGCGATTACGACGGCAATTATTGCAATGGCCCACAGCCTCAATCTGGAGGTTATTGCCGAGGGGGTCGAGACCGAGGACCAACTTTCGTTTTTGCGCGACCATAAATGCGGCGCGGCGCAAGGGTATTTGTTCAGCCCTGCCTTGCCCGGCGAGGAGATGAAAGAGTACCTTGAAAAGGAGCCGGAATTGATGGCCTGGACAGCCCGCTTCGCCAAGGCCATGGGCGTAGCCTGCTACGGATCATCATGAAACCGGTAGAAAAAACGCTCTGTCGCCGGGGCGGCGAGTGGAATTATTTCGGCCTGAAATATCCTTTCGGCACGACAACTATCCCCCGGGGAGTCACGGTAAATCTCTCCCTGTCGGCCTGCGGATTTATTCCAATTTCAGTGTAAGACGGGATAATGTTTTCCTTGTCTATGATCGCTTTTTTGATTTTGCAGTGACGGCCCACTTCCACACGGTCCATGATCACGGATTCGTCAACCTGCGCCCAGCTTCGCACTGTTACATCCCAGGAAAGCACCGAACTCCTTACGGTCCCTCCGCTTATTATGCAGCCGGGTGAAACCAGTGAATCCACTGCAGTGCCGGTCCTCGGTTCCATGTGCTCGGGGTGGTTGAAAACGAACTTGGCCGGCGGGTACTGGCGCTGGCGGGTCCTCACAGGCCAAAGAGACCCATAGAGGTTGAAGAAGGGGTCTACGCCCGTCAAATCCATGTTGGCGTTCCAGTAGGAGTCGAGTGTACCAACATCCCTCCAGTACTGCGAGTCGCGGGTCGCTTCCACCAGGTGAAGCCTCCTGGTTCCGTCGGGATCCACCTGGCGGATATAATCGGAAATCCGGTTCATGCGTTTGTAGGGGTAAGCATAGATTTTGAGTTTGTCTATGAGTCTGGGGATTATGTCTTTTCCGAAATCGTCATAGTCTGTGCTGTGAAGCAGGTCCAGGAGCAGGTCAGTCCTGAACAGGTAAATCCCCATCGAGGCCAGACAACGCTCCGGGTCATCTGGAATAGGCTTTGGCTCCTTTGGCTTTTCCTCCCATGTGCGGATTCTGAGATTGTTGTCCACCTCAGCAATCCCGAACTCAGAGCCTTGTGACCGGTCCACTTCCAAAAGAGCCACGGTCACGTCGGCCTGGACTTTTTCGTGATAATCCCGAAACGCGGCATAGTCCATCTTATACACATGGTCCCCGGAAAGGATCAGAACGTACCGGGGCATCTCATGCTCGATCAGATACAGATTCTGGCGCACGCAGTCGGCTGTCCCGCGGTACCATTGCTCTCCCGTTCTCTGTTGAGGGGCAACTACTCGCAAATAATGGCCGAGATCGCCGGAAAATATATTCCAGCCCTCTTCAAGATGGTCCACCAGGGATTGTGATTTATACTGTGGAAAGATCAGAATCTTGTAAAGCTGAGAATTGATGCAGTTGCTCAGTGGTATGTCGATCAGCCGGTATATGCCCCCAAAAGGCACGGCGGGTTTGGCTCGGTCATTGGTGAGCGGCATCAGCCGCTTACCCCTGCCTCCGGCCATGATGACAGTCAGCACATCTTTCATCGATCCTGCTTTCTGTTCCCCATGCCTACTTGAGTAGTTTCATTGGATCCGAAGGCAGTCGGTTGCCTTCGTATTTGATCGCTCCGGTTTTGTCCAGCAAAACGAAATGGGGAATTCCCTCCACCCGGTAGGAATGCGTGACCTTCGAATCAGGATCATATAAGATGGTGTAAGGCGCAGGATCGGCTTCTTCGAAGCGCTTCACCTTGGCCAGCGAATCTCCGCTGCCCACATTGATCGCAAGTATTTCAATGTCATCCTGGGCGGTGGCCTTCCGCAGCTCGATTACCGCAGGCCGTGCAGCCATGCAGTAATGGCACCATGTGGCCCAGAAATAGAGAAGAACCGGCTTTTGTCCTTTAAACTGGCTCAGAGTTACGGTTGTTCCCTGCAGGTCCTGGAGCTGAAAATCAGGCGCAGCTACCGCTGGCGGAGTCTCTTTTTGATCGGCCGCGACGGCCGGTAAACGGGTTAGAACCGTTATCAGCAAAACGAAGGAAAAGAAAAGCGCCGCGAACACTGTGCCGCTTTTAAAACAGTTCATATCAGAAACCCTCCACTCTTTACGAGGAAATATTCCGCCGCCAGAATCATAAGCACTCCGAAGACCCTCTGGACCCGAAGCATCCATATCCCGGATCGCGGCAACGAAGTAAGCAATCCGGTGAACGTACCCACGATTATCACGAGCGCTCCCAGCCCGATTGAAAAGGAGAAAAGCATCCCCACCCCAAGGGCGATCTGGTGCTGCGCCGCAACCATGGCCAGAAGAACGCCCAGAACGGGGGTGGTGCAGGTACTCACCACTAAAGCCGATGCCCCGCCAAGTATCATGCTGGTAAAAACATCGTGGCCGGTAAACTCCTTCACCCTCAGGCTATTGAGAAAACCGGGCGGCGCGAGGGGGACCGCATCGAGCATCACGAGCCCGAAAAAAAGGCAAATATTGCCAACGATCAGATAAGCCCAGAGGCTGGCGGTAAGAGCGCCGAACAACTGTCCGGTAAGGGCCGCAAAAATGGCCAAACCTGAATAAACAATCGACATGCCCAGGACATAAAAGATCGAAAGCAAAAACCCTCTGCGCCTGCTACCGTTTGCCTTACCGCCAATAAAAGCAACCGTTATCGGCATCATGGGATAGGTGCATGGGGTAAAGCTGGCAAGAACGCCTCCGGCAAACGAAAGAACTATTGCAAGCCACGGGGAGTTGTGAGCGATTCCCTCGAAATGGCTGATCCACTCCATAAAAAACCTTTTCAAAAGAGCCGACTCCCGGTTAGACGGGGTCAGCAGTTGGTTTCCGAATCCCTTTGCCTTACCGAATCTTTTCTGTTGAGCGGCCAGGAAAATCCACATGAGGGCAAAATTTGCTCAAGCACCTTGATGCTCTGGATTTCCTTTCTGGTATGATAGCAGAACCAGTCGAGAAGGCCCATCAAAAGAGGCGCCTTCATTTCCTGGCGCATCCGAAGCCGCCATGTTCTCTCAAGCGGAATTTTCCGCAAATAATGTATTAACGCCAATGTCCCCGTGTCCAAAGCGATACAGCTGGTATTTGGACAAAAATGATCCTCGCAGACCAGTTTGCCGTCTGCCGCCTGCCAAAACCATTTGTTGGCGGTTTTGAGCCGGCGCCGGCAAATCGCGCAACCGTCCAGGGCAGGCATATATCCCATCAAAAACTGAAAGCGCAACAGGGCCAATACTAACACATTCTGCGGGTCCTTGTCCCGTTCCAATCTTTCCAGGGTCTCCTTGTGAAGAAGAAACGGGTCGAGGTGTGACTCCCCTTCGGGGACCATTTCGAGAATGATTTCGGAAAAAAGCGCTGCATATGCCCATTTCTCGATATCTGCACGCATGGGGAGATAAGGTTCCACCAGTTTGCAGGCTTCGATCCAGATAAAAGAATTCCTTTCCCGGCATTCCACGCGAACAAGGCTGCACGGCTCAAATACGTTGGCAAATCTTTTCCTGCTTCTCCTGGCGCCTTTGGCAATTCCGCGCAATCTCCCGAATCCGGCGGAGTGGAACGTGACCAGGCGATCCGATTCGCCATAGTCACGTGTGCTCAAAACGATTGCATCGGTTTCGAATGTTTTCATTTTTCCCGACCGACCGGACTCAAATCCTTCATTAACATTTTATATTAATACATTTCGGGCAATTTGTTCAAGCAGGCTTTGATAAGATTTCGATGCAGGGGTAACTGAATTGTTCCCGGCAAACATACCCGACATTGGCGCCAAAATTGACTTCCGGTTGACGAAGCCGGGGCCTTTAATTCTTAATTAATATTTTTGCAAACGCCGCAAAAGCCTGGTCCCTCGGTTTGGACCCCGTTCGAGGGCGAAAAGATATTGACTATTTTTCAGTAGTCTGTATTTTAATTCACGAGCTTTCATGCCCCCATGGCGCTCATTGCTTCCCCTCTGTTGCGCGGATTGAGCTATGCGTCAGCGGGCGCAATCGTCAGGCTGCGTTGGGATCTTCAAAAAATGTGAACGCTGACCCTGTAGGAAGGAGTTTTATTTTGGCCGCTTGGTTTCAAGTTGACCATCACTGGGTGCCTTCTAACTTCACTCTCAATTTCTTTTTCGGTTTCCACTCCCAAGGAGGGCTAAAATGAGTTTTAGGACCAAGGATGATGCAAGGGATTGGGTGAACAACGCCAAATCATTTTATAGGGCCGCAGGCAAGAGGATCGCTCTTGCCGAATTTACCAACCCTCACGGAATGTTTATCCAGGATGAAATGTACATTTACGTGCTCAACCCAAAGGGAACCATGCTGGCCCATGGGGTAAATGAGAAGTTCGTGGGAGAGGACTTCATTGACCTGATGGATTCAGACGGAAAGAAATTTATAAAAGAGATAGTCGATACGGCTAATTCCGAAGGGAAGGGCTGGATTGAGTATAAATGGTATCATCCTACCACCAAACAATGGCTTCCGAAGGCGGCTTATTTCGAGAAAGTGGACGATCTGATAATCGTCAGCGCTATTTACATCACATAGAGCCAAATCTGGATACTGGATACTGGATACTGGATACTGGATAAAAATTCCTCGCTCCGCGGAGTATCCGGTATCCAGCACGCAGCATACCCTGCTCCGCGAGGGTCTGCGCCGGGGTGACCCGGCCCGCAATCAGTCGGCGCCGGTCTCTACGCTGTGTGGGCTCGTACCGGCATCCGCACCTCAACTCTTGATCATCTCCGCGCCGCCGTTTGCAAAGTATCGATTATAAGCGTTCAGATAGGCGCGGGCACTGGCCTCTATCACGTCCGGACTGGTCCCTATACCGGAATAGATCGTATCGCCGATCTGCACCCTTACCATAGCCTCACCAAGTGCGTCCCGGCCCATTGTAACCGCCTTCAAGTCATAATCGCGAAGCTTGCCCGAAACTCCGGTGATTCGCTCTATCCCGTTGAAAACAGCGTCAACCGGACCGTTTCCAGTCGCAGCGTCCGTATGGAGTTGTCCGTCCTTCTCAAGAGTTACCGAGGCGAGCGGGACCATTTTGCTTCCGCTCATGATCTGCAGGCTGTGCATTTTATATGTTTCCGGCGCCTTGGAAACCTCGATCTCCACGATCGATTGAAGATCCTGGGTGCCGATTTCCTTTTTCCGGTCAGCAACATCGATGAAACGATTGTAGACGCGCTCAAAGACTTCGGGATCGAGCGAAAAACCGAGTTCACCGAGGCGGTGCTTGAGGGCGGCTCGCCCTGAGCGGGCTGTGAGCACTATCGTGTGCTGTTTTATCCCCAGGTCCTCGGGTCTCATGATCTCGTATGTGGTCCTGTCCTTGAGAACCCCGTCCTGATGAATGCCCGCAGAATGAGAAAAGGCGTTGCTTCCAACTATCGCCTTGTTCGGCTGGACAGGGATGTTCATGATCCTGCTCACCATTCGGCTCGTACGGTATATCTCTCCGGGATTGATGGATGTGGTTGCCTGGTAATTTGCAAACCTTGTCCTGAGCACCATTACTATTTCCTCGAGGGATGCGTTTCCAGCCCGCTCCCCGATGCCGTTGATCGTGCACTCAACCTGGTCCGCTCCATTTCGAATCGCGGCGATACTGTTGGCGACCGCCAGCCCGAGGTCGTTGTGGCAGTGGACGCTCAGAAGGGTACGGTCAATGGAAGGAACGGTCTCGCGGATTCTGTGGATAAGTTGGCCGAACTCCTCGGGCAGGGCATATCCGACAGTATCGGGAACGTTGATTACAGTTGCCCCGGCCTGAATGGTCGCCTCGATAATACGGCACAGGAACTCGAAATCCGTTCTCGACCCGTCTTCGGTGGAAAATTCGATCTCATCGCACAGGCTCCTTGCATATTTGACCGCCCCAACAGCCATCTCCAGAGCACTTTCGCGGTCTTTACGCAGTTTCTTCTGTATGTGAATATCCGATGAGCCAAGGAAAACGTGAATCCGCGGCCTTTGCGCCTCGCGGACGGCCTCCCATGCCATATCGATATCCTCTTTCACCGCGCGGGCAAGGGCCGCAATCACCGGGCCTTCCACCTGTTGCGAAATTGCCCTGACAGCCTGGAGGTCGCCGGGGGAAGAACAGGGGAAGCCCGCTTCAATTACGTCAACTTTAAGCTTTGCAAGCTGCTGGGCGATTTCAATTTTTTGTCTCTTATTGAGCTTTGCACCCGGGACCTGTTCCCCATCCCTGAGCGTGGTGTCAAAAATATGTATCTTTCTGCTCATCTTGTTCCCCTTTGTCCATGCCGGCTGTTAAAATTAAAAAAACTCCACAACGCAAAAAGGCCATGGGGAGAACCCATGGCCTTTGATTGTCAGTCAGTCTCAGTTTACGTCATAGGAAGAGGAAGGCGAAAGGTTCTCCGGTCCGGCGCAGCGGACCAAGTAGTAGAACGAGTAGCAGGAGTAGTGACAGGGCAGTGATCATTCTAAATCTCCGTGTAACGCATTTTCCCACGTTTGATTCCATATACCCACCCGAAACGAACAAGTCAAGCCCGAATACCGTAGATAATGGCGAAACAGATCGCAATCTCCGCGAAAAAAATGACCATGTTGAGTACGTATTTCCTGATGGGAAAATCTTCGATTATACGATTTGCTTCCTGCATCTTGCCGTATGCCTGTTCTGTATCCATCCAAAAATCCTGCCTTGCAGATTATATCGGCTAATCAGCCGATTCGATTAAGCCTTAAAGTTGCTTGCCCCAAGTCATATCGAGCTATTATATTTGCCATGGCAAAAAGATCAAGCCTTTTCGAAAATAGCAATGCCGGGAGGATCGCAGCGTGGTTGGTGGAGATCGATGCTGGAGCGCAGCGGGGCAGGTGAGAGTTGGACTCTGCTTTGTACCCGGGGATGTTCTCAAGGTAATGGAAAAAATCCACAAGGCAGGAGCTGACGTGTGGGTCGTTGGCGGCGCTTTGCGGGATTTTCTTCTCGAGATCGAACCAAAAGATTGGGACCTTGCAACTAGCGCAAGCACCGGGCAGATCGTCTCCCTTTTCCCAGGGGTCATCCCGGTGGGAATCCGGCACGGCACCGTTCAGGTCCGCACAAGGACCCGCGATATAGAAGTGACCAGCTTTGAGCCTCCCGGGGAGGCCGGAATTTTGAAAGACCTTGGGCGGCGCGATTTTACGATCAATTCACTTGCTCTTTCATATCCGCACGGTGTCCTGATAGACCCGCATCGAGGCCGCGAGGACTTGAAAGCTGGTCTGATCAGGGCGGTCGGAAATCCTCGGGCCAGGTTTTCTGAAGACCCGCTGCGGATAGTACGGGCTGCCAGGATTTGCGGAATTTACGGCTTCAGAGTGGATCACGCCGCTTTGAACGCCATGCGGGAGTTGTCTGGAAAGCTTCAGAGCGTTTCAGGCGAGCGGATTCGGAACGAAATACTCAAAATATTGCCGGCCGTCAACGTATCAGGGGCTTTTGACCTGCTCAGAAAGAGCGGCGCCCTTGGCAGGTTGCTTCCCGGCCTCGATGCGCCCGTGAACATCGCAACCGGCAGGGGATCAGGCGTCAGTATCTTCGAGCATACCCTTGCCTGTATTATTAATTGTCCGGAGATAATACGGATCAGGCTTGCCGCTCTTTTTCACAAAATAGCCGCTTCAACTGCCGAGGTCGGAGATGGCGGGCAAAAAATGGACTTCAGGCGAGAAAGCGCCCTGAGCGCCGGGAAAACAATGAAGATGTGGAACATGTCAAACAGGAGCATCCATGAAGTGTCCACGCTCGTTGAGCACCAGCTTCCGCCGGAGGCGCCCTCCTGGAGTGACGCCCGGATCAGGCGGTTCATAGCGGCAGTACACCCGGAGCTTATCGACGATTTCATAGCGCTTGCCGAAGCCGAAGTCCTCGCTGGAGGGTATTTGGAATTCGGAATCGAAGAAATAAGGCAACTTGGAGCCAGGATGAAAATACAGCTCGATCGGATCTCGGCTCTGAGCGTGCGTGAGCTTGCCCTTGGCGGACATGATATTATGAAAATTCTCGATCTTCCGCCGGGGCCGGAAGTGGGAAAGGTTCTCAATCATCTGTTCGACCTGGTCCAGGAGGACCCGGACCTGAATACGCGCGAGAGCCTTTCCCGAATAGTCGAGACAAACTACAAAGCGGCGGATCGGTAAACAGAACCTAAGAAAAACAGCCGGGACGACATGGCAGTGTCGAACCGGCTGCTTGCTTTTCTGATGAAACAGTTTTTCGAATGCGAACGGACTACGCTGCCGGCTTTTTGACCAGGGGGCCGCCCACCGGCAGGACATTCCTGCCGTAAACTTGCAGAAAGATTACATGTGCCATCATGTACCATGCAAGAAGAGCACAAACGACCAAATCCCAGGCGGTAATGGTCAACAGATTTTTCATGCCGGCCAAAAATACCAGATCAAGGCCGATAAAGCCCAGCAACAGTGTGAGGAAAGTAAGAAACATGGCGGTGTGGATCGCAAGCGAACCGATAAGCATGATTGCCGTATAGATTGTGAACCCTAAGAGAAACATTCCAACATCGAACCCGGTAACCTTAAGATGGTCGCCAATAAAACTGTTTGGCATGTGCTGCAGGTCCATAACCAGGAAGATAAGCGCCAAGGCGACCCAGAAAGCGCCATATGCTGTAAAAGCGCTGTAGCCGAAATTGGCCCCGGTCTTGAATTCCTGGAACCCGGCTATGAGCTGCGTAATCCCGCCAAACGCTAAAGCGGCGCAAAAAACAATCCCGCTCCCGCACCAGCCTAAGTTATGAAACTGAAGTAAAAGCGTTGTCAAGCCAAAGCCTGCCAATCCAACGACTGCCGGATTTCCCGTTCCTTGTTCAGCCATAGTAAACCCCTCCTCAAAAAGAATGCGTCAGTGAAATGTGAATTCCAATTCCGGGATACAAGGCTTGAATCAATGCGTGTATTATCAAAACGGCGAGACTACCACCACCTCCTTTCCCCTGGAATATCGGAGCGAGGCAATCAGCTCAAAGCAAGAACGCACAGATGGATGTAAATCAGCAGCTCGAATATCAGCGAAGAGGAAGAGCAGGAATAGAACTCGCTCGCGCATTAACACCAAAGAACACTTCCGAAAAAATAGGCGCGGATTGAAATAGCTAATTTGAACTCTTCGCCCTTATCAAGAGTGTCGAGACTCTATTGCATGAATGACATTGTGTCAAGCTAATTGAAATAAATGGTGCAAAAACAGGTCGGACTTTGTTCATTTTTTGCAAAATTAAAAAGCGCGATAGTGGCTCAGCTCACGAAACGCGGAAAACCGTACTCTTGATTGTCAAACTGGGGGGCCTTTGTGAGTTACGCAAACGGGGGGCCTCTCGTTAGCGGCCTGCTTGTATGAGTTCATCGACAACTATGCCTTCCTGGAGAAAGGCATTGGAATTCAGAACCATATCCATATGTCCGGTTTGCGGCACAACCACGACACGGATCTTGGGATTGACAGCGGCAATTTCCGGACCGTAGGCGGCAGCATTGAAGAGTTCGTCCGTTTCACCGATCATGATCACGGTTGGTTTGCCAATCCTTGCCACAGCCGGTTCCCAGGGCCTTGGCAGGGATAGGGACGTCAACAACGCATGGCTATAAATAGTGGCGCGGTTCACTTTGGGATTTGCTTCTGTCGCAAAAGCAACGGTCGGCAGATGATCCAGAATGTGTACTCCAAAGCGATTGAGAATCGACAAAGCTATGATGCGCGGTACGGCAACGTTGGCCCACCCCGCATGGGGCTTGTACGTGCTTTTTGAGGCGCCCAAAGGCGGAGACAGGGCTACAAAGCCATCAAATTTCCGGCTCAAACGACCGCCCGCAACTTTCAAGACAAAGGTTCCGCCCAGAGAATGGCCAAGCAGGATTTTCTTTTCCGATGCCTGGGCGCCGTCGATCTTATGAAGCAAATCGGCCAGATCATCCAGCGGCTGATCGATGTAGCTTACATCACCCAGTTTACCGCTTTCGCCGTGGCCACGCAGATCCAGGGCATAGACAGTTTGTCCGCGCGCCTGCAAAGCTGCGGCTATCGCGTGCATCGCGATGGAAAACCCGGTTGAACCGTGAACGGCAATGACCACGCCACGACCTGGCCGGCCTTCATAGAGCCGATAGGCCAGCTTTTGCCCATCGCGGGCCTGATAAAACTCAAGCGCGGGCAGGCTTTGAGAAAAGCTGGCGATCAGGGCGACATTCTTCTCCACGGCTTCAAGTGGCGGCGGGGCTTCAGGGTGGCTGAAAAGTATCATGCCGCCGAGAATAATAACGGGCGCCACAAGAATTGCAGGGATAAGATAAAAGAGGTTTTGCATGAGGCAATGAACTTTCGAGTGGGAAAGAGACTTTCCGAAATTAACCCTCGGCAACCGTTTCCAGCAATACCCTCACGGTTTGGGCCACAATCTCATTGTCGGTAATTAATGGCGGCATCAGGTAAATGGTGGCGCCGAGCGGCCGAATCAGGATGCCCTTTTTCAGTGCCCTCAGGCAGACGCCTCGGGCCCGATCTGCCCCGGTTGTACTTCCTTTGTCGGTCAAATCCAACGCGGCAATCATTCCCAGGCGGCGGACATTCACCACACCGGCAACCCCCTTGAAAGCCTCGAAGTGTGATGCGAGGACCTCCCCTGACCGTGCGGCTTTTTCCACTATTTTCTCTTCCCCGTACACATTCAGGCACTCGATGGCCGCCGCAGCCGCAATGGGGTTTCCTGCAAAAGTGTGCCCGTGGTAAAATGTATGGTCCTCGGGCTCATCGGTAAAGGTTTCGAAGATTTCTTCTTTCACCACCGCTGCACTGATTGGAAGATAACCTCCCGAGAGACTTTTCCCAAGACAGACGATATCCGGGTCAATGCCTGCGTGTTCAAAGGCAAACATCCTGCCGGTTCGTCCAAAACCCATGGCGATCTCGTCTACGATAAGCAGCACCCCATTTTCTCTGCAAAGCTCGCCCAGCCTTCGGAGGTAGTTAGCCGGGTACATTCTCATTCCGGCGGCCCCCTGGCATAACGGCTCCACAATAACGGCCGCAAGCTCATTCGCGTGCTCTTTGACCGTGCGCTCCATGGAAGAAAAGCACTGCAGGCCGCACGTATGGGGAACTGCCTCGACGGGACACGCGGAGCAGTCCGGCGTTTTTACCTTGTAGACCGGGAAAAGCAAGGGCCGATATGCGCCGTGAAAAGAAGGCAGATACCCAACGGCCATCGCTCCGATGGTATCCCCATGATAGGCGTCCTCGAACGCGGCAAACCTGTAACGGCCACTCTCCCCCATGTTGTGCCGGTACTGAACGGCAATCCTTAGCGCGGCCTCCACCGCGCTTGCCCCATCGCTTGCGAACAGCGTTCTCCTGTGCCTGTCGGGGAAGAGCCCTACCAGTCTGTAAGCCAGTTCGGCTGCGCAGGGGTGCGTAAGGTTGCCTAGAATACTGTGCTGGAGTTTCCCGGCCTGACTCATGATGGCCTGGACGATTCTAGGGTGGCTATGGCCCAGGTTGCAAGCCCACCACGAAGAAATTGCATCCACGTACCGGTTGCCTGCGCTGTCGAAAAGAAATACTCCTTCCCCTCTCGTCATTACGGGAAAACCATTCCTTAGCGCCGAATGCTTCGTGTACGGGTGCCACAGACTTGCCAGATCAAGCTCGAGATAGTAGTCGGTAATATTCTTCATAACTTATCCTGTTTCGTGATTCGTTTTTTCTCGAAACCGGAAGCTGCGCTGCATATCTTCTGAAAACTTGAGGACTGATGCCGTTTTCTTCAGCCAACTCGGCCATATACGGAATGCGTCCCAGCACTCGTGCTTTTCCCATCCTCGCGATTGTTTCAACATTGTTTTCCTCGATTTCTCCCCAGCCCGCTCTTGTGGTCTCACAAAAAATTATCCCATGCAGCGTAAGGCCTGAGCGTTCAATCTCCCTGATCGAAAGCAACGTATGGTTTATGGCGCCCAGACCGGGGCGGGCCACGAGGATAACCGGAAGCCCCAGCATCGCCATCAGATCGATCATCGTTTGATTGGCGGAAACGGGCGCCAGCACGCCTCCTGCGCCTTCAACAACAACCCGCTCGTGCCTTCGGAGCAGGTTGCGAAAGGCTTCAAGAATCCGGTCAAGCGAAATTGCCCGGCCCGTTTTGGCCGCCGCGAGATGAGGCGAACACGCCGGCTCGTAAATGAAAGGGACCATATCGTGCAGCTCCTCCGGGTCTGGCCGCAGTTCAGCCATCCGGAGGCAAAATGTGAGGTCGGGGCTTTGCAGCTCGAGGCCTAGCCTACCGCCCGCCCCGCTGTCCCTCTGTACAGGCGCCCGCCTCGAGGACAGCGCCGAGATTCTGGCTGGCGGTCCCGGTTCCCAAGCCCGCCTGTCTGAACCGGTTTCATTGGAACCGCGTCGATGCCGGAGGCGCGCATAGAGACCAGCACGGCCGCCGCCGCGATTGTTTTGCCTGCGTCCGTGTCGGTGCCCGTAATAAAGACTCCTTTTCCTGGTGGAATCATTTCTCTTTCCTTGCCGTTACGTAGAGAACGCGGTAGGTTGCGAATACCCCGCCGCCAGGAGCTGCAAATCTCTGTTCGTAATATCCGATCAGCTTTCGCAATTCGGTTCGGTTGAGCAGTTTGCATCCGCTGTTCGCTGTCCCGGTAACGCCCTGCCGGTTTAGGCTTCGAAGAAATCCGCTCGCGGAGTCATAGCGTTCCCGGAGGGCTTCCTGGCGGCTGCGCTCGACCCTCAGCCCTGCCGCCTCAAGTGCCTCGAGGACCTGTTCCGCACCCGGCAGGCATACGGGGGCTGTCTTGGTGGGAAACAGGCACGCTCGAGCGGCATGGAGTTCCCCGAGTGTCCCCTTGACCATCAGCGCCGAAACGAGGTTTCCTCCGGGTTCGAGCATGCCGGCGAGCCGTTTGACTGTATCAGATACCGGGGTCATCCAATGCAGGGCCGAACTGCTGATAATCAAGGCAAAATACCTGTCAGGGCGAAACTGCCGGGCATCGGCCACATGCCAGCGGATTCGGCTGCATTCCCCGATCCGCTCTTTGGCCAGATCTATCATCGGGCGGGCTATATCTACGGCATAAATCAGAGCGCGTGGAAAACGTCTTCTCAGCAGTTCAGTCAGATACCCCGTGCCGCAACCAATTTCCAGGATGCTGTCGATTTTCTCCCGGGCAGGCATCGAAGCTGCAAGCTTTTCGGCAACTGTGCGCTGCACGTTGGATTCATCGTGATAGGTTTGCGCGGCGGCGGCGAAGCGTGCGGAAATTGAAGAGGAGTAAGCGGTCTGGTTCATCTGAGTAATTCCTGAAACTTTAGAATTCGATAGATAATCTCCTTCCCGCGCTGCTCGATGAGCGAATGACCAGCGGAAGGCACCAATTCGACATCTGAGACCGGGAGCTTTGAAACCAGGAATTGGGCTGCCTCCCGTGGCACGATCCTGTCCTGTCTGCCGTGGATTATGAGGCAGGGGGTGGTTAGTGCAGGCAGAGCGTCGCGCAGGTCGGCGCGCGCGAGATATTCAAGCCCGTCGATAAGGGAATTGGTTCCCTGTTTGAGTGCGTTTCTTGTTCTCCGGGCCAGTTCATCTGCCGGGATACGCAGAGGATAAAGCGCCTGCAAGAGAAAATCGGCGATGACCGCTTCAGGGTTTCTTTTCAGCCCTCGGATCATTGCCCGCAAAACTGCAGGGGCGGCCCCGGCGTTATATCCCGTGTCTGAGCAAAACCGCGCTGTTGCGCTCAAAAGCACCAGGCCGCAGACTTTTTCCGGAAAGTTGGCCGCCACCTCGATCGCCGCGATGCCCCCGGCTGACCATCCAACGATGCAAACAGGCTCGGCTGACTTATCGAGATGGAGGGCAATTGCGCGAGCATATGGGGAAATTGAATTTCCCCTGTCTCCTGTGCCCCTGTGGTCATCGGCTTCCCCTTGGATTGTGCGCCGTCGCCTGCCTCGGACGTTGATCCCGGGTACGCCGAGGTCGGCAAGTGAAAGAGAAGTGACCCAATGAGAGTCCGCCATAGACTCGGCTAGCGGATGCATGGCTTGCGTCCCGTGCGCCCAGCCGGAAATGAGTAGGACCGAAGGCTTTTTCATTTTCCATCCCCGAAGGTAAAACCACTTAGACAGGATTAACAGGATTTACAGGATTGAAAAACACCTCATGACTGCCGGGCTGTTTTGCCTTTGGCACGATACGCGCGATCAACATGTCGGCTACGAAATCGCCGCCGCCGATACCATCGTAGACCACCTTAGCGGCCCGCTGACATTCCACCTGCAGGCCGGCTTTGCTTAATTCGTGGGCCAGTGCTTTCTCGTAGACCGATTCGAGGAACCCCGGCCCCAATGTCCGGTGGACCCCTCATCGCGCAACCAATAATTTGTTCTGTCAGGGCCGCGTCGTGCATCCCGTCCCCTTTGCATTTTTTTCCTGTTAATCTTGTTAATACTGTCTGAAAAGCTTTGCCTCGGCGGTAATTTCTCCGGCGGCCCTCTCCAGGTCGTTATCGCTATGGTCCAGCGTGACCGAAAGCCTCAGGCGGGCAGTTCCTTCGGGTACCGTAGGAGGGCGAATGGCCACGGCAAGTATGCCTTTTGATTTGAGTCGCTGCGCGACTGCAAGTGTCTTGGCGTTTTCGCCGATGAGCACCGGAATGATCTGGCTTTCCGAATTCAGGGTGTTAAGGCCGGCTTCCTGCAGCCTCTTCCTGAAAGTTGCAGCCCGCCGGAGAAGTTCCGCGCCCGGATTGCCCGCTTTTTCGATCACGGCAAGCGCGCCGAGAGCGCTTCCCACAACTGCCGGTGGAAGTCCGGTCGTATATATAAACGCCCGGGCGCGATTGACCAGCAGCTCCCGCAAAGCGGACGAGCATGCGATAAACCCGCCGTATCCGCCAAGCGCCTTGCTTAGCGTACCCATTGACACACTTATGCTGTCCTCCAGGCCGTGTTCCCTGATCAAACCGCTCCCGCCCGGGCCGAATACACCTGTCGCATGCGCCTCATCCACCATTACCATCGCTCCGTATTCGACGGCCGTGGAAGTTATCTCGGCAAGCGGGGCGATATCTCCGTCCATGCTGAAGACGGACTCGGTGACAACGAGTTTGCGGCCGCCGGCGGGGCACTGTTTCAGCAGGGTCCTGAGATGGTCCGGATCGTTGTGATGGAAACGCTTCAGGTTGGCCCGGCTGAGCACGATGCCGTCGATGATGCTGGCGTGGGCCAGTTTGTCGGCAAATATGTGATCGCTGCGCCCGGCGAGCGACGTAATGACACCGGCATTGGCTAGAAATCCGCTGCCGAAGACCAGGGCTGCGGGATATCCCTTCAAAGCGGCAATTACCCGTTCCAGTTCATCATGTGGGTCCAGGGTGCCTGTTATCAGTCTGGAAGCAGTCGCCCCGCACCCATACGATTCGAGGTATTTACGGCTTGTGGAGATTGCTTCCGGGTGGCGTGCAAGCCCCAGGTAATCGTTTGAGGAAAAATTGAGGAACGTCCTGCCCTCGATCTTTATCTTTCCGCCGGCCTCGCTGAAAACCGAAAGACGGCGCTCGAGGCTTTTTTCGCGCAATTGGGCAATCTCTTCATCGATCCACGACTCAAAACGCATATTCGACCTCGAGGTCGCGGAGCATCTGAAGGTCCCGGTCCACGTCACCGCCGGCAACAGTTAGAAGCGGGCCTATCATCATTGAATTGGCCCCGGCGTGGAATATCATGGACTGCAAGTCGCCCAGGTGCACGCGCCCGGCGCAAACCTTCACCTCGGCGCGGGGGTTGGTCAGGCGAAACATGCTCACGGTGCGCAATATATCCAGGGGCTTCATGATTTCCATTTTCTCCAGTCTTGTCCCGGCGATGGGAATCAGAAAATTAAGAGGAATGGAATCAACGGCTTCCCGCGCCAGGGTCAAAGCAAACTCGACCCGTTGCTCGATCGACTCGCCAAGACCGAAAATCCCGCCTGAACAGACCTCCAGCCCGGCTTTCCTCGCGTTCCTGACCGTTTCCAGACGCATTTCCCAGCTATGTGTGGTGCAGATTTGCGGGAAAAAGCTCTGCGCGCTCTCCAGGTTGTGGTGATATCTCTTCAGCCCCGACGCCTTCAAGGCGCACAGTTGATCGTAGTCCAGGCACCCGAGCGAGCCGCACCAGTTCACTCGCGGATGTTTCTTCTGCCGCACTGCGCTGCACACGCGCTCGACTCCGTTTTCGGAAAGCGCGCAACCGCTGCTGACCACCCCAAAATGCGTAACGGGAAGCTCTGCGGCTGCATCGAAGGCCTCGGCCATTGCTTCTTTTGAGCAGAGCGGGGTGGTCTGTATCTCGGTATTATGGCAGGATGCCTGGGCGCAAAATGCGCAATCCTCCGAACAGGCCCCGCTTTGCGCGCTCAAGATCGAACACAGGCGCACGGAGTTGCCGAAATAGCGGTAGCGAACCGTACTTGCGGCAGCGAAAATCCGGGGCAGATCGGCGGCAGGGGAGCCCAAAACATAAAGCGCCAGCTCCTCGGATATCGGCTGATCGTTTTCCGCCGCCTCCCGAATCGATTTCAATTCCCGGTTCTCCATCCAATTTCACCTTTCCGGGCAGGGTGTCCGATGGTTAACCTCGTGACGGCAAGGAGGTTAACCATGATTGCACTTTTTATCACATCCTCGAGTAAATGAAAGAAAAATCTTGGCCTGTAGAACGAAAACCAAAAAAGATAGCGAGATTTTCGAGTTGAAACTGCAAGAAGAATGATCTTAAAGAACATGAAAGAATCGGTTCCAGAACTCCTGAACCGGCACTGCGGAAAGGTGCGCCATGATCTGGTCAACCGTAATGAGTTCACGTGATGAGATTAACCGGCTGATCTGTGAGTTGGAGTCCTTGAACACCGGAAAGCAAGCAGCAGATCGGCTCGTCGAGTACGGCCCATCAGCCGTCGAATCCCTGCGCCGGTTTCTTTTGGAAGGCATCCCACGCAAAATATTCCAGCCCCGGTTTTGGGCCGTCGAAGCACTGGCTCGCTTGGGGGCCAAAGACGTACTGCTTGAATACCTGCTCCCGATAAGAGAAATCCCCGACCCCGAGGACCGGTTCGGCGAAGAGGCTGTAGAGAGCGCAGCCGCTCGCTTTCTTTCTACATGGCCGGACGAGGACGTTTACCAGTCTTTGCTCAAACTATCCGAACGACGGATGCTGCTTGGCTTGATCGAGCTGGCGGAGTTTGGACGCCCGGAAGCCATACCCTATTTCGAGCGCGCCCTTGAAGACGATTTTTACCGGTCGGCCGCAGAAGAAGCTTTTCTGAAAATGGGTGCAACGTCCTGCGGTGCCCTGGCAAGCTCCGCAGTAACTCCCCAGCCCAGCTTTGTTATGGAGACCCGGTCCAGTCTTCACCGGCGGCGTAGTGCGGTCAGACTCCTGTACAAGATTGGAACGCCTCCGGAATACTGGCAGGCCCTGCGGGAGCTGATCCATGAGCCGGATGAAGAACTCTTCGTTAGTGCTTCAAAGCTCGGGACAAGAATTGCCTCGAAAGAAGACAGGGCGATGATTGCCAGTCGAGTCATGAAACTATTATCTTCTGCCCCATGGTATCTGCAGGAAGATATTGAGGAGATCCTGGTCCTGCTGGGGGCTGATGCCGCTGCTGATATTGAGGAGGAAATCTCGCGGCGAATGAAGCAACCGGAAGAAGCTCGCGCGGCCGATATTCGACTGAGATCCTTAATCAAGGCGTGGCGACGGCTCAAATGAATACCGAACTCCGTGGGAGTGCTCCAATGTGAAGCAGCATCGGGAGAGTGGGCAAAGTCCCGCCAACTTCTAGGTAGTCCTTGTGCGGATCTGCCAGACCATTGACTCCATAGGCGACACCCAGGCGGTCGTCAGGCCTCTTCCAACGTATTTCGCTCACCTGTGCGCCGAGGCCAGCATTGACGAAACGAAAACCCCGCAGCGTGATAATTCTTGACACCAAGGCTTACTTTATGGTAGTGATACTAACAATATGTAGGGTGATGAAGTTCGCCCTAACCGCCCTGTCAAGGGATGATAACTTCTACTGCGGTATAGGGTAGAAGTTTTTTAGCTCCATAGTCCTTCTACCGTAAAACACTATTGGAATCTTCTTTGCTGGTTTTTTGACTTTGTGCTCCTCCCTCAGCTCATGGTTCGATAGTCGCCGCACAGCATACAGACGTAATTGAAGTCCCGGGAAACCGCATTGCGAAAGGAGGCAACAATGATGCTTACGCATGAAGAGATTGAACACAGGAAGGGCTTGCCGCACGTAGGGGATACTGTTCGCAGCAAAAAACATGGAACTCTCTGGCGCGTTATGACGAAGAGTGAGAGGTGGGCGCCAAGTGCGGATGACCCAAGGAGCGGCAATGCTCGCCTGGTCCCAGCCGTTTATCTCGGCTTCTGGAAAATTGTGGAAGGACAACCCCCTGGAGTGGGTGAGATGCTCGGCTTCTTGTATACTGCCTTCGACAACACCTTTGAAACAAACTGGGAGATTGTGAAAGAAAAATAGTTGGACTTCAAGCTCAAGCTTTGATTGGATTTGGTTCTGTCCGGAATATGAACTTCCCCCGTTTTTGTGGAGGAGGAGTTAAGGCTGAGTTAGTCTGTCGGGCTTAGTCAGGTCGAAACCTACTTCTGGCTGTGTTGGGGAGTACTCGATAATAATTTCACTTGCAATATCGTTTGTCTCTCCCCCGTTAGATCCAGGAACGCACGCATGTCCTGGATGAACCGGCGCATTTGGGATACGACCATGTCCAGTTCCTGTGCCGTTTCATCTGACAGTTTGCCATGGTCCATGTTTTTCGAATCGATCTCTTCCAGGGCCATATCAGCGAAAAGCAGATAGGTAAGAACAGTGCCGACGGCGCTTTTGTGGGCCTCGGAGGGCATGAGGCCGTGCCGCTTTAGAAGCCCGCTGACCTCAACCCTGAAATGGGCAATATATTCCAATATCCTTTCATGCTGTTCCGGGGAGACATCGCAAACATATTCCGGCAAAAAGGAGGGCGAGCGGGCATTGTCGAGGACATGCTCGCAGTCCGAAAGGAGCTTGTCCACATGCTCCAGTGTGGTCAGAAAATTCCTCTTCTGGTCGGCGTTCAGTTCCAGCATCGAAATTCCCTTAGGAGACCGTTCCTGTGAGTGCGAAGAAAGACCATGGAAAAGACGAAATTCGAGATCAAACTCTACCCGCTGAAGGTGTGCCCGGGGGCAGGGCCCACGCCTCGACCCCAACAGCAAGATCGACATCGGGCGTGCATTCGGATTTAAATACCCTGTCATACAGATCTTCACCGTAACTGGTTTGCAATGGTTCTCCTTCGACTACTCTAAACGTTCGTGCTCCGTCGGCCCTCCTTTCAGCGCGCAGGAAAATAGCGTTTTTCATTTTTTGGCCATATAGACCATGCGCGAATTCGTATAAATGCGTAACGAAGAAGACCTTGACACCTTTTTCCACTAATGCGCTGGATATTTGCCTGGCAATTTCCGAGCCTTCCCTTTCATTTGTCGCCGCAAACGATTCATTAAACAGCAACATGGAATTTGGCGTGATGTTGTCGGCGATATCACTCATTCTGCTGAGTTCTTCATCAAGTTTTCCGCTTTTCATGGTGATGTCTTCTTCACGCTTGTAATGAGTGAAAATGCCGTCGCATACCTCGGAAGAGTAGGACTCGGCAGGCACAAACATACCGGCTTGCATCATCAACTGGGCCTGGCCGATGCTTCGCAAAAAAGTCGATTTGCCGCCCTGATTGGCGCCTGTAATTATCACGAGGTCTTTATTGTCCGCATTCACATCGTTGCCCACAACTTTCTGTGTTACGCTCAAAGCCAGACAGACATCGTATAGTCCATGAAAGGAGCGCCTGCGTTCGCCGGAAGCGGCGGGCACGGGAAAGCACGCCGGCTCCCCTTTTTTTACAAGTTGCTCATGCAAGTTCAAACAACCGACATAAAACGCCAGTTCCGTTCGCAGCATCTGGAAGAAGCTCAGAATGTGATCTGCGGACTGGGCGAGCGCATCGGCAACAACGTTTAGACCTCTGTCTTTCAGGTTCGACAGAGCCTTCGCGCCGTTTTCATCGCGAGGATGGAGGTGAAAGGAGTAAACCGGCGTCTTTTGGCCCAAAGATTCGCCCTACCCAACTCTGGTCTTTGCCACGGGGTTTATGGAGAACAAAATTGACAGCTTTATTTCCCTTCCCCAACTCGGCGCTTATCAATACACCTTTACGAAATTTCAGCTCTCTTAAGTGCTCCTCAATCCTGGCGAAATACTCATCGCTGAGCTCCCCCTTCAGCATTGCGAAAAACCGCGCGAAGCCCTCCGAATCAAATTTATCGGCGTGTTCATCGGCGATAGTCCTGAGCTTTTTAAGCTGGCCCACAAACATCTTTAACGCTTCTACCGCACTATACAGTATTGAGCTGGGATATCTGCTTGAAAAGCCCCACCAAAGTTTTTTCTTTTTTTCAATTGATTCCAGCGCGACATTATAGACATTCCTGACAATGGAAGAATTTTTCAGGCAATCCTTAAGAATATTTTGACGATATAGAATTGAATCCGGATCATTTAAACTCGGACAAAACAACCTTCTCTGCCACTTCTAATAAAAATTCGTCACCGTGCGCCATGGCGTCGAACAGAGTGTTCAATGCCAAGTCTTGTGTCAGTGCTTGCTCGTTCGCCGGCAATTCCCGCTTCAGATCGAAGTCTTGATCTTTATACATGAGGAACGCTTTCATGACTTTACGCGCTCCTTCAGGCTCTCGTATGTAAGCCGGTACTTTTCGGCAATTGACATCGCGTATGAAAGCCCATCAGCATGCCTTCTTAGAATTTTGAAAGTTCGCAGCGTCGGATTTTCCGGAACTATCGTACTCACCATGGATACGACCTGCTCGCCGAAAGAAGCCAGTTCATCGATGAATGTCACCCAAACGCACAGCAAATCGAACTCTATTATCTGTTCCATCACTTTTTTGCTCAAGAAAATCGCGTCTTGTAAAGTTGTAGAAGTAAAAATCTCATTCAGTATGATGATACTGCTCGATGTTGCCTGGTTAAGGAGATCGTAAATTCGGACCAGGTCGTCCAACAGCTTGCCGCGCAGATTTTTTATGTCCTCTTCTCTTTCGAAGTGGGTGAAGAGCCTGTCGAAAAGAAAGAGTCGCGCTTCTCTGCCAGGGACGGGACAACCTATCGCAGCCAGATAATGCAACTGTCCGAAGGTGCGGGCGAACGTCGTTTTGCCGCCCTGATTCGGACCGGTTACTACAAATATTCGCTCCTTATCCGTCAAGTGGAAGTCATTACAGACGATGGATGAGTTTTCGCCGATGAGTTTATGGGCCAGGGCGAGATCGAATCCTTCGTAGTCATAAACCTCCCCGCAATTGTTGGAGACGCGCGGATAGCAAAATTTGAGTCCCGCACGTTTGAGTATTGCCATATGCTCAAGGTAAGCGATGTAAAACTGAATTTCCCGGTCGAAAGCGACAACCGCTTCATCCAGAAAATTGCTGTTTTTGGCGCAGTAGCTGTCCAGATTTGAAAATGTGTCCGGATATAATTGAGCTACAAAATCCAGTATTTTGGCTTCAATATGGTTCATGTGGGGCCAGTAGGAAAATTTGACTCTGTAATCTTTTACGGCCCCTTGTTTGAATTTTGCGAATGTTTCCTCAACGTCCGTGCTGTAATCGGATTCGGATTCATATTTGCGAACCTCGAAGCCACCACCCTTTATGAGCATGCAATATCTTGCTTCGGCCAAATCAGCCTTAATCTTTTTTATTTCCACCAGAAGCGAGGTAAAATGGGCAGACTCGGCATAGTTCGCCAAATATTCCTGAATTGCCAGAAACCCGCGGGATTTAAGAGCTACACTGGATAAATTATCTGCAAAGCAACTTACGGCATCGCAATAAATCTCGACTGCATCCAAAAACCATGCTTCTTTCTGATAATTGTGGTCGAGGACGTCTGCCTGGGCCAAGTGCTCGCGGACTGCGCGCATTTTGTTGCGAAAACAATTTTACGTGTTCGAACAGGGCCGCATTTTCAATGTCCTGCATTATTTCGTGGCGATACTCTATTGCATCGGTACGGTTCAAGGGATAGTAGAAGAAGGGTTTAAGGTTATATTCTTCCCTGCCCGCCGTGATGGCTGCTAAGATTTGATCGAGATTTAAATCAACAAAGAAGACAGGTGCGTCGAGTTGTTGTTCGTGTATGAAATCTTCCGGTCTCTCAAACAGTATGCTTGGGAAACTCATCGTGAAACACCCTTTTTCGATAGAAAGTGACAAGGCATCGCGCCGAAAAAAAAGCCTCTACTGCACCCAAACAGCGCAGTAGAGGCTATCAGCCAAAGAGCGGCATTTTATACGAAGCGAGCCTCATCGCTCGAAGTCTATTTATAAATTTATCAAGTGGATATGTCAAGCTCAACACAGAATGGGTCTTTGCACACGACCTCACGAAAATCCTGCACCATGGTCCAGCTCTAAACCTCTTTATCCATTTCCCATGGGAAACAGACTCTCTTTGCGCCGGCAGTGTGAATAAGAGCGCGCAGATAAGCATCCTTCTCGTCCTGGTTTAACATGTGATATCGCAGGGCATCCCGTTTCAGTGCGTAGTTTCGCATGTCCTCGGATATTTCCAGGAAGCGGCGGGCGGCATGATCGAGCAGAAACCGCCCCGCTTTTTTAGATGCTACGTTGGCGATCAGCATTCCCAGATGACGAAGACAAACCCCCTGAGAGTACGCGTATGCTTTCATGACCTTCCCCTGTTCGCACAAATCCGGCCAAGTCCCTGCAGGTACGATTCTTCTGCTGTCTCGGACCAGGCGGCACACGTTGCAGCGACTTGGGTCCTGAACAAGCGCCTGAACGGATTCACTCGCATTTGATTCTTCGGATGCCGCGAGCCGGCTCAGATCAGCCGACAGCCGCTCCATAAGGGTCGAAAACCCTATGGAGACCCCTTGCGGAGATGCCATCGCCTCCAATTGCCACGTGTGAAGAGAACAAAAACCAAGAGAAGCCGCATGCGCACGCTGGGCGGATTCCCGGGCCGCAAGCGCATACTGCCAGCTTGCAAAGAAATGGGCCGCTGCATCGTCCATCCGGTTACACACCGCACAACCACGGGTGTTTAAATCGCCTGCGAAATCAACCCTGTCTTCGACGCGGGTGGCTTTCCCGACTAATTGCTCGAGGCTTTCCCGCTCGGCTGTCGAGGGGATTGAAGATCCGCCCGGTTGGATTTCCGGTTCCCCGGAAAGCTCTCCGGATGGAGGCGGTTTTGTTTGAAGCATCTGCGCTCGGATCGAGCTGAGTCTTCTCTCAATACCGGCCAGCATTTCCATCTCACCGGCAAGCTCTTGAGTATCGAGCAGCGCCACCTGCCAACGTCCATCGATGCCCTTTAAAAACCGTTTGCCCTGAAAGGCTTGCATGATGCGCGATTCGATTTCGGCAGCCCGTTTCTCCATCTCGGGGCCCATACTGTTCAGCGCATCGCGAACTTCCCGCAGAAGCTCATCTCCAGCACGGTACACGCACGCACCGATGAAGGCTTGAATCTGCGTGAGCAGACGTTTCCTGATCCATGATCCGACAACGAACACCGGCAATAAAGCATGCAGTATGGAGGTCGCGGGACTCCACTCTATCTTTGCGCAGGTTGGCTGAGTCGGCATCCCGTGGATGGGCGGCTCGCAGCCCTCCCCACCACCAGAATCGACTGCGCCGCTAACCCCGAGAATTTCCCCTGCAGAAACCGAAATCTTTTGCAATTCCCGCTCAATCCGCGCCCACTCATTACCCAATACCTCAAGAAGCTCGGGATTGAAGCGCTCGGTTTGGTGTTTTGCCCATTCATCGATGTCTTGGGCCAGACGCTGCAGTGCATGTCGCGCGAAGTGTCGCACCATCCTGAAGGAGGGCTGCCAGCTCGATTGAAGAAGAGTTTCATCGAGGTTTTCGACCAGAGCATTGGTCTCAGCAGCCAGAAATGGGCCCGCCTCGGATGAAATCCTTTCTTCGGCCCATGAGATGATCCGCTCCCGGGCTTCAATCAGCAACCTCTCTCGGGCTTCGCGAAGCGATTGAAATCGCTCCGCCAGGGCTGCGGTCTTCTCCCGGATTTCTTCTTGCGAAATCTCTCCTGCCAGTTTCAAGAGATGCATCCCCCCGGATGCCTTTCTCGTTAAAAGAAGCACCTTGTCCAGCACCGAAACCAGGAGCACTTCGCTTTTTTCGTCTGCAAGAAAATCGGACAGGGCCTCCTGCAGGGCCTTTACGCCGCTTTTCTCGTACCCATCTTCTTTCCCTGCAAGGGTTGATGCCAAAGCCATCGTCGAGGAGACCGGATAAATCCGCAGTTCCTCAGCCCGGACTTGCCGCCTCAATGTTTCGGAAATGAATTCCATGATCTCCTGCCGCTCGTCGTCAGCGGCCAGGTCAATCTTATTCACTACAAAAAAGACCTTGCGCACGTGTTCCTGGATGCTTTGAAGAAAATCGGTTTCCACCCGCGTTAGTGGTGTATCCACGCTGGTCACAAAGATCACGGCGTCACTTTGAGGCAAAAAATCATAGGTGGTTGCCGTATTGGCCTCAATGGCAGAACCAATACCCGGAGTATCAACGAACTCCAGGCCCCTGCGAAGAAACTGAACGGGTAATTCCAAAAAGGCCCGCGCCACCTTCTTTGCGTTTCCCGGATTCCCTTTCTCGGTCACATACTCCGCGATCTTTGAAATCGGCACTTCCTCGGGGTACAAAAACCCCTCCCTCAGAATGGTGAGCTTTTCCCTGGGGCCATACTTCAACACCGTAATCGCCGATGTAAGCGGCAGGACCCCTGTGGGCAGAATGTCCCGCCCGATGATGGCGTTCATGAGAGAACTCTTGCCGCGTTTAAACTGGCCCACTACTGCCAGCGTGAACCGGTCTTCCGCAAGTTTGACCATCAACTGCCGGCATTCTTCGGCCTCTCTATCGCCCAAGCGCTTTTGCAAGAAATCCGAAAGAGTACGGATCTCGTGGGCGATGGTCTGCTTCGCGCGAGTATAATGTTTGAAGCTGGAGAGGTCGGGAACCGGTTCCGCCTCCATGTGCCTAACCTCAATTCTTCACGAGCCGACGATTCCTATCAGTTTTCAAACCTCAGTCCTCGGCGGCGATTCTGGAAATCTCCTTAACCGAATCAATCAACTGAGCTGTCTTTGGGTCCAGATATTCGGCAAGTCCATCCGGTGGTTTGCCGTAACGCCCCAGGTGTTCGCCTTCGAGTTCCACCAGGCTTACCCACAAGGCTGAACACTGGCCCAAAATGGATTTTGCAACATTGCCGGTCATTGTACGCAGATCGAGATCATCCCGAACCTCAACAAGAACTGTCCTTATCTTTTGCACCTGGATCGAAATTCTTTCCCGCTGATCTTTTGAGAGGGTATTTCGCTCCCGGTACAAAACCGACCTGTTTTCTCGGCCGTGCGCCCACGCTTCGAATTCCAGGAGGGCCTCGTCAAGAAGCCCGAGTGTGGTTTCAATGCCGTTCTTATGATGTCCCAGAAGAAATTTTCGATTGCCGTGCATACCCGCAACCCGCTACCTATTCAGAAGGCCAATATGCTTTGAGCGGATTTTCAAATACCGCCCCCGGCCCGAGTTCGGCCTCTATTTCGAGGAGCCTGTTGTACTTGGCGATTCTCTCGCTTCTGCAAAGAGAGCCTGTCTTGATCTGCCCCCCGCCCATGGCCACGGCGAAATCGGCCAGGAAGGTATCCTCGGTCTCCCCTGAGCGATGAGAAATGACGTACCCCCAACCGGCTTTTCTGCAAAGCCGAATGGCCTCGATGGTCTCGGTCACGGTCCCGATCTGGTTTAGCTTGATGAGTACGGCATTGGTGGTTTTCTCTGCAATGCCGCGTTCAATAAACCGGGTATTGGTCACATAGTTGTCGTCTCCGACTATTTGGATTTTGTCGCCCAATGTCGCAGTGTGCTCCCTGAATCCCTCCCAGTCATTTTCGGCAAGTCCATCTTCGATTGATACGATTGGATATTTTTCGATCCACTTTTTATAAAGCTCCGTCATTTCGGCGCTCGTTTTCTTGCCCTGCCCGGATTTTTTCAGATCGTAGACACCGGAATCAAAAAAGGAGCTGGCAGCAGGATCAAGCGCAATACTAATGTCCTTCCCCGGCCGGTATCCTGCAGCTTTGATTGCTTCCAGTATTACTTCGCAAGCCTCCTCGTTGCTTTTTAGATCGGGTGCGAATCCGCCTTCATCCCCGACATTGGTGGAATAGCCCCTCTTCTTCAAAATCCCCTTCAAAGCATGAAACGTTTCAGCCCCATACCGGAGAGCTTCCCTGAAGCTTGGCGCACCGCCCGGCATGATCATGAATTCCTGGAAATCAACGCTGTTGTCTGCATGCTTGCCACCATTTAAGACATTCATCATGGGGACCGGCATTTTCGCCAGACCTGTTTCCCCGAGGTAGGAATAAAGGGGAAGCCCCGAGCTGATTGCCGCAGCCCTGGCCACGGCCATGGAAACGCCAAGAGTCGCATTTGCTCCCAGGTTGCTCTTATTGGGTGTTCCGTCGAGTTCTATTAAAATGGAATCGATTGCAGCCTGATTAGCCGGGTTTTGGCCGATCAGCGTTGGAGCGATTTTTCGTTCGACATTGTTGACAGCCGTTAGGACCCCTTTGCCCCCGTACCGTTTCGCATCCCCGTCGCGCAACTCGATGGCTTCATTTTCACCGGTCGAAGCGCCGGATGGAACAGCAGCCTGAGCCGTTATTCCGTTATCTAAAGCAACGATTACGCGGATGGTGGGATTCCCACGGGAATCCAGAATTTCCAGCGCACGGATGGCGGTAATCTTTTGATTCATCTCACTTCCTCCCCGGAGTATTAAAAAAGCCCCCGCAGATGCTTCCACGGGAGCTCCTGAAAAGAAATTCCACCGGTCCCCAACAAGAAGCTCTCCACTTTATCACCGCATTAATCCTTGAATCATCAGGA
Organism: uncultured delta proteobacterium; assembly: GCA_963757915.1. GTDB lineage: Bacteria > Desulfobacterota > Syntrophobacteria > Syntrophobacterales > Syntrophobacteraceae > SbD1. Next base: position 169 of record CAVWTD010000005.1, on the reverse strand, counting down.
CGATGAAGAGGCTGATCAGCACGTAGGCTGCATAGACATTGACGCTGCCGGTATGCATACGCCCCAGATGCGAAACCGTCCACTGAATCCCCTTGGCGATGGGTAGAAAGACAGACCGATCCACAATATGGACCTCCTTTCGGCCGTTTTTGATCGCCATGCGGAAATG
>CAVWTD010000004.1:0-561125 GCA_963757915.1 uncultured delta proteobacterium | reverse complement strand
GTGGACCTGGTCTGGGCACACATAATACCGGCCACAAAGATTACGATTATGGCCGCAGCAATTATGCGGTGCATTCGATCAGCGACTCGGTAATAGTATGCCAAGACGACAGGAGCTAAAAATGAGATCATCTGTGTCGAGACTACATCCCCAACCGGCGAAACCTGCGGAGCGGAGAACTTACCTGGTCTCTTACGGGTGAAATGAATACGCCTTTTATCGTGTAATTCAGCCCCGTTACGTATTGGAATATTAGCCACAACGCTTCAAGTGATTGCGCGGCAAAGAGCGCATAAATGATTATCCGCACATCCCGCACACTCTTGGTGTTGTTTATGAGGTAAAAATAAATCAAAAAGGCTTGAAACATTGCGACAACTTCGAAGTAAGCGTATGTAGGGTTCTTGGCTTTAAGCCACCAACCGATCAAAAGACTGTAGAAAATCCAGAATCAGAAACAAGGTCCCAACCGGGTGCCCAATAGTTGGGATTCCGGATGTTCTCTTCATCGATTAGGAGGCAAACCATTGGATCATCAGTACCGCCAAGATCAAATCGACAACATTGATTACAATGCTTTCGGCGAATGGTGGGTATTCCGGTAGAGAAGGTACCGCACCAGACTAAAATCAATCGACATCGGAATGACCAATAGCATTGCGAAGACAAGACACGATTTCAGATCATTGAGAGAAAGGGCGAAGAAGAGGAAAAACAGGACGAGCCCATGGACCACCAGAATTATTCTGATGCCCATATTGAATGAAGTCACATACGCATAGCCAGAACGGATAAGACGACGCAGCAAATTACGGCTGTAACAAAATTCCTGAATGACAAAGTAGCGCCGTTCATTTAATAGGCGCCTTTTCCCTGGAGAGACGCTAAAAGTTTTGAACAGAATTTTAAGATCCAAGAGAGCGAAAAATTCCTCACATAATAAATGCCATACTGTGTGTTAAGATGCATCGGGAGATCGCTTCTTCCCGAAACTTGCCACCAACCGGTAACTCCCGGCGGCACTAGAAGTCTTTGCCATTGCCAGTGATCGTATTCCTGGGTTATGAAAGGTTGTTCAGGTCGTGGTCCAACCAACGACATCTCTCCCTTTATGACATTGAAAAGTTGAGGTAGTTCATCGAGGGACCAACGACGCAACCATTTTCCCACTTTGGTTACACGGGGATCATCTTTAATTTTATAAATCTTGCGCCCATCCTCGGTTTCTGCTGTTACCTCGGCCTGATGCCTAGCTGCATCCACAAACATTGTACGAAATTTACACATTTCAAAGATTTTACCGTTTTCACCAACTCTCTTGGCCATATATAGAGTCGGTCCCTGCGAATCCATCCTTATCGCGATCCAGATAACAATCAACAAAGGCCAAGTAATTGACAGAATAAGTATACTCGCGGCGAGATCCAGGATTCTCTTAGTGATTCTCCTGTGTCCCTGAATTGCGGGTTCCCGGATTCCGATAATAACCAGATCACCGAATCGTTCGACTTCAGCATTGAGCACTGCCATACTGACCATGTCGGGAATGAGGTAGACTCGAACTTCGAGCGCCTCCAATTTAAAAACGAGCTCGTTGGCTTCGGCGGTTCGGTTTTCCGGCAGTGCGATTACCACGAGATCTATTTGATTTTCCCGGATAATCGAAGCAATCTCCTCCATGCTTCCCAGGAGCGGAGCGGGAATGTGGTGATCAACCGAAGGCGCGTCATCTACAAATCCTACTACTTTAAGCACTGCGGTATGTTCTCGAATGATCGTGTCGGCAAACGCGATACCGTTTTCAGCAACACCAGCGATTAGCACTGAAGACGGCTTCCCTACTTTCCGATAATGACGAAGATAAAAACAGATCCCAGACCGTAATAGGAGAAGAACCAAATAATCTGCCATAGCAAAATAAATCACCAGCATTCGGGACGTTTCCCTGAAGCTAAAGAAGAGCAAACCAGCAAGAATCAGCACCGCTAGTAAGTACACGGTGGTGAAACGACCGAATTGTTTTGATAAGCTGGGAATCCGGTCAAGTGCGTACACTCCTGTCATCGCAAACAGCACGTGCCAGAGAAAAGCCACCATGAGATAGAGCGAGGGATCAGGCAGGACTTGATGAGGTTGCAGGAGTTCACCGGGTAGGTATGGTCGCAACTTGATAACGATCGCCAGCACGGTGACCGTTAAGAACACGTCTGCAAACATAACAAAGAGTTTGTATCTTCTATATTGTTTGTACATGGCCGTTCACTTGCGCTATCAAATGGCTGAGGGTTGGCATGCGCCCTTACTGTGGTCCAGCTGCACCACTCGGAGACAATTGACACTCTCTCAATTACATCTCTCCTTCGCATAATTTATAATTTTTTATACAGTGCTTCAGATGTAATCTTCAAGATTAACATAAGAGATCACAAAAGGCTTCTTCCGTCTGGACGTCCTGGGTATTTCTTCAACTTCTTCCAGAATCAACTCCATCCCAGGTGAACCTAGATAACCTCCTAGTTCGTGCAAAAGCCTTGCTTTGGTCGATGCTGAAATATTGTCCCATGGGACGACCTTTATGCGCAGGGTATTAATATCTTCCTGGATAATTTGGCTTTCCTTTATTTCTTCCAAGTGATAGATAGCGTAATCCATGGCAGTGGGCATTATTATTCGTTTTTCAGGCGTAATAATAAATTCACATTCCCTTCCCATCACCTGAGATAGCACTGGATGCGCTCTGCCGCATGGACAAAGCTGGCTCTCTTTCACTCCAGTATCACCAGTTCGATATCTAATGAATGGCATTCCAAAGGCATGTAGTGAGGTACCTAAATATCGAAAGGGCCGGCTTTTGATGGTATAAGTTCCACAATTGCCTGCTCCATCTGAATGTGGTATCCACGGCCGAATTCGCACTGAAAAGCAGTTGCCACCTTTTCATTTTGGCCGTACCAGTCTATAACAGGGGCTCTGAAAATTTTTTCGGCCAAATCTTTTGTAGATTTATAAAGAGTTTCTGACGATGTAATTATATATTTCGGCGGCTTTATTCTTTTCCGGTGTCGCTCCATCCAGCGCGAGAGGACAAAAGTGAAGATGGAAACACCTTGAGGAATTTTGGCTCGAATCGTTGGAGGGCCAGTGCTGTTTTTTCCAATCTGGCATCATCTACTGTGAAAAAAGAAAATTTGAGATGCTTTGAACCGGGGAAATACCAATAAACCCGGTCGGGATCGACAAAACAGTCCTCCTTGATTTCTGCGATCGTGTCACCATCTTGATAATCCAGCCATTTCAAATGCCGATACGCGAGAGCCACCTCAATGGCCTTAGTAGCTTTATCCACATAAAAATCGAGCGGATTGCCGGTGCTGCCGCTGGTAGAGTCAAGATGCGCCCTGTAGGTCGAGAAATTTGTCGCCAGCAAATCTTTTTTGTGCTTCCTGACAATTTCTTTGGTGAGAAAAGGCAGTTTTTCAAGATCGCTGATTGTGCTGATATCGTCCGGAATAAGGCCTTTCTCAACGAAAACTTTTCGATAGTAAGGCACATTCGTATAACAATGCCGGATCAGGCGTCGAAGCATCTGTTCCTGATATGTGACCAGTTTTTCTAAGCTCCATCTTTCACTCGCATCAAGAAGAGAAACTACTTCCGAGTAAGCCCGGCCGTATCTTAGGGGCAACGGCACCATGTCGTACATGATCTTGGCCGGGTCCCATAATGGACCCATGATTCTCGGAAGAAATGCTTTAAGAAATGCTCTCACGTCGCATACCTTTTTCTTAAACGCCGTATAACCATTTTGACCATTTCAATTTCGTCCGGGGTAACTCCTTTAAATAGAACAACAAGCGACACGTAAACCGCGGCTGAGACAACTATGTTTAATCCTAGATTCCAATCCCGCAGCAAGAAAGTAACGATGCCCATCAGGCCGGCTGCCGGCAGGATCCTTGGAATTAATTGCAGCAGTGGTATGGGAAAAAGACGCTGTTTGATGTACCAGTTTTGCAATTGATTAAAAATGATGATTGTTATCAAAACCGCCACAACAGCCCCCATTTCAGCAAAATATGGGATTAAGGCAAAATTCAAAATGATATTTATTATTGCCGCTAGAATATTGATGCCTAGATCAACTCTCTGATTATCCGTGACTATAAGTACACTGGCCAAGAAGTAAACCATACTGAAAGGAATCAGAGAAAATATATGCACTGTCAATACTGGTACGGCACTAACGAATTTATGGCCATAGACTAGTGAAATAATATTATTCGCCAGAATAGCGGTGCCGATGGCAATCGGAATAGTCCCCAATAGCAAGTACCGTACTGAAAGAACTGTGATTCGCCTGAGTTCACCAATCCCCGAAACATATTGCTTGGCAAGAATCGGAAAAAGCGCAGCGGCAAACGCCACAGTCAGCGCCCTGCAAAAATCCAGGAGCCGGTCGGCCGCGCTATAAATACCCACCGATTCGAGACTCTTTAATTTGGATAACATTATTTGATCGATATGCAGATGTATGGTGGAAAACATTGCAATACTGGCAAAAGTAGCGGCTTCCCTCCCAAGAAATCTCCATACATCAGGCCTAAACTGAAATTCAGGCATCCCCAAGATTTTTATGTAACAAAAAAACATGAGCAGAGCAGCAAACAAACGGCTGGTCAAAAATGCAATAAACAATGCCACAATTCCATAACCATTGAGCAGCAAAATTACGCACGAACCCACTCGAAAAAGGTTCTCAAGGAGATATGTGATAGCTATGTACTCAGCCCTTTCGAATGCCCGAAACATAGCTTCCATATAACTTATGGCGGTTGTTGGAAATAGGGAGAAGGAGCATATAACAGCGGCCTGAAAAACATCATCGCCATATCCCATAAGCCCGACCACGATTATCATTCCGATAATCGCAACAAATGACGATACAGTCCCGAATAGAGCAGCATTAATAAAAAAGACATGGGCCTGTTCTAAGTCGCGGGCAGCCTCTCGGACCACTAGAGTTCCCAATCCCAGAGCCCCGAAGGTCACGAATATTCCCAAATAGGAAACAACAAGGGAATACGTACCAAGCCCCTCCACTCCAAGATAGCGGGAAATGACAAGTATCAACGCAAAGGAAACCAAAGGATTAAGAATGCTGGGAGTCCATAGAGCGATGATATTCTTAGCGAGTCTAAATGCTGAGCCCATAAGCAGTGCGACCGGTATTCATTAATTGCGAAAATAAAGGAGACAATTTAAGCCTGTACCAGGGCAAAATTTCACCATGAGTCAAACAAGAAGAATTCCCAGCTTGCGCGTGAAGGGGAATTGTTGATGATTTCATCCCCAGTCCTCTTCTCGGCAAACACCCGGAATAGACTAACTTCGGCCAAGCTTTTCGGAGCTTTTCGGCTGTATGCGTTTTATCCCCCCATATTGTTATTTAGCCCGGAGCGGCTCTGGTGTTATCGGTGAAACATCTACGCCCGACGGAAAACGGCGTAGCGGGTCCGTCTCTATTTCCAAAGAAGGATACTCAAGCGGTATATTGCCGATTTCATATGGTAAAAATTCTCCACCCAATTCTCCGTACGGTAGCTCAGGCGAACGGGGTCTTCCCCCGAGCCGTGTCACGATCGCCGCTTTATATCGGTTTTCTTTATCATACCATGCATACTGAGTGTAATGGGGCGGTCTGTCAGTTCCAATGGTCGCCTGCATAAGTCCCTTGTACTCACTTTTAAGATTAAACAGCCGCCATTGCCTATTTTGAGCGTTCCAATGTGCGTAGCCTATGATTTTATTGGTCGCGGAATCTACGATCCAAAATGAGCCTTGGTAATTAGGTCTCGGAACAAAGGAAAAATTGGCGAAGTCCATTGCCTCTTCAGGCCCATATTCCTGCAGGAGATCCTGAGCAGATGACAAGCTATAGTACAAATCACTAATGAGAAACGACTCCCACGACTACCCTAAACCACATCCACATAAAACACCCCACAACACACCCTTATCACCCTATCGAAATATTTAATAATTTTGGACAAAAATGTCAACGGGTCTCTAAGAAAAGGTTGTCAATTAGCGGAGAATACTGTGTGGGGGCTAAACGATTATCCGCAGAGATCGACAGAGCAAGCAAAGAAATTAATTTTCATCTTTTTATTCAGGCATTTCTTTTCTCCGCGTTCTCCGCGGCCTCTGCGGTAAGGTCCTTTTTTTGGTTATCTACGGAGTATATTCAAAAGCGCCGATGTCAGGTGCGATCCCTTTATATGGCAAGGAAACCGGATCCGCGGCCTGCCAGCTAATCGGCTCAGCAATTATCACATTCTTATCGTCCGGCACTGAAACGACAATTACCGGCTGGTTTTTCCCCACTACAATCCTGTCCCCCTCGGCAATTCCGAAACCATCAAAAAAGAACCGGCTGTCATGAACTGGAATGGACGTGCCGTTTCCATCGGACGTGGCTTGCGTGAGCGGTCTGCCCTTATCTATACAAGGTGAGCCCTGCTTGAGATGGTAATCATCCTTTTCTCGGTTTTGGAAAAGAGGATCGGCTTGAATATTTCCTTTAAATGTCAATACATCAATCCGCTGCATTGCTTCTCGAAGAGTGTAATGAATATCTTTCCACGTAATGACTTCCGCGAGAGCATCGTTTCCGATCAGATTGTGCAACCATAAGTCTCCGGCAATCTTTCCGGAACTGTCATTATAATACAGCTCCAAGTTATCTCTATTGGACCTATTGAACGCAAATATATTGTTAAGGAATACATTTTCACCGATAGCATAAGGATATTCTTCGTCATATGGCCAATAGTTGGATGATATTGCGTATCCCAAATTGTCGGCGAATGTATTGTTGTATATGTGATTTCGTTTAGCAACTGAGAACGTATAATATTTCCCTTCCCGGAACCATTCGTCCCTAGTGCTATATAGGGAAAAAGTATCTCGGCTCCCTATATGACCTTTATTTCTGACGACGAGACATCTACGAAATATATTGTCGGATGCTGCCATCTGCATTGCATTTCCATTCTTGTCAGCATTGCGCAACGTGCATTGGTCGAACAAATTGTGATGCGCGCCGCAACACATATTAATGGCGTGATGATGCTGCGCGACGAACTCACAATTAATAAAAACATTGTAACAAGGACTTTTCCCGCGCGGCTGCAATCCATAAATCATGAGATTGGCATGGTGATCCCACGATTCGACATCCGAAAAATAACAGTCCCTGAATAGATTGTGATGGGCGTCCCCGCGGATAAGGACTAAATCGCCGGAGCAGCCCTTGAAACTGACACTCTGAAATACGTTGTGACTCGTGGCACGGTCAGCATTGTGATCGCCCAGCAGAATTCCATGATAAGTCGTTTTGCTACCGGAAAAATCGCAATTCTCTATACGGCAATGCTGAGCCCCCACCATTTTTGCATATGCAGGATAATTTCCTCCAGGAAATCTAATGCTGATACCTTTAATATGAATATAAGAGCGATTGGTTAGATCGATGCACGCCTCCTTTGAGGTGTTCTCTGCCAGATATACTTCGTCCTTGCGCCAGGCTTCAAAAACAATAGGTTTTGAAGCGTCGCCGGAATTTATAGGAGCTATTCTCTGGGCATAACGTCCCGCATGGATATAAACAATGTCTCCCGGCTGAAGAGCGGAATTAGCCTTATGCAAAGACTTCCAAGGTTGAGAATCGCTGCCGGGGTTCGAATCAGCCGCGTGACCGTGACTCGCGTTAATGTGATATTCCCCGCGCATACAGGAGAGGCCGCCGGCAAGGTCAATAGAAGTGCAAACAAAAAAGCAGCTCTGCCCGACTTCTCTCATTAACCTTCTGTTCCTGTGGAAAATGACCGATTTGGCTATTCAGTGGCGTCTAGAATGATCTATGCTTCTTCAAATTGTCTGCGATATGGGCGATTTTTCCGATTGCGCTTTGCGCACTTAAAAATGCTTTTTGGGCCGACGTGCGCAGGAAAGCAATGCTGCGATTTCTCGATGTCCTGACCCACGGAACCACTATTCGCCTGGATCCGAACTTCAATTTGTACTCGCCCTCGGCCGATCAATTCAAAAGTGCTGCATGCCACGCGCTTTCCAATATTGAATGGCATGCCACACCAGTATTTCATTAGGTCGCACCTGTGATAAATGCCGCCAACTGGCGGCTCCCCAATGAAACATGATCTGATTCATAGCTGCAAAGATAGATGTGGCTATGCAAATTCCGTCTTTATTTCGAGCTCGTAACATAAGTAGGTTGCCTGAGGGATGAACCAATTCGATAAGCTCGCCGACCCGATCCACGCAAACGGCGGCACTGAATTCTTCACAGCAAACACATGCTTGAGTTGAGCGTAATGTTCATCAGCAAACGTCAGATCATTTGCTTCTTCGACTTCTACCCCGGACTTTTCCGCTTTTCTAATACACTGCCGGCAATCATGCCGCATATTTTTCCAGATCTGATCTTCGGGCAAAGAGATATCAACTTCGAAACTGTCGAAAATCGAGCACTCAAGATCGAGGTCCGCGCAATCTTCTCGAGGTCATGCGCCTGTCCATGATTTCCAAGTGATGACATTTCAATTCTTTAAAAGCGAAATCTGTGAGAGCCTCCATGGCTATGGTCCGGGATATCCCCGGCTTCAAATTAAAGCCCATATAAGGAGTGTTCCAGCCAGGGAAAGGGCTTCCAAGAATTTTGAAACCGAATCTCTTTACTATCAATCCAGTGAAGTAACCTAGAGTTTCATTATCCTCACGAAGGGCCGCGATTATTGGTTCGGCATTTTGAGTCCGGGCGATGAAATTAATCCAGGGCCGGGTCTGGAAAATAATCCGGTCCTCAAAAGCATCCAGTTCAGCGCTGTTTATTGAAGCAAAGTCTAGTTTATGAAACGCCGGCTTCAATCGCATGTCTCCAAGCAGCTCATTACTTTTTAATTTGTTTCAGAAATGGGCTCTCAGCAGTGGCTCCATCGTACCGTCTATGTATGTGCGGTCAAGGAGAAGGCCTAGCGTTTTTTAAATCTTTCCATTATGTGCGCCAATTTCCCGAATGTGTCCTGCGCTGCCCTGAACGTTTCTTCAGCGGAAAAACGGAGAAACGCTATCCCCTTGGTTTTCGATTTCCTCACCCAGGGTACCACAATGGGGTGTGAACCGTATTTAAGCTTGTAATCTCCTCGACCCACCAGATCGAAGGTGCGCATTCCGCGCTGCCTTCCAATACTTAATCGCATACCATTGAAGCATCTCGTTGGGCTTAACCCGCGAGAAATGTCGCCAACTGGCAGATCCCCATGCGAATACCGTCTCATTCACAGCCAGGCCTGATGGATGTGGCAATACAGGTCCCCTCTTTGTTTCGAGCACGCAACATGAGCAAGTTGCCGGTGGGCTCCATAAATGTAATCATTTGTCTGACCCGATCCACTCCAAAGGGAGGCACTGAATTCTTTACAGCAAAGACATGCTTGAGTTGGTCGTAATAATCATCTGCAAACTCTATATCATGCGCCTCTTCAACAACAACACCGGACCTTTCAGCCTTCCTGATGGCTTCACGACAATCTTGCCGCATATTTCGCCATAGTTGATCTTCAGTCAAAGTGAGATCGAGTTCAAAGCTGTCGAAGATCGAAGTTTCAAAACCAAGATGGCTGTAATCCTCGGGGACCATGTACCTGTCCATCAATTCAATGTGGTGGCATCCCAATTCATTAAAGGCAAAGTCAATAACCGCTTCTGTCGCTAAAGCGCGGGTAACATTTGGCCGCAGATTGAACCCCATATACGGTGTATTCCATCCCGGAAAAGGGCTACCCAAAATCTTGAAGCCGAATTTCTTCACTATTAAGCCGGTAAAATACCCAAGCCTCTCGTCCTTACGGTATAACGCTGCCAAAACCGGCTCTGCACGCTGTGAGTGGGCAATAAATTTTATCCATGGGAAGGGTCTGATATACAATCCGATCGGCATATGCGTCAAGCTCCTGCGGGTCTATTGAAGCAATATCAACGCGCCGAAACGAGGGTTTATCTTGGCGATCCACCCCGTAGCGTACAGACGCACAATGTGTTTCCCGCGGCGTGTCCGGAAAAGCGTCCTGTTTTCGTGATTCAGTCGTCTTCGTCCCCTCGTGCAGCAATCGCTTCTCCGAAAAAGGGGCTTTGAACTCATTCCTATCCCTTGAGTCCCCCGTCAGAGATCGATCATTGCCGAATAGAATAGGATCTCTGTCCCCTAGCGCCTTTTCTTGTTGACATGTTATACCCTACATGGCCCAGGTCAAGCGGGAAATGGTAAAACGCAGCGCCCAAAGAACCTAAAACGCTATCGCGCGATTGATACTCGGGGGTTGTCAAGGAATCTATTCCGGGTCATAATGCGGGGAATTACCTTAAAGGGCTGCCAAAGAAATGTTTAAGGTATTACTGGCCTTCGGAACTCGACCGGAAGCGATCAAACTCGCCCCCGTGCATAACGAGATGCTCCGTCGCTCTGACAGGATAAGGCTCGTCTGTTGCACCACAGGTCAGCATAGAGGCCTCCTCGATCAGGTCTTGGAGATCTTCAATATTCAGCCCGATTATGACCTGAACATCTTGAAAAAAGATCAAGATCTGTTTCACATAACGACGAGCGTGCTCACAGGGATGGAAGAAATCCTGACTAATGATAGGCCTGATATAGTAGTGGTTCAGGGTGATACCACATCCGCATTTGTTGCCGCTCTCGCCGCATTCTATCTGAGAATCCCGGGTCGCGCACGTTGAAGCCGGACTACGATCTTATGATAGATTTCAACCCTATCCCGAAGAAGTTAATCGGACGTTCATTTCCCATATTGCGGACCTCAATTTCTGTCCTACTAAACGAGCCGCGGAAAACCTTTTGCGTGAACACATTCCTGCCGAGTCGATTCATGTCACTGGAAATACCGTTATAGACGCGCTTTTCCATACTGTGCGTCTCGCAGATAATAATGGATTGACGAGCCGATACTTAAGTGATCTGGCTTTACGTTCAGGTCGGATGATTCTGGTCACCGGACACAGACGGGAGAACTTCGGGGAAGGGCTGGCGAATCTATCACTGGCTCTTGTGGACCTGGTCAACAAATTTGAAGACGTGACAGCGGTTTACTCAGTTCACCCCAATCCAAATGTCCGACGGCAAGTAGACAAAATATTAAGTTCCCATGAAAGAATCAAAGTCATACCACCGCCGGATTACATCCGATTCGTAGCGCTCATGAATAAATCGTTCTTTATTATCACTGATTCCGGAGGTATTCAGGAAGAAGCGCCATCATTAAAAAAACCTGTACTGGTGGCCAGGAATGTGACCGAAAGGCCGGAGGCCGTGGAGTGCGGGGCAGCTATCCTGGTGGGCACGGACCGGGAGAAGATCGTGGAGGAAGCGTCTCGCCTCCTGGAAATTCCCGATCACTATCGCTCCATGATCGTGGAGAAAAGCCCGTTCGGTGACGGGCACGCTTCCGAGAGAATCGCTGATCTTATTGAAAGCTTTTTGACGAGACGTGCCACCGAATATCATAAGAATCAATAAATTAGAGGAAATTTTGGGGAGCTGGGCGGAGTCCCTTTTGCAGGAAGGGCCTCCCCAGAGACTCTTCAGAGACCGGAAACAATGCAGATCAATATAATAAGTGTCGTAGGGGCCAGACCGAATTTCATGAAGATCGCTCCGCTTGCGCGGGAATTTCGTAATTATGACCGGATCAATCACATTATTATCCATACAGGCCAGCACTATGACAAAGAAATGAGCGACGTGTTCTTTAAGCAGCTAGGTTTGCCAAAACCTGAAAGGGACCTCGGGGTCGGTTCCGGCGGTCATGGAGAGATGACAGGCAAAATCATGATCGAATTCGAAAAAGTATGCCTGGAACTGAAACCTGAAATGGTCGTTGTAGTGGGGGACGTCAACTCCACAATTGCCGCGTCTCTGGTAGCGAGGAAGTTATTCATACCAGTGGCGCATGTGGAAGCTGGTTTGAGGTCCTTTGATGAGACCATGCCGGAAGAACTTAATCGCCGCTTAACCGACTGTTTATCTAATTTGCTTTTCGTGTCTGAACCTTCAGGAGTAGAAAACCTACGGAAAGAAGGAATTGACATGAATCGCGTTCACCTTGTCGGCGATATCATGTTAGAGACCCTTCAGATGTTCTTGCCCGAAATTAAGAACAGGAGGCGATGGGATGATTTTGGGCTGAAGGAAGGCTCCTACGCACTGGTCACACTCCACAGACCTTCAAATGTCGATGAGCCTCAGGCGCTACTGGAAGTGATCGAAATTCTGGATCTTCTTCCATACTCAACAATTTTTCCGATCCATCCGAGAACAGTGAAACGATTAGAGGAGTTTCATCTCAATGATAAGATCAAAAGTATCACGAAAGTGATGCTTGTCCCGCCGGAGCCGTACATAGATTTCTTGTCTCTGATGCAAGGTTCGGCGCTTATCTTTTCGGATTCCGGTTCAGTGCAATCTGAGGCAAGCTTTTTTAGCGTGCCCTGTCTCATTTGCAGGGAGAATACTGAACGTCCAATTTACCTGGAACAGGGCACTTCGGGTACTCGTTGGAAGAAATAAAGAATTAATAAAAGACCTTCTTGCGCAAATCGAACGAGGCGCGTACCGCGAGTCAGGACCGCTGATAAAAGAACTGGGCGCAAATGTGGCCCGGAAGACCACCGGAATCATCGCTGATAATCTTCTATGATATCCACCTGTAGAGAAATCAATTTGATGCCGCGAACCCTGCTCGGCCTGGACGGATAAGCTCCGCAATCCGGAAAAGGGGGAGGGCAGATTGGCGCGGATGCCAAGGGCGCTGGCGCTATTATAACCGGAGCTACCAGTGGAGGCGCGGGAGGATAAAGCGGAGTAGGCTCACAACAGGGGGCAATCGGCACGATAGGCGAATCGCATCCGGGCACCAACGCGGGCAGACAGACGTTCGCCGGCCCACATTGAAAAGCTTCGACCGGACAGATGGATAAGTGAAGGCAGCAAAGGATCGTGATGGTGCCGATAAGAAAAGAACGATGTAACATGCCGGAACTCCTAGTAATGTAAGTAAGCATGAACTCAAACATATCCAAGCGGGGGGACCATAGCACCTAAAAAAATTATAGTCAACGATATATGAATGTTGTAGATTTATAATCATTTATTGGATTAACTTATGAATATATAATCTTGAAATTAATAAGGTATTATGTCTAAGAGTAAGACAATTCAGGTGGTGGCGGATCTTTATTCCCGGTCACAGTGAAGATGGATTCTGGGGTTGACCTAGAGCACGCCGCCCTAATCGGGATAAGCATAGCGTCAAAGAGCGGCCTGTGCGGCAATATTCCGTCTGATAAGCGCATCCAACAGCAGAAACCGGCGAAATCACTCAGCCTTGGTTGCTGACTGTCCGAGGCCGTGATACAACTATTTCGGATATATTAGCAGCACATCGAATAGTCTGTAGTTTGATTAATTTTGGGGCAATTAGGGGACGGTCACTCCTGGGAGAGAATGATGAGAGGGGGACGACGAAGGTGCAGCGCATTGATCCGCTCTGGTATGTAATCATCGCTGCTTTAGTTATCAGGGCGTTTATACCACTTTATGCGGAATTCGTTACCGACGATCCCGATGTGTTTTACGAGATTTACAGTTATCAATATCTTGAACCTGCTCAGAATCTGATTAAATCAGGACAATTCACAACCGACACCGCGCCCGAGATTTATCGACCACCTGGTTATTCTATTCTCCTCATCCCCGGGATCTTGTTGAACCATGTGTCGCTGGTTACCATCGTAATTCAGGTCCTGTTAAGTTGCCTCACTGTCTATTTGGTTTTTGAGATCGCGATCGTGCTGTTCGGCCGTGCCGAAATAGCAATACTATGTGCGGCGGTATACGCTATAGATCCGCTTTCCGTCATTTTTTCAAGTTTGATAATGCCGGAAACATTTTCAACTCTTGCATTAAGCCTATTTCTGCTGTTTCTCTTCCGATACATGCAGGAGGAATCGGTGATTCAGCTTTCCTTGGCTGCGATCGCGTTGGCCACGACTGTTTACGTACAAGCCATAGCTTATTTCTTACCTGTTTGGATAGGGTCGTTTTTGGCATTCTTTGCCATAAATAAAAGGTCCGGCACACGTGTCTTGCATGCTTTAATTTTCTTGGTCATCTCCATGAGCCTGATCGGCATCTGGCAAGTCAGGAACAGAATCGAAACCGGGTATTCGGGATTTTCCACTGTTTTCGATAAGAGCCTCTATTATGCTCAGGCAGCCTCTGTGCTGGCGAAATTAGAAGGGAAACGTGATTTTCGCGAATTATGGAATTTGATGGACCGGAAAGTAAATGAACATTCGGCCCGATTTCGGGAACGGTTCGAATATATGCGAGAAGAGGGGACTCGACTGACACTTGCCCATCCCTGGACTTACGCAGGAATCCACATCCAAGGAATTCTGAGAACGCTTTCCGGCGCGGAAGCACATACCTATATAAGGTTGTTAAAATTGTTCCACGGGACCGAGGAATGGCTGGCAGGAACTAATTACCGCAAGATCTCTTGGACGCGATCAGACACAATAGTAATAAGTTGACCCATGCAGCGATCCTGACCATAGCGGGCCTGGGACTGATTGTGATGATGGTTTACTTATTTGCTTCTGTCGCATTATTTTCCAAAAAATTGCTGTATACCATGCCTGTGGTCTGCTCTGTTATGGGTAGTCGTCTACTGGTTGGTAATAACAGGGGGCCCGCATGGTTATGGCAGATACAGACATGCCGTTATGCCGATCATTTGTGTGCTCGCGGGATATGGTTTGCACTTAATTCTCAGTCGATTCAGACATATGAGTCATGACGGCGGACTGCGGGGGCCGAACTAATGTTACAGCACGGTCAAATACTGAATCCAATTTATACGAAGCCTTCTTTTGAGCGTATTGAGATCGATTCAATCCCCGATGAACAACTTGCTGTTTTTCCGGACCGGATCATCCATCAAACGCGACCATGGATAAGATTCCTGGAAAGCGCCTTGGGCGCTGAGCCGATTCTCGCAGTGCTGCGGGAGAACGATCGGATTTTGGGCTATTTCACCGGATTAATTGTGAAAGAATTTGGTTTCAAAATATTGGGTAGTCCCTTTCCCGGGTGGAGCACGACGTATATGGGTTTCAATCTGCTGCCCGGGATACCGCGAGCATTGGCGCTCGAAGCATTGGCCGACTTTGCGTTTAATGTATTAAAATGCGATCACCTGGAACTTATGGACAGGTATCTATTGCCCGAAGATCCCACACGTTTGGGATTTGAAATTTGGGATTTCTCAACCTTGGAAGTAGACC
Source organism: uncultured delta proteobacterium (assembly GCA_963757915.1). Lineage (GTDB taxonomy): Bacteria > Desulfobacterota > Syntrophobacteria > Syntrophobacterales > Syntrophobacteraceae > SbD1. The sequence continues at coordinate 545,684 of CAVWTD010000004.1, read as the reverse complement.
TGACCCCAAGCGAAGATGAAATTTTTGCATCTTTTAAGCATCAATGTCGCAACTGCATTCGAAAAGCTGCTCGGAGTGGAATTACAATAGAGGAGGCCGATGATCCGGAATTTGCGGAAGATTATCATGAGCAACTCAAGCACGTATTCGGAGTCAAGCATCTTCCCTCGCCCTTCGAAGTTCAGCGGGTGCGAGACCTTATCACATTCCTTTTTCCAACGGGCCAATTGCTCCTTTTGCGCGCCCGCAACGAGCAAGGGATCTGCATTGCCACGGGGATCTTCCCGGCCATGAATAGGACCATGTATGCTTGGGGTTCGGCTAGCTGGCGTCAATATTCCAACGTGAGGCCGAATGAGGCTCTTTTCTGGTACGCCATGAAGTACTGGAAACGGCATGGCATGCAGGCATGCGATCTAGTAGGAGCGGTTCAGTATAAAGAAAAATACGGAGGCCGCAGAGTAGTCGTGCCTTGGATTCGGAAATCAAAGAACAGGGTCATCGCGGCTCTAAGAACCACAGCGGAGTCTCTCATCCTGAGCCGTCCCAGAACTGTGGGAAAGCTCTTCAGCCTAACCAAACGAATCCTCCACCGTCGCTGAAGGTTAACTCCCCGTCGGAGCAACTAAGGTTCGATTGGCAGCCATTTCAGTTCTGGATCCGTGTAACGCATGTGCTCCCAATCTAAGTTCGCTCAAATCCTGTTCCATTTCTGATCATTATAATCGCTGCCGCTCATCTCACTTCGAGGAGTGGATGATAAAGGACGCGTACCAAAGTTGTTCATTTGTACGACCAGTAGGGGTGGGCGTAACCGCCCGAAATCAAGGTGCTTCTCGAAGCGCCCTCTATAATGGAAACCCACGAAGTCGTAATTCCCAGAAAGGTTCCGGGTGATCAACCAGCCGCACTTTAGGGATTGCTTCTGGCTATTCCCTCATTGGATTGGGGCTGGAGCTCTCAATCTGAGGCAGGCCATGGTGCACGTCGTGCGTTGTTCCGAACAGAGAAGTATCTGCCTAGCCCGATTCTGCGGAGGACCGCGTGCTCAAGATAAGGAGTGGCAGCTGAGTTCCAGAATCGGGCCTACCCAAGAATCCTTGCCGCTGACTATCAGTTCCCCATCACCTTGCCGGACTTTTTACTCAATCACTGGATTCACCCGATTCGTAATTCAGTTGGGTCGAATCAAGTCATTTGTATTAACACAGCGATCCATGAGGCTTCGCCTATACTCGTGCTAGAAATAATACTCGTATATTGCGATAGTTATTATAACTAACTAGTAAACACATGTTATAATCATCATCTAATATCTTAATAAATTGACAAAACATGTTGACATTTAAGCATCTTTTTTGATATATAATCAGAGCGAGACTTTGAGACAGCCGATGGAAACCTGGTCTAATCCCCCCCAATGGGCGGTTGTCTGTTCTTCAAATCCTCAAGGAGGCTTGGCTATGGCAAGACGTCTCATGATTCTGGGCGCTCTGCTCCTTGTTTTGGCGCCATCGATAGGGCTGCCGCAAGCAGGACCTGCGCCGACTCCGATTTACACTGGGCCGCCACCCCCCGCTCCGGGGTGGAATAACGGGGGCATATCTACGTTTCCTTCTGCCCCCGGGAACCGGATGGGCAGGTGGCCGTCGCCTGTACGAAGACGAACAATGGACCGTGACGGGCGACGTCAGGTTCGGTCATATGTGGATGAATTTCAATGCTTTTTTCCCATTTGCCTCGAATCCGGATCCTGAACAACAGGCAGTTCGCATTCGAACGGATGGACCTTCAATTAAAAGACGGGAATTTCTGGGTGGGATTCGCAGGTCTTGAAGTTCAACCATTCCCCACATTGGTGCTGTTCGGTCGATACGGGATAAACATTCCCCGCTCAAGCCACATGTACATGGATGCCAGTGGCAGAGCTACGAGGTCCGGCATAGCCATCGACGTTGGCGGTGCTCATTGGCGCACAAGGGAACGGCGCAAATTCCGTTTCGCCTTGGACTTGGGACACAACATTCCATTGGTGGATGATCGATACAGGCGGGGCTTGGTGGTTCACGCCGGAGCTGGCATTCGAAGCCGGCTTCAGGATGGAGCACATTGATTACAGGCTGCAAAATCCGGTAGGCGTGTCCGAGGCGGTCGCGCAGGGTCCACCGGGGCTGGCCATAACATGCGACCGGATATGACGTGGAGGTGTCCATCAGGGTGATGGGCAAGACCCCGGAATGAGTGACCCCCTCGGAAAATTCTATGTGCCCTATATCGGTATTCGAGGAAAAGGACGTAAATGCTGCGGTTGTGAAACGGAACTGTGCTACAAATGGCGATTTATCGGCAGCCCGTTGATATGGAACACTTGGAACGATCCATTCCTTATTAATTGCCGTAGTGCAAACGCACAAGAGACAGATCAGACGCTCTACAACTTGAACGGCAACAGCGGGTATTTCTTGGAAGGTGATTTTGAAGGTATTTACCCAATTACCCGGAACGTAAGGGGGACCCTGTGGCTGAACCTCAGTGCAATGCAGGTGAGTGGAACCGGCACGATTAACTCGAGCGTTTTAGCCACGGCGGCCAATATCTTGAATATCCAGAGTGGAAACGTAAGTGTTCCGGATTCCAGGATACAGAGATCCTGGTATGCGTTCGGACTGGGAATGGAAATGTCTTTCTGATTACGGTGACGGCCACGTGAAAGTGAAGCCTAGAATCATGGGATGATTATAAAGACGATGTGTGATCCTTAGAAACGTTCACATAGCCCGGAAGACGCCCGAGGCCAAGCCTTCGCAATAAGCTTTCTCGGGCGTTCATTTATGTATTTCTCAGAAAATGTGCCCGAATTAAATATAGCGATTATCAAAAATTCTTTTAGAAGGGAATCGGACTGCTGGACAAGCCGGCAGTGGCGCCCACCGGTCATTGATTTCGACAATTGCTGTAGCGGTCAAACCATTTACAATAGTGCCCCGGCCAACAGAAGACATATTAGAGTTTTTTGAAGGAGTGTATGGGCATAGGCGCTAACTTTGTGTTATCGCGCATGTGATTTCAGTAAGTTATCACCCTCCCCCTTCCCCCTCCCGTCAAGGGAGGGGGATTTGGAAACCCTCTCCCCTGGCGGGAGAGGGGAGGGAGAGGGGGAGTATGAAAGCGAAATTTCGCATTTATAGCAGTTCTCGAAAATAATCGCGAAAAGAGCGCGACTTTTTGATCGGAATATGATTTTCTTTGGGTATGTCTCGTCAACGGAACATACCCAATCAGGAGAATTGCACGTTGGAGGAGTTGGAGACGGCAGCGAAAGCGGCGCCGATCCAACGAACGAACCTTCGACTTATGGCTATCAAGGCGTTAACTATGGGCATTCCCCATGACCAAGTTGCAGTCTTGTTCGGTGTGAATGAGGATTCAGTTTCTCGTTGGGTGAGGCGTTTTAATGAACGAGGGATCGATGGCATTACCGAAGGCCCGCGATCTGGACGTCCCCCCAAGATCAGGGGAAACCGAACTGAGGAATTTCGCGAGCTGATTCTGCATCCGGAACAGGTCAAAGAGACTCATTGGACAGGGCGAAAGTTTCACGGATACCTCACAACGCATTGTCAGCTAGAGGCAGGGTACAGCACGCTAATGCGGTGGCTTCATGATGAAGGATTTCGGTTGAAAGTGCCTCGTCCTTGGCCGGATGGTCAAGACGAGGAAAAGAGAAAAGCCTTCATCGAACTGATCAGGCAATGGCTGCGCGATCAGGGCATTGATCTTTGGTTTCTTGATGAGTGCGGTATTGAAGGTGATCCTCGCCCGAAAAGGCGCTTCGCGACCAAAGGAGATAAGATCGTTCAAGCCTACAGCGGAGCCCATCTCAGGATGAATGTTACCGGTCTAGTCTTGCCAAGAACGGGTGAATTCTATGCACTTGAATTTAGCCATTCCGATACAGAGATCTTTCAGATTTTCCTGGACCATGCAAACCAAGATATCTCGTTTGAGCGCCCCCGCAATTTACTCATCTTGGACAATGCCTCTTGGCATAAGAGCAAATCGTTGGACTGGGGTAAATTTGAGCCGGTCTTCTTGCCTCCCTATTCACCAGATCTCAATCCGATCGAAAGGCTCTGGCTCATCATGAAGGCACAGTGGTTCGCTGGTTTCTATGCAAAAAACAAAGATCAACTAATCGACAGGCTGACCCAAGCTCTCAGATGGCTTATCGATAGGAAAGATGAAAATACAAAAACCTGCACCATTCCGACAGAACTTTAGAGAACCACTATAGACGTCCGCACACGGGACGGCCACGGCAATTCTCCAAATCAATAACATTGACCAATGGGCGCAAACTGCTGGCTTATCCAGCAACACGTTCCGTTTAGAACAGTACCTTATGAAAGTATTTCCCTATCATGGCGCGATGAAATGATATTTCTTAAGCGCCTGCAAATATGTGTGAAAAATCAAGCACGCTCCCAACAGATAGGCTGTTAACAGGTGCGCTGCATCCACAACGCGGACTCCCCCCGAAGAATTCGATTATCGGCATCATTGTGTACAAATCGTAGAGCATGGCTCCTGTCAGAATTTGAACTGGTAAGAAAAACAGCATAATTGTCAGGAAAAGTAAACCTTCTCCAATGGGTTAAATTCTGACCCATGCAGCATACCTCGCGGATAACCTTCCCCGACAAAAATCAAGTAACCGTAATAGTGGAGAATCTCTGCTGTGTTTTCCACCAAGTTCCGAGGCATGATAAGAAAACCCGGCCTAAAATCTCTTTTCCATAAGTGATAACAAAGCCAAAAAATATAATCGACTATCACGATGGCTCCGCTGACATTGTGAAGATTCACCGCGTTTAGGAAAGTTGCGAAAATCGGTAGCACATCGGGAAACCTCAATTGAATGCCAGTCAGAATCAAGGTGATGACAAAAAAACCATGTACCCAATGCCAAACTCTGATTGCAATTGGACGCGGTTCAGCTTTCTCAAAAAGACGCAGCTTTGTCCTCAATTTTCTCGTGAAAAACATGAGCATTGCATGGAGACCTATTGCCACCAAAACGATAATGATTAGGAAAACGCCAATGATATCCAGCCATTTGAATCCTATACGTCTGACCTGGGTCAGCAGATCCTTCAAATCATCTCAGCGCGAATTTTCGATTCTCCCAAAAGATAGAAATTTCTGAGAAAGGAACCTTCTCCTCGCAGCGCGAGGATCTGCCTTTCTATGGGAACTCTCTCAACTCACTGTCTTTTTCAGGGATCTCCAAAAAGATTTTCGAATAAAATTTGGCGTTCTTGAGTGACAAAGACTGCAATCTCGAGTCTCTTCTCCCCTGTTTGTAAAACTGTGTGCAGGTTTTAGAACCAATATACGAACCCGAAGTGAAGCTCCGGGGATACCATTTTCGTTCAACTTTTTCATAAATGAGGAAATTTCCAGTTCGGACAGCATTCCGTTGTTATCCAGATCCAGCGTCTCGATCAGCCCCTTTTTTCCGGACCCGATGAATGGAGTGAGCCGACCATAATCAAGCATCTGATCCGGCATTGGATCGTTTCTGTCGACAATGTAGACCACCATTCCAATCTCGGCATTCAGATCATGACATGAGGTGCATTCCAAGTAATTAAAGTGAAGCTCTTTCTGGGGAAGCCACTTGTGGGTTCCCGCGGATTCGTGACATTTCAAGCAGATTTTCTGCCTATCGTGTCCTGACATTTGACGGAAAGGGATGCTGTAATGCGGGTTATGGCAGGAATAACATATTTTTTTCGAGACTTGTGCATGCCGGCTTTTTGAATAAGCTTGGTTTTGTTTTTGATGGCATTCCGGGCACTTAGGTTCTATCCCCACGTGGTGCGGGATTTTTTTGACTGGATTAATAGAAGTGATCCCCTCATGACACCAAGTGCAGGTGAATCCGATTTTGCCATGAACTGATGCGGAAAAAAGCGTTGGATCAATAAATCTGCTTTCTCCTCGACTTGAACGCAGGTCGGCTATGCTATGGCAGAAAATACAATCAATATAAGTAGGAATGTCGCTACGGCAGGGCTCGCCGTACATGAAGAAGATGAGAAACAAAGCAACGTATGCTCTCCATGGAGAAACCTTCGCCGCTTTCATGCCATTGACCCACCTGAATAATATAGTCGCTGTTATTTAAGCATTTCGGTTTCTCAGAGTCAAAACCAAAGCGAATCCTACGACAAAGGCTCAATTAGTTGGGGAAGCAGAGCGCAGGCTGCAAGACGAATGCGGCGTAGCTGATTTTATCGACAAACGTGCATTTGCTGAATGGGACGACATTCCCAAAAGCCGGGATCCGGGTTCCGCGAAACGCGGTATTCCCGTGTACCTGGAATGACGCGCACTTTTTGAACTCAAGATCTATCAAGAGGATAGGGCCCGGTAATAACTCATCCAATTAAAGTATTTCCGGAGTTAGTCCCGTTCGTACCCAGGAAACGGCTGGGCACCATTCACAAACTCGGACTTCCGGACAAAATGTTGCCGCAACACCGAAGTCCATTTCAAAGGAGCCCAAATTCCAAGAAAAATCAGCGGGGAAAAAAGAATCAGTCCGGCGATAACGCCCAAGGCAAGATTTTGAACCATCATTGAGTAGAAACAGAGCCAATAATAGCAGGAAACCCACGGGGCCGAGAACCAGAATCCCCGTCATCAACATCCAGGTCCCTGCGCCCAAAGCTGCCCTTTCCAAGAGATCGTCCGTGTTTTTCATTGGTAAATCCTCATCTTTCATTGCAGCTTGAATTGCTAATTTCCAGGATACAAATATCCAACGAAAACTACAAGTAAATTTGTCAACAAATCTATTAATTGTCCTTATCAAGATTGTAGGTTACTGAGACGCTTTCAGTTTCATAAACAGCCGCTCGGAACTGCACGGCAGCTCTTTGATGCGAATTCCCGTCGCGTCATATATCGCATTGAGGATGGCCGGAATAGTGGGCATAATTGCGCCCTCACCTACTTCCTTAGCTCCGTACGGCCCGTTGGGCTCATTTGATTCGACTATGACGGGGTCTACGTTGGGCATATCCAAAGCGGTCGGGATGCGGTACTCGCCCAATGACGCGTTCAGTATTCTGCCGCGAGAATCGAATTTCACTTCCTCGAATAGGCACTCACCAAGACCCATGGAGACCGATCCCTGCATCTGACCTTCGACCAACGTCCTATTGATGGCCAATCCACAGTCATGGGCGTCATACACTTTATCCACTGTAACCTCGCCGGTCTCCAAATCTACAGTAACTTCCGCAACCTGGGCTGAACATCCATAGGCTGGAGAAGTTCCTACAGCGGCGCCTTTGTAAGAACCACCCAATCTCGGGGGTTTGTATTTACCAGTACCTACCAGAGTGCCTTTTTTGAGATACGCGAACCGCGCGGCCTCCCTGAACGTCAAATAGTCCCCTGTACGGCGGGTCAGTCCACCCACGGTGCTCTTTAATGTACATGGTCCGAATTTTCTCGAAATTACCGGGACCTCCATTGAAGAAAACATTGCCGTTACTGAAACTTATTGCTGAGGCTTCACAGCCCATCTCCTCTGCCAAGACAGCTGCGATTTGATCGCGGACATGCTCCGCTGCCTGTTTTGTGGCATGTCCCGTCATCAGAGTCTGTCGGCTGGAATATGCCCCCAAGTCTACGCTCAGGTCGGTGTCGCCCGAAAGAATTCGTACATTTTCAAACGGGATACCGAGGGTTTCCGCGGCCATCATCGAGAATATTGTGTCCGAGCCCTGGCCTATTTCAGCGGAACCGCTTAGAACTGTGGCTGTTCCACCATCTTCACTGATCTTAATGACTACCGTGGAATGGTATGTATCGGAACGGTAAATCGGATATCCGGCCCCTGAAACGAAAAAGCCGCAAGAACTACCTATGCCCTTACCCTTTGGAAGCTTGCCTTTCTTTTCCTTCCATCCCGAGGCATCGCGAACCGCTTCAATGCACTCCTGCATGCCCAGGCTGGACATATCCAGTTCGTTAATGGTCATGTCGCCTCTTCTCATGATGTTTTTGAGGCGCAGCTCGATAGGATCCATCCCAAGCTTTTCCGCAGCTTCATCCAGAAGTTGTTCAAAGGCAGCTCTGTGGATGACTCCTCCGTGGCCCCTCTGAGCACCGCAGCAAGGCTTGTTCGTGTATATGCGATAACCGTCGTATAACATGGCTTGCAACTTGTAAGGGCCTCCCAATAACGAACCTGAATAATAAACCGTGGCGATTCCGAAGCTGGTATACGCGCCGCCGTCCAGAAGAGCCTTGTTTTTCAGGGCGACCATTGTGCCGTCGTTTTTGAGACCGAGGCTCATTTCCGCATAGAATTGGTGCCTAGCCCTGGAGTGTAAGAAAACTTCCTCGCGTGAGGCAACCATCTTAACCGGCTTACCGGTTTGGCGGGCCAGCAGTACAGCGCTCATCTCGAGCGGGGTAGCTTCGCTTTTCGGCCCGAATCCCCCTCCTACATACGGCTTCACCACGCGTACATTGCCCACCGGGATCTGTAAAACCATAGCGATAGTTCGCATCACATAATGAGGCACTTGTGTTGACGCGTGGAGAGTAAGCCTGCCGTGGAGATCGAACACTGCTAAACAAGCCGGTGGTTCGATGAATGCGGCATCCTGTCTCTTGCTGAGAAATACATTGTCCACCACCAGATCGGCTGTTGCCATAGCCGCTTCTGTTTCGCCGAATTCCTGATGGACTTCCGCATTGATATTACCTGGAAACTCATTGTGTACTTGAGGTGCGCCCTCTTTCATAGCTTCGAACATGTCGAATACCGCGGGCAATTCTTCGTAATCCACCTTGATCAGATCGACTGCCGCCTGCGCTGTGGCCTGGTCCACAGCGGCTACTGCCGCAATTTCGTCACCGACGTAACGCACCTTTTCATGCGCGTAGAGGGTCTCATCATACCTGGCCGGCGAAACGCCATATTTGATCAAACCGGCTTCTTTGGCCGTCACAACCGCCTTCACTCCCGGCAGCTTAAGGGCCTTGGAGGTGTCAATGTGAAGGATCCTGGCGTGGGCAAGAGGGCTGTGCAATATGGCGCCCCAGAGCATTCCCTGCACGGTCAAATCATCCGCGTACTTGGCTTGTCCAGTCGCTTTGGCCGGACCGTCTACTCTCGGGGCCCTTGTGTTGAGGACTTGGAATTCACTCATATCAGGACACCTCCATTCCCTGAATTATCTTGGCAGCCTCTCCGATGGCCTCCACTATTTTCTGGTAACCGGTGCAGCGACAAAGATTTCCTGAGATGGCCATACGAATTTCTTGTTCAGTCGGATTCGGATTTGTATCAAGCAAAGCTTTGGCCGAAAGAATCATCCCGGGAGTGCAGAATCCGCACTGGATCGATCCTTTGTCCACAAACGCTTGCTGAATCGGGTGCAGCTTGCCGTTTTCAGCCAGTCCTTCTGATGGTGAGGACTTCCCTCCCATTGGCATGAATCGCAAGCACAAGGCACGAATTGACAGCCTGTCCGTCCAGAATTACAGTGCAAGCTCCGCAGTCACCAAGACCACACCCGTGTTTTGTGCCGGTTAACCCAAGATCTTCCCTTAGAAATTGGAGCAGGGTACGATTCGGCTCTACCGCCGCGTCCACTGACTGGCCATTTACTGTCAGTTGAATAAAACTCTTCATCTTGCCTCTCCCAAGAATTTAGATTAAGCGTCCCCGATGACTTACGGTTTCCACGTCCTAGCCAATTCCAGGGCAGATCGAAGCGCCCGTTTCGTGAGCACTTCGATCATCATGCACCGGTACTCCATAGTGCCGCGATGATCGGTAATCGGGGTGCATAATCCCACACCCACTTCTCCAGCTCGTTGGAAAAGCTCATCACTGGGATGTTCTCCAATCAGCAATTGTTCGGCGGCGTACGCCCGGACTGGCGTCGGGGCTACTGCGCCTAGAGCAATCCGTGCATTCACAATCGGCCCGTCCGGTGATTGCAGCGTCAAGAGAGTGGCTACGTTGACCATAGAAATTTCGAGTGTCTTGCGTGCGCCAAGCTTTATGTACGCGCCGCCGGTCCAGGGAGGTGGAGTTTCTATATGAAGCGATACCAGCAGCTCATTAGGCTCTATTGTCGTTTCTCCCGGTCCCCTAAAGAACTCATTGACCGATACCTGCCTCTCCCCGCCGGCGCTCTTAAGTTTTAATTGGGTATCCAGGACCATGCAGGCGGGGGGAAGATCTGCAGCCGGCCTTCCATTGACAAGATTGCCCCCAATTGTGGCTCTATTCCTTATCATGGGAGCCCCAAGTCGACCTGCTGCCAGGGCCAACGGCGTGAATCGGTCTCGAATTAATTCATGACGGGCAAGCGCAGCTGCGGAAACCGCAGGTCCTATCGTAACCGCATGTCCGTTTCTCGGGACAATTTGGTCCAATCCGGGACACGCGCGAAATAGAAATAACATGGGCCGGGCCGATCTACTTTCAGTTTCATCCTCACCAACACATCAGTACCGCCTGCCAGAAGCTTCGCGTTACCGCCAAGCTCAGAAAGCAGATTTAACGCCTCCTCGAGCGTAGTGGGCTCATGATATTCAAATTTTGGTAGGAGCATCTTTTCTCCTCCTTGTAAGCGCTATTTCGAAAGAATTAATGTTTACGGCTAAAACTGTAAATATTTCGCAATAAGTTCAAATGCTTACGGAACATCCAATTTCGCTTCTATACCATACGAGTCGAGCCAGCGAAGTAGCTCAAGACTGTTCCGACGGACTTGTGTGTCACGAGCCTCCTGCTCTGCTACCGCTTCGTCTTCGTACGGCGCGCATCGGAAATAAAGCCACGATGCATAGCCTCCAAAGGGGGTTCCATCGGTAGGCCTATTGCAAGCCATAACACCTCGAGCTAATTGAACATCAACAGGGACCACCACATGATAAGCATCCCCAACCGGAGAAACGCCTATCCAGCCTTCATTCCCTGAACGGCTGGGCAAAGTGGCCCTTTGTACATCCCCAAGTTTAATTACGAGCATGAATTTCTCTAACAGGCCGCGTTCGCTATCGAGAACTTTGGTGCCTCAGAATAATGCTCTCGGTCATGGGTGTCAAGCAAGATCATGATGTTGCTTTAAACCATTTGACAATTACTCGCGAAACGAGTAAAAAAAAGTGGCTTTCACCATGATGAACAAACCGAGTAAATCAATATGATCGAAAGCGAAACTTCTGAGAACAAAGCATACTCGGCACCGATAGTTTCCAAAGCTATGAAGGTGCTGAGAATGATAGCCGCGTCCGATAAAAACCCGGGCATTAGCGAAATCGCGTCCAAGCTTTCCCTCGCCAAATCCACTACACACGGGATTCTAGCGGCTCTGGAAGAATCCGGCTGGGTGCTCCGGGACCCTATTACCAGAAAATATACGTGCGGGTATGCCGCGAAAAACCTTGGACGCACGGCTGATATAAGAATACCCCTTGTTTTCAAAGCTCGGCCCCATTTAGAAAAACTTGCCAGAGAATTGGATGAGGTGGTTTTTCTCGGTATCTGCACGGGCGCACAATTGCTAATTCTTGACCAGGTGGAATCATCCAGAGATTTGAAAATCACAGCCCCACCGGGAACGCGTCTTACCGTGTTCGCAGGCGCAGCGGGAAAAATCTTTTTGGCGCACATGGATAAAGAATGCTCGAGAAACTCCTTTATTCTAATTCCTTACCGCAGTTCACTCCCAAAACAGTTACTGACCCGGATCAATACCTGGAGGACCTGGCACGAATACGTGAGGACGGTGCAGCAGCGGATATGGGCGAGTACATGTTTAATATGTGGTCCGTATCGCTTCCGATTTTTTATGGCAAAAAAAATCGCAAACGGATGGTTGCCGGATTTTGGGTAGTGGGACTTAATTCAGAACAGGCTCCGCAAAGAATGCAAACTGCGTTACGTCTCGGGCGTGCAACCGGGGAAGCTCTTTCCCGGGTCATGAGTCATTATAATCTTGAAGAAAATGGTTAAGGGGTGAGCCCCGTTTTCGTCAGTGGTAATTAAATCCTTAGAGGCTCAATTATCGATTGGATCAGAGTTGTTTTAATGAAGCTGAACCGAATGATGAACTCCGTGTCTCTCAGCTTCATCAAGACATGTTCGAGTCGCAGTCGAGCGGCCCATTTCTGATGGGCAGCGTTAATGCATCTATTGAGTGAATATCTTTGCCCGTTTAGGTCAATTTCACAAGCCCCTTCTGCATCACTCCTCGCTTTCCAGCTGCAGTTCCTGAATGATCAGGCGCGCTTTAAAAAACGTTGTTCGACGAAATCGCATAACGGCTGGACATCATCCAAATCGAATACCGGAATGTCTATCGGCGAAGCAGATGGATTACCGGCTATGGCTATAAGATTGTCGTCATCCGTGCAGAGTAGCTCCCGGTGCATTTCCCGCCTGAAAACTTCTATTTTTGGATGTGATTCTCGTTTGTAGCCTTCGGTTATTATCAGATCCACCCCCCGCATATATAGTGCCCGGATCTCCGAAACTGCATGATCGTGGTCCGTGTCAGCCACTAAGGCCAATTTGGCCGCAGATGATATGATTGTAACAGCGGCTCCGGCCTGTTTGTGGCGCCAAGAATCTTTCCCTTCGTGGTCAATCTCGAAGCTGTGCGCATCATGTTTGATCGTGCCAATCCTGTATCCTCTGGACGTCAATTGTTTAATCATTTTTTCGAGAAGAGTTGTCTTACCGGAATTAGATTTTCCCACAATAGAAATAATAGGTATCATGTGATGTTTTCCTGGAAATCTTTATTTTGAGCGATGATCCGCAGAAGTGATCCTTAAAATTCTGGTCTATTGACGCTGATAGAATGCAATGATAGGATTTTTGGTAAATATTTCAAGTACCCCCGACTACAAATCTTTGATTTGAAGACCTTAACGGAGAAGCCGAATGTCATTAGAGCAAACAGTGCTTGGCACGGTCAGGGCTACACATGATGCAGCCGCGGATGCAGCCGTTCTGCCAATGACCACCAAAGCAAAGATTCTTCGCGATATCGCTCGCAAATTGAGAGAGCGCCGCTCTTATCTCCAGGAAGAGAACCGAAAAGATCTGGAAAAGGCAAGAAAGAAGGGTTTATCAGCAGCGATGCTCGACCGACTTACCTTATCTGATAAAGTCATCGAACAGACGGCTGCGGGTCTAGAAGAAATAGCTGAATTCCCTGATTCCATCGGAGAAATAGTGCATATGTGGACTCGACCTAATGGTATGAGAGTCGGCCGTATGCGCATACCTTTGGGGGTTATAGGAATAATTTACGAATCCAGGCCCAATGTGACGGCCGACGCGGGGGCGCTCTGTCTAAAAGCGGGCAACGCAGTGATCCTTAGAGGCGGCTCGGAAGCGATTAATTCGAATAAAGCTATTGTGGATATATTCAAAGAAGCGCTGGAAGAAAATGGCGTTAATAGAAATGTCATAAATTTGCTCCCAACGACAGACCGTGAAGCAATTTTGCATATGTTACAACTGGAGGAACTTATAGATCTGATTATCCCTCGAGGTGGGGAGGAGTTGATACGTTTTGTCGCGGCGAATTCTCGTATCCCCGTAATCAAACATTATAAGGGTGTATGCCATCTGTATGTGGATGCTGCCGCGGATCTTGAGATGGCGATCAAATTGACACTGAATTCCAAGGTGCAAAGACCCGGTGTCTGCAATGCCCTTGAAACACTGCTCGTCCACAAAGTCGTTGCTGAAGAATTTTTGCCGAAGGTATCGGCAACGCTCGAAGCCGCAGGAGTAGAACTACGAGGATGTGAAAGGTCCCGGGCAATCAGGCCGTCAATGAAATCAGCGACCGAGGAAGACTGGTTCGCGGAGTATTTGGATTTGATTCTGGCGGTTAAGGTAGTGGATGATATTGATGAAGCTATTCGCCATATTGCCAAATATGGATCTCTCCACACGGAGTCAATAGTAACAAAGGATTATTCTGCATCCCAAAAATTCTTGAAGGAGGTCAATTCCTCTTCGGTGATTGTGAATGCTTCGACGCGGATGAGTGACGGTTATGTGTATGGGCTCGGTGCTGAAATCGGGATCAGCACGACGAAAATACACTCGTTCGGTCCTATGGGAGCGGAAGATCTTACCACGACAAAATTTATTGTGCTCGGTGAAGGCCAAATTCGTGAATAGTCAGAATCCACAGATTGCGCAGAGGGGGAAAGACGGAATTCGGGAATCAATTTTCTGCCCCCCATTCCGTGGAATTCCCGAACCCTCTAAGAACTCGTATGCGGGGCTGGCCACGGACAGCACTTTCATCGTACATGGTCGGTTTGGCCCTCTCTGTAGACTTTCTACGTTCTCTGCGCATTTCGTGGTGAATTCTTGGAATAGTCTATTGCGGGAAGGAATTGTATGGGCGAAATTCGTAGCACCATTGATCTTATGATGGAGCGGACCAAGGGGATGACTCTCTCGGTCGAAGAGCAGGACCGCCTGAAACGAGAAAAGTTGGGAAAACAGGCAAAAGGTTACCGGATGAAACTGCTCGAATTCCCTGAGGGCGCGGATCAAATTCTAGAGACAATAATGGAGGAGCCTGCTGAAGATCGAGAGCTTCTTCGGCATTTGATATGGATTGAGATGGTCGAGAATCTTCCGGCAGACGGAGAGATTTTAAAATACCTTGAATTGATGGAGAAACTACCGCAAGCGGGGTCTAAATGCTTGCTCATGAACGAATTGCGTGGAGCATTCAAGACAAGACTGAAACACCAGGTTCCGGATCGCAAAAAGATGGTTCAGCGCGAAAGAAAGAAATTAGCCGACGCTCGGAATTTCCGGAAACGCGGTGATACCGAAAATTCCCCAAAACCCTCCGCCCGATCCTGAATTCATTTCTATCCTGCAAAGATGCAAGAAAGAGTTCCTCAACCTGCAGCCGGTTTGAGAGCGCGTCAGCAAAATCGCAGATGCTATATGGTCCGAGTTCCTAAATTTTTGCCCGAACTGGGTGTAGAATTTCCCTGTAAAGATGTGGGGAATGTGTTTTAATTTCCCAGTCGTCAGTTACACGGGGGAACTGCAGCAAGCCCCGCCGGGGCTCCGTGCTGTCTGTCTCCTTCAACAGAGGACTGCCTGTGAGGCTAACGCAATAATCCGATACAAAAATTATTTCCCGACCCGATGTCCGCGATTCTCGGCCATCTGCTTACGTTCCGTTATGTCCCTGGCAATTCCCGTAGTTCCGATCACTTCTCCATTTTCATCATAAATCGGCGATTTTATGGTTTCGATCCACACATCCCGCCCCTCCGTGTGAACCAGAGTCTCTTCAATGCTTTTTCGCTTGCGGGTCTTCATAACCTGTTCGTCGTCGTCTTTGTACCTTTGGGCCAGTTCTTGGGGCCAGAAATCGAAATCAGTTTTGCCCAAGAGTTCCTCTCTGGATATTCCGCAAGCCCTTGCAAAAGGTCCGTTTACAGCCAGGAACTTTCCATCTTTATCTTTCAGCCAGGCCATATCGGGAATATTGTCCAAGATAGCGTTTTGTTTCATCAAGGTTTGTTGAAGCATTGTCTCTGCTCTTCTTTTCTCGCCGATTTCATATTTCAGGTCTTCGTTCGCTGTTTTCAATTCCGAAGTCCGCTGTCGAACCTTCTGTTCCAACTCATTATTGAGAACTCTCAGGCCTTCCTCTGCCCGGGTGCGTTTGAGGACCAGGAAACCTACGATTAAGCCTGCCACTGCGCCCAACAACGAATTCCAAGCAAATCCCCGGAACTTAAAAGGGTCAATCTCATAGATTTTCGTGCTCAATATTTGCAGCAGGTTAAATCCCAAGAGACCGATAACAGCGCCCTGAACCAAAACCATTGAATCATGGGCGCGCTTTAGGACCCCTTCTGTTTTCATGTGGTCTCCCTCACCATTCGGCGACTTTTTCGCAGTCAGATTCTCGACCATAAGGCTACGATCGACCGCGGTTGTACCTGATACACCGGTTCCAGAAACTCCGGGCTATCGCTCCAGTCGGATATGTCGTCGGGAGATGGTAGCGAAGTGTCTATCCATCTATGCCACTTTGATTTATGCACGGCTCCGATAGGCGGCAGCTCAAATTCAAGCTCTTCCCAATAAGCATTTAGCATCAAATGATAAATCAATCGGGTTTCTGCGCTATAGACAGTGCCCGCCAATGAATGCGACTGATTGGAGAAATCAGGCCGGTTCAATTTGACACCATGCCATTTTATACGAGCGTTCCGAATCATTTCGCTCACCGTGATCATTCCATCTTCTTTTAGGCCGGCCCGATGTAATCGATCAAAGATAAGCTGTTGTACGAACCGATACAGACCGCTGTTTTTCTTAAGAAGGGTCCAATCAAACCAACTAATTTCATTGTCTTGACAATAGGCGTTGTTGTTACCAGCCTGAGTGCGCCGGACCTCATCGCCCATCAGGAGCATGGGAGTGCCCACAGACAAAAGAGTGATAGCCAGAAAGTTCTTGATCTGACGATTGCGCAATTGTTCGATTTCAGGATCGTCGGTTGGACCTTCCATCCCATAATTACAGCTTAGATTTTGATCGGAACCGTCGAGGTTGTCTTCCCCGTTAGCTTGATTATGCTTTTCATTGTAAGAGACCAGATCGTTGAGAGTGAAGCCGTCATGACATGTGACAAAATTGATGCTTCTTTCAGGCTCATCTTGCTCGCCATTGGTATAAATATCAGGGCTACCAAGCAATCTGGAAGCCACTCGGGGCACTGTTCCCTCATCGCCTCTAAGGAAACTTCGAATGTCGTCCCGAAATTTGCCGTTCCATTCCTTCCAATAATCACCCACAAAGGTTCCAACTTGATAGAGACCTGCCGCATCCCATGCTTCCGCGATAAGCTTTGTGCCGGCCAGCTGTGGATCGGAATCAATATCCCAAATTACCGGCGGATTTTCCAAAGGACGACCCGATTCATCGCGAGACAAAACCGATGCAAGATCAAAACGGAAGCCATCGACGTGCATCTCCCGAACCCAATAACGCAAGCTGTCGAGGATTAACCTTCTCACCGGCGCTTGGTTGCCGTTCAATGTGTTTCCGGTGCCCGTGTAATCCCTGTATTGTCTCTTGTCACTGTCCAGAATGTAATAGACTGAATTTTCGAGGCCCCGAAAGCATATTGTCGGCCCGTCGTGGTTGCCTTCTGCAGTATGATTGTAAACCACATCGAGAATGACCTCGATCCCCGCCCGGTGCAATGCCTTGACCATGTCTCTAAATTCATCCAGGGGGCCTAAAGGGTCCTTACGAGAACTGTAGGCGCAATGCGGAGCAAAAAAAGATACCGGGCAATAACCCCAATAGTTGACGAGCCCTAGAGGAGCATCACTTGCATCAAACTGGAACACGGGTAATAATTCAACCGCAGTGATTCCCAGCTCCTGCAGGTACGGTATTTTTTCAACTAAACCCGCATATGTGCCTCTTTTTTCAGCTGGTAGCCCGGAATTCGGGTGCCGTGTGAATCCGGCTACGTGCATTTCGTATATAACGGTATTAGTAAAGGTCCGTTCGAGAGGCGCATCTCCTTCCCAATCATATGTGCTCGGATCGACGACCACGCTTTTCATGGCGAAAGGCGCATTATCCCCCGGCAGACCGGCTGCCAGCCGGCTATATTTCTTGGGAACTGCAATACCACGTCCGTATGGATCGAGCAGCAATTTATCGGGATCGAACCGATGACCTTGCTCAGGTTCAAATGGTCCATCGGCACGATATGCATATAACTGACCCGCTTTTAACCCGCGTACAAACAAGTGCCAATAATCGTAGGTTCTATTTTTCTTAAGATCGAATTTAAAAACAGTTGACGGATTGCCGTCGTTAACTTCGTCAAAGAGAAGCAACTCCATCGCTGTGCTGTTTTTCGAAAATACGCTGAAATTTACTCCGTTTGGCGCCACCGTAGCGCCGAGTGGATAGCTAAGGCCTCTTTCCGTTTCAATAATCATGAAGAATAACCAATCCTCTCTATATTGAACCCCCTTCTGCTAATAACACGCCGAACAATGAAAACCTATACCACAGACTTCATCCGAATGCCCTATCGAACAGCGGTTGTTGACCTAACACATGCTCTTCGCGGCTGGAATCCGAAACAGCTATTCCAGCTCGACTTTCACCGGCTTCACTTTCCAAATTTCTTCACAATATTCTTTGATTGACCGATCGGATGAGAATTTGCCGATCCGAGCGACATTGAGAATTGACATCCGTGTCCAGCGTTCGTGGTCTCGGAACGCTCTGTTAACCTCGTCTTGGCAATCTATATACGACTGATAGTCAGCCAACAGCATATACTCGTCATGGAAAAGAATCGAATTCAGCAAGGGTCTGAATAGCTCCCGGTCGCCTCCTGAAAAGCGCCCTGAACCGATCGAATCAATGGCTTCGCGGAGATCGGAGTTTGCGCCGCAGTAATCCGAAGGGTTATAGCCTTTGATTTTTAGATCGGAGACTTCATCCGCGGTCAATCCAAAAAGGAAGAAATTCTCTGCTCCGACTTCTTCCCGGATCTCCACATTGGCGCCATCCAAAGTCCCTATGGTTAAAGCCCCGTTCATGGCAAATTTCATGTTGCCGGTACCGGATGCTTCCTTGCCCGCGGTGGAAATCTGCTCGGAAAGATCTGCAGCAGGATAGATCCTTTGAGCATTCTTCACATTGAAATCCGGAAAAAACACGACCTTGAGCCGGTCGGCTATTGCCGGATCGCTGTTGATCACTTCAGCGACAGAGTTGATGAATTTAATGATTAACTTTGCCATGAAATAACCGGGCGCGGCTTTACCGCCAAAGATGAAAGTGCGCGGCACGATATCCAAATCCGGATTTTTCTTTATACGATTATACAAAGTTATTATGTGGAGCACGTTCAGATGCTGCCGCTTATACTCGTGTAGCCTCTTAACCTGGATATCAAAAAGGGACTCCGGATTTACGGCAATTCCGGTGAGGCGTTCTATCATCCGGGAAAGATCGCATTTGTTTTCATGTTTGATTTGTTTCCATTCTCGGCGGAAATCAGGGTCATCGGCATAGGACTCGATTTGCCTGAGATCTTCCAAGCGAGTAATCCAACTTTCACCAATTCTGCTGTTAAGAAGTCGCGTGAGCCGGGGATTGCTGAGCACCATGAATCTTCGCTGGGTTACTCCATTTGTCTTGTTATTGAATTTTTCCGGCGACATTTCGTAGAAATCACGCAGCACCGTTTCCTTCAGCAGCTTCGTGTGCAGTGCCGCCACACCATTTATAGAATGGCTGCCTACGCAGGCTAGATGGGCCATGCGCACATATTTGTTCCCTGTTTCATCGATCAAAGAGAGTCTTGTCACTTTGCCGGCGTCACCCGGGTATTTTGTCCGGACCTGGTCGAGAAAGCGTCTGTTTATCTCAAAAATGATTTCAAGATGCCGAGGCAATAGGTTGCCGAAAATGGGGAGCGACCATTTCTCAAGGGCTTCCGGCAGTAACGTATGATTCGTATAGGCAAGAGAATTTGTAGTAATTCGCCATGCCTCATCCCAATCCATGTCGTATTCGTCAATCAATAACCTCATCAGCTCGGCTACAGCGAGCGATGGATGCGTGTCGTTAAGCTGGATCGAGAAGCCCTCATGGAAATCATCCAGCTCCTTTTCTTCCAATAGATATATTCTGATCATGTCTTGCAAGGAACACGAAACGAGAAAATATTGCTGTTCCAAGCGCAACTGCTTTCCTTGAGGCGGCTCGTCATTGGGGTAGAGCACTTTCGTGATATTCTCGGAGAAGATTTTCTCATGTACGGCATCATAGTAATTGCCTACGTTAAATGCTTTGAAATCGAACGATTCGACAGCCTCTGCTTGCCACAGTCGCAACGTGTTGCACATGTTCACCTTGTAACCCACTACTGGCGTGTCGAAGGCGTAGCCCTTAATTGCCTGCGCCGGAATCCACCTGACGCGATACTTCCCGCTATCATCCAGGTATCTCTCAGTGTGGCCCCCCAGCTTTACTTCATAGGCGATCTCAGGACGGGCTATTTCCCACGGATTCCCATAGCTAAGCCATTTATCGGTGACTTCCACCTGCCATCCGTTTGATATTTGTTGGTCGAAGATGCCGAATTCGTACCTGATTCCATAGCCGATTGCAGGAACTTCCAGAGTTGCGAGTGAATCCAGGTAACAAGCAGCCAGTCGGCCCAAGCCTCCGTTACCCAGGCCTGGCTCCTGTTCGTAATCGATCAAGCCTGCCAGATCGAAACCTGCATGCTCAAAGGCTTCTCTGATTTTGTCATAGATCCCAAGATTTATAAGGTTATTTTCCAATTGGGGACCGATCAGAAACTCGGCAGAAAGATAAGCGACACCCTTAACTCCTTTACGGCGCAACGTTTGTACCGAATAAAACCATCGGTACAAGAGCCGATCACGAATCGCGAGTGCAACGGCCATGTAGAAATCGTTTTTTGTAGCGACCTCGAGAGGTCTCCCTCGTGTTAAGAACAGATGTTCGGCAATAGATTGCTTGATCGCCTCGATACTGATTCCGGTGCGAGTGCTTTCGATCGGTTTGATTTTTGGTGTTGCCTTTGATTCCATCATCAATACCTCCCGATTGCGTCGATTTGGGAATGGTAGACAGCAGCACTTAAGCTGCGTTAGCCGGGCAACATAAGCGTGGCCGAAGAATTATAGCCGGAGAAGATTTGGATTGGCAATTGGAATGCAATTTTGTTCGTGACTACTCAGTTAGGAGGGGCGTGGATTTGTCATTGTCCCGCGTTCCGCGGGAAGGCAATCCCCAAAAACCGCGAGCTTGCTTCGCTCCGCTCATGATGACACGTCTCGGTTACTCTCTTGCATAACAGGCCCCAACTTGTCATTGCGAGGCCGTCAGGCCGTGGTAATCTCCGAAGCTCGGTGAGATTGCTTCGCTCCGCTCGCAATGACATTCTTTGGCCGCCTGTAACTGAAGAGTTACCTGCCGCTGATCGACTTCATGTGGCGGCAAAGCATTTCAACGTGTTGTGCACGCCCAGGTGCGTATGTTACATCCTGAGCTCTTTGCTTGACACTCATTCAATGCAACACTTTCGGCCGCTCCCCGCGAGCTTGACCAGCCCCAACCCAGTCCGCCGCGTCTGGCCTACAGCCAGGGCGCCGCATGCATTCTTGAACCAGACCTTTATAGCACAATCACTCCTTCCACATTGAGACCTCGCATAGTCTTCAGCTTCGGATCGGCTCCCCCAATCATAGGAGTAGCCGTAGCGCCCCGTAGAAGATGAATAAGCAATGGCACCGTACATGTCCTGGGCCTGAGCCTCTGCCGGGTAAAGCGAAAAATCAGCAACACCGATCGCTACAAGTGACGCAACGCTAATTATTATAAAATGCACTGATGTTCTCATGATCTCATCCTCCACATCTGATTTCCGCCGATCAAATAACGATCCATTCAAAGGATGCTCACGGTTAACATTCTTGGCAATTTTGCGCGAAACATGTGACCCCGACCGACCAAACGCAGCGCAGGCTGCCTCGGGGCTGGATGGAAGAGGGAAGATTTCGGGAATCCGCTTTTGGCGTAAGAGGCGAAGAGAGGGGGAAGAATGCGGGGGAACCCGTTCTTTTTGCAAAAAAGGTGCTCCGCGCACGGCGATACCGAGCCTACAGTATGGGCAGTGTTGATCAACGGCGAGGTGTCTACGGCGCATTGCCGGCCCCACGCCGACTGGCCCGCACCCTTTCCGGCAAGTCCCGCGTTCTGCGTGGGATTATATGGCTAGCGCTGTGTTAAAGGTAGCGAAAGAACCGGGCCCCAGTTCGAATTCCGGCAGCGGCCCGTCTCCTCGCGAGTTTAAGACGCCTTTTTCAGGCGCTCTGCGATCCACATTTTTATGAGTGACTGCCGAGGCACTCCTAAACGTTTCGCTTCCTTATCCAGCAGACGGACCATCCATAAAGGAAAATCCACATTGACTCTCTTTTGTTCCTGCGCGGGTCTCCGAGCTTCTGAGAGGTCAAGATAATGCGAAACATTCTCGCCTTCATCAAACTTCTTATCGAACTCCTTAGCCTTCATAGAGATCAATCTCCTCTTTTCGCGACCTTTGTACCGAGATCATCCTTACAACATTGCCCCGGTATGTTATGACACCCGACCAATGCTTTCCCGCTATCGTTGCGATGACAAGGAATCTTGGTTCGTCTGTCGTTCCGGCGGGGATTTCAATCCGGTCCGGATCGTTCCACATGAGTTGCGCTTCATAGAAATCGATTCCGTGCTTTTGCTTATTCTTATGGCTCTTTTCCGGATTGAATTCGAATTCCATGGTATATCTATTATACCTAGAATATACTGGATCGTAAATGGTTTTCCAGCGGTGCTCGATACCTATGTATGAGATCGAGGCTTGAAAAACCGGTTATCACCATTGGCTGTTTCTGAACTCTTTGCCAATAGGACCGTAGTGAATTTTCAAGTTATCCCCGATTGCTCTATTCAAGTGAGTGAGGCTTTGTCATTCCAAGAGCTGATCCCCAAATTTGACGAGCCGAGGTCATGAATAGCTATGTCGGGCACGGCCCGACCTACCTCCTCCCAAGTCTCACATTGCAACCGTGTTTACCCTGCCGCCAGTCATTTAAGAGTTTTCGGAAAGAGGGTCCGGGCCCATTGGGCATGGAACCAACAGGCATCCTTCAGGACCATCGTTTTCCAGACCTTTTCCCGAAAACTTGTATATGGTTTCGTCAACTTGTGCCGGGAGGGGTATTCACCGCCTTTGACTCACCGCTAGACGGGGTCGCAATGACAT
Source organism: uncultured delta proteobacterium (assembly GCA_963757915.1). Taxonomy (GTDB): domain Bacteria; phylum Desulfobacterota; class Syntrophobacteria; order Syntrophobacterales; family Syntrophobacteraceae; genus SbD1. The sequence goes on along the minus strand of CAVWTD010000004.1, from coordinate 522,744 downwards.
TCTTTGGCCCCCCGCAACTGAAGAGTTTCTGCTGCAGACTAATAGAACTTAAGAGACAAAAGCATCTCTTCGAATTAGGATAAATCCTGTTCAGGAGCGGAACGCTGAATCATCTTAGGCGGCGAATGGGTAATTGCCGATCTCAGCAATCGAGAACCATTCTTTCGGATCTGAATACCAGCACTTTACCTGCAACCCTGCCGCATTGATCATCTTCTCTGCGCTCGATCGGCTGAATTTCCTACAAATCTCTGTTTGAATGGTTTGCCCCTGCTCAACCGTCAACGAAAGCTCGAGGCTTTTTATTTCAACCTGAATCTTGCGTCGGGCTCGAAGATGCATTTCCATACGCTCAAGACGTTCATTAAAAAACGCCAGGTGATCAAAATCGTCCGTCCTGAAATTCGCTCCGAGTTCCCGATTCAAAACCCGGAGTATATTCTTGTTGAACTCCGCTGTTACATTTTGGGAATCGTTGTAAGCCGCCTCGAGAAGTATGTACCGGCTTAAGCATATCAAGCCCGAGGAGAAAACGATCACCGGAATTGAGAATTCTAGCGATTCCCTGAAGAAAAGACCGGCTCTCCGGTTCGTCAAGATTGCCTATAGTGCTCCCGAAGAACAGGACCAATTTCGAATCGTTCGACTCAATCCTGTGAAGATCGCGAGTGAAATCTGCCACAACACATTCTATTTTGAGTTCGGGATACCCGGACTTCAGCTCTTGAGCTGACTCCAATAGCGCTGCGTAACTGACATCCACCGGCGTATAGATAATGCCAGAGCGACGCTTCGCTCCCATCGCATCAAGCAGGATACATATTTTTTTGTGGGAACCCGCGCCCAGTTCCACAAGATTACCCTTCCGGAACTCCTTTATGAAATCCTCAGCATGCTTATGCAATATTTGTGATTCGGTTCTGGTCGGATAATATTCCGGAAGACGGCAAATTTCCTCAAAAAGTTGGGATCCACGCGCGTCATAGAAATATTTACTCGGAATACATTTCCGGACGGCTGTGAGACCGGTCAAAACATCCTCAGCAATGGAATGAAACCCGCCAATCAAATGATTTCGGACGGGAAGCCCGGCTATTATGGATTCGACATGCATAACAATTCCTTCCTTTCCTCCAGGTACAATTGCAGAACTATGAAGCGTAAGAATTAACCGGCTTACCTTTCATCAACGGCAAGGCACAAAACGAACACTCGCAGCGGTATCGTTAATCATCTGTTCGATGAGCCCGAGTGTGCGATCGATCTCTTCCTCCGTGTTACCCAGCCCCAAAGAAAACCTGAGCGCACAATGCGCTTCTTCGGTAGATAGTCCCATCGCGAGTAGAGCGTGAGACGGCTCTGGAGAGCCGGCGCGGCAGGCAGAGCCCGATGAGAGAGCCACGCCCTTTTGGTCCAGAGCAAGAACGACAGATTCCCCGCGCATTCCGGGCAATGTTATATTTAAGGTATTGGGCAGGCGCTCTTCCCGAGGTCCATTGCGTTTTGCGTCAGGGACAATCCGCCTGATTCCGGTCTCCAAGCGATCCCGCAAAATACGTATCCTATTCATTTCGGGCAGGCGCTGAATCGCTAGTTGAGCAGCCATGCCAAGCCCCGCGATGCCCGGTACGTTTTCCGTTCCCGCGCGGAATCCGTGCTCCTGTTTTCCTCCATGAACAAGCGGATCCAATTCGATCCCCTGACGCACATAAAAAGCGCCGACACCTTTAGGGCCATGGAATTTGTGGCTCGAAAGTGTCAAAAGGTCCACATCCCATTGCTGAACGTCAGCGGCGATTTTGCCTACTGCCTGAACTGCGTCGGTATGGAATAGCGCTCCGCCCGAGTGGGCCACTTCCGCCAATTCGCTGATGGGTTGTATGGCCCCTGTTTCATTATTGGCGGCCATAATGCTTACCAGTATCGGTACCGGGCGCCATAGCCGCCTTCAAATCGGAGACACTTACCAATCCCTCTCGATTTACCGCCAGTTTTGTGACAACAAACCCTTGTTGCTCCAACCAGTTACAGGTGTTAAGGACTGCCGGGTGCTCTATTGTAGTAGTGATTATGTGATTGCCACGATCCCGCCGCGCAAACGCTATTCCCTTGATCGCGAAATTGTCTGATTCCGAGCCACCGCTCGTAAAGACAATGCGCCTGGCCGTGCAATTAATTAGTTGCGCGACCTGCCGTCGAGCGGATTCAATGATTAAACGAGCCTCATTTCCGGGGACATGGATGCTGGAAGCATTGCCGAAGCACTTTTCCGTACACTGGATTATAGTCTGCGCCACCTCCGGATCCACTGGAGTCGTTGCATTGTGATCCAGATAGATCAGTTTCTTTTGCGAAAATGTCTCAGATACATCTTCCACCGTGATAGTAGGCTGAAATTCGGCAGCAGAACCGGTTATTGCCGCTGCAGTCCCATCCATCTTAACGACGTCACAGAGCAACGCTTTATATACAGGGAAACCGGAAATCGGATCGTACCTTTGCAGGTCGGTCAGTTCGTTCACATTGCAGTCCTGCCATTCCTGCGGCCCGACAGGGCCACCCCCTCCCATATCAGCATCAATGACCCCGTGCATGATATCGTCGCTCACGAGCGCTCTAAACGCCACCCCGCCTCGTGGGGTCACAACTCGGACGAGATCCCCCTGGCCGATATTCCGAGCATCCGCGTCCGATCGATTCATCAAAACGGTCGGCTCAGGCCGCTCCTTCACGAGATCCGGGATGTTATGAAACTGGGAGCGGAAATCAGTTGTCGTGCGTGAGCCGGAATTAAAAACCAGAGGAAATCGCTTTGCCAATTCCGGCTGTGCAAGCGGGCCTTCTTTGGGCTCGGTATATATCGGAAGCGGATCGTGACCATGTTCTTCGAGAATGGTTGAAGCAATTTCAAACTTTCCGGTCGGTGTTTCAAAACCAGGCATGCCGTCCGCCCGCAGCGTACCCTTTTCCCATTTCTTGTACTCCATCATGACTGTTGGAATTCGGGCCACGCCTCCCGAGGCTCGGACTTCTTCCAGAGCGAATCCCGACGGCTTCAATGCATGTCTTAGCAGGGCTTCCTCAGTCTGAGGGTAAAAATGACCGTATCCTAATCGCTTGGCCAGTTCAGCAAGTATAAAGAAGCCATGTCGAGCCTCGCCCTCAGGCTCGATGACGCGCTCCCGGACCCTGAAAAGCGGTCCGTAAGTCATGTAAGATTCGATTTCGTAATATGTAGTCGCCGGGAGAACGATATCGGCATAAGCCGCATCAGCGGTAAAAAACCGGTCTATACAGACGAGAAAATTCAGCGCTTCGAGAGTCTTACGCCATACGTCGGGTTGCGGCCATGCAGTTATAATGGAACCGCCCTCAATAATTAGGGACCTTATTGGATACGGCTTTCCGTGCAATACCGCGTCCGGAAGAGAAATGGCGTGAGATTCCCCGCGATACAAACTATAGACAGGAAACCGATCACGTCCGAGCGCCTTTCGCACATCAGGGTTGGGCAAGTGACCCTCACGGTTCACCGGGAACTGGTTTCGCCGCATAGCGAAACAACGGCCGCCCGGAACATCCAATTGCCCTGCCAGTGCCCACAAAACCATGGTGGCCCGAATAGCCTGAACTCCACTATCGCTATATTCCAGGCCGCTGTACATGACCGGCGAGGCCCCTCTTGACGAGGCTATCCGCCTGGCCAGCCGCCGAACTAGCTCCGATGGAACACGAGTGATGCCCTCCACCACCTCCGGTCGGAAATGTTGGCAGTAGCGTGCAAACTCATCAAAACCATGGGTCCAGTCTCTGACAAAGCGCTCGTCATACAGCTCTTCTTCGATTAAAACCTGACACATCCCCAGCGCCAGAGCACCATCGGTACCGGGCCTGACCGGAACCCACTCAGCTTCGGCCGCTATGACGGTCCCAGTCCGACGTGGATCGATTACAATTACCTCTGCGCCCCTTTTACGCGCTTTCAAAATACGAGAGAAATCCAAAGGCGGACAATCCGTGGCAGGATTCGCTCCCCACACGACAATCAAGTCCGCGTTCTCCAGATCGGAGAACATGTTGATCATCATGCCGCCCATTGTCACGTGAGGCGCAATCATTGCAAATGAGACATAGCAAAGCGCCCCTACCCCCAAAGTGTTAGGCGATCCGAAGGGAAAAAGCACACTGGATGCAGATGAAACCGCCACTCCCTGGGGCTGAAATACATCGCATTCCGCTAGCTCGAAGCTCCCTCTTCCGGTGTAAATGGCAGCGGCTTCCGGGCCATAAGTCTGCTTAATGTCACTTAGTCTGCCGACAATTATGTCGAAGGCTCGATCCCAGGAGATGCGCTCGAATTCGTACGTGCCTTTCGGGCCGGTTCGTAACAACGGATAACGTAGCCGATCCGGTGAATAGATTATCTGCGGCGAATTCTTGCCCAATTTGCAGATCATTCCCAATTCCGAATCAGAATCGGGATTAACCTCGCTGATCCTTCCGTCGGAATCATAATGGACCTGAACCCAAAATGGGCCAGGGAAGGCGGTTTCCCGGTGCGCGTGCGGATCGGGATCAATACCGGGGAGGTTGTTGTGGGCAACATGGGGTCTTCTCGACGGCTATCATACACCGTGCTTGGTTCCGCAGTGAACCTGGCAAAAAGGCTGGAATCGAGCGCGCCGGTTGACGGTATCCTCATTTCCCAGAGGACCCGTGACCTCGTTGCACCTTTTATTTCCACCCGGCTTTTCGGAGAGATCAATGTAAAAGGAATGCAAGACCCCGTTCGTGCTTATGAAGTGCATTGGATGAAAAAATCTATGAAATCAGAAAGCTGCGACGATGTTTGTCCATAAGCGTCGCTGCCCCTGTGGTCCCGCATTGAAGGCCATCAACCCGTGCTCGCCAAGGTCATGGGTTGATGGCTTTGTTTTCTGCCGTGAATACAGGTATCGGTGCCACCCGTCATTCCATTACTGTGGAACATCAGCCGGTACAAATGGTAAGATTACGGGGCAATGTTCTTAGAGGAAGGAACCCAAAATGTGAGCCAACCTGATTAAATTAACTATGTTCCTGCTAAAGATGCCTGACCATTCGGCTTCGGCCGGTTTTTATAGCGGGAGCGGGCTCACGGCCCAAGCCAGAGCACAAGGTGAGAACGCCCCCCGGGACCCATGAAGATGAGCGGCAACGATGATTCCCCCAAAAGAATTCATACGGAAGTTACGGCCTTTCTCCTTTTTGACGGAAGAGGAACTGGACATCCTCATATCCGGTCTGGAAGTGGAGTTATTTAAGAAGGACCGGATTATATTCAGCAGGGGAGAGGATCGAAAAAACATCTACATTGTTTTTTCCGGACTGGTCTGTCTATCCGATGAGGAGGCCGTCGACTATATCTCCAGAGGAGAGGTGTTCGGCCTGATAGTTTCAGACAGCAATGCGTTCCCGTTGTCCGCCAAGGCCATCGAGGATACCGTCTGCTACCTGATATCCATGGGCAGATATAAAGAGGTGTTGGCAACAAACGTGAATTTTTCAGCTTTTTTTACTGCCATGATCACCAAGCGATTCAGGTCTCTAAAGGGCACGCTATCCGACGAAAAAATACTCCAGGAATCAGCACTGGTGATCGATATCGAGAGGGTGATATACAGAAGGCCGGTTGTGTGCAAGCCCCACACTACGGTAGGCGATGCCGCCGTGCAGATGGATGCCGAGAATGTGAGCTCGGTTGTAGTTGTGGATGAGAATCTCAAGCCGGTCGGAATACTCACTCATAAAGACCTTGCAAAGGTTTTTATAAGCGGTGGCAGATTCAGTCTGGTATCCGAATTCATGTCCTCTCCCGTCAAGACGATTTCTTCCCGTGCCACCATCTTCGAGGCATTTGCCAAATTAACGGAGATGGGCATCGACCATCTTGTCGTGCTCAAGGGTGACGATTTGTTGGGTGTTATTACCCGGAAAGACATTCAAATTCACCTTGAACCATCCCTTTCTATTTTTTCCCTCTACAGGAAAGTTATCAAAGCGAAATCCATTGAGGCGTTACGGACCATTTTCGACAGCATAAGGATCTCCGTGGCAAAGATCGCACTGGCAGGTCCCGATTTCTTCGACCTGACGAAAATGATCTGTTCTGTCCATGACGCCATAGTTTCCAAAGTCATCGAAATTCTGAGAGATAAATATCCTGACGGGGAATTTGTGTGGATCAACATGGGCAGTTCGGGAAGGAAGGAGGAGATCATCGCAACGGACCAGGACAACGCGGTGATCTATAGGACAAATAGACCGTCGGATCTTGCAGAAGCAGTCTGCAAGTCACTGGATGACATAGGCATTCCGAAGTGCCTTGGAAATTATATGGCAAGCAATGAGAAGTGGAATCAAAGTACGCTCGTTTGGAGGGATTACTTCAATAGCTGGTTCACAGATCCGATACCTATTCATGTTCGGTACCTTTCGGTTTTTTTGGACATGAGGCCCCTATATGGAGATACGAGCATCCATAAGGAGATAATTGAGTCCATAGGGGATAGCGTGACGGACGAATCAATCAGATTTTTAATTTCCGACGCCGTCGATATACAAATACCTCTAGGGATCTTTGGCATCCGTGGTCTTCGTAAGGGGCTGGATATAAAAATGTATGGCATCTATCCAATTGCCAATGGAGCCAGAGCACTGACCCTATATGGCGGCTTTTATGAACTGACCAACACACAAGAGCGCTTGGACAGACTTTGCCGGGAAGGGATCATAGATGAAATCATGTGCCACGATCTGCTGGAAGCCTATGGATTTCTTCAGGATTTAAGGTTAAGGCATCATGCCAGGTCGGTACTGCGCGAAGGCCCTATTGACAACCTGATCAATACGAAGGAAATCTCCAAACTGGACTTGCTCATATTGAAAGAATCCCTAAAAGTAGTCTTATCTTTCCGAAAGTTTCTTATGAAAAAATTTGATTTAAGTGAGCCTTTTACACTCCGCGAACTGTAGGTAGGGGAGGTAGATGAACCTGGAAGATGCTGTATTCTGCTCTATCGATGTAGAAACTACGGGGCTAGATGTCAATAAAGACAAGATAATAGCTTTTGCCTGCATGCCGATAAGGCGTGGGAAAATCATCGTCCATGAGGCTTACTACACTCTTATTAAATCCGAAAAGTATCGGATCGAGTCAATGAAATACCACGGCATAAGCGAGCGTGATCTTGAGAAAACTCCCTTATTCGAGGAAGTTGCCCAGGAAATCCTCAAGAGGACGGATGGCATCTTGGTTGGTCATACGATCGGATTTGATTATGGGTTCCTCAGGAAGCATTTTAAGAAGATTGGAATTCGTCTGAAGAGGGAAACGGTGGACATTGTCTCGATTGAGCAGTGGTTGGCGGAAAAGTGCGGACGCCCCGCATCCGATTTGACTCTCGATGGTCTAATGAAAAAATACGGTTTGAAAAGCTACTATAGACACAATGCTTTTGCCGATGCCTTCTTCACAGCACAGATCTTTCAATTCGAATTGTCGGAAATTTCGAGACTTGGAATGAACAGAGTAGATGAATTGATTCACATTGCGGCAAGCCGCCCGAAAACATGGCGCTTTTTTGCTCTCTGATGGATTCCAGGTGAATTGGATGTATGAGAAATCGGGTTACATAAAAGGGGTAACGGACCTCGCAAATTTGCTCGCGTAGTATGTAACCCTTTCAGGTAAGATCGGTTTGTGCGCATCTATACCCAGGGTGGCGTCCCGCGAGGTGCGGGACTGACTCCGGGCTAACTTATTGAGCCCCTTCGAGGCATTTCAGCCAACTGGCTCGCAATTTAAGTACCGCTATGCGCGCATCTTGGTATAAGGCCTCGGAATCCTGCGCGAAAATGCGGCTATGAGGAGAAGGAGCGTGTTTTTCAAATCGCAAGTAGCTGTAGTTTACATAATCCTTTTTAGGATTGAACTCAGTGAAAGTCCAGTTTGACAATGGGGCTAAGCGGCACGCGGTTCTTTGCGTGTCCGCTTCAGTGACGGATCAGGCAAAAGCGAAGCTTCGCTAGACTATTCTGATTCTTGCATCGCAGACCTCGATATCCTTTGATGCCACAAATACGGGATTCAGGTCCATCTCCTGGATCTCAGCATGTTTTTCCAGGAATCTTGAAACCTGCATGAGAAATTTCTCAATGGTTGGAAGATCAATCGTTCCTTTCCTCGGATTCTTGAGCACTGCATAGCTCTTCAATTCTTCGATCATCGCTTTGGCATCCCACGCCTCGATAGGGATCAGCCTGAAAGCAACATCGTTCATTGCCTCCGCAAAAATGCCTCCCAACCCGAACATAAGCACAGGGCCAAATTGCGGATCTTTTCGCGTTCCGATGATCAGCTCGAATCCTTTGCCCAGTTCCTGCACCATAACTCCATCAAACCTTTTTGCAGGGGGATTGGCTGTAAACAGGTTCACTATTTCTTTGAAGGCTCGCCTTACTTCCCCCTCATCCTTCAGGGGGACCACCACCCCTCCCGTTTCGGTTTTATGAACCACATCGGGAGAGGAAATCTTGAGCGCCACCGGAAAACCTATCTTTGAAGCCACGCTAACAGCTTCATTTTCATCGCGTGCCAGGGAGCTCTTAAGCACCGGCAAGCCTTTGTCCTCTAGAAATGCAAGAGCTTCCACTCCGAGCAGCAGTCTTTCCATATTCATGTCCTCAACCTCCCAAGCAAGTTTGCTTTCCAAAGATTACCCATGGCTTTGGCAGCTCTTTCAGGGGTGGGAATAATCGCAAATCCCTTTTTTGCGTCCATCCCTTTTATCTCATCATCCCAAATTCCCGGTGGAGCGGTAAAGCAAGCGATAACAGGTTTTTCGAAAGGACCTGTGCCTTTCATATATTCTTCCATCTCTTTGGCCAAATTAACATTTGCCGATGCAAACACAGCAAGAAAAATGACTCCGTGCGTACCCTCATCTTCAAGTACCGCTTCCAGGATATCGATAATATTTTTCGAATTATACCAGGTAGGGCCCATATCCACCGGATTGGTGCGGATTGCGATAGGGGGCAGGATGCGATTGATCCTGTCCTGCGTGCCTGGAGCGAAGCGTGAAAGTTTAAGCCCCGCCTGCTCGACAGCATCCGAAGCGATCAATCCTGGACCTGCCTGGCCGGAAAGCACCGCAATATGGGCTCCTTTAATGGGTGGGCATGCATCAAATACTTTTGCCGTATCAACCAACTCTTCCGATGAAGTGACCTCAAGGATGCCGGCCTGGCGAAGGGCTCCTTTCCATATCTTATAGTTGCCTGCAAGAGAACCCGTATGAAATCGGCTTGCACTGTCACCCTTTTCACTCTTTCCGGCCTTATATGCGATGATGGGCTTTCTTCCCCTTAAAGATGCCGCTGCATCAAGGAGCCCACGCGGTTCATCCAAACCCTCTATATAGAGGGCTATGACCCTGGTAGCCTCATCTTCTTCAACCAGATGCTTCAGGACCTCCGGAAAACCAACGTTGAGCCGGTTTCCCAGACTCATCAATTTAGATACACCCATCCTTTGTTCGATGGCCAAGAAGCCACATAGATGACACATACCGCCGCTCTGACTTATGAGCGCAACTCCCCCTTTTTTCAGTAGAGAAAATTCCGGCGTAAAGGATGCGTTCACTCCGAAAGTCACGTTGACAAAGCCGAAGGTATTTGGACCAATAATGGGTAGTTCATACTGCTCGGCGATGCTACCTATCTCCTCCTGAAGTGCTTCTCCCTTCACATCCTCAATTTCTCGAAATCCGGCGGTAATCAAAACTACCCCCTTCAGCCTCTTTTGTCCGCATTGGTGAAGTATTTCCGAAACATTTGACGCCGGAACAGCGATCACGGCAAGGTCGACGCCGTCCGGCGTCTCCTTCAAGGATGTGTAAGACCTGAGGCCCCAGACCATTTCACCTTTGGGATTTACCGGGAATATTTGCCCCCTGTAATTGCCCTTAACAAGGCTTTTCATTACATGGTAGCCAAGTTTATCGAGACTGTTCGATGCCCCGACGACCGCTACGGATTGAGGAGAGAAAACCTCTTTTAATTTTCTGTTCATCGGACCCTCAATTTTCTTCCATAGCCACTTATGGCGGCGCAAAGTTCAAAGTGGCGGTTGGAGTGACTTCGGCTCTGTCCCCTTGAGTATGATCAAATCTCTGTGGATTCGCTCCACCGCTGGGGGAAGGCATCCTACACGAATCATCGTGACCCTATTCCTAAGAATTGGTTTAGTCAACTTGATACAGCATCCCCCCGCATGTCAAACTGCGCAGCCCGCCCACCCACTCGCAAGAGGGCTTGGTTTTTAGACCAATTTCCATTAAAGAGTTCTTGTGGTTCATCCGATTCATCTAGTGGTGGCGAATCTGCAAAGGGTGGCTTTTTATAAGAATCCGGCAAATCTGAAAATCCAGCCGGACAATGACCATAATGTTCGACTCCAAAATGGGGAGATCATTTTTGCATGGATTCTAAGAACTTCAGGGTTAAGTATGCTTCCGGACCAGGACCTTTTGTGATTTCCACTCCCATACGACTGCTGGGAGCAATTGCTCTTATCCTGGCGGTTTGCAGCAACGGCGGTTGCTTAGCGTCACAGATGAGGGCCACATCGAACCGGCCCGTCGATGCGAGTATGACAGTCTTTGCCCGTGCCTCAATCGAGCAGCACTCGATGGATAGTGTTTGCCTATTCCCCTGCACCTCGTCCCCTGAGATGGCTGCAGCCTCACAGTGGGTCACGACCGCTTTTCAGACCAGGCTTGTCCAAAGACGCCCTTTTCGGGAGATCCGGACCCTGCCACATGAGGTCAAGTCGGATTCGGAGGCATTATGGTACGCCAGAAACGCGGGGTGCACACTTGCAATGTGCCCATCACTCCTCTATATGATGGACGGAACTGGAGCTATGACTACAGAGCTTGCAGTACGCACCCGGATATTGGATGCCCGAACGGGTCAAGTTCTCTGGGACCTCAAACAGATCGCGCGGTCCCAACCGGGCTGCGATATCGATCTTACTTGGAATACCATCACGGGCGAACCCGCACAGAGGTGCCTCGTGATAGCCGATTGTTTAGCTCAACGTTTCGCCGAATACCTGGTTGGACCGCTTGAGAAAGAGAAGTAGGAAGCTGCATGGCATAGTGTAACAATAAACAATCGGGTTCAGTGGAGACAGTGATGAGCACAACTACGGGAGAAATTCAGCCGGTCCTAAGTGTGCCATTGGTTGCCCAGGAGATCCAGCCCAGAGAGGCTCAGTCAGTACCGCCGGTCATCAGGACCGAAGGCGGCAGCGCCGCAAAAGTTGGGGATTTTGGAACAAACAGTGGCGCCAACTTTCCCGACCCACCCCCGGAATTTTCCGCTGAAGTCGTCCAGCAGATACAATTATTCCTCAAGGAGAACATGGGCATCGAGCTCAACTTCACCGCAGACGAGGACGGCAGGACTGTAGTGGAGGTTCTGGACAGCCACACCGGCAAGGTGATCCGCAAGATGCCGCCGGAAAAGGTTTCTCTGTTTCGCAACAAAATCGAAGAGCTCAGGGGTATTCTATTTGATGGCCAGGCCTAGAACCTTATGGTAGGATAAAAGTATGAAGTCAAAATCCGAGACGGCCGCACGGGTCCTTTTGGCCGATGACGATGAAATCTTCCTCGAGATTTTAGCCGAAACGGTCGAGGAAGCCGGAGGGGAAGTTGAGCTTGCTTCCGACGGCGTGGCCGCTCTCGAACAGTTGTCGGCCGGGGATTTCGATATCCTCATTTCGGACCTGAACATGCCCCGGATGGATGGTTTGACCTTACTCAGACAGGTTAGAGCACTCTATCCTCACATTCTTAGCATTCTGATAACCGGATTCGGAAGTCTGGAGTCGGCTATCCAAGCTCTGCGGCTTGGAGCTTACGACTATATACAGAAGCCTTTCATGGTGGAGCACGTGGCGGCGACGATCCGAAACGCTGTCGACCGGGTCAAAACCTATAAGGAGAGGGCTGAACTGCTTCTGGAAATAGAAAATCTGCACAGCAAGATCTGTTCTCTTGAAGGAAAACACCATTCGAAATCCAAGGTTTACGACAGCTCGGGCAATCTTATAAGAGGACCTCTACTGGACAGTCTACCGGGATTTCGGCCCGATGCCTTTCTGGAAAAGCCGCTGGGAAATACGAATCGGACCCTTGTCGCCCTGCAAGCGCTCAAGGATCTCAAGCGCGACGGCATAATATCAGATTTGGAACTCCACAAACTTAAGCAGCTCATTATTAGTAGATAGAGTCCGGCAGGCTATGAAAATTTTGATCGTGGAAGACGATGTAATGCTCGGTGAGCTTCTAGAGGAACGCTTGTTGCGTCTGGAGCATGAGCGAGTGCGGGTTTGCCTGACCGGACGGGAAGCCTTTGAGGTGATCAACGAGGAAGCATTCGATTGTGCGTTTGTGGACGTGGGCCTGCCCGACATGGACGGGCTTCAGCTTCTGAGCGCAATAAAGGAGCGCGATCACGGCCTTCCGGTAGTCATGATGAGCGGCTATCCAACCATGGACCACGCGATCGAGGCCATCCGCAAAGGGGCTTCGGATTTCCTAACCAAACCGTTCACACTCCAGGATGTCGCTTTCACACTGCAGTGCATCAGACAGGAAAAGCAGCTGCTGGTGCAAAATCTCAGCCTTCAGCTCGAAATCCAGGCGCGCAAGGAACTCGAGGAGGTAAACCGCAAACTCGAGAGCAGAGTTAACGAGCAGACCAGGCTGTTTCGTATCTCGAAGGAAATAGACGAAATCCACTCAAGCGACGATCTTTATCCACGAATAGTCCACCTGGCATCCTCACTCGAATCGGTCGAAAAGGTAGGCTTTTTCCTGGTGTCACAGGATAGAAGCAGCCTTGTGGGTATCGCCAACTGCGGATGGAATCCCGCTGATTCCTGGCTTCAAAAAATAGAGCTCTCAGAGGAGCGTAGGCGGGAATTGCTTGGAAATGGCGCAAGTCATACCATCATTGGTCCCGGCGAAATCCAACGTTTTTTTGAAAACGCGCCCCAAACAGACAGGATTCTTTCCTGCTGGCCGATGCGCATCCGGAGGGAACCATTCGGTCTGCTGATGGCTTTCCACAAAAACGGCAGCTCGCCGCCCTCAGAAGAAACGCGGCTTCTTGACTTCCTGATCACAAAGGCATCTTTGGCCGTCGAGAATATGGCGCTTTACGAAAGCCTGTTCAGCAACTTTTATGGTATATTGAAATCGCTCGTGAATGCGCTGGAAGCCAAAGATCTCTATAGCGGAAAACATTCTGAAAGAGTAATCTGTTATGCAACCGATGCAGCCAGAATCCTTGGCTGCTCGGGGGCTCAACTCGAGACCGTGCAGACCGTGGGCTATCTTCATGATATCGGCAAAATAGGGATTTGCGACAGTATTTTGAATAAACCGGGCCCCCTGTCCATAGATGAGTACGAAATTGTAAAACAACACCCCTCGATTGGGGATTCGATCGTGTCCGAGTTGGGCCTGAGCACTGAGGAAAGGTCGATAATAAGACATCATCACGAGAGGTGGGATGGGGCCGGCTACCCTGACGGCCTGTCCGGTGAACAGATACCTCCGCTTGCAAGAGTATTGAGTATCGCCGATGCTTATGACGCAATGACGTCAAAACGGGCCTATCGGGATGCCATGTCGCGCGACCAGGCCCGTGCTGAGCTGCTGAAAAACCGCGGTAAGCAGTTTGATCCGTTGGCCCTGGACGCATTTCTCGAAGTTGTGTAGAAGATCTCGCCCAACGGGGGACAAATCCAAATGATGCTCATTGTTTGATAATCGCAGAAGAACGAAAAGTATGGCTGTTGGAAAATCCTCAACAAATGAACAAATCCTTATCGAACGATGTATCCGCGCTTTGCATGAAATGGACCGGTCCAATTACTCGGGCAAATTCGTCCAGGGGTTTGTGCATAACACCAATGGGCCTCTTCAGAACCTTACTTTGCTCACAGAGATGCTAATATCCGGTGTGGAGCTTCAGGATCGCCTATTTAGGAGCACTTGCGGCGAACACCAACAATGGTCCGAGCTTCTGGGCAAACAACAAAAACGACTGACTCAGATGCGCGAACAAATATCCAATCTGGCTGCAGACTTGCGCGAATTCATGCAGCTTTATGAAATTGAACTGTGCGGGACGGAAATAGACATTAATGCTATTTTGGCAAGGATGTCGAAAGTGTTCCGGTCCGATCTCTTCTTCAAACACCAGGTTAAATACGAGTTGCGCCTGGCAAAAAACCTCCCCCACATAAAGGCCCTCGGCAGGGATCTCGTTCCAGCCGTCTTCCACCTCTTCCAGAACGCCATAACAGCCCTCAAGGGATCGCCGAAGAAGGAATTGATCGTTGAGTCCTGCATGCAGGCCGGGGAGATAGTGGTCAGAATAACTGATTCAGGTTTCGGGCCACCCGAAGAACTGCATCCGGACATCCTTTTCGACCTGTTCGAATCGAGATGGCAGAATCCTGACAGTCAAGCTGCGTCCGCAGACCAACATCTCGGATTTGGACTCTATGCGGCAAGGCAGCTCCTTCTGCCTTACGGGTTTAGCGTCAGCCTGGAAAGAACCGGCCAGGGAACTTCAGCGCTAATACGCATGCCTCTGCAAGATAAATCGGCATAAAATTCCACCCGCCGGAAATTCTTTCCCTGATCTCCCTTTCGTGACGCCCGTTGGAGCTCGAAAGGCAGAGGTCGCAAACAAACATGTTGCGATAACCAATGTGCAGACACCCGGCTTTCAATAATCAGGCCTCGGTCTTCGAATTTCCGCCTTCCACTCTCCAATTCTGCCTTTTTTGGCAAGGTATTTGCTTAAGATTATTTCGACTGCAAATTCTATTGTTTTTGCTGAAGGGAGGTTGACTGAAGCCCTATGAGAATAGATGAGATCCAGAGCCAGCAAGCTGTGCAGGAGAGCAAACAGTCAAAAGGGCCCCAGAGCGGCAGCCGTGATGATGCCTTCGCCCTGCTCCTTCAGAGTGAGATAGCGGGACCGGGGGAAGAGATTGTTCCGGGTGGCGCCGTTTGCGCACCAATGAGCGCACCCGGTCTTGGGACCCAATCCCTTAGCGGAAATTTAATGCAGGCATCCGAAGTGTCTCAGGCGATTTCTGCTGTCAATGGCGTCCTCGCACAGTTCGACTCTCTTAAAAATGCGCTGCAGGGAAACAAGTCTCCTAAGGAAATCAATTCGTTGATCGAACAGCTCAACACGGGAATTGCCGGTATGAACGACAAAATGAGCGGCCTTCCCCTAGATCATCAGCTAAGCGACATGGCCGAAGAATTGAAGGTCAGCGCATATATGGAATCGGTTAAATGGAGACGGGGCGACTATTTGTAATACCAAGTTGCGATCATAGTGGTACTTAAATTACGAGCCAGTTGGCTGAAATGCCCCGAGGGGCTTAATGAGTCAGCCCAGGGTTAGTCCCACTCCTCGCGGGACGCCACCCTCCTGGGTATTGATGCACACAAGTTGAACGCAAGTTGATGTAAGATCCCGGAGGCAGATGTTTCACACATAACGGAGGCTAAAATGAAAGGGAGCGCGTTTGTCTTTATAATCCTCGTTTCGGCCATCCTCCTTGCGGGATGGCCGGCGCCCATAGCTTTCAATTCGGACGAATCCGGAACAATATTGAAAATTAAAAGCCAGCAAAATCGGATCGGTCCGCCTCCCCGCCAGCTCCTGGCGGATCGTACCGATACGAAAGACGAGATTATATATGGTACCGATCCCGAGATGGAACGGGCAATGGCAAAACAGGCAAAGGAGGAAAAGGAAAAGGAAGAGAAAGCATGGATTATGCTGCAGAATATGAATCTTAGGATAAATAGCGGAAAAAATCCTCGATCTACCCAGCCGGGATCTACCCAGCCGGACAACGCGCCGTCAAAATAAGGCGGGCCTATTTTCGCAACTTCCCCATTCAAACTACTGTCTTCCGCCACCAAAAATACAGTAAACCCCCTGCTTTTAGTCGTACCTTAAGACCTTGGAAAATGAGAACTGGAAATGCGCCCATTTTTCCTTTTCCGCAATCGCACAGATCGCCAAAAATGTCTCTTACTCTTAAAACCTGAACTCGTTTAACATTGCCAAAATAGCGCTCTCACGACTTTGACATGGTCCTGGACCAACCGGGGAGGGCTTGTCTTTCCTGAGGAATACCGGCTAAAATACTAGACTTCATCGTGCCTGTGAAGATATCCCTTCTATCGGATGAATCGCCGCCCCTGATGGTTTCCGAACGAGTGTCGCAGTGAAAAACCAACCACTTGACAGCGTTTTCATGATATGCAAAAGGACGTGACTGAAACAGGGGCCAATCTGAATTCGAGTGTACGGAACGCTCCGGGGGCATCCGCAAAGCGAGCGAATCCAATGCCTGCTTCCGGGCTACCGGTACAACCGTGTGGAACTACGGTATAGCTTATGTTCAGAGAGAAAAAAGTCGTCGTGGTAATGCCGGCCTACAACGCTGAAAAGACGTTGCGGCAGACCCATTCGGAGGTGTTGGCCCAGGACTGCGTCGATTTGATTATCATCGTGGATGATGTGAGTCATGACCGGTCGGTAGAGATCGCAAGGGGCCTTAAGAAGACCATGGTGTATGCCCACGAGAGCAACATGGGCTATGGCGGAAATCAAAAGACCTGCTACAGGCGCGCACTGGAGGAGGGAGGAGACATCGTCATCATGGTCCATCCAGACTATCAGTACACCCCAAAACTCATTCCCGCTTTCGTTGCAATGATCGGAAACGGCCTCTACCATTGCGTCCTCGGATCGAGGATTCTCGGGGGCTATGCCCTCAAAGGGGGTATGCCCCTGTGGAGGTATGTAGCCAACAGGACCCTCACCTTTGCCGAGAACCTTCTTATGGGCGCAAAGCTTTCAGAGTATCATACGGGCTACCGGGGCTTTTCACGCGAGTTGCTCGAAAAAGTCCCCTTCCATGCGAACTCGGACGATTTTGTTTTCGACAATCAGATGCTCGCACAAATCCTCTGGCTTGGGTACACGGTTGCCGAAGTAAGCTGCCCGACCAGGTATTTCGACGAGGCGTCCTCAATAAACTTTGGGCGAAGTGTTATATATGGAGCCGGTTGTCTCAAAACGGCATGTGAATATCGCCTGGCGAAAATGAAACTCATTGACTCGAGGCTTTTTCACTGCGATCGCGGATAGGCGAAAAAAGAGTCATATGCTCCACCCTGGCGCGGTGGCCGCAGTGGGATGGAAATTGTGATTGAATGGCAGGACCAGGCAAAATAATGAAGATCGGCCGTCGCAGCACACTTGTCAAAGCGCTCATTCTGCTGGCCCTGGCAGGGATTTCGATTGGTCTCGTGGAGATTTCGCCCATAAGAGCATACCCCGGACCCGATCTGTTCCAAGGGATCATCGGTCAAGCCGGTCTAATGGGTCCAGCCCTTCTGGTGATCTTCTGCGCGGTTGGCACGTGTCTTTTTGTCCCGGTGACGGTTTTTGTAGGGATCGCTACGGCCATGTTCGGACCTTACCTGGGTTTTGTCTGCGTGTGCCCCGGCGCCCTTGCAGGGGCGGTGATCTCCTATCTTACTGCCCGCAGGCTTGGACGGCAGTTTGTCTATCCGCTTATGGGAGACAGGCTGAGGAACTACGACGGCCTGATCGAACGCAATGGCTTCAAAGCCGTGCTTTTCCTCCGGCTAAGGAAGCACAATCATTCAGCTTTCCCTGAAGGAAATTGGGTATAGATGAAAAAGAAGCCGCCGGAGCTCCCGAAGCTTCTGAGCAGAATTTGGCCGCCGTTACAGCCTTTTCTGCCGCTGCTGGCCGTATTCATAATCAGCGCGAGCCTGCTTTGCTGGAACCTCGGCGCCCGATACCTGTGGCAGGATGAGGCGGATACGGCTTTGCTGGCGCAGAGGATGATGTCTTACGGGCGGCCCCTGGCGTACGATGGCCGCAACCTCATTACTTTGGAACTCTATTTGCCTGAAAAGGCACAAGAGCTTCCGACTGGCGACCCGGCTGAAGCGGTTCAGTACCATGCTCAGCGGGGGGACTTCAAGGCCGATACTGCCTGGATAGGACATCCATGGGGACAATTCGTCGTGGCCGGGGCTTCTCTTGCCCTTTTTGGGCACGATACCGTCCCGGCTCGGCTGCCCTTTGCTTTAGCCGGCGCCCTGACTGCGGCATTGCTTTATGCGGTCGTGCGCAGAAGGCTCGCATCGCCCGTTGCGGCGATGGCCGCTGTCGCCCTCGTACTTGGGAATTCGTTCTGGGTCATGCACATGCGGCAATGCCGCTACTACGCATTGTCGTCCTTATTTTTGCTCGTTACTCTGGAGGCTTATCTTCGCTGGAGGGAAGGCAGGCGATGGGGCGGGCTGATTTTTATCGGGGCCGCCTGGATGTGGTTCCAAATGGACTATGGTTCCGTGTGGCCGGTTCTTGGAATTCTCGGACTGCACGCTGTCATCACCAGAACCCGGCGGTTTGGAGAGACCGTTCTGGTATTTACCGGGTTTTGCGCGGTGACCGCTCCGTTCTGCCTCTATTACGAATTAGCCGGCAGAACCAAGTATATGGCACTTCAATGGTCCAATCCAATCTGGACCATGGTGTTCGAGATTAATCAGTTTCAGCTTCCGCTTGCTGTTATCCCGATAGTGATTTGGCTTTTGTGGGTAAAAAGGAAAGACCGTTCCAATACCCAATCGCTGCCCCTGGTCGGATTGTCTCTTGCAATCGTTAGCGTGCTCCCGATTTGGATGGCCATAGCAGGGACATTGCCATTCTACCGCTATATCGTTCCCATCACGACGCTCTCGGCCATTGTAGTGGCCTATGGAATAGTGGAAACGGCGCGGCTCCTTCCGCGCGCAAAGGATGTCCGCTGGCTGGTTCCATCCACCGTGACGGCCGCAACGCTTCTTTTTCTGATCACCAATCTGCCCTCCTGGCCGGGACGACTTGTTTTTCCTAAGGAAAACCGGGTGGAATATTACCTTTCATCGGTCGTGAGGCCTGAAATCGGGCTTCTCATCGGGGATTTGACGGGCGGGGGGGAAGACGACCCGAACCGCGCAACCGTGGAGTTCCTTCGCCAACGCCTCAGACCAGGTGACGAAATACTATGCAATTATGAAGATAAGCCCTTGATGTTTTACCTTCCAAACAGGGTCCGCGGCGGCATCTCCTGCTTTCGGGTCACAGACGTGGGGAACGTGCGGTTTGCCGTTTACCGGCGAAACGTGGAGTTTTGTCATACTTCCATCTACCTGCGGGAGTTGCTGAAAAGCCGGTGGCGAGCCTATGTCCTGAACGCTCCCGACATACCCTGGGGTAATATCCCCGATCCCCGGTCTCACCATACGCTTCTATCGGATGGAGCGCCGCCCCTGAGGGTTTTCGAACGAGTGCCGCAGTGAAAAACCAACCACTTGACAGCGTTTTTAAGATATGCAAAAGGACGTGACAGAAACAGGAGCCGATATGAATGCGACTGTGCAACGGCACTTGAGTATCGCCTCGCGACAATGAAACTCATTAATTCCAGGTTTTTTCACTGCGATCGCGGATAGGCGAAAAAAGAGTCATATGCTCCACCCTGGCTCGGTGGCCGCAGTGGGATGGAAATTGTGATTGAATGGCAGGACCAGGCAAAATAATGAAGATCGGCCGACGCAGCACACTTGTCAAAGCGCTCATTCTGCTGGCCCTGGCAGGGATTTCGATTGGTCTCGTGGAGATTTCGCCCATAAGAGCATACCTCGGACCCGATCTGTTCCAAGGGATCATCGGTCAAGCCGGTCTAATGGGTCCAGCCCTTCTGGTGATCTTCTGCGCGGTTGGCACGTGTGTTTTTGTCCCGGTGACGGTTTTTGTAGGGATCGCTACGGCTATGTTCGGACCTTACCTGGGTTTTGCCTGCGTGTGCCCCGGCGCCCTTGCAGGGGCGGTGATCTCTTATTTTACTGCCCGCAGGCTGGGACGGCAGTTTGTCTATCCGCTTATGGGAGACAGGCTGAGGAACTACGACGGCCTGATCGAACGCAATGGCTTCAAAGCCGTGCTTTTCCTCCGGCTGATGTTTGTGCCCTTCGCGCCCCTGAACTACGGCGCGGGACTAACGAAGGTCCGATTTTGGGACTATTTTTTCGCCACTGCCCTGGGTGAGGTCGCAACCATTTTCGTGACCACTTTTTTCATCGGTGAGATAAGGGATATTTGGATTTCGGGAGATCCGGGCCGGCTGTTTTCGGGCAAGATGGCCCTTTCCCTTGGATTCCTGGTAGCTTTGGCGTTCATTGTAAAACTGGTGCAGAGGAAATACGAAAGCAGACTCGCGCCGTCTTTGAGTGACTCACATCGGCCACCGGGTGACCGTTCTCAATAGGAGATTGCGCACTGGAAAGACGTTGTGTCTCACGAGACTGGCTTCCACCTCATGAATCCGAGAAAAAGGTATTTGCCTGGATAGACGGTTACACTAACAATTACTACAAGGCTGTCGTTGTGGCCGGCATCTATTTAGACCGCACATTGTGGCTGATGGATAAAGAAGCCGAATGCTTCACCCCCGGACGCGGATCGAGTCAGTTGATAATCTTCAAGCGGAAGACCGCCAGGTGATATGACAGGACCTGTTCCATGTTAACAAAAAAGCAAATTCCGCTGATTTATCTTCTTCTGACGGCCGCTGCCATCATAGCGTTCCAGCAGGTCAATCATTGCGATTTCATTAATTACGACGATGCTATATACGTAACTGAGAACATCCATATCAGGGACGGTATTACAACGCAGGCGATTCGGTGGGCATTTACGACCGGCTATGCTGCAAACTGGCATCCCGTGACATGGATGTCCCACATGCTCGATGTTCAACTCTTTGGTTTAAAGCCGCGATGGCATCATCTGACTAATCTCCTGTTCCACATTGCAAATACGCTATTGCTCTTTTTTATTTTTCACCGGATGACCAAAGCGCCCTGGAAGAGCGCTTTCGTGGCGGCTTTGTTTGCTCTTCACCCTCTCCACGTGGAATCCGTCGCCTGGGTGGCCGAGCGAAAGGATGTTCTTTCCACTTTTTTCTGGATGCTCGCCATGGTCGCCTATATCCATTATGTCGAGCATCGAACGGAGGACGGAAGACAGAGGTCAGCGGACGGAGAGAAATGGACCGGTATCCTCCGTTTTCCGCCTTCCGTTTTCCGTTATTTGGCTGTTGTTATATTTTTTGCTTTAGGCTTGATGGCAAAACCCATGCTGGTAACCTTTCCTTTTATCCTGCTGCTTTTGGACTACTGGCCTCTGCAGCGCTTCGAGCAAAAGAAACCAGCTCAGGAAATTCGCAGAGAGGTGAGTAAGCAGGGAGCGGGAACCCCGGCTTCCGCCGGGGTAACGTCATCCCTACGAAAGTCAGAAGGGAAGCGGGGGCCGCTGTCTGCGGACGAAATAAAGGGGAAATCGGGTAAGAAGCGCACTGGGCAGGGCATGGTGAAAGAAGAAAAACCAGCGGCTCATACAAACCAATGGGCATTGGTTCGCCCTCTGCTCCTGGAAAAAATCCCACTTCTTGCGCTTGCGGCACTCTCATGTATCGTGACATACTTTGCTCAGAAAAAGGGAGGAGCGGTTATATCCTTTCAGGGAATTCCAGCGGGTGTTCGTATCGCGAATGCCTTGGTTTCCTATATCATCTACATAGGAAAAACCATCTGGCCAAATAATCTTGCCGTTTTTTATCCTCATCCGGGGGTGCGGCCGCTCTGGCAGGTCCTGGGGGCGGTTCTATTCCTTGGCGCCGTAACTTTCGCGGTTATCCGGACGGCAAAGAGATTCCCTTACCTGGCAATGGGATGGCTGTGGTTTGCAGGTACACTTGTGCCTGTCATAGGGATTGTGCAGGTCGGCGGTCAGGCCATGGCGGACCGCTATACTTATATCCCCCTGATCGGGTTGTTCGTCATGGCGGCATGGGGTATTCCGGAACTCTTGAAAAAATGGCGTTACCGGAAAGAGGCGCTTTTTGCATTGTCGGCATTGATCCTGCCATGCTTTTTCATTGTTACATGGACACAGGTCGGGTACTGGCGGAATAGCATTGCGTTGTTCGATCATACTCTGAAAGTCACAAGTCATAATGTCCTTATTCAACGGAACCGGGGGTTGTATACGACAAACTGGGCAACTACACAAAGGCGATCGAGGATTATGACAGGGCCATCGAAATCAATCCTAAATATGCTGAGGCTTACAATGACCGGGGTATCACCTACGGCAAACTTGGTAACTACAGTCAGGCGATCGAGGATTATGACAGGGCCATCGAAATCTATCCTAAATATGCGTCGGCGTATCTAAACCGTGGTGCGGCTTATAGCGAACTCGGGAACCAGGGACAGGCGATTTCGGATTATGACAGGGGCATCGAAATCAATCCTGAAAATGCCGATGCCTATGATAACCGGGGCGCTACCTATTCCAAACTTGGCGACCACAGGCAGGCGATTTCAGATTACGACAGGGCCATCGAAATCAATCCTAAATACGCAGGGGCCTATAACAGCCGGGCGCCGCCTATTACAAACTCGGCAACCGCAGCCAGGCCATTTCGGATTATGACAGGGCGATCGAAATCAATCCTGAATATGCTGAGGCCTATTATAACCGCGGTGTTCTTTACCAGGGCCTTGGCAAGTACAGGCAGGCGATTGAGAATTACAACACGGCTATCGAGATAGATCCTGAAAATGCGGAGGCCTTTATAGACCGGGGTGTTGCCTATGGCAAACTTGGCGACCACAGGCAGGCGATTTCAGATTTTGACAGGGCCATCGAGATCAATCCTAAATATGCAGAGGCATATTATAACCGCGGTGTCGCCTATGCCAAACTTGGCAATAACACGCTGGCTGATTGAAGACCTGAAAACAGCGGCAAGATTTGACAATGAAGATGCAAAGAACTTCTTGAAAAGCCAAGGGATGAACTGGTAACAGATACCCTGATATCATCAAGATTTCTTAAGAGTAATGATCGGATGTGTTCTACATTTCGGAAAAAGCAAATTCCGCTGATTTACCTTCTTCTGACGGCCGCTGCCATCATAGCATTCTGGCAGGTCAATCAGTGCGATTTCATTAATTATGACGATCCTGTATATGTAACCGAGAACATCCATATCCGGCATGGCATTACGATTCAGGCAATTCGGTGGGCATTCACGACCGGTCATGCCGCAAACTGGCATCCCGTGACATGGATGTCCCACATGCTCGATGTTCAACTCTTTGGGTTAAAGCCGCGATGGCATCATCTGACTAATCTCCTGTTCCACATTGCAAATACGCTGTTGCTCTTTTTCATTTTTCACCGGATGACCAAAGCGCCCTGGAAGAGCGCTTTCGTGGCGGCTTTGTTTGCCCTTCACCCTCTCCACGTGGAATCCGTCGCCTGGGTGGCCGAGCGAAAGGATGTTCTTTCCACTTTTTTCTGGATGCTCACCATGGGCGCCTATATCCATTATGTCGAGCATCAAACGAAGGATGGAAGACAGAGGTCAGAGGACGGAGAGAAGTGGACCGGTATCCTCCGTTTTCCGTTTTCCGTTTTCCGTTATTTGGCTGTTTTCATATTTTTTGCTTTAGGCTTGATGGCAAAACCCATGCTGGTAACCCTTCCTTTTGTCCTGCTCCTCTTGGACTACTGGCCCCTGCAGCGCTTCGAGCCAAAGAAATCCGCCCAGGAATTCCGTACCAGAGTAGTTGGGCCTTTATCTGCGAATAAAAGAAAAGGAAAATCGAGCAGAAATCGCACTCCCGGATCAGGTCCGGGGCGGGCTGTGCAAGCAATGGTGAAAGAAGAAAAACCAGCGGATCATGAATACCAATGGGCATTGGTTCGCCCTCTGCTCCTGGAAAAAATCCCACTTTTTGCGCTTGCAGCACTCTCATGTATCGTGACATTCATCGTTCAGAAAAAGGGAGGAGCGGTAGGATCCATTGAGGCATTTCCACCGGGTGTTCGTATCGCGAATGCCTTCGTTTCCTATATCATCTACATTGGAAAGACCATCTGGCCGAATAATCTTGCCGTTTTTTATCCTCATCCGGGGTTGCGGCCGCTCTGGCAGGTCCTGGGGGCGGTTCTACTCCTTAGCGCCGTAACCTTCGCGGTTATCCGGACGGCAAAGAGATTTCCCTACCTGGCAATGGGATGGCTGTGGTTTGCCGGTACACTTGTGCCTGTCATAGGGATTGTGCAGGTCGGCGGTCAGGCCATGGCGGACCGCTATACTTATGTCCCCCTGATCGGGTTGTTCGTCATGGCGGCATGGGGTATTCCGGAACTTTTGAAAAAATGGCGTTACCGGAAAGAGGCGCTTTTTGCGTTGTCGGCATTGATCCTTCCATGCCTTTTAATTGTTACATGGACACAGGTCGGGTACTGGCGGAATAGCATTGCGTTGTATGATCATGCCCTGAAAGTTACCAATCGGAATGATACTATTTATGAAAATCGGGGTGATGCCAATTACCGTCTTGGCAACCTCAAGCAGGCGATTGAGGATTACGACAGGGCCATCGAGATCAATCCCAAATATCCTGGTACCTATAATAACCGGGGCGCTGCCTATGCCAAACTTGGCGACCACAGGCAGGCGATTTCAGATTACGACAGGGCCATCGAAATCAATCCTAAACACGCGGGGGCCTTTAGTAACCGGGGCGCTGCCTACGTCGAACTCGGCAATCACAGGCAGGCTATTTCGGATTATGACAGGGCCATCGAAATCAATCCTGAATATGCTGATGCCTATAATAACCGGGGCGCTGCCTACGGCAAACTCGGCAATCACAGGCAGGCTATTTCGGATTATGACAGGGCCATCGAAATCAATCCTGAATATGCAGAGGCTTATTATAACCGGGGTGTTGCCTACGGCGAACTCGGCAACCACAGGCAGGCGATTTCGGATTACGACAGGGCCATCGAGATCAATCCAAAATATGCTGATGCCTATAGTAACCGGGGTGCTGCCTATGGGGTACTTGGCAATCAAAAGCAGGCTATTGAAGATTATGACAGGGCCATCGAGATCAATCCTGAACACGCGCGGGCCTTTAATAACCGGGGTTTGGCCTATGGCAGGCTTGGCGATAACAGGCAAGCGATCTCAGATTATACCAGGGCCATCGAGATCAATCCTGACTATGCAAAGGCATATTACAATCGGGCTGTTGCCTATAGCGAACTTGGCGACAGCCGACAGGCGATTGAGGACCTAAAAACAGCGGCAAGATTTAACAATGAAGATGCGAAGAAATCTTTGATGACGCTAAGAATAAGCTGGTAGCAGCAGTTCCAACAAAAGTCTTGCCGGCTAGTGTTGAAGAGTTGCCGCGATCTCCTCCTGCATCGCTTCGATGATTGGAATCGGGTCGGCTGCGTCCCGGATAGGACGGCCGACGACAATGTAATCCGCCCCGGCCCTGATTGCCTGGGCGGCCGTCATGGTCCTTTTCTGGTCGTCCCGCCCGGCATCGGTCCCGGCTGGGCGAATCCCGGGGGTTATTATCAGGCAATCGCCCCCTAATTCGCTCCTGAGGCGAGGGGCTTCGACGCCCGAGGCCACGATCCCAGCGGCCCCGGAGTCAATCGCCCGCCGCGCGCGCTCGACAACCAGGTCCTCCACTTTACATCGGATGCCGAAAAATCCCTCCATATCTTCCTGGCCGAAACTGGTGAGGACCGTTACAGCAAGAATCTTCACCTCAGCTCCGGCCTGGACGGCCGCCGTTACGATCGGCTCGTTTCCATGCACCGTCGCAAATGTGACGCCTTTGCCTCTGAGCTGCCCGACAGCCAGTTTAACGGTCTGTGGGATGTCATAGAACTTCAAATCCAGCATTACCCTGTGGCCGCGCTCGGCTATCCAGTCTACGACTGGAAACCAGCCTGCAAGAAATAGCTGGAGTCCGACCTTGAAGAACCGGATATGGCCTTCCAGGCGCTCGACAAGTTCTTTTGCATGGTTGGCAGAGTCCACATCGAGCGCAAAAATGATTCTTTCATTCAAAGGGATACTCTTGGGCTGCATGAATCGTCCTTTTCTTCTCCGGGTTTGCCGGTTTTTTTGCCTATTTCCACCTTTATGTCAAAGATAAAAGATGATAAAAATGAATCATAACTGCTGGAAGCATTGCTTCGGAATAGGAGTTTGAGTGCTTATCTCTCTAATTGGAATGTCAGGCTCGGGAAAGTCGTACTGGTCGGAAAAGCTCGCCTGGCACGGATTCAGGCGGTTTTGCCTCGACGCTCTCATTACTCAAAAACTCTCCGATAAGCTGAGGCGAGAGGACCGAAGCCCCCTGACCCTTGGCGAATGGATGGGTTTCCCCTTCCAGGACGGCTACCAGGAGAGGGAAGGATCTGTATCTTTCCTTTGAAAAGCAACTCATGGCCGAAATTCTCGACTGGATCGATGAAAACGCCTGCGCCGGCTCGGAGGCAAATGTCGTGCTCGATACCACGGGGAGCGTGATCTATACCGGAGAGAATCTCCTCGAAAGGCTCAGGTCTCTGACTACGATCGTATATTTCGCCGTTCCCGCCGTAATCAGGGAAGCAATGCTGCGGCAATATCTGTCAAATCCACGGCCGGTCCTGTGGAGGGGAATTTTCAATATCGAACCCGGCGAAACCGTTGAAGAGGCGCTGTTTCGCTCCTATAATGCGCTGCTGGATTTGCGGGAGATAGTTTACCGCGAACTGGCCGACGTCGAAATAGACTACTTCACGCGAAACAGCCCTGATTTCAAAATTTCCGATTTTCTGGAAATTGCGGCAAAACCTGAGAAAAAATACCGCTGCGTATCCACGTGAAGGGAGTAGGCCCATCAGAAAAAATAAGGGCCGTTGTCTTCCATCAGGGGGCGCTCGGGGATTTCCTCATGGCGGCTTCAGCCATAGATGAGCTTGCCGGGACTTCTGCCTGGGAGCGTATCGACTTCTGGTCAAAACCGGAGCATGTGTCTCTGTTGACCGGAAAGAGTTACCTGGGGGAATGTCATTCTTCTGAAGGCCCCCTCATTTCCTGCCTGCTGCACGACAGCCTCTGGCAGACCGCTGCTCTTCCCGATTTCCTGCTCGAGGCCGATCAGGTCTTCATCTTCGGCCAGACCGGATCTCGCGTCATGGCCGAAAGACTTTCTGCACGCCTTTCGGCAAAAGTAAACTGGGTTCAATCTTTCCCTGCGGCAAACGATACCCAGACTCATGTTTCCCGTTTCCTGCGCAGGCAATTGAACGACCTTGGGTGGCCGATTGGCGGCAAGCCCCTTACTCTGTCACCTCCTATCTCTGAAAAACAGGCCGCAAGGGACCTTCTTCGTGAACTGGGGATTTATTCCAAGCCGGTTTTCATTCATCCGGGAAGCGGCGGCCGGAGCAAAGTTTGGCCGCTCGGAAACTGGCATGGACTGCTCGACTGGATCCGACGGGAATTATCGTCTCAATCGCTCCTGTCCATAGGACCTGCCGATGACTATATGGACGAATTTTCCGGGGCCATGCGGGAGGCTGGAGTCCCTATCGTTAGTGGGCTGCCCTTGTTGAGGCTCTGCGCCCTGCTTTCATTGTGCAGGATCTGCATCGGGAGCGATTCGGGGGTGAGTCACCTGGCGGCGGCGGCTGGAATACCGGTGATCACCGTCTTTGGGCCGACCGATCCACGCGTGTGGGCACCGCAGGGAAGGAATGCAGTGGCTGTACGCAGGAAATGGAAAGAAGCAGATAATTTTACATGGGCGCCTTCAGAAAAGCCTGATTTTCAAGATAAAGAAATTGCCGATTTGGTGAAAAGATTTCAGAAGGTTTAAAAGAGAAAAACGTAAACCTCAGTGCCGCGGTCAAGACCTTCCACATGTTCGGCAATGACCACATATCCGTCGGCCCGGGCCAGGATGCTGATCGCCCCCGATTTGCCGAATATCGGCGATGCCTCCATAGCGCCTCCGCTTCCCCGGGACAGGACAACCGGTACATAATCGGTCCTGCCGTGTACTGACGGGATCTGCCGGTTGAGGGTCGCTCTAAGCGCACACGCCTGAGCAAGTTCGGTTTCCATTATACCCTGTAGCTTTCGCAGAGAGGCAAGCACGAATGCCTGACAGGTGATCAGTGCGGATACCGGCTGACCCGGAAGTCCCCAAAAAAGGACGCCGCCTGCCCGCCCAAAGATCGTCGGCTTGCCGGGCCGGATCGCTACCCCGTGCACCAGAAGCTCCGAGTCGGGCAGAGCCGCCAGGACCTGTGTCGTGTAATCCCTCACTCCGACCGAGCTGCCGCCTGACAGAACAATCACATCGTGGTCAATGAGGGCCGCCTGACAAGCCGAAACCAGATCCTCAAGCCGGTCGGAAATTCTCTCCTGCACTCCGATCCGCGCCCCGGCGGATTTGATTTGGGCGGCAAGGCTAAAGCTGTTAATGTCCCTTACCTTTCCAGGCGCAAGAAGGCGTGTCTCAACCGGAACTATTTCATCGCCCGTCGAAATCAGGGCGACCAGCGGGACCCTGAAAACCTCCACCTCGACTATTCCGAGGGCAGCCAGCACGCCGACGTCCTGGGGCCGAAGCATGGCGCCTTGCCTGAACAGGGTCTCACCGAGCGCTATATCGTCACCGGCCTTGAGGACATTTTCGCCCGGCGCCACGGGCCTTGTAATCTCGATTGTCGTATTGTCGAGCAGCGAAGTATATTCGACCATCACCACCGCGTCGGCGCCCTCGGGAAGCATTCCGCCGGTCGGGACCTCCACAGCCTTTCCCGGTGCGACAGAGAGCCTGGGCGCCTCTCCCATGACTATCTCGCCCGATCTTTCCAAAAGGGCGGGCAGGCTTTCCGATGCTCCGAAGGTGTCCCGCGCACGGACAGCATAGCCGTCCATGGTCGCGCGGTCGAAATGAGGCGCCGGCTCGGCTGCCGTGATATCCGAAGCAAGCCTCCTGCCGCAGGCAAGTGCGAGTGAAACCGGCTCGGGCGACAGCGGCTGAATCCCATCCAGGATGGACAAAACCTCGTCGGCGGTTTTGACTTTGAGAAACTGGGCCATGTAAAACCAGTCTTTAGTACGACGAGCGTACTACTGGCGAGTTGGGCTACGGCGCGGGTAACATCCGCGCCCTCATGCAGATAGACTTTCTCAACCCCTACGCCGTCATAGCTCGTGGTTTCAATATGGTCGATATCATCGACGAGCAACGCCATTTACCGTTCATGCAATGTCAAAATCCGGTTTTGAATGTCCTCGGCATTCATGCCGCTATACGTCCAAACGACGCTTACGACAAGGATATTTATTTCAGGAAAGATATCGACGGGCATGCGCAAGCCTGCCCCTATGCCCAACAGGCATATCAGACTAAACATGGCGGCCACCGTATAAGGCCGCTTTAAGACATAAGAAACAATGGACATCGGCTTGCTCCAAAATTCAGAATGCGCTCGACCTCCACGATCTGGACCTGATCGTTGCTGCGGTCGTGAAGGCCCGTGGTCCGGGCGGATTCGTGGTTAGCCATCCGTTGCGCCGCTTCGAGCTTGGTCCCCTCGGCCATCTTCGCATCGGGGGCAAAAAGCGCCGGAAGCGCCCTGCCAAATCTCTTCCCTGTCGGCTCCAGGGGTTGTGATATGGCCCCAGCCCCGGTCCGTGAATTTTACGCGCGGCAGCGCTTTTATCATACACTGAGAGGAATTTAAAGAACTTCGCGCTAAGTGTACCCTAAAGAACTGCTAAAAACTGGACTTAGGCGCGGTCCTCATCACGTTGGGGGACATCTAGACTGTCACGTGTAAGTTTTAGACGAAAATCAGGCATGGGGCGGTGGAGAAAGCAATCTCATAAAAAAAGTGTGGGCACAGCTTTTCCGTGCCCACCGAAAACCTTTCGAGACAGTTGTTCATGTTCCTTTGGGACACCCTGAAACCATGAAAAGACACGCCAATCACCCCCCTAAATGGGGGCTGGGGGGATTTTGAGGTTCCAGGGTGGGACTTTTCGAGACAGAGCACGAAGGCAGTGGATGGACAGGGCGGAATTTCCTGACATAGGGCATTGACTGAGTGAAGGAACCAAATCAGCACCTATCCATGTACCTTCGTGCTTCGTGCTCTTGGTAACCGCATGGCCATAAGTTGTCGCAATAAAGGGGAATCATCCGATCTCCACCCGATGGTTCCCCGGATGAGCCTCAATCCCAATAGTAGCGAACGCTTGTGAAGAACATGTGGTCGGCTACCGTGGGACCACGCATGGGAACATAGCCGGTGGAGCTGGAGCTGCCGTCGAAGTATTTGTCCTGAGTATAGGAATATTGCAGACCAAGCTTCATCGTCCCGAACCTGCCCTGATAGAAGGTCCACCAATCCCCTATAGTAATCTGATCGATTGTCTGGATTTGGCCGTTAAATTTGGTGCTGGTAATGTTGCCGAAAAAATCGTCATCATAGATACTGCCGTACCCATAGGCCGTAGTACCTTGGGCCAGGTCCAGCCTGTTTGCAGTCTCGCGGCCGTAATATGCGTAGAATTGCAACTGCTTCAATGGCTGCCAGGTTAAGCCGCCGAGCAAATGCCACGCCGTGATCGGCTCGATGGCGCCCGACTTATCCTGGGCGACGTTGGGCAACTGGCCGGAACCATAGCGCCCGATGCCCTGGCCGTACATGGTGCTCGCCATGATGCTCAGTTCGTTCGGAACTATCGGGATGCTGAAGCCGCCGCCTACGGCGTCCCGGGTAATCTGCTGATTAGTGACGGTGCTGCTGCCGGTTGGCAACCAGCTTGACTCGAAGGTGCGAACCAGGTTGAAGACCTCGAAATGTCCAAAGCAGGGGTCGTATGCCGCCTTTACTACAATGTCGGGGATATTGTTCACGGATAAGTTGGTGGCGAAAAGATTGGTGGACGTCTGGTTGATCGCATAATTGGTCCCGACAGTGTTCGGTGGGGTTGCGGCAGTGGTTTGGGGGTTTTCGACCGAAACCCCCAGCCAAAACGTTTTGTCCCAGTCTTTTACTATACGTAACTGGGGTTGGCGCGCCCAGTTAAAGCCGGGTACGTACTGGGCGTCAATTGTCAGCGGGAGAAGTTCCTGGCGCGGTATGATGCCTTTGGCATCCTGCGTAACAAGCGACCACGATTGGCCGAATAAGAAGTGCAGGCCGCATGTGTCCCAATCCCCGGTCCCATAGAGATGGCGGATCCGGAGGTTGTAGGAGTTGGACTCATTGGAGTTGGCGGTAGGCGCCGCGCCGAGAAAGTCCATCTCGTAATATCCGGCCAGGTGGACCGTGTCGCTGTAATCCCCCTTTGCCAGCAGGGAAAGCCTGCTCTGTCTCGCTGTGAACCTTGTTTCGTCCTGAAAATAGCTTGCCGAATTGGGCAACGGAATCTTTTGGTAATACGATCCGATATCGGAATTCTCGTTTCTGGAGCGGTAAAGGCTCGCCTCTTCTAAGAACCCCCCTAAGTTGACCGTGATGCCCTTCATCTTAAACTCAACGCCGCCTTCGCCGTTGTCGGCCGCTTTGCCGGTGCCGGTAATCTCAAACGGTTTTTTCTCTTCCACGGTTCTGACCGTTGCAACTTTCGCCGTTTCGGCCTTGACTTGCTGGGCGATGGCTGCGACCAGGGCGGCCTTCTCATCCGCCGTCCGTTTTTTCAATCTTTGATACTGCTCTTCTGTGATCTGATGATTGGCCCTCATAACATCCAGAAGCTCATCCGCGACCGTCTGCTGAGCAACGGCTGAAGTTCGCCATGCTATCGAAAAAATAAACGCGATCACGATCACAAATGACGCAATTCTCCACCCTTTTCCTCCTGCAATTCCCATTGGATCTCCTTTTTCTCTGAACAATTTACAAAAGTTAGCGCTCGACAATAAGTCCGCGGTCTATCTAACGACCGCGTGACTGCCCCCATTGTGTATGTCCTTCAATGTAATGTTCTCAACCAGCCCCTTATCGTTGATTATGAGAACGTTACACCTTACGCGAGTGTAGCTGCGTGGGGCGACGGGCCAGCCCCGTCGCCCGTAAACCTATACGTGCCAACAGTTGTGGGTGACTAAGCCGATATTTTGGTCAAGCTTATCTATCCATAGTTACAAAACGGTGGCGGTCTGGTGACTTTTTGTGAAAATAACTCATGGAGGAGTGTGGGCGGACCGACCCCGGCAGGTTAGCTGACTTTCCTTGGCGTTTAAGAGTTGCTGCGGTTTCATTCTGCAAGCACGCGATAAATTCATCTCAGAATGCAACATCAACCAAGAAAAACTCCACGCTCCGCGAGATGGGCTCACGCGGGCATCTTGAAATGCTCGAACGCAGGCTCGACCCCCCTTTTTCTTTTCCCTCTTAACGAATCCATACTGGCTATGCATATAATAATGCATATTATCCTGGGAGGGCTTTCATGAGAACAACTCTGAACATCGAAGAGGCATTGCTCAACAAGGCGGCAGCGCTGACCGGCATTGAGGAAAAGACTTCTCTCGTCAGACTGGGCCTCGAAGCCCTCATAGCCAGGGAAAGCAGCAGGAGGCTTGCAAAATTGGGCGGAGCCGAAAAACAATTGGAGATGATCCCTCGCAGAAGAGCAGGGGACACGTAAGATGGTTCTTGTTGACGCTTCAGTGTGGGTGGCGCATATTCGGGATGGGAACATCGGGCTTGAAACGTTGTTGAACGAAGGCCATGTTGTCTGTCATCCGTTTATCGTTGGAGAACTTCCATGCGGAACATGGCGAAGTGTTGGAGCTAGTGGAAACTCGCAGCCTCATGGGAAGGGGCCTGGGCTACATTGATATTCATTTGCTCGCTTCGGCCATCCTGACGCAGGTTCCACTGTGGACTCTGGATCGGAAACTTGACGCGACTGCTTCAAAACTGCACAGAAGGTATCGGCCCTCTTGTCCCTGACTGTCCGGCAGGCAGGTTCCCGAAAGCTGCTCGGGAGCAACGCAGTAGCTCCACGCAGTGAGTGGAAATCACATACCGTGAGCCGATAAAGTAATTTATGAACGTGACTCCATGGCCGATGTCAAGCATCGAGGCCTCCCGCTCCCGCCCCGTCTCGCAGAGCGTCGAGAATGAGCGGTCGGTCCCCGCGCTAGGCGCTCACATATCGAGCAGGATATTGTATAAGTCTATCATACGAGGAAGGCAACGAGGGAAGGGGTGAGCGAGCAAGCCCCCTCGGCAGAGCAAAACCGCTCGGCCGAGGGGGCTGCGTAGGCACCTCCTGAGATTAATCCTGGCAAATCATCAGAAGGCTATCTGGAAGCGCGTTTCGAAAATGTTGTCCGTGCCGCTCGTGGGCATCAGGCCGTAGTAGTTGGCGGTGCTGTTGCCTTGCGAATGAGCGTTGACCATCGCATGAACATAATCCATTTTCACCATGACGTTTGGATTCAGATACCAATTTAAGCCGGCTGTGATGTCGGTTTCCAGACCGCCGAAGAAACCGGCAGCGAAGTCGTTGACATCCAGTTGGGAAATACGGAAAGCCAGTTCCCATGCCCCGTAACCTCCAGTTCTGGGATTAAAGTTACAATTCGGGTAGACCCTGCCAAAGGTCTCCTGATAAGTGGCAGGCGAGGCGGTCTTAGCGTAGTTGCGATGCTCGCCGGTTAGGAAGTAGCTGCCTTGCCAATACCAGCCGTAAAAACTGGCATTAGATTGGGTCTTCGATAGAGCTGCGCCGGTCTGATAATTCTCCACATCGTGGACCATGGCATAAATGTACTCAGCCTGCATGGAAAAGGGTCCATATACCATTGCAAATTCGGGATCTATGATATCCACACTTCGAGCCAGGAAATATCCGGAGTCAACCAGTGGGCTGTAAAGATTGGCTTCGGGTGAAGACTTGAAGTCGAGCGTGCCGGGGTTATAAAAGCCTTGGCCGGAAGAAGTCGACACAATGTCGGAACGCCACTCATGCGTGTAGCCAAAGCCAAGATGGATCAGATGTTCTCCCTTGTTCTCATACCAGGGAAGAGCCACGATCCTGGTCGCCACCTGCGTGGCATCCATATGTGGTGAGAAAAGATCTCCGGTCGTATCCAGGGGTACGCCATTGCTTGATACTGCTACCTGTTGCTGGAAGTAATAGCCCACCATCCAGCCTATGCGATCATTACATATCGTGTTTTGCGTCTCGATGCCCGCTTGGCGGCCGGGAATGAATGCATTAACAGGGAGGGCCTTCTCCATGAAAGTGTTCCAGTTGTCGGAGGTCATTTGTTCTATGGAGAGAGGCTCGTACATCTGTCCCACCTTGATGCGCCCGATATATGGGATGTCCTTGACGCCCACCCATACGTCCGCGAAAGTTATCGCAGAGCCTGTAGTGATATCGTAGAGGGCCAGGTTTGCGGTGGAGCCAGTGGTGCTTCTGGCGAGGCCGGTAGTGATTTTATATGACGGGGCAAAATCGGGTTGTATGATAAATTCGATGTTATTCCAGAGCGTCCCGTCAATGTCCAGTCTCACTCTGCGCAATTGGTCCCCGTACCCACCGAGTGCCGCCGGAGCGGACGATCCATGACTGGACTTGAAGTTGCTTGTATTCGCCCCCCAGCCGGCCAAAGCGCTATCCGGTTCCGCATTTGAAATGTCAAACTGGATCCTGCCTCCGACATGTAGGTCAAAAGCTTTATCTTCCGTCGTAAAATGGAGACCGTCAGACTTATTAAACCAAGCCCTGAAATCTGTCGGTTGGCGCTCTGGACGCGGCAGCGACGCTATCTTTGCCACCGCCTCTTTCTGCGCGTCAGCAATTTTTTGGGCCGCCGCCATTTGTTCGGCCTTGGCCTGGTTCAGCAGGTCATTGTACTGCTCCTGCGTGATCTGGTGGTTCTTCAACATGATGTCGAGTATTTTTTCCGCCACGCTCTTTTCCTGAGCGCAGGCCCAACCGCCCATGAAGACCGTAAAGGCGCAAAGCAGCACCGTTACGGTCAACGCTTTTAACATCACTTTTTGCCCCAATTTCAGAAAACAGTTCATACCATTTCCTCCTCAAAGGCCGGCATTATTTGCTAACTCTCTCCTTACTAAGCCCCATCATTACGATATTATTGGTCTTTTAACCTCCTTTCGGGTCAGAGAAAATCCACGGTTTGCCCCTTCCATAATTGAAAAAAACTCTATTTCAGAATTTCGATTAATGTCAAGCGAAAAGCTTCAGTAATAAGAAGCCGTCATTAAATTGTAACATTTTGCAAAATTCCAGGAGCGTTTGCTTCGCCGGAAATATTGCATTATGCAATAGCTTGTTTCATTAATCGTTGCAATATGTAGCGCGGTGTTTCGTATTGTATCAATAGTGCTGCTATCAAGGGCTCGAACCTACAATTCTCTAAAAGCTTAAGTCAATAGAAAACGTATCATATCGATTCAGTACGATACGTTTTTTTGCACAAATAGGATGGGCAATCGAACCAGGCCTGCGGGACCACTGGAAGGAATGATGCGTATGGCTTGCGGACCTCGGGTCATCGATCGCGGATGCGTTTTGCTCACGCAGCCCGAACCGTTCATCCACTTCCCGCAGGAGGAGCAAGCCGCTATCCGATGTGATCTTTGCCCCCTGGAAATCGATGGAGATGGACTTAATACGGCATAAATTTCACGCTAACCCGGGCATAATCCGGGTTCACTTCATCCCGAACGACAATAAAAAGACTTGATAAGGGGCCCCAGCCTGATTTATTGTACTGCACCGGGGAAAAGGGCCGCTCTGCGCCCAAGTTCCCGAAAGCGGCTGAAATTCCGAGTTTTTTGAGGCAAAGGCGGGCAATATCGCTGCATGAGTGGCCAAAATCTGCAATCAGCGGGTGTTTATTCAAGGGAATATAGATTCCATCCCGAAGGAGAATGGCATGTCTTATAGCAGGGCAGTGATTTTATTTGTGTTGTTTTTGTTTCTGTTTTCAGGACTTATGGCGCCCTGTATGGCTGCTCAAAGCCCTGCGGGTGACACCTCAACTGCCAGGGTGGCGATTCTGCCCTTTGCCATGAACACCCCGGCAAATCTTAATTACCTTCAAGGCGGAATCCGCGACATGATCTGTTCCCGGCTTTGCTGTCAGGGAAAGACGCAGGTCGTGGACAAATTGCAAACAGACCGGGCCGTCAATGGAGCAAAGGAAATATCGCAGAGCGAGGCCCTGCGGATCGGCGCCGGCCTCAAGGCGGATTATGTTCTGTACGGAAGCATAACCAGCACGGGCCAGTCGGTAAGTATAGAGGCAAAAATGGTGCCGGTGTCGGGTAAAACGGAGCCTGTTTCATTCTATGCTCAAATGAAGACACTCGACGACGTCATGCCCCAGGTAAACTTGTTTGCCCAACAGATAAGTGAAAAGGTTTTCGGCAAACCGGCGGAAAAACCGCAGGCGGCCTCGGTGGAGGCTGAGGCGGCGGCTACACGGGATCCTGAATTGATTCTTCAAGACAAATCGGCCCTTGACGAAAAAGAGACTGTTCCGATACAGACGGATACCACATCTGATAAGAGCGGTTCGAGTTCCAAAAAGAAAAGGTCCAGTCAATAACGTTTTGGTTTGCAGAGGTGACCTCAGGCAAAATCCTCCCGTCCTGGAGGATTTTGTCTTTTTGGCCGGCATAGAGCGGTTAGATATGGTGAGGGGCGATGCTCCGGGTATATGAACTTAAGGGAAGCGGCCGGCCCCGAAATCTCCCCGCTGAAGGCCTCGAGGGGATTTGGCCGGAACCGCCTTTTTATTATCTTTTTTACAGAAAAGAGTCTGCCGGACCCATTGCGGAGTGGCTGAAATCTCGTCCCGACTGGCGGCTAACCTCTCGATACGATTTGCCCTATGACAAATGGCAGGACATTTGCCTCCCTCAGATCAGCCTTGGATCTTTCAACATCCGGCTGTCGGCTGACCCGGCGGATAAGCCGGACAGGATGGCAATTCTCATCGATCCCGGAGTTGTTTTCGGTTCGGGCCTTCATCCCACCACTCAGGGGTGCCTGCTTGCGATATCTGAAATTTTCGGGTCCGATGAAATCCATACGGCGCTGGATTTTGGCGCCGGAACGGGGGTCCTTGCCATCGCATGCGCCCTGGCCGGGGCAAAATTCGTTCTCGCGATAGACCTTAATCCCCTCGCGCTGAAGACCGCCTGGAAAAACGCGCGGGCAAACGGAGTTGCGGATCGGATCGCCCTGGTAGAGGCTGACCGGCTGGGGTGTCTAAGTATACGCCCGGACTTTTCCGTTATGAACCTGGAATGGCCCATTATCGAGAAAACCCTTGCAGCCGGGGAGTGGAGGAATGCCCGGCGAGTCGTACTGGCGGGATTTTTGGAAAGCAGGCTTGAATCGGTCAAAAAATTCGCTCGACCCGAATTCCAGGTAGATAGCGTAATAGAACGGCAAGGATGGCCCACGGTTACTCTGTCGCGGACCTAAGCAGTTGCGCAGCGGCCCCGATCCGTTCGGCAACCTCTCGCATCTGCCCTTCATCTGCGTACCGGTACCTTGGCCAGAAAAAACCTTTCAGACCGTCTTTTCTTCTTCTTGGGACCACGTGCACATGAAGGTGGGGAACACTCTGGCTGATTTTGTTATTGATTGCCGCAAAAGTCCCCTCCGCGTTCATGCTTTCCTCGACCGCGCGGCACAGAAGCTTTGCGTTCGAAAAAAGCGGCCGGATGAGGGAGTCCGGCAGGTCCATCAGCGTCTCGTAATGGGCCCTGGGGACGAGCAGGCAATGGCCCTGAAAGAGTGGGCGGCTGTCCAGGAAAGCCACGCAGAATTCATCTTCCAGCACGATCGAGGCGGGCAGTTCGCCCGAAATTATCCGGCAGAATTTGCAGGTCTCTATCACTGAGCGCTGCTCCGGGGCAGTCCCGTTTTTTCCTCAAAAACTGTCTGCAGGACCTCCTGAAGGGAACGAACGCCTATGTGGCGGGCATCCATTTCCTTCGAAAGCCGCTCGGAATTGCTTCTGGGCATAAGGCAGGCGGTAAACCCCAGCTTGGAGGCCTCCCCCACCCGGAGCGCGCTGTGCCCGACTCCCCTTACCTCACCGGCGAGCCCTACCTCGCCCCACACCACAAGGTCCTGCGGAAGCGGCCTGTCCAGATAGCTGCTCATCAGTGCTGTGGTCATCGCCAGGTCGGCTGCGGGCTCTATGAGCCGCACTCCGCCGGCCACATTTATGAACACGTCCTGCTGCGCAAAGTTGAACCCGAGCTTTTTTTCTAGCACCGCAAGCAAAAGCGAGAGCCGGTTTGTGTCAACTCCCATGCTGGTGCGGCGCGGCTGCATCCAGCCGGTCGAACTGACCAGGGCCTGAAGTTCGACCAGGATTGGACGAGTCCCCTCCACGGAACAGGCAACAACGGAGCCGGAGACCCCCTTGGGGCGTTCTGCCAGAAGCAATTGGGAGGGATTGGGGACCTGCTCCAGGCCGCTTTCCTTCATTTCGAAAACCCCGACTTCGTTTGTCGAGCCGTAACGGTTCTTGACCGCCCGAAGCAGCCGGAAGGTGTGCGTCCTGTCCCCCTCAAGGTATAAAACGGTGTCCACCAGATGTTCCAGGGCGCGCGGACCGGCTATGGCGCCCTCCTTTGTAACGTGGCCGATTACGAAAATGCTTATCCCGCCTTCTTTGCCGGTCCTCATGAGTCTCGATGCGCATTCCCGCACCTGGCTTATGGAACCCGGGGCCACATCGAGGAGCCTGGTGTACATGGTCTGGATGGAGTCCACCGCTACGACCATCGGAGGGTTCTTCTCGATTTCCTCAAGTACGGCTTCCAGTGAGGTTTCCGAAAAGATGAACAGGTCGCGGGAGCTGAGTCCCAGCCTCTGAGCGCGAGACTTCAACTGCTGAGGGCTCTCTTCGCCTGAAACGTAGAGAACAGGACCCTGCCTGGTCATCCTGGAAAGCGCCTGGAGAAGAAGGGTGGATTTTCCGATGCCCGGGTCGCCTGCGAGCAAAACCACAGATCCCTTTGTCAGACCCCCCCCCAGCACCCGGTCCCATTCTCCGATGCCTGTATGGAAGCGCACTTCGCCGTCGGACTGGATTTCATCGAGGCTGACCGGATGGGTCGAAAGAGTTTTTGCGAGTTTCGAGGCCAGTTTCCTGGCCCCCCCGGGCGCCACCTCCTCGGAGAAGCTGTGCCAAATCTGGCATTCGGGACATTTGCCCATCCATTTCGGGCTTATGTAGCCGCACTGCTGGCATCGGTAGATCAATTTCGGTTCGGCCATTTTCCGCCTTCTACCCGGCTCTGTCCATTAAGGACCTCTACTTATCCATGCCCTTCTGCATGCCCTTCAAAAATTTGCCAACCGCCTGACCGGCTTCCTCGGGCTTCATCTTCTCGATATCGCCAAGCCCTTTTCCCATGTTATCCATTTTATGCCGGAAGCTCCTCGCCGTGTGCTGCATCGAAACAGAGCCGAGCGCAAGAATGGCGCAGATAGCGCCAAAGACGATCCAGGCAATCTTCGGCTGCGTCCCGTGAACTTCAACCGAAGCACACACGAGAATGTAAGCCATCCAGGCCAGGCCGGCTACAATTCCCAGATATGGAATTAAATTGAGCGCGGCCGTAACAGGGGAGATCGCAAGCGCATAGGCCACGCACCTGAAGGAGACCTCATAGGATTGCCGCGACCCCATAAGCTGCCAGATTACAAAGAGAATAGCCGCTGCCACAAAGGTGAAAAGCGCTGTCAATATCGGCGTTATTATCACCCCGGCCAAAAGCAGCATGAAGAATTTGGCAAAAGAAAACCCCAGCAAGCTAATGACGATCCTGACGATGCCGGCGGCAACACCCATGACAACCGCGAAAATAAGGGGATCGGCATAGCCTCCCGAAGTTGGCATTTTCCGGTAAAACGACGCCGGGGCACTGACAACCGCCTGAAAGATTTCCATGATCGAGACAAGCATTGCTTTCGGATCAGCAGCGGGTTTTTTCTCTTCCATTTGCATTACCTCGCTTTGCTCTGGAATCTGATAACATAGGGAAACACGCTTTCGAAACAAAATCTTACCAGCTTTCCGGGAGATTTGAAATAATTCTCGGCATTACGCCGGGGCGGGCGAGCTCGCGGAGGCCGTCTGCTACGTCGGAGACGCTTCTTCCAGTTGCCATGAATTTGATCAAGCCGATCGATGGATATCTCCAGCTCATTTGCGCTCAACCAAACTACGACAGGGTCATAGGTCCAAGGTCTATCTTTTCGCCCAAAAATATCAGTTGGATTTTAAACAAATATCTTAGCGTTTGATCACGGTCCGGCTATTCTATAAAGTTTAACCGTCAATACAAACCAACTAACGAAATTACTACAACATTATTCTTCTACTAGTGCTTAAGAATTCCCCTGCTTCGGACTTATAGTTCGGCTACTGTAAGCGCAGCCGCGTCTTACGTATATCCAGATTAGGAAATAAAGGCACATAACTAGCAGCGTAACTATAATCGCAAGTATGCTGACCCATCGGCAAATATGAAGCAAGTAATAAGATAATCCCTTCATGATCAATTCAATCTCAAGTGCTGGTACTTATCGATAACTGGGTAACTATTACATTAGATATATTGCATATTCATAGTGTAGCTGGCCGCCAAACATCGCAGGGCTGATGTCAAGATAATCATAGGCTAACGGCCCTGGGCCTGTAGGCCTATTTTCAGGAAAAACATGCTGCTCAAATGCTGAATCGGGTACTACCGGCATAATTTAATCTCCACGCTCCGCGAGGCGTTTAGCCGGAAGTTTATTATCCTTCCAGTGATTACTGCCCTGCCAGTAACGGATTCAGCGGCTGATTGCCGAAAACCCCCATTTGATTATACTTGACCCACTTATCAGAAACGCTCGACGCCCCGCCAAGGATGGAGTTGGCCACATCCCAACCTGCCGTAGAGCTGTAAAGCTGCGCCTGAGCGCCGTATTGAGTCCCCTGGTATTGCAAATTTCGCGCGGCGAGATTCGAATTGTACCGGATGGTCATAGCGTCCAACTCTCCTGTTTCGGCCGCGCTCGACCGGACATTAAGCGCCGACCCCTCGTTCGGGTTCACCCCGCTTGCCGCCTGGCTCGCTACGATCCCGCCCATCATCTCGCCGGTTTGTATCCGCTTGGCCTGCTCTTGAGTCTGTCCCTGCTGGAGAGCAATAGAGGCGTTCTGATTGGCTATGATCTGATTGTTGGCCGCGACCTGGGCGTTATAGTTCGCGGCTTGTGACTGAGCATATCCCTGCATGGCGAAGCCGCCCACAGAGGCGACCAGGCTTGCCACTCCCAGCATTACAGGCGTACACATAATCTGGTCCTTTCTCCACGCTCTCCTTGGCCTGTCTATGACCAGAGGCGTTTAGCCGGAAGCGAATTATCCCCTTAAATCACCCTGAAGAGTTTTCAGTGTTGAGTTTCGAGTTTCCCGTTTTTCGACCGGATAAGTTTAGCAACTCAAAACTAACAACTAACTAACAACTAGAAACTCGCCTGGTTTTTCCATTTGAAAACGCAGGAAGGGAAGCCCCCATATCCCATAAGGAACCGGCTTAGGATCGAACCTGAACCCAAGCCACTTGAGCCACCTGATCGAGATCTCGTTCCGGGCGTCGACGTAGTTCTGGAGATGAGGGAAAAGGTCTAGCATTTTTGCCACGTACCTTTTGTTCAGTCTCAAGAAGGTGTTCGCATACTTTTCGAGCCTCGCTGCTTCCTAAAAGCCAAGGTGAACCCCGTCCCCCCAAGATATCGACTGGGGTAACACCAAACATACAAACGGGCCTTGAGTCGTCCACCATTGCCGTCCAAGCTGCAATCGACCGTTCAAAAGAGTCCCGGAGGGCCGCATAGGGACCCTTACCAGACGCTGCAGCCACGTCTTCCCGGTCCGGCTCCCGCATGTTGTTCGCCAGCCAGAAGATATGATCGGAATGCGCAGGGACGACTATTCTGGCCATAAAAAGCCTCTCACCACAGACACGGGGCATGGTCCGGTCAAGGAGTGGGCGAAGAGAAAAGACGAATGGCTTAGCAACCACGGATGGACAGGGATTTACACGGATAAGGCATAAAGAAAAATTTTTACTTTAACCTCAATTATGCCTCCAGGAAGCGAAAAGACGATGCCTGCTTCTTAATGCTTTTTCCCTCTTTTTCATTCATCCGTGTATATCCGTGTCCATCCGTGGTTCGATCCTTTTAATACAGGCGAGACTCTTCTTAGCCGCCAGGCCAGAGCAAGAGCCAAATCATCCTTTGCTTTTGCGCCATATCTGTTTTCTTCCTCTGTGGCCTCTGTGCCTCTGTGCCTCTGTGCCTCTGTGGCGGATTTTCTCCTACCCCGGAGAGTCTCCAATGCTCACCTCCGGGATCACTCCCAAAACCGTACACGGCAGCGGGTTGTCCTGCTGCACGCACACATCATCATCCACTAGGTAATCCGCGCTGATTATCACGCGCTCGTCGCCGGTAAAAAGCGGTACCGCCGCGCCCATGCTCACCAGACGCGGATCGCTCCTTTATCTCGGTCAAGGTGTTGAAATTCGGGCCCACTTTTAAGCCCCTCGTATCCCTTACCCTCAGCACAACTGCTGCGATCTTCTTGCGGTAATCCTGCACCTGCATGGCCATTCCTTCAGGCTCCATGCAAAGCGTCTGGAGCTGCGATTGATAGGGCAGCCCGACGGTCACAACGACTTGCCGCGTTCTGCAACGTGATGCAACCGTCTGCAACAACCTGCTGAGGCTGAACGCTTCCGTCCGCCAGGATGGATACTGTTGCTCCGTTCAGATGATCGAGGCCGCTTATCTCCGTTGCCGCAGCTCCCGAATACTGAAGCCCGCAGTCAACGAACCAGGCCTTTGTGACATCGGCTGTCATCCCGGAAGTGCTTTAGTCCGGGACCCATCGATGATAAAAAATTCCGGCCGTCCATGCGTTCGACATATTTCACGGGGTTTCCGCCGTTTATGCCGGGGATGGTCCTTTGCACCACGAAATAAACCGAATCCATGTTTATGCCGGGGATTTGCTGCTC
Source organism: uncultured delta proteobacterium (assembly GCA_963757915.1). Classification (GTDB taxonomy): domain Bacteria; phylum Desulfobacterota; class Syntrophobacteria; order Syntrophobacterales; family Syntrophobacteraceae; genus SbD1. Next base: position 479,493 of record CAVWTD010000004.1, on the reverse strand, counting down.
GGGAATGGATGCGACCGACAGGAACTGGTCGGTCCCGGAATTTCCAAACGAATCATGATGCGCCCATGCGTAAACGTCCTGCTCCTTGAGGTAGGTAAATGACAGAAGTATTCCATCGTCCCTGACGATCCAGACCTGGTAGAAAGGCTGTTCGGCATAGGCCCATCTTTCCATGTTGTGGCCGAAGAATAGATGCTGCGCAAGAACGCTCATATCTGTGCCGGTGTAGACGTTCACCCAGAAATTATAGGCAAGGTCGCGCACAATCGACCCTTTGACCTGCACATAGAGAATATCGTAGTTGATCACGATCGGGGGAAGATCGGCCGAGCCCACGTAATTTTGCGGAATAACAATGGTGTTTGTCGGACTGACCGCCACCGGATTAGTAATCGTCGGCCCTCCCAGCAGCAGCCATGCGCCTCCCGAGGAAAGAATCACGAGGTTATTCATCGGAACCAGCCACTTGATCGCATTCACCTGGTTTGAGGCGATGGTGGCAACAATAGCGTCGGAGGCCTGGCTTGGATTGCTCACGTCCATATTTTTGAAGTCGGCCGGCCTGGTCATCCAAAGCGTCTGAGGATTCTCATTGCTGCCGGCGAAGACTTTTCTCTGCTGAAAATAGGTGGCGCATGAAGGGTAGTTCCCCGAAGGCGTGACAGTCGCCTTGAAGCTTGCGCCGGACCCCGCTGTGTTCGTAAAAACAAGAGAATCGCCGTCCGTGTATCCGCTGGCGGCACGGGCTGCGCCGCTCACCGTGATGCCGGTGATGACTCCGTTTGTGATCTTTGGCGTGAAGGTAAGCCCCGATCCGCTGCTTGCCGCCGTGATGCTCACCGGGCCAAAATAATTCTGGCCGCCGCTGATCAGGTTCACGGTGACTTGCTGCAGGCTTTCACCGAAAACCTGTATGGCCGTGACGGTCAGGGTCGCCATGGCGCCGCTTCCCTGGTTCCCAAGAGAGATAACCGGCTTCTGATAGTTCTTGCCGCCGTTTGTCACATCGACCTCTGTGATGACCCCACCCACGATTGTCGGTGTCAGGACGGCCCCTGTGCCGCTTATATCGCTTGCGATCACGGTCAGGTTTGCGCTGCAGTCGGTCCCGCCGTTTAAGACCGTTACTGAGGTGATCGGACCTTCCAGGAAAGGGTTTGTCCCCTGGGGAGGCGCCTGCGTAAAATCGGGAGCGATTTCGGTATCGGTAAAGCTGGTTCCTTTTGCCGTTCCGATATAGCCGTACATGGCGTTCGTGGGATCAATCGTAAGTCCGTATGTGGGGTTTGCCTTGTAAACCCGGTAATATTGGGCGGCCGCAATTCCCTTCCAGGAAATCACGTTGTATGCGCCGGCGCTCGAATTTAACTGCACGCCCGTTCCGGTGAACGCGGCGGAAGGATAAGACTCATCCGGAGGCGTGTTCGATATGGCCGTCACGACATAGGAATAATTCCAGCCGTGGTCGGTGTAGCCGCTGGTTCCCGCCTGGTTCGTAAAAGAAACGCCTGGGGGGCCTGGACCTGCGGGGAGAAATCGATCTCGGTAAGAGTCCAGACCCAGTGCTGGGTTCTCGTGAGGTCCTGGGGCGGATAGCTCGGATGGCATAAGGTGAGAGTATCCGCGCTCTGCGTCCATTTGATCGCCTGAACGTCCGCGCCGGCATAAGGCGTGGTAAGAGTGAATATTCTTGCCGCCGTCCCGCCGCTGCCGCCGTAGGCTGTGAAATTCGTGGTATCGATTACGTTTCCGTCGAGATCGGTCAGGGTGAAAGTGTTCGTGGTGGCATGGGAGATGAGGTACTGCTTACCGGGAGTCGAATCGAGCTGGGTTCCGGTTCCGGTGATGAAGACCTGGTCTCCGTTGCTGTACCCGTGGCCGGCTGCGGTGATGACTCCAGGATTTGCAAGAGTGATCCCAGTGATAGCCAATTGCAGGCTCAAGAACATACCCTCCGTTCATTATGACGCGCATGTAGAGGTGCCCGAACTCAAGCACATAGGTCTGAATGAGATTGAACTGAAACGGAATCAAGTGAACAGGATAGTTCGGATTTCTGCACCTTCCGACAAACATCGTCCCCGCGCGGTTAGACACCCCTCCGGACGGCCACGTGAAAAAATTCCGCAGCAGCTTCGCCGCGATATGATACTTGGCCAGATCGACGCGTGCATATAGATTGGGTGAAATTTCCCCGGCTGCGAATGAGGGTTGAATGAAGTTGACGGCCAATTAAGAACTCCTTTTTACCAACGAACAAAAACTACGCCGGGGCCGCCCCAGCCAGCAGTACCCTGGCCCCAAGACTGTCCGGCAACTATATTCAAACCTCCTCCTGCAAGGTTGATAGACCCGCCGGAACCCGCCGCAGCATTGGCGCCTCCATCCAAACCGGTTGCACCATGACCTCCGTTGGCGGATATTGTAGTGGTACCGGCGAAGGTGGATGAACCACCATTGCCGCCGGGGGGACTCCCGGTATAAATACCCCCGGCTCCTACAGTAACAGTCACATTGCCCGTGACTGCAATAAGCCCCTCACCGTAGCCGCCAATTCCGCCGATATTGCCTTCACCATCACCAGCGCCACCCCCACCGACCACCGTTACCCAGACTTCGGTTACTCCGGAAGGACATGTCCAGGTGCCGGAAGAAGTGAATAATTGCATTCCACGAAGACCACCGGCCGGTCCTGCCGGCCCTTGTGGGCCTGTCGCCCCCGTTGGACCAGCAGGTCCCTGCGGTCCCGTCGCTCCCTGGGCGCCCGTTGCCCCTGTTGCCCCCTGCGGCCCGGTTGGCCCTGCAGGTCCGGCAGGGCCTGTCGCACCTGTGGCTCCTGTTGCGCCTTGGGCGCCCGTTGCCCCGGTCGGTCCGGCAGGACCTTGAGGTCCCACTATCCCGCTGAATTCCTCCCAATAAGTCGTATTGGTGGGAAGGTTTCCGAGGGTGGTCTGCAAAGCGACGTAAAGGTTCCCGCTATAGGAAACACCCTGTCCCTGGTAATAAGTGACAGTGCCGCTGTACGTGCCTTGCCAGTTTACTCCCCCTGTTGCACCCGTTGCCCCCTGCGGTCCTGTAGCCCCCTGTGGTCCTGCAGGACCTGTCGCACCAGTTGCCCCCGCCGTACCGGCCGGACCCTGAGCACCCTGCGCCCCTGTTGCTCCGGTCGCCCCCGTTGCCCCCTGCGGTCCTGTTGCGCCGGTCGCGCCGGTTGCTCCGGTTGGTCCAGCCGGGCCTTGAGGACCTGCCGGTCCTGTCGGTCCAGCCGGACCCATCGGACCCGTAAGAGTCTCCAACTCGGCGGTCATATCGGCAAGCTGCTGGGTTTGCATCGTGAGATAGTCGAGAGCCGCCTCGACCACTGCCGGATAGAAAGCTCCCTGGTTGGTAAGTGAAGTGGGCTGAACGTAAGGCACCACGCGCTGAATCGTGATGCTCCAGCCGGAAGCAAGCGGACTGCCCGATACCGGATAGGTGACTGTGCCCCCGGTTGCATTCCCGATGCCGGTCACTGAATATTGGCTCGTGCTCAAAACCGTCGTAACGAGCCGGGCTGACATTATTGTTCGTGATCGAGACGACTATCTGGCTCGGCGGTCTGGACAAGGAAATTATAGGCAAATTGAGTCGTGGCCCCGTTGCCCTGATATGTCGCATAGGATTGCGTTGTGTTCAGCATTAGTCGCTCCGCTCCTTTAAATGATGAGTGATGAATGAGGAATGATGAATGAAACCCCTGCTTTTACTCATCATTCCGCATTCCTCATTCATCATTGGCCTTGCCTTTATGCAAGGCCTATCTCCCCTTCGGCCTCAAACGTCAACGTGGTTGCAGCGCTCGCAAGGCCCGTGAGATAATCCGCTGAATCGAGCCGGACCATGCCGTACCAGTCATATGCCGAGTTTGCCGCGACGGATAGAGCACTGCCGATGAACTCAGTACCCGCCGCGCTGCCTCCGGTCGCGCCGATGAAAAGTGAAAAGGTTGCGGCGCTCGATGTCTTATTCACAATTCTGATGTGCCTGATGATCACATAGGGCTGAGCCTGAGTGTACCCTGTAGGACCCGAAAGAGATGAGATCGCCGTATTGATGATGTTTGCGGCAGATGCGCCTAAGGCTACCGGGCCGAATCTAATCACTTTGTTTGCAGCCATTTGTAAACCTCCATTCTTTATTTAAGTTCCTGTCGGATAAGCCGGTTGTGTCGGTAAAGGGCCGGTGTTGCTTGAAATTATTGCTCGAAGTTCGCGCCGGTAATTCACCCACGCCTGAACGTCTGCATTTGTGCAGCTATTCAGGCCAAGGGATATAGCCTCAGAGACTCTGTGCATAGTTATATCGGCATTCTCCAGGGCCACCAGAGCTTGGGCAGTGATTGAAGGCTCTGGTAGAGCGGGAGCCGGATCGGGTGTATTGCCTAATGCTACCCATGCGAGATATGCTTGATAATCGGCATTGCGCAGATCGTCAGGTATGCAAGCACCATCGCTTTCTCGAATGACTGATGTGCCATTGGTTAATTGATATGCAGCCATTAATACACCTTAAAGCCTCGCGTTCGCAGTATAATGGATATATGAAACGGTATAAGCCGTCGAGTATTCTCCAAGAAACAGAAAGCCGCCAACACCAATATCAGATGGCGATGCATATAGATTGGAGTTGTCTGTCCAAGATGTGCTGGAGCTTCCGAGGTAAGAACACTTACTTGAATTACCCGCTCCATCCCAAACGGAAACCGAAGGAGCAGCGCGCATCTGGACGGGAAAATAAACGCTACCCGCAAAAGGGCCTTCGCCTGCAACCATAACTACAGATGGGCCAGCCATGCCGTTGTGTGTTGCCGTTCCTGGCGCAGTCCCATTCCCATAACTCGAACTGAAATACCTCTGGCAGAACGCCAACTCTGTTTGAATCGGCCTCAGTTCCGCTGTCGGTGGGCTGCTGTTAAGTCCCGTCGAGACCCCGGATGTTACCCGGACATCAAGCTCGGTGATCTGGACATCTTTGCCTGTCGTGCTGAAATTATTCCCAAAATCGAAAATGAACTCATAGCCGTTCGCCGCATTTGCTGAAACCGAAAGCGTATAGGCCACCTGCGTCCAGGCGCCATTCGCACAAGATTGCAAGTTTGTCGCGCTAAGGTTGGTGGAGGGGCTCGTCCAGGTGTCCTGGCTTCCGGCATACTTAGTGGTGAGCGTCGGAGTGATTGAGCCGCCAGTATTATTGTAGATCCATGCCTGAACCGTAACGGTTTGACCAGCCAGCCGTGCGGCAAGATAACTCTCGATCCGCTGAGTAAGCTGGATATCGGTGACGCTGGACGCACCCGTTAATTGCAAGCTGTAGAGCGTCAGGCCGTTCGTTCTGCCGCTTGCCTGCTTTGCCGTGCAACTGGCCCCGGTCGGTGTGACAATCCAACCGTCTGCGGTATAGGCCCCGGAGGTCGGGACCGTCATCGAGGCAGTGCCAAGCTGCCAGATGTCCAGAGCGCCGTTGCAAAATAAATTGGCCCAACCTGAAGGTCCGGCAGGCCCGGTTGCCCCCGTGCTGCCTTGAGGACCTGTGGGTCCCACAATCGGAGCGATCATCGGGATATCTTCGGGTTGCTCTGCTTCAAGATAAACAGGTGGACCGGTGGGACCTTGCGGTCCCGTTGGCCCTTGAATGCCTTGAATCCCTTGAGGACCTGGAACAATAACCGGATCTTCCGGCTGCTCGGCTTCGAGATAAATAGGCGGCCCGGTGGGGCCTTGCGCTCCAGTGGCTCCTGTTGCACCGGTCGTACCGGTGGGACCGGGAATAACAAGCGGGTCATCGGGAAGCTCCTGCTCCAAATAAACAATTTGTCCTTGCGCTCCTGTTGCCCCTTGCGCTCCCTGCTGGCCATGATAGCCGCCCGGTCCTTGCGGACCGGTCGCGCCTGTCGGTCCGGCTGGTCCTTGCGGCCCTTCAGGTCCGACAATTGCCGCTTCCTGCACGAAAGCCGTGGTCGCCAGCTTTGTCGAATTATCCCCTGCAGGTTGTGTGACAGCCGTAGTGCCGTCGGGCAGCTCGGTCGGGACCTTGAGAGTTAACTCGCCCTCGATGAGCGTTTCACCTTCAACGCTTAACCGTCCCCGAACACGAAGTGGCCCCTGCTGATCAGGCATTTAAACCCCTTATTGCTCACGCGGAGACGCGGAGACATAGAGAGAAAAGTGGAGAAATGGGTTCAAAATTGCCTCAGGAAGCGAAAATTCCGGAGTTCAAAAACAGGCCAAAGTGGGAATTCCTATTCGTGTCTTTCTGCGTCTCCGCGTTTCCGCGTGAAAATAGTTCTCTTCGCGTCTCCGCGTGAAAGCATTACCAAACCCAATTCCCCCAGCCTCCATAATCCCCCTGGTCGTCGTCAGTGGGATAAGGAAGCTCGCCAGGAAGCGGATAATATCCGCGCACCCTGATCCAGTCCGGCGTATGGCTCGGACTCACCGGTTGCTCGTTCGCGTCGACGGCGCGGGCCGCGATCGCGGCATTGGCGGCTTTCTCATAAAGCGCCTTGTCTAACTGCTTATCGCCGATCAGCGCTCCCACCAGGTGAGACGCCAGCATGAAGACAAAGGCCTCCGAGAATTCATCGTCCCAGAGGTTCGGATTGTCGACCAGGGCAGGTGTAGATGATTATGGCGTTTTCGATGTATGCTCATAATCACCTTGATCTGGTTTCCGCTTGCATCCTTGTCGATGCCGATCTGGTAGGGCGGCTTATTCTCAAATCCCATCGGCATAGTCACCGGTGCGCCCATAAATCCGGGCATGAGAACCAGGCCGGAATTTTCCGGCGTCTCACCGGGCGGATAATAGGGCGGCTTTACCTGCCGGAGCCGGATGCAGTCCTGCGGCCAGGCGTATTCATAACTCCATGGGACGGGAGGGAATGGAGCGCGTCATTGTTGGGGTTCTCGGGCGTTCCGCCCGCAGCGGCGATGAGAGCAAGGTTTGTCTGATACCTGGCGAACGACCAGGGAGCGAGTCGCAACAGCGCGCGGCAGGCCGATTCGAAATGAAGATTGCATGCGATAGCTTCGGTCGATTGCTCGGTCATGCTCGCAATGGTTGACCGCGTGCCGATCACCGAAAGAGCGCGGTTGCAGACTGTGACCTGGTCCACAGTGAACTCCTTTGAATGATGAGTGATGAATGATGAATGATGAATGATGAATGATGAATGATGAATGAAAAACCCCTGCTTTTACTCATCATTCCGCATTCCGCATTCATCATTGTCAGTTCACTTCTTCCACTTGGCTGTGTTTCTGGCAAAGTTCGCCCGCTTCTTTTCAAGCGGCGTGGCCTTGCTTCCCGGCTTCAAAACTTCTTTGGCCCGTTCCTGGACGCTCTCCCCATGTGCTTTGGCATCCTTTGTGAACTTGCCCTTATTTTCCGGCTTGATATGGATGCTCGATTTGCTGCTCTTTGATGATGAAGACGTCTTTGATGCCTTACTCATGTCTTAATCCTTCCATTCATCATTCATCACTCATCATTCATCATTGCTCTTTTCCGGCTCTTCCGTCACGGCTTCGGCCATTCCGTGATAGAGCATGTGCGGCTTCATTCCGTAGAGGTGTGCGAACTCCATCGCTGCCTTCGCAAGTTCGATCCGGTCTCCCATATCGAGATATCGTTTAGACATTGATTACTCCTTCGCAGCCATAGATGGGTACATCTTACTTGCAAGTTCATCCATGCCTTCAGCGTGATCGCGGGTTTCTTTGGCGTTTTCCTGCGTTTCCAGATTCAGACGCTTTGCGGCCTCAAGCGCCCTTTCGTGCCGTTTGGGATCTTTTCTGATCGCGTGAGCATGCGCAAGATGATGTGCATCCTCCTCAGCCTTCCGGTTCTTTTCATCGTCCCACTCAGCTTTATGTACTTCGGGTACAGCCATCGGATTACTCCCTTCGCATTCCTTCAAGTTCGAGGCGTTCCTTTACGGTCAACCCTGCTTTCTCCCACAAGGATTCAATGAGAGTACACAACCTCGACACCTCGGCCTTTAGCTCCGCGATCCCGCATTTCTCACAGTTATTGCGCGAGAAGAGCCAGTGCAGCCAACCTCCCAACGCCATACTCACTATGCTTGCCACAATGACCCATCCAGCGTGATCCATCATCGTCGCTCCGCTCCTTTAAATGATGAGTGATGAATGATAAATGATGACTGAAAACCACCGGCCGCAGCCCTTATTCATCATTCCGCATTCCGCATTCATCATTTGTTTTAGGCTAATGCTCTCCGCCTCCATCCGTGCAAGAACTTGTTGCACTCCGGATGTTTGATGCAAATCGCCTCGAAGTGCTTTTCGCACACTTGGCGGTACTGATCGATATCCGTGCAGCCGACTACAAGCATGAGCGCGGTTTTCATCCCCATCAGCACGCCCATGTTGAAGACCTTGGCGCGGATCTGCGTATCCGGACAAGCGATATCAAGATGATACTTTTGCCAGAAGTCCCGGAAATAGATCGCCACGGCATCGTCCCGGGTGAGGTTTCTTATATCCACGGCGGGATACGAACGGGCACAGATCCCATACTTGGTCATGCCGCCCGGGTCTTCGGGGTCATCGACAAAACCCCCCTCCCAATTGTCGATGAGATCATCGACCGCTTTTTGAAAATCCTCCGGATAGCTCGGCATGGTCAAAATCCTTTCTCACCGCAGAGGCGCAGAGATCACAGAGAAAAGCTTGCTTGGCAAACAGCCAAAACCAAAATCTCTTTGCTTTTAACCCTGACCATGTCTTTCTCTGTGCCCTCTGCGTCTCTGCGGTGAATAGTCTTTACGCCTAACTCAGGTTCGAAAGATTCGCCTGCTGCACCGCTTTTGCCGTATCTGCCGCCTTCTCCACCGGGTCTTGCTTCACCCCCGTATGAGGCGAGGCCAGTGCGCCGATCCCGGTGATCACCCCCACGATTTTTAGCTGCAGGTCCGGACCGATGTTCACCCCGAGATATTTGAGCGCCTCGGTTGCACCAAGGCTCACCACAAGGCCGATAACGGCCGGGTCCTGCCAATAGGGCTTTCCTGCCGCCTGGTCCTTACGGTAGTAGTAAACGAGCTCGATGATTTTCTTGATTGCCTCCATTGCCGTCTCCTCATCCGCAGATGTCGCAGATTTTCGCAGATATTTTTTTAGATAAAACCAAGTCCGGTGCGGGTTCGGCGAAAATAATTGTCGCCGGCCGGAGACTTTTTTTATCTCTCATCTGCGCTTCATCTGCGTCATCTGCGGATTATCAATACCTCCAGGTCCAATGAACGTAGATCACTCTGTTTCGCCCCGTCGACACCGGCACGATGCTGTCTCCCTCGTTATCCACCCCCAGCCACTGAACGAAGCCGGGGGGGAAGACATCGAGGTCCCCGAAATCGGGATCCGAATACGTTATTGAGAGAAACCAGTCGCGGCCGGCTAACTCGTAGGGACCGCAGTTGTTGCCGCCGGTACCGGAGTTGTCACGATCTTGCCCTTGAGCGCCTGGCCGACCAGGTTCGAAGCCGCCACCGCACTCGACTGAACTTCCTGCGCCGCGGTTTGTACCTGGGCCGCCGTGAGTGTCCCGGCTTTATACGCTTGGACTGTGCCGGTAAAAGCGGTTACCGCCGTGTTGGCGTCGTTTAGCACCGGGGTTACCACCTGATTAACGACCTTTGCTGTCCCCGGAAAAAGAGTCTCGACCACCGGGAGGGCTTCGTTCAGCCCTTTCACAAAATCCGCCCAATACGTTCGCTACCGCGTTCCAGTCGATACTCTCAACTTTGGTCTCCACTTTGGTGAGATCAGCTTTGAAAGCGGCACAGCCAAGCAACGTCATCCCGGCGAAAATCTGGAAAGACAGACACACCAGAACCATAGGAATAAATTTTTTCATGATCCCTTTCCTTTAAAGAGTTGATAGTTGATAATTTTTAGGTTGGAGTTGGTTTTGGGTTACTCAAAACTGAAAAATCTAGGAGTTGTCTTCCTCCCACTCTACCATGCACCCAAATGTCCCCGTCCCAAGACCAGTCGTGTTGTTGTAAATCTCGATCACGTCCCCGGTTCCCCGCAGAATCAAGGGCTTGTCGTTGTTCAAGCAGAAATCCCATGTGACGGGCTGCGCGATCATGGTTGCTGAAGGCGCTGCGACGCCCATGATCTTCGCGTCGAAAGCGGCGAACCCGGTCCCAGAGGCAGCAGCAGCGGTGTAGGTGTTCACGGTTGCAGTGGCGGCAGCATCATTTTTGTCCATTAGGCCAGCGGTAAGAGGCGTCGCAGTTCCGGCTGAAGCCGCAGTGGCCCTGCCAAGGGTAAGCTCGGCATAGAACTTGGTCGCGGCCTGCCCCCAGACAAGAATCCTTTTGATCCGCACGGTCTTGGTCGAAGAACCGATAATCTCAACCAGAACCGCTGCCGCCGTGCTGTAAAGCGTCTGAGCAACGGCGGCGGCGCGGTAGGTCGGTTTAAGATGTTCCTCGGTGACCAGCAGCCTTCCGCTCTGATCCAGTTGCAACGGGTTCGCGGCTCCCGTCACGAGGCTTTGAACCGTCAGGTTGGAGATTCCCTGCGGCATCCCCGGAGGAAAGACATTATTCTGAAAGTTTGTCTGTACCGCCATATTTCACAGCTCCTTATTCGCTGGCGTTGATCCCGGACTTCATTCCTGCCGGAGATGCGCCGTAAGCGGCTATGGAATCAACGATCTCGTTTTGCAGACTCGGTCCGTTGATAAAGCCGGTTTTTTTAAAAGCTGCTCTTGCCGCAGCGTCCACGGGTTTCATGTGAGGACCCGGAATAACGTCGTCCGCAACTTCCACGGTTTCCCCCGGTTCCCACAGCCGCTCATTGATAAACGCCCTTTCCAAAAGTTCGTACTTCGCCATAAAACCTCCCTTAAGTGATGAGTGATGAATGATGAGTGATGAATGAAAAGCCAAAACCACTCATCATTCCGCATTCCGCATTCATCATTGTTCTACAGATACTGATTGCTGTACCCGCTCCGATAACCAAGGCCGGGACCAAGCGCCGTACGGTCAACCACGATGAAAGAAGCAATCGCGCCTTGAGTCATGTTCGCAACCCCCACGACGTAGTTCATCTGGATGAACTTCGGCAGCGCCGATCCTATCGCAGGATTAGGCGTCATCGGAGGAACCTTGATCCGCAAAAGCTCGGCACCCGCAGTAAGAGCGGTGAGCGCATAGGCTATGCTCTGGGCCACCGTGACGAACGTGCCGGGCGAGCCGCTTCCATTATCGGGTGCATACTGGAGCTGCACTTGGAGGGTTGAGCTCGAACCCGTGAAGGCAGTCGTAACCATGCAGACCAGCTCCAGATCATCTCCAATGCCGATATCTCGGCCATATCCGCCGGCGCTCGATGCAAGCTGGCTCACATCGAGGATATTGGCGGAGCTTGTCGAGCCGGCTGTAAAAGTCGTGCCGCTATTTACCGCAGTTCCGGAAAAAACCCCGGCAGAGGACACCGAGCCGTCCAAAAGCAAAAGATTGTCCATTATCATGGCAAAATCTCCTTTTTAGGTCTCACCACGAAGAGCACAGAGGACACGAAGCGGTTTAAGAGTTGAAATTTTTAGCCAAATCTTCCTTCGTGATCTTCGTGTCCTTCGTGGTAAACAGGTTTTGTTAAGTGAGCCGCGCTTCAGTATTTAGCAACTGATCGCAGGTCCTGATCGGAATGCCCCTGAACGTGGTCACAGGCTTTCCGTCGAACTCTTCCATCCGAAGCAGCACGTTGCTCTTGTTCACCGCCTGGATGTCCAACCAGGTGGAAATGGCGCGGTTGCAGTAAAACCCTGCCTGCCCCAGCGTCAGCCTCGGAGCATCGGAAGTCTGCACGTTTCCGGCCCTTGCCGGCTGAGTCGGCAGCCTGTGAATCGCACGGATCATGAGGTTGATCAGGTTCGGAGGAGTTCCGCCCGAAAGAGTCGCTGACATCGATGTTGCAGATCCGGACCGCATACCGCCAGTCTTTCACCACGAGGCCCGCGTCCCATTTGTAATGAGTTCGCCAGGCGTAGTAGGGATTGGAGTTCGAATCGTAGACCGGGGTTTTGCCCATGTCCTCCTGCCGGAAACCGGCTTTCTGGCCCTTGGGGAAAATGCCGTGAACGGACATCGGCCCCCAATGGATCAGCCAGATCGAGGTATTGGTGCTGCCCTGTGCCGCCGGCGTCGATCACGTTATTCGCGGTCTGGGAGGTCGCAGTCGATACGCTCGGATACCTCGGCGCAAGTCCCATGAAAGCCGCAGGGCCGCCTGTAGGGCTTCCGGTCGGGCCGGCCACGCCGGTGATATTGTTGTAGAAGATCGTCCCGGCCATCTGCTGGTTCATGCCCTCAAGAAATGCCAGCTCTTCAGACAGCCTGAAGGCGCGGTCGTTACCGGACAGCGCCACCAGGTCCACGTCGATGTCCGAGTAGGTTTCGAGCATGCCGCAGGATTCGGTGATCTGCGCGGTGGTCGATTTGCCCCTGGGCACGCCCATGTTGAGCAAGCGCCAATATGCTGCCGGCAGGCCGGTCCTTATGGTTGTCTTATGCCCGGTCGGAAGATTTCCTTCCACCCAGAGCATGTCATCCAGGATCTCATTGGTCTGGGACAAAAGATTGATGATCTCGGCAATCTTTCCGTCGTCATCTATCCGTTTGGCCCAGTCCGCCAGTGTCAATGCAACAGGTCCTATGGTCGCCATATGTCACTCCGTTCCTTAAATGATGAGTGATGAATGATGAATGATGAGTGATGAATGAATTACTTGTTTTTATTCATCATTTCGCATTCCGCATTCATCATTCGATTTTGTCCATCGTTGGGTACATCTTTGCAAGAAGGGTGTCCGCTGAGTCCTTCACCGGTCCGCCTGATAGTGATCCGGGCTCTTTCAGCAGCGTGCCGATCTTGACAAAGAACTTCACAATCGCGGGATTGTTTCCCGCCCCCGTCATGTTGAGCGCCTCGCGCAGGGACTTTGCCTCTGCCTCAGACTTCACGAACGGGTTTGATTCTCCCGGCACAAAGACTTGAGCCGCATCCTTGATGCTCTGCTCAAACTTTGTCCCGCCTATCTCGGGGTCCGCCTTTACTTCGGCCTGCCATTTGGCCTGGGTCTCAGCCCACAGCTTATAGGGGGCCTCAATCTGCGCCCGGAGTTTTCCGCCTCCGAAATCGAGCAGCTTCTGCGCCTGCTCCTGAGTCAGGTCCAGCTCTTTGGCCAGCCCCTTGAACTCGGTAGCGGTCTGCTCGTCCAGTGCTGTGCCCTCGGGAACTGTGAATTCCGAGTACTCCTCGGGCGCTTTTGTCTCCGGCTTTTTCTCCTCGGCCTTTTCTTCGGTCTTTTCCTCTGCCTTGGTTTCGGCCGTAGTCTCAGCAGTCTTCTCTCCCGCCTCGGCGAGCAGATTCGACTGAGTTGTTTCCGTAGTGGTCTCGGCGCTCTTCTGCTCGGTGGTCTGAGCCGCCGCAGTTTCCGTCGTCGGTCCTCCGGCATCCGACTCTGTTCCTCAGGCATGCTTTTTCCTTTCGATCTTGGCTTTAATCAGAAATTCGTACAGTTTCGGGTCCTGCTTCCTCACGGCCTCGAGGATCTGCCGCTCAGGGTCCTTGCTGTGCTCCTCGCATTCCTCGCGCACCTTCTCGTTAGAATCTTTCCAGTCCCCGTTATGCCCGTGAAACAAATGGCAGTTGAGATATCCGCCCTCTTCGCAAAGGGTGATGAGGTTGAAGTCTTCGAGCTCCAACCCGGGATGAACATGAAAAGGCACAATGTGGTGCACCTGGAGCTTATTCTTTGCCCCGCACCACTGGCATTCAGGTTCTTTTTTCAGGTGCTCGCGCTCAACCTTGTGCCACTTCGGGCTTCGCAGATGAGCCGGCTTGCCCTTAATGATGTCGTGTAGGATTTTTAAATGTCTTTGCATCGATCTCCTCCGCCCTTTCTACTCACGCCCTCGTCACCCCGGAAGTTTCCAGTCCGGGGCCTCGTCCTCAGTCCTGCTCTTGTGGTGCCAATAGAAAAAGCCGCTCCTGCCTGCTGCAGCAGAAACGGCTTTCTCGATATTGGCTGCGCCAGCCGGTCGCGACTCCGGGACGCAAGAATTGTCAGGGATTATTTATTACTCGCCTGTCTTCAGCACTTCATACTCGATTCCTATTTCGACGGATCCAATCACGCCTTTGTCTTCTTTGCTCTTCAACAGTATCGTAGGGCGTCTATGGCTTTTCGAATTTCTTTCATCTTTGTGACCTCCACAACATTCCCACCAAATGAGAGGCGGCAGGATAATTAACCAAAACCAAGGAATAATCTGAAGCCCCATTGGCGAATCCCTAAAAAGACCAATAGATATGAAGATACCAAAGACGCCCAAAATGATCACCATTACTCGCCCTTCATTGCTTTCTTATCTTCCTCACGACAGCACTCTTTGTGCACCCAGCCAACTTTTCGACACACAAAGCCCGCATGATCAAGTGCTCTGTAAATGTGCTCAGGTTTCACTTCGGCTGTCATCGACGGATGATTCACTGACAAGCCGACATCAAGCTCTTGACGTTTTCCGCATTCAACGCATGTCACCGACAGCACTGCACAAATCGTCCGCATATCATACGGGTTCATTCGGTCTCTTTTTCCTTTGCCTGATTCTCTTGCACCATCCGGATATAAAACTCCGGACTCAATTGATTAATCTCGGCCAGAAGCCTTAGCCCGATGTCCCTTCGCCCTTCATTGAATGCACACCTGAGCGCGTCAATCGAAAAGGAACTGTGGAATATGCCGCAAAGCGTTAGAAGGTCCCACATCCACATGCGCCCTTCCGGATCGAACATCAGCTTTTTGAGCGCCGCTGTCTTTCGAAGATTACGCTTCTTCTGGCTCGTCTTTCGTTTCGCCACATGGGCAGCATCACCAGCGTTATATGCATCTTGCTCTTCAGCCAGCTTCTTTAATCCTTTCTTGCTAACTTTTTCCGTGGTAAATTCAATCTTCCCAGTCGTCAGGTATAATCATCATTCCACTCAAGAACGCACCCAGGAGCATCCCGAAGACCAACCCTAATGAATAGGAAAGACCATGGCTTCTCTTTTTGGTTTCGACATTGATCTGATGTGGTTTATCAATGGCATCGCTACCGGCATCCCCCTTGTCCTCATTGTTCAAGTCGTGGGACACCACTACTTGGCCAGGAGAAGAAATAAAGAGAACAGACGGACTAAAGCCCAAGATGCCTTCTGTGAGACTGTTATTTCCGAACTCAGCATTTTCCTTCTTGCCCGGACATATTGGCCACCAGGTATCGACGCGTTCCTTCTGCAAGCCGTACCCAAATTGCAATTCGCTATACAGATTTACCGGCCTTACGTCAAAAGGAAAGACCTCGCCTCTTTCGATAAAGCTTGGGAAGGGTTCGTGAGCTTCTGCAATGAACGCATACCCGATAACAAATACACAACAGCAAACATGTATCCAAAGATGCTGCCTATTGAAGATCCGGTTGAAATTCTTCGTGAACATATCAATCAGCTCCTCTCTTTTGCCTGACTCATTCATTCCAGTCCTTAAGAAAAATAGGAAAGCGTCACCTTGCACGCCGAGGCTGCATTCAATCCGAAACGTGTCGCTACTTTTTAATTTCCGCTAAATGAGTCTCTACCATTCCGGGAGGATCTCGGGCGCTGAACCGTCAATGATATCTTCGGACGGAATGCTCAAACCTGACGTGGCGCCCACGGAAATAGAGGTCGATTGTCGCCGGCCCGGTTATCAGCACAAAGTTAGCCCCCGTAAGCACTGTAGATACTGCCGTAACTCCCGCCAGGGCGCAGTTATTGAACTCATCGTAACGATTGGATTCCTGCACTTATGATTCCGATGCGTCGATGCTCCTGCTTTAACCTGTCGTAACATTGCTCTGGCCTTTCACCGCTCGCCGCACCCGGTAAGAAGCTCAGGATTTGTCACATTGCTCGCCGCCGCAGATTCCCGTGGCCGCTGGCGTTAGGCACTGAAGACCGGTCGTAACTCCCATAAGCAGATAAAGCTCGGGCCCGCCCGATACTCCAATCACAACGATATTGGCGCGCGCTTGGCACCGCTCAGGAGCATCCAGAGTCGTATCTCGAGCCCGTGCTTGCAACCATCAGGTTCGTATAGATCGGATATTCTGCCGCCTTGCGCCCAGGGCGCAGTATAGATCGTATCCGATTGCTGGAAGCTGCCCGGCACAAGCTGCCCCAGTGCATCAATAACCTGCTGAAGTCTCAACATCGTCGCTTCGCTCCTTTAAATGATGAGTGATGAATGAGAATGATGAGTGAAAACCTTCAAACATTCATCATTTCGCATTCCGCATTCATCATTGTCTCTTGCTCTTCTTCATCATTCCGCATTCATCATTCATCATTGCGTCCCCATGCCCGCGCCGCCCAGCATCTTCTGCAGCGCGTTCTGCCCCCCGCCAACGTCGGTCTCGCTCAAAGTCTTGGCCCCCTGCACGCCGGCCATGCTCATTTGCGCCGCCTGCTGCGCCTGGGCCTGCTGCATTCTCTGTTTCCGAAGAGCGTCCCGTTTCTGCTGCTCGACAATGAGTTTCTGTGTAACCCCTATGAGGTCCGCGTATTCACGCACGGTCTCGTCCATATCGACGTTATCCAGGACTTCCGGCTTGGCTGCCGCGAGATTTCCGACAAAGGCGACCAGCCGCTCGATCCCGGTTGTCGCCGTGCTCTTCTGCGCGTCGGCAAGAGTCGAGATCGTTTCAATATCAAGCGCCCTGTTCTCGTATCTCCGGAGGCGCCGGCGGCAATAAGTCCCGCCCGGAACATCATTGCAAACACCCGGTCGATCATCGGGTTTATCAGTTCGAACTGGCTGCGCTCTAAAAACGGTCCGAGCATCAGCATCTTTTCCTGCTTCCGCTCGATGATTTCCGTCGCTGTCCTCACGGTATCAAGTTGTGAGATCATCAGGAAAAGATCGGCAAAAAACGCCCGGTTGATTCTCTCCTCGGCCTTCGCTATCTTTTCTTCGGCGCCTCGGATATCCGGAGGCACCTCGTATGCCGGCTTGAATCCGGTACCCGTGCTCAGGTTCGCTACGTAGGTCACTCCTCCCGGCAAAAGTGATGCCGGCTCGTTTTTCATACTTACATCGGCCACCATCGGAGGATTCAGCACCTTGTCTATCGCCTGGGCGGTCCGCTTCTCCAGCTGCTGGAGCATCTTCGAGGACCCCAGCGCCTCCATGCCCGGAGACCTGCCGTAAGAGTCGTTTCCGATGACATGCCACCTCGGAGCGCAAAAAGGCTGCTCGTGATAGCCTCGAAGGTCGAGCACCAGGTTCTGGCTCTGCCCCCATTCCCAGATCACGCTTCGGTATTTTCGCCCCTTTAGTCCCGGGATCTGCGGGGCCCGGTCGTCGTTTGGCTCGATTGCCTGGGCAACGTTCACCTCTTTATCGAGCTGTCCGGAGGCCCAAAGACTTTTGACCTGGGGACTGCAAGCCTCAAGTCCAAAGCGTTCCACAACCTGACCTGTTGCGAGTACGTATTCCCGGTAAAGAGTATCGATCTGATTACGCCCGCTTGACGCGAGATAGTATTCGCCCGCCGTGAGGGTCTGACACCTGATAACGTCTTCATAATCGTCCTCGATCAGCATGCACCCCGTGCCAAAGCAGCCCAGCTCCTCATAGATGACATGCAAAGCGTTGTAGGCGTTGCTCTGAGAAAGCACCGTGAGGATGCGCTTTGTTACTTCGTCAAGCCACAGACGGACGGGGGTATTGTCGGACACGTCCATGTCCCGGATAGAAAGCCTAAACCAAGGGCGAGCAGGAGAAGTAAGCCCAGCCATAAGGCCCGCCGCAAGCGTTCTGAGCGCAAAAACAGGAGTTTCATTTATCATCCTCGATCCGACCGGATCCCCCCTGGTCGCCTGGTTGGGAGTCATGAGATACCGGCCGCGCCTGGGCAGGATAAAGTCCGAGAGTTGCCGCCAGTGCTGCCAGTAGCTCCACCGATCGACGCGCAGCCCCACAAGACGCCGGTCCACGTACCGCCTCAGGTCCTGGATCCTTGGTATCTTGTGAAGCTGGCTTACCAGCGGGATCCTCACGCTTTCGTTCGTGCGCGCTATGGGAAGAACGTCGGCCATTACTAACCTTTCACCGCAGAGGCGCAGAGTTCGCAGGGAAATCTAAAATCTTGATTCTTAAATAATGGAAATTTTTGCCCAAGCATGTCTTTCTCTGTGTCTCTGCGCCTCTGCGGCGGATTTTATCCACCAAGCAACGTTTTGCCGCTATTCGCCGTTGTATTCGCCGGCGTCTGCAAGCCCTGCGGACCGGTTAAAATCGTCTGACTCGCCCCATATGCCATCGCCGCCAGGTTGCGCTGATTTGCCCCGGCATTCTGGACGCCCTGGTCCGGACAGGCTCGGTGGAGGCGCAGGCGCGGTGGAGGAGCCGGAACTGATGGGGCTGAAGCGAAGCACATAATAATCTGGTCATTCCTTTCACCGGCTTTAGCCGGAAGCTGGTCCTTTCTCTACGTTCTCCTTGGCCTGTCTATGACCAGAGGCGTTTAGCCGGAAGGGCTTAAAACCTCCAATTAAGGGATTTTGGAAACTCCTGAATTAAGGTCCACTGATGCCGCCTCGGCGTAGGCCGGAGTCCCACAATTCCTTAATTCCCGAATTCGTTTTAATCAGGTCAATAGAATATCAGAAAGGGATTTGACCCTGCAAAATGGCAACCAGAAGCGGCAATAGAAACGGCAATAGAAAAGGCAATAGAAACGGCAAAAAGCAGCGGGGCGGTGGCGCCGCAACCATGATCTCGGCGCTCCGCGAGGCGGCCGGCCCTCCCCGGAGCTTTGCGCCGATTGCCTCGATCTGCTTGCGCTGCCATGTAACCTGGCCGCCGAACCCGGCCAGTTCGCCTTCGCCCCAGGGAAAGGCGTGGAGCATCCATCCATACGGGTCGAAAGCGTACTCTGCCAGATCGGCCGCGAGGTTCCTGTGGGCCTTCGAGTGTCGAGTTTGCAGTTTCGAGTCCTGGGTTTTCAATATCGACACTCCCGTAAAATGGCGCCGGGGTTTGGGAACCGGGACCGCCGGCCAGGATCTTAGTCATGGTAGTAATAGTCAAGAGGCGGCGGACCATCGTATAGAATCTTTGGCGCAAAGCCTTTTTTGAGCGTGAGGGTATAGGAGCACTCACGGCACTCCCAGACTCCCCCTCTCTCCAAAACCTCAACTAAATCCATTTCCATGCCGCAGTGCACGCACTTCATTGCCCTTGATTCCCCGATGCTTCGATTCGCCTTAACTCCAGAGTTCTTCGGTGACGCGGTGAGGGTCTTGGCCCCGTGTCAGGGTGTCTTAATCCCTCGTCTTAATCCGGTTGGAGCAGGATACCACTGAGCGATTTTGCCCTGTAAAACGGTAACCAGAAACGGCAACCAGAAGCGGCAATAGAAATGGCAACTAGAACCGGCAAAAAAACAGCAAGAAAAATCAGGGAGGGCAGGGAAGGGGAAAAAACGAAGTTTTCATAATCGGGATAGAGATTCAAAGGCCGGCCGTGAGAGCACTACGTGGAAAGACCGGCGTGGAGAGGGGAGGACACGGGGATAACCTTTCATCGATTTGACCCACTGCACAAAAGCTGTTGAACTCCGTATCCAATTCTCTTTTTTGGTGACAGGCATCAATATATCTGAGATTGTTTGGTTGGCGCCCCTACACATACCGGACGGAATCGCATGGACCAATTCATTCGCGTCATGAAATCGCTCTCGGACAGCAACCGAGTGAAAATCATCAAAATGCTCCAACAACGGAGTCTGTGTGCATGTGAAATTCAGGCTGCCCTCGGCGTCTCAGAGCTAACAGCCTCCAGTCACCTAAAAAACCTCGAAGAGGCAGGGCTTGTCACTTCACGAAAAGAGGGCCCGTGGGTGGACTACTATCTGGCCGATGGGAGCAGCAGCCCTTACGCGGCTCTATTGCTGGCTTCTTTAGGTCACTGGCTCATTGATGATCCGGAAATATCTGATTTGATGACCACACTTCCATTTATACACCGTGATAATATCAGCAAATCGTGATCGGCATAATTATAATATCGAGTATAAAGAAATAGAATTGCGATTCGCGGACCCCAATTCTCGAAATGAAACCGACACCCGGAAAGGAGATCATTATGGCGGCAAAGAAGATTTTGATGCTTGTCGGCGACTATGTGGAAGACTATGAGGTAATGGTGCCTTTCCAGGCGCTGCAGATGGTTGGACACACCGTGCACGCGGTATGCGCCGGCAAGAAATCCGGCGATCAGGTTCGCACGGCGGTTCATGATTTCGAAGGGGATCAAACTTATAGCGAGAAACCGGGCCACAACTTTACACTTAATGCAAATTTTGATGATGTGAAGCCGGAGCAATACGACGCCCTTGTCATCCCCGGCGGCAGAGCGCCTGAATACCTTCGGCTGAACGAAAAAGTTTTGAGCATGGTACGGCATTTTGCAAAAGCAGACAAACCTATTGCGGCTATCTGCCATGCGGCGCAGCTGCTGGCGGCAGCCGGAGTGCTCCAGGGCAAGGCTTGCAGTGCGTACCCCGCAGTGGGTCCCGAGGTCGATCGAGCGGGTGGCAAGTATGTCGATATTGCAGTCAACCGGGCACATGTAGACGGCAAGCTTGTAACAGCGCCTGCATGGCCTGCACATCCCGAGTGGCTCGCGAAGTTCCTCGGGGTTCTCGGGACTAAAATCGTGCCGTGATCCACGCGGGATCAGTGGAAATACTCAATATCGGGAAGCGCCTTCCGCCAATTTCAGTTGAAGCTCATCACGTAAACCCGGCGGATTAACTCAGGATTGCGCCTTGTGAGCTGGGAAAACAGGGCCTGACTTCTCAATAAGGCCACCCGCCGCCGACCCCGCCTCGCGGGGCGTCGAGAATCCAATGTGGGCCGGCGCGGGTTGTGCCGCGTAGCGTATTAATTGCGGGTAGCGGCTTCTTACAGGTTTCTTTGGGTTAATTACCTTATTTATAGTCTATCTCAGTAGTATTTAAAGTGCGGCGCCGCATTTTAACGACTACCGTCCACTTCATATGAAACTTTCCCTTCGTATCGGTAGCTCTGCCGCTTCACCACTGCTCAATCGTTTCTCTTCCCGACAACGACTATGTATTGTTTGTAATGGTTCACCGGAAAACTTGGGTCTCATAAATCAGGGTCCCTATGCACGCTTCGCGTGGAAAAATTTCCAGGCCCGACAAGATGTGGATTACGGTGTTGCGCAAGCGGTGAACGTTTAGAAAAAGGAGCAGGAAGGGGCGGCCTGCCCGCAGGAAAATTTCATTCAGCCTTACAGGGGCGGGGTTTTCCAGGCGAACCTTGATCGCCATGATCCACCGTCAACGTGGAATCCGCTTTACTTTTGACACTTGCTGCGGTTGTCATTCCTTCATAGCTGTTTCTAAAAGGGCTGTCTGGAGTAAGTTATGAAGTTGACTTTCCGCAAACTGCCAATGTGAAGCCTCCAAGTGGAATTTTAGGTATGCCTTTGGGGGTCATCTCGCCTCTTTTAGTTCATAGAACTTTTCTCCAAGTGCAAGCGTGCATTTCCTGACAGTAACTCTCAAGGAATTCCTGAAATTTATCGCAAGAGGATAAAGATGAGTCCTTAAACTGCCTGACATTCTCTGATAAGCGAGCCTCTTGCAAAAGTCCTTCAACGTCATTCAGGCGAAATCCGAAATCCGGGTTCAAGCTTTTGTGGACCCCCGATCTCTCCGAGGTGACGGTTTTGATGTGTTCTGCAAGAGGCTCAGGCTTTTCAACTTAAGTTTTCTGATTGGGATACCGTATAATTTATAAAGGTTACGTGTAGCAGGAGCTTTTTCGACAGGGAATTCCGATCTTCAGTTACGTATAAGAATTCCGGGGGAATAGATAATGAGGCAAACAGCGGGGTGCTTGGCAATTTCGATTGAATTCCTGAAAACGCCTGAGAACTGCTGCTTATCACAGGCCTCACCAGACAATCGAGGAGGGGCGATGAAATCGATATCTCTAAAAGCGGTCCTGTGTCTATTTTTTACTATTGGTTTAATCGGGTGGGGCAACATAGGATTTGCTGCCGTCACGACAATAACCCCTGCCGCGTTCGTTCTTCCGGGTCTTTTCGAGACCGGGAGTACATCGGAGGCCGTGCTCTGCATCACCCAGGAGAATACCGCATCGACGGCCGATCTTCAGGTAGGCGATCAATTCACCTTTACATTCGAGAGCGGCGTAGCGACCGTTGCTTCTATTGCAGGGCCGGTTGCGGTACACTCATCGAACCTAGTTCCGGGCTCCTTTTACGCAAGCGTGGTTACTGCTTCCAACTCGGTTGAGATCGTCTACGAAGGAGCTTCTCTGCCCTTCAAGGCAGGGGACAGTTTCTGTGTGGATGTAACGATTGTTGCAGCCTCGACTGAAGGTGTGGGAACGGTTACGGTGGCGGCGCCTAATAATAGCAGGTTTACAGCCGGAACATCGCTTAACACGGCCGTTTGCCTTGCCGACTTCGCAACGAACTCTCCGGGCCCCAGGGGACCTACCGGACCCACCGGCCCTACAGGGCCGCAAGGACTTACGGGCGCTATCGGCGCCACGGGACCCAAGGGCGCCAGTGGCGCCACTGGTGCCACTGGACCCATAGGACTTACGGGTGCTGCGGGCGCAACGGGACCCGCTGGTGCTGCCGGAGCCGCTGGGCCGCAGGGGATCCAAGGACCCAAGGGCGCCACGGGACCGACAGGGCCGCTGAATCCTTACATAATAACGGATGCGTATGACAATACTGCGATCGGCATATCAGCCCTCACTTCCAACACCACCGGCTTCGATAACACCGCCAGCGGATATCAGGCGCTCTACCACAACACCACCGGGGGATGGAACACCGCCAGCGGATTTGGGGCGCTCGGGTCCAACAGCAGCGGTGCCGCTAACACCGCCATGGGGATATCTAGCGCTCCACGCCAACACCACCGGGCAATGGAACACCGCCAGCGGATATGGGGCGCTCGAGTTCAACAGCATCGGCAGCTCTAACACCGCCAGCGGATCTTGGGCGCTCAACGTCAACACATACGGCGCCGCTAACACCGCCAGCGGGGTTTATGCGCTCTACTATAACAGCATCGGGCAATACAACACCGCCAGCGGATATGGGGCGCTTTACGCCAACAGTACCGGCAACAATAATACCGCCAGCGGATATGGGGCGCTCATGTCCAACACCACCGGTACCGCTAACACCGCCACCGGGTTGTTTGCGCTCTTCTCGAACTACTCCGGCAACAATAACACCGCCAGCGGAGATGGGGCCCTCTACTCCAACACCACCGCCGGCGGTAACACCGCCAGCGGGTATCAGGCGCTGTTCGGCAACACCACCGGCAACTATAACACCGCTCTGGGATATGGAGCCGGCACCCTGGGACTGCTTAACGCAGATCATACTACCGGCTCCTACAACATTTATATCGGTAGTCAAGTTGTCCCGGCATCGTCAGACGAATCCTTCCAGATCAGGATCGGCAACGACGGCCTTGCCGGGGGGCCTTATCAAACCTTCATTGCCGGTATATCCACTCGAACTATAACCGGCGCAAGCCCTGTTTATGTGGCCCCTGATGGCCAGCTTGGCATGGTAACCTCATCTCGCCGGTTCAAGGAGGACATCGAGAATATGGGAGATGTGAGCAGCGGCCTTATGAAACTCAGGCCGGTAACCTTCCATTACAAGCCGGAATACGCCAGCGGGCCGCGCCAACTGCAGTATGGCCTTATCGCCGAAGAGGTGGCCGAGATCTATCCCGATCTTGTGCAGTATGACCCAAAGACCGGTCAACCCCAGACCGTCTACTACCACCTCGTCAACGCCATGCTGCTCAACGAGGTGCAGAAGCAGCAAAAAGAGTTATCGGCTTTGAAGGAGCAAGTGAGAGAGTTAAACGGGCAAGACAAGGAGTTATCCGCCCTGAAGGAGCAAGTAAGAGAGTTATCTGCTCTGGTGGAACAAAATAAGGGATCGTCGGGGCGCCTTTCAAAATTCGAAGCCCGGCTCGACAGGTAGAGCTGTTTCACAAGAGGAACGAGGATGAATATCGCCGTAGTCATACCGGCATACAATCCATCCGAAGAACTTGTTTCTTTTGTGGAGCGGCTCGCTTCTTCAAACTTCAGAGCCGTCATTGTGGTAAATGACGGCAGCGGCCCGGGTTGCGGTCCCACTTTTCAGAAGCTGCAAGGAGGGAGCGTGGTCCTGCTCGAACACGCCGTTAATCTCGGTAAAGGGGCGGCTCTCAAGACGGGTCTCCATTACGCATGCTCGAACTTTGACGGCCTCATTGGCGTTGTAACCGCAGACGCCGATGGCCAGCACGTTGTGGAGGACGTCCTGAAAGTGGCCCGGTCGCTGGAAAGTCAGCCCGAAAGCCTGGTCATCGGGACCAGGACTTTTGAGAGGAACGTACCGCTCAGGAGCATAATTGGAAACACGTGCACAAGAGTGCTCTTCCGTCTGCTCATCGGCAAGAGAGTCTCGGACACCCAAAGCGGCTTGCGGGGCATACCCATACGGTTCGTTCCCAAGCTCCTCGGGATAGAGGCCAACGGGTATGAATTCGAACTCGAAATGCTGCTCGCCGCCAAGCACGGCAACCGCAGCATTGTGGAGCAGGGGGTCAGGACCGTTTACATAGACGCGAACAGGTCATCCCACTTCCATGTGCTTCGCGATTCTATGAAGATCTACTTCGTTCTTTTCCGCTTCATGCTGGCATCCCTCATGACGGCGGCTGTCGATTACATTGTTTTCATGATTGCATTAAGCATTGCATCGAACATCTTGTTCAGCCTGTACATGGCCCGCGCAATCGCTCTTGCCGTCAACTACACCGCAGTTAAAAACCTCGTATTTTTTTCAGATCAGAAACACCTGGTCGTGTTTCCCAGGTACGTGTGCCTCGTAATCGTCAACGGGCTGATCGCTTACGCCATGATCTGCTGCCTCGTCGCATCCTTCGCGCTAAAAGTGGTCGTAGCCAAAATAATATCCGAGCTGATTATTTATCTTGGCAATTTTGCCATTCAGCGGGACTTCATTTTTTCGAGTAGAACTAAAAAGACAGGGGTGGGGACGGATTTAGCAGGAGATAATACCGATGGGCGGGTCCTGCGCAGTACAGCTCCGGCTCCGGGTTATCGCCAACCTTGCATAACCGCGACGTCTCGGACCTTGAGCCGCGATTAAACGAATCTCGCCTTTAGCGCCGGTTTGATCGAGCATTTCCCGGATGAGAACACACCGAAGGTCTTCTGTTCGCCTTTCCGGGTCAATGATTTCGTCATTCCGGCGGATGCGGGTACGGGGTGACGTCTATAGGGTATTGCGCCCTGATGCGGGAATCCCAATCCTTTTTCATGACCCTGCTTTGAAAAATTCACCGCAAGCATGGTTCCGCACATCGACCCTACGCCTTTTCATGGTGTCCCGCTAGGACTTGGGTTACTGCTGGAAACTACCGCCGGGAGCGCCGAGATCATGGCTGCGGCCCTGCCGCCAGGGCCTGGGCCAATTCGAGATTATTTCTGGCCAACTCGAAATGCGGGTCTATGGCCAGGGCGCTCTCGCAGGCGGCGATTGCCTGCACCCTTTCCCAAGCCGCACATAGTATGCCAATGTTATTTATGCAGCGGCGCAGTCTGGCTTCAGTCTGAGGGCTCCCCTCGATGCCTCGATGCACTTATCGAACTGATTGTCCCCGTAATAAGCCAGGCTTAGCGAGAGGTATTTATCAGGCGTTGGATCGATTTTAGTGGCCAGTTCCTGTACCCGTACCCGATCGGCGGAATTGAGAACCACCTGCCCGTAGACCCTGGCGGTGGAATCTTCGGGGAGAGCTTCAAGGTCTGGTCAACGGCCCCCTCAAGGGCCTTCCAGTCACGCTCCTGAGCATAGATGCGCATGAGAAGGTATCTAGCTTCGGAAAAGCCCGGGCTCAATTCCACGGCTTTGGCGAGAAGCGGGAGCGCTTCACTCGCCCGGTTGTGCTCGTGGAGAAACTTGGCATAGTAAAAATAGCACCCGAAGAAGCCGCGATCGCACTTCATGGCCTTCCTGAAATGCTCTTCGGCAGCGGCCCCTTGGCCCAGTGCGTTCTGTGCGATCGCCGTGTTTATGTGCAGATAGGCGTAGTCCGGAGCAAGCGCCAGCCCCCGCTCGAAGTAGCCGAGCGCCCCCCGGAGGTCGCCTTTAGACATCAAAGCGAGCCCGTAGTTCATGATCCCGCGGGCATTGCCAGGGCTTTTCAACATCACGTCCTGCCAGAGGGTTTCCTCATTTTTCCAGACCTTGTTTCGCTGGAAAGTCCTGTCCGGCATGCCCGCAGAAAATCGCACAGATGAGTAGGATCATAGCCCGTCCTCAGGGCCAGGCTGCGGTGCAAAATCCCCTCCAGCCTCTGTGCCGCAAGGCAATGCCCCAGATCTCCGCAATTGTGAGGCCGATAAAGCGGAGGAACATCCTATGGTCGTTTATGACTTCCGCCAGTGGACGACACCGCTCGATGCGGGAAGCGCACCGATCAGAAACCACATGATCCCGAAACTGGGCTCGTTCGCTCCTTTCGGGAAGCCCAAACCGCAACCGTGGCCATCACAACCATGAAGGCAGCTCCCACCATGACGCGGTCGTCGAAGACGTTGGTAATGGGAGTCCAGTCGATGTCGGCGCTAAGATTCAATGGCAAAAAAAGCTGTTGAAGTAGTGCACGATAGCGAACGGCTGCGCAAGAACATACGGGAGCCGCGAGAGCGTACTTGGAGTGTAAGTCCCGGGGAGCATCCGGGAGCAGAAACCGATAAGGCCGCAGCACACCAGGGTGGAAGGAAGGACCGTGAGGATCGAGCGGCCGAATTCCCTCCTTTTACCCGCCTTGAGAAGGTCCGTCAGGGGCAGTTTCTTCTCGATTAGAATGTAGGCCAGCAAAAAAAGCGGAAAAATAACCGAAACTTCTTTCGTGAGCACGGCCAGTGCCGCTGGAACAAGGTACAACCCGAACTTTCGCCATGCGGGCCGGGTAGCGTAAATGAGCAGCGAGGCAGCCATGAGCAGCGTGGAGAGGAGGTCCGAGCCTGCGCTGATATAGTTTACCGTCTCGGCGTTGGCGGTATGGAGAGTGTAGAAACCAGCAGCGAGGAGGGCAACGGCATCACTCCCGCCATCGGGATTGGACCAGGGCGAATATCCTCCGGAAAAGATAAAAGAGCACTACCCCCAAGACTATGAACATTGAAAAGGCAATGATGTGGAACCCGACGGGGGAGCCGCGTCCTGCCCGGTAAGCTATGGCGAAGAGCGTAGTGAGGACAGGCCTGTAGGACTGATTGGTTGGCAGAGCGCTGAAGGTGGTCGCATCGGTAAAAAATTTCGGGATGTTCGCGAGGCTCCTGATGTTGAGGTTTTCCTCTATAACGTGGCTGTCGTCGAAGTGGAAACCGTTTCCGAAGTGGTTGGAGTAGGCGATAGCGATACCGGCCGTCAAGACCGCCGTCAGGAGCCAAAAGAAGCCTTTTTGTCTCACTATGCTCTCTCCTCGTAAGAGAAACTTAAAGCATAGATGGGAAGCAATATTCAATAGTCAACAAACAGCATTTTACTTAAACCGCTGCTTTGCGGCTCATGCTACAGGGCTCAAGGCGGCCATCCTTCGACAAGTTCGCCGCGGCAGGTTGCCAGGAGATGCAATGAAGGCCTGCGCCTCGAGAGCCGTTTTTTCACATTGTGAGTCCTTCGGTGCGTTTGGGGAGAGGATTCTTCGAAAATTATTCGGGCGGTAACTTTCCGTTTCGTTCATATGCCTGCCATTCTTTTCTTTTCATGAGCCGAACGTTGGCTTCGTGGCACTGTGGACACCCCTGGTATTGACCGTCCTTCGATTGCCGCCACATGGTATAAAGCATGCCGGGTAAGATAAAACAGCACCAGAGCGTGATTTCGATTTTTCGAGAGCCTTTGGCAATTCCCTTGCTTTCCCCTACGTAATGACATGATGGGCAGATGATCTTCATGTTTGCTCCTTTTCTTGATAAGAAAACGCCAGCTTCATATAAAACTTTCCCTCCGTATTGGCAACCCTATTGCGGCACCCTTTTATGGCACTTCTTTCGGCGGCCCTGCCTTCCAGCCATCAGGACCGCAAAGCTATCCTCGGCTATCGTTGAAAATAGAACATGACAGGGAACGAAAACTTGGGGTAAAGTACATCCGGGATGTTCAAGGAGGTCATAACCGCGGTAACCGTCCAGTTGCGGGAGGAACACCATGAGTGATGAAGTACAAGGCGGCGGGAAGTTAAACATGGACAAATATCCCCGTATAGGGGGGGTCCTGCTTTTGGTCCTTGGGCTTATCTTTGGCTTTGTAGGATTCTATTTCCCCATCCATGACGCATATCAGCACGCCCCTAAGCTTGTCACGTACCCGAAGGCTATCTTTACATCCGTCTTTTTGACGATTTTGGGCTGCGTCCTGATCATCCTCGGCCCCCTGGCGACCAGGTTTGTTTATAAATATTTAGCCTTGGGAGGCTGGAAACAAAAGCTGGTCATCGCCGCTATCCTGGTACCCCTGCTGCTCGCAGTAATCCTCGTGGACCATGTTTTCAAACAGTTTCTGGAAAGCTTTGGTTATAAGTTCTAACAGGGCCGTCGCACCATAACTCCATTGCCATAGAGGAGGGAACGGATATGGGAAGGAAGGCCGCAATAAATCTGAGCATCATTCTGGCGATTGTCGCGCTGACGGTTCCGGCGCTGTCGGCTGTCGTATCGTCTGGCGAAACGGACCAGCAGCAATTGAGCCAAACAGTCGACAATACCCGGAAGTTTGACGGCGGTCCAACCGGGGACGATCGGGCTTGGCGCGGAGAGCCTCCCAGGGCTCCGGGCTACGCCTGTCCCTCAACACCAGTCATCAACTGTATGCCACCGGTGGAAAAGTCAGCTCGAGGGTGGTGCGATCCCGAATATCTCAAATGGGCCAAAAGCCACTGTCCTGGACTCAAAATCCTCCACTGAAAACATCCCGAGAAGGTGAGACCCCTGAAGCCTCCCAGTTTCTGCGCGATGGCAATCGGCTATTACTGCAATCAAATCAAAAACGAAAGTTGTTTACGGGTGCATCTAATCAAAGGGGTGATCTTTGGGGCTTTGAGCGTGGAGGATTATAAAGCCTTTCTTCAGAGCCAAAACAAAGGACGTCAGGCGGCAAGTGACGTGAACGGGAAGGAGCAACTATTGGCAAAGGAGTGTAAGGCCGATCCCGTGAGAGTGGAGTTTCTTGAAGAGCAAGGGGCGTTGTGCCAGGGGCTATTCTCGCCTCATCCTTAGAGGGAGGATTCCCCACCTTCTCCTTTCGCTGGAATCGTAAGCCCGAAGGGCGATGGGGACTGTCCTTTTGTTTGTTTTGAATGTGCCAATTGTGGTTTGCAAACAAAAGATTGCATTACTTCAGATAAGGCATTAGTATTGTGAAATAAGTATATTTGGGCTCGAAAATGGTTTAACGGTATATTTTAATAGTATTATCAAATAGTTAACAAAATGTGGTTTGGAAAAAAAAGAGGAGGTTGAACAATGATGTGAGGCTGTAATACTTAAAGAAAGGATAGAAGAATTAGAAAAGTTATTAAATATGTGTAGTAGTTGACAACATATCTGAGCGATCACATTAACTTGGAAGGAAGTGATAAAATATGGATATTAAAAAGATAATATATATTATAGAAAACAGGTTGGAAGGTTTGAGCCTTGCTCTCCCCATGTTTGTGGTCGGACTTGGTTTTATGATTTTGGGAGTTACTCTTTTTCCGGGGATAGGTATTGTGGCAGGGATTTTTATATGGTGGATTGCATGGCGTTTTATGCTCAGTAGTTCACGAAAAAATCGATATAAAGAAATACTAAAGAGCATCAGGGAAAAACAATTATCCTTGCTGTCCTCCTCAAGGTCTAAATACCAGGCGGCCACGCCAAAGCCCGATGTGGAGAATGAGAGTGAGAATAAATCTAAAGCTACATCTGAAACACAAGAAACGACCGCAGCCAATGCAGATCATTAACAAATTAAAGATAAAAGAGTAGTTGCTAAAATTCGGTTTTTTGCTGATTAGGCGGATTTGACACTGGTTAGAAACCCGGCGCCTCCAGCGGGGTCGGGTTGCGAAAGCACAAGGGTTGGAAGGCTCACCCGATTGGTCATATCCGGCACAACCCCGTGGCAGGCAGTCGCTTTAAACGATGCCGCTATACTCAAACTCCAGGTTCTTGGTGGGAACTATTGCTGGAGCGCCTTTAGGATCTCCGGCCTCGTGGCGTATCTGTCGCAAAGCTTCCTGAACTCATCTCTATCCAGGATATTTTTTACGTAAATCTCGGCAAAAACCGGGTACCACAGGGACCGTACCTGGTCGTTGTAATGTACGTCGAGTCTTGATGCATCAATCTTTTTCCCGTTACCGTCAAAGACCGTAATTGGCGGAGTCGACTTGAATCCCACTTCGACGGATTTCTTTTCGTATCCTAAAACTACCCACACTTTCGTCATACTTTTCTGGATATCGTAAAAGACGGGCACCATCATCCTGTTATCGCGTGAAACATCCGGATCGTCGGAAAGATGATTCATCCAGCGGCGGGCAAATTCGATGTCATTGTTCCGGCCATTGCCCGATCCGTCCCTGTTTGTAATCTGTAGAGCGCAGCCGGTTTCATTTGCAACGATTAAGGCCGCCCCATAAAAGAGCGCCTCCATTTCCTTCAGTTCCAGGGAGAGGTCCTTCTTGACAGGTCCCGATGCCGTCAAACGGTGTATCTTTGCGAGATTGCTTTCTCCAAGCATATTTTTCAGTACGCAATGGATGAAATTATAAGAGCGGGCCCTTCTCAAGTAGTAGGTTGCCAGCGGCTCTAAAGTGAGCTCCGGGGAAATATCAATGCGTATTTTTTGCTCAACCGACCCTGGGTGATATTTAGCAGTGAGCATTAGAGGAATTTCCAGTTGCTTGATGTGGGTTTCCCTTGTGAGGGCCAGGAGAGATTTGAACAACTCCTCCAGCTCTTCCCTGTAACTTTGGGTAAACTCCAACTTTTTGCCCTCAGGGAACTTCTCCGGAAGGATAAGGCTTTCCAGGGAGTGCGTCTGGTAGTCATACCAGCCGGAGTCTTCCCGGGGGGTTAGATCGACGCTCCCTGCCTTAATTTCCTGGATAAGTGTTTCAGCAAGATTGAAATTGTCGGGGATGGGTTTATTGCCGTAGAGTTTTTTTACAAGGTCAGTTTCATAAGATCTCGATGGTGGAAAGAATACGACCGTTTTTTTTGGTTCCCCAGTCCCACAAGTAGCAAGAGGGTCATTGATGTAGCGCCTCAAATCCGTAACGTCGGATGGGAACGGGTTGGTCATTTTTTCGGTAAATCCCAGGTACTTAAAATAGAAATCTTTTGTCGGTCCGGCTTTCTTTTTTATGGCCCGCACAAGTGCGGCGCTCTTCTCGATCTTGGTTTGCAGGAGGCGATCCTGCCGGAATATCTTGCCGAGTTCCTCATTCCATGTGTAAAAGCCTATTGGCTTTGAGCGAAGAGGGTCTTGCAGAAAATCCTTCTCTATTTTTTGGCTTAACTCTGTAACCTTTGCATCCTCGCTTAAGTCCTGCCCCCCTAGCGAGGATGCAGCAGCAATAAAAGCCCTCGACCATTCTTCCTCCTGCTGAGGGATGGAGGGGTCCCCGAGGTCCTTAAGGGCGCCCAAAAGGGCCGACAGAAACATTTTCTTTCCCAAAACGCCCGGCAACCCTTCCTGCATGGCTATCTCAGCGGCCGCATAAAGTCCGTCATCAAACTGTTTGGCCTTGGCCGACAGAATGGATGCGGAAACAAAGTCAACACGGCCCCCACCCGGAGCGCCACCTTCGTTGATCGGGTGAAGATCTCCCGGGGTTGGATAGAGCCTGTCCTCACCGCCGCCTCCATGACGGACCATCTTGGGGATATCCATGGTGAGGACCTGCCCGGACAGGTCAACTTTGATCCTGTATTCCCCAGACTTTCTTTCACTTGCCAAAGAGTGATATTCCGTTGCGCCGGACAGCTTATCACGGCCTTCATCGCCCTTACAGGA
Organism: uncultured delta proteobacterium; assembly: GCA_963757915.1. Lineage (GTDB taxonomy): Bacteria > Desulfobacterota > Syntrophobacteria > Syntrophobacterales > Syntrophobacteraceae > SbD1. Next base: position 447,198 of record CAVWTD010000004.1, on the reverse strand, counting down.
AACCGAAGGATTTGCAAACACCATGAACAGCACGATGAATAAAGAAACTATGTTCGCCCACATGAAAACCTCCACTAACCGTTCACCGCACTTTGAATATAAAGGCCCAGAGGATGTTCCCATATGCCAATGAAAAACGCAAGTGGTGTATATCCTGAAACTGCCCGGAACGGTCCCATTGAGCTTCCTCTTGCCTTTTTCAGTGGGATATTCGATTATCCGAGCCGCCGGTTTTGAGTTCCGTGATATGTCGAGACAAAGACGCAGGGAGGCTCATATGTACCTCGAAGGATCAACGTCCACTGGTTCTTCCTTTGCTGCATTCAGACGGTTGTGGGCGCAGATGTCCCAAAGCGCGAGGATCGGCATGTGGGCTATACTGGCTTTGGGGATTTTTCTTCGCGCGTTCCGTCTGGATACTTTCGAATTCAAGGGGGATGAGCTGACGGCAATCATGGAGGGACTCTCGGCCCCTGCGCAGCACTGGTGGATCGAGCATGGCATGCAGTCCAGCGTCGGTATCCCCAATGCGCCGGTTTTCCCGTATATCATGGGCCTGATGACAGCCGGCAGCGCCGATCCATACACCATTACCGCTTTTTTCCTTGCCGTGAATATAGCCGTCCTTCTGCTCTCGGTCCTTTTCTTTGCCACATTCGCCAAGGACCGGACACAGTTTCTCCTTTGCCTGTTTCTCTTTTCATTATCACCCTATTTGATCATCTGCAGCCGGAAAATCTGGCCGCCGAACCTGCTGCTGCTTTTTGTAATTCCCCTGGTATTGATGATACTCAGGGTTCGCGAAAAACCCCATCTTTTCCTGCCGATAGGCCTGTTCGCCTCAATTGCGTTCCAACTGCACCACAGCGGCGTATTTTATGTAATCCTGCTGATCGGTTTTGCCGCCGCCTCATTCAAATTTGCCGAAAACGAGCCGGCAATCAGGGCGGCTAATCGGCCAAAAACCACCCTCCTGTGGGCGGCAGGCGGTTTTATTGCGTTCGTTCTGCCTTTTGTTCCCTATGCGAGCTTCTTTTTCCATCATTTCCAGCAGAGTGGCGTTACACAATGGGCGGCAAGAAGTCAACATATGTACTTCGGAACAACCGCGCTTAAGTGGATGGTCTTTACTGCGACGGGAAACCATTTCTGGGCCTACCTGCTTTCCGGAAGCAATAGCGCATGGAACTGGCCCGCTCCGCTTCTTCCCGGCGGAGTCCTGATTTTTTGCTACTTTCTTGCGCTTCCATTCCTGTTGGGATTTTGCAGCTATGCCAAATCTGCCCTGCAATATTTCAGACCGGCATCACCAGGTCCGGTAGGGCGTTCCGATCTGAAGGACCTGCTTTGCCCACTTTCCATCGGGTATCTTTTCCTGGTCTACTTCATCCTCCGTTTTGTCGTGCATCCGCATCATTACACGATCTTGCTTCCTTTTTCGATCCTGGCCCTCTCTGAGGGAATTTTGCTCCTCTATGCATACGGAAAATCATGGAGAAGCCCGGTCAGGGTCCTGCTGTTTGCCGGGTTGATCTCATATGCGCTTCAGTACCCTTTCGTTCTCTCCTATGTGGACGCAAATAACGGCTCCACCGGGGAATACGGCATCTGTTACCGCGAACAGAGACACGCCGCCCTTGAGATTGCCGCTTCGGCCGGAGGCGGAGAGGTCAGGATCAACCCGGTTGAGGCTGCATCGGAAGATTTCAGCAGACCTGTTCGTAGGGAAGAACTCCAGGATGCAATCGCATACATTTGCCAGGTCGAATTCGGAGCCGAAGTGCTGTTTAACGACAGCGCGAAACCTGGCGCCAGGGAATTGAAGCTCCATCATGCGGGAAGGAAACTGAAGCTTGAGATCAAGTAAAGGGTTTCTGTAGCAGCCATGAGCCAAAATGTGAGCCGCAGAGAACTGATTTTAGTCTTAATGGTGAGCCTGACGGTGGCGCTGGTGAGCGCGCGGCCTTACGCTGGCGGGTGGAACGACGGCAGCCGCTTGGCTCTGGTCGAAAGTCTGGTGGATTTCAGAACGCTGTCAATTGACCGGTCAATTTTTGTCGATCCGGCAAGGGCCAAAGAAGCTGAGGCCAAACCTTATCCCCCACAGCAGCGAAGTCTGATGGAAAGCGGCACGCTTGATAAAGTCCTGATCAAAGGCCGATTCTATTCGGATAAACCCATGGTCCCGGCCCTTTTCATGGCCGCATGCTATCAGGTACTGGAGTGGATCACCGGATTGCAGGCCCGCTCACGACCCGACCTGTTTGTCTACGCGATGACCCTCATTTCCTCAGGATTGGCGTATGTGGCGGCGGTGCTTTCCATTCACCTGTCAGCGCGGAGAGTATTATCAGGAAGCTCCATGGCGCTTGCCGTGACTATCAGTTTTGCTCTGGGTTCATCGGCGCTCGCGTATGCCAGGCAGGTAAACAGCCATGAGGGATTGCTCGCCGTGGCGGCAGCTCTGCTGGTTTGCCTCCATTGCCTGCCGCAACGGCTTCTTCAGAGCCCCTCACCTCGTGGATTGATGGCAGGCATAGGATTGCTTACCGGCCTGGGTTACTGCATGGACTTTGCTCTTGGTCCTCTTCTACTGATCGCCATTTTGCCCCTGATCATCTACCGGTGCCGCGTCATCGGGCGAAGGGGCCCAGGCATGGTCAGCGTATTTTTCCTTTCCGCTCTTCCTTTAATTGTCCTGCATCACGCACTCAATTATCACATCGGCGGGACATTCCGCCCCGTCAACACGGTTGCCCAATATCTTTTCTGGCCTGGTTCACCCTTTGACCCCGGCAACGCCACCGGTCCCTGGCTGCATCGCAGCATCTGGCGCAGCCTGGCTTACGCGCTGGAACTTTTGTTCGGCAAAAAGGGCTTTCTGTTGCACCAGCCCGTATTGATCCTTGCATTTTTGGGCGGCATCGCGGTGATGATCGCAAAACGAGCGTCCCTGCCGGAGTTGCCGGAAATGCTCTTTTCGTTCGCCTGGAGCGGGGTGGCCTGGCTGGTCTATGCATGGGGTTCCACCAACGCTTCGGGGGTATGCGCCACTATCCGCTGGTTCGTGCCGTTGCTGGCACCCGGCTATTATGTGCTCCTTATGGTATTGCGTTATCGGCCCGATCACAACCCTGAGTTTCTGGCGCTTGCTGCCGGCGGTATGGTGCTCTCAGCCCTAATGTGGTACTATGGTCCGTGGATGAGGATGGTCCCCGGATACTGGTTCATCGTGGGAGCAACTCTGCTCGGCTGGGGTGCGATCGTGATGCGCGCACGAAGATCCATCCGCTTGCTATAGACGGCGCTATACCCGGCAGCCGGCTAACCGCTTCGGAGTGGGCGTCAGGGAAAGGAGACAATATGAACTGGTATCTCGAGGTGTTAAGGAAGTATGCGGTGTTCAGCGGACGGGCGCGGCGAAAAGAATACTGGATGTTCTTTCTTTTCAACCTGATCATTTTTTTCGTGCTGGGCTTCATAGAAGGATTCTTGCGGATTGCACCGCAAATCAGCGGCAGCGTGCTTGCAACTTTCTACGCGCTGGGCGTTCTAATCCCAGGCATTGCTGTTGGGGTTCGCAGGCTCCACGACACGAATCGAAGCGGATGGTGGCTCCTTATCAGCCTCGTCCCGCTGATCGGCGCCATCGTAATCCTCGTGTTCATGGTGCAGGACAGCCAGCCAGGAGACAATCAGTACGGCCAAAACCCCAAAACGGCCGCTTGATACCAAGTTGTGTGACCATAGCGGTATTTAATTTGCGAAACTGGCTGAAATGCCCCGAAGTTTAGGCTTAAAATGTTAGCTCGGGGTGGTGTCCCACGCCTCGCGAGACGCAACCCTGGGTACGGATGCACACAAACCGGTTGCCGTACCGGCCCAGGCAAAAGTTGCCTGGGCCGCCCGAGTCTAAAGTTTAAGTTGAAATCAAGTAAAGATCGGGTATCACTCAGCAGTGATCGCAATTGGGAACGTATGTAACCGGAGGATTGTTGCACGGATTGCAATAGGCAATGCCGCAATTGCCACAACTGAAAGCAGTGAAAGGAGCCGCCGCGATAGCGGCCGCTCCCACAACTATCGCCCCCGCTGCCACGAAAGGCGCGGCAAGCAAGTCGAAACCGCAGCAGTCCGCCTGCGCCCTCGTTACACCAACCACCATGAGCAAAGCAATACTCAGACAAGCTATAATCAAAGTTGATCTAGCCTTCATGTTTTGACCTCCTTGAACTCAGTTTAACTAAAACCACTTACCTATGTACTTAACAGTAAGGTATTACCGTTCTCAGATTTGTCCATACCCCCTGATGCCCTCAGATATAACTATGGTATTCTGGCTCGTACATCAATGACTTGATATATTCCGGCAGGTCTTCGGGCTTCGGTTTGGTCGCAAAGCCTCGTTTGTATGCCACCTCGGCTACAGCAGTAGCAATTGCCGCAGAAACTTCCCTGATGCGAGTCAATGGGGGAATAATTCGCCCCTGTTCAAGATCGGCTTCTGACACTAGTTGTGCCAAGGCCCTTGCTGCAACGAGAAACATTTCGTCAGGCACATGTCCTGCCCAGCTTGCGATGATGCCCAAACCCACACCAGGGAAAATGTAAACGTTATTCCCTTGAGCCGGAACAAATTTCTTCCCATGGACCGTAACGGGAGCAAACGGGCTGCCGCTTGCAAAAACGGCGCGTCCCTCTGTCCAGGTATAGGCCTCTTCGGCAGTACATTCCGTGTTGGAAGTGGGATTTGAGAGTGATAAAATGATTGGCCTTTCGTTGATCCTTGCCATGGCTTCGAGCACGGGTTGAGTGAACATTCCGGGCTTTCCGGAAACCCCGATAATCGCCGCAGGCTTGAGCACTTCAACAACGGCAAGGAAGTCTGAGACGAATTCGTGATCATGCGCATATAGGAGTTTATCCGCGGTCAAATCGGTGCGGCTTTTTACTATCAGGCCTTTGGAATCAACAAACCAGCATCGCAGGCGCGCTTGCTCTTCGGACAAGCCCTCATCAACCATAGCGGAAACTATCAGACCTCCGGCGCCAATTCCTGCTTCTCCTGCCCCCAAAAACAGGATCTTTTGATCCTTGAGCTTTCCACCGGTTATGCGCAAGGCTGAATAGAGACACGCCAGAGTCACTGCGGCCGTTCCCTGGATGTCATCATTGAAGGTGCAAACCTCATTGCGATACTTCCGCAACAGGCGAAATGCGTTAATATTGCCAAAATCTTCAAATTGGATCAGCGCTGCCGGAAAGACCTCCTGCACCGCCACGATGAACTCCTCTATCAACTCGTCGTACGCCTCTCCCCTAAGGCGCCGCTGTTTTAGGCCGATATAGAGAGGATCGTTAAGCAACAATTCGTTTTCTGTTCCGACGTCAACGGTTACGGGGAGGGTGACAGTGTGGGGAATACCAGCACATGCGGTATAGAGGGAAAGCTTTCCTACGGGGATACCCATCCCGTCAGCACCGAGGTCTCCAAGTCCAAGAATGCGCTCTCCATCAGTGACAACAATGATGCGTATGTTCTTTTCAGGCCAATTCTCCAGAAGATCGGCTACCCTGCCTTTGTCTTTAGCCGTAATAAATATGCCTCGCGGTCTGCGAAAAATATGGCCGTACTCCAGGCAAGCCTGTCCTACCGTCGGGGTGTAAACGAGCGGCATTAGTTCCTCGATGTTCTCCAGGAGCACTCTGTAGAATAAGGTCTTGTTTCGATCCTGGAGGCTGACCAAAAAAATGTATTTTTCCAGGTCCGTTGGCTTTGCTCTCAGATTCCTGAGAATTCGCATAAGCTGCTCTTCTATAGTAAAGACATGAGGAGGCAGGAGCCCCCGAAGAGCCAAAGCGTCCCGTTCTTCCTCAGTGAATGCAGTCCCCTTGTTCAGCGCGGGATTGCGGAGCAACGCAACTCCAGTGGGAAAATCCCTGAGGCGCCTCTGAAGCTTCATTTTCTCCTTTGCATCTCCACGTGTACTTTTCTTAAGGATCGATTGGAGATTGATATGGCCAAGAAACTTGGAAAGAGCGTCGCCTTCCGCTAAATCTTTATTGAAGCGAATGATCATGTCATCGTTTTCGTATGCTATGCTATACATGGTGGTATTCCTCCCGAATCAGTGAGCTCAAAACGAGCGATGCTTCCTTAATATTGCATCAACTTAATAACCAACGGATGCTGAAACGCATTTTGCACCAGGATTTAACTCGAAAAACCTTCTGGAACACCCGGAAGGCCCATTCAATTATCCTGTATCTCGATCAAACTCTCAACCAAGTAAATGTCCTTGACAGCATCCACGACAGGTGCTAGCCAGAAAATCTTAAAAAACAAATTATTATCACCTCAGCTTATCACCACGGCCACCCGCCTATCGCTAAGGGAGGAATAAATGTCCGGGCAAAAACATGCGTTCCATCGCACGCTCTATTTCCGGGTCATCTGCGGCATCGTCCTTGGCGTGGTGATCGGGTTCCTGTTCCCTGAAACGGCGCAGGCGCTCAAGCCTCTGGGCGACTCGTTTATCAAACTGATCAAGATGATGATCGCCCCGATCATCTTCTGCACCGTTGTTGCCGGCATAGCCAAGATGGGGCATATGAAAGATGTCGGCCGCGTTGGCGTCAAAGCCCTGATTTATTTTGAGGCGATGTCGACGATTGCGCTCATCATCGGTTTGATCGTCGTCAACGTGCTGCGGCCGGGAGCCGGCATTAACGCCGATCCCGCCACACTCGACACCAGGGCGATCGCCGGCTACGCGACAGCGGCGCATATCCACTCCACCGAAGAGTTCTTTCTGAACATCATCCCCAGCACGGCGGTCGACGCGTTCGCCAAGGGCGAGATCCTGCAGGTGCTGCTGTTTGCCATTCTCTTCGGGATTGCGCTCAATTGGGTCGGACCGCGTGGAGAAGCGATCCTCAAGTTTATCGATGAAACCGGCCACGTTCTGTTCCGGATCATCGAGATGATAATGCAGCTCGCCCCGATCGGCGCTGGCGGGGCGATGGCCTTCACCATCGGCAAGTATGGGCTCGCAACGCTGTTATCCCTTGGCAAACTGATGGCAGGGGTCTACATGACCTGCTTTCTCTTCGTTTTCGTTGTCCTCGGGCTGGTGGCAAAGCTCGCGGGTTTCAGCCTGTGGCGATTCCTTGTTTACATCAGGGAAGAGATCTTCATCGTGCTCGGCACGTCGTCGTCCGAGTCCGTGCTGCCGCGGATGATGGAAAAGATGGAGCGCCTCGGCTGCCATCGGTCGGTGGTCGGTCTGGTGATACCCACCGGCTACTCGTTCAATCTTGACGGCACCTCGATCTACCTGACGATGGCGGCGATCTTCATTGCCCAGGCGACCAACGTCCCTTTGACGCTGGGCGATCAACTGGCGATTCTTGTGGTGCTGCTGCTGACCTCGAAGGGCGCAGCGGCTGTGACCGGAGGCGGCTTCATCACCCTGGCGGCAACACTGTCATCTGTCGGAAAGGTGCCGGTGGCCGGATTAACGCTGCTGCTCGGCGTGGACCGTTTCATGTCGGAGGCCCGCGCCATCACCAATCTCATCGGCAATGGTGTCGCCACCGTCATAGTCGCCAAGTGGGAGAGGTCGTTCGACGCCGCAAAGGCGGCGAGAGTGTTGGCCGGTGACTATGAAGAGGATTTGCTGCCCCTGGCGGACATCGAGGACAGCTCCACCGCCGTGCTGCAAGCCACAGCCGAAGAGTGAAAACTGACCGGCCCTGTGCATGGGCGCCCGCAAAGCTTCGCGTCGAGTTCCCCGGATCGGGTCCGGCTCTGGCTGGCGGTCCCCGCCTCGCGGAGCGTAGAGATCTTGTCATCGGCAATCCGCGATTACCGATGGGAGACACGAGCTATGAAAGCAAGCTTTTTCGGCATCCTGGCGATCTTGGCGGCTTTCGCCGCATTGGCGACGCCCGTTTTGCCGGCCGACCCCAACTGGCCTGCAACCCTGACGATTGTGACGGCATCACCCGGCGGCACATACCATGTCTACGGCGCAGAATTGGCGAAAATACTGACGCGCGCCCTCGGCTTGCCTGTGATGGAACTGACCACCGAAGGACCCAATCAGAATATCCAAATGATCGAGGCTGGTGAAGCGCAGCTCGGCTTTGTCACTATGGGCGCCGCCTTGCAGGCGTGGAACGGCGCTGCGGAGTGGACGAACGGAAAACAGTACCGGTCGATGCGTGCGCTTTTTCCGATGTACGACACGCCGTTCCAATTCGTTGCGTTGAAGGATTCCGGCATCCGCTCTGTTGCAGGTATGGCCGGAAAGAGGATCGGCGTTGGCCCGCGGGGAGGTACGGCCGGTACCTATATCCCGATGTTTCTGAAGACGCTGAAAATCGACGCTGAGTTGACCTATGGCGCCTGGGAGGAACTCGCCGCTGAGATTTCGGACGGAAAGCTCGACCTGCTGGCGGCGGCAGTAGGCGTGCCCTTCCCGGCTATCGCCGGGTTGGAGGCGAACAAAAAAATCACATTTGTTGAACCCTCCCGAGAGGAAATCCTCGCCTTGCGTTTGGCGATGCCTGAGTTGACCCCCTCCACCATCCCGGCTGGGGTCTACCCGTCATTGAAGAAGAACTACGCGAGCGTGGGTCTCTACAATTTTGCCGTCGCCAACAAGGACCTGCCTGACGGTCTCGTCTACGCTATCGTCGACGCGGTCTTCGCCAACCACCAGGAGCTGGTGCAGGCCCATCCTGCCGCCGCAGCAACCGTTCCGGCCAACTTCGTCCATAATACGTTCCTGCCATACCACCCGGGCGCCTCCCGCTATTATGCGAACCGGCTGATGACCGGCGCCATCCATGGCGATTGACTTGCGCTGCGCCGCCCTGCCGCCGCGGTGTTGGATCATTGTGAACATCAGCGGCTGCCGATGTGACAGACTGTTTGGTTTTAATGACGAATCCCACCGTATGGTGCTGCTTGATGGGGCCAAAGGCAGCACCGCTGAGGACATCCGGAAAAAGGTGGGCTTAGGATTGCATTAAGTATTTAAATTCGGGAAAGGGTCAGAAGGGGTCCAAGCCGGTCCGCCCCGTTTCGAATTTGCCGTGAGTTGCTGGCCCGTTGGAAGGAGAGTTCGCGAAGACTCAGGCGGTTTTGAGCGTGAAATCTACATGCACGGCCTCAAGCGGGAATTCGATGAGACCCGTGTCGGTCTTTTGCAATATGCCGGTTTTCAAAAGCGCGTGCACTTCGCTATGAACCGCTTTTATGTCTCGTCCCCATTAAAAACTCGGCTCCTTAAAATATTCTTTTTACCTCATAGACCAAGGGCTCACTACCCTGCTTGCCGTGAAAACAGGTCGTCTGTGGCAGGATTTTAGAAATCTTGTCTTTCAGCTCTTCAATTTCTTCGATTTTCGGTACTCTCCACGGTTGGCCGGGGACCGGCAGGTATGCATCTATCCTGAATGGAATATCGGGATTGATCGATGCAATGAACACGGCAACCTTCATGACCTCGGCTTGATCCACGTAATCTGGAATGAAGACTGTCTGCGCATGAAGCCTTATCTGGGGTAAGCCGGCCAATTCTTTGAAATGTTTGAGGATAGCCTGATTGGGAAAACCGGTATAATTACGGTGCAACGAAGGGGTGATCGCCTTTATACTGAAGATGACCTCGTCCAGCAAATGTACGGGAGGCATTAGCTTTCCGTTGGTCAAAAGCGAAATAACGCAGGATTTTTCCCGGCGCAAGAATCCAAGTATCTGAGGAAGAAGAGGTTCGCAGAGGGGCTCAGCTCCCATTAGAAAAACCCGTTTGATTGGCAGGCGGTCCAAAATCTCCAGAGTCCCCTCAAATGTCAGGAACTCCTGGGGCCTCGGACTCACGAAAGAGGGATCGTAGATACGCAGCCTTGTTTCAAGGAGATGGCAGTCAAAAACTTCTTTCTTGAGAAGACAGATACCGCACCTGAGGTTACAACCCCAGAAATAGAGAGTGCAAATACCGTACTGCTCTCCCCAGGTAATGTGGTAAAGCGAGATACGGTCGGTTTTGGCCCGCATAATTGCCCCCTGTTGAACGGCTTTAAATCCCGGGGGACCTGTTGGTGGCCGAAAGATTCAAGTTCACTCGACCACTACTGTCACGCATGAAGATATGGCCTGCCGTCCGAATGGACGCTATCGACTTATTGTATGTCTTTTCTCATAAAAGCGAAATGGATAAAAGGGCCGGTGACTCAATCGGGAGGGTGCAGCACGACGGATTCGCACGCGAGCTTGTTTCCGTTTCATCACAGGGGGTGGACTGATGCCCGGTGTTCATGGGACCATGCTCACTAGGTTGCAATACAAGCATGGTTGAGTTTTTTCGCCGCTTCGACGAGTTTGAGCCGGACTCAATAGATATCGCAGAAGGTTGAACAACCGGCCGGCTTCACCTTCTTGTAAAAAACCGTATCCTCCGATTCATCTTCTATGGTTGTCGGAATTGAGAGTCAAACTGGCTTTTCGCAACAGATCCGTTATTATTGAAAGCAAATTGATTTAGCAATCGCGAAGGGTGTCTCGACTGAAGATTCAATTTTGGAGAGAGGTAAAAGGCCTGAATGGATGAGGATAACGAAAAATTCGATGAGATGAACGAAGAGGAAAGCTTTGCCGAGCTGTTGGAGGGAAGCTTGGTGAAGCCTGTGCAGTTCAACCCCGGGCAGAAAGTGGAGGCAAGGGTCGTTAAGATCTCGGCTGAATGGATCTTCCTTGATCTGGGTGGGAAGAGCGAAGGTTATCTCGACAGGAAGGAATTGGTCAATGAGGAAGGCGAGCTTTCCGTCAAAGAAGGTGACATGGTCCAGGCTTATTTCCTGTCTGCGGGCGCCAACGAACTTCGTTTTACCACCCGGATTACCGGAGGTGAGGCCGGAAGATACTATTTGGAGGAAGCATGGCGAAGCGGAATACCTGTGGAAGGGCTTGTTGAGAAAGAAATAAAGGGGGGTTTTGAAATCAGGATAGCCGGGGGGCTCAGCGCTTTTTGTCCCCATTCTCAGATGGGGCTGCAACATTCTGGAACCCCGCATGATCTTGTAGGCCAGCATCTTGCCTTCCGAATCACTCAATTCGCCGAGAAGGGACGAAACATCATTGTGTCCAACAGGTTGGTTCTGGAAGAAGAGCGACAAAGACTGAGAGAAGAGCAGAAAGGCTTGCTGAAGGAAGGAATGAAAGTGATAGGGACAATAACCTCCATCCACAATTTTGGCGCTTTCGTAAAGATCGGCAGCCTGGAAGGGCTCATACCCATCTCGGAAATCAGTTGGGACCGGGTGGAGGACATCCACGACCTGTTGGAAGTTGGCCGGGAAGTTGAGGTGGTGGCCACAAATCTTGATTGGGACAATGATCGTCTTTCTTTTAGCTTAAAACGGGCTCTGCCGGATCCCTGGAATAATATTGAAAAGGATTTTCCTCAAGGATCTCGCCACAGCGGCGCCGTGGCTAGATTGACGAATTTTGGCGCCTTCGTCTCGCTGGCGCCTGGAGTGGATGGTCTTCTGCATATCTCCAAACTTGGATCGGGCAAAAGGATCAAGCATCCGCACGAGGTGCTGGCAAAGGGCCAGGCTGTTGAGGTGAGGATCGATTCTGTCGACAGGGACAACAAGCGTATTTCCCTGTCGTTGGCAGGGTCTGAAGACACTGAAGATCATAACGAAGGCGAGGATGTTTATTCACGATATTTAAAGGGAAATCCGGATTCCATGGGAACTCTTGCAGACCTTTTAAAGGCCAAGCTCGGCGAAAAGACCAAAAAGTAGAATCCGCGGCTTGGGAACCTGGCCCGCCGGTCAGGATTGACGCAACCTCTCCCATTCTTTGCCTTCACCAGCGCCGGCATACTCTTAGTATGACCCGTTCAACTTCAGTTGCAATATGCCGCTTGATGATTACTCTTACACTTACGGAATATCAAAGCGTGCACTACGACCTGCCTGTCTCTACATTTGTGCTGTGAAACCAATTTTGTGATTGGTAAGGGCAGAAGGAACCCCTTTTGTCCTGTTTTCCGCGGTGGCTACAACCAAAGGAGGATTGCCATGTCGGTTTACAAAATCGTCGAACTCGTCGGAACCAGTCCAAGTTCCTGGGAGGAAGCGGCAAAGGAGGTCATTGAAACTTCAACCAAGAGTCTTAGGGACCTGAGAATTGCTGAAGTGGACAAGCTGGACGTTCGGATTGAGGACGGGAAGATTGTAGAATATCGCGTGCGCGTGAAGCTCTCCTTCAAGTTCGAGGGGAATGCTTGATCAATCCGAAGGAGCCGGTGAGGATCAGGTTGTCATTTTGAACGAAGTACTCGAAGTTTGCCTTGGCGCAAACATGCATATCATCATCGCAAGGACCCCGGGTCGCCCTGCGAGATGAATGCGCCCCAGAACAGCGGCTCCGGGGAGGCGGCCTTGACCTCCAACTGCGCTTCGCGCAGGGCCTCTGCCTTTGGTCTGCCTTCCAATACGCGCTTGTAGAAGCCTTCCATCAGCATTCTGGTTTCTTCATCCGGAATCTTCCATAAGCTCATCACAAGCGTTTTCGCTCCGGCCAGAAGGAACGCCCTGCGTAACCCGAAAACCCCCTCGCCGGCCTTTATGTCGCCAAGTCCGGTCTGACAGGCCGATAGCACCACCAGGTCTGTGAAAAGCAACTCGAGACCTGAAGCGTCTTCCGCCGTCAGGATGCCGTCCTCAGCCTCCGGGGAGAGAGCCTTTCCCTGGAGCCAGGTGTTGGCGCCCGCCAGCACAAGGCCTGAGCGCAGCAACGGGTTTTCCATACCCCGTGACAGCGGGTTGGCCAAATCTGCGGCCCCGGTTTTTCCCCGGTCTGTCTGGAACTCTTTCCCCCCGGGGGACGCTGCTGGTCCGGCAGAAAAAAGCCATGAGTCGCTATGTGCAGGATACGGGGCGAGCGTGCGTCTTCAACGTTGCGCTTGGTGGCTGAGCCTCCCTCCAGAGCTTTGACGCCGAGCATGGCCGCAATACGTTCGCCTTCGACGCGAGTGCCGGGCAAACGCATGAAATGTGAAGCATAGCGGACCATATCCCGTGATTGTCTTTGCTGCTCCGCACCTGCTCCTGTTTGAACGCTCTTCGCACCGGCCTGGAGATCGTAGTCCGGGTCCGCAATCACTATCGGGGCGGCGCCTCCCGGGGCCGAACCCGTGCCAAAGCGCAGGATGTCCCGCCCGGAGCCGACATAGCTGATATGGTAGTCCTCGATGATATAGCGTTCTTTGTTAACGGGCAGCACACCGAAGGGCAAACGATATATGTCGCCGTCAGGGGCAATGATAAGCCGCTTGCGGTCGCCCAAAACTTTTTTCAAGGGGTCGAAGAGCGCTTCACGAAGTTTGAACCCGACATCGGTAGCAGAGCCTGGCACGCCCCTCGTCGTACCCCCGGCCGGTTTTTCGGCCCTTCCGGTGATCGCTCCCCTGAAATCGGATATCATTTCGTCGATGAGGTCCGCCTCGCCCAGGTCGATCATTTCAATGCTGTCCGGTTGGCCCGGGAGCAGGACAAAAGCAAGATAGCGGGCCGGCTTCCAGATCGACTGTCCCTTGGCGGGTATGGCTTTGAAGTCGAATGGATTGAACCGGACGAACTCAACAAGGACCGTGCCCTCGGGAAGCGCTCCGGCAACTTTGGCCCGATTGGCTTCCGTGATTTTTCTCTCGAGGTCGATCTCCGGGATGCGGCCCGCCAGGAAGACTTCGACGCTCTCCTTTTCGGCTGACCACTTTTCGATCAATTGCCGATGGACCTCGGGGCCTTCCGGACCGGGACCCGACATGATCTTTTGGGCAATCTGGGCATTGAGGGTCCTCAGGTTGCGAAGGGCAGGCGCCAAGTCGGGATATCGCCCGCCCAAAATGGAATCCCGCCGGGCCGCCAGTGCTTCAGCCACAATCGCCTTGCGTTTGAGCACCATGTCCAGTCCGTCCGTCACTGCGGCAGGCGAGTTTGACAAATACTGTGAAATCAGTGATAGAAAGCTGTGCATCTCCCCCCGGATGACCGCAATGTATCCCATGCGCTGAGATTCGGTGGCGAAGGAAAAGACGTGCCGGATTAAACGGTCATCGATGTTTTGGGCATGTTTCATCAGCTCCAGGGCCTCACTCTGGCGGGAAGTCGCCGCGCACAGCGCCGCCAGATTGTTCAGCGTGTTAGCCACATCGGGGTGCTCCTTGCCCAGAACCTCAATCTTTATTTCCAGGGCCTGCCGGTAGAGCGGTTCGGCCTCCCCGTACCTGCCAATCCCATGGTAGAGCGAGGCCAGGTTGTGCAGGGCAAGAGCAACATTGGGGTGTCTGCTTCCAAGGGCCGCCTCCCATATATCGAGCGCCTGCCGATACAGAGACTCGGCTTCCGGGTACCTGCCCATCGTTTTGTAGAGCGCAGCGAGGTTCTGGTAGCTAAGGGCCACATCCGGGTGTTTTTCGCCGAGGCTGGATCGCTGGATTTGGAGCACCTTTACGTACAGTTGCTCAGCCGCATCAAACTTGCCCGTTAAATAATAGAGGTCCGCCACGTTGTTAAGACCCGCAGCGAACTCCGGGTTATTTTCTCCCAAAGCGGCGTGCCAGATGTCATTGGCCTGACGGTAAAACGAGTCGGCCCTGTCGTAGTCCCCTATGGTTTTGTATAAACCGGCAAGATTGTTAAGGGCAGCAGCGGCATCGGTGCTCTGCTTTCCCAGTTTGGAAGTGAAGATCTGGAGAGCTTGCCGATAGAGCGGCTCGGCCCCGGCATAATTGCCCATGGCTTCATAGACGGAACCAAGGTTATTCAAGGTGCGGGCATATGCGGGGTGCTGCTCGCCGAGGGCTTTTCCGACAATGTCCAGGGACTTCCGATAGGTCGATTCGGCCTCTGAGTACCTGCCTGCCAGGTAGTAGTACTGAGCAAGGTTGCTAAGGACCACTCCATAGTCGGGCTGGTCTGCGCTCGAGATCCTCAGCAAAATGTCGGCTGCCTTCTTATAGAGCGGCTCCACATCAACATAATTGCCCATCGATTTGTAAAGCGAGGCAAGGTTGTTCATGCTTTTGACAAAGAACGCATGCTCTTCCCCCGGGCCTGCGCGAATGATGTCCATGGCTCGAAGGTAGAGCGTCTCGGCCTCCGCGTACCTGCCCGTGTCCGAGTAGAGGGTTGCAAGGTTGTTGAGACACGTGACGAAGTCCGGATCGTTTTCTCCATAGACTTTTCTCGATATCTCCAGGGACTGCTTTAAAAGCGGTTCTGCCAAACCGTATTTGCCCGTCGTTTTGTAAATCAGCGCCAGGTTGCCGATACAACTGCCAAACTCCGGATGCTCCTCGCCCAGGCTGCGCCGCGCAAGCTCGCAGGTCTCGATGCAACGAGCGAGCGCTTCTTCATAATTGCCCTGCCTGTAAAGGCTGGTAACTTCCTTGTTCAGCCCGGCAACCTTTTCGGCTGGTGAAGGCACTGCCGCTTGATCCGCAAGCGGCCGGTCAGGCTGGATGGCCGCCAGACAAAGGCCAAGCGGCATTATACATAAGATCCACCGCAGAGGCGCAGAAACCCTTTTGCACCACAGAGACACAGAGAGCGCAGAGATACGGACAGGCACAAGACAGAACCAGCCACTGCTTTCACCATCTTTCATGTATTCCTCTTGGCCTTGGCCTTCTCCGTGTTCTCTGTGTCTCTGTGGTGGAATTCGTCTCTGTTGGTGAAAAAGCATACGTTAGGTCAGTTTCTGCAGCTCCCATAAATCCTTGTAAACACCGCGTTGGGCGAACAGTTCTTCGTGCGTGCCGGCCTGCGCGATGGTCCCTTTATCCAGAACGACTATGTGATCGGCGCCCTTGATCGTGTACAACTGGTGCGTGATTATGATGCGCGTGCGCCCGGAGAACTCGCTCCGCATCACCTCGTGAATCAGCCCCGCCGTCTTCACATCTATATTGGCCGTATATTCATCGCAAATAATGATTTCCGGGTCCTGCACGATCAAACGGGCCAGGGCGAGCCGTTGCTTTTCACCGGCGGAAAGGTTCCTGCCCATATGCCCTGCGACAAAATCCAGACCACCTTCACGGGATTCGACGAATTCACGCAGTTGCGCCAGATCGACGGCCCTGCTAAGCAACCTGTCGTCCAATCCGTCGGCTGAAGCCATCAGAAGGTTTTCACGAAGCGAACAGTTGAAGATAAATGGGTCCTGGGGAATAAGTCCCATCAATTTCTTGAGCTGCTTCTCATCGATCTGTTCCAGAAACTGGTCATTGATCAGGATTCTCCCGCCTGTCGGGTCGAGTAGTCGCAACAGCAGGTTGAATATCGTCGTCTTGCCCGATCCGCTTTGACCCACAATGGCCGAAAGCTTCCCCCCGGGGATCGAGAACTCCAGATCCTCAAAAATCCCACGGCCGTTGAAGCGCATCGAAACGCCATTGAACTTGATGGACAAAACGGGCGACAGCCCAGCGGCATGGTCCCCGGCCTTCACAGGAGCGATCTGTGCGAACTTCCTCGGTTCTGGCGTCAGCATCATCCGCAGGCTTTGGAAACTCGGGGCGGTCAGAGCCGCCTGCTGAATAAAATTGTATATGATCGAATAAATATGCAGAAATTGCTGAAGAAAAAGTACATACGAGATTGTGGCCCCGATAAGGGAGGAAACCGTTGCAGGCTGGCCGGCAGCGTTGGCCCTCAGCAGTTGGGGAACCACCACAATGATCGGGACCGCACTGAACAAACTCATCAGAGACGTTGTCGTTACGCCCCCGAACTGCCCCCACCAGGCAATGCTGACCGCGCTGCCCTGCGATCTTTTCAAAGTGTCGTCGAACCGGCCCGCAAACCGGTCGAAGCGCCCTCCGGCCACAATGTCCCGGAACCCCCCTATGGTCTCGATCAACTGATCCGACATTTCAGTGAAGGCGTACCGCAGGTACCCGGAAAGCCGGTTCAGATTCATGTTGCAGATGGTGAAAACCGGAAAGAGCACGAAGCCGGCCACAAACAATGCCAGGGTCATAACCCAATTGATGTTGAGCAAAACTACGAAGGCAACTCCGGCAAATATGGTCTGAGGCAGGGTCCTGTTAAAAAGTTCACTGAACAGTTGATCCACCGCGTAAACGTCCCGGTGAATTCCCTGCACGTAATCTCCTGCCCCTCTTTTGTTCACTGCTTGCATGTTGAGGTGCTCGATACTCTTGTAGACGTTAAACCTGAGATTCCTCAACATAAACTCTCGCACATAACTGCCATAGTAATTCGATATAAGCGTAACGACACCTGACACGACTATGAGCAGCGCCGCCAAAATAACGTAAATATATATGGCGTGCTGTGGTGCGGTAAATAAACTAATGAAAGCCCATACCACTGACTCTCTTTTTCCGAAGTAGTCAGTTAATATCCTTCCAAAATCCATGATAGGGATTAAACTTGAAGCCGATATCAGGTTGATTAATACAACCAATATCGCTATCCATAAAACAGGCTTCAAGTAACCAAAGAAAAACAGGGCGTTCGAAAGCTTCTGCCCTATGGATAACCGGTCAACCCCTGGCATACCTTGTGGATTTTGCATTTCCATATACTAGAATCCTTCTTGAATGATTCCGTCTGTCTTCTGCTTCTTCGGGCCTTCGCGTCTTGTCCCAAAGGGCGGCAGAGTCTGCCCGGATCCGGGATCGAGGCGCGTAGTGTGGGCACGAATAAGGTGTGCCCACACTACATGGAACCAATACGTCACCGGATTTATGATCTGGACCACAAAGAAAGCGATTCCCGATTGTCACTCAAGGCGATTAATACCAGTTATACCAGTTTGCCCAGTTTGCCCAGTTGATCCAGTACCACTGAGGCTCGACCTTCTCCTCGCCTTCCGGCGGTGGTCCTTGAGGCTGCTGCCCCTGCTGGGGAGCGCCGCCCCCTGGGGATTGCACTATGACCTGGACAAGGATCTGGGGCTGTCCACCGGTTTGCCTGCCTCCTCCCGCTGGTTGCTGTACCGGATTCTGCGGCAGTTTCGGACCGGCTGATTCCATCAGGCCCTTCACCTGATCGGCGGGGACCTTGTATTTTTCGATTTCACCATCAGGGATGTCATAAAAAGTTCCTTCAAGACTTCTCACAACCGCCATGATCTTCTCCTTTTTGTTAGAATTGTTCTGCTCCGGTTCAAACACCTCAACCAACCCTCATAAGCGGATTCCAAAAGACCCACCTCGCAGAGCGTGGAGTTCAGACTTCAATCGCCGCCCCGATGACTTCTTTTGTCAGTTCACTGACTTTTCCCGACCTTCCGAGAGGCGCTCTTCGCCTCTGCGGTGAACGCTTGGCCTCTTGCCGTCCCATTGACAAGCTGTCCATAATGTGCCTTACGCCCGCTTATTATTCCGTTAATATGATGAGCTTTTTCCGGATGCTCACACAAATGTGTCCATATCATTCGAGTATATTGACACATATTTTCCCGGTAATCGTTCGACTTGTTGCACGCGGTCGTGCACCCGTGACTGCAAATCTGCTTGGCGGCACAGTCAAAACAGCGTATAAGCCACCTTCCCTTGTCATGAAATCGATGGAGTATATTCTTATAGTGATCTTCATCTATATCGCGATCAATGTGACCGAGCAGGTAATCCGAAGTATCCGCGCTTCCGCAGGTCGTAATGCTCCCATCCATATCAACTGCAACCATATGCCGCCCGGCATGACATTCTATATTGGGACAGGCAAGGGCATCGCCATTTTTGCGGCCTTGCACAAACCAGGCAACCTTGCGCAACATATCGTCATTGGAGACCGAGATATCGGTTTCGCACATGTGGTCCAGGATCTGAACTCCGCTCTCATACATTTCCCGAGGGGTCAAAAGATGATTGTTTACCCCGCGCCCCTGGGCTTCGACAAAATTTGACAGAAAAGAGCGGATTGCCTGCTCGCGGTACCAGTCCATGACCTGCTTCATCTTGTCATAATTACCCCTGCTGATCACCGCCATGATGCCGCACCGTATCTTATGCTTCCTGAATAATTGGTAAGTCTTGTAAACGGTCGCTCCGCGCCCGCGCATGATATTATGTATCTGCGGAGGGCCGTCGCAGCTCATCGAAAAATCGATCCCGAGCTTGTGGAGTTTCAGTAGGCGCTCCTCGGGCAGCAGGGTCCCGTTGGTCGCTATGGGAAACCTGATCTCCTTGGAATGCTTATCGGCAAGCTCCCGCGCATAGCAAACCACCTCTTCGATCCATTCGTCGGGCAAAAGCAAAGGCTCCCCGCCGTGCATATTGAACCACAGGGAAGAAAAGCCGGAGTTCTCGATAAGTAAACGAGCTGCTCTTTTGGCGGTTTCCAGCGACATCTTCATGGATTTGCTGGACAGGGAATCAACCTTGCAATAGTTGCATTTCTGGTTGCAGCCATGTGTAACTTTGGCCGTCACATACACGATAGGTTCAAAAAAAGATTCAATACGCATCGAAACCACTCCAGGCTGTTTAGGAGGCCTCCCGCTACCGCCCCCTCTCGCGGGTGGGTGGGCGGGCTGTCGAGAATGAGCGGCCGCCCACTTTTGAATCACCGCTTCAGACAAAGGCGCATCGGTACAACCCGTTGCGGTCCGATCTGCTGCGGGTTGATTCCGGGCGGTGGTTTCACCCCGGAGGCCTCCATCTTGTCCACGAGGTCTTCGGGCGCGATCTCGTATTGATCGAGTTCTCCATCGGGAATTTCGTAAAGCGTCCCATCCGGCCCCCTCAAAAGGGTCATGACCTCTCCTCCATCACAAAAATGCCTGTCTGCCGTTTCTTTGTTCTCCTCGCGCCAGCCTCCTCGCACACGAAAAATCTCCGGCTTTTGAGGTTGGGTCAATCAACCCATGTTGGCCAGAGCCCCAATGAGCTGCCTGCACAAAGGAAGCATCTCGGGGGACTTGCGCCCCATCGCGGCTACGTTTTTGATTATCTCCAAAAGGTCCGCGTCGCTCGTGAGGCCCTTGACCCCCGCGAGTTCCCTGGGCACTTTGGTCGCGTCTCCTTCGATGATCTGCCTGAGGGTGTGTTCGCGCATGCGCTGCCGGATGATATGAGCGGCCAATTCCGCAAAGCCCGTGTAATCCTCGATGTCCTGCGGGGTGAAGTGGTCTGCGGCTATTTTGTTGACGGCCGACACCGTACCGATGGCTTCATCGTTGACAAGAAGAGGGGCGATCAGGACGTTTCTGTAGTTTACACCCGTAGCCTCGTCAATCGCCCTGTTCATGGGAGTCGATGAAATGACCTGGCGCATTCTGAAAGCAATGCCGTGCTGCGAGTTGATAAGGGGCACTTCCCAACCGATGATTTTATCGGCGGCAATCCCCGTTGCGGCGCGAAAGACGAGCACGTCTTTCTGGTCGTCGTAGAGGGTCAGACCCGCCCCTTCAGCCCTCACTACCTGCTGCGCGCAATTCAGCAGGGTATTCAGCAGTTCGTCCTGCTCCAGGCCGGGGCCAAGAGCAAGATAGCCCGCAACGATCTTGAGCTGATAGTCGGGTTCGGGGCATTCGGCCTGAACGGAATATGGGCTCGACGGCAGAGCTTCCGAAGCCAGAAGCTTCAATTCTTTGACTTGGTCGGACAATGCCTCAACAGCCTTGCTCACCCTTTCAATTGCCTGAAGGATGTCCATATAGCCTCCTATGCTTTCCGGCCGCTCGATCTGGCCGCCATCAACAAGGTTTTTACTTGAAAGGATGTGAGTCCGGGCATCGTGGACAGAAGCCGCGCCACCACTCCTGTAACATGCGGGCAGGCAATGCTTGTACAGGTGGTCGAAACGTAAGTGTTTCCGGGAAAAGGCGCCTCGACATAGACCCCTTTTGCTTCCATTTCAACCGGTTTACCCAGATAGTAGTTAAACGACCTGAAATCCGGAAAATGCTGAAAATCAACGGCTATGACCGATGAATAATCGCCCGGAAAGCCCCGTTTCTGCTTGTTGTCCGTGGCCGCAACCAGGATCATCCCATTATAGTAGGCTTTCTCCACCCAATAGAGCATATCCACAATGGTGTTCCTGGACATGTTGAGGGAGACCAGGCTCAGATTGAGCACATGAAGGCCCTGGGCTATGGCGCATTGGATCCCGCAGATGACTTTGGCGGGCGAATTCTGCCCCCGCTCGTCGAGGGTCTTGATATTGTAGAG
This sequence comes from uncultured delta proteobacterium, assembly GCA_963757915.1. Taxonomy (GTDB): domain Bacteria; phylum Desulfobacterota; class Syntrophobacteria; order Syntrophobacterales; family Syntrophobacteraceae; genus SbD1. The sequence continues at coordinate 425,965 of CAVWTD010000004.1, read as the reverse complement.
TTCCGCTTCAGGGGCGATCCCGTGAATCACGCCGGCGCACATCGTGCCGTGGCCCAGAACGTCCGTTCCGGGCGCCTCATGCGCCATGAAATTACCTTGGGATTCCCGCACCTCGAAAGATCGATGTGCGGAGTCAGCAAGAGCGGAGTGAGTGAAATCGACTCCGCTGTCGAGGATGCCCACCTTGACGCCCTTGCCCGTACCCCGTTCAATCAATTCCAGGACCTTGTCCCGGTCCAGAAGCTGTTCAAACGTCACAACCTGTCTCCACTGACTGCAAACCCTGGCCAACTCTGCGGGCACACTCCATCCGTTCGGCATTTCTACGGATATTACCGCAGAGGGGTTACAGAAAAGTTACGATCCGATTGACCCCGAGGCATACCACAAATTGATGCTCTCTCTGCCTTTCCGTCAGACCCATGCTGGCGGAAAATGATCGATCGGCAGCCCCATCGGCTTCAACCCTTACTTACCGGCAGGTGTCTTTGCTTCGAAGATTTTCGCCACGCTTGCGACAAACTGAGATCCCGGCGCGCGCTTTTTCAACTCCTCGTAGTATGGTACGGCCTTTTCAATATCCTTATCGGTCAACGCATAGAGAATAATTAGGTTAATCAGCGCCGCATTGGATTTTGACCCGATCTCGGCCAATTCGTCCTCGGGTGACCCGCCCCTTTCTATTATGCCCCCTATTCTCTGCGCTTTGCCCGTTGAGAATCCGGCAGGGTCGAAGCAGACCGACAGACGGTGATTCGGTAGAATTCTGCCGCGTTCGGGACTGCTTAAAATCTCATGCTCGGTGAAGCTATACTGCCGGGTCCCCTCGAGTTCCCACACCTCGCATGTTCCGGTGGACACGAGTTCAATCCATGCCCCACCTCCGATTGTCAACGTGTCACCCGCAGCGATATCGAATCCGACAGCCGCAGCAATCCGCTCATTTCCTCGACCAAGGGACACATCACCCGAGAAGTCGCTTACCTTCCACGTATTGAGTGCGAGAGAAAAAGAAGACCACAAAAGCACGACTCCCAATGCGACCAGGATGCCCTTAACAATGCTTCGTCTCATATTGTCCAACCTCCTTTGGGATAGTCCATCTTCCGTCCGGAAATTAAACTAACTAATCGCCTGCTTTAAGAGATATAACTTCATAAAGATTAACGGCTTCTTTTCGTCCCTTGACCTGGGTAGTGTCTATAAATCGAGCCTCGATTCGATCCTTTACCCGCTCGTAGGTGGCCCCGCTGATCAGGAAAGGAACTTGATAGACCTTCGTCATTCCTTCGACCCTGGACGCCAGGTTAGGCGTATCTCCCGTTATGGCGTAGTCCATTTTTTGATAACACCCTATATTGCCCACAACCGCCTCACCCGTATGAACGCCGATTCCGATCCTGATCTCGGAAATACCGGGAAATATTTCGGACACATTAAGCCGCCGCAGCCGATCGAGCATCTCCAGGCCGCACTCGACTGCGCTCAACGCCCCATCGTCAGGCAAAGGATTCGGAGCACCGAAGATCGCCAGGATACCATCGCCAACAAATCTGTTCATATAGCCGTTCACCCTCACGACCGCCTCGGTCATCTGGGCCAGATACCGGTTGAGTCCGGAGACGACCTGCTGTGGATCGAGCGCCTCCGACAGGGTGGAGAAGTCCCTTATGTCGGCAAACATAACGCTTACGGTGACCCGGCGGCCTTCAAAGAAAGCGGACTTGGGATCGTCGAGGATTTGCTGCAGGACATGAGGGTTGACATAACTTTTGAAAAACCTCTGCACGTAGCGGAACTGCCGGTATTGAACGCCGTAGCGGTAAGTGCCCGTAACCGCTCCGGGAATCAACAGGCCGAACGTTAGCGGGGCAGCCCGCATCACCCAGAAAGACGAAAAAAGAGCATAGACCCCAAAGCATGCAAAGAGGGCAAGCGAACCGAGCGCAGCGCCCGCCCGCAGGGGCGAGAGCGCCAGAAACAATATTCCCGACGCCAGTGCCAGCCCGGCGGCAGGCGTCCAGGCAGCCCAGGCCGGAACGTCCTTGAGCAGTTTGCCTGAAAGCAGCGTTTTTGCTCCCAGTGCATGAATGTAGATACCGTGGATTCTATCGGAGGGCCGGTTTTGGCCCGATGCGATATTTAAGCTGACCGGAATTGTATGCTCGTCCTCGACTCTGAACGTGTAACCCACAAAAACTATTTTATTTGCAAACGCCTCCGTGAGCTTCGATTCGCCGACCCGGCCGCTTTGCGTTGCAAGCGCATAGATATCCCAGAATGCATACCTGGAAACCGGGGCGAGCCTGTAGTCGATCTTGAGGTGAGAGGGTTTAATAAAGGACAGGTCCTTTTTGATGAGGCCGGCCAGCTCATAGGAGATCGGATGGACCGTAGCATCCCGGCCTTGCATGTCTTTACCGTGAATCGAAAGGGCGACCGATCTCCTCTTTTCGTCAAGGTCCCCGTCAAAATTGAGGAAGCCAAGTCGGTCCGCAGAGAGCATAAAGTAATCGTGCGGGAGCTCCGACTTTTTCCCGGGGCTTGCCGGGTGAAAGCCAAGGACAACCGGTCTTCCGACCATCCTTGCCTTCCTCAGAACACCTTTGAGCTTGCGGTCCGCCTCCTTGTCGCACGTTTTGTATACGGAACTGGAGAGCACTATATCCAGGCCGATTCCGGCAGCCCCGGCATCCAGCATGGATTCGAGCACTTTGGCAAGGTAGTCGCGCCGCATTACCCGCGGTATGTCCGCAACCTCTTCCCGCAGTTGGGGGCTGCTTATTGTGTCGTCGTCATCGATCCCCACGACCGCAACATCATCGGGGCCGGTCGGCTGCCGGACCGTGGCAGCCATCAGCAGATCGTAGCCCAAAAGGTCCAGATGCCGTCCCATCGGCAGAGTTGACGCAGCCAGCGCCGCCGCTACGCCTGCGAGAAGTACAACCCAACCATGCCACTTGATCTGAACTCTTCCAGCCATGGCCCCCGGCCCGCAACCAAAACCTGTAGTGAGTCTCCGTCTTTCCGGAAAGAGAATAAGCGCACAATCGGGGCTAGGTCAACGAATCTTTTGCCTCACTCGAGCGGCCGTTTACTCCGGCGCTCAGTCATCGGCATCGTTAACCATTTGTACAATGCATGCTACGCTGTTGGGTCTGAGCTTCAGGATATTTGGATAAACTGAAGTCCCCGGATTTTTGGGTCCCGGTACTTGGCGTGATCGGCGCCTGCCCGCGTTTGCCTGACCCATTGGAAATCTACTTTGGGCGGCGCTGGGGCGGGTGCAATGTCAAAAACCACGGCCTCAGGACCCGGTATCCATGAGCTTTTCATAAGTGACCTGGGGCGCCCCGGGCTTAACGCTCATACACCATTTGAGACCGTTTGAAAGTTCCTCGTCCGCGTGGGCGATAAAACCGTCGATCTGCTTTCGGGTCGTTGGCTCATAGACCGCTTTGAACAGTTCTGCGAATTTTTCCTCCGGCACGTACTCGCGAAACTTGAGAATCTTTTCCTGGTCCCAGGCGATATTTTCATACAGGCGGACCTTCACCCTGTAGCCTGCCCCGGAAAGTACGGCTGTCTTTTTGCCGTTTTTGAACGGGGCGCTCTCTGCCAGCCTCAGGTGTATCAGGCGGAGCCTGGCCGTTTTGCTGTCGATTTCATTTTTTAGAGCCGCGCCTTCCAGGATTAAAGAGTCGATGCCCGATGGATCTCGGAGCGCGCAAGCTGCAGGCGGCGGAGGCACCGCGACCGGGATGGGCGCTGCCTGCGGCGGCGCCTGGAAGGCCTTCGGCGGGAGGCAGGAACTCCACGAAGCCGTGCGGGCGCGTTTGCTATTTTCTGCATGATAAGCTTCATCCATGTCGGCGGCTCCCTTCAGGGGCTTGGGAACCGGGAAGAACTGACGCGGGGAAGGGGTGACGCGGAGAAAGGTAGAAATTTTGTCCCCGTGTCTCCCCGTCTCCGTGTCCCCGAGTCAGTTTTTCATTCGGCTCCTGGGGGATGCCAAAATGCTCCGCCATGATCCGGTTCATGGTCTTAACAATTAGTAAAGAGGACCCGTATTCCACATGTCCCGGCAATTCGGGCGCCCCCTGGGGCGGGCTCGATTCCGAACAACGAGAAAAAAGGGTTGCGGTTTCAGGAAACGGCATGAGCTTCTCCTTTTATGTCATCTAGTTTTCCCTAAAATCCCCGTTTGCAACGGGGGCGGCAGGGTCCGCCACGCCACGCTTCGAGATTCGGGGGGCGGTTGAGCGGATAACCCGGGGAATATAATACTTCATTATGTGAAGCGATGTCAATGAAAAAAATGAAGTGTTTTATCAATTTATGAAGTAGATTTGAAGCTACGCATGGAATAAGTAGTAATGTCTTGTTCTTAGTCTGTCTAGGGAGGAATAAGGCGAAGGTTTGTCAACTCCAACGGAACTATTCAGGGATACCTTCTTCGCGTTCTTCGATGTCAAAAAATCGCGTCTTTGCGTCAAAAATTGCTTCGGCCCACCAGCTGCAAAGACTTATGGTGCTTCGCATGCGGGGAACGTTTTCCGATGAGAGGCCCGCGCTTTCCTTCGCGTGAATCGTCCCCTGGTCCTTAAACTCTCAAATCTTCATGCTACACATCCCCGCAATGCCAGAGCACCAACCCCAAATATCTTATATTTTCAGGGCTTACCCGCCAGGGTTCATAGACCGCTTTGTTGTCGCTTACCAGGAATATCCCCTCGGGCGAAACCCGCACCCGTTTTATGTACAAAAGATTCTCAATGCCGATTACCATGATCTTGCCGTCGAACGGACGGTTCTTGGAGGTGTCAAATAGGACGTAATCGCCGTCTTTGAGGGTCGGAAGCATGGAGTCGCCGCTTACCTGGGCAAGGCGCATGGCCGGAATGGACCCTTTTCGATACAGCCATTCCCTGCGAAAGGAATAGATATCTTCAGAGTCTTCTTCATCTGCCAGCTCTCCGGTTCCGCTGCTCAGGTGGGGTTTGACTTTTTGGACAAACGAGAAGGAAAATTGCCCCAATCCGACAGAAACCGTATAGGAATTGCTTTCCGTGGTTTCCAAAGTAGGCACGGCCACGATTCTTTGGGGGGCTTCACCGGTCAGCAGCCATGCCTGGCGGAACCCGGTTTTTTCCTCTATCGTCTTGGCCAGCTCGGGCTGTATGCGGGTGGCGCCCGCCTCGATATGGCCGATTACGCTCGGGTGCACGTGCAGTATTTTGGCGAACTTTGCCTGGCTGAGCTTCTCCAGACCTCTTTCATTCGCCGCAAATGTACGGACGTACTTCATTCTTTGCGCGTAAGAAGACTTTTTTTCTACTCGCTTCGTTTTTTGATTTGACATCACTTCATACATTGAAGTATCCTCTCCCGTAAAATCCACCTCGCAAGAATCACAGTGGGCCACTAGCTTGAGTGTCCTGAAGGGGGACAGCTCAAAAGGAGTTATAAATGGTATCGGTTATTTTTGCAACAAAAAATGAAGTGATAGGCCGGCTTCGGATGGCGGGACTCAACATGAAGCAGTTTGCCGTCGGGGAGGGATATGAGCCTGACACGGTAAGAAAAGTGGTCGGCCGGTATGCCGGGAGCAACAGGACGCCCAGGGGTGTTTTGGCGCGGGAAATCTTGCAAAAACTGGGGGAAGCGATTCACCCCGGGGACGCAGAAGAAAAAATTCACCACAGAGACGCAGAGGACGCTGAGAAAAGAGTTGAGGAGTAAAGAAATTTAGGGATTTAGGGGATTTGGTTTTGATCTGTGAATCCGTCAATATTGCTTTTGCCCCTTCAACGACGATTCAAAATCATCGCTTCAGGTAAGCCGGGAGCTGGCTTTTTGCCATGCCTAAAATCTTAAGCTGGACGTTGTCGATCTATATGCCAGGGCAACCGGGACTACCAACGGGGAGGCCGTCGCCCAACTTGCAAAGGAGCTTGGCCTGAGGCCCCGTAGTCCCGGTCGCTGCATGGTCGCCGTCTACAATTACACTGACACAGACAGTTTTTTTAGGGTACTGCACGAGACGAAAAATATGGCTGAAAAACCATATAAGGTCGGTTTGCAGGTGTCTGCAACGTCTGCTTTAGCCGAAAAAAGCAGGCAAAACGGTAAACAGATGAATCGGTGAGGAGGAAAGATCATGGTTGAAAACGATCTGCTGGTGGGATGGAAGCAGATTGCACAATTTCTTGGAGTATCCGAGCGGTCGATACGGGGGTATAGGGGTCCGCTCTTGGAGGGGGGCCGTATCTTTTACCGAAGGCGGCGGCTCGGCAAAAGAATCGTTTGCGCCTGGTCCGACGATCTCCGGCAGTGGTCCAAGAACCGGTGAGGGGCGGTTGAACCCGCCTCGCGGAGCGTCGAGACCGGCTTCGGTGGCGGGCAGGGATTGGGAGCCGGGACCGCCACGCCTCGCGGGTGGGCGGGCCGTCGAGATTGTTCGGCGCCGCCGCCCGAGGACCGGACCTGATCCGGGGTGAATCGTTAACGATGATCGGAAGTCGGAGGTGAGAGAAGGAACTCTACGCCGGCGAACCGCTCTTGTCTCTGGTCTTAACAACGCGGCACTATACGCGACGTTCCCGGGAGGAGCGCTTTTCCAATGAAGATCAAGAATCTTGATTGGAGAGCGAACCCTGGGACTTTTAAATGCAAACTACCTCGATCAGTAGTTGATGACTGCCTTCAAATGAGGAGTGCGTTACTATTCGAAAGCTGCTTGTTAGCGGATACCCCTATTGAGCCGGCATCACGATTTCCTCCAAAGGCCACACATTATCCGAAATCCCCTCCTCCAGCGGAACATGCGGCGTGGTGTATAAAATTATGTTTCCTATCAAACACTTCCGATTTAAACTTCTCTTATGGTCAATAGAGCTTGGTCGCCACTGCTTGCAAGAGAGGAGACTTAAGGCATAGCCGGGGCAAATCTTTACAACACAACAGCCAGGGAGCAGGCCATGCAGGGGAACCAGGAAGAAATCAGCGCTGTTGCGGCGTTGATGATAGGCGCCCAGGTACGGGAGCTTCGCGAGAAAAACCGCTATACTCTTCAGGACCTTGCCGCGAAGACGGGTCTGGACAGGGAAATGCTGGCGCGGATTGAGGGCCATGAGTTCATACCGCCCATAGCCACCTTGGTGAAGCTCGCAGGCGCGCTGAACGTGAGCGTGGCCTGGTTCTTTCAGGACAAGGCCGGCAGCTGCAAGATCGCCGTAACCCGCCGTGACGAACGGGTGCGCATCGCGCGGCGCCCCCATCACATGGTGGGAGAAGTAGACTACATTTACGAATCGCTCGAAATCCACAAAGGCCAAAAGCAGATGGAACCCTTCATGGTCGAATTCCCCGTTCGGGATACGAGCGAGATGGTTTTCACGAGCCACGAAGGGGAGGAGTTTCTCTATCTGCTCGAAGGGATGCTCGAATTTCGCACCGCCGGTCAGGTCGAAATACTCAATCCTGGGGACAGCATCTATTTTGAATCCGATGTTAGCCACAGCTTCCGCTGCCTGGGCAAAGCGCCCGCCAAAGCGCTGGCGGTGGTCTGGAGGAAGAGCTGAACGGAAGATGCGGGGGCAAGACCTCCGCCTCTGCGGTGTAATCTTAGGATGAAAAAGCCATGATGGAGATTCGCTTTCACGGACGCGGCGGACAAGGAACCGTAGTGGCCACGATCCTTTTGGCGAAGGCTTTTTTTGATGCCGGTTTCTGGGTCCAGAGCTTTCCGCTCTTCGGGGTCGAGAGGCGCGGGGCCCCGCTGGAAGCGTATCTTAGGGTCGATTCCAAGCAGATATTCATAAGGACAAACGTCTATCAGCCGGACCATCTCGTCATACTGGATCAAACGCTTTTGAACGCGGCCGACCTCACGCGGGGGCTCCGGCCGGGCGGATGGGTCCTGCTCAACGCGCCGGAGCCACCCCGCCGGCCGCACCTCTTTTCCGGGTATAGGGTTGCCTTGATCGACGCAACGCGCATCGCCCTGAAACATGAACTCGGCACGCGCACCCACCCGATCGTCAATACGGCGGTGATGGGGGCGCTTGCAAAGATGCTGGGAATGCCCCCCATAGAGGCGGTCGCAATGGCCATTGAAGAGGAGATCCCGGAGCATTTCGAACGCAACATCCTGGCCGCAAAAGATGCCTATGACGCGGTGGAGTTGCTCGGAGCCTGGGAACCGGAACCGCCGCCCGCCGTTGCGGAACGAGGATGACAATGTCTTGCAATAATCTGAAAGAAGTCCCTTTGTTCATTGCAAGGTCACATCTTACGACGGAAGCGAATAAGACAGGGGCCTGGCGTTTTCTGCGGCCCCGCTACGACGAAAAGACCGCGCCCTGCGCGGTAGCGTGTCCGGCAGGCGAGGACATCGGCCGAATTCAGATGCTGGCCTCACAGGGGCTTTTCAAAGAGGCATGGGAAACGGTGCTCATCGAAAACCCCTTTCCGGGGGTATGCGGCCGGATTTGCCGGCATTCCTGCGAGGCGGCCTGCAATCGCGGGCGGTTCGATGAAGCCGTTGCCGTCCACACAATCGAGCGTTTCCTTGCCGATACGGCTTCCCGCTACGAGCTTAAATCCCATCTCGACCGGCTCCCACACAAGAAGGAACGAATCGCTGTGGCGGGGGCGGGGCCGAGCGGTCTTGCGGCCGCCTGGTTTCTGACCTTGATGGGCTACGGCTGCGATGTCTACGAGACCGGACCCGAGCCCGGCGGGGTCCTGCGCTGGGGGGTCCCATCCTATCGCTTGCCCCAGGGCGTTTTGAGAGAGGAGATCGCCCGGATAGTAGAGCCGGGCGTGCATATCCACTGCGGGAGCACCGTGGGGGAGGAATTTTTCGCGCAGACCGCAAGTACCTACGACGCGGTTTTCGTAGCATGCGGGGCTTGGGAACCAGGGCCAGTCTTGCGGGTGGGTGGGCGGGCCGTCGAGATTCTGGCTGGCGGGCCTGCCGCCCTGACGGCGCCCGGCGAGGACCTGCCCGGCATAGAAGACGGGCTTGAGCTGCTCCGGAAGGTCGCGGCGGGCAATGCCCCTGCCCTCGAAGGACCCGTTGCGGTGATAGGTGGCGGGTATGCCGCGATCGAGGTGGCCCGCTGCGTGGTTCGCCTTGGCGCAAAGGCCCTGTTCGTCTGTACTCCAGGGCGCGAGGACATGCCCGCATCCAGACAGGGGATTGCAATGGCCCTGGAGGAGGGCGTGGAGGTCTTGGACCGCATGACCCCTGAGAGTATCGAGGCTCAGGGCGGGGAGTTTCTTATCACGCTTCGGGAAGATCCGGCCCCCGCTGCTCAGCCGAAGACTTTGCAGGCGCAGCCAAACGCAGCGCCCATCCCGGCAGGCGGTCCGGCCGCCCCGGCCACTCTCCGGGTCAGCCGGATTTTTATGGCGGGCGGGGCTTGGAAACCGGGACCCAGCTCGCGGAGTGTCGAGATCATACAAACCTTCGGCGGCGAGCGGGGCGATGCCGCCGAGCAGTGGAAGCTTCCTCCCGAGGCCGGCGAAGGGGTAATGCGCCTCAACTACAGCGTGCTTGTCCCGTTGGCGGCAGGGCCGCAGCCAAAATCTCGACAGGCCGCCCACCTCGCCTTTGTGGGAGATCTCGTATGCGCTCCCGGGAGTGTGGCTCACGCGGTAGCATCTGGAAAAGAGGCGGCAATGGCCCTCGATCTGCTGCTGCGCGAAGGATCCGGCGCCGTCCGGCCCGGGCTGAAACGCTGCGCGGTCGGCCCCGGCCGCTCCCTTTCATTTGAAGCCCATATGAACGGCCCCCGCTCCCGGCGCTCTCCAAGGCTCGTGCGCTACGGCGATATCAACACCGATTATTTCCAGTTTTCACCCAGGCTCACCCAGCCGCGCCTTCTCAAGGCCGAGCGTGTGCGCTCTTTTGCTGAAATTGACCTGAAAATTTCCGCCAGTATCGCAATGCGCGAAGCCGAGCGCTGCTTTAACTGCGGGATCTGCAACCAGTGCGACAATTGCCGCCTCTTCTGCCCGGACCTCGCAGTAGTCCGCGATCTCGGCCAGCCGCCGCCAAAGGCAGCGGCAATCCCTGCTGCGGACCCGCCGCCTCAGGGGCGCTACATCGACTACGATTACTGCAAGGGATGCGGGATATGCGTAGTGGAGTGCCCGCGAAACGCCATGACGCTCGAAGAGGAGGCAAGCTTTCACGACTCAGATTGACCGCAGAGAAAGCTTGTTCTGAGTCTGCCGAAGGGCAGAGTGCGAAGAGAAGACTGAGGCGCTGAGGTGGCAAAGAGGGTGAGGGTTTTATCCCCGCGTCTCCGTGTCTTGTAGTCCCTCTTGAGAGGAGGGAGAAGTTTATGAGGAAGGTCCTCGAAGGGAGCCATGCGGTTGCCGAAGCGGTGAGGCTGGCCGGAGTCCAGGTTGTCTCCGCGTACCCAATCACTCCTCAGACGCATATCGTGGAACGGATTGCCGACTTTTGCGCTGATGGCGCCATGGACGCGCGTTTTTTGCGCGTGGAGAGCGAGCATTCCGCCCTGGCGGCCCTTATCGGCGCATCGAGCATGGGGGTCCGCACCTTCACGGCCACCTCGTCGCAGGGCTTGGCCCTTATGCACGAACTGCTGCACTGGGCTTCGGGGGCAAGGCTCCCTATAGTAATGGCGGATGTTAACCGTGCGCTGGCGCCGGGGTGGAACATCTGGTGCGACCAGACCGACAGCCTCTCCCAGCGGGACACGGGCTGGATTCAGCTCTACTGTGAAACCGTCCAAGAGACCCTCGATACCACGCTGCTGGCTTTCCGGCTCGCCGAATCGGTCAACCTGCCCGTCATGGTGGTCTTGGATGCTTTCCTGCTCTCACACACCTCCGAGCCGGTGGACGTCCCGGACCAGGAAGCCGTGGATGCTTTTCTGCCCCCGTTTCGGCCAAGGATCGCGTTGAGCACGGCGGCTCCGTGCGCCCTCAGCCAGATGGCCCCGCCAAACGTCTACATGGAGATGCGCTGGAGCATTCAACAGGCCATGGACGAAGCGCTCGGCCGGTTCGAAGAGTTTGATGCGCAGTTCGGTCAGCGTTTCGCCCGCCGGTACGGAGCTGTTGAAGCCGTTTGCTGCGAGGACGCCGATATCGTGCTGGCAACCTCGGGCACGATCACCGGCACGGCGCGTCAGGTTGTAGAAGAGCTTCGCGTGGAGGGACAAAAAGTTGGGCTCCTCAAAATAAAGCTCTTCCGGCCCTTCCCGGTTGCCCTGGTGCGCGAGGTCCTCGGGCCCGTGCGCAAGGTCGCGGTAATCGACCGCAATTTTTCTTTTGGAGCAAGCGGAATATTTGCGCAGGAACTTAGGGCCGCCCTCTACGGGTTGCCTCAGCGGCCGGTGGTTTTCGGCTTCGTTGCGGGTCTGGGCGGCCGGGACGTTACGCAGGACGTCATCAGGGAAATCTACTGCTGCGCCAGGGACAATCTGGAGGCTCCGCGAGGTGAGGCTGTTTGGATGGGACTTCACGAGGTGTGCGATGGAGCTTGATGTCTTAGACCGCGAGTACATGTATTCCGGACATGTCGGCTGCCCCGGCTGTGGAGCGGCCATTGCCATGCGGTTTGTCCTGAAGGCCCTGGAAGAAAAGACCGTCATGGTGATCCCTGCCTGCTGCTGGTCCATTATGGCGGGTTCCTATCCCCAGTCCTCACTGCAAATTCCGGTCATCCACACAGCTTTTGAAACCGGGGGCGCGGTGGCCAGCGGGGTGAGAGCGGCATTGGACGTAAAAGGCGATACCGAGACAACGGTCATTACCTGGGCGGGCGACGGGGGGACCTTCGACATCGGCTTTCAGGCGCTTTCCGGCGCGGTCGAGCGCAACGAAGATTTCCTCTACGTCTGCTACGACAACGAAGCCTACATGAATACCGGGGTTCAGCGCAGCTCGTCAACCCCCTACGGGGCCTGGACCACCACCACTCCCAGCCGGCAATGGAAGAAGATGCGCAAGAAAAACATCGTTGAAGCCCTGGTCGCCCATCGCATCCCCTATGCCGCCACAGCCAGCATCGCGTATCCCGAGGACCTGGTAGCAAAGGTCAAGAAAGCCAGGACGATAAAGGGCTCTAGATTCATTCATATCTTTTCGAGTTGCCCGACCGGTTGGCGGATGGCATCCGAGATGTCGATAAAGATCGCCCGAATGGCAGTTCAGACAAACATCTTTCCTCTCTACGAAGTCGAGGGGGGGGTGCGCTACACCATAAATCTCAACCCAAAGGGATACCTCGTAAAAGAATACTTCCACCTTCAGGGCCGTTTCAAGCACCTCGCCGAAAGCGATCTGGACCAGATTCAGCAGATGGTGAACCAGGACTGGGAACTCCTGCAGCGCAGGGCAAGGGCCATGTCCGCGTGAAGACGGGATTTCGCGCAGAGAAGCAGAGCAAAGCAAGAGGATGATTTGATCGATAAGGGATGATATGGCGATGTTCTGACATTTCCACGATAAGGAGGAATCAATGAAGAACAAACGGATCACGGTGCTGGCGCTGGTGAAGGCGAAGGAGGGGATGGAGGAAACCGTCAGGCAGGAACTCTTGGCCCTGGTCAACCCTACACGGTTGGAACCTGGTTGCATAAACTACGACGTCCACCAAGCGGCCGATGATAAGTCACGGTTTATGTTTTACGAGAACTGGAAGAGCATGGAAGACTTGGAGAAGCATCGTGAAACGCCGCACCTGAAGGCGTACAAACAGAAAGCCGGTAGTCTTCTGGCAAAGCCGATAGAAGTCACACTGTTTGAAATGATCAGCGAGGGGTGAGAGTTCGGTGAAATCGTCGGGTTGTGAACGGATCCTGTCATTACGAATCCGCTGGAAGGCCTCAAAAAAGCGAATATATAAATACTGCCATATTAAAGATGGAGCCCGTTGCAGCAACGTAATGTGAACACCCTCCTCGACATATGTCGAAACCATAGTTAACGATTGCTTAGCCCGGATATTTCATAAAGAAATGGCAAAATCATCCTTTTTTTGTTAGTATTTCGATGGCTTAATTCGAAATATAGAGGAGATTTTGCCATGACAGATTGTACAACAGAGGCAATCCAATTTCCAGGGTGTAAACAGCGCAGAGTCGAAGCTGAATTTAGTGGTGGAAATGTGTCCAGTGATGGCGGCGTCTTGTTGTTGAGGCAGGCCGACAGACTCACCGGTTTGACCGGAAGGGTTGCTCAAAGCCTCAAGGACTCTCGAAGGAAAGCCAGTTGTGACCATACTTTGCGCGATTTGCTCCGACAGCGGGTATACGCCATTGCATTGGGATATGAGGACCTCAACGACCACGACAGCTTGAGAAAAGACCTTGCCATTCAGACCGGGGTCGGACGTGATGTCGAACTGGCCAGCAAGTCGACTTTATGCCGCTTTGAAAACAGTCAGAACCGCGAGACCGCATGGGCCATAAACGCAGAGCTGATCGAGACCTTCATTCGATCCCACGGGGAAGCACCCGAGGAACTGATCCTCGATTTTGACGCCACGGATGACCCCGTTCATGGTGAGCAGATTGGACGCTTTTTTCATGGCTATTATGGTCACTACTGTTTTCTTCCTCTCTATGTTTTTTGTGGAGACCATGTGCTGGTTTCCTACCTTCGGCCGAGCAACATTGATGCCTCCAAGCATACACTGGCCATCCTGTCTCTTTTGGTTCGGCGGCTTCGCAGGCAATGGCCGGATGTGAAGATAATCTTTCGCGGGGACAGCGGTTTTTGCCGGGACAAGATTTTGTCCTGGTGTGAACGGCAGGATAAAGTTTTTTTCATGGTAGGATTGGCGAAAAATTCCCGGCTTCTGACATTGGGCGACAGCCTGATTCGGGAAGCAGCCGCAAGATTTAAAAAAGACGGCGGCAAGCAGCGGCTCTTTGGGGAATTCCAGTATGGGGCTGCGACATGGAAGCGCGAGCGCGCGGTAATCATCAAGGCCGAACACGGCTCCAAGGGCAGTAATCCGCGCTTTGTAGTCACCAATATAACGGATGATCCCGGCTGGTTATACGATGCCCTCTACTGCGCGCGCGGCGAGATGGAAAATCGGATCAAAGAACAGCAACTGTATATGTTTGCTGACCGGACGAGTTGCCATGACTGGTGGGCCAATCAGTTCAGGCTTCTTCTGTCTTCGATGGCGTACACACTGGTAGAGGCTATCCGGCGCCTGGGGCTTTCGGGAACCGAATTGCAGGAAGCCCAATGTGACACAATCCGTCTTCGTCTGCTTAAGATCGGGGCCGTGATTGTTCAAAATACCCGGCGCATACGTTTTCATCTCTCCAGTGCATATCCCTGGAAGTCTTTGTTTCTTGCCGTTCATGCCAGGCTGTGTGCTGGATAGGAGGGGCCGATCTCGCAAATAACAATAACAAAATCAATATCTTACAAGTAGGTCAGTGGGATAGGTGCGCCCATGCGCACTCATTGTGAGGAAATGGGCAGTTCGGATGGAGTGAAAAGTGTTGACGCGGAGCTGAAAAATAGAACCAGACAGAAGAAATGTCACAAAAATGTTCCACGCATAAAAGGCGGTTCTTCCAAACCACCTCGGAAATGCGTTCGAGAGAGTTCATGAAATATCCGGGTTAGGATATCACCAATTTTTTGGCGTACCACCTGCGTGTTTGATAGGGTTTGGGATAATTTAATGGGCCTTCCGGGTGTTCCAAAAGGTCTTTCGGGTTAAATCCGGGTGCAAAATGCAGCTTCAGCATTCGTTGGTGATTAACTTAATAAATTATCCAGGGTGGTGTTAAAATTTTTGGGGAGTTAACTGGAATTCATTTGCGAAGGAGGATTCACAATGACTTTGGGCGAAATTAAATCGGCGATTCTGGGCCTGAGCGAAGCAGATCAGAAAAAATTCATCACCGAGGTGGTGCCGCTGCTCTGGCCGAAGGCTTGCCTGGACGAGTTCTGTGTCGCCAAGTTCAGGGAACTCGTTGACGAAGCAACAATAAAGGAATACCGCGACCAGCATTTGGGAAACATCTGAGCGGAAAAGCCGCCGATCCCGGCCGGAACGGATTCGAGTCCCCATCCCCTGATTTTTTCCGTTCAAGACGCCGTCAGCCTTCCTCGTCCGTTTATACTCCCTCCCCTGCGGAGGGAGTTTTTTAGCCTCATAACTGCGCCCCCGGTATCCTGAAAGTACTTGCCGGTCAGAGCGTTGAAGGATTTAATGCTGCCTGTTTTTCATCTTGCGGAGGCGGATCGTAGAGGGGGTTACCTCGACCAGTTCGTCGTCGGTGATGTACTCCATAGCCTGCTCCAGACTGAACTGGCGCGGCGGGATGAGCCTCAGGGCCTCATCGGACCCGGCGGCCCTGATATTAGTCAGCTTTTTTTCCTTCGTGATATTTACCCAGATATCTGCCGAACGCGAATTCTCCCCCACGATCATCCCGGCATACACCGGCTCTCCCGCGTTCACGAAAATTGTGCCGCGCGGCTGTAGATGATGAATGGCAAAGGTGACTGACTTTCCCTCACGGTCGGAAACCAGAACTCCATTAGGGCGGCCGGGGATATCTCCCGCGTGTGGCCGGTAGCCTGACAAAAGCGTGTTCAGGATCCCCGCGCCGCGGGTTTCGGTCAACAACTGGCCGCGAAAGCCGATCAGCCCACGGGATGAAATGTCGAATTCAAGACGAACACGGCCAAACCCGTTGTTGATCATCCGGGTCATCCGTCCGCGTCTGGCGTTAAGCATCTCGGTGACAATCCCGATGAAGCCCTCCGGAATGTCTATCGTAGCAAGTTCCATGGGTTCGCAGAGCTGTCCGTCAATTTCTTTGGTTATGGCTTTGGGCCTCGAAATGGAAAGCTCAAAGCCTTCCCTGCGCATAGTCTCCACAAGAATGGCCAGTTGCAGTTCTCCACGGGCGCTCACCCGGTATGCTTCACGATTTTCCGCCTGCTCGACCCGGAGGCTCACGTTGTAGAGCAGTTCCTTATCGAGGCGTTCTTTAATGTGACGGGAGGTCAGATACCTGCCGTCTTTTCCTGCCAGAGGAGAGGAGTTGACGGAGAAGACCATCGATATGGTCGGCTCCTCAATGGTTATAACGGGCAGAGGACGCGGGTCCGCTGGGTCGCCCAGTGTATCCCCTATGAATATGTCGTCCAGTCCGGCGACCCCCGCTATATCGCCTGCTTCGGCAGTTTGCCTGTCCACCCGGTCTAGCCCTTCATAGGTATAGACCGCACTCAGAGAAGCCTTTCGGGACGCACCGTCGGCCTTGATGAGCATGACCTCCCTGCCGTGTTGCAATGTGCCGTTGACGATTTTGCCGATCGCGACCCTTCCGACATAATCGCTGTGATTGAGAGTTGTGACCAGAAACTGGAGTGGAGCTTGAGGGTCGTATGACGGTGCGGGAATGGATGAAAGGATCGTATCCAACAGCGGGACCAGATCGTGTCCCCGGCCTTCGGGATCTGTTAGAGCGACTCCCGCCTTGGCGTTGGTGTAAACCACGGGAAAGTTGAGCTGATCTTCAGTTGCGTCCAGGTCTATGAAAAGGTCGTAGGTTTCATCGAGAACCTCACTTATTCGCCGATCCGGCCGGTCGATTTTATTTATGACCAGAATTGGAGGCAACCCCAGCGCCAGGGCCTTTCCGAGGACGAACCGCGTCTGAGGCAGCGGTCCTTCAGTGGCGTCAACCAGCAGCAGGACTCCTTCGACCATGTTAAGGGTGCGTTCGACCTCGCCGCCAAAGTCAGCATGGCCCGGAGTATCGACTATGTTGATCTTTACCCCTTTGTATATGATGGCCGTATTTTTCGCCATGATGGTGATGCCCTTTTCCCGCTCCAGATCGAGACTGTCCATCACCCGCTCGGCGACCTGCTCGTTATCCCGGAAAATACCGCTCTGCCACAGCATGGCATCAACTAGGGTCGTTTTGCCATGATCTACGTGGGCGATAATGGCAAGATTACGGATGTCGTGACGTTTCTGCATTATAGTTACCTTCCTTAGCCGCAGAGCGCGAATGGAGCGCGGAGAAAATTCAGACCAGTCAAAAACCAATAATATTGCCCGACTAACCGGCAATAGTCAACCAATCGGCTCTTCTGTTAATATGCATATGAATATGGGACCAAATTTACTATTTTATCTGATTTTCTCTGAGAAAGCCTGCATCTTAATGCAGGCGCCGCAAGATCGATGGAGATGTGATGACTCTCTGGGTGGATGCCGATGCATGCCCTGGAACAATCAAGGAGCAGATTATCCGTGCGGCAAGGCGGCTCAAAATTCCTGCCGTTTTTGTCGCTAATAAATACATCAGCCTCCCTGAATCCAGCTACGTTTCGAGCCGCAGGATCGGGGCGGACCCTGAAGCTGTCGACGTGTATATAGCCCAAAACGCGCAGGCGGGGGACGTTGCGGTCACACAGGATATCCCGCTGGCTTCCGTCCTCGTACCAAAAGGTGTAATAGTCATAAGCACCAGAGGGGAACTCTTCACGGATGAAAATATCGGGGAGAGGCTTTCAATCCGCAACTTCATGCAGGACCTCCGCGAGGCTGGGGGCATTACGCCCGGCCCCAAACAATTCGCTCACAAAGACAGACAGCGTTTTACGGATACGCTGGACAGGGTGCTGACCAGGCTCCTGAAACCAAAAACTATCTGACCACGAAGAGCATGGTGAACTCTCAACCGGACGGCACACAATTTGCTTACGGATAGCTTGGAACAGTTTGCGCCGCTAAAAAGTTTGGGGATGCTCTATGCACCCGGTGAAAAAAACCCGGGGGCGCAACTTAAAGATCTGAAAAGTATTTTTATCCTCAAGAATTACCCGTAATTAGCCGATACATAAAAAGTGTGCATCCGGAAACACCGGGGCGAATCCCACGCCCCGCGAGGTTTCTGTTCGGATTCTTTGGTCGCGCCTGCATCGTGGTGGTCGAGACCGATTCTGACACAGGTAAGCTGCATATAGGAATCGTTGTGGATTCGGTTTCGGAGCTCCTAAACATCAAGGGATCGGACATTGAATAGACCCCGGAGTTCGGGACCACTCTGAACACAGACTACATCCTTGAAGGAAGGAAAGCCATGTTGTTGACTGAACTGAAATTGAGGACAAAACTTTTTTTGGGTTTCGGATTGACGATTGTGCTGGTGGCCATAGTGACATTTATTGGCGCAAGCCGTATGGTCGTGCTGAATGACAATATAAACGTGATTGTTGAGGTGCGAATGCCTCATATGAAAATGCTTTATGATATCATGAAAGACTATGATGTCATTGCCCGGTCGGTACGAAACATTGCCCTCACGTCCGATGAGGGTGTCAAGCAGAAACAGAAAGGGAATTTCGACAAGGCTAAGACCGAGTTGATGGATACCCTCAACAAACTTGAAAAAACACTGACCACGGACAAAGGTAAGGAATTGTTTGCAGGGATAAAGGAAAATCTGGCCACTGTGGTGCAACTGTCGGATAAAGCCGCTGCCCTGGGCGCTGCTAATAAACGTCAAGAGGCGGCCGATAGTATTATTAATGAAGTTCTCGCGCCTCAAAACAAGATGCTGCAACTACTGCAATCTTTCTCAGATCATCAAGAGGAACTGGCCCTTAAGGCAGGGAAAGAATCCGCCGAGGCAGCTTCGGGCGGCAAAACACTGTTGCTCTTCCTGGGGACCGCAGCATTCGTACTAGGGATACTGATGGCCTTTTTCATCACTCGAAGCATTACCGGACCCATTGGCCGTGTCGTTGAGGGCTTGACAGAAGGCGCCGATCAGGTGGCTTCCGGTTCTGCCCAGGTTGCATCCGCCAGCCAGGAACTTGCCGAAGGAGCATCCGAGCAAGCCGCATCTATCGAGGAAACCTCCTCCTCTTTGGAAGAGATGGCCTCCATGACAAAGCAGAATGCCGAAAACGCTAATCAGGCCAATAATCTGATGAACAAAACCAGGCAGGTTGTTGAGCAAGCCAACGGTTCAATGGCACACCTTACCACTTCAATGGAGGAGATTTCGAAAGCCAGTGAAGAGACCTCAAAGATCATCAAGACCATTGACGAAATCGCTTTTCAGACGAACCTGCTGGCACTGAATGCCGCAGTTGAAGCAGCAAGGGCCGGTGAGGCCGGAGCGGGATTTGCGGTTGTTGCGGATGAGGTGAGAAATTTGGCTATGAGAGCTGCCGAAGCGGCAAAAAATACCGCCAATCTGATTGAAGGGACGGTTAAGAAAATAAAGGAAGGCTCTGAAGTTGTCCAAAAGACCAACACCGAATTCTCCGAGGTGCAAATCAGCGCCGCCAAGATGGGAGAATTAATAGGTGAGATCTCGGCGGCATCCGGTGAACAGGCCCAGGGGATTGGGCAAATCTCCAAAGCGGTCAGTGAAATGGAGAATGTGGTTCAGCGCAATTCCGCGAGTGCCGAGGAATCTGCCTCCGCCTCTGAGGAAATGAGTGCCCAGGCGGAACAGATGAAGATTTTTGTGGTCGAACTGGCAACCCTGGTCGGAGGCGCCAACGGCCGTTCAACCATCGGAGGCGCCACAGCATTACGGAAAAAGCCCGCATCGAAGAAGGGTGCAAAAGTGCCCAAGATGATTGCAGCATACGGAAAGAAAGCAAGTGGCCATCTCAAGGCTGGCAATGGCAAGGGCCCGGTCCTTGTCAGTAAACGCAATTCGGGTCCGGAGCAGGTCATTCCTTTTGATGATGCGGAAGTCTCGGATTTTTAATTACCGGCGCAGATTATGAGGGAGTGGTCTTTAAGCGGTATATCGGCCACTCCCAATTCTATGCACCACGATTTTCACGCTCCGCGAAGCACGAAAGTTCTGCACGACTGTCCCGGACATTGATCCGGGGACAAAGCGCCGGTGACGCCCCACAGTCGCCTGACATTAAAGCAGGCAGTTTCGTCTTCGTGCTCTTAGGTACTACTATCCTGCGGTTACTTGTTTTTTTAACAAGATTCTCTGCCTGATACCCAATTGCGATGATAGCGGTATGGATGTACACAAAACGATTTGACCTTGAAAAGGTTATATTACTGCGCGAACAAATTTGCGAGGTCCGTTAAGCGGTGGTGTTGACCCCACAGACGTTACCTAAAGTGTGAGTGTGGGGTCAACATGTCTGGCGACCAGGGAGCTATCTCCCTGGCGTGTCAAGAGTTTGGCGGTGCAGGGTTTCGAACCCCGGACGCTACGGATATGAGCCGTATGCTCTACCACCTGAGCTACACCGCCCTACAACCTGTAATACGTAAATGAAATTGGCAATTGAGTCAATAGGATTCCCATCATTTATGGTGTTACGTCCAGAGATGAAGAGGTCCTCGTGTCTGTTTGCCCCATCACTGCACGAGCCTCGAGCACGGCATATGGCTTGTGGATGCCGGGGCCCCTGCAAGGTTCCCCGATTGAATTTGACAAAAATCAATCCTTCAGGTTAATGTATTTAAGTCATTGATGAGAAGAGCTTTTTGGGCAATTTAACTCGTCCGGCGGCATCGCTCCCTAGTCGGTGAATCCATTGGTCCGGGATGGCCGGGAGCGGCGAAGGAGATCGGATTTTGAACCAAAGACTCTTTGAGGTAAAAGTGATCAGCAGTTTTGCTGCGGCGCATAATCTGAAGGATTTTCGCGGGAAGTGTGAAAATCTCCACGGGCATAACTGGAAGGTTGAAGTAGTTCTGCGTGGGGAATCTCTGGAGAGCAACGGCATACTTGTTGATTTCGGGGAAGTGAAAGCGGCGACCAGACAGGCCTTGGAAGAAGTGGATCATAAATATCTGAACGAACTGCCCTTCTTTTCTCAAAACAATCCTTCTTCCGAAAACGTTGCCCGTTTTCTATTTGAAAAGCTCTCTGCAAAGCTGAATACCGGGACCAGGCGCCTGCTCAGTGTATCCGCGTGGGAATCAGCCGATGCTTGCGCTACGTATATGGAATTCTGAGACATGGTTGACCCGAATGAATAAGGGAGGCTGCCCGATGGGAGTTGTCTACGAAAGGACCCGACGCTCTTGTATATGCGCTCTAAAGCGGCCTCCTGTTATCTTTTCCTTGCTTGCGATCGCCTTGCTGCTGATCTTCGGGGTGTCAACAGCAGGGTTAGCGCTCCAAAAACCCACACTGGGACTTGCAGAGACAGCATCTTCTGAGCAGGTGCATCAGGACGAGCAGCCTGCGGCCCAGGAAAAAGCCCCCGTTCCCGAAAAGGGGCACCTGCCGGCCGGGCCGCTACAGCCACCTGCGGAGGTGGGGCTGCCCAAAGCGCACGCACCGGGAGCGGCGGCGCCAGTCGCGCCGGAGCATGGGGCGGCAGCGCATAGGGAAGATCACGTTGACCTTCCCGAGATTTCCTCGATTCCCGGTGTAACTTTTGTCGATACCTTAATAGAATTGATGGATTACGAGCTTAACGGCAGAATGCTGGGCTGGAGGCCTAACGGCATCATGATCTGCCGACTGACCAATAATGTAAATAACTACCAGCTCGGGGTACTCGAAGCTGTCCGGTTTACCACGCTTCGACTCAAAGACAGCCTTACAAGGCTGGGCGAGGCCGATACATACGATCCGGACCTGGAGCAGGCGCTCAATGAGTTCATGATACAGCGCCACTTCATGGTGGTTCCCATCCGCTGAAAGTTCATATAGCCAGGCGATTGAACACCTGAAAAGATTTAAAACCAAACTTGAAAAGAGCCAACGGAGTTTCTACTACCGCCGAGACACATTGGTAGCGCTGCTTTCGACTTACAAGGACCAGATCGGAAATGTGAACAGAACGCTGGTCATGCCGGTTGGATGGTGCAAGTCGAACGATTACTTCTATTATGCCAGGGGTGTGGCCCATGTGTATTATGAAATCCTGAAAGTCTGCCGGGTTGGATTCAAGAACCAGTTGGCCACCATGCATGCGGCTGACATAATGGATGAGGTGCTCCACGAGCTGCTTATCGCCGAGAAGATAGACCCCTGGATAGTTTTGGACTCCGGTTTCAGTGGATTTTTTGCCAACCACAGGGCCAACCTGAACGCGCCTTTGAGCGAGGCCGCACATCTGCTTGCAGTGCTTAGCGTCCTTTAGCGTGGGCAGACCCGCATAAGAAAGCGGGATATCGGGTGCTAAATGAGGCCCTTTTGATCCGAGATCGAATATCTAATATCCAGTTTCCTGCAAAATCCGTCTGTTTTCCCGCAGCGCCGTCCAGAAAATGAAAGCGTCTATGCGGGCTGGATCTGTTCCGGTAAGCTTTGCCCAGATTTCGCAATATCCAAGAATTTGAGGCCGGTAGGCCTCGAGTTTCTCTTCGCAGAAAATCTCCGATGCACTCGCCTTCCAGGGGCTTCGACGTTTTAAAATCGACCAGGTTCCATTTCCCTTCGATCAGGGCGGCAAGATCAATCACCCCAGAATAGAGTGTGTCGCGCTTGTGGGCGCACTCCGCAGGCCATTCGATTCTACGGCGCTCAGGCGGAATGCCGTAAAAAGCCTGGAGCCAGGGATCATCCAGGCATGATTTGACTTCCGAAAGAGCGTTCCGGGCGATTTCCAGGGACTTGGAACTCTCAATTCCAATGCGGCTGAGAGTTGCGCTTACGCTCTTAGCCGAAGGGAGGGCGCCTTTTTTGCCGAAATAAGCAAGGAGCCGGTGAACGAGCGTTCCCCACACGTTGGGCGGGCAGTCGGCAGGGCCGCAGCCGGCTTGGCCACTCAAACCTTCAGCGGCGGCCGCAGGGGAGGAGGGGCCGCACCCAGGATCTCCCCCTTCCGAGAGGCGGTCCCGCCCGAAGGCCCTCAGCTCGGAGGGTGAGATAACAGTGAAAACCGGTTTTTCACGTTCGAATTGAGCCGGCGCGAATTCAGGCAGGCGTGCTCTCGATAGGGTGCGCCTCGCAGGCGCCGCAAATCGGGTTCGAGCTGAACAAAAAAACCATCCGCACCGCGGGCGGACCTTTTCCATTGATCTGTGCCGGCGCATTCGGCTTGTTGAGGACATGTGATACGGTCTATTCCGCAAAGCTCATCGATCTCATAATGTTTGCTGAGCCAGCCCAGGGGATTTTGCGCAGATGTTGAAAAAGAGCTTCCCTTCTTTTTTGCCAGACCGCTCATAACTAGTTGGTGCCGCGCGCGCGTAACCGCAACATAGAAAAGCCTCCTGGCCTCACCCAACTGCCGTTTGGAGCGCAGTTTGCTCAGCCAGGCATAGAGCGGGTCCTTTTCGCCCGTCAGACGGTCGGGTCTTGAGGCTAGAAGGTAATCTCCGGAATTGGGCGCCCGCTCGAGCATGTATGGGGGCGGCTGGTCTTTTCTTCCCCCCTCCGGGTTCCAGTCCATAAAAGGGATGAAAACCGCGTCGAATTCCAGCCCTTTGGCGCCATGAACGGTTGAAAGGACAATGTTTGAGCAGGCGGTGTCCGGATCCACCGGTTCGTAGGCCTTCTGCAACAGTCGTTCGAGCCGCGCAAGCGTGCTGACCGGTTCGCCCTGTTCAGCCTCCCTGAGCATCTGGAGAAAACGGCGGCAGCAGTTTAGACCCCGGCTCCCCCACTTCGAAACCACCATGTGCGCCCCTTGCAGTTCGAGCCATGCGGATTCGACGACATCGGCCAGCGGTTCGTGCCCGACGTGCTGCCAGGCGCCGGCGAGGGCTTGCCTGAATGCGTTGACTTGCTCGTCGTGTTCCGAAAACGCGTGGATTTTCTCTACCCAGAGAAGGGGTTGCTCGCGCGATATGGCATGGATTCGGTCAAAATCAAGGCAAAACCAGGGGCTGCGAAGCTGGGCCGCCCAGGCAAGGTTGTCGTGAGGCAGAACTATTCCCCGGCAAAGCTGCCACAGGTAGAACACCTCGGGCCTCTCCAGAAGCTTTAATCCCTCCTTAACCTGAACCGGGACCCTTTTTTGCTGGAGCGCTTCCAGGTACACCGGCAGATGGGTGCGCGAGAAAAGAAGGATCGCTGTTTGTGAATCGCGGCCGTTTTCTCCGAGATGTTGGACGATTCTTGCGGCCAGCCATTGAGCTTCTCTCACCCTTGCGCTCTGGCGGTCAGGCCACTCCATGAACAAGGCAAGCTCGACCGGGGCTGGGTCCGGGCGAATCGGCGAAGTCGGTGAGGGTTTTGCCGGGCTGAAAGGGACTTCGTCGAACTCGGGTTTGTGCTCAGCCATAACTGTGTTTTCGAAGACCCGGTTGCACCAATCGATGAGATGGGGCTGCGAGCGGAAGTTTGTATCGAGCACAAGAGGCTCGAGGCTGATAGTTGCTCCGCCCTCGATAGGCAGCCCCAGCCTGGCATCCAGAAACAGCTTCACTTCCGCTTTGCGGAAACCGTAAATGGACTGCTTCGGGTCGCCAACCAGAAACAGGGTTCGCCCGGTTCCATCCGACCATCCGGCGCACAGCTTTTGCAAAAGCTCCCACTGCTTCCGGCTTGTATCCTGGAACTCGTCAACCAGTATGTGCCGAATCTGCTGGTCAAGTATCAACTGAAGGTCGGAAGGGTCGGCAGAGTCAAAAAGGCGTAGGGCAGCCAGCTCGAGGGCGGAATAATCGAGCACCTTTTCGGCGCGCCGCCGGGCATCATAAATTTCTAAGACGGAATGCAGCAGAACAACCAAGTCCCAGAGCGTATCGGGGTCCGTCACCGGCGCGTCGTGGATGGGAAGCTGACGGACCCGATGCAGTTTGTGAGCGGTTTCGGTAGGGATATTCAGAATAGCGACGCCCCACACGGTCTTGGCAAATCCATTGTAGAACCCGGTTTTTGGTCCAAGTTGTCTCCGAATGTCACCTTCTTTAGTGAGGAAAATGTTCGCCATGCAAATCCACTGCGCAAGAGCCTCCCACTGAGCCCCCGGAATGCCGGTGGGAAGAGCGCGCACGGCCTGTGCGCCGGCGCTCCCGGTCTGCTCCAGGAATCCTGCCCATTGGCGCCCAAGATCACAAGCCTCGAACCCGGCTTTGAGTGCATTTAGTTCCGTTTCAACCAGTTCACGGACCCTGACCGCAAGATAACCCGACGCCCGGTCGCGGCTAAGGACCTGCACCATGTCAGCCAACCCTTCTCTTCTTCTTACAAGGTCCTTCATTTCGTTTGCCAGGGACCACCAGGAATTATTCAAATAAAGAAGGCGATTAATGAGGGCGCGCCGGGCCGCATCACCTTCCTTGCGGGAGGCGATTTGCTCGAGGGCTTCATTAACGGTTTCGTGGAGGAAAAACTCCTGTTCGTTTTCGTCGGTGAGACTGGAGCCGGGGGGGATTCCAGCTTCGAACGGCGCCTGTGATGCAACTGCGTAGCAGAAGGAGTGAAAAGTACTGATGCGGAGAATTTCCCCGGCAAGGAGCAGCTCTTCGAGCTTGCTGTGTGCTGCGAGCGCTTTCGAGGCGTAATCGAGCAGTTCGGCCTCCGCCGGGTTTTCGGCCTCCGCGCCTTTCTTTGCCCTGGCAAGACAGCCCCTTACTCTTTCACGCATCTCGGCTGCCGCCTTGTTGGTGAAGGTAAGCGCCAGGATCTGCCGAGGGTGGTCTACAAGTCCCAGAAGGCGAAGAAACCGGGCGACCAGCAGAAAGGTCTTACCCGAACCGGCCGGGGCAGTCAGGTGAAAGCTGCCCGCCGGAACAAGGGCCCTGCGGCGTTTTTCAGCATCCGCGAGAACAAGCATCTATAATCTACCTGCGAGCAGCCAATGACAGGCGGGTGGCCGACAAACCGAAAAACATCCCTCAGGCGTCATCCGGCATCCGCTCTCCGAGTTCCAAATTCCGTTCCAGAAGCTCTTTTGCGTGCTCGCGTACCTTCTCAGATATCGAAATCCCTCCCAGCATGCGGGCAAGTTCTTCTGATCGCTCCGATTCGGTCAACATGCGGATTGTGGTGGAGGTCTCGTTTCCTTCGGCCTGCTTTTTTACCAGATAATGCCATTTGCCGTAGCAGGCGATTTGGGGAAGGTGAGTAATGCAGACGACCTGATGGCGCTCCGAGAGCTTATTTAATTGAACCCCGACCAGTTCTGCCGCGCGGCCTCCGATTCCCGCATCAACCTCATCAAAGATGAGCGTCTCAGCTTCTTCTTTTCTTCCGAGAAGGCTCTTGAGGGCGAGAAGGATCCTGGAAAGCTCCCCTCCTGAGGCTACCCTGACCAGGGGCTTCAAGTCTTCGCCCGGATTTGCCGAGAGCAGAAACTCTATCCGGTCGATACCGGTCGCAGAGAATAATGGAGGATTGTCGTCTTCCCCGCAAAAGCTGCACGCAGAAGCGTGCCAGTGGCATATCGAGACCGGCCAGATTACGCGAAACGTCCGTGGAGAGCTTTACCGCCGCCTCGTGCCGTTTGCGCGAAAGATCGCCGGCCCTATCGAGGTAGGCGAGGCGCAGGGATTCGATTTCCCTTTGCAGTTCCTCTTCCCGGAGGTTTGATTCCTCGCTCACGCCGGCCATTTTATGGAGTTCTTCCAATCTGGCCAGCATCTCGTTTGCGCTCGGGCCATACTTTTTGCCGAGTTTGCCCAGGAGCGAAAGCCGTTCTTCCACTGCGGCGAGCCTTGCAGGGTCGAAGACTATCCTTTCAGCGTAGTGACGCAGCGCGTGGGTCATCTCTTCGAGGTGAATACGGGCCTGCTGGAGGTATTCGCCAAGCCCGCTCTGAGATGGATCGACATTGAGGATCGCGCGCAGGTCTTTCTCCACCTCCGAGAGCCGCTCCAAAATAGCGCCTTTCTCGGAGTAGAGTGCGCTGATGGCCCTTTGTGAGGCATAGCTCAATGCAGCGGCGTTTTTCAGGACCTCCCGCTCGCGCCCGAGATCGAGATCCTCGTTTGGTAGAATCTTTGCCGATTCAAGCTCTGCGATCTGGAATCGCAGAAAGTCCATCTGGGCTGCTTTCTGCTCCCGTGCACGCCTCATTCGGGCAAGTTCGTCGCGACCCTGCTGCCATGCCGTATGGATTGTCCGCACCTGGGAGCAGGCTGCATCGAGATTCGCGAAAGATGTCAAGAAGGCCAAGGTGAGTTTCGGGATCGAGAAGAAGCTGATGCTCGTGCTGGCCGGAAACCGAGATCAAAAGGGGCGAAAGCTGCTGGAGTTGCTGGACTGATGCGGCCTGGTCGTTTATAAACACGCGGTTTCGTCCGCTCCTGGCGATGCTCCTCCGGATTACAAGTTCCGGACCGAAGTCGATCCCCCATCGGCTGAGATACTGCGCACAAAGGCATCCGGGCGGTAGCTGCATGACCGCCTCAACGCTTGCCTCAGCAGCCCCGGTTCGGATCATCTCAGCTTGATGCGCGCGCCCCGAGAATGAGATTGACGGCGCCTACCAGAATCGATTTGCCCGCACCGGTCTCTCCTGACAGTACATTGAATCCCGGATGGAAGCTTATTTCGAGATCGCGAATTATAGCGTAATTGTGGATGGCCAAACTGGTCAGCAATTGTCGATAATTCCTTCCTGAGGATTGCCGACAATTTTATCAGTAAAATACAAAAAGAGACAATGACAAAGGAGGCCTCCCGCTCCTGCCCATCACGTGTGATAGACATATCCTGTAGCCGGCCTCCGCGCTCAGACGTCGAGCAAGGTATTATATGAGCTTATCATACGAGGGTGACGAGCGACGGGACGAACTGTTGCCCGTAACCCGTCACTCGCTTCGAACGCTGCCCACTCTTAATGCGAGTCGATTATCGACTGGATGGCGGGCGGATATTCCATCTTCTGAGGCAGGAAGATAAGTTCCGGGTCCACGAATTCCCTGAGGACGAAAAGCTCTTTGTAAGTGGGAGCCGGGGTCTCGCCCTTGACTCTTTCCACGTTGAGGTCGAATCCACAGTTTTCGCGCACCTGGGCGACACTCACTCCCGGATGGTTCGTGTCAAGGTAGATAATCCCGTTTTCGTCGAACCGGTAAACTGCCATGTTGGTCACGACCGCATCAGGGCCGCAGTTTGCAAATGGGGTGTTCTTCCAGACTTCCTTTTTGGGCTTCCACTCACGGGTTTTGAAATCCCAGCACCACCAGCCGGGGGTCGTGGTGTAGTCGTTTCTGTCCAGAAACCGCCTTTTTTCCTGAAGAATGATAAAGGCGGTCCGGCACGCCATAGCGCCTATATCGGCGTTTCCTCCCGATCCGGTAAACCTGTGGGTCGGCGCGAAGTAGTCGCCGATTGATGTGACGTTTACCCCACCGTACTTGTCTATTGCTGCGCCTCCAAGAAATCCCAGGCGTGACGTAGCCCTGCTGGAGATAGAATCCGAACGTATCGACAAGTCCGCCCAAAGCTCGAGCTCATATTCGCGGCCCTCTGGTCGCAGACCGACATCGGGACGTGCATCGTTTTTCCGTCGCAGACCCCGGATTCATAGATCAGGAGGGCGTGCGGCGCATTGAGCATATTGGCGGCCATGATTCCTACCATCGGAAGACCGGTGCCCGCAAACACTATATCATCGTCCCGAACCTCGTGGGCAACCGCTATGGCCATCAGTTCGGGCAGGATGAATTCGCCGGGCTTTGCGGGTTCATCGGGCATTTTGTCAACCAGTTCCATCAACTCTTCCATCGATTTGCTCATGTCTGTCCCCCTTTTCTAGAAACCGCTTCTTGCGACGGACAGAGGCATTTTCATCCTGGGAGCGGGTTTTTTGCCTCTCATCATCCGGGTGCTGTAGCCTGTTACGCTGTCGGCCTTGAGGTCGAGCATCCTCTTGGCGCCGAGTTTCACCATGAAGTCTTCCCAGTCCTTTGGCCCAAACACCCATTCATCCAGCCATTTTTTCAGGTCCTCTTCCTTCCTGGACGCCGCGTCCATGTCTCTCATAAACGGCGCGTCGTAGTCGTAATAAAACGGGACCGAGCTGGGGAATGCGCCCCAGGGCTGTTCGACGATGCAGTCCACAACGAAAAACGGGATCTGGTTTGCTTCGGGAAGTCTTGCGCATTTCGGATTCGGGGACGAGTTCTTCGCAGATCACGACTACTTTGTCCGCCGCAAAGGCGATCTCCTTGTCGATGGTGCCGACGCCGCGCCATCGCGCCGTGCCCTTGTCACCCGCCTGGGCGACATGGAGTATTGCCAGGTCAGGCCTTGCGGCAGGCAGGAGCACCACGTCGCCATCTCCGAAAAATGGCTCTTCGATTTGTATGAATTTCTTTTTTGCAATCCTGGGATTCTTGCCGTCCCGGAGTCCCGCGCGGCCGAGCGCATCATAGTCCGGATTATAGAGGTCTGAGCCCAGAGGGGCATAGTAAGGGATGAAAGGCGCGCCGATAGCTCCGGCCAGGTATCGCATTGCCATTGCGCCATGCGCGTAGTCTTCGAGAATTATCTTGCCGGCCTTGTAGCGTCTTTCGAGACTTATATCCAGTTTTCCGGCCATCTCCCCCCAGCCCATCCAGTCGGTTTCATATATTTTCATTGCGCCGACCGCATTAAGAAGCCAAGTGCAGCAGCTCCCGTGACGATCCATGATATGCAAGTCTTTGAAGCCCTGCCTTACAGTCTCCCATGCAAATGCCACCGGATTTCTGTTGAAACCGGTAAATCCGCTGTAAGCGCAGATCATTCCATCGCGCATATACTTCGTTACAGCGTCTTTGAGAGAAAGGATTTCCGCTTGTTTTCGTTGCCTTAGTGGCCTGTGGCATTGAGCTAACCTCCTTTTCAGAATGCGTCTCCAAACGTAAATGAAACCATTAGACGTTCCGGACGAGCTTTGAACGCTGCACCTCCTTTCACTTGGTATATTCGGAATACAAAGGCTATGACGAACGGATTGGCTTCGCAAGAAAGCGAGAAACCTTACCGGGAAAAGTATTCGCTTCGATTTTTCAGGAGGATGCCGCAAACATGAGGCCGAGCAATCGGAAAAGGAGAGATGCCGATAGAAATCGAAGCCGAATCTTAAAGCGAAGGCATGATAGGCCGTAATACCGCTTCAGTCAAGGATTTTTGAGCGTTTTTACGCGAAGGATTTTTGGGCGAAGCGCAAGGGGAAGGGTTTTCATTAATAATAGAAAAAGGGCGATTTTTCTTACTGACTTTGGAAATGAATCGGGCCGCTGATCGCCTCAAAGAGCTAAGCGGCCCGACTTATTTAACCGGACGAAAATCCTATAGGTGAAGAGTCCGATTCCCTCAGAACGTAGCGGTCAGGTTTATGCCGCCGTAGACATGCGTGGACTGCGAGTCCATCGAGTTGGCTTGCAAGTAGTCTGAAGCGGCATCGGTTAACGGCAGCCACACTCCGATTTTCGGGGAAATACTTATATACTTGTTTATTGGAAACTTCACGTCGGCGGTTAACTGGCAGGTATGAAAATTCGAATAGGTCCCCATGGTACCTGCAAGGTTCAATGTATTATTATTTTGTATGAGAATAAGGTACCCGAAGCTCGCCCCTAAGTCCAGAGTGGCCCCCTTGCAAAGCATATCGACCGGGATGCTCTTGGTGAGGTCGAGCTGAAACCACACATCGGCGCTATGAGTTACCTCCCCGTAAGTAGTAAACGCCACGGTAAGCCAGGGGAAATTATAACTGACGCCTCCGTATACTTCGTCCTGGTCGAAAGTGCTTATTGGCGGTTGAAGGCCATAGTATATGTTTCCGATCAGCACCGAAAAATTCTTGCACACTTCCTTGGTGTATGAAACGGTGAAGTCAGTCTCGCTCCACCTCGCGTTACCCGATTGTCCAGCGGGCAAGGGCATAAAGAGGTGATTGTTGCTGTGACGGGCGACGTCCCAATTCCCCCAGACATTTGCTGAAAAACCGGCATAGGCCGCCGTAAACGAAGGTTGAAAGACGGCGCTGCCTGCGCTTTGCGCAGCGCCACGGAATATGTACTGGCTCAGGATGTCCGTGGAAAGGGTCGCAGACGGCTTGGCCGCCTCCTCGGGTGGTTTTTGCTCCGCCGGCGCCGTAGGCGCCGGTTCGTCGGCCCACGCAGCCATGAAAGGAAAGGAGATAGTCAAGAACAAAACCATACATGCCAGCGCTTTTTTTCTGATTGCCGATGAGTTCATTTCATTTGCCCCTTTTTTGATGTTGAGATTGGAACTGCCTTTCTTGAGCCTCTCGTTTTCGTTTGAAGCGGCCAAGAAGAAAATCGATATCTGTCCCGCATTTCGTAGCCGGGCCGCAACGCTCTTGACGGTGAATAGAGATTTCCATTCGAGGGTAAGAATTTCAATGAGCAGAATTCGAGCCACATAACGGCGCACCGGATGTGATTTTTGAAGGGCGCCTGTCCCACGGGATGTAACATCCCGAAATAGCGGCTTTTAATGCAAGGGGATTCTTGCTGCGAAACTATCCTCTCATGGTCATGCAACGGGATGGATAGAGCCGAAGAGGTACAAAAATGTACCATAATCGATTGCCGGGTCAATTTTGGCACAAATTCGGATAATCTTTCTAGCTTGAATGCCAAAGCCCCGCTGACAGGTTGAATTTTGCAGGCATATAGTTAGTTTCCATCCGGCAAGGGTCCTTTTCCGCCCTAGCGGCGTCAATCTTCGGGGTTTCTTGTGCGGCGTACCGATGTACGCCTCCGCGCAACCCCTCTATTTCTTTGCCAGGGCGAAAAATGCCTCCTTTCCGAATCGGAAACTGCTAGTCTCTTATCCGGTGTTTCCGGATGGAGACTAGTTAGTGTCGATCCGGCAAATACCGGGACAAATTCCAGGCCCCGCGAGAGTTTCTGTTCGAAAATGACCCTTTCCGGACGGAAACTCGTTAAACCTTCAGCCGGCAAATCTCTCCCATCGCTTTATTTGGTTAAAAGCTTGATCGATTTGGACTTTAGACTTGAGGCTCATTTCCATCTTTTGTTGCCCGAAAGCGTAGGGCAAAATGCATGCCGCGTGATGGACATAAACCAAGTTGTTCTATTTCGGTTACTTAGGTATCGTCAGGTCTTAGAAAAAAGGGGCGGAGCATTTC
Organism: uncultured delta proteobacterium; assembly: GCA_963757915.1. Classification (GTDB taxonomy): domain Bacteria; phylum Desulfobacterota; class Syntrophobacteria; order Syntrophobacterales; family Syntrophobacteraceae; genus SbD1. Next base: position 393,967 of record CAVWTD010000004.1, on the reverse strand, counting down.
AAAATGCAATGAATGCCGATTGTGAAAATTGCAAATTGAAATGGAAGAATGCGGCGCTCTTCAAGCCCGAAAAACACGAGAAGAGCATTACCAGGTAGAGAAATTATATTTGTTCGTTGACCGACTTAGGATGCTATAAAGTATTTCGGTTTTTCATAGGGCCTGTTGAGGAGAGCAAAAATGGATGAGAATGAGATTCTGGAGGCGCTTGCTGAAGATTTTTTCCGGGGCTGGGATGTTACGCCGACCGGCGGCGGGTTTCTAATTGCAACAGACTGGGTTCTCCCGAATAACGAGCGGATCGAAATCCACGTCCGCAGGGTCGGCGACAGGGAGGACCTTTTCATAGTTACCGACGGAGGCGAGCTTATAAACTATCTTTTTTCGGAGGGTGTCGACCTGACGCGGGACCGTGACAGCCGGCGAATCCTGGATGTGATAGCGGAAAACAGGTCCATCAAGGTCACCGAGCACCAGTTGGTCAAGGGCGCAAAAGAGGAAGAGATCCCGGAGCGGTGCGCGTTTTGCTCGAAGCCGTTAAGGAGGCCTCATTCTCACTGTGGCACAAAATTAAATCAAAGCCGGAAGACTCGGTACATTAACGGTTCGTGGAGACTTGAGTCCCGCCCGCAGCTTTATTCACCCAAGGCCGATTCCTCCTGTCGGCTGGATTGCCCCGGCCGCGGGGGCTTCGCTTTTCAGGAAAACGATCCCGAGCGGCGGCAGAATCAGTGAAAGGGAATAGTTGTGACCATGACTGGGGATCGGAACAGCATCCAAGCCGCCGAAATTGCCGTAACCGGACCCGCCGTAAACCTTTGAGTCGCTATTGAGAAGCTCCCGCCAGCAGCCCGCCCTGGGGACCCCGAACCGGTAGTTTGTCCGAGGCACGGGGGTAAAATTGGCGGCTACCATTATTAAATCGTCGCCAGTCGCGGGCTTTCTAAGAAAAGCGATCACGCTCGAGTCTGCGTCGCGGAAGTCGATCCATTCGAATCCTTCGCCGCTGAAATCGAGCTGATGCATGGCAGGTTCTTCCCGGTACAATCGGTTCAGGTCCTGGACCCATTTTTGAACTCCCTGGTGCGCAGGATACTCGAGAAGGTCCCATGCTAAGCTTTGTTCGTGATACCACTCGTCCCACTGCCCGAATTCGCCGCCCATGAAGATGAGCTTTTTGCCGGGTTCGCCGAACATGTAGCCGAAAAGGAGCCTCAGGTTTGCGAATTTCTGCCAGTCGTCTCCGGGCATCTTACGCAAAAGCGAGCCTTTTCCGTACACGACTTCGTCATGAGACAGGGGAAGGATGAAATTTTCGAAAAAGGCGTACCAGATGCTGAAAGTAAGCTGGTTTTGATGGAATTTTCTGTAAATGCAATCTTTTGAGAAGTACTCCAGGGTATCGTGCATCCAGCCCATGTTCCACTTCATGCCGAATCCCAGGCCGCCCGCGTAGGCAGGCCTCGATACCATAGGCCATGAGGTGGACTCTTCGGCAATCGTCTGTACGTCGGGATATTCCTGGTAAACCATTTCATTGAAGCGCTTTATGAAATAGATCGCGTCCAGGTTCTCCTTGCCCCCGTAGATGTTGGGAATCCATTCGCCCTCCTGCCGCGCATAGTCCAGGTAGAGCATCGATGCTACGGCGTCCACGCGCAGCCCGTCCGCGTGATACTTGTCAAGCCAGAAAAGAGCGCTGCTGATGAGAAATGCCCTAATTTCATAGCGTCCGTGATTGAAGATGTAGCTTTTCCACTCGGGATGGAAGCCTTTTTGGGGGTCCTGGTGCTCGAACAGGTGCGTCCCGTCGAAGAATGTCAGCCCGAATTCGTCGCTCGGGAAATGCGAGGGCACCCAGTCTAGAATGACCCCGATCCCGTTTTGGTGCAGCACATCGATGAGGTACATGAAATCCTGCGGGGTTCCGAATCGCGAGGTCGGGGCGAAGTAGCCGGTCGTCTGATATCCCCAGGACCCGTAGAACGGGTGCTCCATGACGGGAAGGAATTCAACGTGTGTGAAACCCATTTGTTCCACGTATCCCGGAAGACACTCCGCCATCTCGCGATAGCTCATCGAGCGGTCTCCCTGTTCGGGCACCCGCCTCCATGAACCTAAATGGACCTCATAAATTGACCAGGGGGCGTTCAAGGCATTAGCTTTTGCACGGCCGGCCATCCATTGCCCGTCATTCCAGTCGTAGGTCGTGTCCCAGACGATGGAACCTGTTTTGGGCGGAGTTTCCCAATGCCTGGCATAAGGGTCGCCCTTATCTACCCTGTATGAGTTTTCCCTGGAGACGATGTGATACTTGTATATAGCGCCCTGACCAAGTCCCGGGATGAATCCCTCCCAAATACCCGATCCGTCCCACCTTACGGCCAGAGGATGGGCATCTTTGTCCCAGGAATTAAAGTCGCCGATGACCGAAACCTCTACGGCGTTGGGCGCCCATAAGGCAAAGAAAGTCCCGGATACTCCGTCAACATTGACAATGTGCGATCCCATCTTCTCGTAAAGTCTGAAGTGATTGCCCTGCTTGAAAAGATAGGTGTCGTGTTCCGTAATCAGGCTGAACCCGTAGCTGACTTCGGGATTTCGCATTCTTATTCCTTCGCCTCCGTTGCAGTCTTGACACCGTTACAGTTTCAAATTTCAAGACGTAAGTCTTAAGCGCACTCAACCATAAATCTCAAAAATTTTAAATTCTAAAATATTCTAAAATCTCAAAACTCGCTATATTAACAATGATGGTGCAAGTTGATAACAGGAGCAATCCGTTGAGTGAGATAACTGGGAAAACGCTCATCGTTACCGGGGCGTCCGGGGGTATCGGGCGGGTTTTGGCCCTGGCGCTCGCAGGTGAGGGGGTTGGGCTTGTATTGAATGCCAGGAACCATGCAGCCCTCGGAAAAGTGGCGGAAGAATGCACAAAAATAGGAGCGGCAGTCGATTTTCTGGCTGGTTCGGCAGCCACGCGTCAAGTTGCAGACGGGCTTGTCGAAAAAGCAATTAAGACCGGGAGTTTTTACGGGTTTATCCAGGCCGCTGGGGTGCTCTATCCCGGGCCGGTTGTGTGGGACCTCTCCAGTGCCGAGTTCAGCGAAATTTTCGAGGCGAGCGTAACGGCAAGTTTTGAGATGGCAAGGGCTGCTTTCCCACATTTGATCGAAGCGGGGGCAGGAATTGCAGTCTTTTTTGGTTCCGGCGCCGCTGAGAGGGTTGTACCGGGAATTGGAGCATACTGTGCTGCGAAAGCCGCCGAGGAGCACCTTGCAAGGCATCTTGCTGCTGAAGCCCCGGAGGTCACCACGCTGGTGTTTCGTCCCGGAGTAGTGAATACGCCGATGGTTCACAGCGCTATCCACGCGCGGGGGAGGGCCGCTAAAGGACTGCGGCAACAATTCAGGGCCTACGAAAGAAACGGCGAAATCCTTGCTGCTGAAGTTCCAGCCCTGGCCCTGGTTTCTATCCTCAGGAACAATCCCCGCCGATTCCACGGTAAAATCGCAACCTGGCACGATGGCGGCGCAGAGGCAGGGATGCGGTGATCCTTTTCATCCGGGGTCTCACCTCCGATCGAAATCCCAACCCGCTAAGGCAGAATAGTTGACAGGTTTTTTCTAAGCGTTCATAATAGCTCTGCAAACTGCAAACGCTTCTTTTTGCCCATAGCATTTGGTTCTGATCAGCCCTTCATTCAGGCCGTGGCCTCATGAAAACCAAAAGAAGTAAGACTCACATTGATGAGTGCTCCGGCGATATGGCCGTTCCGGAGGGTTCTGCAGCGATCCAAAAGATGCGCGAGCGCCTGGAAAACCTCAAGGAATGCTTCAGGGTATCGGGTCTTATCAATTCGAGCCTGCAACTGGATGAAGTGCTCGAAAACATCATGACGACCTCGCGCTCGATTCTGAAAGCCGATGCGTGCAGTCTCATGCTGGTTGACGAAAAGAGTGACGAACTGGTTTTTGAAGTGGCGCAGGGGCCGGTTGCCGACAAGCTCAAGGGAGGCATGCGAATCAGAAGGGGGCAGGGGATAGCCGGCAATGTCCATGATAGCGGTGAGCCGCTTTTGATCGAAAATGCTTACGAGGACACGCAGATTCAACCGGGAATTCGACCGCATGACCGGATACCGCACGCAAACGATCCTGTGCGTGCCTCTCAAGATCAAGGAAAGGGTGATAGGCGTATCGCAGGTAATAAACAAGCTTGACGGCTCAAATTTCAACGAGGAAGACAAGGAAACCCTAAGTCTTCTGTGCGCCAACGCCGCCATTGCGGTCGAAAATGCGCGATTGCACCATGAAATTCTTCGCAGCCAGCAGATTGAACAGGACCTGGCGTTTGCGACCAGCATTCAGTTGAGTTTCTTGCCCCAGGAAATGCCGAAGCTCCAGGGATTCAGGTTCAGCACACATTACCAGCCTGCCCGGGAGATGGGAGGGGATTTCTATGATTTCATACCTCTGGATGACGATCGCATCGGTATTCTCATCGGCGATGTTTCGGGCAAAGGGGTGGCTGCTGCCCTTTTTATGGCCAGGTTTACCACCGATTTCCGCGTCCTGGCCATTCGCGAACAGGACCCGGAGAGGCTTATGCGCCGTGCAAACGAGATTGTATGCGCTCAGAGCTGCCGGGGAATGTTCGTAACTCTGCTCTATTTGGTGCTCAAGAAAAACGGCGGCGATGCCGTTTATGTGAATGCAGGACACCTTCCGCCCATAATCTGGAACGGCTCCGAGGGTAGATATGCTACTCTGCGCGGAAGCGGCGGTCCTCCGATAGGGATAGTGCCCGATCAGCATTACCCTTGTGCAAGATTGTCACTCAATCCTGGCGACTGCATCCTTTTGTCCACCGATGGGCTCATGGAGGCCAAAAACGACGAAGGGGAGCTGTTCGGATGGGAGAGAATCGAAAACTGTCTGAGCGCGGGAGACTCGGAGGTCGAGTCCGCTAAATCCCGCATATCTTTTGCCCTGTCTCAGTTTGTCGGGGAGTGCCCCCAGGCTGATGACATCACACTGGTGCTGGCTGGATTCGAGGAGAAATAGTTGGCGTTCGCGAGTTTTAAAGGCCCCGTTATTCTCGACGTTCCGGCTGATCCGCCCGCCATGTTCATCGTGAGGGAGCTTGTGGGCAGAATCTCGTCAAGAATCGGCTTTGAGGACGAAGAGACGGACAAACTGGTCCTTGCGGTGGACGAAGCGTGTACGAATGTGATCCGGCACGCCTATAAGAACAGCAGCGATAAAAGAATCGTCGTTACTTTCACCTTCAGCATGGACTGTTTTGAAATCATGATTCGGGATTTCGGGACCGGCGCCGACCCGTCGACATTCCAGGGACGTGATTTAGAGCAAATTCGTCCCGGAGGGCTTGGAATCCACTTCATCAAATCGGCGGTGGACAAGATAGAATACGATACGCCGCCCGGCGGGGGCATGCTGCTCAAAATGATAAAATTTATGCCAAGACAGGAGAAAGCACAAAATTGAAAATACAGATCGACGAAAGAAAACCAGGCGTATTCGTCGTCTCCCTCGCAGGAGACCTCGACATGAGTTCCTCGCCGCAGGTCAGGAACATTCTGTTGCCCATCTTCCGGAAAAAAGTGTCGCACATAGTAGTGGACCTCACTGATGTTCCATATATAGACAGTTCGGGAATAGCCACTTTCGTTGAAGCGCTCCAGCTTTCGCGCAAGGACAAGGTCCGGTTTTCCCTGGCCGGCGCGTGTCGAAGGGTCGAATCGATTTTTGATCTCGCTTACCTTAAAAATATTTTTGAAATGGCGCCGGACGCAAACCAGTTGATCGATGGAGAACAAGGCAGGTGAGTTTAGCGGCCGCACGTTCGGAGAGCAGGATAATCTTTTTCCTGAGACACATTACCAGCATTTCCTGTTTTTTCAACGAAACTATGAAATGGACGCTGGTAAAACCCTTTCAGGGAAAGCCCCTTAGATTCAGGGCCGCCATCGCCCAGATGGATGAGGTAGGGGTTAAGTCGATCCCTATAGTGGCGCTCGTCTCGTTTGTAATCGGGATCATCATGGTGCTCCAGACCGCATATCAACTGGAAAAATTCGGGGCGGTCAATTATGCGGCGAGCCTGGCTGCCGTCGCGCTTACCCGTGAGATGGCCCCGCTTCTGACGGCGATAGTCCTGGCCGGCCGAGTCAGCGCGGCATTTACGGCGGAGCTGGGCACGATGCTGGTCACCGAGGAAATCATGGCCCTGGAGGTCATGGCCATATCTCCCATTGCCTACCTTGTAGTTCCCCGCTTCATCGCCATGATTGTCATGCTCCCGTGCCTGACCGTGCTTGCCGACGTCATCGGAATGATCGGCGGCTACTGTGTGGGAACGCTTGCAATCGGCATCAGGTCCGCGCTCTATATTCATAATACGATTGACGCTCTGCTGATGAAGGACATCATGAGCGGGCTGGTGAAGAGCGTGGTTTTTGCCGTGATTATAGCCATGGTCGGCTGCTATATGGCGTTCGTGGTAAGGGGAGGCGCTGAAGGGGTCGGGAAGTCAACTATGATTTCCGTGGTCACCTCGCTTATCAGCATAATCCTTGCCGACTGCCTTTTTACGGCAATCTTTTATCTTTTTCTTTGACGGTGGCAAGGAGCAGAAGAGTTTTGGGTTTTGAGTTTTGAGTTACTAAAAACTAATAACCAGTAACTAAAAACTCTTCGGAAAGGGGTTTTATCCTGCATGGCCGAAGCACTGATAGAAGTAAAAGACCTTATCAAGAGCTTCGAGGGACAGAGTGGTGTTGGACGGGATAAATCTTGCCGTGGAGCGGGGCAGCGTATTTGCCATAATGGGCGGGAGCGGCTGCGGCAAGACGACCCTGCTTCGGCATCTCATCGGGGTTATGCGCCCTGACAGCGGTCAAATCCTGGTCGGCGGACAGGATATCACCACTGTTTGACGAAAACCTGACTGGACGGGTATCGCAGGCGATTTGGAATGCTGTTCCAGATGGGCGCGCTGTTGAACTCCCTGAGCGTTCACGACAATATTGCGCTTCCGCTCCGGGAGCACACGGAACTGGACGAAAAAATCATCGGCGTGATGGTCAAAATGAAACTGGAACTAGTCGGGCTTCGTGATTTCGAACACCTCAAGCCTGCCCAGCTCAGCGGCGGAATGCAAAAAAGGGTCGCTCTGGCGCGCGCCCTTGCGCTCGACCCGGAAATCGTCTTTTACGACGAACCTACCTCGGGGCTCGACCCGGTGGTGACCGGGGTTATCAGCCAGCTTATTGTCGATGTGAGCAAACGAATGGGGATCACATCGGTGGTGGTCACTCACGATATCGGCAGCGCCTTCAAAATAGCCGACAAAATGGTAGTTCTGTTTCGGGGAAAGGTCGTCGCCGAAGGCACACCGAAAGAAATACAGCAGTCCTCGGATCCGCTGGTTCAGCAGTTCATCCATGGAAGCCCCGACGGCCCGATTCCGCTTCGCCAGTCCAGTAAGGATTACCTCGAGGATTTGCTGGACATGTAATAGATCAAAGGGAAAGAGAGATATCTTAAATGCAGGTTTTTCGGTCGGAGATAAAAGTCGGGTTGCTGGTTCTGATCTCGTTCATTCTTTTCGTGATCGGGATCTTTGTCGTGAGCGATGTCCGCTCCCTGTGGGATAAAAAGAAAACGCTGGTTATTCTCTTCCAGTATGCGGATGGAATAACCGCCGGGTCGCCCGTCTGGTACGCCGGATTTGAAGTGGGCGGGGTAAAAGACATACGCATAGCCTCCGGAGTTGCTGACCGTATTGCGATCACGGTGAGGATTTCCCCGGATGCTCGAGTGAGGAAGGATTCCCGCGCCGAAATCAGAAGCCTCGGAATGATGGGCGCAAAATACGTGGAGATCAGCCCGGGATCGCCTGAATCTCCCGAGTTGGCTTCCGGCGATGTACTTGAAGGCAAAAGCCCGGCTTCACTTTCCGAAATAATTGAAACCGGCGGGAAGGTCGCCTCGGGTCTGGTCGATCTGGTTCAGGAGGCGAAAGAGCTTGTTTTTGAGGTTCGCAACGAGTACACGATAAAAGAAACGATCCAGAACGCAAACGCCCTGCTCGTTCAGGTGAGAGAGCATACGGCCGATTTGGGACCGATAATGAAAAATATTAGACAGGTATCGGGAGAGGGCGGCAAGGAGCTTGTGTCATTGATAAGGGAGGTGCGCGACACCAACAAAGACGTGCAGAAAAGGCTGGCGTACGATCGAGACCGAACTCACCAGGACACTGGGACAGGCGGGCCGGGGATTCTCGGAAGCCGAAGAGGCCGTAAAGGGGTTCCACTCGATCCTCGATTCGAACGAGGACAATATAGCCTCTATTATTGCGCATTTGAATGAAACCTCTCGACACCTTGAAGCCTTGAGCGAGGACATCAGGCTCCATCCCTGGAAAGTCGTCTGGAAGGCTGACGGGGCGGTTGACTCTGCCTCCGATGCGGCACAGTGGAGGGAAAAAGGTAGAATAGGGCCATATGGGAAGAAATAGCGCATTCATTTTGGCTTGTCTCATTGTTCTTTCGGCGTGCGCCTCCGGAGGAACGGACCCTTACAACCGGGCCGTCGAAGACTACTGCATGGGACGCATGAGCGAATCCGTCGAATCTTACAAGCAGGCCATTATCCTCAATCCGTCCGACCCCCGGCCTGAATTCAACCTGGCCGTGATTTACCAGGACCAGGGAAAACTTGACGAAGCCGAAAGGCTCTACAGGACGATTGTAGAGCGTAATCCCGGGTTTGCGCCGGCATGGTCCAATCTTGCATCCATCCAGGAAAAGCGGGGGCAGGCCGATGAGGCTGAAAAGTCCCACCGGCGGGCCATGGAGGCGGATCGGGATGGTTGCGCGGCGGCAAGCCAGTTCGGCTATTTCCTGCTGAGAGCCCAGCGCAGGGATGAGGCGGCGGCGGTCTTCGAGCATTCCATAGAGAAGGATTCCCGTTGCGCAAACGCCTGGTTTGGCCTCGGGCTGATTGCCGAGGCAAAAGGCGATCTGCGAACGGCCCTGCGGAGCTATGATAAGGCCTTGATCTATAATCCATCCGATCTGGAAGCCTGCCTGCGTTCAGCCGACATCATGATTTCCCAGGGTGAGAGGGGTCGTGCGGTCGGTCTGCTTCAAAAGGCGGCCAGCCTGGACCCGGCCAGGGGTGATATAAACTTGCTTCTCGGCAAATTGCTCCTGGAAGAGGGAAGATTAAAAGATGCGGAAAAGGCCCTTGAACTGGCCAGGAAGACCGGAGCGCCATCGGCCGAATGCGACCGGGAACTGAGCATCGTGTACGGGAAACTCTGCGAGGAAGCCGCCGCCAAAACCAGGTGACGTTTGACGGGTGAGAGGTGCGTCATGGTGGAGATAGCAAAGAAGAAGGCCACTTATGATGATCTGTACGGCATTCCGGAAAACGCGACCGGCGAAATCATTGACGGAGAACTGATTGTAACTCCCAGGCCGTCTATGGGGCACGGGTATGCTGTAACGACCCTGGGACACGAAGTCGGGCCGCCCTATCGTTTCGGACGCGGCGGACCCGGTGGATGGATTTTTATTTTTGAACCGGAGATCAGGTTGGGAGAGAATATTCTGGTTCCCGATCTGGCCGGGTGGAGAAAGGAAAGATTTCGGGCGCCGGAAGAGAATTGGATTTCAGTTTGTCCGGATTGGGTTTGCGAGGCGCTCTCGTCAAGTTCTCTAAGGATTGACAGAGTCAAGAAGATGCCCCTCTATGGCCTGTATGGTGTTCAACATTTCTGGCTGATCGATCCCGTTGCAAAAACCCTGGAAGTATTTCGACTTGAATCCGGACGGTGGTTGCTATTATACGCTTTCTCTGAAAATGACAGGATACGCGCGGAACCATTTCAGGAAATCGAGATCGATCTTGGCAACCTCTGGTTAGAGGGGGCAGCGGACAGCGTTGAATGAAATATGTCTTTGACATCTTATAATCAAGCCGAATGGATTACCGGCTGCCGGATATGAATGCCGGGGTGACTTAACGGTGACATGATGAGCCGCAAAAGTCCCGAAGTTTGTGAACTCAACCCGCCCGAAACTGATCTGCTCAGTCCTCGGATTGGCGCCCGCCTGCCTGTGGAGAAAAGGTTCGCCTTCCGGCCTGCACTCGGCTTAATTGGATCAGGGTTGAGATTTGCCGGCTCGGTTCTCGTGGATTTATGCCTTCCCAGGAGTTGTGCGGGTTGCCAGCAGATTGACACCCAGCCCCAAAGGTCCTGGTGCCGCGGGTGTTGGCAAAAGATCCCATGGGCCATATCGCCTCTTTGCCCAAGATGTGGAAGGCCCTTTACAGATTCACCTGACTCGCCGGACCACCTGTGCGGCGAATGCATCGAGCCCACCTTCCATTTTGACACGGCCAGATCGGCCGTACTTCATGAAGGAATCATTCGCACCCGCATCCACCAGTTCAAGTTCGGGGCGCAAATGGAGTGGGCGCCTCCCCTGGTTGAACTGCTGGAAATCGCTTATGCCGGTTGGGGATTGCCTGCACCCGACCTTATCGTTCCTGTGCCGCTGCATCCCAAACGTCTCAAGGAAAGAGGATTCAACCAATCCGGACTCCTGGCCGGCGAGTTTGCGCGCAAACTCCGGGTTCCGGTTTCGTTCGATGCCATTATACGAAAGAACCGAACCCAACCTCAGACTCGCCTCTCACGCAGGGAGCGTCTGAAGAACGTCAAGGGCGCATTCGAACTCACCGGGGCGCAGAGGGTCCGGGACCGCCGCATTTTTTTGATCGACGATGTTTTCACTACAGGCACGACTTTGAGTGAATGCGCAAGGGTGCTGAAAAGCAAGGGAGGGGCGTCCGAGGTGCATGCCGTCACGGTCACTCGCGCGCTACCCGGCTAGCCCGCGTAACTCAAGTACAGGGAAACCCGCCTGCAAGGCCCATTGCCGTATCTCCCCGCCTGCCCTTCGAGGATGCGGCTTTTGATGTGGTGTTGAATTCTGTATCGGTCGACTATTTGGTGAAGCCATTCGAGGTGTTCCGTGAAGTCGGAAGAGTGTTCAAGCCGGGAGGCCTTTTAATCTCAACGCACTGCGGGACGGGATCGTGGGGGAATAGCGATTGAATTTCTCACACATGGTTCCTCAATTGCAGCTCGATGGGGTGAGGATCGAGGTAGTATTGCCCTTTCAAGTATGGTTGATCATACTTGCGAACGTAGTGTTTGAGTAGGGTGAGGGGCACAATGAGCGGAAGATGTCCTTTATGATAATGATCTATTACTTCAAGGAGTTCCAACTTTTCGTCTGACGTGAGCAGCTTTTTGAAATAGCCCATGAGGTGCTGCAGTACATTAGTGTTCTTTTTGATGGTGGCCCTTAGTCTGAGAGCTTCCATCAGCATCCTCCCGTAATCGTTAAAGAGCTCCGCTGATGGGATCTCTTTGGCTCTTGCAACCAATTTCCCCATTCCGCTGGTGTGTTTGGTACTGTGAGACAAAATTAGCAGTTTGTGCCGGCTGTGAAATTCAATCAGCCGGCTGGACTTCTGTCCTTGTTCGAGCATTTCTCGCCATCTTTTGAAAACAAAGATCCGCTCGATAAAATTCTCTCGAAGCACCGGATCATGAAGTCTTCCTTCCTCTTCGACAGGAAGGAGGGGGAAATGTTTCATGAAGACTCCCGCAAAGAGGCCGACCCCGGTTTTGTGGGACATCCCCTTTTCGTCGAAGACCTTCACTCGCTCCATTCCGCTACTGGGCGAATTGCTCTTGAAAATAAATCCGCACAAATTCTCCGATTCCAGCTCTTTAATTCTTTGTCGAGACCAGGCAGACATGCGATCCGTCAGGTCCCTTTTCGTTCGAGTCGTTATGAGACGGGGTGTTTCTGGTTCTCCCTGCAGGTGCATGGATTCTCGGGGTATTCCCAGGCCACATTCCACCTCGGGACATACCGGCACGTATTCGACGTATTGTCCCAACGTGTCTCTCAAAAACCGGTCGAGCTTGTGGCCTCCGTCATATCTAACGGGTTCCCCAAGCAAACAGGCGCTGATGCCCAATCTAATTTTTTCCATTTTTCATCCGTCTGAGGACAGCTGTAACAAAAGCGTGGGGCGCCGGCATGTTTTCGACCCGGACGTTCAACTCGTCCCTTCAAAAACCTGCGCTTCTATTCTCTATGATGCCGGAAGACGGCTCACCAGTATTCCGGACACCCTAAAGAAGTCCCTTGAATGGTATCTCTTGCGAACCGACCCTCATTGATATCAGTAGAATGTTTTTCATAAATAGAAACTTAGGCCAACCTCTCATCGAATCTCCTGCTGCAAAATCAGTCAGTTCAGCAAGGAAACTTGCGGTGATCTTCTTCTATAATTAAATGTTTCCTAACGTGCAATAGCTGGAGTGGGACAAAACGTTACGGATATCTTGTGCCACTCGAAGGTGGAGCTGGAATTGCGAGTTACTGAAATGCGGCGATCCAGAAACGAACTTAAGCGCGCTAACCCAATTCTTAAACGGAGGGTTTTGCTTATAATGATTTGTTTCAGGGTTTGTTATCGGTAAAGATTCCGAACAGTCGATCTTCGGAGGAATGAATGGTGAGCTTGAAACCAGGGCTGATTGGGGAAGCAACACTCATCGTTGAAGAGAAACATACTGCGTATTACCTCCGGAGTGGAGGTGTCCATGTACTGGCGACCCCAATCATGATTGCTTTGATGGAAGAGGCTGCGCACGACCTGGTTGATCCACTGCTCGAGCCGGAAAAACTTAGCGTTGGCACGAACCTCAATGTCAAGCACCTGGCAGCTACCCCAATAGGGATGAGGGTCACGGCACGCGCAGAGCTGTTAGCTATTGACGGCCGCACACTCACTTTCCGCGTAGAGGCTCACGATGAGCGTGAAAGGGTGGGTGAAGGCACTCACACCCGCGCCATAATCAGTCTGGAACCTTTTCTCGCTCGACTCCGGAAAAAAACAAACACCAGTGAGAGAAGAGCGAAGGGTGAAGAGCGAAGGGTGAAGAGCGAAGGGTGAAAATGGATATCTTTGCAGCAAAGAGTCACCCTGTATGAAAAAAGCGCCATTGAGAAATGCCAGGCCCTCCAACACTGGCGCTTGGGGCTTACAGCCGCTGCATTGGGCATCGACCGCAAAACTTTATATACGAAGATGAAAACCTATGGGCTGGAGTCACCCTAAACTGGGTAGAAATCGCCCCAAAGTACGATTTCTCTTTGCTAACAATAGATTGTCAAAGCCAGATCACCCAGATGGGGTGGTTTCTCCACAGTTTCTTCATTGTTTTATCTTGCCGCTACCGGGCCTAAAACCAAATTCACCAGTACTTTAAGTTAGATAGGTTCCATGGCACGACTGATGCTCTATATGGAAGCGACCCGACGGGTTGGCTCCGCATTATGAGACGCGGATAGTGCATTCGAAGAAACTGTGAAAAGTACAAAATGAGGAGAAAAGAGATGGATACGAACGACCGCATCGAGGTCAGGAAATGGGTGCAGGAAGCGATCACTCTTTACGAAAATGCCGGAAAAGAGACCCTCTTGAGGGAGATCGCCGATTCCAGGGGCCGATATGTATCGAATGATCGCTACATATTTGCCCTGGACCTAAACGGGACAATGGTGGCGAATCCGATGGAGCCCGCACTGACGGGCAAGAACCTGATGGATCTCAGAGATTCCGAGGGGAATGCTTTCATTCGAAAGATTGTCGGAACCTCAAAGACCAGGGGTTATGGGTTCGTGGACTACAAATGGCATAGCCCGGCATCAGATGACCAACTTCTTAAGACCGTATTCTTCGAGCGGGTCGACGGCATCATCCTCTGCAGCGGGTTTTACAATTCCAAAGAAAGCTTATTAGAAACCTTTTTCAAATGTTTCCAATATGCAGGACCGATCTGATAATGGATCGCGGAAAGGGTGAGTGAAGGGTGATAAATCTCACCCTTCTAACTTCATTTTTCACACCTTAGAGGCATGGCACAGGAGTGTGGACTCTTTGTCGAATAGTGATTAAAATATGACTAAATTACAAAGGTAAATCAAATTTTCTTCAATCGATGCCTCATTTTGGAGGGGGCATGATATGAACGAGTTGTTAGCGCCCGGCGGCAGTCTTCGGATGGTCGAAGAGGCCTTTGCCGGGGGCGCGCAGGCTGTATACGTCGGCTCAAAGGGGTTTAGCAGGCGAAAGTGCGCCTGGGAGCTTGAAGATTCCCATATACGCCAAGCAATCGAAATCGCAGGACGACTTGGCGGGAAGGTCCGGATTGCCCTAAACGCTGAGATCCCGCCTGAGAAATGGACGCTCGTACTCGAAAAGATCGGGAAATACGCATCCTGGGGTGCTGAAGGAGTTATAGTCAAAACACCGGGAGTCATGCAGCTTGTCAGGGATAAATTCCCGGAGCTGGTCATCCATGCCAGCGTCGGGTGTAATATCCAGACTGCCGCGCAGATGGCTCAATATAAAGAATATGGCGCCACGCAGATCGTCGCCGGCACTGAAATAGATACGCCGGCCAAACTCAAGACTTTCAAGCAATCCGCCGACGGGCTCGGGCTTGCAACCGAGGTGCTGATACACGGGAACAGATGTGTCGGCGGTGTCGGAAACTGCCTCTTTCACGAATTGATCAGCGACAGCTATATAAAACGCACGTACCGTGACGAAGACGGAAACGAACTGGTCGAATATGAAGGCTGGCCGGACAGAAGCGGAAGTTGTTTCAGGTTTTGCCTGCTCACCGATGAGCAGCGGCGGAAAGTGCTGAGGCAGCGCTCCGTCGAAGATGAAAAAATAGAAGAAATCAATTCCCGCATCAGGCGCCATCCGAACGTTGCGTTTGTCATTAATGGAAGAGAACTTTGGGACTACATGGACCTGGGTCTGCACACCCTTAAGGTGCAGGGCAGAGAATACGCCGCCGAGCTGATCGGCCGAATGATCTACTGTTACCGGGCAATGATCGACGCCCACCGGGAAGGCAAGTCCTTTGACGATCCGGCTTTGGTACAGCTCCAAAGTGAATTGGATCAGATCGGCAGGGATCGGGACAGCGCCCGGATGCAGAAGACCAGGGAACTGCAGGCTAACATAAAAGGGTTATTCGCCTGAACCTCGATTAATCTCCGACGACGCTTTTATAGAAACGGTGTCCCTGATAGCTTAAAATTGCCCCATCCGGGGTGATCTCCTCCAGTTTAAGACCTTCGGAAATCGTCTCACCTTGCCTTTTTTTGGATCCATTTATGTTTATCCATCTGTCCTCGGGTTTCTTGGAGTAAACCAGCATTGAAAAGGACAAATTTGGGAGCGCATCCCGGATTTGCGGGGCCAGTTCATGCAACCTTGGCGCCTTAAGGGCGGCTGGTTTACCCGAGGATTCACCCAGTTCGGTAAGAGGCTGGATATCTGACATGATCCCACTGCCGGCCGCCGGCCGCAGAGGCTGCTCGACTCGTACTGCCTGATTTTTCCCGGTTGCTTCCAAATCTGCGGTCTTGAGGCCTTTCTTTGTTTCGGCAGCTTTTGGGTTCTGAGGCAGTTTGGAGCCATCGGGCTTTTTTACGGCAACCTTATCTTTAACTTGATCTTGAACGGTCTTGTGAGTTTGTGGTGTGCTAACGGGCGGACCGGCGGAAGCAGCTGTCACCGCATCGGGGGTTGGAGCATTGGTCGCTGGCGGAATTGCCACGGCTTCCTGCCGGCGGGTTTCCGGAGATTGCCCACCTGAAATGCGACTGCTGGAAACTTTCGCATTTGGACTCCATTGCCAGGGGCGCAGCCAGAAAACAAAGAAACCGGCATTGAGAAGTAGGGTGAACACAATAACATATGGCCAGCGCGAGGAGTTTTCACGAGGTTGCGAAGATGGGATAACAGTTACTTCGACAGGTTCTTCGATCAGACCACGGCTCTTTCGGTTCCCTCGCGCCTGTTCGGATTTTTTTAGTGCATCCAGAATGTAGGACATATCCAGATCCCGGCTTTAGGTTGAAATTTATCGGCCGAATTCACTTGAAAAAATAGTAAAACAGGCCCAGCCCGGCACAGATCAGGATTGCCGCTGTCAATACAGCTTTGAATCTGCGGCCCGTTCCGGACAACCTAGGTCCTAGCACCTCGCTGGCGGCTTTTGCCAGCGTGGCCCTGTCTACGGTTTCTTGTTGCAGGGCAAAAGCTCCCAGGAGCGCGCGGTCGCAGATGATATTGATTAACCTGGGAATCCCACCGCTATATACATATAAACTGTTCAGAGCGTCCTGTGAAAAAAGCTCGCTTTTCCCCCGGGCAACCCCAAGCCTGTGATTCACGTAAAGGAAGAGGTCGGTCTTTGACAGCGCCTCGAGGTGGCAGCGGGCCACGATGCGCTGGGCCAGTTGCCTCAATTCCGGTCTTGCCAGCTTGTCCCTGAGCTCAGGCTGGCCAACAAGGATTATTTGAAGCAGCTTCCTTTCGTTTGTTTCGAGGTTGGTGAGGAGCCGGATTTGCTCGAGAACGTCATGGCTGAGGTTTTGCGCCTCGTCAATTATGAGAATGGCCTTTTTGCGTTTGGCGTTCAAATCCAGCAGGAAGGCGTTTATTCTGTCAACCAGGTCCTTTATGCTCGTTTTTTTAGGATAGCTGATGCCGAATTCGTCGCAGATCGCGGCAAGCAGTTCCGCAACCGAGAGCGCGGGATGTATGATGAAGGCCACGACGATATCTTTGTGGGGCGCTTGGAGGACGTGCCGGACGATGGTTGTTTTACCCGTGCCGACCTCGCCCGTCAGCAGCACGAATCCCCCGTCGCTTCTGAACCCATAGAGCAGATGAGCCATGGCCTCCCGGTGCTGCTCGCTCACGTAGAGAAAGCGCGGATCGGGCGCAATCGAGAATGGTGACCTTTTCATGCCGAAATATTTTCTGTACATGAGTTTCCACGCGTGTAGGCCGGTTTTGAATCAATTATACCTGAAAGGCGCTGAAATCTTGGACGCTTTTTCGTCATACACGGGAAAAATGCTCAACGCGCCGTTGACAAGTCCTTGGAGATGTGCCAAAAGATTTAAAAAATCCTCGTTAGAATGAGGCGTTTGCACGAACAGAAGCTGCTGCACGGAAATGTCGAAAGACGCCAACGGGTAAACCAGGTACTGCCGGCATAAGGCTTTACCTAAAGCAGCTGGTCCTTCGGGGACCTACGTTGTGCACTGCCGAAAATCAACGAGTGGGGAGGTTCGGAATCGTTACTCAGGCGGCCCCGGTTTCCCCGGGGCTTTGTTTTTTGGATCTATGTGCGGAGGTTTCCATAATTGGACAGTCACAGTTGTCCCTGTTTGACTGATCAAGGCCCAGCGGTTTAGCCCACAAAAGAGCTTTTCTCTCTTTTCTCTGCTTTGTTGCTTTCCGCTGGTCCCAAACTGAAGACAGCAGCGAAGCAGGGAATTCGATCCATCCCCTGCCTCAATCTCTTTCATCAAATTGTCTAAATGAGACTCTCGGGCCAGGTACGGCCCGGTGGGGTCGGCATCACGGTCGAAGACCGTTTTCGCAAGGTCATCCTATGAGTAAAAAACCTGGGGAGGCAGCGCTATGATCAAGGGTTTGCTCGACATGTCCGCCCGGGTTTTCCGCGCCGACTCTCCCAACTCGAGAATGCTGCAGGAAGTTTCCGAACAAGAGCGCCGCCTGATTGATCTTTGCGTTCGGCCGGTCCATGAGGCCCTGACTGCTCTTGATTCCGGTTTGCGTGGCCTGAGTTCGGAAGAGGCTGACAAGCGCCTGGACGAGTACGGACTAAACGAACTCTCACATACCAGGCGTAAGAGTTTCTTGGCCGACATCCTCCAGAGGTGCAAGAGTCCTCTGGTCGTTCAGTTATTGATCATTGCCTCGATTTCCGGCGCTATCGGAGAGATCAAATCGGCGATTATCGTAAGCGCGATGGTTTTCCTAAGCGTCGGGCTCTCCTATATCCTGGACCGCCGTTCAAGCAATACCGTCGAAATGCTTGGAAAGCGTGTGCAGTCACGAACTCTGGTTTTAAGAAACGGGGAGGAAACGGAAATACGGATATCGGAAGTCGTGCCGGGCGATATCGTCCTGTTGCATGCCGGCTCAATCGTTCCGGCTGACTTGCGGCTGCTCAGCGCAAAGGATTTCTTCGTGAGCCAATCGGCGCTCACCGGGGAGTCCATGGCGGTGGAAAAAACGATTTCCGGTAGGCGCGTTCGCAACCGCACCGCTTTGGAACTGACCAACGCCTGCTTTCTGGGAACCAGCGTTACCAGCGGCACAGCGCGCGGTTTAGTCGTGAACACCGGTACTCGGACAATTTTCGGCTCCATCTCGGAGCGGCTGACTGAGCGCCGTGAAGAAACCAGTTTCGACAAGGGAGTGCGGACTTTCACATGGCTCATGATCCGATTCATGGTGGTCATGGTTTGCGCGGTTTTCTTTATCGTTGGCATGACCAAGGGCGATTGGGTGGAAGCCCTCCTGTTTGGGCTGTCCATAGCGGTGGGTCTCACCCCGGAGATGCTGCCGATGATCGTGACGGTGAACCTCGCGAAGGGCGCTCTGACCATGGGCAGGAAAAAGGTCATCGTGAAGCGCCTGCCCTCCATCCAGAACTTGGGCGCCATAGATGTTCTGTGCACCGATAAGACGGGGACCCTTACCCAGGACAAAGTGATTCTCGAGCGGCATGTGGACATCACCGGAGACATAAGCGGCGACGTTTTGAATTATGCCTACCTCAACAGCTATTATCAGACCGGGCTCCGCAATCTGCTCGACCGGGCCGTGGTCGAGCATTCCGATCTGGATGCCGAACAGCACTGCACCCTGGTGGACGAACTGCCCTTTGACTTTCAGCGGCGGCGCATGTCGGTCGTCGTCGATTACGAAGGCGATCACGTTCTAATATGCAAAGGGGCCGTCGAAGAGATCTACACCTGTTGCAACCAATATCAGATAGGCGACGAAGTGTATCCCCTGATCGATATGATTCGGGAGGACCTTTTTGAGGAAGTCGAACGACTGAACAAGGACGGCTATCGTGTGCTGGGAATTGCCTATCGCGAATTCCCGCGTACGAGAACCACCTATACCGTGGCGGATGAAAGCGAACTAATCCTTTTGGGCTATATCGCTTTTGTCGACCCGCCCAAGGAATCGGCCGGGAAGGCCATCGAGCTTTTGAGGCAGGCCGGCGTTGAGGTAAAGGTAGTGACCGGCGACAACGGCCTTGTTACCAGCAAGGTCTGCCGGGATGTCGGTCTGGAACCAAAACGGATGATTAGCGGCGCTGAACTCTCACAACTGTCGCCGGCAGACTTTTCACGGGCCGTGCTGGATATGGATGTCTTCGTAAAAGTTACCCCGGCCCAGAAGGAACAGATTGTCAGGGAACTGCGCAGCAGCGGCCGTGTGGTGGGATTCATGGGAGACGGGATTAACGATGCGCCTGCCCTCAAAGCCGCTGATGTCGGGATTTCCGTGGATTCCGGGGTTGACGTGGCCAAGGAGGCCGCGGACATCGTGCTTCTCGAAAAAAGCCTCCTTGTGCTTGAAGAGGGGATTATCGAAGGCAGAAAAGTCTTTGCAAATATCGTCAAGTATATCCGGATGGGCGCGAGTTCCAATTTTGGAAACATGTTCAGCGTTGTCGGGGCGAGCTACTTGTTGCCGTTCCTTCCGATGCTTCCCGTGCAGGTGTTGACGAACAACCTGCTCTATGATTTTTCCCAGACTGGAATTCCCGCAGACAATGTGGATGAGGAACTGATCGCCAAGCCTCTCAAATGGAACATCAATACCGTCAAGCTCTTCATGGTCTTTATCGGACCTGTGAGTTCCATATTCGACTATGCGACCTTCGCGCTGATGTGGTTCTTTTTTCATTGCAGCGCCTTTGTTGATCCGGCCACAGGAGCGCTGCAAAAAGCAGCTCTGGCAAGCCTGTTCCAAACCGGGTGGTTCGTGGAATCGCTCCTGACTCAGACTTTGATCGTGCATATCATAAGGACCAGAAAGGTCCCCTTCTTCGGGAGCCGTGCTTCCCTGCACCTGACCCTGACAACCCTGACCATCATGGCTATCGGCGCATGGCTGCCTTATTCACCCTTTGCGCAGGGCCTCGGAATGGTTCCGTTGCCCCCCGTCTACTGGGCCTGGATTGCCGCCTTCCTTTTTTCATACTCCGTGTTGACTCACATTATAAAGACATGGTTTTTCAATCGTTATGGAGGTGAGTGATTATGGATACCTTGCTTGATGCACTTCAAGAAGGACGATTGATAGAGCTGCCTGACAATAATAAAGATGACGCCCTGCAATTCCTTGCTCATATTATCGAGGCGATTCCATCTCTTCCCACCGGCATCGATGTGGTCGGGCTGGTCATGGCAAAAGAGCGTTCGACGATTTCGGCGCTCGGCAACGGATGGGCCAGTCCCCATGTACGCGTGCCGTTTGAAGAAGACCTCATATGCGTTGTCGGGTGGAGCCCGACGGGCATCGAATACGGGGCCCCGGACGGCAAGCCCGTATCGATTATCGCGTTGTATCTCGTGCCCGAAAACCAGCGGAACCATTTTTTGCGAGAAGTATCCATGCTGGCCAAGGCTTTAAAATCTTATCCGGGGTTCAAAAAACTGAACGCGGCCAAAGAACTCAACGAAGTCCGTGATCATCTGCTCGATCTGATCAGCACCAGCAGGGAAACAGTAGGTCCGGACACGCGGGCGCGCATGATTCAACTGCAGGCCAGGCAGATCGTTGCGTCAATTCCAGCCTATGACCTGGCAAGTCTTGTTCTGGAACCTGTGACCATTATATCCGGCCCCGGTCTCAAACACGTCGTGCTCGCTCAAGACCCCCAGCTTGTGGAATATCTCGATGCCGCTCCCCGGCTGGTCGAGCGCCTTTCCTCCGAAGGCGTTTTCCAAAACGGCGGATGGCGCATTCTGAAGCGGGGAGAAACAGCCTATCAGGGAGAGCGTGTTTTGTACGACTGTCTGGCGATAAGGGTTGCGGGCAGTAATTCATCAACAGCTGCAAAATACTGAGAAGAATTGACTTTCTACGAGGCTGCCGATGGGAAAACTGTTGGTCACCGGTGCAAGCGGTTTTCTGGGCTGGAATTTATGCCGCGCGGCACAAGGCCGATGGGATGTCTATGGCCTTGCCCACAGGAATCAGAATCAGCTTGAGGGAGTAGAACTTCGGCGGGCCGACCTGACCCGCTTCAAAGAGATAAAAGAAAATATTCAGCAAATTCGCCCTGATGCGCTAATTCATGCAGCAGCCGAATCCAGCCCCAATTTTTGCCAGCTAAATCCTGCGGCATCCCACGGGATCAATGTTGAAGCCACTGTCAACCTTGCCTCCCTTTGCGCGGACCTGCGCATTCCTTTGGTCTTTATCTCATCGGACCTGGTCTTTAACGGCCTGAAGCCGCCATACAGTGAGAATGATCCCGTCTGCCCCGTTTCTATCTACGGGGAACAGAAAGCTGAAGCCGAAAGGGCTGTGCTGGACAGGTATCCCCAGGCATTGGTTTGCCGCATGTCTCTTATGTTCGGCGATGCCGGACAGGGTGCGGCCAGCTTCATTCAGCCTTTGATAAACGATATGAGGAACGGCCGGCAGATTCACCTCTTTATCGATGAGTACAGGACGCCGGTAAGCGGCACGAATGCCGCAGAGGGGATTTTGCTTGCGCTTTCCAAAACAAATGGGATCCTGCACATAGGAGGCTTAGAGCGCATTTCCCGCTTTGATTTCGGAAAACTGCTGCGGGATATAATCGGAGCGCCCAATGCCAATCTTTATCCATGCATGCGGCAAAGCATCGAAACAGCCGCCCCTCGTCCAGCGGATGTTTCGCTTAGCAGCACCAGGGCCATGGCCCTTGGGTTTAAGCCCGGCTCTTTGCACAAGGAGCTTGAAAGACTGGCTTGCACCAAGATTGAAAACATACATCTATAATGCAATGCGCCGGATGCGGGATTGTCCGGTGTCGAACCTCGCCCTGCGGAAAACTTCTACTGAGAAAGACTTATTGAAAATAAGACAATCTCAGTACGCCTCGCCTCATTCACCCGCGTGCATTCGCCCCAACCGAAATGGACCTGTGTACATTACAAGAGTTTACACTATCCGCTCCATCCCACAGTACAAATCACTCTTCTCATGTAGCGTCGCAAAATTGGGAGCCACGCTTCGCGCTGGACTTTACCTGTGCGCGCGTCGGCAGTGTGAGTCAATGCAGCTATAAGGGCGTAGGATTTGGGGTGATAGAGGCGCACAGGAAAGTCCGAAAGGCGCCGTGCGGCTCCTGGAGCAGTGTTCATCCTTGGCGTAAATGTGGTCTATCATTTGCGGTGGGCTGTTGCGGGGCGCCTATTTTGTTATCAGCCCTTTTTCCATGGCAAATGCGGTAAGTGATGAAGCGCTGTGCAGGTCGAGTTTTTTCATTAGGTTGGCGCGGTGTTTTTCAACCGTCTTGGAGCTTATGCACAGATAATCGGCAATGTCCTTGTTTCGGTAGCCCTCGGCGATCATCTTGAGAATTTCGCGCTCGCGCTGTGTGAGGGTATCCCACGATGTGGATGATTTGACGGTCTTTCTTCCCTCAAGATACCCCTCGATCACCTTTTCCGAAATACCGGGGCTGAGATAGCTCTTGCCCGAGAAAATATTGTCCATGGCCAGCATCAGTTCGCCGTGAGTGGCGTCCTTGAGGATGTAGCCTTCGGCGCCTGCCTTAAGAGCAGTCAGAATGTGCTCCTCGGTCTTGTGAACGGTAAGAACGAGGATTTTTGTGGAGGGGTGCAGCTTTTTTATTTCCTGAATCGCCCCCACTCCATTCATCCTGGGCATCGACAGGTCCATCAGGATCAGGTCGGGCTTGAGGGATTCGACCGAGCGGATGGCCTCCAGACCGTCCTGTGCCTCTCCCACCACCTCGAAGTCCGGGTTGGAGGACAGAAGCATTCTCAGTCCTTCTCTTAGGATCGTGTGGTCTTCGGCGATTACGATTTTTTTTCTCTCCGGCATAGGTCAAACCTTAAAAAAAGCCATGAATATCGGAGAAAATACAGTCTTTTCACGCCGCTATTACTGTAAATAGAGTATTTACCGCCCTGTAATGCTATGAGAAAAGTAAAATTACTTTGTCGATAAATATAATAGCTGGAGTTATTCCGATTTCAATAGAAATCAACTGCTCTGAGGGGGAAAAATGTGTTTTGTCCTACTGGTGGAAGACAGTTTAACTTTTCGAAAATCGATGAGAGAAATGCTGGCGCTTCGATTTCCCGCGCTCGAGATCATAGAGGCATCCGATGGTGAGGAAGCACTCCAAAAATTGGAGAACACGAACCCCGACCTCATTTTTATAGACATCAGGCTGCCGGGTAAAAACGGTCTGGAAGTCACCAAGAAAATCAAAGAGGTTAATTCCGACGTGGAGGTGGTCATTCTGACCAGCTATGACATTCCCGAATACAGGGCCGCCGCTTTGCGCAGCGGCGCAAGTCATTTTTTCACCAAAGGAAACTCCGGGAGCGATGAAATAGCCACTTTTGTAAGATCCATCTTCCAGAAGAGGGGCAAGGATGCATGCACCGGGTTTCAGGTTCCTGAAGTCATGTAGCTGTTTCCATCTTCTAAATCTATCTTAATATATATCCTGAGTATCAGGAGGGGAAAATGAGCATAAACGGAGAAGATGTCGCCGGTTATTTGTCTGCCGACGAGGTCAGGATGAAAATGCGGATGTCTTCCGGGTTTCTCAGGTTTCAGAAATGGCTCGTGATTTACAACCTGCTGGTCGACCCCAGGCCGCTCGAGGAAATCGCCATGCACACGGGCCTCTCAGAATCAAGCGTGTACAGGATTATTGCCGAGTATAACAACGGAGGTCCCGAGTCGATCGAATCCATTGGACAGATGGGCCCGCACGCCTGGTTCGAACAAGCCGGAACTACTTCAGTTATATAACATCAAATTTGAGTGTCCGAGTTCCTATCCCCGCCCGATCTTTGCGCTCAGGTCGGCAAGCCAGTTCAGATGGACCTTTTCGTCTTCGCCCAGCCGGTGGAAAAGCTCCCTTGCGGGGGCATCCGCGCAGGTCTGGGCCATGCGCAGGTAAAGGTCAAGGGCCTGGATTTCGATCATCATGGCCAGTTCCAGGCAGTCCTGGGGTGACTTCAGGTAATAATCGTTGCGGGCAAGAAAATCGTCGATCTTGAGTCCGCCTTCCATCAGGCCCTCAGGTGCGCAGGGAGCCTCGGGTCCTGCGCCCAGCGATTCGAGAAGCCGCACAAGTTTGTGCTTGTGGATTTCCTCAGCCCTGAGGAGCTTTTCCAGGAGGTCCCGCACCCCGGCAATTCTGCTCCTGTCAAAGGCCGCCCTGTAGAATTGCTCGAGGCCTGCTTCGAACCTGCATGCGATCGCAGCAGCCTCCATGGCTGATTCATCCCCGCGCATGAACTGGAGGTGCAGTTCAGGGGGGCTTTCAGCCGTCCTGTGCTCCCAGGCCTCTATTCCGCCCTGGAGGTGCAAGACTCGGTTAAACCCGCGCCTGGCCAGAAAATGGGCAGCCATCCGGCTCCTTCCGCCGACCGAGCAGTAGATGATCAAATCGCGTGCGCGATCAAGCTGTTCCATGGAGTCTGCAAGCAGAGGCAGCGGAATGAGTCTGGAGCCGGGCAGGTGAGATTGCTCGTATTCCTCGGGCTGGCGAACGTCAATGAGCTGGTAGGTCCCTTCCCTGTGCTCGGCAATGTATATCTCAAGGTCCTCCGGAAAAATTACCTCAACCCCGGACGGGTCCCTGTCGTGCGCCATGAACCTCCTCCGTAGAGCAACTGTTGTGTCCCGCAAAATGGTGACGAACCAATTGGGACGTTGCGCGGAAAAATCAAAGGCCCTGAAGACCTCTCAGGAATGCAAGCACGTTCTGTCCCAGCACACTGTGGTTGTAGCCGCCTTCGAGCAGGCCGAAAGAACCGATGCCGAGTTTCTTGCAGGTATTGTGAACCATCCGGCCCATTTCCTGGTAGTCTTCGGTATAGAGCACGTGGCCCCAATCTTCGATGTGATTGTCGAAGCCGGCAGATACGGCGATGATGTCCACATTGAGCGAGTCAAGCCGGGCACCACTTCCATCAGGTAATGCCTGCGGTCGCTATCGTCGGGGTTATGAATGGAAACATAACCTTTGCCGCCCAGGATGTTTACCGTGCCGTCGCCATAGTGAAGGTCGAAGTCCAGGATGTGGGCCGTCTTGATGAAGCCGTTTGACCGGAGGTGTTCCAGCGCTATGGCCATGTTGTTGAAATAGCAGAATCCCCAATGATAATCGGATGAAGCGTGATGCCCCGGGGGGCGAATAAGCCCGAAAGCGGGTTCATTGAGGCCGGCAACGGCAGTCTGAATGGCCCCCCCGGCGGCGAGTGCGGCAATATCGTATAGCCCTTGCCTTTCCACGCCTTGTACGAGGGATTTGGTGTGGACTGCGAGGATGTCGTCCCGAGGGGCCTCAATGGCCTGCTCGAACTCAACCTCGTCACGAATCGCTTTAAGGATTGCTTCGATTCTTCCCTGGGAAGCCGCCGGATCGCTTACATAGACATCCTTGAAATCATCGTGGGTGAATACTTTCATGATCGGATCCTCCGCTGTCAGAAGAAGTGCCACAATCCCCGGTCCGCTTGGTTCTCTTTCAGAAGTGTTCGCTTGAATCGATTGGAAGGATACTTTACCAGAAGAAGGCGCAAAATGTGAGAAAATTGCTGAGAGCATTCTCTGGGCAAGCCCACTTCACAAAGTGAAGTAGGGCGAAGCCTCGCGAAGCGAGACCTTTACACCATTGTAACTTCACCTTCTGATGCGCTTAACATTTGGCTTGCCTTCAAACGCACCACGTTTAATGTCTGTGCGTTCTGCATGGCTGCGCGTACGGTCGCCGCTCTTATCATGTCAGGCGCATTTTTTTCGAGCATGGAATTGTGTAAGTCTATCATGCGATGGCCGTTGTTGGATTAAACCATTCTCTTTTGTGCCGGTGGTTGATATATAAGTTCGAAAATAAGCTTGAATCGCTTCAATGAAGAAACGGCCACCGGTTGAGCCGCCTTTGCGGAGAGTTTATGGGCGATAAGTCTTTTGATTTCTACCGGGCTGTATCAGAGGAACTCGATCCCGAAAGGCTGCAGCGAAAATTCCTGACGGCCCTGCTGGATTTGCAAAACGTGGAGCGTGGCTCCATATGGGTGAGGAGCGATAGAGGCTACACATGCGTCGAAGCGGTCGGAGAGCAAAGTGAGCGCATCAAGTCAATGACCATCGATTTCGGCCGGCCCAGCATTGTCGGCTGGGTTATCGAAAACGGCAAAATGACCGTCGCCGAACCGGGCAAAGACCCGCGTCACTACAGGCAGGCCGAGGAGAAAATCGACGTTAAGAGCAGCCTTATCCTTTGTTTTCCACTGTTTCTCAGAACCGGCGAAGTCTACGGGGCGGTCCAGATAATCGATACAAGCGCCGGTGGAAACCGCCTCAACCTTGAGAAAAACTATCTAGAACTGCTCCAGCAGCTTATAGACATCGGATCGATAGCGCTGAGCAATTCGCTGGTCTTCTGCGAGCAGGTGAAAGAGAACCTGAAGCTCAGGCAGACCCTGAAGGCCATCCGCGAACAGTATCTTATAATTGGAAAGAGCGCATCTGTGCTGGGGGCGAGGAAACGGGCCGCAGAGTATGCAAGGACGGATTTTCCCGTGCTGATTACGGGCGAAAGCGGCTCAGGCAAGGAGCTTCTGGCCAGAGAAATTCACCGGCTGAGCGGCAGGAGCGGGGGTGCTTTTCTGGCTCAGAATTGCAGTTGCATTCCGGACACTTTGCTCGAAAGCGAGCTTTTCGGCCATGAAAAAGGGGCCTTTACCGGGGCGATCAAGAATAAGTTGGGACTTTTTGAAGCTGCAAACGACGGGACCGTTTTCCTCGACGAGATCGGCGACATGCCCCTTCAGCTACAGGCCAGGATTTTGCGCGTGATCCAGGACGGCGAAATAAAGCCTGTTGGCAGTGTGCACCCCAAAAAGGTGAACGTGCGGATCATTTCCGCCACCAATCGCGACCTGCAAATTGAAATCGCCAGGGAAAACTTCCGGGAGGACCTGTTCTACCGGTTGAACGTTTTGCCGCTGCATGTTCCCTCCTTGCGCGAAAGGATTGAGGACATACCTCTGCTCCTGGACCACTTTGTGAGCAGTGAGGCGCTGCGGCTCGGGACCGCCCGCAAGACTTTTTCGAAAGATGCGCTCGATTTTCTCCTTGAATACGAGTGGCCCGGAAACGTTCGCGAGCTTGAGAATTTTGTTAAACACATCATCGTTATCACCCCTGGAGACCTGATAACGCGAAAAGATCTCTCAAACCACTTTTTCTCCATAACCTCGAATGCGCACAGCGCGTTTGAAAAGCGGCCGGACCGAAAGAAAAGGCCGGATGAAGAGACCGGAGCGGCGCCGGGCAGTTTTTTTGACGGGTACTCCTGGGAGGAGTTGGAGCGCGAGTATGTTCTTCATCTTCTCGAAAAGAACAGGTGGCACATAACCCGGGCCGCAAAAGAAGCGGGGGTGAATCGTTCAACCTTCGATTCGCGGATGAAAAAACTCAATATCCGAAAATAGATTAAACGCCGGACTGAAAGCGATATCAATCCAGGAATGAAACCAGCAACGATAAATGAAAAAATCGCTATCGCCAAAGACCTGCATGGCAGGTGGGGCGAGGCGCTCAGGACCGATCCGGGCATATCCGCCCAACTCAGGGAGCTTTCGGCCAGAGTGGAAGCTTCGAGCAGTTTGTGCCTTCTCTCGGGAGTTGCCGGGGCATGCAGGCTGTGTGACCGGGAGGAGGGCGGAAGCTGCTGCGGGGCCGGAATCGAGGACCGCTACACCCCGGAACTCCTGCTGATAAACCTTATGCTTGGAGTCACCCTGCCCGAATCGCGGAATTCGGCAAAGAGCTGCCATTTTTGGGGGGAGCGCGGCTGTGTTCTGCCGGTCCGGGACATTCTCTGCGTGAATTACCTCTGCGCGAGACTGCAAAAAACCATTGCGCCGGAAAAGTTGCTCGCAGCTTCAGGAAGCGAACGGATCGGAAATGGAACTCCTTTTTATACTGCACGACAGGATCAGGAAGTTTATCAGGCCACCCGCAGCCGGCCCACGCGTCTGAAAGACGCGATCCAACGTGGGCCGGCGCGGGTTGTGCGCCGGTGAGCGGCTCTGTAGTTTTGAGCCGCGAACGGAAAAATCCACAGAATCGTCACCCCGGCGAAGGCCGGGGTCCAGCGTCTTTTGCTTTAAAATCAATAGGTTAAGATAAAGCCCTGGATTCCGGCTTCCGCCGGAATGACGAAAGTATAAGCTAATAAGTCTGGCTTACGAGGCAAGAAAACCCATGGAACCCAACGACCTCCACAGAACCATTGAACTCACGGCGAACTACTTTGACGCGCGCAAGGTCGGCTGCTTCGGCAACACCGGCTATCGAAAGACCACGGACCTTGCCAAATTCTGCGCCTGCATAGAGGACCTGACGGACTCAGGGATTATCAGACCGCAGAGCACCGTATTCACCGATCTGGGGTGTGGGGACGGCAGGGTAAATCTTCTGATGAGCTATTTCGTCAGGCTTTCCATCGGTTTGGAAATCGATTCGGAAATTCTTTCCGAATACGGACCGAGAAAAAACGAGTTGATTTCCCTTCTGAGGAGCGAAGGTGGCGGTCCTGCCGCCAGAAAATATTTTCCTTTTCCATGGGAACTCACTCGACGACAGGAGCTTTGATGAGATTCGGTCCAGGACAGGCGTAGATTTCGCCGACGTAGACCTTTATTATACCTACATTACACTTCACGACCTCTTTGCCGAAAAGATCGCCGAGCGTGGCCGCCCGGGGGTCCACTACCTGGTCTATGGCTTCAGCAGGGTCCTTCCCGCTTACGAATCATTAGAGCTGGTAAACCCGGACGTCGGCGCCCAGGCAATAGCGGCCCTTTTCAGGAAAAAAGGCGCCCCGCAAGAGCACACCGCAAATGATAGACCGCGGATGCACACTGATGAACACTGATCCAAGAGCCGCACGGCGCCTTTTGGACTTTCCTGTGCGCCTCTATCACCCCAAATCCTGTGCCCTTATGGCTGCATTGACTCACACTGCCGACGCCGCGCGCGCAGGTAAAGTCCAGCGCGAAGCGAGGGTCCCAATTTTGCGACGCTACATGAGAAGAGTAATTTGTACTGTAGGATGGGGCGGATAGTGTAAAGTTCCGTAACGTACACAGGTCCATTTCGGTTGGGCCGAAATGGACGCGGATGAACGAGGCGAGGCGTACTGAGATTGCCTTATGTTCAATAAGTCTATCTCAGTAGGATGAGCAGGTTAAACTAAAGTAAATACCCGCTTTCGCCCCCCGAGCCGCCGAGGACTTTTTCATTATCTGAATAGACGACCTGTTTCGACTATTCTTGCTCCTTGCTTCTCGCTTCGCGCTCCGGCTTTTCCGTTATTTGACCGTGACCAACTATTGCCGCCCCCACCGTGGTGCCCATGTTCAGCATCCGATCTGGAAATCTTCACAAATTGGCAGACACTCGTCGGTTTACATAGGAGAGATAACTAAACTTCGCTGCTCCGGGGTGCAAAACAGCCGCGACATGTCAAGAGTGTAGGTGACCCGTTTGTTCATTACGAAGTGAAAATCCTATACTCATATTCAGTTGTCAAAGAGTTTCATTCGCTTACTGTAATTCCTGTAAATACAGGGCAAATGCAGGGGCTGATCGCACAACAAAATGATTTAATTGACAGTTTTGGATTAGATTCTCCGCGATAACAGGTGATAACAGGAGCAGGAAGCAGGAAGTGAAGAGTTTTTAGTTACTGGTTGTCAGTTTTTAGTAACTCAAAACTCAAAACCCAAAACTCAAAACTTTTCTAAGCGGGAATCAGGAATGATGAATGGCTTCGCCGGGTAAGGGGTGAGAGGTGAGGGGGAAAGACAGTGACGCGGGGACACGGGGACCGCGGGGACACGGGGACCGGATAGAGACAGTGACAAGGGTGAGGGGGGGAATGAGGAATGATGAGTGATGAATGATGAAGAACAAGACGCCTTCCTTCAAGGTATGAAAAGCTCAATTCGTGAATCGTGAATGGCTTCGCCGGGTAAGGGGTTAGGGGTTAGAGGTCATTGGTACTGCCTCTTACCACTTGCCCCTGACCTCTTACCTCTTACCTGCACCAATATTGTACCGCTCAGTGATTTCGTTTTGCCAAACGGCAACCAGAAGCGGCATCCAGAAGCGGCGATAGAAACGGCAACCGGAAGCGGCAAACTGAAGAGGGAGTGGGAAGCAGGGAGCAGGAAGCGAGGAGCAGGAAGCGGGAAAAAGATAACTCCTCTTGGTTCTATCGCTTCGCGAGGGCAATAGAAACGGCAACCGGAAGCGGCAAACTGAAGAGGGAGTGGGAAGCAGGGAGCAGGAAGCGAGGAGCAGGAAGCGGAAAAAGATAACTCCTCTTGGTTCTATCGCTTCGCGAGGGCAATAGAAACGGCAACGAGAAGCGGCAAAGAGGAGAGAGGGGTCAAGCTACAGTTTTCACGCCCCAAGCTCCCTCTCAAGCATTCCAACAGATTTGCTCTGCTTCATCTCCTCTGCAACCAGTCTGTCTGCCCCGCCATTGTCAGGAGTGTAGGTGTGACCCCTCTCTTTCATTTAATGTAGCGAAATATCACGGACGTATCTCGATGGAAAATATCGGGCTGTTGATATTGAGAGGGGTTTTTTCTACCTGATAAGAAAAGGTTGGGTCAACTTAGCGGCGAGGATATTATCCAAAGCATGATGCAGATTGAGCGTCGAACCTCTTGCACGTGACCGGATTGTGTGGTTTTCGGAAGAACTGATAGCGATCTTAGTGGATTACATTGATGAATTGGGAATAAGCTCAAGGGAAAACTACTGATAGAGGGTTATGGTGATGAGCTACAAATATGAAGTGGCAATTTCATTTGCCGGGGAAGACAGAGCCTTTGCCGAAGCCCTTGCCAAAGGTCTTCGGGATGCGAAAGTAGAGGTCTTTTACGATAACTTCTATGCCGCCGATTTGTGGGGAAAAGACCTGAGTGCAGAATTGCGAAGGGTCTATCACGATTCCAGCGAGTTCTGCATCATGATTCTCAGCCAGCACTATGTGGACAAAATGTGGACGAGCTTTGAGCGGCAACAGGCAATTGAGCGGCTGATAAGAGAGAAAGGGAAGGCATATGTCCTCCCTGTTAGGCTGGATGGGTTCGCCGGGGAAGTGCCTGGACTATCTGGAGCGATCAGTTATCTCTCAGTGGACAGGAATCAACCGCAACTGGTGGTCAGCACATTCCTAGAGAAGCTCGGCAGGACTCCGCCAACTAAGGGAACCACTCTGCCGACTCCAAATCGAAACGCCAAAACCCCACGTACCAAAGCTTAAGCGTTTGTTCACCGATAAGGAAAAGAACACCTTTCTGAGAGACTCATTCGGAGAGATTATCGATCTTATTGAGCAGTTCTTGACCGATACCAAAAACGAGAATCCCCAATTCGAGTACGATGCCGAAAGAGTCACTACACGGAAAGCCGTTTTTACCCTATACAGCAACCAGAAGCAGGTCACTCAGTTCAAAATCTGGCTTGGTGGTTCATTAGGGAGCAACCAGATATCTTTTCTCTACGGGAACCGTATCGACATCGAAAACGACGGTTCTATGAATGACTGGGTGGGCTTGGTAGAACATGAAGGCGAACTGAAATTGAAACCTGTTGGAGTCGGACATTTTGGAACTGGAAAAGACAAGCTCATGTCTCCACGAGAAGTGGCAGAGTACCTGTGGAGGATCGTGTGCAGTACGTTTCCATGAGATTTTTCGCCAAACAGGTCATTTCCGACATTGAAGCTGGAGCTACTTATGCGGCATTTCCTTAGAGAATTTCAGTCTTAAACCAAGCAGATTCTGAAGGATATAGGATTAATCTGACTATGGGAAAGCGTAGAAGCCGGAGGCGAGATCCGGTCACATTGAAAAGCATTTTTCATCTTAGAGAAGGGATTGTGGTTAATTGGGTCAGAAGTACTTATAAGAAATTTATCGTTAGTTATTTTGCGATCTACATTTTGTTATTCATCTTAATAACAACTATGCTGTTTGTGGTGTCTTACCGATATTACGATGAGGAATTCCTAAAGAGAGTGTTGGCTGGAGTACATGGCTTAATTATTAATATGCTAGTCCTTGGTATCATTTTAATTTGGTTTATAAAAAAAGGGCAGAGACTGACAGAAATACAAAGGTATAGGGATGAAATCGACGACCTTCGAGGATTTCAGAATAAAGAAGTGTCTCGCCGACTTAGGAGAGTGATCGTTTTACTAACTAAAAAAGGTATAACCGAAATAGACTTATCAGGTTGCTATTTTGAAAATGTGGTATTGAGTGGGTTTAATTTAAGAAACTCTGATTTTAGCGGTGCCGATTTTAAGATAGCCGCATTTCGTGATTGCAATCTTGTGGGGACTAAATTTCATAACGCACAATTAAATAATGTGGATTTTGATGAATGTGATCTTTCCAATGCCGATTTTATGGACTCACATCTGGAAGGAGTTGACTTTAGTTCATCTTGCGTCAAAGGGATATCGTTCCATCATGTTTACTTTAACATGGTGGACTTATCTTGCTTGAATCTGAAGAATGTGGATTTCGGTTCAGTAATAATTGATGCTATTCATTTTGATCGTTCCGACATCGAAGGAGCCGGTTTCCTATGGGCAATCTTCAAAGACGTTGATGGTCTGACGCTGGATCAGTTTTCGAAAGTCCTGACTCTTTATGGCGCAGAATTTCATCCAGAGTTCGAAAAGAGGGTTAATACGGCTCGACTGAGACAATTATACCCGAAACTTTTTGAAAGACCGGAATGGCTTACAGAGCGGAAGCCAAGGTATGAATAGAATGAGACGAAGGGATGGGCATGTTCGGGCTGGAGAGGGACAAGCTCATGTCCCCACGGGAAGTGGCTGAGTACCTGTGGGGAATCGTGTGCACAGCCTTCCCTTAGAGGGTGTAGATTTACCTGTGCCATATGGCTTGCGTTGCAATTGTCCATACCTCGTGAATGCCTCTCAGCCAGCCCTTAAGATATTCTGATCTCTCCGCATCAGAAGCATCCTCAAGAGGATCATCGTTCTTTTTTTCAATGATTCGGTACACGCCCTCAAATCCCTGCCCACTCTTAATGCTATCAATCCTGAGCCTCTTGCAAAAGTCCTTCAACGACATTCCGGCGAAAGCCGGAATCCAGGTTTTTCAAGATCTTCTGGACCCCGGATGTCACCGGGGTGGTGGTTTTGTTGAGTTTTGGAGAGGCTCTCGTGATTACTCTAATATTTTGCCGAGACTTCGAGAAAGAGTATAATTCCTCAATTTCCTCAATGGTAAAATTGTCGGTGTTTTTTTTTAGCGTCGAAAGCCTTTTCGTACCTCATGAAAAATGCGTAACTCCACTCCAAGGCTTCACGTTCACCATCTGCGAAACCTTTTTGAAGAAGGGACTTTGCATGGAAAAGATCCGCTTCATTTCTTATTCGTTCTTTGAGTTTTTCTAAATCCGCATTTTCCATTTTCCCGCTCCGTGGGTGTTTGGCATTTTGGACTCTTTGCTTGTCCGAGAATATGCCCCAAGATCGCCAGCATATGAAAGGAGGGGTCACCTACACTTTTCACATCCCAACGTCCCTCTTTGCCTCGGCGGCCGTGTTACGTCAAGAATGTAGGTGTGACCCCGCTATTATTCACTCTTCTTATGACATCAAGCGATCGGGAGCAGCCTGAGGCACAATCTTCTCGTAAGCAGCGTCTACAGCCCTGGGAATCTTGGCAAGATCACCGGCTGCGGAGTACTTGCCTTTGTAGGCCGAGTCGATCCCGGCCCAAGTCACCTTAAGAGCGTCGAACTCGGACCTGAGCATTTTAGAATCACCCTCGCCGGTAGCGGCATCCACAACCTTCCCGAGCTTACGAACGGAGACAATGGAATCAGCCATGGCGGCTTTCTCCTCGGAATTGCCGAAAGCATCAATTCGCCCGGTCGCAATGCGCGCGGCCCACACGACAGCATCGTACAATCTATTAACTGTCTCAACGGTGACCTTCGAACCCTTCTTGTCGCCCTCTTTTATTGAACGGTGTGCCTCTTGGGGGATTACTTTCCTAAGGTATTCACCTTCCGGGTAATCGCTCGGTGCGAAAAGCTTTGCGCTGTGCTTAATCACCGGTAGGTAAATGCTAGGAAAACGAGGACTGGGAAACCGACCAGAAAAATGACCAGAAGTAGCCGCTCAGGAGGGGTGAAAGCACCGCTGGAAGCAGTGACCAAAGAGGCGAAACCGTAAACCATAACGATAAAAAGAGCGATAATGCCAAGTGGATTGTGCGCCAACCCTTTGGCGACATTTCCCATTCCTTCTATCGGATCGTTCATCGATTTGTCTTTCTTTTGGGTTGACACGCACAAGCGGCGCAAGGCCGATCAGCACCGAAAAATGCCTACCGGCAATATCCCGTTGCTAAGCCTGAATCGATTCCCATGGAGGATACGATTGTCTTGAAATAATGTCAAACAGGACCCACATCTCTGAGAATAGTAAACCTGAATAATATCCTTTTTGGAGATCCCGGTGTTTACATGACGAAACAGAGATGTGAGGAATTCTTCGACAACGATGATAACTTCGATTTGGGGGAAATCGATATCGAGGGAATGCTGGCCTGGATTGCTGAAAAGATGCGAGTACCTTATGCTCCGGTCGCTCACGCATGACGGGATCATAGTTCAGGCAAAAGGCGGCCTGGCTGATACGGGGACCAGGCCGTCTAAGCTTGAACGCAGCTACGTATAAAGAGGTGCGCTGGTACCAGTGACTCAGATTCTACATACCGGATCCCACGACCAACTGATCTTTCGTCTTCCTGACGTAGGTGTTGAGGCTCCAGCCTGGGAACATCTCATACGTTACCCATTTCCCGTTGGCATCCGCTTTACTCACAACCTTATACATCTGTTCAGATTCGGATTTGACATTTTTGCCGGCCAACGTGGGATGAACGAGCATGGTCCCGTCCATCTTCATTATGAATACGAATGGGTCTTCTTTGGCGGCAGCTTTGAATTCAAGAGCGGTTTTGCCACTATCTATCGCAGTGACAATCTCATCCACCCTTTTTTTACTGGCTTCTTTGTCTGACCGTTGCGCAAAAACAAACAAGGCAATCGTTAACACAAAGACCATCGCCAAACATGCTGTAAGAACCCTTTTCACGCTCATATCCTCCTGGTTTTTTTGATAATTTTTAAAACCCGAGGGGTAACACCTACACTTTTCACACCTCAAGTTTCTTTTCACGCACCTTGGAGTTGATGCTATATTAGGATTATAGGTGTGGCACTTCTTCTTTCCCTGAGGGTTCGGTCAATGTTTGTCTCCTTTTGATATGCATACCACAAAAGCAGCCCAGCGTAGAAGTTAAAGCAAATTATTCTACACCCTGTGCATAACTATGTAAATCATGATCTGTTCAGGGAGCTTCGGAATTCACACAGCTTGCCACTGTCCTGAGGTTGCTGTGCCGCTACACAGGTGAAGAAATGATTTGGAAATTTTAACCTGCCAAATCGCCGGAAAAGTAAAGCGGGAGGGGGATATAATTTTCTAATTTCAAGGGCTGCCCCCTCACAGGGGCTTCAGGAAAAAAGGGTGATGCGGCTATTCTTGCTCACTGCTCCTCTCTGCTCCCTGCTCCTCGCTTCGTGCTCCGGCTTTTCAATTTTCTCCCGATGCAGAATGTTTAGCTTAGTTCGAGCCCTTTTGGCCTTTTGGATTCCGGTTTTAGTAGTTCTGTCCGTAAGGGCAATAGTAACCTCCGTAATATGTATAAGAGCAATAGGGGTATCCCCAGTAATACGGATCGCCCCAACCCCAGAGGCCACCGTAGATATCCGCGGCCTCCATAAAACCTGTGGCCGCCACCCCAGTGACCACCACCCCAATGACCGCCGCCACCGCCTCTGTGTGAATACCCCGGAGTTGCAAGCAGCATCAGCACAGCGGCTATTACCAGGACCACCGAAAGGGCCTTAAATACTCGTTTCATGGTTTTTCTCCTTAAACCTCAATTGGGCGAATACCTCAAAATAATATAAGGAAAGCCGCCCATCATTGCCACAGTTTGGGGGTCGTTAAGATTTCAAGGGCAGGGAAAGATATGTTGCATTCGGCTTTAATATTGCCCCGCGGCACTCCGGGCTTTGTGAACAATGGATTGAAACGACCCCGGCAAAGCGTTGGAGTCGTCTCGATCCTTGTTAGGGCTTGTCCGTAAATAAGCCTCTTAGAGATTGCGCCGGATTTTGAGGCTGATTTGGTCGCGAAGATTGAGCAAAACCGCAGGCGTAGCTGTGCTACGTCGAGGATTTTGCGATTGAGGAGCGGCCAAAGCCGGCCAAAAGCCGGATGCGAGCGCAAAGGTTTTATTTACGGACAAACCCTTAGTTAGCATTCATCGTTCCGGTTCTGCAACTCAGCTTGAGCCAGGCACTCTTTCGCCCTTCCATATCCCAATTCAATCATCTCGGGTGCCCGATCGAACTCCAGGGTCTGACATGCGTTTCTGGGAATCTCTATGACAATGTCTGGTGGATAAGCGGCAAGCTTTTGTCGTGCTATGGTGCTCTGCATAGCCTCAAACGCCTGGATGGCGATATTGTACGCCCCCCAATCCCGCCTGCTGCTTGTCACGGATTTTTGGAGGCGGTTAATAAAGCGATTGATCTTTTCATGAAACGAAGATGAAGAGACCGTTGGAGCAGCTTTGATGGCACTCAGTTTTTCCGGACTCTCTGCCGGGCCGCCCAGATTTACGGCAATAGTCATATCAGTTTCATCACCCCACGTTGGGGCAATAGGCACAGGATTTAAAACCCCTCCATCAACAAGAACGACTCCTTTGTACTTAAACGGAGTAAAAAGAAGAGGTATTGAGAAAGATGCCCTTATGGCATCAAAAAGACGACCTGACTTTATCCATATTTCTTTCTGGCCTTTTATATCGGTCGCAACAGCAGTATATGAAATTGGGAGATTTTCTATTAATAAATCTCCAACTAAATTAATCAAAGTATTGATGATTTTATCACCTCTAACCAGTCCGCTCTTTTCCCATGAAATATCAAGCAAAGTGATTATGTCTACTTTTGTTATGGAACGCACCCATTGTTCATATTCATCCAGTTTTCCAGCCGCATATATTCCCCCTATTAGTGCACCAATTGAGGAACCTGCTATTGAGTGTATTTTGTAATTATTTTCTTCAAGCCAATGAATAATACCAATGTGCGCTAATCCGCGAGCGCCACCACTTCCAAGAACCAGGGACACAGTTTTCATATTGTCTTAACCATAATTGCTCTGAGTATCTTTTATTGAGCGCTAAGAGGTAATTGTATGGTTCTGTTTATCCCCCCATTTCAGATGATAGCAGGATACGATTAGATCTGAACAGTGTCAATCAAAAGGTGCCGGATTGCCGGAAAAGTAAAGAGGAAGGGAGATATAATTTTCTAATTTCAGGGGCCGGCGCCTCACAATTTTTGGCGTTCCATTTCTCAAGGGCAAGGAGCAACGCAGACACGACCTTTGAGCCATCTATTCCAAATGGTCCAACACTTGTCTGACTCTTACCGCAAGATCATCGCTGCGAAAAGGTTTCTGAATGAAATTCAGCCCTTCGTCCAGAATGCCGCGATGCGCTATCACGTCGGCGGTATAGCCCGACATATACAGGCACTTGAGGTCCGGGCGGATGGCGCTGAGCTTTTCTGCCAGTTCCCGGCCATTCATCTCCGGCATAACCACGTCCGTGATAAGCAGGTGGATATCTCCCGGATGCTCCTCGGCAAGACGAATGGCGTGTCCCGGAGTCCGTGCCGCAAGCACCGTGTAGCCCAGATTTTCGAGAATCATCTTGCTGAGGTTCAGGATCGCTTTATCGTCCTCGACCAGCAGGATGGTTTCAGTACCTGCCGGGCGCTTGCCGGCCGCCTCTTCAGGTGGAACGTGTGCGGTTTCAGCCTCGGACCGCGGCAGGTAGACTTTAAACGTGGTTCCTTTCCCCGGTTCGCTGGCGGCATAAATAAAACCGTCGTTTTGTTTAACGATGCCGTAGACTGTGGATAATCCCAGCCCGGTTCCCTTGCCCACTTCCTTGGTTGTAAAAAAAGGCTCGAAGATCTTCTCGCACACTTCCCGGCTCATGCCCGTTCCGGTGTCACCAACGGTCAGCAGCACGTATTGTCCGGGAATGAATTCGGGGGTCTTGGCCCTCTTGGAATCATCGATCACGACGTTCTCGGTCCTCATGGTGATGGCGCCAACTCCGGAAATGGCATCACGGGCATTGACCACAAGATTGGCCAGGATCTGGTCCACCTGGGAAGGATCAATTTTGACTTTCCAGAGATCGAGTCCCGGTTGCCAGGACAGGTCGATATCCTCGCCGATGAGCCGCCGCAACATCTTTAGCATGCCCGAGATCGTGTCGTTCAAATCCAGTATCTTCGGGATGGCGGTCTGTTTGCGGGCAAAGCCCAGCAGTTGCCGGGTAAGGTCCGCCGAACGCAGGCCCGCTTTGAGGATCTCATCGAGGTTGTGCTTGAGTTTGTCAGTGGGCACGTCATGTTCCAGGGCCATTTCCGCCCGGCCGATGATCACGCCCAGCATGTTGTTGAAATCGTGCGCCACGCCGCCCGCCAACCGCCCTACTGATTCCATCTTCTGGGCCTGGAACAGCTGTTCCTCAAGTTTCTTTCTTTCCTCCTCTCCTCGCTTGCGCTCGGTAACGTCATATGCAATGCTCAAGATATACTGCTCCCCGGCTATTTCGATCATCTCCACGAAGCCGACCAAATCTATGATCTCACCGGATTTCCTGACGCCCTGGTCTTCAATGCTCCGTATCCTGCCATGCTCCTGCAGTATCTTGAGCCTTTTCGCCCTGTTTTCAGGATTAACCCACATTCCCAGCTCCAACGCGCTGTGGCCGATTACCTCCTCGCGTGTGTAGCCAAATAAGTCCAGGAACGCATCATTGGCATCGACGAATTGGCCGTCGCTCAAGCGTGATATGCTGGTGCCGACGGGACTGGCGTAAAGAACCTTGAGAAACGTTCCTCGCTCTCGCGCAACGCAATTTCGGCCAGCTTGCGCGCGGTGATATCATGGGTAAGGCCCAACATATACTGCTGCCCGGCCATCTCGATCACCTCCGCCGAGATAAGCGCATACATGATCTCACCGGATTTCCTGCGGAACCGGGTTTCAAAGTCCTTTAGCCTGCCTTGCTCTTCCAGTGTCTTGAACATCTTAGACCGGTCTTCAGGATTAGCCCAAATTCCCAGCTCCAACGCGCTGTGGCCGACGACCTCCTCGCGTGTGTAGCCAAATAAGCCCAGGAACGCATCATTTGCGTCGGCGAATTGGCCGTCACTCAAGCGTGATATACCGGTGCCGACGGGACTGGCACGAAAGAACCTTGAGAAACGTTCCTCGCTCTCACGCAACGCAATTTCGGCCAGCTTGCGCTCGTTGATATCCCGTATGGATTCTATCGCACCGGCGACATTTCCCTGCTCATCGAACAGGGCGGATGCGACACCCCACAGATATGCTCCCTTTCCTCCATATACTTCCGGCGCAAAAGTTTCGGCAACGATGGCGCCACCAACTTTTGAAACAGAGTCGTAGTAATCCCTTTTCTTCTCTTCACTTGCAAACAAAAGATCAAGCAGCGCCGGTCTCCTGTTCCCGAAAAAAGGTAAGGAATACTCGAAATCGCCCTTGCCAATCATTTTACTCTTCGAGATTCCGCTCATTGCCTCCATGGCGCGATTCCAGGCGATAACCGTTCCTTCGTTATTGATAACGAATGTCGCATCCGGCAAGAATTCAATTATGTCGGCCAATTGACGCTGCGACCTCCGCAGAGCTTCGTCTGCCTGCTTACGCTCGATATCACGCATCTCCACCAGCGATGCCATGGCGTCAAATGATTTTGCCAACTGGCCAACTTCGTCAGGGGAGTGCGGCAAACCTGTGCGTATCGACATCTCCCCTTTTCCGAACCGCCGTGTGGCTTCCACCAGTTGATTGATCGGCTTGGTTAAAAGCTTATTTCCGAAACCCAATGCAAGGAACATCGCGAGAAGACCCAAGACACCGAGAATAGACAAATAACCGAGCATGATAAAGTCGGCACTGGTATACCATCCTGTCTTTCGCAATGCCGACGATCAGATAAAGATATGGGGAAGAATCCTCTTTCAGGCGCTGTTGTTTGAAAGCATACGTTCTGTAAACGCCATCCTCCCCAGCTCCCTCATATGTTCCCAGTTCACGCTCACTCGATACCCGTTGGAAGGACTCGATGGGGATAGGGGAGCCCGCAGGAACTGCGTTGTTTTCAGGAAAACGAAACAGGCATATCCCGCTGTGGTCCGTAATGACAAAGACGGAGCCCTCGGGCAGATTCCCCTTTGACAAAAAACGGGCATACTCATCCAGCCTGACACCGGCGGTAAGGATTGCGATGAGTTTGTTGTGCGCGTCCAGAACAGGGTACGAAAAATCGTTCGACTGTACCTTGCTGACCCTTCCGACAATGAATCCGCCGGAGGAGAAATCCAGTGTCCTGACGGCATCCCTTATGTGCTTACGATCAGAAAGATTGGTGTGGGGCTCAAATGGAGGGGAGGAGGCAAAGACGTTTCCATCAAGTGTTGTTGCCCCTATGAATGAGTAAAATGGATACTTTCTATTTAATTCAGAGAAGAGTCCATTGCAGGCTGAAGCGTTCAACTCCTGCACCGCCGGCAATTGGGCCAGAGTACCCAGCATCTGTTTGGTTTCGATGGCAATCTGTTCCTGCCGGGCTGCCAGGCTCTGGACCAGAAACTGAGCGTTTCTTGTTGCCTCCTGGATTTCATGCCTTCTGTAGGTTAACCCCGATGAGATGATTATCGCAGATGACGGCAGGAAGATAACCAGTAATAACAGCAACAGTTTCCTGTTAATGGACCATGAAATCATAATGCTTTTGGCGCTCACTATCCTATGTCCTTTTTTTGAAGAGGGGCGAACCAGGTGAGAATTCTCCCCGGATCACTTAAATTGAAATCGGCAACCTTCCTACGAAGAGTGAGAGAAATCCTACAGTCTCGATGAGGGCAGGAATGTGTCTACCAACGGTCAAGGTTCAGAATCATGCATAAGAACTATTGAATTCACTTTCCCGGATCAATTTGGCTGCATGCTGCACAGTATGCTG
Source organism: uncultured delta proteobacterium (assembly GCA_963757915.1). GTDB lineage: Bacteria > Desulfobacterota > Syntrophobacteria > Syntrophobacterales > Syntrophobacteraceae > SbD1. The sequence goes on along the minus strand of CAVWTD010000004.1, from coordinate 352,413 downwards.
TCATCGGCGGGGTGTCGTATCGATCCATGTACGTATATCAGTCCGGCAATCCACGGACCTTCGGAAATGGAATCAAAACGCTGCCGGCTCCTTTCAAGAAATGCTTCTCATTTCGACAATGCATGATATAAAACTTCAATTCTTTAACTCAGAGTTTTCGGAGACAAACCTTGCACTCTGAAAAGTAACAGCAGCTTTGAAACAGGTTGGCCAGGGGGGAGAGCCGGCACCCGTCGGGATCGATGGCTCTCTTTGTTCAAACAGGGGAACCTCATGTTATGGGATCGAACAAACCGTCCGGTATGGCTTCGCTGTGCAGTGGGTGTTCTTGTAGCTATCACTGCCGCTGCTATTCGGTTGCAGTTCCTGGGAGTTCTTGAGCTCCGTGCCACCTTCCTGACCTTCTACCCCGCCGTGGCGATTGCGGCGCTATACGGTGGACTTGGTCCCGGGTTGCTTGCCACAGGCGTCTCCGCCGCCCTTGCCGACTATTTTTGGATGGAGCCGGTCGGCCAATTCGCCATTACAGATTTTGCCGACATTTTAAGCATGGTCGTTTTTCTCGCCAGCGGCGCCCTGATCTCCTATCTGGCCGAAGTGGCATACCGCGCCCAGGCGCGGGCACACAAAGCAGAGGAACAGTCAAAGCTTGCCGCCGAGCGTGAAAAGGCGGCTGTCGAGCTCCACCAAAGTGAGAGCAAGTACCGCGAACTCGTTCAAAACGCAAACAGCGTCATCATCCGTTGGAAGCGCGACGGCGCTATCTCCTTTTTTAACGAATACGCTCAGAAGTTCTTCGGCTACAGTGCCGAAGAGGTCGTCGGCAAGCACGTAAATATTCTCATGCCTGAACAGGAGTCCACCGGGGGCGACCTGACCGGGCTCGTTCAGGATATTGTCAACCGCCCGGAAAGCTACGTTAATTATATAAATGAGAACGTTCTTCGAGACGGCAGCCGGGTCTGGATGGTCTGGACCAACAGGCCGGTATTCGACCAGGAAGGGCAAGTTCTGGAGATCCTTGCCGTCGCAAGCGATATCACCGAGCGCAAGCGGGCCGAAGAGGAGCTGCGCCGGAATCAGCAATGGCTGGAGATTACACTCAGCAGCATTGGCGACGCGGTGATTGCAACCGATGCTTCCGGCAAAGTCACGTTCCTCAATCCCATTGCAGCACAAATGACAGGCTGGAGTTTGGAAGAAGCGTTCCGGCAGCCAATCCAGAGCGTATTCCAGATCATCAACGAGAAGACCCGCAAACCGGCCGAGAATATCGCTGAACGCGTTCTGCTCGAGGGCAATATAGTCAACCTGGCCAACCATACCGCACTGATCACCCGTGATGGGCGGGAGATTCCTATCGAGGACAGCGCAGCTCCGATCAGGGATAAAGAAGGTGTAGTTTCCGGAGTAGTGCTCGTATTCCACGATGTTACCGAGAAACGAAGAGCGCAGGAGGCATTGCGCGAAAGTGAGGAACGCCTGCGTCTCTTCATCCGGCACGCGCCCGCATCGCTGGCAATGTTCGATCGCTCGATGCGCTATCTCAGCTTCAGCCGCCGATGGCTTACTGACTACAGTCTTGAACAAACCGATCTGACCGGACTTTCGCACTACGAAGTCTTCCCGGAAATTCCAGAGTACTGGAAGGAAGTGCATCGCCGGGGGCTTGCGGGTGAGATGGTGCGTGCCGATGCCGACCGGTTCGACCGGGCGGACGGCACCGTCCAATGGCTCCGTTGGGAAGTATGGCCGTGGCATGATGCGGCCGGCGACGTTGCGGGTATCGTGATCTTCAGCGAGGACATCACCGCAGTCAAGAAACAGGAGGAAGAACTTCTCCGGTTGAACCGAATTCTCAGGGCGCTGAGCAATACCAATCAGGCAGCGATCCACGCCGAGGGTGTCTCTGATTTTTTGGACGCGGTCTGCCGGATTATTGTGGAGGACTGCGGCCATCCAATGGTGTGGATCGGTTTTGCGGAAGACGATGAAAATAAGACCGTCAAGCCCGTCGCTCAGGCTGGGTTTGAGGAAGGTTATCTGGAGACGATAAAGATCACGTGGTCGGATACGGAACTGGGGCGCGGTCCCACCGGTATTGCGATACGGACGGGGACCCCCGACGTTTGCAGGAATATGCTGACGGAAACCCGGATGGCGCCGTGGCGGGAACAGGCCATAAAGCGTGGCTATGCCTCTTCCGTGGCGCTTCCACTGAAGGCCGACGGGCAAACCTCAGGAGTACTTACAATCTATTCAAGAGAGCCGAACTCCTTTTCAGGCGACGAAGTGAAACTGCTTGCCGAGTTAGCTGACGACCTCGCTTATGGGATCACTCTCCTCAGATTGCGCCTTGCCCACCAGCAGTCCGAACAGAAGTTGCGCGAGAACCGGTCCCAGCTCGATCTTGCACTGCGGTCCGCCAGCATGGGGGCATGGCATTGGGATATCACCGGGAACAGACGCTACTTTGACGACCAGGCCTGTTATCTCCTGGGGATCGATCCCACGACGTTCACCGGGGCTGCAGACGAGTTTTTCGGGGCGTTACATCCAGACGACCGTAAGACAGTCGTGAAGGCGCTGGCTCGAACTCTGGAAAAGGATGTGCCGTACGAGACAGAGTACCGGGTGGCGTGGCCGGATGGGGGTTTCCATTACATCGCATCCCGAGGGAAGTTGGTCCGGGATAACGAAGGCCGGCCGGTGAGGCTCAACGGCCTTATCTGGGACATTTCCGAGCGCAGGCACATGGAGGAAGAACTTCGCAAATCACGAGACGATCTGGAATTACGTGTTCGGGAGCGCACCGCCGAACTCAGTGCTACAGTGGCAAGACTCGAATTAGTAAATGCGGAACTTCAGGAATTTGCGTTCGTTGCCTCCCATGATCTTCAGGAACCCTTGCGGAAGATACAGACCTTCTGTGACATGGCTAAAAAGAGATGCGCCCCGGTTCTGGACATTACCAGCCAGGAATACCTCGATCGGGCCATCAATTCGGCGTCCCGCATGCGGCAACTTCTGAGCGACTTGCTCCAATTCTCACGGGTAGCTGCGAAACGGGAGCCATTCGAAAAAATAGACCTCGTCAAAGTAGTGCGGGAGGCTGCGGATGTCTTTGAAAAAACAGTCAAAAGCACATGCGCTATGGTTGAAATCGAAAGTATGCCGGCCATAGAGGCCGATGAAAGCCAAATGCTGCGCCTCTTTCAAAACCTGATTGGCAATGCCCTGAAATTCCGCAGCAACGGGGTTCCCAAGGTCAAAGTTTATGGGAAGCTTGTTGGGCGGGGGCTATGTGAGATTCTTATAGAAGACAACGGCATCGGATTTGACCGGCAGTTTGCCGAGCTTATTTTCAAGCCTTTCCAGAGACTGCATAATCGCAACCAATACGAAGGAACTGGAATGGGACTTGCCATATGCCGCAAAATAATTGAGCGGCATGGGGGGAGTATCAGGGCCGAGAGCGAGCCGGGGAAAGGCTCGACATTCATAATCAGGCTGCCCGTAAAACAAGACAGGTGGGAGGGCATATAGTGGCTGAAGGACCCATGAAGACGGTCTTGATGGCCGACGACGATGCAGAAGACTGCTGGCTGGCAACTGAAGCCTTTGCGGAAAGTGGCGCAAAAGCTTCTATCTCCTGCGTTTTGGATGGTATCGAACTGATGAAGTATCTTACAGAGCACTCCCGATCTGAGGCAAAACGATTGCCCGATCTTATTCTGCTTGATCTGAACATGCCTGGGAAGGATGGCCGGGAGGCCCTCATTGAAATCAAATCCGATTCCGCTCTTCAGCATATACCAATCGTAATTCTAACCACATCCGAACAACAAGAGGATGCGGATTTCACATTGAAAGCCGGGGCCGAATCATTTATCACCAAGCCGGCGACTTTCGGTGAATGGGTCGAAATGATGAAGTCCCTGGCCGAACGGTGGATTCAAAGGTAGTTTGGTTCGTTCCGCCAGATATTGCGCCCTTTATGCGGAATGAAAAATATCGGGCACACCCGGCCGAAGAGTTGGCCCATGAAAAGGGCCGGGCACCGTAAATAGTTTCCATCCGGAAAGGGTCCTTTTCCGTCCTGGGGCGGTGGGACCGCCAGCCGACTTGGCCACTGCCTTCGACGGTGGCCGCAGAGGCTTCGGCGGGCTCGATCACCGATCTCGACGCTCCGCGAGGCGGTACCCAAGTACGCCTCCGCGCAACCCCTCGATTTCCTTGCCAGTACGAAAAATGCCTCCTTTTCGAACAGAAACCTCGCAGGGCGTAGAATTTGTCCGGGAGTTTCCGGATGGACGCTAAATAGCCATAAAATGATGCAGAACGAAACTGAATAGGTCCCGCCATTATTTTCGTCTTCCCCAAAAAACCCGGAACTTTTTTTGCTCGTTAGTTGTCTATAAAGGATAAGGAAACGTTACGATGAGATTTAACATATCATTTGTGTGCGTGTTTGTTGTTGTAACGTTTTGTGCGGTTGTTTCAACCAACGCTCAAGTAACCAATCCGCCAGACACGCTTAACCAAAACATCTCCGACTTGCGGAAGAATCCTTCCGGCACTGCGTTGCAGGAGAAAATCATCAGGCTGGCGCTGGACATCGGTCTACCTCTCGGCAACTTGGAAGATGTCGAAAGCCCTGTGGTGCATGAGTTCCAGGATGCGGTCCAAGCTGGAGATGTCGACAAGGCCAAGACATTGCTGAAAGATAAACCCGAGTTGCTCAACGCCAGGGACAAGTATGGATTAACGCTGTTGCAATGGGCGGCGCTGGGCCGCCACAAGCACGTGGCTGAACTGCTGCTGGCCCAGGGCGCCGACGTTAACGCCAAGGGTAACAACGGCTCAACGGCGTTGCACTCGGTGGCGCGTTGCTGCGAACCTGACATGGCGGAACTGCTGCTGGGCAAGGGCGCCAATGTCAACGCCAGGGCAGACGACGGGGAAACGCCGTTGCACTGGGCGGCGTGGCGGGGAGATCGACAAATTGCCGAGGTTCTTTTGGCCAAGGGCGCCAATGTCAACGCCAGGGCCGACGACGGCAAAACGCCGTTGCACGTGGCGGCTCGTTACGGTTGCCAAGACGTAGTGAAATTGCTGCTCGGCAGCGGCGCCGATCTCAGCGCAAGGGACGCAGAAGGCAACACGCCGCTGCACGCAGCAGCGCGTTATAATGAGGAGGCTATGGTGCGAGGGGCACGGCCGGCGGTAGGCTTTAAAGACGTGACGGGATTGCTGCTGGCCGAAGGCGTCGACGTCAACGCCAGAAACAATAAGGGTGAGACCCCGCTGCACGTTGCGATGGGTTTTGCCCAGAAGAACGTGGTGGAGGTGTTGCTGGGCAAAGGCGCAGATGTGAATGCCAAGGATAAGGAAGGCAAAACGCCGCTGCGCCGTGCGTTGGCTGAAGGCAACAAGTTCATGGCGGACCTGCTGCGTCAGCACGGGGTGAAAGAGTGAACGTTGTGATGAAAGCGGGATCATCAACAAGACCCCAGAAGAGACATATCCGGTTAAACTAGAAAGGAACCTGACATGAAAAAAGTGCTTTATCTGCTGGTTTCTGTTGCATTCATGGTGACCACTTCTGTATGGGCACAACAGAAGACTCAGAGTGCGCCACCGCCACGACCCGCACCCCAACCCGCGCCACGACCCGCACCCCAACCCGCGCCACGACCCGCACCCCAACCCGCGCCTCGACCCGCACCTCAACCCGCGCCTCGACCCGCACCTCAACCGGCACCCCGACCCGCACCTCAACCGGCACCCCGGCCTGCACCTCAACCACCGCCCAGGCCTGCACCTCAACCGGCGCCCAAACCTGTACTTCAACCGGCGCCCAAACCAGCTCCCAAACCGGCTCCCAAACCTGTACTTCAACCGGCGCCCAAACCGCAGACCAATGATAACTATTCGGTAAGCCCCGGAAACCAGGCAACTACCAATAAGAGTCAAAATGGTCAGGCTCCGGCGCCGAAACCTGCTCCGGTAAAAAAACCCGAACCGGAAATGAAACCTGCTCCAGCACCGGAACAGACAAAGACCATTATGCTTCCCACTTGGCCGGTTCAGGTCCCAGCTCGTGTTCCCGGAAATACACCGGAAAAACCGGATAGTCCTCATGGACCGGAGAATGCAGGCGCAGCCGAAGGTTTAGGTAGTGGCGAATAGGCTCAGAGAGGTTTAGACGGCTGTAACCAAAAGTACAGAACCAGCGGTGACCGCTAGTGTCCTGAGAGGTTAGCCTTTATCGGCACTGCAATAATGGAATATAAGCGGGTCAATCGGCAAAGTATCCCAATTAACACTTACGGTATATTAAGATGACATCAGCATGCAAACAAGAGTCATCTACTTAATGGCATTTTGTATGGTTCTTGTGTCCAGCAGCGCATTTGCTACTAACCGGGTTGAAGTGCCTGGAATGAACGGGATCGTTTATGTTCATTTTGATATAAGTGATCGACAAATCGGAGCATCGGTCCCGCCTTCCAGTTGGTATACGATTTCTGACTCGCCAGAGTTAAACGTTGCTCTTTCCTACGCCAAAGAGGGGCAAGATACCGGGGCGATCCCGGCCCCTGTTTCGAGTCGCTACTAATCAGTCCATAAGCAGTTGGATGCAAAAGGGATAGCCCCTCATTTACGCCAGGATTTCCACCACGGGCGGTACTGTATTCGAGACCGCCACCACCTGGACTCACTGTGCCCCTTCCAGGCATCGGCTCCCAGCAGAGCTATATCAACAAGCCTGCGCCTGAAAAATTCCCATCCTTCTATATGTTTTTCCTTGTCCAAGGTGTATTGGTGGCCCCAACCGTTTGCCCTGTCAATTTCTCCCAGCCCTTTGCACAGAAAAGAATTTCTTTCCACAAGGTAGGGCAGACCAAGATATTTGTAGTGCAGCAGAAGCAGTTCATCTTCCTCGGGCAGCACAATCTTTCCTGTGGGATTGGCTCCATGTCGCCCGGGTTCGAAGTTTGTCTCCTCGATCAAATCCGGATCGAATATGCTCAATTTATTCATCACCCCGTAGGGCGCCCCCTGAGTTCGACTCGCCGCAAGGTATTCATGCTTTGCAGGAAATTCGTTGGTGACCATCTGGTAGCCTAGGAGCCTGTCGGAATAATGGTGTTTAGAGCCGGTTTATGCTAATATGTCCTCACTATGGAAAAGACTTTCAAATCCTGCGACCGAAAACAAATGCTGCTGCTCCCGCCCTCGTTGTTGGACTGGCTTCCCGAGGGACACTTGGCCCATTTCATTTTGGATATGGTAGAGCAGCTTGATCTCTCAAAGATATACGCCTCCTACCAAGGAAACGGCCGGGGACAGCCTCCGTACGATCCCGGGATGATGACAGCCCTTCTTTTCTATGCTTACTGTACCGGCGTACCCAGTTCCCGCCAGATTGAGAAGAAAACTTATGAGGATGTTGCCTTCCGGGTGATTGCGGCAAACAGGCAGCCCGATCATGACTCCATCTGTGAGTTCAGGAAGCGCCATCTCAAAGCCCTTGCAGGTCTTTTTGTGCAGATCCTGAGACTTTGCCAGGAAGCAGGGCTCGTTAAGCTTGGCCATGTAGCTCTCGATGGGACAAAGATCAAAGCCAATGCCTCCAAGCACAAGGCGATGAGTTACGGGAGGATGAAAAAGAAAAAAGAGGAGCTCGAAAAAGAGATCAATGAGCTTCTCAAAAGCGCCGAGGCTGTGGACAGGGAAGAGGATAAAAAGTACGGCAAGGGCAAGAAGGGCTGGGACTTGCCCGATGAACTCAAAAGACGTGAGACTCGCCTTGAGAAGATCAAAGCGGCAATGAGTGCCCTTGAGGAAGAGGCCAAGCAACAGGCTGCTGAAAAACAGGCGGGAAAAGAAGTCCGGAAAAAAAGCAAAAAGGACTCCGGAATCCAACCTCCCGCGAAAGTCGTGCCTTCCGATAAGGCACAGAGAAATTTCACCGACCCCGATTCCAGGATAATGAAGGTAACCAGCACCAACTCCTTTGATCAATGCTACAACGGCCAGGCAATTGTGGATGATTCTTTCCAAGTGATTGTAGCAGCCGGTCTTTCCCAAAATACCAATGATATGGAAGAAGTTGAACCCATTCTGGATATTCTGGAGGAAAATCTTGGCGGGATTCCGCACCATACGGCAATCACAACCGATGCCGGCTACTTCAGCGAAACCAATGTGATGCTTTTTGAAGATGCCCTGCTCAACCCCTTTATGGCTACGCAACAGATGAAGCACGGCGAAGTCCTTCCACAGGTCCGGGGGCGAATCCCAATAGATATGACGCCCAAGGATCGGATGAGAAGAAAGCTTTGCACAAAAAAGGGCCAAGAAATTTACTCCAAGAGAAAGTCAACAGTTGAACCGGTCTTTGGCCAGATAAAACAGGCCAGGGGTTTAAGGCAATTCTCACTCAGAGGATACGAGAACGTATCCTCTGAGTGGCAGATGTGGTGTCTGTCTCACAATCTACTAAAGCTCTATCGGCATGGTGGCCCCTTCTAATTGAGCGGGGGAACCTTTTTCTACGGTTTGCTGTCAACAATCGGCCCGCAAATAATTACTGTCCTGGAATAGTTATCGAATTGCTCGTTGAAAAGTTAAGCGCTGCTCCTCAAAGCGCTAAGCCAAGGTTCCAAGTCTATTTATAGAAGCCGTTATTCCGACAGGCTCCTAGAGCCGGCAAGAGAGTGATTCCATGTTTTCTGCAGGAATAGAGATAGTCGAGGATATCTGCATGATGCAGGTGCTCATCGATAGCGGTTACTACAACCCAATCAGCTTGCCCGCGACTTTCCTTCCAGCAATTATTCTGAAGTTCCTGAGCCGAGAGGACATAAGAATCCGAATGGGTTCGAGGAAATTGCCTCACCTCCACGCCGGGTATCGAAGCAAGGATCGCTAACGAATCATCTGTAGAGCCGTCGTCATAGATGACGAACCTGTCGACCCAGGGAAGGTAGTGCCGGAAAAAAAAGCCCAGCATCCTGGCTTCATTCCAGCAGATTGCGTATAAGTGTACTTGCAGTCTGCGCATGGGCTTCTCTTTTAGCCGGAAAACCCGATCACACCGTGGAACATTTCCGGGGTCATTATCGAGCGGCCACAGGGCATCAGGAACTGTCTTATAAACTTCAGCTATACAGATGTGCCGCGATACCCTGCAATGTCATTTTTGAGAATTTTAGCGGGATTCCCTGCAACCATACAGTTCGAAGGTACCGACCTGGTTAGAACCGCACCGGCGGCTATGACCGAATTTTCCCCAATGCCAACCTTTGGTAGAATCACGGCGCCGGCACCGATCATGGCCCCCCTGCCTACTGTTACTTGCCCGGCAAGTACCGCTCCCGGGCCGATTGAGACGAAATCTTTCAGGGATGCATGGTGACCGATACTGGCAGAACGGTTTATGAATGTAAAATCACCGAAAACTCCCGCACCACCCAGGGTGCATCCTGCATTTATGTAGACACCCCGCCCAAGTACCGTCGATCTCGGCAAAACGGAAGCAGTATCTACGATGTTGGCAAATTGATCCAGACCGCATCGTTGTGCATGGTCCAGTGCCGCTTTTCTATACCCGGGAGTGAACAGTGGGATAACAACGGGCAGGCCCTTGCATATCTCAGGCATATTTTCTGCGGAGTGCACGCGTGACAGGTCGGAATAATAAACCGGCCCATCCACGTTCCGGATAGCCGCTACGATTTCGATTCCAAGGCGTTCGCAGGTTTCCTCGATATCGACGATCAGCGGAGACCCTATGCCGAACAGGATCACCTTGCGCATGCCAGCAAGCCCTCTCGCAATGCATCACATATTGTTGCCACACTCCCTCCTGCTGTCTCCGGCTGAATAGGAAAACTCAGTAGTCCTTACCGTTCGATCATTTTGGATATTGCAGCTAATAATAGCTACATCCCTCTTTTATTTCCTGAAATTTTTCCATTTGAGGTTGCAGTTAAGGTCAAGGCCAGGCGAGTCGGCTATTCATTTGTCAACTTTCTAATGATTTCCTGGTGTTGCGGATACCTGGCCAGCAACTTCGCCCGCCCGGCAATCTCCATGTCCTCATACTCAAATCCGGGCGCCACCGTGCACCCAACAAGAGTGAATAGTCCCGGGCCCCGCTGTTCAGCCGCAAACCAGCTCCCGGCCTCTATAGCCACCAGGAAAGACTCTCCTTTGTTGAAATTGGGCCCCAGCTTTTTTTCGATCAGACCGCCGAGTGGATCTAAGACGTGGATCGTAAGCGGATCCCCTTCAAAGAAGCTCCAGATCTCGACGGATTTCAGCCTGTGGAAGGCGGAAAACCGGCCCTTTTCGAGCAGATAGTAAATGGAAGACACAATAGGTCGATTCCCGGTGAAACGGTCGGGGAGGCCCTTCCTGCCGATTTGCTCCGATGCGCGGAAAACCGGGGCGAAAAAGCCACCCTCCGGGTGTTCGGCCAGGTTCAGCTTTTCAATCCAGTAGCCCGCGTTGCGTTCCGATTGCATTGTTGCCTCCAAAAAGAGAATGAGCCGCGTTTTCATTCTATCAAAACGCGGCCCATCCGCCAGGAGGTAATCGGCATAATGACCCCCTTTTCTATGTAAGCGGGACTATGCCCGGTTTTTTCTCATTCCCGATGATGCCCTCAGTTCTGGTCCGCCTGCATTTGTTGCGCGCGTAAGGTTGCGTGGCCGTGGAATTCATCATCGTTCATCCTGCCCTCGACGTAATCGCTCCATTCTCCGAAATTGCTGAAGAAGCAGGCATCCATCTGAAGATCCTCACAGACCTTCCTGTAAATCCTGTTCGCCCTCTTGGCGCGTTCTCTCATCAGCCTCTTTTCTTCCGAGAATTTTTCATCCCCGTCCTTATCCGAGATGTGTTTCCCGAAGGTTTGCGAGTACTGCAACTCGTAACTTCTTCTGGCCTGTTCATCCATAGGATTTTGGCCCATATCGCCGCCGGCGAACGGGGAACAGGTCACCCTGGGTTCGTGTTTTTCAAATTTATTCGTCATTTCAGTCTCCCGGACCTCTATTTAAGTAATTACCGGCGGCGGCTCAGACAATCTGAGGAGGCCGGCCGGAATATTCTTTGTCGAAAGATAACCACTATTGATTTCAGATAAAGAGCAGGGCGGACAAAAAAAACGAAAAGGGCGGATGCTGAGATGGGTGAGAAGATCTTATAGCATCTGCGCGTCCTGGCGCCTGTGCGCTGCGCGGTACATTCGCATGACTTCGTCGCGAGTGACAAGGGCTGTGAAGTTGGGGACCTGTTTTTGGATATTTTCGCGGCCGTTCATTTCCTGCCGGTCAACGAGAGTGAGGGCGCCGACGATCTCGAGTCCGGCCTCTCTGCACGCTGAGATGGCCTGCAGGGTTGAACCGCCGGTGGTAACCACGTCGTCGACTACGGCTACGCGGTCTCCCGGTTTCACCTTTCCTTCTATCGTGGCGATTATTCCATGGTCTTTGCTGGTTTTTCTTACAATGAATGACTGGATAGGCCGGCCTTTAAGCCATGAACTGTAGGCGGTTGCATTCGCAATGGGGTCGGCCCCCAAGGTGAGCCCTCCAACTGCGTGAATCTGGAGGTCCCTGAGCACCTCGAAAACCAGGTTTCCGATCAGGTATTGGCCCTCAGGATCGAGGGTGACGCGCTTGCAGTTAAAGTAAAACCGGCTCGTTCCGCCGTGCGCCAGCTTGAATCCGGGTGTTGCCGAATATTGGAAGCTATATTCCAGGATAAGTTCCAGGAGCCGCTTGCGCATTTTTTTGATATCGGGGATTTGAGTCTCCATTGAGTTTTCCTGCTTTGCAGTCCCGCCTCAGAGAGCATTAATCCGATGAAAAGTGGAATTTAGCCGTAGTTTTTTCCCTGATATAGCCCGTTCTTTTCCATATATGCCCGAACAGCCTCAAGGTTGCGCTGCTTATCGAGCGCCCAGGCCGGCGACACAAGCTCTTCCGGGTGCGGGTCTCCGGTCAGCCTCTGAACAATGATATGCGGGGGCAGGAGCGCAAGGAATTCTCCAACAGCGGCGGCGTACGCCTCACGGGAAAGACACGAGTACTCGCCGGAGCTGTACATCTCATCGAGAGTGGTTCCCTTGATCACGTAGAGCAGATGTATTTTCACGGCCTGGACGTTCCTGGAGAGCGAGAAACCTTGCCGTGTGAAGCATATCTTCGAGGTTCTCATCGGGAAGGCCGAGTATTACGTGCGCGCAAACGGGGATTTTTCTGGCGCGGGTACGTTTGACGGCGTCAATGAAAGCCGCCACGCAGTGCCCCCGGCGAATGCGTTGCAGGGTCTCATCCTTTGCCGATTGCAACCCGTATTCCAACCAGATCAGATTGTTTTCACCAAGCTCGGCCAGGTAGTCGAGGGTTTGATCGGTAACGCAGTCGGGGCGAGTGCCAATGCTGAGGCCCACAACATCGGGATCTGTGAGGGCTTGGCCGTAGAGGGCCGCCAGTCTGGGCAGAGGCGCATATGTGTTGGAGAATGACTGGAAATAAGCCATGAATTTCTTTGCCTTGTATTTCCGGGCGAGCCTTTCCTTACCGATCCGGACCTGTTCGGAGATGCCGGCAAAGCGCGCAGCCCCCGTTCCAGAACCCTTGTCGTTGCAGTATATGCAGCCGCCGCGCCCCACAGTCCCGTCGCGGTTCGGGCAGCCAAGGCCCGCATCGAGCGAAATCTTCTGAACACGGCAACCCAGGGTTTCCCGTAAGTAAGAGTTGTAGTCTCGGTAGAGTCTGCCGGCCATTTAAATCCCCAAGTCTTTGCAAACAAGCCTGACATCCGAAGACAAAGGTAGCATTTTTTGGGTGATTTCATCTATAAAAGATTGAAATTATACTCCTTAGAATTTGAAAAGTGCCGGCTTCCCTCACGAAGATCGGGGGTCAGATTTTAATGTCTGCACCTCGTGGAGCGTAGAGACCGGCATCCGAACTCCTGCTTCCAGCCTCGTATGATAGACTTATATAATACCTCGTTTGACAGACTTGTTAACAACACTAAGCGATCATTTGGTGAAATGCTCTCTCGGGCATGCCTTAGCGATGAACGCCGCGTAGCGCGAAGGCCGACCGCGGGATGGTCTATCATGCGTGTTGGGCGGGAGCGGGAGGCCTTGCGCGAAAAAAAATGCGCCTGACATGATAAAAGCGGCGACCGTGCGCGCAGCCATGCAGAACGCACAGACATTAAACGTGGTGCGTTTGAAGGCAAGCCAAATGTTAAGCGCATCAGAAAGTGAAGCCTTTTTCGCCGCCGTGGAAGGCGGCGCTACCACTTTGTGAAGTGGGCTTGCCCGGCCTCCCTTAGCGAAGTGCGAGCGCGTAGCGCGGAGGCCGACCGCTGGATAGGTCTATCACACGCGATGAGTGGGAGCGGGAGGCCTCTTCAATCCTGGCTGTCCTCAATCCTGGCTTGCATTGACTGTGCGATTCTGTTATTCTTTCAGGCAGAAACAGGGGAGTTTTTTTATGCGTCAAATTTCGAGGAAGGGGACAGCATGAGACAGGGGTGGCCCCTTTTGGCGATTTTTTGCACTCTTACCCTGTCTGCATGCGGTAGCACGACAACCCTGTGCGAACGTAACGTTCCCCCAGGCCTTGTGCTTGATTGCCTGGAGAGGCAAAGAGTCGAGCTGCAATCATGCCTGGGGCGTTTCGACGGAACGGAAATCGACAGGCGCGAAAGCTGTATCTGCATAACAATAGGGTGTGACTCGTTTTTTGAATCCAATTCGGACCTGATTAAACCGGCCACCTGCACAGAGATCGCCACTGTGGCCGATGTGGTTCAAAAATACCCGGAAACGAAAATAAAAGTAGAGGTTTATACAGACTGCGTTCGCTCTGAGGAGGAAAACATCGCCTTAACCGATTTACAGGCGTGGACCATAAAGAAGGCCCTGGTAGACAGAGGTGTAGCGGCAGCCCGGGTTACAGCCCGGGGTTGGGGAGAGTCAAAGCCCGTTGCATCAAACGCTACCGAGGCGGGCAGGAAATTGAACCGGCGCATAACGATAATGTTGACGACGCCGAATCAGTCCTGACTCTTCGCCCATACAAACAGCGCGACAGCGGTGGCGACTACCGCGTTGAGCGATTCCACCCGCCTGGAAATGGGAATGGAAAGAGCTGTCTTTCGGAACCTGTCGGGCAGCCCCGGTCCTTCAATCCCTGGAAGCAGCCCAAACTTTGCAGGAAATTTGAAATCCGAAATATTTTTGCCCTCATTTGAAAGCGGCACAACCGGCAGGTCCTCCGGCAAATCCCGTATGGAAGGCCCTTCAAGCAGGTTGGCCCTGAAGACCGCTCCCCCCGATGCCCTTACAGACTTTGGATGAAAGGGGTTGGCCGCCTCGGCCAGCATTACGATCCCGGCAGCGCCGAACGCTACGGCCGACCGGATTACAGCCCCTACGTTCTCCGGGTCCTGAAACGGGACAAGAAGCGTACACCCTTCCGAAAGGCCTTCGGATGGCGTCCACTTCGGGACTTCGTCGATTTTCACGAGCACTATCGGGTAGGAGGTCCCGAAAAGATCAAGAGTTTCATAAAGAGGGGGGGCGAGTTGATACCACATCAGGTGCGGGGGCGAACCGTCAGGTGGAGGGTTTCGGTCTGCGCGGCTGATCCATGCGACGCACTTTTCGGGAAGCCCCACAAGCATTTCGGATACCTGCTTTTGTCCGAAAACGAGCGCCTGTAGCTGCTTGCGTATACCTCGAGGCGCAAGGAGCTTTTTCAGATTTCGGTAGGTTTCATTGTTTTCGCTCTCGATGATTCTCACCAGATTTTCCTTTGCGAGCTCAGCCTTTCTGGCCCAGGGTGGTGAATCCAGCCGTTGGAATACAACGAGCCTGCGTTGGTCGGAGGAATTCGGCAAGCTGTAATGATGGTCTCCGATTAGCCGGAAACTGCGGCCAAACCGCTCGATCGCCTCTTCTATTTCCTCCTGGCATTCCGGACCTTTCATGAAAATCGCCAATCCGTCTTTGGCAAGCGATCCTACGATTCTTTCCAGGGTCTTGCGAATCGTTTGCACGGCCCGGGTTATTATGCCGTTTACGGGCACCTCAGTGGAGGCGTTTACGCTGTGTCCCAGGATACTTATCTTTTTCAGGCCCAGTTGCCCCAGGACCGTTTCGATGAATTCGACCCGGTTGCGCCTGCTTTCGGCCAGGATGATCTCTATTTTGGGATTTGCGATTTTAAGAGGTATTCCCGGCATCCCGGCACCGCTGCCAAGGTCTATGAGAGGCGAGGGCAGGTCGATGATCCGGCCGGGCATGATCGAATCTATATACAGCTTGCGAACCATGCTCTGAAAATTGCTTATCCGGGTGAGGTTCAGTTCCTTGTTGTATTGCCTCAGCAACTGGTGATATTTCCATAGCTGCCCTGCCTGGGCGGGCGGCAAAGAAATACCCGAGGCGCGCAGAATTTTCGAAAGCTGTGCGGCATCGGGTTCAGCGCCGTGTCTGTGTGGCGGCATAGCGGGCAAACTACCTCCTTTGGCTCTTCACCCCGGAGTCATCCAAGAACACACAGGCAGAGACAGCTATGAACGGCGACTACTTCTTTCATCCATCGTGGCCGATCTTCCACCTGGACAATCACCTGCTGGTTGTCTACAAACCGGCCGGTCTCCTGGTTCAGGGCGACGAGACCGAAGAAATCTCACTGCTCGAACTTGGCAAGCTCTGGCTCAAGGATGTCTATAAAAAACCCGGCCGGGTTTTTCTCGGGATGGTTCACCGTCTTGACAGACCGGTTGCCGGGGTCATCCTTTTGTGCCGCACTTCCAAGGCCGCCGCAAGGATCAGCGAGCAATTCCGCACCGGAACGGCGGAAAAATATTATCTAGCGGTATTGGAGGGAGAATTAAAGAAAAAATCCGGCCTCCTCGTCGATTTCATCGAAAGGAGGGAAAACCGGTCGAGCCTGGTGGTATCCGGGAAAACCACAGGGGCTCAGGAGGCGAGACTCTCTTTCACTGTGCTCGATTACGCGCAAGGCCGCACTTTTGTGCGAATAAAGCTCCAGACCGGGCGCCGGCATCAGATACGCGCCCAGTTCGCGCACATTGGCCACCCGGTTGCGGGAGACCTGCGCTACGGCGCGCCCGCTCCGCTTCCTCAAAAACAGATTGCGCTCTTTGCCAAGGAGCTTATAGTCAGCCACCCTGTGCGAGACGAAAAACTCCGGTTCGAGTCCCCGCTTCCCTGCGCTTGGCCGTGGCCGGCGTTAAAAGACAAAAGCTGCCTTCCATGGGATTGGAGGGAGCTGGAAAAATACCTGCATCGAGACAGAATGCCGGGATTTTTTGCAGTGCCTCCAGATGAAGGCCGTAGATAAGTCGAAGCAGTTCAGGTGATTTTCTACCGCTCGACTTTTACCGGTGTCCTGACCGCGTTGGTCAAGCGCACCTCTTCATTTGAAAGATACTCAACCTGGCCTTCGAGCATGTTGTAGCTCGTTTTGAGGTCGGTCGGCCGAATTCTGACAATCAACCTTCCAGGGAGGTCCGTATTGATGTCTGAGGTTTCGACGCAAAACGGAGAGGAACCCTGACCTGATGAGGAGGTCCATGGGGTGCAAGGGCCACCCGTACCAAAAGTTCCGTTCATAGCATAGCAGTAAAGAGATGGCGAATTGGAGGAAATCTCATTGGTCAACCACCGGAAGCAAACCCTCCTGATCTGTGGCCTTTCCTCGGAATCGATTGACAGAATTACGTCATAAGGCAGATCCTCGAGCACATATTCCGGCATCTGGATATCAGTCAGCGTCACCCCGCCGGGCGGGAGTGTTTTCAGCTGGAAAATCTGCGGTCCGGAAGCGCAGGAAGCGAGCAGAAGGATTGCGGCAATGATCACCAAATACCATTGAGTATTTTTCATCTCTTGCCCTTTCTCACAGGTGAAGGTTGCACCTAAAATACAGATTCCAAAAAGGAAAGTCAAATGACAGACGTTGATTTAATCTTTATCTTCTGAAATCATTCGGCTTAAATATGGTCTTACATTATTTATAATTCGAGGGCGATATGCAAAGCGATCAACAGAAGGGTAAAATGGCCCTGCGGAGCAAAAGCGGGGGCCGCAGCCAATCCGAAAAAGGAAAACGGGCTACGGCCGGAAGTGTGAAACCAAAGAAAGGCAAACGCTTCGAGATAGACATCTTTCGCGATTGGTGCAAATCCTGCGGCATCTGCTCTGCGTTCTGCCCGCGAGAGTGCATTATGCTCGATGATGACGGCGCTCCGACCAAGATTGATTCAGACCGGTGCACCGGGTGCGGGTGGTGCGAGCTGCACTGCCCGGATTTTGCCATAAGCGTTCACCAAAGAAATGAAAAAGCCGGGACGGAGGATGTATGAAGAAAAGACCTCCTGGACGCCAGCTTGTTCTCCAGGGCAACGAGGCCATAGTCGAGGGCGCCCTTGCCGCCGGCTGCCGTTTCTTTGCCGGATACCCCATAACGCCGGCCACCGAAATCAGCGAGGTGATGTCATACAGGCTGCCCGCTGTCGATGGCGCCTTCATCCAGATGGAGGATGAGATCGCAAGTCTGGGCGCGGTTATCGGGGCTTCTCTTGCCGGGGTGAAATCGATGACCGCGACGAGCGGCCCAGGCTTTTCTTTGATGCAGGAGAACCTCGGATTTGCCTGCGCGGCCGAGGTCCCGTGCGTGATAGTCAACGTGATGCGCGGAGGTCCGAGCACAGGGTTGCCCACCAGAGTCAGCCAGGGTGACGTGATGCAGGCGCGGTGGGGAACTCATGGAGACCATCCGGTAATCGTTATGGCCGCATCCACGACCCAGGATTGTTTCACCACTACAGTGCGGGCATTCAACCTGTCGGAAAAATACCGTACCCCGGTAATCCTGCTGGCCGATGAGGTTGTCGCGCACACGCGTGAAAAAATCTACCTGCCCCGTCCCGAAGAGGTCGAGGTGATCGACCGTATAAGGCCAAATATGCCTCCCGACTGGTACATACCTTACGAGGACAACAGCCGCGGGGTCCCGCCGATGAGTGTGTTCGGCGACGGTTACCGGTATCATGTAACCGGGCTCATTCACGATGTGCGCGGATTTCCAACCGAACGCCCGGACGAGATCACCGCGTTTATGGGCCGTATTTTCAGAAAGATCACTCAGCACCTCCTCGATATTCAGCAAATAGAGGAAGAAATGACAGAGGATGCAGAGGTACTGGTGATCGCATATGGTTGCGTGTCGCGTTCTGCGCGCCGGGCGGTGAGGGAGGCTCGCGAACGAGGGGTGAAGGCCGGGCTTATCCAACTTATCACGCTGTGGCCCTTTCCCAGGCAGGCGGTTGAACCGGTGCTGCGGCGAGCCAGGGTGGCGCTCGTCCCGGAACTCAACATGGGGCAGATGTCTCGAGAGGTCAAGAGAATAAGCCAGGGAGCGACCCGGATCGAGACCCTGAATCGCATAGACGGCAATCTTATAACCCCGGGCGAAATCCTGACCCGGCTGGTCAGAATGTGAGGGATTTTAACAATGGCTGAAGTTACAAGGCTGGTCCATAAATATCTGCGGCACGACAAAAAATTCCCTCACGTCTGGTGCCCTGGATGCGGAAACGGCATCCTGCTCGGCGCCCTTATTCGGGCAATCGACGGCACAGGGCTGGAAAAAGACGAAATCGTCATAGTATCCGGGATCGGGTGTTCAGGAAGGATATCCGTTTATGTCGATTTCAACACCCTGCACACGACACATGGGCGTGCTCTTACATTCGCCACCGGCATAAAGCTCGGCAACCCTAAACTCAACGTCATTGTGATAATGGGCGACGGGGACGCTACGGCAATCGGCGGCAATCACTTCATCCATGCCGCTCGCCGCAACCTTGACCTTACCGCCATCGTAGTGAATAACAATATCTATGGAATGACCGGCGGGCAGTATTCCCCGACGACGCCGTACGGAGCGTTTGCCAGCACTGCGCTTTACGGAAACATCGAACATGCTTTTTCGATTGCCGAACTGGCAGTCACGGCGGGAGCCGGTATGGTTTCCAGGGGCACGGTCTTTCATGCTTCGATGCTGGATGAGTTGATAGGTAAGGCGATTCTCAAGCGGGGGTTCGCAGTGGTTGAGGTAGTAAGCCACTGCCATACCCAGTACGGAAGAAGAAACCGCATGGACAGCGCGGTGGAAATGCTTCGTTGGCAGAAGGAAGCCGCCGTTCGGGTGGAAAAAGCCAAAGAAATGACGCAGGAACAACTCCGGGGAAAATTCACTGTCGGTATTCTGGCCGACCGGGACCTGCCGGTTTACACCCAGGAATATGACAAGGTGCGGGAGGCGGCCCGGGCCATGGTGTCGGGAAAGGAGAGACCCAGTGGCGCGATATGAGATACGCCTGAGCGGCTCCGGAGGTCAGGGCCTGATTTTCGCGGGAATCATCCTTGCCGAGGCGGCCGGAATACATGACGGGAAATACGTCTGCCAAACCCAGAGCTACGGCCCGGAGGCTCGTGGAGGGGCAAGCAAGGCGGAAGTAGTGATAAGCGACCGGGAAATCGACTATCCGAAGGCCATAAAACCCGACCTGCTGCTGGCCATGACCCAGAAATCATGCGATGCTTATTTCTTCGACCTCAAACCGGCAGGAATGCTTATAGTTGATTCGACATTCGTCAGCCAGCTTCCCACTACGCGGGCCATCGCGATTCCCTTTACGCGGATAGCCCGTGAAAAGCTGGGGAAAGAAATAGGGGCGAACATTATAGCCCTTGGCGCCCTCGCCACGCTTTCCGGGGCTGTCTCCCTCAGCAGCCTCGAGGCGGCGGTCATGAGTCTGATTGCCCGCGGGACCGAAGATTTCAACAGGAAAGCCCTGGAACTCGGCATCGAATCTGCCAGGGACGCACTCAAAACGAAGGCGGAACTTGAGAATTATGAAGATCCTTCTGACTAACGACGATGGAGTTTTCTCGAAAGGAATAGAGGTCCTTTTCCTGGCGTTGTCCGTGGAGCACGAAGTAACCATCGTTGCTCCGGAAACCGAACAGAGCGCCGTGGGGCACGCGATTACCTGGCTCGATCCTCTGCGCGTCAACATGGTAAACCGAAACGGCCATTTTTTTGGGTATGCCCTGAAAGGGACGCCCGCCGACTGTGTAAAAATCGCGATAAGCGAACTGATGGACCCGCCCCCGGATATTGTTGTATCCGGAATCAACCTCGGGGCGAACGTGGGAGTAAACGTAATCTATTCGGGCACTGTTTCAGCGGCGACCGAAGCGGCCGTTCTCGGCATCCCGTCGATAGCCGTCTCAATCGATTCATTTATGCCGGCCAGTTTCAGCGCCGCAACAGAATTCATTCCAAAACTGGTCGCCCTGGTTGGAAAAGAAGGGCTGCCGCCCGGCGTATGCCTCAACGTCAACATCCCGGACCTGCCGGCGGATAAAATTTGCGGGGTGCGCGTAACCAGGCAGGGCAATCTCAAGTGCCTGGAAAAGTACGACCGCCGGATAGATCCTCGAAATCATGTCTACTACTGGCTCACCAACGAATCTATCCAACTGGACGAAGACCCCGGCGCGGACTCCCATGCACTCGCATCGGGATACATTTCCGTAACCCCCATCCACCACGACCTCACCAATTACCCGATGCTAAAGAAGCTGGGGGAGTGGGGTTTATAATCAAGACTACGAATCACTACACCGTGGCCTGCACGGAGAATAGAACTCTAAAATGGAGACAGTCATGCGCTGGTACCACTACTTGGCGTACTTCTTCGGGGGTGCCTTCCTCACGAACGCGCTGCCCCATTTCGGCAACGGGATCTCGGGCCATGCCTTCCAGAGTCCCTTCGCGACCCCGCCCGGCGTAGGGTTGTCGTCCTCGACGGTCAATGTCCTGTGGGGCTTCTTCAACCTTGCTGTCGGCTATCTGCTTGTGTGCCGGGTCGGGAACTTCGAACTGCGCAATACCCGGCACGTCATTGTCCTTGGAGCGGGCATCCTGGTTTTTTCGCTCCTGCTCGCTCATGCGTTCGGCCGGTTCCATGGGGGGTTGTTGACTGGGTAAGACATAGAGTTGCCTAAAGCTGGAGATGGGACAGAGGGTCTTCAGCCTTCGAAGCAAGGGCCCTGTCCAGCTTCCCCGTGCATACCCCGGCCGAATCTTTCTCGGGTGTCCTACCGGAGCCTAAGCCATGCAAGGACGCGGAGAGAAATAGCGGGAAGCCGGCCCCGACTCATTCCGAATGGAACCCTATCCGCGCACTCAAACAGAGTGTCATGGGAATGGCGCGGGTAACGTATTTCTTCCTTTATGGACAAGAGCGTAAATTGTCCAATTATGCAAACGGCCCCCAAAGCGGGGCGCGGGTTTAAGGGGCATTGCCAAGAACGAAAACTGGACAATGCTGAGAGGCCGGAAAAGTAAGAAAACGGGGGCCGCAAAGTGGTGACAAATATGCCAACATTAAGCGTATTAGAAATACGCGCCCTGTTTTGTGGATCAAAGCAGCACGGAGGGATTTCGAGGAATTCCCCTAAGGTGTGCAAGGCGATATAGCGAAAAAAACCAACATTGGGGATCGAATTTTCCGTTTTGAGTTGCCCCGCGTGTAATAAATGATATACATTGTACATAATGTATATCCAGGAGGAATTGATCATGCAAGTCTCGAAATGGGGTAACAGTTTGGCTATTCGGTTGCCCGCCTCGGTGGTTGAAGCGCTGGAACTGCACGAAGGCGACGAAATTGAAGTGGTGATCGCAGATGAACGAGTCTTTCAAGTAAGGAAAAAACCCGGCAACGAAGCCATCCTTGCGCGGTTGCGGCAGTTCCGGGGAAAGTTACCGGCCGATTTCAAGTTTGATCGAGACGATGCAAATGCCCGGTCCTAAGGTATTCATCGACACCAATATTCTGCTTTATCTCCTGTCGGCTGACAACGATAAGGCCGATCGAGCTGAGATAATTCTGCGAGCGGGCGGCCTGATCGGTGTGCAGGTATTAAACGAGATGGCTAACGTGGCGCGTCGTAAACTCGCCATGTCATGGATGGAAATCAACGAGGTGTTAGCGCTGATTCGGTCGATATGTCCGATTGTTCCGTTGACCATCGAAACCCATGACAGGGGGAGGGTTGTCGCTGAACGTTACGGGTTGAGCGTCTACGATGCAATGATCGTAGCCGCCGCTCTTCTCGGTGGATGCGAAACCTTGTACTCCGAGGATATGCTGGACGGACTGTTGATCGACCATCAGTTGCGTATTTGCAATCCATTCACCATTTAATAATTGAAGCCGATAAACTCATTTCTGCCGCCAGGGCGTGCGGCATGAGGCCCGCGACCGTTGCTAAGTGTTGCTGATGTTTCGCAACGGGTGATACTTCGAGGCCTTCATGGTTAAGCCTTGTGTGAGTCGTAAGCTTGAAGGGCAACGGGCAAAGCCCGCACAACGGTATTGCCTGCCGCTGGTAAACCAACCAGTATCGCACTGATCACCTCATCCCGGGACGCGCCGGCCTCTCTTGCAATCGCTACATGGAATGGAATGCCGCTCTCAAGACGCAATGCCGACAAGACCGCCAGATATGCAAGACTTTCCGTTTTCCTATCCAGGGCGCTTGCGTTGCCGAGATTCCGGACTGCAGTCATCCACGCCTTGGCATGCTGTGGCGCTTCCTGCATGAACACTTGAAAAGCATCGCTCATCAGATTCTCTTTATCGCTCATTTCATATTTTCTCATTTACGACGAAAATTTCGGGATCATGTTCCATCTCGTGTTTGAGATCGCGCTCCGTAAGTTCGCTTAAAACGAGCAACGGGTCTTTGTCCTCGTAGAGCACGCGATAGACCTGCTCGCTTATGGGCATTTCCACGCCCATTTTCCCGGCAAGTGAGTGGATCGATTTGGCGGTGATGACCCCTTCGGCCACCTGGCGCATTGAGCCAAGGATTTCACTGAGCTTTTTGCCTTGCGCAAGCTGCATTCCGACCGTACGGTTTCGGCTAAGATCCCCTGTACAGGTTAGAAGCAGATCTCCCATTCCGGCTAGACCGGAGAAGGTGAGGGGGTGAGCGCCCATTTTGACGCCAAGCCTTGAAATTTCGGCCAGGCCGCGCGTAATGAGAGCGGCCCGGGCATTGTATCCAAAAGAGAGGCTGTCGCAGGCGCCTGCCGCAATAGCTATGACGTTTTTCGAAGCTCCGGCGACTTCTACCCCGATAACATCGAGGCTCGTATAGATGCGGAACATGGGGGTCGAGAGCGCCTGCTGAACTTTTTGGGTGATTTCCAGGTTTGGACCCGCAAGCGTTACAGCAGTAGGAAAGCCCTTTATCACTTCACGGGCGAAGGAGGGCCCGGAGAGACAGAGCAGTTGTGTGCGGTTTTGTTTCGGAAGGAGTTCTTTCCAGATGCCGGACATCGTCAGAAGGGTGTCGGCCTCTATGCCTTTGGTCGCGTTCACGACTATGGCGTCTTCGCGCAAGTGGGGGAGCATCCGCAGGACGGCGCCGCGATAGACGTGGGAAGGAACGACCATGATGAGCAGCCGGCTTGCCCCTGCCACTTCCTCGATCGCACTGTGGGCGCTCACACCTTGATGAAGGCGGTATCCGGGAAGATAGATGTTGTTTTCACCCGTCTTGCGGATTGTCTCGCAAAGATCTTCTTCAAAGACCCAGAGATTGACTTTTAAACCTTTGGCGGCAAGCACATGGGCGAGGGTAGTCCCCCAGCTTCCGGCCCCGATTACACCCACCGGCATATCTGTAAGCAATTCTACTCTTCCTCTCTTGTATCTTCTCTTGTATCTTCAGTTTCGTCGAGTACGGTCAAGTCAACCACTGTCTCGCCTTCGGCAAGGTCGATCAGTTTGACTCCCTGCGTTACCCGCCCGATTTT
The DNA here is from genome assembly GCA_963757915.1 of uncultured delta proteobacterium. Taxonomy (GTDB): domain Bacteria; phylum Desulfobacterota; class Syntrophobacteria; order Syntrophobacterales; family Syntrophobacteraceae; genus SbD1. The sequence continues at coordinate 328,435 of CAVWTD010000004.1, read as the reverse complement.
ACTTATCTGGGAAACAGGCATTCTTATGAGGCGGCCTCCGTCGGTGATCAGCATGATTCCATTCTCTTCTCCAACCTGGCGAAAGCCGATCACGTGCCCGTTGCGTTCGGTCACCTTGACATTGAGCACTCCCTGCCCTCCGCGGCCCTGGCAGCGGTAACTTTCCTCGGCCGTGCGCTTTCCGAATCCCTTTTCGGTAACCACGAGCATGCACTTGTTGGGGTCTATTACATCCATCCCGACCAGTTGGGTCCCTTTTACGTTCATGCCCCTGATGCCCCGGCTAACGCGCCCGAGCGGACGAAACTCATCTTCCTTTACCCGGATACACTTGCCCTGGCGGCTCATGAGGAAAAGATCGCGCTGGCCGTCGGTGATTACCACCGAGATAAGCTCGTCGTCGTCGTCCATATTGATCGCCCGGATGCCGCTCGAGCGAGGGTTGGCATAGGCGGACAGATCGGTTTTCTTGATGACGCCGTTCTTTGTGGCCATTACTGCAAAGTGGCCGGGTGAAAACTCGCGCACCGGCAGGATGGTTTGAATCTTTTCGCCCTGCTGGAGGGGAAGAAGATTCACCACCGCTTTTCCGAGCGCCGAGGGCCCGACTTCGGGTATTTCATAGACTTTAAGCCAGAATACCTGCCCCCGGTTGGTGAATATGAGCAGGTAGTTGTGCGCCATCGCCGTAAAAAGGAAAGTCACGACGTCCTCTTCGCGGGTGCTCATCCCGGTTCGGCCCTTGCCGCCGCGTCTCTGGTAGCGGTAGATCGAAAGCGGGGTCCTCTTTATGTAGCCTGCCCTCGATATGGTCACCACCATTTCCTCATTGGGAATGAGGTCTTCGATGCAGATAGTCCCAGCATCGGGAATGATTTGCGTTTTGCGCAGGTCGCCGAATTCGTTCATCAGCTCCCGTATTTCTTCGCGCACAACCTGGTCCACGGCAGCGGGGGAGGCAAGTATGCTCTTCAGACGTTCGATCTCCCGAATAATATCCTGGTAGTCCTGAATGATCTTTTCGCGCTCGAGACCCGTCAGGCGCTGGAGTCTCATGTTCAGGATTTCCTGGGCCTGAACGTCGGTGAAGCCGAACTGCTCGATGAGACCCCGTTTGGCTTCAGGGGGATTTAGCGCGGAACGGATGAGGGAAATCACAGCGTCGAGATTATCGAGCGCTTTTTTGAGTCCTTCCAAAATATGCGCGCGCTTTTCGGCCTGCTTCAGTTCGAACCGTGTGCGCTTTACGACCACCTCGCGGCGAAAATCGATAAAATGCTGCAGGATTGCCTTGAGGTTGAGGACCTCAGGCCTGTTGTCCACCACGGCGAGCATGATGATGCCGAAAGTGCTCTCAAGGGCTGTGTTCTTATAGAGCTGATTTTCGACCACTTTGGGTTCGTCGCCCTGGCGCAGGGTAAGGACGACCCTCATGCCCTGGCGGTCGGATTCGTCGCGAATGTCCGTGATTCCTTCGATTCTCTTCAGCTTTACCAGTTCGGCTATGCGTTCGAGCAGCTTTGCCTTGTTCACCTGGAAGGGAAGCTCGGTGATGATGAGGTGCTGCTTCCTGCCCGATTCCTCGACTTCCACCCGGCCGCGCATCTTGACCATGCCTTTGCCGGTCTCGTAGGCGTCCGCTATCCCCTCGCATCCATGAAGAAACCCGGCAGTCGGAAAATCCGGACCCGGAATGTGGCGCATGAGATCCTTCACTGTGACATCGGGGTTGTCAAGGAGCGCAAGAAGGCCGTTGCAAAGTTCGAGCAGGTTATGGGGAGGAATGTTTGTCGCCATTCCGACTGCTATGCCAGACGAACCGTTGAGGAGCAGGTTTGGTACGCGGGTCGGAACGACCTCCGGCTCCAGGATTGTATTGTCGTAGTTGGGCAAAAACGGGACCGTTTCCTTCTCGATGTCCCGCATGAACTCCATGCCCAGCTTTGACATTCGGATTTCGGTGTACCGCATGGCAGCCGGGGGGTCGCCGTCCACCGAGCCGAAGTTGCCCTGGCCGTCTACAAGCGGGTGGCGCATGGAGAAATCCTGGGCCATGCGTACGGTCGCGTCGTAGATGGCCGCGTCTCCGTGCGGGTGATACTTACCCATGACATCACCCACGATGCGTGCCGACTTTTTGTAGGGCTTATTGTAGTCGTTATTGCCCTCGTGCATTGAAAACAGAATCCGCCGGTGGACGGGCTTGAAGCCGTCCCGCACGTCGGGTATGGCGCGCCCGATTATGACGCTCATCGCATAGTCGAGATACGAAAGCTTTATTTCGTCGGCAATGTTTATGGTTTTAACGTCCATTTTTCAATCCCAACTAAATATCGAGCTCCCGGAAATCGAGCGCGTTGGCCTGGATGAACTCGCGCCTCGGTTCCACCGGATCTCCCATGAGGGTTGTAAAAAGCTCATCGGCGAGCACCTGGTCATCCACCCTCACCTGAAGGAGGGTCCTTTTTTCCGGGTCCATAGTGGTTGCCCAGAGCTGCTCGGGGTTCATTTCACCCAAACCTTTATACCTCTGGATCGTCGTTCCTTTCCTGGCCTCGTCCATCAGGTACTGAAAAAAGGTCCGGGGATTGTCGAACTGCTCCTCGCCCTGGTTGTCCTGCACAACGTATGGGACAGCGTGCAGAAGGGCCAGTTGTCTGTAGAGCGAGAGCAGTTTGCGGAATTCGACAGATACCAAAAAATCGTAGCCGATCCGCATTTTCTTGTGGCCGTTTGAGGGTTCCATAACATCGAGGTCGTAGCCGCGATGTTCCTCTTCAACTTCAATGGAAACCACTTCATAGCCGGACTCTTCCAATTTCGGTTTGAGAATGACGGCCCATTGCTGCGGGTCCGCCTCCTCGAGCCCGTTTTCATCGAACATGCGGATGATCTGCTCGAGCAGCTTCTTGGACATTCCTTTCTGGGACTGGCGTTCGAGCCATTCTTCGTACCGGGAGAAGGTCTTCATAAGTCCTATGAGCTGCTCGGGGGGAAGCGGCTCGTCGCGGCCCGGCAAAAACACTTTTTTCTTCTCGGCAGCTCGCTTTAGTAAAAATGCGTTGAGGCCGTCGTCGTCCTTGAGGTAGTGCTCGGATTTGCCCACCGCCAGCCGATAGAGCGGGGGCTGCGCAATATAGAGGCGCCCGAGCTCGATGAGTTCGGGCATCTGGCGGAAGAAAAACGTCAGCAGAAGGGTGCGGATGTGCGCCCCGTCGACATCGGCGTCCGTCATGATGATAATGTAGTGATAGCGGAGCTTCTCGGGATTGAATTCGTCCTTGCCGATGCCTGTGCCCAGGGCGGAAATCATGTTCCGGATTTCCTGGTTTTCCAGCATCTTGTCGAAGCGCGATTTTTCTACGTTCAATATTTTGCCCCGCAACGGCAGTATAGCCTGAAAAGCCCTGTTTCTGCCCTGTTTTGCGGAACCTCCGGCCGAATCGCCCTCCACTATGTAAATTTCGCTCTTTGCGGGATCGCGCTCCTGGCAGTCGGCCAGTTTTCCGGGAAGCGAGTGGTCGCCGAGCACGCCCTTTCTTCGGGTAAGCTCTTTTGCGCGCCGCGCGGCCTCACGCGCTCTTGCCGCCTCCAAGACCTTGTCGAGGACGGCGCGGATGATTTTCGGATTTTCCTCAAAATAGATGGAAAGCTTCTCGTAGACGAGATTTTCTACCCAACCTTTGACTTCGCTGTTTCCCAGCTTGGTCTTGGTCTGGCCTTCAAACTGGGGCTGAGAAATCTTGATGCTGACCACGGCCGTCAGACCTTCGCGCACATCATCGCCGGTCAGCCGCTCCAGGTCCGGCTGTTTGATCGCTTTATTCTGAGTGGCATACTGCTTGATCGATCTCGTAAGGCCCGCCTTGAAGCCTACCAGGTGAGTCCCGCCCTCTTTGGTGTTGATGTTGTTGGCAAAGGTAAAAATCTTCTCATTATATGTGCCGTTATATTGGATGGCGACCCCGGCGGAGATCCCATGCTTGTCACCCGATATGGAAATAACTTCGGGGAAGATCGGCTCCTTGTTCCTGTTGAGGTATTCCACAAACGATACAAGACCGCCTTCGTAATAGAAGAGCTTTTCCCTTGGAACGCGCTCGTCTATAAGCTCGATTCGCACGCCGCTGTTTAAAAAAGCCAGCTCTCTCATGCGTTCGGCAATAATGTCGAAGCTTATCTCCGTTTCCTCGAAAATGAGCGGGTCGGGCTTGAATGTTACACGCGTCCCCCGCTTTTGGGTTTCGCCCCTTATGAGAAGCTCCGTTTTCGGCTCGCCGCGTTCGTAGCGCTGAAAGTAAACTTTGCCGTCGCGCCGGATTTCGACCTCCAGGTACTCGCTCAGCGCGTTTACCACAGATACCCCGACCCCGTGGAGACCGCCGGAAACCTTGTAGGACGAATCGTCAAATTTCCCGCCCGCGTGGAGCATCGTCATAACGACCGTTACAGCCGGGATGTTTTCCTTTTCGTGAATGTCCACCGGAATGCCGCGCCCGTTGTCGTCCACCGTGACCGAGCCGTCGAGGTGAATCTGCACCCGAATGTGGTTGCAGTAGCCCGCAAGAGCTTCGTCAATGCTGTTGTCAACAACCTCATAGACCAGATGATGCAGACCCTCGGTGGACAGATTGCCGATGTACATGGAAGGGCGCACGCGCACTGCGCTCAGGCCTTCGAGCACAGTTATCTGTTGCGCGGTGTATTCCGAAACCGCCGCAGGATCCATTACCGGTACGTTAAGGGCCGGCGGGGCGGAAACCGAAGCGTCGACAGGCTCGGTAGTTTGTTCTTGAGCATAATTTGACGCCATGTCGATATCTTGCATAAACTGATGTCCTCTGCTTGCTTCAAGGCCAAGCGATGCGTCTAGGGCACAAATGGGGCTGGCGAAAATAAGTTATTGAAACCATTTATTAAAACAATCAATGCTACCACTTTTGATCGCATTTTTCAATGTAAATCAGCCGGACAAAAACTCCTCTATTCCCAGTTCTTTTGCCCGCTCTATGACTCTTCCCGCCACATCAGGGGCCATTTCGATGTCGGCAGGCCAGGGACGGGTATGGCCGTCCTCGACGCTTTTTCTTGTGGCGTCAATGGCCATTCGCCCGCCTTGCCTGAGAATGTCCCTTCCAGGATCGACATTATTAAACACCTTCCAGAGCACGAGCGAATAATCCCGGAGGTCTATCCCGGAGTCGAGCAGGACCAGTATGGAAAAAGTTTTTAGCACCCGTTTGCGAAGCAGCCTCTCGGACAGGGTCCGGCCCGGAGTGCGGCCGTCTTTGGCGAAAGCAACAAGAAGCAGACGGTTGCAGACATCAAGCGGGGGACAATGGAAGGCGGTAAGCAGGGCGGATGTATTGCTCAGGCTTTTTTCGATAACCTCGTCTGCCGGAATTTGTCCGGCCGCAGGTTTGAGCCTCGGCCTTTCGTCCGGACGCCTGCTCGTCGCATCGATCCCTATCTTGGCCCCAAAAAGCGGATCAGGGGCGCTGTGGTCCAGGACGTCCAAAACGCCTTCGGTAATATAGAGGTCGCTTTTCACGTCAACTTCATTGAGAATCGTCTCCAGGACCTTTCGGGGATTTTTCAGGTCAACTTCGCTGTCCACAAGCGCCACAGCCTTGGAAAAGCTCATTTGCCCCTGCCCCCATACGGCGCTCATTATCCTGCGCGCGTGCCCCGGATATTCCTTATCGATCGCCATTACCACGATGTTGTGGAACACCCCTTCCCAGGGCATCCAAAAATCGCGCACCTCGGGATGAAGTGCGCCCAGCAGCGGGAGGAATATCCGCTCGGTGGCCTTGGCAAGCCAGCAGTCTTCCATAGGGGGGCGCCCTACGATGGTTGCAGCGTAAACGGGATTTCGACGATGCGTCAGCGCCGTCAGGTGAAAGACCGGATAGTCGCCAACCAATGAGTAGTACCCGGTGTGGTCACCGAATGGCCCCTCCTGCCGGAGTTCTTCGGGTTCCACATATCCCTCGAGCACGAATTCTGCCTCGGCCGGGACCTCCAGGTCAACAGAGACGCAGCGGGCCATCTGAACCGGTCTTTGCCGGATAAAGCCGGCCAGCATCATCTCGTCTATTCCCCTGGGAAGGGGGGCGGTGGCGGCGTAGGTCACCGCCGGGTCGGTCCCGATGGCGACCGCGACCGGCATGCGCCTGCCTGCCTTGCGGTACTCCTGGAAATAGTTCGAGCCGTCTTTGTGGATGTGCCAGTGCATACCGGTGGTATTTCGGTCAAAAACCTGGAGGCGGTACATGCCGGCGTTTCGCCTGCCCGTTTTCAGACTTCGCGTAATCACGACCGGAAGCGTAACGAAAGGGCCGCCGTCCTGAGGCCAGCACTTAAGAACCGGCAGCATGGACAGGTCGATCTGCTCTCCCCTGTATATGACTTCCTGGCAGGCGGCCCTCGATGTCCTGCGGGGTAGAAATCTGATTAGCTCGAGCCCCATCGGAAGCAGCCTGGCAAGCTGGCGGAGCGATTTTGGAGGCTCTATGCGCACGAAGCGGTCGAGCCTTTGGGCCAGGCTGTCCAGGGAGTCCGTTCCAAGGGCCATGCAGACCCGGCGCTCGCTCCCGAAAGCGTTGGTCAGAACGGGAAAGCGCGATTCGCGGACATGCTCGAACAGCAGGGCTTTGCCGCCCCCGGGGGCTTTGGACGCCAGGTCGGTAATGCACGTGATCTCGAGCTCACTGGAAACGGGGGCCTTTACGCGGAGTAACTCGCCGGCTTTTTCCAACTCCGATATGAATTCACCCAGGTTTTGGTACGCGCTTTTCATCTACATCTCATAACGAAGCGGTTCAACGCACTTGGGATCTCATAAATTAGGAGCCTGGTGCACGCGAAGACGCGAAGCCTGAATGCTTGCTTGTATACAATCCAGCGCGCTGTATCCAGAGTCCACAACGTCGGAGGGAGTCTCTCGGATCAGATCCGGGGCAGGCTCTGCAATCGATTTCCATAACCTTTGCCCGCTCTTTCCTTATTCGCGCCTTCGCGCCCTCGCGTGAAAAAATTTCCAGGCCCAACAGACGTGGAGAATTACAGTGCTGCGCAAGCGGTGAACGCTTATTCATAAACTGACGCCAAATACTCCTGCCCCAAAGGCAAAACAGCCCGAGGGCCATAAGCTGTTTTTCAATCCTGTAAATCCTGTTAATCCTGTCTAAATCATACTCGACCTGGTCACATCAACCACGTTCCCGCCAGGACCCCGAGGAAGAGCAGGATGGATATTGCGCTGTTTACGTGGAAAAAGGCGACGTTCACCTTCTCCAGACAATCCGGCCGGACCAGCTTGTGTTCGGCAAAGATCAGGACACCGATCAGCAGCAGGAAAAGAAGATAAATTCTTCCGAGATCGAAGGCAAAATAGACCAGAAGCAGAAAGACAAACGTGAGCGCATGCAGTCCGGTGGAGAAAACCAAAGCTTTTGCGGCCCCCAGGCAGGCGGGCAGTGAAAACAGTTCCTGGTCCCGGTCGAACTCGATGTCCTGGCACGAATACAGAATATCGAAACCCGCGATGTAGGTCATGAGCGCAAAAGAAAGCGGCAGTATTCTCCACTCCAACTGACCGCTGACAGCGACCCAGGCCCCGGCAGGGGCCAGACCGATGCCGAAACCCAGGACCAGATGGCACAGGCAGGTAAACCGTTTTGTAAATGAATAGAAAAACAGGACCACCAGGACAGGTGCGGACATTATCAGGCAAAAACGTCCGAGCAAAGCGGCGGACATGATGAAAACGGCCGCCGAAAGGGAAACGAGAATGAGTACGGAAAGCAGGTCAACATGCCCTGTCACGTGAGGACGATTTGCCGTGCGCGGGTTCAGACGGTCATAGCGATAATCGGCCAAGCGGTTGAACCCCATGGCCGCCGACCTGGCCGAAGCCATTGCGACCATGATGAGAGCAAAGGTCCTGAAACTCACCGGGTAATATTTATTTGCAAGCAGCACAGCCGCCAGAGCGAACGGAAGGGCAAAAACCGTATGGCTGAACTTTATAAGCCTGCCGTACGTACGGACTTTATCTATCCACATCATTTCGGGCCCGGTTTCGCTTGTTCGAAAAGGGTGATTTGCTGTAAGTGTTCACCGCTGCGGCTTATACTCCTATGAAACACAAGCGTTCACCGCAAAGACCCAGAGGCCGCCGCGAAAAGCTTTTTGAGACAGGATTTCCGGGATTAACGGATAGGCCCATTTCAAAGTCCTGAAAATCCTGATGTGAACGGGTTCATTCTTTTCGCGCCTTCGCGGAGGCGCCCCTATACTTTTATGCAACGTTTGACATCTTTCTGCGGGGTGCCGGCGCTCCTCGTAGCAGCCCTTCGGTGCTAAGGTCCTCATCGATGTCCGGCCAATGGATGCCAAAGCCGCCGCCGCATATTTGCCAGTTTTGACGCTGTTGCACCGTCGCGTGCAATAAACGGGGGTACCAGGCCAACGGCACGGTGATTGTACGTCCGTCAACCATATCAACGCCAAGGGTATCTTCGGTGAAGTGCACATCTTTGATACGCTCGCCGGGTTTAATCTCCGAAGTATTCATGCCAGGCCTCCAAAAGACGCTGCTCGTTTTCTATGATAATCTTATCCAAGTCGCGAAGTTCTTTGGGACTGAGGCCCAGGTTGCGGGCAAGGGTAACGGGCTTAAGCCAGAATTTACATCATTGCTCCTCACGATCAATATGCACATGTGGTGGTTCGTTCGGTTCGTGGCTGTAAAAATACAACCGATACGGTCCGGATCTCAAAATGGTTGGCATAGCCCGTTAACTCACCTTTCCTGCGAACGGGCGGCTGGGCCACAGCAGGAACTCCCACTCACACCTTCCACGGCGGGGGGACGTGTGAATCGACTCTGGCTGCAAAAGCCGATCGCGGCGCTCCCCCAGGCTAGCCTCCACGTAACTCCTCGATTCCCTGCCAGAGCCTGTCCCGGACCTGATCCGGGGACGAAAAATCTCTCCTTCACAAATCGCGAACTCCTGGTGTCCCATCCGGCGTTTCCGGATAGACACTATACTATTTTCAGAAAACTTTTTCCACACTCTCCGGACACAACTCAGGATCGCGGCATGGCCCACGCCGGATCAAGTCCGGGGCAGGCTTTGACCCGGGGTCCCCGGCAGGCTGCGGCGGGGCGTGGGCATCAAGGAAAACGGGCATGCAGGAAAAACCGCAAGCAACCAGGGGCCTGGCTTTTAGTTTTGCCTGTTCATTTAACTGTTTTTCTCTGTGCTCTCGGTGTATCTGTTACGAAAAGTTCTTTGGTGGGCTGCGTTACGCTTAGCGCCACCCTACAACGCCTGGCACCCCACCTACAGGCTACGGGCCTTTTCATGGTTGCTGGGTGTCCCAGAGGGACATGAGATGCTGTGGTGAACGCTTACGTCTTTCCACGCAGGTAGGCTTGAAGATTGGTCTTCTGATTGGTCAACCCGAGCTTTTTTCTTATACGCTCTCTGTGTACCCGGACAGTTCCGTCACTGATAGAGAGCAGGTCCGCGATTTCCTTATTGCTCTTCCCAGCCTTGATCATTTCGGCAATTCTAACCTCCGCAGGGCTGAGACCCTTGCCGGACAAAAAGCTCGGGAAAGGGGAAATGACATTCTCCAAAGTGCTTCTAATTTCCCGGATAAAGGCATCGAGTTGTTCTTTGGTAACAACGCTGTGCTCCATCCGATCCAGGTGAGGAAAAACCAGTTCTTTGATGTTGTGGGTTACCGACTCCTGGATTTCCGTTCTGTCCTCTTCCCTATGCCTCAGAAGGACCTTTAAGGCTATATTTGACTCCTCAAGGTCCTTTGCTTTTTGGACCAATTCCGAGGTACGCATTGCCACATTCTGCTCGAGTTTTTCGTTCCACTCACGCAATGCTCCTTCAATTTTCTTTAGTTGTGTAATGTCCCGGGCAACATGAATTCCACCAATAAGATTATTCTGATCATCAAGATACGGAGAGACAGTGACGAGAAACACCCCATTGAGATTCTCCTCGAAAATCTCGGCATGCTGTTCCCGCCCATCATTCATCATCAGTACCATGGGGCAAAAATCGGGAGGCGACGAGAGGCCGTGCACAACTTCATAACATGTAGCGGCCGATCAAATCCCCCGGTTTCGATCCAAGCCGGTCGGCCATCGCCCTGTTGACACGCTGAAATAGATGGTTTCGGTCTATAATGGCAATCGGATCGGGAACAGCGTCAAAGATTTGCTCCCATTCTTTCTTGGCTCGCATCACCAACGATTCCACCCGGTTGCGCTCCATTGCATATCTTACGTACTGCTCCAGGAAATCCCCGCAAAAGAGGCCCTTGGTGAGGCCATATTGGGCCTTTTGTCCGGTCGCATCGACATCGTCAATTCTTGACTCCGCACCGCTGGTTAGAATTATGACAGGTATCTTCCACTCGTTTCCGAGCATTTCCGAAAGCATATCGATCACATCGTGTTCGCCAATTCGTGAGGGCGCAAAGCAAACATCATAGTTCCGGTGTTGCACCATCGAAAGAGCTGCGGCATAGGAAGGCGCCAGGTCAACTCCATAATGACCGCGCATTTTTGCCGAGAACAGATCGCGGACCAACTGACATCTGTTCTCACGGGGTTCTACCAGTAGGATGCTTACTGTACTTTTGTCCACCCCCACTGCTCTCACCTCATTGATTGATAGAGAGGAACAGGATGGAACCTAAACACTATTTTCATACTAAGACCTGGGTTTTGTCAATAGTGTTTATCGAGGCTTCCCTTCGGCGCTGCGCCGCCTTAACCAACCCTCTTTGCTCATGCTTTCCGGCAAGCAGGCCGACAGCTATGTAATGGCCTCTTCCAACCTCGGACTCAACAATTGTTGTTTATTAAACAACCGGCCGGACATCTTGAAAAGCCAACGACGTCTTCAAACCTACCTGCACTTCCTCCAATAATACATATTACATATTATTGATATGCATTATATATGCACTCATATTCTTCAAGCTACCGTATGGGATTGCCGATCAATGGTATGTACCTAATTGAACGAACATACAATTCATTCTTCATGGGAAGGATCTGACCTATTTCGGCAAACGGGAACACGGTCCGGGCCAGGTGAGCAGGAGGCGTTTATGTTGAACAGATTCAAACTCTCAACAAGGATACTTCTTCTTGGAATTATCATGGTGGCATGTTTCTCTGCAGTATTTGCAGGCCTTTTCCCAAAGGTTAAGCAAATAATGCTCGACGGCAAGTATTTGAAAACCAGGCATGTGGTGGAAACGGCCTGGGGCATATTAAATTATCATGCAAAGAAGGTAAAGGCGAATGCCGTATCCCTGGAAGAAGCAAAGCTCCGGGCCATGGAGGAGATCAAGCATCTGCGCTATGAAGGCGATGAGTATTTCTGGATCAATGATATGGAACCACGGATGATCATGCATCCTTTCAAGAGCGAATTGGACGGCAAGAGTTTGTCCAATAATAAAGACCCAAACGGGAAGGCCCTGTTTGTAGCCATGGTGGATACGGTCAGAAGCAATGGAGCGGGATTTGTTGATTATTACTGGCCCAAACCCGGGTATAGCCAGCCGGTGCCGAAGATTTCCTATGTAAAGGGATTTCCGGAGTGGGGGTGGGTTATAGGATCGGGCATCTATCTTGATGACGTGCAAAAAGAACTCAATCAAATCCTGTATGTCGTTTTCGCGGTGGTGATCGTTGTAGGGGTGGGCGGTTTGTTTTTGGCTTATGGCATGGCCAGATCCATTTCGCGCCCGATTGACCATATCATTGTGGATTTAGACGATGCCGCAGACCGGTTCGCATCCGCCTCCAGCCAGATTTCATCTGCAAGCCAGCAACTTGCGGAAGGTGCATCTGAGCAAGCGGCAGCCATAGAGGAGACATCCTCATCCCTTGAGGAGATGTCTTCCATGACAAAGCAGAACGCCAATAATTCAACTCAAGCCAACCAATTGATGAAGGGGACTAAGGAGACTGTCTCACGGGCCGGTCAGTCCATGGAAAAATTGAGTACCTCCATGGGAGAAATATCCACGGCGGGCGAAGAAACCTCCAAGATAATCAAGACAATCGATGAAATTGCGTTTCAAACCAACCTTCTTGCTCTCAATGCGGCCGTCGAGGCGGCTCGCGCCGGAGAATCCGGAGCGGGTTTTGCGGTGGTTGCCGATGAAGTGAGGAACCTCGCAATGAGAGCGGCCGAAGCCGCAAAAAACACTGCCTACCTCATTGAAGGTACCGTTAAGAAGGTGCATGAGGGTTTCGAAATGGTTGGCAAAACCGAACAGGAGTTCCAGGAGGTTGCAGTCGGTGTCGAGAAGTCGAGCCAACTGGTTGGTGAGATTACCGCAGCATCCCAGGAACAGGCCCAGGGCATAGAGCAGATCAATAAAGCCGTGAGTGAAATGGACAAGGTGGTCCAGCAGACTGCAGCCAATTCCGAAGAAGCGGCTGCTGCATCTGAGGAAATGAGCGGCCAGGCAGAGCAGTTGAGACGTTTTGTGAGAGAACTAAAGACTCTGGTTGGTGGTTTGAAAAGCAATGGTGTTGCCGGAAGCACTGAATCGATGAATAAAAAGTCAGTGGCACGTAAAATCGGCGGGAGTTCGTCAACAGCCGTTGCGGTCCATGGGAAGCAAGGCAACGGAAAGGGCCATGGGCACTTCAAGAAGATTGGGACACGGCCGGAGCAGTTAATCCCGCTTGACGGGGACGTTCTCAAGTTTCTAGTCGTTTGGTGGATCAGACGAGAGGGGCAGGAGAAGTGGGTCTTGTCCCTTTGGCAAGTCAACGTTACGTAGCGGGATTGTATTCCTAAATCCTTCTAAACCAAGTCGGTGGTCATGAAATCAAACGTGGAGGGCAAATCGAGTTCGAGACGGGAGATAAACTGAACGCTGATCCGGACGTCTCTAAGGGTAGACTCTTTGAGGTGCCCGCCATGTCTGCGGTCCCCGGTCAGGAAATGAAAGTGGAATCCGGGCATGCTGAGCGCCTCGATAAACTTGGGAGTATAAAAGCCGGCAAGGGTCCCATCCACGTCGGAAAATGTAAACATGGTGGGGCGCACTTCGGTTATAGGCCGGTTACCGGGCTGCTTAGACACGGACCACATCTTCAACTGACTGAAGGTCCCATCGATTCGAATCCCGTAGAACATGTTTTCAGACGGGATGATACGGTCCAGTAAGGCCTTGAATTCCTGATTGTCGAGTTCCCAATCGATCTTTTCGACTGAGGCGGGATTAAAGAAAGTGGCACAGGCAAAAGGGGTTTGCACCTCGTCGCCGACCACGCAGGCCTGCCCGTCTGTTCTTATCTGGTAGGCCACTCCATCGAGCAGCACCATTTCACCGTCAAGATCGTTAAAAGTTCCCAGGCCGAAATCGCCGTGACGTTTAACTTCGCCGATTGTGGCCGTTTCTTTGTATATGCCTTTCATCATAGCTTGGGCGGGTGCGGACAGGTAAACAACATCGCCTGGACCTTCTCTACTCAGGTACTGCTTCAATGCTTGTTCCAGTATGGCTTCAGGAGTCATCGCGGCGCGTGCGCCGGCTGTTTGCAGCCTCTTGGCGATTTCTTTGTTCAGCGAGATGGAATAGACTTGTTTTTCTTCTTCAAGTGGTTCGGTCATGATCTGCCTCCATTCTTGAAAGTCAGGGCAGGTTATCAACATATCATTATTTGATAGAATGCGTCCGGTCAAGAAAATCGTATGGATATTGGACCGGGATATGGTAATTTTTCGTCGTCAACCCATTAATACATGACTTTTGCCAATTCGAGGAATGGAAGTGAAGCGAAGCACCAGAGACGTGATGTTGTCAGTGGATGCCGACGAGGTTTTCCTGCCGCTCGTGACCGCCTTTGTCGAAAATGCGGCCAACTGTTTCGGGCTGGGCATGGATGAGTCCCTCAGGCTGACCCTTGCCTCGGAAGAGGTATTCATGCACGTGTGCCGGGTAGTGATGCCCTCCGGCGGTTCTGTGGAAATCGTCTGTTCCGACGGCGGCTATTACGCACAGGCGGTTTTCTCGCTCCCCACGGACGCCTTCGACATGCGCGCGTTCAATCTTACCGTGACCATTTCGATGGAAGATGATGCGGACCTCGATGCAATGGGGCTTGTCATAGCATCAAGATCGGTTGACCGCTTCTTGTTGAACCGCGAAGAAGGACGGGATTTGCGGCTGACACTTATCAAGGAAAAAGCCTATCCCATGCCCGTGGAGGTCCCGCCCGCGGTTGTTGGCCCGCTGGCAAAAATTTCGGTGCGAGCGCCCAGGCCGGAAGAAGTAAAGTTTCTATGTCAACTCGCCGCATCGTACTACGATACCCGGGCACTTTCCGATATTCTCATCTATCCGGGCAAGCTGGTCGATATGATAAGGGCGGGTGAATACGATTCTCTAGCCGCGGTGGGGAACGCGGGGGAAATCGGAGGGGCAATTTTTTGGCGCCGGGTCGGAGAAAATACGGTCGAATGCTTCGGACCATATGTTTTCAATCAGGACCCTGCATCGAACATTGCCGAAGAACTCGTGGAGGGCTGCATCGGTGCTGTCGCAAGGACTCAAGCAGTTGGAATCATTAACACCCGGCCGACGCCGGAATTTTCCAGGCGGCATTTCGAACTGTTGGGGACACTTGATGATTATGCCCCGGACGGGTCCTGCGCACCGGTCGAAGCTTGGTTCAGGCTGCTCCGTGAGGACACGGGCTCAACGGTCTGGGTCCATCCCGGGCTCGATGCGTTTGTTCGCCGGGAATATGCCAGGCTGGTTCTTCCAAGGGAGATCAGGATTGATCAACCATCAGGAGAGACTTTGCCTCGGCATTCCGTCCTTTCCGCCGAGTTCGACCGTCTTCAGGGGCGTGTGACATTACGGCCGATGTGGCCCGGCGCGGATGCGGAAGAAAATATCCAACGGCATGTCAGGCTTGTGGCGGGCGAAAAGATCCTCAACATCCATTTCGCCGTTGACCTCGGGCAGGCATGGCAGACCGTTTTCATACCCGGTCTTCTCGCTCGGGGATTTGAACCGCGCTTCGTGTTGCCCTATGCGGGGAAAGCGGACCTGGTCGTCTTTCAGCTTCGAGGGAAACACTGATGAAGACCGCCCCGCCGCTGGAAAAACTCGTTCCGGACTACATCAAGCGTTTCCAGGCGTACATACCCAGCAAGCCGGATGACGAGCTGAAAAAAATCTATGGCTGTTCGAAGCTCTATCGTATGAATAACAACGAAAACCCGCTGGGACCTCCCGAGACGGCCCGAAGAGCAATCGAAGAGTTTTCTGCGGCGCAGGCATCCATCTATCCAAGTGGGGATGTCTATCACTTGCGGTGCAAGTTGGCGGATATCTTTGGGATGCACCCGGACCAGTTTCTGGTGGGAAATGGCGCCAACGAGGTGATCGCCTTTGTAATAAAGGCGTTCTGCCAGCAGGGCGATAATATCATCACGGCGGATAAGACCTTTGCAGTCTATGAATGGGTGGCCGAATTCTCCGGGTTTGAAGCACGCCTCGTTCCCCTGGTGGATTATGGGTTCGATGCGGCGGGGATGATTGAAAAGATCGACGAACGCAGCAAGGTCCTCTTCGTTTGCAATCCCAATAACCCCACCGGAAGCTGGTGGAACGAAAGCACGCTGCGCTATTTTCTCGACCGGATCGACGGAAAGCGTATAGTAGTGGTGGACGAGGCGTACCGGGAATTCGTCAGAAACGCCGATTTCCCCGATTCAATGGCCCTGATCGGTACATATCCGAACCTGGTGGTTTTCAGGACTTTTTCGAAGATGTACGGTCTTGCGGGGCTTCGCATCGGCTACCTTGCTGGAAGCAGGGATGTCGTGGATATCATTCGCCGAACCTGTATCGTTTACTCCGTTAATGCACTGGCGCAGGTGGGGGCTTTCTCTGCCCTGGACGATAAGGAGCACATCCCGCGTACCCGCGAAATCGTCAGAGCAGGCAAACGCTTCCTGCTGAAGGAACTCGATCTTATGGGGCTGCCATTTGTTCACGGAGAGGGCAATTTCGTGATGGTGCGGCTGCCCATGAGCGACAGCCTCGCGTACAGGAAGATGATGACGCGAGGGGTTATGGTGCGAACCATGACCGGTTTTCGCTTCCCCAATTGGATCAGAATTAGTATCTCCCACCAGGAGGCACTGGAAGCTTTTGCCGAAGCGATGCACGGAATTTTGAGGGAAAAAGGAGAGTTTTGACCTTGACTGAGCAGGCTGATCGAAAACTCTTCTCGTTTGAATTCGTATCGCTAAACCTCGTTATCTTCTTTTCCTTTTGCAATATGTCGGTATTTTACAGCTTTTTCAGCTACCTTGCGAGGATCGGAATTCCTGAGGAATGGAGAGGATTCCTGGTAGGACTGGAGCCTATGAGCGCCTTCATGCTGCGCCTGGTCGCAGTTCCGATGCTGCACGCCGGAAACGCCGCAACGGCTATGCTTATCGCGCTGATTATGATTGTAACCGCCCTTTGCTCCTACGGGTGGGTGGTCACCGTACCGGGGCTTATAGCCCTTCGAGTCTTCCACGGGGCCGCTTTCGTTTTGCTTGTCTCTGCAAGTATGGCCCTGGTTGTACATTTCATTCCAAAGGAAAAGAGCGGGCAAGGGTTCGGTTTTGTGAGCGTGTCTGTACTGGTCCCTTATGCAGTAATGCCGCTCGTTACGGAAGTTCTGCTTCGCTACACGCAAAACGAGTCGCAAATTTATCGTGGCGTAACGGTGCTTGCGGCCCCTGCCTTTATCCTGCTCCTCATGCTGCGAAAAAGATTGAAGAGCGCGCTGGGAGGCATAGAAAGCGCGCTGATAAGCCGGCCGAAACTGGAAGAAATCCGCCGGGATCTGAAAGAACCCAGGATAGTACTCCTGCTCGCGGTAAATCTTTTCCTGTATCTTTGCTATGCTACAGTTTTCTTTTTCATGAAGGGGTATGCCGCTGTGAGCTCGATTAGCGAGGTGGGCGGTTTTTTCACCATCGCGACCCTTGTTATGATAGCTCTGCGACTTTCGGGAGGACTTTTTTTCGATAAAATCGACAAAATAAGGATGCTCCAGGTTTTCACGTTCCTTTTGGTTCCATGCTTCATACTGTTCGGATATATGAGTACCGACCGTACGCTCTACTTGATGGCCGGTTACTATGGGCTATGTATAGGTTTCATAATGCCCCTGCTTAATGCCCTGCTCTTTGATGTGTCACCGCCGCATCTTCGAGGAGTCAATACTAACCTGGCGCTCTTTGTCATGGACGCCGGCTTTTTCCTCAGCCCGTACGCGGGAGGTGCTTTTATTGCTTCGGGCCGTTCCTTCGGCTCTCTTTTCACTATCTGCGCCGGGTTCATTCTTGTAAATCTCGTGTTGCTCATTGTATTTGGAAATCTCAAAAGGACGGTCCAAGAGAAACCGGCTGCGGGATACACCGGCGGAGTCCGATAAAAGGAGTCACTTTTGAGTGTCAAGATGCTCGAAATAGGATATCCGACGCCACGGTTCGATGCCCTGGCGAAAGTCACCGGAGAGGAAAAATATGCGGTAGACCACACCCGTGAGGATATCCTGTGGGCCGGAACAAAAAGGGCCGGTTTGGCGCACGGTATAATCAGGGGCATCAATATGTCCGAGGCTCGGGCTCTTCCGGGAGTTTATGGGATTCTTACCCGGAAGGATATTACGGGGACGAACCGGCAGGGGATCGTGCATAAGGACCAGCCCGTCCTGGCCGGGCGGAAGGTCCGGCATTGCGGAGACCCGGTTGCCATGGTCCTGGCGGAAGACCGGGATACCCTAAAAAAAGCGCTCAGCCTGATAGAAGTGGATTTTGAGCCGCTGCAGGGCGTCTTCGATCCCGAAGAAGCCTTGAAGCCCGAAGCGCCCCTTGTGCACGAAACGGGAAACCTGCTCAAAAAGGCCGTCGTAAAGGTGGGCAACGCTATAGATGCGTTCAACGAATGCGACATCGTGGTGGAGGATTCCTTCGAAGTCCCGGGCCAGGAACATGCGTTCATCGAGACCGAAAACGGCCTGGCCTGGCTGGAGCCGGATGGCGGAATCGTTATGATCGTATCGACCCAGGCCCCTTTCCGGGACCGGTTCGAGATCGCCCACGCGCTTGGGCTCGAAGTGGACGCGATCCGGATCATCGCTCCTTATCTGGGAGGGGGATTCGGGGGTAAAGACGGCGCTACCGTTCAGTGCCTGTTGGCCCTTGCCGCTCTGCACGCCGGGGGCAGGCCCGTGAAGATGTGCTGGGAGCGTGAGGAGAGTTTCATAGCGGGCTACAAGCGCCATCCCGTCCGGATGCGGTACCGGCTGGGATCGATGCGCGACGGCACGCTGCACGCGCTTCAATGCGGCCTGATCTACGATACGGGCGCCTATGCGCACCTGGGCGTGGAGGTCATGGCGCTCGGTATGGAACATGCCGGCGGGCCGTACCGTATCCCGAATACTCTTATTGAGGGATGGTGCGTTTACACCAATAACCCGATCAGCGGCGCCATGCGCGGCTTCGGTGTTTGCCAGGCGTCCTTTGGCATTGAACGGATGGTGGACCTGCTGGCATCGAAATTGGGTATGGACCGTCTGGATATCCGGCTCAAAAACGCGCTGCGGCGAGGAGACAGGAACTGCGCGGGCGTTACGCTCGTCCATTCCACAGGCATTGTGCCCTGCCTCGAAACCCTGGGCCGGCACTGCCTTTGGACCGAAAGCGGCAAATGGAAGGCCGCCGCGGGGCCGTTCAAGCGAAGGGGGGTTGGCATAGCGGCCGTTTCGAACGCTATGGGATACGGCAGGGGACTTCCGGATTCCGCCATCGCCCGAGTTGAGTTGACACGGGAAGGAAAAATCCGCGTCTATGGGGGTGTTGCCGACATGGGACAGGGCAACGCAAGCGCTTTTATCCAGATGGCGGGAGAAATTCTGCGCCAGGACGCCTCACGCATGGAAATCGTGCAGCCGGATACGGACCGGACCCACCCTTCAGGATCTTCGTCTGCGGGCAGAACAACCTATACTTACGGAAACGCTCTCATCCAGGCGTGCAAAGAACTAAAAGAGAAGCTTCTACACCGGACCGCTCTCTTGCTCATGCTCGATGAAACGCGCGGGTTGACTCTTCTGCCGGGAAGAGTAAGGCATCTTCCCTCGGGCAGGGATGTCCCGCTCGACCTGCTGGGACGGACCTTCCCCGAAACTGACCGGATTGCGGTCAAACAGTTCGTAATGCCCGTTGCCCAGGACAATATCGATGCGGCCAGGGAGTTCAAAATAGGTTTTCCGCACGTGTTTTTTTCTTACGCGGCGCACCTTGCGTACGTTGAAGTAGATGCACTCACCGGGAAAATCGACGTGAAAGGCTATCTCGCCGTGACCGAAGGAGGGCGCGTGATCAATCCTAGCGGTTTCGAGCAGCAGGTCCACGGCTCGGTCGCACAGGGATTAGGTTATGGCTTGATGGAAGAGGTCCTTCTCGAGCAGGGGAGAATATTGAACCCCAATTTTACCGGCTACATCATTCCCACTTCGATGGATGTTCCCGAAGTCACATCTGTTTGCGTAGAAACGGTTGAATCTACAGGGCCGTTCGGCATGAAAGGGATCGGAGAAGTCGGGACGAACGCTCCTTTGCCGGCAATAGCCGGCGCCGTCGAGGATGCTGCGGGGTGCCGCTTGCAAAGGTCTCCCCTGACTGCGGCGAGTGTACTTCGCGCAACCGGCAGCGAGTGCGGAGTGGATGGATGAGGATTTCATTTTATCTGAACGGCAAAAAAACCGACGTGGAAGTCCCTCCGGACCGCAGGTTTGTCGATGTGCTCCGGGAAGACCTGGGGATTACCGGCACCAAAGACGGCTGCGGCGCAGGGGAATGCGGGGCGTGCACTATCCTGGTTGACGGACACGCCCGCCTCTCATGCCTCATGGCGGCAGTGCAACTCCAGGGACGTCAAGTTACAACGATCGAGGGCCTCGCAGCAGACGGAAGCCTGCATCCCGTCCAGGAGGCCTTTATAGAATACGGCGCCGTGCAATGCGGGTTCTGTACTCCAGGAGTGATACTTGCGGCGGTGCATCTGCTGAACCAAAACCCCGATCCGACCAGGGAACAAATCCGGATGGGATTGAGCGGTAATCTGTGCCGATGCAGCGGTTATGTAAAAATAGTCGATGCAGTGGAAGCAGCCGCCAGAAAGATCCGCGAAGGGAAGCAGCGATGAGAGAAGTCTTTCTGCCCGGCTCACTCGAAGAACTCTGGCGCTGTTTCGGCGAAAGGCCGCAAGCGGCCGTCTATGCCGGAGGCACTGACATCCTGGTGGGTACCTATAATGGTATGTTGAACCCCGAAACACTGATATGCCTGGATCGAATAGAGGATCTCAAAGGGGTCGGCGACCGGGGCGACAGCGTCCGCATCGGCTCGTGCACGACGCACACTCAGCTTCTTGAGGAATCTCCGGTTCAAAATCATCTCCCGGTGCTTTGGCGGGCGATCTCGGAAATCGGCTCCCCGCTCATCCGGAATATGGGTACCATTGGCGGCAACATCTGTACCGCCTCTCCTGCTGGAGATACCCTTCCGCCGCTCTATACGATGAAAGCCGAGGTGGAACTGCGATCGAAAGGGGGTGTGAGGCTGATGCCGATTGGAGACTTTATCACGGGACCACGCGCCACGTGCCTTCATGGGGAGGAGATCCTGGCCGCCGTGTGGGTGAAAAAGCCGGTGGAATATAATCTGCATCACTTTGAGAAAGTGGGACTGCGGAATGCTCTTGCCTGCTCGGTGGTGAGCATGGCGGCCCTGCTTCGTCTTGCGCCCGACGGCCTTGTGGAGAAGGCCGCTCTTGCCTGGGGCAGCGTTGGGCCGACGATCATAACATGCCTCGAGGCCGAGGAGGCGCTCATCGGAGGAAAGCTAACCGCTGCACGCCTTGGGGAGGCCGCCGCCATTGTTCGAAAAGCAGTAAATCCCATAAGCGACGTACGGGCCGATGCGGATTATCGGCGCACAGTCGCCGGAAATCTTCTCCTGCGCCTGGCAGTTGCCAGTTAAAAACTTTGGCATCTGCCGCCCTTGATATTCCCTCTTCCCATGTGACGAAGAAGGGCGCGGGTC
Source organism: uncultured delta proteobacterium (assembly GCA_963757915.1). Lineage (GTDB taxonomy): Bacteria > Desulfobacterota > Syntrophobacteria > Syntrophobacterales > Syntrophobacteraceae > SbD1. Next base: position 307,238 of record CAVWTD010000004.1, on the reverse strand, counting down.
CGTAATGTCAGGGAAACTCAGCTTTTCGAATTAGAGGAGTCAATGATGCATTTCAAAAAGGTCCCTCAGATCGAGCCGGATGAATGTGAACTCTCTTCCGGCGAACGAGTTTTCATTCATCTTTACCGCTCGGAAGACGCACCGGGGATATGCCGGCTGTTTCAGGCCGTCTATGGCGATCACTACCCCGTCAAACGATTCTACAAGCCCGAAGAGCTTGCCGAAGCCCTCGATGCGGGAGAAAACTACTCCGTAGTGGCGCGAAAGGAAAATGGGGACATCACCGGCCACATGGCGCTTTTCCGCTCCTCCCCCTACCCTGGGCTTTATGAATGCGGGGCCGGGCTCGTTTTGCCCGAGTACCGCCAGGAGGGCATCAACGTGTTGCTGTTGTACCACGTCTACGAACGGTTAGTCCCCGAGCTGGGTGTTGCAGAAACATGGGGTGAGGCGGGCTGCAATCATGTCTACCAGCAGAAGACCGTCAGGCGCTACAAGCACATTGAAACCGGCCTGGAGATCGATTTGATGCCGGCTGAGACCTACGCCAAGGAAAAGAGTGCTTCGGGCCGTGTGGCTTCCCTGGTCGTATTTCGGTCCTATGTTCCCAGGCCGCATACGGTCTATCTCCCCCCGGTCTATGAAAAAGCCCTGAGGTCAATTTATTCCGAATTGGATGACCGGCGCACCATCGAAGTTTGTGGCGATACTCCACCTGCCGGCATACGCTCCGGGGCATCGTTGGAGGTCTTTGAATTTCCCCAGGTCGCCCGAATAGCCGTTACCGCTATAGGGGAAGATTTCGAGTCCTACTTTAACGGTCTGGAAAATGAAATTCTTACCGGAAAAATCAAGGTGATCCAAGTATCGGTCAATCTTGCCTGCCCGTGGGTCGGGCGCGCGGTGGAAGTGCTCCGCTGCCGCGGCTATTTCATTGGTGGAATCCTGCCGCGCTGGTTCGACGATGACGCGCTTCTGATGCAAAAGATCTTGGGCAGGCCCGATTGGGAGAGTATTCATCTTTTCACCGACTGGGCCGGAGAGATACTCAGGATTGTTAGAAACGACTGGGAAGAGGTTACACGATGTCGCATAGGGGTTTGGTAGGAAGAAGCATTATGGACCCCGCAACAATCAAGTGATGCACGGCTCAAGACAAAACCATATACTCCCAAATGCTTGCCATAAAACAGCATAAGCTCAACGTTACACATCTTGGTGGGCTACATTACCACTGTGACCCAAAGAGAATCAATCTGTTACCTATACTCGGGGAATTAAAATCTACACCGTTTGCAAAAAGCACGAATCCCCCCCCGACCCCCATTATGCAATTTTCTAACCGGACATCACTGGGTTTTTGAGTCTATATCCACTCAATCTTGAGCTCAGGTGGGAAACTCGCACGGCATGCCACGGCTACAATATGGCGGTCAGTGGGTCGGAATTGAAAAAAGTGCCAGGCTGAGGCCTCATCCTCTGCCGGGGGATCAAAACGGATGCGAATCGGCTCCCCATCTGTCAGATCGAACGAGAAACCATCGAGGTCCATGTAGAGACCAGTGCCTCTAGCCTTCACATAGGCTTCCTTCAGCGTCCAGTATTGGAAAAACCGGTAGTGCTGAAGAGGTCCGGATAACGTCTTCAGCGCTGCGGTTTCGGAGAAGGAGAAGTATCGCTCGGCAATGGCAGTGGTTTCAGTCGCTCGATCCAAAACCTCGACATCGACACCGATCTCGTCCCGTGCTGATACCACGCAGGCCACAAGACCGTCAGCGTTTGAAAGATTGAAGTAAAGACGTGGCGCACTGGGCGGTCCGCTAATCATTGGGCGACCGTAGGGGTTCTTAGCAAACCGCCATGCAGTGGGAGGAATGCCTGAGTGACACGACAGCGCCCTGCGAACAAGTCCCCGCGTTAAGAGAAACTCTTCTCGCAAGCGATCAGTCGAGAAGTGCTGACGGCGAGCACACTCGTCTTTGGTCAGCAAAGCCTCGTAATAACGAGTTAGCGCCGGGTCCCGCAGGTCTTCCGTACTAGCGAGGTATAGCCATAAAGCTGTCACCATCTTGCTCCAACCGGCCGACAAGGGCCGTCCCGATTTCACGCCCTGAGCCGTGTCGATAATATCTCGTTTTGTGCAGACTCAGCCACTTGCCGGACGGAAGCGGACGCCCGCATGATTGGCGCAAGGCTGCCTCACACGAGGCGCCTCGCCAGCCGCTTGGCAAGGGCCATAATCGTGAGGATGGGCGGGAGCCCCGGTGCGAACGGCAGTACACTTGCGTCACACACGAACAGGTTGCTCACCTCGGTTTGCAGATCGGTATTCACCAGTTCGCCGATGGCGGCGGTAGCACCGTTATGCCCACCATAGATCTTATCCAGCTTGATAATGGACTCGTCAGCGGCGCCGGCCCTTCGCAGGATTTCCCTGGCCACGATGCCGCCCTGCTCGAATTTCTTCCTGTCCTCGGGCGTCACGCCCTTTGAGACGGTCCCGTCGGCGAACACGCGGCCCACAGTCTCATCACCGATCTTGACGAGAATCCCCATCCAATTGGCATTGAGGAAGAGATCGGCTTTGTCCCCGCAGTAATACTGAAGCTTCTCCTTGTTTTTTAAGTACACTGTGGAAAGGCTGATCCTGTGGCTTTGCGCCATTTCCGTGTAGACCAACTGCATGGGCGGCTCGTTGGAAATGTCGATTCCCGGCGTGACCCCCTGCCAGATCTCACACAGATCGATGAAAAGCCTGCGCCCAGCCCGGTCGAAGCCCGAGCTCCGCAAAATCACCGGCGTCTTCAGCCCCCCGGCTGCGAGAATGACCACATCGGCGTCGACACGCTCCTTTCCTGCCGGGCCGATCACTTCGATCCCAACGGCCCGGTTGTTTTCGATCAACACTTTCTCCACCTTGGTGTTGTAGACGATCTCCGCCCCGTGGGCCAAGGCATCGCTGATGAACTCCCTGGCGCTCCATTTCGCCCCGTTGGGGCAGCCGAGGCTGCACATGCCGCAGCCCACGCACTTTGTGGGATCAATGAATTTTGGCATCCGTTTCATATCGATCCCGGAAGTGTGGAGGATTTCCAACAGCTTCAGCGAGCCGTTCTCCGAAAGCAGAGACTCGGCGATCGGCGCAATGTGGAGCTCGGCCTCCAGCTCGCAGTATTCTCTCTCTAGGTCAATACCAAGCCCGGCGAGGTCCTGCTCCAGCGCACGGACCCCGTTGCCGTTGCACAGCACCGTCGCGCCGCCGGCCCCAAAGACCTGATAGATGTCAATTCCCTCTTTCGACGTGGAGATCGAGAGAGGCAATGGGAACGTATCCTGGCCCGCTTCCACGACCAGCACGCTCCTGCCCGCCCGGCTCAGATCCCTCGCCACCGTAGCGCCGCCGGCGCCTGACCCGACAACGACGACCTCATGCTTCCGCATCTCCATGCTTTTACTCCTCTCCTGCCGGCAGGAAGCCGGTGTCTTTCAAATAGCCTATCAGAGTCGGGACGTACCGAGTATAGTCTCGGAGGTAAGAAACGCCGAGCTTGCGGAGGGTTTCCTGGGTCGTCGAGGCGTCCTGCGCGGCGGGAGCGTGACTCTCCGGGTCAATCAGGTCCTTCCTCTCCTTCAGATAGACCGCGCTCAACGGAAACAGGGCGTTGGTTTCGTCAATCCGCTCAAGACGCCTCCGCCACTCGTCCACGGGCACCATCTCGATGTGGAAGCCGAGCTTCCTGAGTGCTTCGATATACTCCTCCCAGCCCATCTCCAGAGGATTGTTCATGTTGAACGTATTCGACCCCCGACTATTCAGCGACAGTCGCACCATCGCTTCTGCCAGCGTATCCACCGGCGTCATTTCGATGCACCGTTGCCAGTCCGGCGCGCGCCGCATCTGGATGCACCCTTTCACCAACAGCAGCGCATGGTTCTTCTCGGGAGGGCAGATCCCCGTTACGCTATGCCCGGTAATGTTTCCCGGACGGAAGATGTTCACGGGGAGGCCCTTTGCCGCATGGCGCAGCAGGATTCGCTCGGATGCCCACTTGGTCAGAATGTAGCCGTTGGAGCTGATGGGCCGGTCGCCAAGATCGACCTCGACGGTTCGCCCCTGGCTGTCGCGACGGCTGGCCACGGAAAGGGTGGAGACAAAATTGAAAACCCTGCGCCGACCGCTCGACGCAATCTTCAACAATTCGATGGTGCTTTGGACATTCTCCCAGCGGAGCGTTCCGTAATCGAACATGTGGTGGACAAACGCACCGCAGTGCCAGATGTGGTCGATGATGTCGCTCAACTCCTCCACCGTCTCTGCGGGCAGTCCCAGGGCCGGCTCCTTCATGTCTCCCTTGAGCAGAATGATTCTCGGACTTTCTTCCAGGTCCCGCCGCCCGTAGAAGCGCAATGCGTCCCTGAACTTCGCCCTCACCGCCTCCTGGCCCGCACCTCTCACCAGGCAGTGGATCCTGGCGCTGGTCAAGGAGAGGAGCTGCTCCAAGATGTGGAAGCCTAGAAAGCCCGTCGCCCCGGTGAGCAGTACGTGCTGGGGCCGGTCGGCGCTGGCCTCGGCCCTATAGTCGCCAATAGGTATGTCCACCTGAGCGTCCTTGAGGGCAAGGACGATATTGTCTTCGCCGCCAGCGTCGACCGGGCCGGACTTGTCGATGAGCCTCGCCAGGGCAGCGATGGTCGGCATGGAAAAGAGGCTCGCCAGGTTGATGTCCGCACCGAGCTCCTGCTTTACCCTGCCGAGCATCCGTACGGTGAGAAGGGAATTGCCGCCCAGGTCGAAGAAGCTGTCCTGTACACCGACCCTGCCGGTCCGGAGGATGTCCTGCCATATGGCGGCCAATGCCTTTTCGGTCTCGTTTCGTGGCGCGACATATTCCCTCTTCTCCCCCGTCAACAGGCCAAGGCTTGGTGGGGGGAGCCTGGTCCGGTCGATTTTCGCATTCCGGTTGAGCTCGAACCGGCCCGTTTCAATGAACCCCGACGGGACCATATACTCGGGCAACTGGGTGGCGAGGAACGACCGCAGGTCGCTCTGGCCCACGACGCCCGATGGATCTCTGGGGACCCAGTACGCCACCAGGTTTCCCTCCCAGGGAATCACGACGCATTGCCTGACGCCCGGATGCTTGAGGAGGACCCTTTCGACCTCCTCCAGCTCAATTCTGAACCCACGGATCTTCACCTGGAAGTCCGTGCGGCCGAGGATGTGAAGCGTGCCGTCGGGCAGCCATCGAACCATGTCCCCCGTCCTGTAGAGGCGCAGGTTCACGCACTTCTTTCGGTCCTCTTCCGTGGTGAACGGATTCGGGATGAACCTATTCTCCGTCAGTTCCGCGCGGTTGAGATAACCTGTGGCCACGCTGTCGCCTCCGATGTGAAGCTCGCCGGGAACTCCTACAGGGACGAGGCGAAGTTTCTCGTCGAGTACGTACGCCGTATAGTTCGGAAGCGGCCGTCCGATGGGAATGATGTCGGAGTTCGCATACTTCTCCGTCAGCTCACAGAGCGTGCTATAGGTTGTGCACTCGGTCGGACCGTAGACGTGGATCAGTGTCGTCCCGTCTCCCTTGCGCGAGAGCACGTTTCGCACGAAGTGGGGGTTGGCCATCTCCCCTCCGAAGTGGATGCATCGGAGTCGCGTCAGCACCTCGATCTTGCTTTCGGCCAGAAGGTTGAACAGGGCAGTAGTGAAGAAGGAGACCGTTACTCCGTTCTCCTCCATGATCTTCAGCAGCCGGTCAGGATTCAGAACGGCATCGCTGTCGATGATTACCATCTTCGCGCCCGTGGCCAGAGAGCCCCAGATCTCGAAGGTGGCGGCATCGAAGGCGTGATTCGCCATCTGCGAAATCACGTCTCTTTCCGAGTAGTGGAGCGCCGATGCGCTGATCACGAAGTTATGAACCGCCTGGTGGGAGACGGCCACCCCCTTGGGGATGCCAGTCGATCCCGACGTGTAAATGACATATGCGGTATCGGATGATTTGATGACGGATTGCAGATCGTCTTGCGGCTGATTAGCACCCGCCGCCTCGTCGGCGTCGATAGAGATTACTGTCCAGTCGCCCTCCCACAACCAGGGGACGCGATCCTTGACGGCCGTTTGGGAGAGAATCACCTTGATGTCTGCGTCATCCAACATGAACCGGAAACGCTTCTCCGGGTACTCCGGCGCCACCGGTACATAGGCTCCCCCGGCCTTGAGGATGGCGATCGTGCCGACGACCATGTCGATCCCCCGCTCAACGCAGAGCCCCACATGCGTCCCGGGCTCGAGAGGCGCGCCGAGCTTCTCCTGATACGTCTGTCGCAGTTGCCGGGCCAGCCTGTTGGCACGCGAGTTCAGCTCCAAATAGGAGAGAGCCTGTCCGTTATGGATCACCGCGGTCTTGTCGGGATGGCGGCGGACCTGCTCCTCGAAGAGCTCGTGGATGGTCTTCTCCCTGGGGTACTGCACCCGCTCGCCGGCGGACAGCTCCAGCAGATTTGCGTGTCTCGACATCGGAGACCATCTTCAGATCGCGAACACGCAGTCGGGGGTCCAGAACTATCTGGCGCAGAAGCGTGACGTAGTGCTGGATCATCTGCTCGATGGTGTCACGCTCGAAGATGTCGCTGTTGTACTCCCAGATCACGGTGAAGTCCTCGTCGAGGGGAGCCGACGTCCCCAGGGTGGCGTGCTGCTCCGCTCGCGGAATGCAGATCACGGTTCATGTCCGCTTTCGCCGTCTTGTTGTGCCTCTCCGTGATGGCTCCCCTGATTCCCGCAAAGTCCAAAATCGGGACGGCACTGTCGTGGAAGGCGAAGATGACCTGGAAGACAGGATTGCGGCCGGGCTTGTTTCCGGCCCTGAGTCCCTTGACGATGGCGGGGAAAGGGGTGTCGTGGTGTGCAGCATCCTCCAGGATGTTTTGCCTGGTCCGTTCGAGGAATTCCGCGAATGGAGGGTTGTCGGACAGATCGGAGTAGAGCAGGACGGCGTTGACGAACATGCCCATCGAGGACTCGGTCTCCTTCATGCAGCGGTTGGCGACCCCTGTTCCCACCAGAAGCCTATCCTGGCCCGCGTACCTCGACAGGAGGACGGCGAAGGCCGCGTACATGGCCATGAACAGCGTGACGTTGTGCCGGCTGCTGAACTCACGCAGCGACCGATAAAGATCGCGGTCGAGATCGAACCGGAACATGTCGCCGTGGAAGCCCTGCACCTCGGGCCGCGGATGATCGATGCAGAGGTTCAGCACGTGCGGGTAGTCACGGATCTTGTCGATCCAGTATCGAACCTTTTCCTCCAGCCGCTCTCCGCTGAGCCTCTTCTTCTGCCAGACGGCATAGTCGGCGTATTGTATGGGAAGCTCCTCCAGCGGAGATTCGCGACCCTCCGCAAACGCGGCGTACAGGGCCTTGAGCTCGCTCAGAAAGACCATCACCTCCCAGCCGTCGTGGATGAAGTGGTGCTCGATGTGCAGAAAGATCCAGTCCTCCTCTCCCAACCGGTAGAGCCGCCATTGAACCAGGGGCAGCTCGGCGTAGTCGAAGCAGACGTTTATCTCCTCGGCCATAAGCGTGTTCCGCGGCCTCTTCCCTCCCAGCTTCCGGCAGGTGACGGAGGTCGGCCTCGGGAAGGCTCACCTCCCAGGGCTCATGGATGACCTGCACGGGAGAGCCGTCCTGTTCCTGAAAGGTCGTCCGAAGGATCTCATGGCGTCGGATGATCTCGTTCAGACATCTCTCCAGGATTCTCTTGTCGAGCTTGCCACTGAACCGCACGCTGAACTGGCTGTTATAAGCGCGGTTGTCCGGTGCAAGTTTGCTCAGGAACCAGATTTGCTCCTGCTGATAGGTGAGAGGAATCGGCTTGTCGCGCGGGGCCTTCGGGATGGCCACCTCCTCATCGGCCGCCGCGGTCCTTCGTTCCGAGATGAGTCGAGTCATGCCGGCCACGGTGGGATACGTAAAGGCTTCCTTTAACTCCAGCGCCACTCGCAGGCGACTGCGCACAGCGGCGCAGATCTGAGCGATGATCAGAGAGTGCGCGCCGTAGTAAAATATGCTCTCGTCGATGCCCATGTGGCGCACATTCAGCGCTGCGGTCACGATGTCGAGCACTGCGCGCTCCAGCTCACTCCGAGGCCCCGTGGGCTTCAGTCGGTCGGACTCCCTTTCCGGCAGCGGCCCGTCGGCTTCCATCCTGGCGGCGAAGGGCGCTGGAAGCGCCTGGCGATTGATCTTCCCGTTGGGGTTGAGGGGAAACGACTCCATCTCCATGAAGAACGACGGGACCATGTAGGCCGGCAGCAGGCCGGCCAGGTGGGCACGGAGATCCTGAAGATCCAGCCTTCCCTTCCGTGCGCAGATCACGTAGGCAACCAGGCGCTTCTGATGGTCGTCGCCGTAAGACGTCACGACGCAGTCCCTGACGTCGCGATGCGCGCGCAGCGTCGCCTCGATCTCGCCCAGCTCAACCCGGAACCCTCGGATCTTGATCTGATGATCCGTCCGTCCTATGTAAACAATTTCCCCTGAGCCGAGCCGCTTCACCACGTCACCGGTCTTATAGAGTCGCAGGTTCTTGCCGAGCGCCCTCTGCTCCTCAGTGACGAATGGGTTCTCGATAAACCGCTCGGCTGTAAGCTCCGGGCGGTTCAAGTACCCTCGCGCAACGCCGTCCCCACCTATATATAGCTCGCCGTTGGTCCCGTCAGGTACGGGTTGGAGCTGGTCGTCCAGGACATAGGCATACATCCTTGCAAGCGCCACACCGATGGGCATTACCTGGGCATCCCGATACTCATTCGAAAGGATGCAGCATGTACTATAGGTGGTGCATTCCGTCGGCCCGTAGGCGTGGATGAGCGTCAGCTTATCGCTTTTCCGTGACAGGATATGTCGGACCTTCGCGGCATTGGCCTCTTCCCCGCCGAAGATGGCCACTCTCAACCCTAACAGGGCCTCAGCTTCCCCCTCGGCCAGCAGATTCAGAACGGCGGTAGTGAAAAACATGTTGGTCACACCATACTTTCGTTGGGCAGCAGCCAGCCTCTCACTCAAAAGCAATTCATCTCGGTCGATAATGGCAATACGTGCGCCGTTCAGCAGCGCTCCCCATATTTCGTAAGTCGCAGCATCGAAGGAGATGCTCGCTGTCTGGGAAAAGCAGTCGGAGGGGCTGACCCGGATGTAATTCTGATTCCGCACAAGGTTGATCACGCTGTAGTGTTCGACAATCACGCCTTTGGGCCTGCCGGTGGAGCCGGACGTGTAGATGACATAAGCGAGCGACCGTGGTCCGCTGATCGAGACAGGGTTCTCAGCGGAATACTTGGCAATCTCTTTCCAGCCCCCGTCGAGAGAGATCACTCCGTAGTCGTATTCATTCAGGAACAGCAGTTGCTCCACGAGCGCCTGCTCGGTGACGACCAAAGGCGACCGTGCATCCTCCATCATCCCTTGTAGCCGGCTCTCGGGATAGGCCGGATCGAGGGGCATATAGGCCCCTCCGGCCTTCAGAATGCCAAGCAGCCCCACCAGCATGTTTGGCCCCTGGTCGACGTAGATCCCGATCGGTGTGTCGGGAGCCATTTCCATATTGTACAGCAATCGGTAGATATGCCGGATCGTGTGGGCCACTCGGTTGGATCTCTCATTCAAATCGCCATATGTAAGCTGCTCCTCGCCGCACACCACCGCTATCGCATCGGGGTTGGCTGCAGCCAGATCTTCAAACAGCTCATGGATGGTCTTATTCTCAGGGTAGTCTAGCTGAACCGGGCATGATTGCATCTAGTCTGCTCTCCTTACTCGACTTTGGCCATGTCAGTCACCGATAGCCGACACCTGTTTATGTTGATCAAGGATACTCGCGCCGAGATAGGCGATTGAAAACTCCAGGAATGGCAACGCCCCACTCATGATTATGCGCTGATTGGGTTATGAGTCCGCCATCGACGTTAAGCGTGTATCCACCTCCAAGGTGGTTGGGTGTTTCCGGTCGTCGTTCTGCAAAAAACGGCCCTCGCGGCATTGTCCAGTTATCGGCCTCTCGGCCAGCCCGCGAACCCGCGTGGGGTAGCTCTACCCTTTCTTTTCGAACCAGAGCGTGAGGACATTGCCGCCATCCCGGTATTCGTAGGTTAGCCGGCGGGCCATTTGCTTTACCAGGTAAATCCCCAGGCCCCCTACCTGGCGGCTGGAGATGTCCGTAGACAGGTCCGGGGCGTCCTGGTCCAAGGGGTTGAATGGGACCCCCCAATCCCTTACCGTCACGCGAAACCTTCCGGGGCCCTCGGCGAGGCATTCGACCTCGATTTTCCCTTCTCCCTTCGGATAGGCATAATTGATCACATTGACCAGGACCTCCTCCATTACGAGGTCAACCTGGGGGACCAGTTCCTCAAGACCGTTCCCGCGTTCCAATTCCTGGAGAACGAAGGACCGAAAGGACTCGAACGATTCCATGCTCGAGGGCAGGCGCAATGCCGACATTTTTACCTCAGGAGTTCCCGAGAGCTTTTTCGAGTGAATCATACACCTGGAACATGGAACCAAAGCCGGAAATTGAAAACACATGAGCGACATTCGGCGTAAGAGAGCTAAAAGAAAGGCTGCCGCCCACCGATTTGAGCTTCTTGCCGACGACCAGGATACTCCTCAGACCGGCGCTGCTCATGTATTCCAGCCCCTCAAGGTCCACGACGAGCTTGGGTTCGCCCTGTTGTATCCATTCCAGGCAAGATTTTTCGAATTCCGGAGCTGAAATCGCGTCCATTCGGCCGCTGGCCTTGACTATGAAAAATTTGTCCTGCTTGTAACTGTTCAATTCCATGTCTATTTCCCCTTATTTTGAACCATTGAATGAATCTCCATGAGATCAAATCTTTGTACTGGTGAATGAGAGAGCGAGCACCGTTATGTCATCCGCCTGCGGAATGCCCAATGAGAACAGTTTCACCGATCCAAGGATCTCCGTTGCAATTCTTCGGCGGAAAGCGACGCGCAGGATCGCACCGTAGCCATAAGATTTGCGTGAGAGTATAGTTCTCCCGCTGCATTCGCGGCCTCGGTAACCCCGTCCGTATAGACAATTAACTTGTCCCCCGGCTTAAGCCTAATTTCCATGGTTTGATAACTCGATTCCTCCTCAACTCCAAGGAGAAATCCTTCGGGAACCGGGAGACTCTCGGGCTTACCATCCCGCCTGATGATGATCGGATGTTCATGACCGGCGTTTGAATACTTCAGCCGGCCCGTCCTGAGGTCGAGAATGCCGCAGAATACCGTAACGAACATCATGGAGTCATTCTTGCTGCACAGTTCCAGGTTGCACCTGTGCAGGATCCCGGAAGGGTCGATGCCGGTTTCTGCGATGCCTTTGAGAAGTGTCTTCGTCACAGCCATGAAAAGCGCTGCCGGAATTCCTTTATCTGAGACATCGCCGACGGCGAAGAACAGGTGGTCATCGTCGATCAGGGAGTAATCATACAGGTCTCCGCCGATTTCTCTTGCAGGCTCAAGTCTGGCGGATATCTCCATCCGGTTCTTTCCCGGCAAAGGCGGAAATGCCTTGGGAAGGAAGCTCATCTGAATATTTCGGGCAATTTTCAGTTCGCTTTCAATTCTTTCCTTGGCTGCGGTCGTTTCGGTAAGGTGTTTGATGTAGTCTTTGAGGGCAAGCCGCATCTCTTCGAATGAACGGGCTAACGTGCCGATTTCATCGCCCCTTTGAATATCGGGCAGTCTCGCGTCAAGGTTGCCCCGGGCAATCTCGACGGTTGTCGCGGACAGATCTTTAAGAGGCCTGGTAATCCTCCGGGCGATCAGCATTAGAATGATTGTCATAAGGAAAACGCCGGCAAGCCCTATCAGGATGACCATGCGGCCAAGGCGATTTACGCCTTCGAGCAGCTCATGTTCCGGGATAACGATACCGAGCGACCACCCGATCGAGAAGAGCGGGGCATAATAGAGCCAGCATTTGGTTGGAAGCAACAAGCCGCTTTCCAGGGCCACCAAGCCCTCGCCGCCGCTGATCATATCCTTGCCGATCCGGCGAAGCAGATCGCTCTTTTTTTCTTCGGCAATGCTGAATATGGAATTAGTCATGACCAGGCTGCTGTCGGGATGGGTGATGAATACGCCGTTCCGGGAAATCAGGAAGGCGTAACCCGACCGGTACAGCCTGATGGCCGAAACTATCTCCTGAAGCCCATGCAGTGCGATGTCCGCATCCACTACTCCCTGGAACTTCCTTTCCCCGTACTTGCCTGTGTAAAAGGGAACCGAAAATGAGGCCATGATCATGTTTCCGCCGCCCTCATCGTAGTATGGCTCGGTCCATGCCGCACGATCCAGTTCCTTGGGGATCTGGTACCAGTCCATCGTGAAATAATGATAGGACTCATCGCCGAGTATTACATTTGTCAAATGGGCCCCGTCTTTTCTGTAGCAGTAAGGTGAGAAATAGGGGGCGTCCGCAGAGAGAGCACCGGGCTCGAAGGCTATCGCAGCCCCGTAGATTTCAGGATTTGCTGAAACCATCCGATTTGTGAGCTGAGCTACATCCCCTGCTTCAAAATTTCTCGCCGACATGAGGGATGCGTAATTCAGGGGGACTTTTTCCACGCCCCCGAGCACATTCTCAATCTGGTACGCTGTGGAATGGGTTAAGTTGCGGGCATTCTCCTCGACGTATTTCATCATGGAATGCTTTTGAGGAGAGATAGAAATAGGCAAATGCGGAAAGAAAGACGGCCATTGTGCCGGAAAGGGTAAACAGGATAAGTTTGAATGCGAGACCTCTATTTCTCATTGACGCCAGCACAGTTTTCAAAGAAGTCCGAAAAAGCGGGAATATTGTCGATAAGGCCGCTCGCCATGAGTTCGCCGGCGACAGCCTTGTAGTCCTCCTCTTTTAACAGCGTTTCATATCCTCCGGATTCGGGCAGGTCGATCACCTCGCGCATATGTTCGAGCATCCACTTCTGATGCTGCCGGTTCGTCGCAATCTTGGCCTCATTTACATACTTCATGACAATATCGAGCGCCTCCTCCTGATGATCGAAAGCATATCTCCAGCCTTCGAGGGATGCTCGAACAAAGCGGCAGCAACTTTGCGGGTCTTCTTTGAATGTGCTCTCCAAACAGTATATGCCGTCTTCCGGAAGATTGAACCCAAGATCGGAAAGGTGGAATACCACGAGGTCCTCGGGTTCAACGCCCGCGTCCAGAATGGTGTGGTACTCATTGTACCACATCGCCGAAACCACATCCACGCCGCCCCTCAGGAAAAGGTTGACCGTCGAGGCCTGTGGAATGACGGTAACCTGCAGGCCATATCTCCTGAAGAGGGCCGTAGGCATTATGCCTAGTTCGGCTCCCCAGAGTCCAACCTTTTTGCCGTTTATGTCCTGCCAGGAATTGATGCCGCTCGATTTTTTCGCAATCAGGACTTGCGAGGACCTCGAAACAATCTGGCCAACATTGACCAGCCTGGTTCCTTTTGCCCGTTCGGCGATTGCGGTTGAAAGAAACATTGTGGCGAAATCGGCGGCGCCTTTTTTAAGCCATTCCGCCGCAGGCCTTTCGGGGTATGCACCGGAGGATGTTTACCTCAAGGCCGTATTTTTCGTAAAAACCCTTTTCACGGGCGACGTAGTAGCCGGCAAACTGGGCTTGGGGTATCCACTGCGGAACGAATGAAACCCGCTTCCCGCCCTGATCCGCATAGGCATTCCCCAACATGGCAAGGACAAAAAAGAAGACGCCTATGACTTCGGCAACAGTTTTCACTAAGACTCTCGATTAGACGCAGTAGGATCGAAACACTCTCACAGTATACAGGCTGTCCCTGCTCAGCGCAAAACGAATTGTTCGCGCTTATCTGCTCCCCCGGTGTCTTCGTGCCCATTATAGCGGGATGAGGGAAGGGGACAAGTCTCCGTATGCATAGCAAAGAACAGGCCACCCGCCCACCCGCGAGAGGGGGCGGGAGCGCGAGGCCTTCCGCCATGTCGTTGCGGACGTCGCACCATTCTCACAATTGCCGACGGCCAAATGGGCACTTAGCCATAATGGGTGATGAAAAAGGATTGGAACCCCCACAGCAGGACGAAAGACCTTATAGACGTCACCCCGGCGAAAGAGACTGTGTCGCAAACGCGATATTTTTCGTATTCCCCCCCTTTACAAAAGGGGGAAGCAAAACTTGGTCCCGTGGGACCAAAATAAAGCAAATGCCTGTCAAAAATGCATCGCATGGCCTAAGAAAACGAAAAATATCAAGGCCAGAATGTGCAGAATCCACCAGTTCAAAGTGAACATCTTGAATTTGGACACGATTACCTCCACAGCCAGCCGCTAAGAGCATACACGATGCTTATCGCCGTTAAATGAACGAGCCACCATCCGATATTTGGATAACGATAAGTTACCCCCACCTTATTTCTGCTTGAGTCGTATCCCAAAAGTTCCAAATCAAAAAGAGCCTTTCCGATGAAGAATTTGGTCCACAGGACCATTATGTCCGGCAATGTTGTCTTGAGTACAATCGATTCGAGCGTGGATGGCTGGGGCCAATTCATAACCGAAAAGTGCGCCATCGCGATAGTTCCGACAATTACCAGAAAGCCGTTGAGGGTATATCCATAGCTGACAGTTTTCTTACTGGAGAAAAGCAGCGGTACGATTATGACGCTTAGAATGCCGGAAAGGAGTGGGAGAAAATTGGATGTGTTCAGGGACACAGGATGTATCCGCATGTGCAGCATCAGCCCGCCAAGAGAAATGGCGATCAGTGCAAGGAGCAAAGTTGATTTTATATAGGTCCTGATGGTCATCTATTCCTCCTTTGATGCGCAGGTACGCGGTTTACCGCAGTGTGCAGAGGACCAGGCGAAAGCTTAATTAGTTTCCATCCGGAAAGGGTCCTTTTCCGTCCTGGGGCGGTGGGACCGCCAGCCGACCTGGCCACTGCCTTCGGCGGTGGCCGCAGAGGCTTCAGCGGGCTCGATCACCGATCTCGACGCTCCGCGAGGCGGTACCCAAGTACGCCTCCGCGCAACCCCTCGATTTCCTTGCCAGTACGAAAAATGCCTCCTTTTCGAATCGGAAACTGCCAGCTTTCCATCCGGAGTTTCCGGATGGACGCTAATTATCGACATCCTCCAACCATCATGTTGAACCGTGTGGTTATTTCAGGTCAGATTGCACATCCTTGTGTGAATCTATTGTTAATCGCTTCGCAGCCGAATTTCCTGGTACCATAATTCAGAAGCGTCATCATAAATCGGCTCTCCAATAAGCTCGAACATCTCGGTATCGATACCCGAATCAGCAAGTGTCCAGAGCTTGCCGTCGTCATCTCTCCAGATTTTCATGCCTTCTCTTTCTTCATCCTTCTAAAGCAGGGAGCAGTGAAGAGTGAAGTGAGCGCCAAGCAGTCAATAGAGCCCCGAAACAGAGAATTTTCCTACTTGTTCCGGCTTCCCTGAATGAGAGCCCTGACGCCCTGCACGAATTCTTGAGCCATCCGCAATATGTCGGCGGCGTCCTCATCGGTGATATGGACATACTCCTTGTAGTCTGACTCCTGCCGGGCATTGAAGATACGGTGAAGCGTGCGGGAGTATTCCTTTCCCATCTTGCCGGTGTGGACGATTGACAGATCGAATATGGAGATGATGCCCGAATGTTTGGATGTCCTGTGCTCGATGTTCTCATGGATGAACAGGGCGATGACACTGTAAAACATAGCGTAGTAGGCGCGATTGACCACCGACCGGGCGCTGATGCCACCCTCCAGCATCTTGCGGGCATCCGCCGGAGGTCTCTTCCGCCTCGTTCAGGCGATACGCACACAGGGTCTCCTGGTCGGTCATATCCGCAATCCTCGTATGATAGACTTACATATATCACTTAAATAGCTTCACATCGCGGAGCGCGGAAGGCGACCGCATCGCGTGTCTATCGGACGCGTTGGTCGGGCGCGGGATGCCTTCCTGCGTTATGGCTTTGACGATTGGCGATGACCGAAGCGGCGAATTCTCCAGTTCATCACGAGTAAAGATGAGCGGAGAAATCACAAGGGAATTCTCAAAACCGACTTCCCATGCGATGTCCCGAATACGTTCCTTAAGGTTTTTGTCAAGGGTTTCCACCTCAACGAAAACATCCATGTCCGAACCTTCTTCAGCGTCTCCACGTGCTCGTGAGCCGAAGACGCAGAAATTCACCAGACGGGCCAGTTCGGAGAGTCGTCTTTTCAGTTCCCTTGCGATGAGGAGGTCTTTTTCGTTCATGGCGCGGCCTCACTACGTGTACCGGCTCAATGGAAATAAAAATGCCCGCCGGGGGGCGCATCATCGAGAGGCATGGCGGGTGACGTTGATGGAACTATCCGCCATTCGCCTCTTGCTGTCAATTTCTAACTCTCCTGTGGCAATTTTACTCGAAAGGATCGGTAATGTAATGTTTTTGTGTTTATCCTGGATCAGCCGGCGTTGCAGAAACAGATTGGTCCTGTCAATCCTTAAATCCTTCAATTCCTGCCCGGGACAAATACGCTGAGGCCGGGCCCCTCTAGCAGCGTTCGCTTGAGATAATGAGGATATGGTTAAGAATCAGCCATGACGGAAGCGGAAGGTTGCCACGGCGACGAACGTCAACCTAACCCCTCGGCTTGAGGATATGGTGCGGCGGAAATTGGCGTCCGGCCTCTATACATCGGCAAGCGAGGTTTTCCGCGAAGCATTGCGTCTTAGGGAAGAGCAAGACCGCGTGCGCGCGGCCAGGCTCGAACGGTTGCGGTAGTATATTCGCGAGGGATTTAACAGCGGCTTGCCGACGCCGTGGGACCCCGAAGGGATTAAACGGGAGGGCCGCAAGAGAAGAGCCGCGAGAGCAAACCCAAGCCCCGAGGCATAAATGGCCGTGATCATCAGGCGCCCGCGAGCCCTCATGGGCCTTGCCGAGATTTGGGATTATATCGCGGTTGGCAGCGAGGTCCGGGCGGGGTGCGGCTCATTCCAGGTCACCGTAACCATGTTCCTGCCCTTCTTCTTCGCCTGGTACATGGCTTTGTCCACTCGGTTAAAGACCATTTCCACGGATGTGTCGGAGTCCCGAATTTCAGTAACGCCGATGCTCACGGTGAGGCTGATTTCATGTTTATGGTAAATGAACCGGGTATTCTCGATTAACTTTCGGAGTCTTTCGGCAACCGCAGCCGCGCTCTCTAAGTCGGTACCCGCAAAGATCACCATGAATTCATCTCCACCCCAGCGTCCCATGAGATCCGTTTCGCGCAGAATGGGCTTTATGCGTTTTATTATCTCCTTGATGCACCTGTCCCCAGCCCAGTGGCCGTGCCGGTCGTTTATCACCTTGAACTGGTCTATGTCAAACAGGAGCATTGAAAAAAACTGGCGATATCGCTGGAAGCGGTACAATTCGTTTTTGAGGCGCTCCTTCATGGCTCGCCGGTTGGCTACACCGCACAAGGGGTCGATAAGGATCTCCTTTTCGAGGGCCTTGCGCTTCGCATGCACCTGGTTTACTTCTTTTTTCATCCTGTCCAGGTTTTCATTCAGAGATTCCATTTCCTCGTTGAGCTTCTCCTGGATGAGCGCCTCAGAGCGGCGCTTTTCTTCCAGCGCCGCACGTATGGAGGCCAGCCTGGACATGACGAGGCCCCTGAACTCGGCGAGCGTAGTGCTGAGCTGCGCCGATTTTTTCATGTCTTCCACTTGATTTTCGAGCAGGCTATTGAATCTTTTGTTTTCGCTATGGCTCTGCCCTGTCTGATGGATCGAATCCAGGTACTGCCGCTCGACCTCCAGGAGGCCGGCGCCAATCTCGGCTATGAAGTCAGTGATGAGGGTGCGTTCCGCGTTTATCATCTGCATGTAGGTCTGGGCGAGTGCGATGATATCATCATTGAGTTCTACGATATCTTCGATTTGGGCGCTTTTTTCGATTTTTTTTCGAAGTGTGGCCAGACGTCCGGCGTAGTCTTCTCCGAAGTCGTGGTCGAATTCGGTAATCAAACCGAGAAAAAGCGACTGGAGCTTTTTACGGAGTTCGTTTGCGTCGATTACCGGCGCCGTTTGCGCAGGCTTGTAGAGGGTGTCGCGCACTTTTGGCCCGGTTCCTTCGGCAAGCTGTTCGCTATTGAACATCGCACTTCTTAGAGCGGAAAGGCTTTTCTCCATCTCCTCGATGGCAGTTGCCTGCTGCACTGAGTTCTTGAAATCGGCGAGCCTTTCAGATATGGCTGAGTTCTCATTTCTTGCCAGGGCGCAAAGAGCAGTAATGGAGCGCTTCAGCAAATCGCGCATCTTTATTGCCTCTTCCTGGTCCTCAACTGCCTTTCTGAACCCCGCCCCCTGGTCGGAAATTTTTGCCGCACCCGGATGCGCATTTTTCCCAGGTTTGGTTTCTTCCAAATGACCGCCATTAGAATTTGCCATGGTATGAACAGCCTCCCTATTTCTTCTGGTTGCTTACGCCGCCTCCTCGAACCGGTCTCCCCCCGGACTTGGGTTTGAAAAGCTGGCATTCGATGCTCGATACTTCATAAACGGCATTCTGGGGGTGCTGAACATACTTGATGCCCCACGCAGAACAACCGTAAGGAGCTCCGGCGTCCCAGGTTATGAAAAAGTGGCTGCAACGTGTGCAGTCGGCCCTTTCCATAGGACCTCCCATTTGAAAAAGGCTCAATTGGCCGTAAGTTCCCGCCGAATCAAATTATGGCAATTTCCATGCCAGCCTAAATTATGTGGACTTTACGCTTTTTTCTATCAAGTATCGGATGTATTAAACCGATATATTGGACGGAGGAATAGCAACATGGTTATCACCGACTATCGAGTGCAGAGTGTTCTGCGCACCTATACTCTGCAGTTGGAGCGGTCGAAGCTGGTGGCGACGAGTGGCCGGGACTCGGGCGGTGCTGATTCAAGCACGCAGAAAGTGTCAATCTCCGGCGAAGGCAAGCGCAGGCTCATGATGGACCGGATGACCAGTCAGGTTCTGGAAAAGATCGGCCCTAAACAGGATGATAATGTTGGCCCGGCAGGAGGGACATCCTAGCCGGCGACGGAGTGCAGGAGAAGGAAACAGATGGCCATAAGCAAAATCCCACCATATCTGACAAGTGCCGTGAACAATTCCAGTACGGCAGCAGGCAAACCTGGCTCACAAGAAAAGGCCACGGTTGTAAATGGTGTTTCTTCGGACCGTGTACAGCTCTCGAAAGATTATCAGGACCTTGCTCAAGCACAAAAGTCGATTACGGGTACCGGTGGAATCCGCACCGAAATGGTCCAGCAGATCAAAAGCCAGTTGGAAAGCGGAAACTACCAGGTAGACCCTGGTGCAATCGCGGGGAAAATGCTCGATGAAATAATCTAACAACCGACATTTAATTGACGTAGTTTGCATCGGCCCGGCATGAAGTTTTGACACCATGCCCGGGCCGGTTTTTTTATAGCAAAATCAAGCAATAGGGTGTCTGTTTCCATTAAGCTCGATATAGAAGCCTTGCCCAATATCACTCTCACAAACGAACTCGGCGAGCTGGTAATAGGCGGGGCGGGAGAATCTGGCCAAAAAACGTCCGCCGAACACCCTGCAATAGAGAATATTACCCCTTCCGGTTGCCAGCGTATCAGGATCCAGGACTTCGGATCGTGAAATGTTTTTGAGTCGAATTATAATTCGCTCCCTGCCGGACTCATCGCGCTCGAGGTCCACTCTTGAAACCACAAAGGGTGTATCGGCAACATCGAGGAGGCAGGATCCCCTAAAGTCGGTCAGGATAAATTCGCCCGTGGGTGTCTGGTCAAGTTTTTCATAGAGGGTTTCCAGGATCTCCGGCCGGAAGATCTTGTTTCCGTCATGAAACCAGTCCCCGTTTTCATCGACCTGGATCCCGCACGGCTCAAGCTCTCCGATCGAGTTATTCACGCTTTTCACTCCTGGCGGCTTTTGGGTGAAACCTTTCCATCTCGGAGTAGATGCATCCGCAATATTGTTGTCTATACATGCCGAGTGCCTTTGCCCTCCGTTGACCCTCCTGCCATCCGGACCTGAAATCCTTGTACAGGAAAGCAATCCCATGTTTTCTGGACGCTTCTTCAGCAATTGATGCTATCAACTGGTGCTTCTGGCGCCTGCTGTAGAGAAGTGTGGTGGTGAACGCGTCGAAGCGGCTCTTTTTTGCCAGGCTCGCCGCCGCGTTCAGCCTCAGAGAATAACAATAATGGCAGCGGTTGGTCTCGCGAAATGCTGCCTGCCGGAAGAAGGTTTCCGGATCATAGTCGGCCCTGATGATAACCGGCAGTTCCTCGCTTTGCGCGAAGGCTCGAAGGGTGTTGAGCCTTTTTTCGAATTCCTGATAAGGTTGAATGTGCGGATTGTAAAAAAAACCGTGTACGGTCATGTTCTCGCCGCGCAGGACCGAAACCGGGTATATCGAACAGGGACCGCAACAGATATGGAGGAGAATTCGCGGCATTTGATTCAATCCAGGTTCATTTTCGCTCAATCACGCGCTGGTTTCCGCCCGGTGTTTCCGGATGGACATGCGCTAGATCTGAGGCCAGTCTGTCGATAAGCCCATCGAAACTCCCGTTGCTCATGCAGACGATCAGGTCGCCGCGTCGAGCCGACTGAAGCAGAAACCGGAGCAGTTCGTTAGTAGTCTGGAAGAAGCGCGCATCTTTTTGCTGCTTGCAGATATCATCTACGAGCCGTTGGGCGTCAAGGCGTTGCGGTTCGGGAATGGAGTCCATCGCAGGCGGCTGCTTGATACAGATGATGTCAGCCGCAGAAAATGCGCGCGAATAGATCTCCTGGAAAACGTTTCGCCTGCTCGAGTTGCTCCTGGGCTCGAAAGCGGCGATAATGCGGCGCTCGGGATAGAAGAGCTTCAGGCCAAGGAGCGTTTCGTGAACGGAAGTTGGATGATGAGCGAAATCATCCACCACAAGAACTCCTGCGAACTCGCCTATGACGTCCTGGCGCCGTTTTACTCCATTGAAAGCCAGCACCGCCTCCTGAATGCTGTCCAAAGTCATTCCGGCAATGCTTGCGGCAGCGATTACGGCTGTTGTGTTCCAGACGTTGTGCCTTCCGGGGAGCCGGGACCGGAATGTCTCCTCGCGAAACGTCCTGGGATTTCGAAGTTGAAAAGATACTTCGCCAGGGCGGAAATCAACCCATTTAATACGCCAATCCGCGCGGTGAGAGCGGCCGTAGGTAATCACGCACCCTTTGCATTCAGAGGCGAGCGAGATGCAGTTTGGGTCGTCGGCATTGATGATAAGGTGTCCATGTTCCGGGATCAGTCTTACAAAGTCGCGGAACGCTTTCAAGATTGCCTCGAGGTCGGAGAAGATGTCCGCGTGATCGAATTCGATGCCTGTGACTACCGCTGTATAGGGCTGATAATGGAGGAACTTAGGGCCTTTATCGAAGAAGGCCGTATCGTATTCATCCCCTTCGAGCACCATGTATTCGCCCGAGCCCAGCCGGCAGCTCCTGCCCCAATCCTTGATCAAGGCCCCGATAAAGGCCCCTGGGTCTTTTCCACCTCGCTCGAGGACCCATGCGAGAAGAGATGAGGTCGTGCTCTTTCCATGGGTCCCGGCTACAACCATGCTCCGTCGCCCGGGAAGAAAAAACCGGGAAATAGCCTGGGGCATTGACAGACAGGGCCGGTCCTGAGCCATGATGAATTGGGCTTCCGGATTTTCACGCCGTATGACGTTACCCATGATAAAGAGATCCGGAGCGAACTTTTGAGGATTTTCCGGCGAGAATCCCTCAAAGATAGGAATGCCCAGGCTGCGGAGATGCGTACTCATTGGAGGATAGAGGTTTTGATCGGATCCGGCCACCTCAAAGCCGCTCTGTTTAAGCATCGTCGCCAGGGTCCCCATGGCGATCCCCCCGATTCCCACCAGGTATACTTTCTTGACTCCGTCAGTTTCCATATGTGAGCGATTCCATGATGATATCGTGCAGAACCGGCCTTAACTGCCTGATTTCATCGTTTTGCCGTGTTGGATGAACACGATTGGTAAGGAGAATCACCAGGACCCGTTTTTCCAGATCCAACCAGAAAGAGACCCCGGTAAATCCGAGGTGCCCGATGGTGTTGCGGGAAAAATACCGCCCGGCGCTTGAATAACCCTTTCGGCTCGGGGTGTCGTAACCCAAACACCAGTCGCTCAAACCTTCGGCGACCTCGGTCCGGGTCCAGAAAAGCCGCACGAGGTCGCGGGGCCAGAGTGGGTCGGTTAAATTACCCTCATAAATATTCCACAGGAAACAAAGCAGCTTAAAGACCGCCCGCGCCGTCCCGAAAAGCCCTGCGTGCCCGGCCACTCCGTTTAGGGTCCATGCGTTTTCATCATCCACTTCACCGAAAAGAAGCCTCTTTCTCCAGGGACAGAGCTGGGTGGCTGCGTAACGGAGGTCGGAAGACGGAGACGGTGAAGACGGAAACGGAGGTCAGAGGACAGAGGACGGAGGACGGAAGTCCCTTCTCCGACATCCGTCTTCCGACTTCCGTTCTCCGTCATCCGTTCGTCAATTGGGCAAAAATGGAGTTCATCTATTCCAAGAGGGGCGAACAAAAAATCCCGGGCGAGACGGTCCAGCCTGCCGCCCATTTGCCGCTCAAGAATCAACCCCAGCAGTATGAAACCAAGGTCGCTGTAATTGGTTGTTCTGCCGGGAGCAGTATCCAGGGCCGTTTGAAGAATCATGGACGCAAGCGCGTTTGGTCTGGCTTCGGGGGGCAGTTTGATCAGTTCGAAATAAAAAGGTTCGTATGCGGGAAGGCCGGACGAGTGCGAAAGCAGGCTTTTTACCGTGATCCCCTCTTTGTCTGTGGGCACAGAACCTGGAAAGAACCGGGAAAGAGTATCGTCGAGGTTAAGTAGTCCGCGTTCAACCGCAGCCATGCAAAGGGGAGCGGTAACCAGGGGCTTTGTCAAAGAAGCCAGGTCAAAGCGAGTGGACCGGTTCACAGCAGCGCCGCCCGATTCAACGGTTCCCCACTCGCGCTCAAAATCGGGCGCCCGGCCCCTGGAAATGAGAAGCGAGGCCCCGGAAAAAGCACCTCGGCCGATGGCCGCCTTGAATTCGCAATCCAGGCGTCGTCCTGAATCAGCGGGCAACCGGAGCTTGGAGTATTTTAAGCACACGTTCATCGGTATCCAGAACAAAGGGCGCGCCGAACGGAATCACCTCATTGCGGCTGCCGTGGCCGAAGGGCAGGCCGTGTACGACTGGGAAGTCATATTCGCTCACATGATCCATCACCATCGTGCATACGTCATTGTTTTCGGCGCATCCGGTAAATTCTCCAAGCAAGATTGCGCCAAGCAGGGGCAGTATTGCGGCCAGCTTGAGGTGATTCATCATCCGGTCGAGCCTGTAGAGGGCTTCTCCGCAGTCTTCGATCAGGAGCAGCGCGCCGGTCATATCCGGTATATAGGGTGTTCCAAGCAGATGGACAAGGCAGCTAAGGTTTCCTCCCAGCACACGGCCCCTGGCTGCGCCGGGCCTGATGATCTGCTCCCGATCCAACCTCCATTCGTATGAAGCCTCTCCCGACAAAACCTTGAGGACGCTTTCGGCCTTTTCGGGCGCCTCGCTCATGCCGGTGAGGTTTGGACCGTGGAAAGTGGTCCAGCCGGCTTTGCTCATGAGTCCAAAATGCAAAAAAGTGATGTCGCTGTGCCCGATGAAAAGTTTCGGGTTTTGGCGGAAGCTGGAAAAAGGAATTTGGGTCAGGAGCCGCCCGCTGCCATAGCCGCCCCGTATGCAGATGATCGCTTCGATTTTGGGGTCCAGGACGGCTTCGGTCAAGTCCTGGAGCGCGGTCCAGGTCCGTTCCGGCAAGATAGCTTTGCTTTTTGAAGATATTTTTGCCGGGAACTACCTCGTATCCGGCGTTGCGCAGGATCTGCACGCCCTTTTCATACAGGTCGGCTTCGAAGGGGCTTGCCGGCGCCACGAGCGCAACAGAGCTTCCAGGGCCAAGGCTTTGGTATTGTTGTCTATCGCTCATGTGAGGATCACGCGGGCTTTTTATTCCGATCGTAAATTATTCTCAGGCCATTCAGGGTCAGGTAATCGTCCACTGCGTTGATCAGTGCGCACTCGCTTGCGATGAGCGGGGCCAGTCCGCCGGTTGCGATCACATACATTTCGCGGTTTACCTCTTTTTTTATCCTCAAAATGATTCCTTCGACGAGGCCTGCATAGCCGTATACGATTCCCGCATTCATCGAGGCAATAGTATTCTTGGCCAGTATGGAGGGCGGGCGGGCGAATATCTCAACTCTTGGGAGCTTGGACGCCTTCTGGAAAAGCGCTTCGCACGAGATCATGATTCCGGGGCTGATTACTCCGCCCATGTATTCCCCACGCTCAGAAATATAATCAAAGGTTGTCGCAGTCCCGAAATCTACCACGATTACGGCGTCTTTGCGCTGCTCGTAGGCCGCCACGGCATTTACGATCCTGTCGGCGCCTACCTCCTTTGGATTGTCATAGAGTATCGGCATGCCCGTTCTGATTCCCGGCCCGACTACAAGAGCAGTGGTTCGAAAGTAGCTCTGGCAAAACCGCTCGGCAGAGTTCAGAACAGGCGGCACCACGCACGATATGATCACGTCACTGACGCTGTCCAGGGGAATTCCATGGACCGCAAACAGGCTTCGAAGAGTTATTGCGTATTCGTCGATAGTCATGTTGACTTCCGTGCGAATACGCCAGTCGTGCACCAGAGCGCAATCGTTGAACAGGCCCAGCACGGTGTTGGTATTGCCGATATCTAATGCTAGGAGCATCGAATACTCCATCGGACAGTAAGCAGTCAACAGAAGGCCCCGCGAGATCTTTTGCCGGGGTCAACTTCCGCGCTCATTGCCTGTTTTCTTTGCGGCTGCACAGACATCCCTGTCGCCTGCCATGTGCTTCTGGATGCATGAGGCCATTGAGTATGTGACTTGTTCCATAACTTCACGGTCGGCCGCTTCGACCATGACCCGAATCACGGGTTCGGTCCCCGAGGGGCGAATCACAATCCGGCCCTCCTGCCCAAGCAGCTCTTCCATGGCCCGCTGGAGCTTCATTATTTCCGGGATCTGGTCTATAGGTTTTCTTACACCGACGGGAACGTTCACCAGCTTTTGAGGGTATTGCTCCATAATCTTCTTTAGCTCGGACATCGGACGCCCTTCGCGAAGCATAACGGCAAGCACCTGGAGGGCCGAGAGGATGCCGTCGCCCGTGGTGCCGTGATCGAGAAAGACCAGGTGGCCGGACTGTTCGCCCCCGAGATTGTAACCGTTCTGGCGCATCTGTTCCACCACGTACCTGTCGCCCACCGGAGTCCTTATCAGGTTCCCGCCCAGCCCGCGCAGGGCCACCTCGAACCCCAGATTGCTCATGACTGTCGCCACAACGGTTTTATCTTTCAGCTTGTTGTGCTCGATATAATGCTTTGCGCAAACGGCCATCATCTGGTCGCCATCGAGTATCTCGCCATGCTCATCGGCCATGATTATCCGATCTGCATCCCCGTCAAGGGCAAAACCGACGTTGGCGCCCTGCTCGCGAACAACGGAAGCCATGTGCTCGGGGAAAAGAGCGCCGCAATCCCTGTTTATATTCTTCCCGTTGGGCCTGTCGCCTGTAAGCACCACTTCGGCGCCCAGCTCTTCGAAAACTGTGGGCGCAACCCGGTACGCGGCCCCGTGCGCACAGTCGATTACGATTTTGAGCCCCTCCAGGGTAAGGTCTCGCGGAAAGGTGTTTTTCAGATAGACGATATAGCGCCCCTGAGCGTCATCGATACGCCGCGCCCGGCCTATTTCGGATGCCGGAGGCTTGGGCAACCGTTCTATTTCGCCATTGAGGATAAGTTCTTCGATGTAATTCTCGGTCTCGTCGGGAAGTTTGAAACCGTCGCTTGCGAATATCTTGATGCCGTTATACTCGTATGGATTATGCGAGGCGGAAATGACTATGCCGGCATCGGCACGCATGCTGCTGGTAATGAATGCTATGCCTGGAGTAGGCAGAGGTCCAACCAGCAGCACATCGACCCCCATGGAGCAGATTCCCGAAGTGATGGCGGTCTCGATCATGTAGCCGGAAAGGCGGGTATCTTTTCCAATGATGATCTTTGGCCGGCGGTGCTCCTTTTTGAAGATATACGCCGTGCTGAACCCGACTTTCATCGCCAGGTCCGTGGTCATTGGAAAGACATTTGCAACGCCACGAATTCCATCGGTCCCGAAAAGCTTTCCCATACGATCTCCATAACACTCAAAAAAAACGGCTTCAAGAGAAACCGCCCACCTTTTGCAGTGATTTGTCAGCTTTCGGGAAAATAGCCGCTTCTAACAGCTTCCGCCATGCCAACCGCTCCCTGATGAAAAGCAACGTCGTGCACCCTGAGGATATGGGCCCCGGCCGCAATACCAAAGGCATTCACCACGGCGGTCCCCAACTCCCTTTCACCTTCGGGCCGGCCAAGAATTCTACCGATAAATCTTTTGCGCGAGGCGCCGAGCATTATGGGGCGGTCCATACACGAAAAGCAATCAAGGTCCCTTATTATGTTGAGATTATGCGTAACAGTCTTGCCAAATCCTATGCCCGGATCGACTATTATTTGACTCCGCTCTATCCCATTTTGGACGGCAAACTTCATCCGCTGTTCCAGAAATGCTATTATCTCCGAGATAACGCTTTCATAAACGGGATTGACCTGCATTGTACGAGGGGCGCCAAGCATGTGCATCAGGATGACGGGCGCCCCCGATTCGGCGGCGACCCGCGCCATAGCGGGATCGAACCGCAGGGAACTCACGTCGTTGATTATGTCGGCGCCAGCTGCAAGCGCCTGGAGCGCCACTTCGGACTTATTGGTATCTATCGATATTGGGATGTCGCTGCTTTCACGTACCGCACGGATGACTGGAATTACCCGCTCGAGTTCCACCGGCAGAGGGACCGGGTTCGATCCGGGTCTTGTCGATTCGCCTCCAACATCCAGGATGTCTGCGCCCGCCGAGATCAACTCCAATGCCTGGGCGAGCGCCTGCTCATAATCGGCGAATCGGCCTCCATCCGAAAAAGAATCGGGGGTTATATTGAGAATACCCATGATGAGCGTGCGGCGGCCCAGCTCCAAGGCTTTGCCCCTAAGCTTCATGGTGTAGAGTTTCCGCTCACATACTGCCAACCAACACTCCGTTCAGTTTTTAGTTTTGAGTTTTTAGTTTGGTTAGGAATGTTCCAACCCTGCTCATCTGTCGCCTTGGAAGCGGGCTTCCGATTCTACCGAACCTGGGTTCTGTTTCGCATGCATGTCCGCCTGGAGTGCATAACTATATACAAGAAGTAATTATTCTGCAACCGTTGGCCACCGTTGGGTAGTGGGTCATTTTGAAATTCCGCACAAAAATACGGATCGGTTTAGACAGGCTGGCGTTCTATTCGGGGTCAAGCGTTATTTGTCGCGGTATCCATTCTGGACCATGGCCTTGATAATCGCACTCTTCATCGGAACACCCGTATTTCGACAAAAATTGGAAATTAAAAGAGATTTTGTCTTTATTAGAAGCGTTTCCTCCAATGATGATTTGGACGGCGAAGCGAGTAACGTGCTGACGCGTGCCAGGGAAAACATCATTATATTTTGCCCATCCCCACATATAAAGCGAGCGTTCTCCCTTTATCACTTGTGCGATACTCCCAACGCTGACTCCAACCGATTGGCCAGTTATCGAACCCTTTGGCGCGATCCCCAGAGGTATTGCTTCTCGTTCTTCGGGGCTAGATTTCGCATTCCAGAGATCAGGGAAGTCCCAATCCTTCGGGATGGCGCCCTTGAAACTGAGCAGGTTTATATGATTTGTCAAGTTTCTTGTTGGAGTATCACCAGCATTGACCCAAGTCGGCGCGAAGGACCATGCAATAATTTTCGCCTTAGCGTTGAGATGACCGCAAGGGATAAAGGAAGAAGCGGAAACGAATGCACGTTGTCCAGCGATCAAAGCACGTTCGGCTGTCTCAGCGGACTTGCGAGCAGCGTCAGCCTCAGTCTGCGCGATCTGGGACGCTGTTTTCATCTCGCCCAATTGTCCTTCCATAACGCGCAATTGGTTATTGAAGATAACGGAACCAATGACGCCAGCGGTGGCTATTACCGCTGTGAAACAAATCATGAATATTTCCGAAGTAGTCACAGGGAATCCTCCGCGGGTTGGATTATGCTTTTTATCTCCGGCTATTTTGGGATGTTCGGTGCATTATATTGCTTTGTAATAGGATTGAAATCACGCAGAGGTCGTGTTCTATCCTTTTGCGCTGCATTGGTACTTTTGATAATTGCCGTGCTGTTGCTTTTTATTGGGACGAATATATTAACAAATGTCTAATCACCTTAACCTGAGCCTATTCCTACAACCTCTCGATTAATTTGTCAATTCCGCAATATTCTCCATGGTCCAAAGACGATCTGTAACTCCAGCCTCCATCGCCGGAGTAACCCGCAAACTCTGATGAATCCGGACGAAGTTATAATACATGAAGTGCAACGACACCGCGTAAGCCGAGTTCTCAGCTTTCTTTGAGAAGCCATTGGTGAGGCGGGTAAAGCGCTGCATTCCAATGCGCATTGTGAGATTCTGGCGCTCGACATAAGAAGTGGAAAAGTACTTAGGGGAAGGATTGCCCTGAATTGCTTTCTTTTCTCTACTCAAATACTTTGCAGGGCTGTACCGCTTCTCAACATTCTGCTCACTACTTTCACCGTACAACTTGACCAACACCGCATAATCGACATCAAGGCCGAAGCCCTCATCAACCACATTGAGATAGACGTTATGGCCGTCAGTGGTAAGTTGAATCCTGCCTGTCAGTCTGGAAGCCAGATCATTCATAAAAATGGTCGCAGTGGGATAATCCCTTTTCCCTACCATCGACGATACCATCAGCTTTGTATCGGCGCAAAGGCCGGTCCATGTGTAATGATCGCCCCAACCAATTTGACCCCTTTTCTCAATCGGAACATTTTTTTCTTTGGAATGGACAAAAGACCAAATCTCATCACACTGGATACGTTTGCAGGTAAGGTTTCTAAGGTGTTTATCCTGATACTCTGAACAGGCTTCGCCGACTTCACATAAAAGCTTAATTACGGTGTTTTTCACAACGTCGCAGATACGTGCAGTCGCCCGAATCGAGTTGCCCTCAACCAAGCATTTTAGGATCTGCGTTCTCTTTTCAAGGCTTAGTCTGTTCATGGAATTGCCTTTCGCTCAAGCGTTCCTTCCATAATAACCTTTATGCTTGATCGGTTAAGTATTGCCAAGAAAATAATTGACATTCCTGAAAAAAAATGTATTCAGAAGGCGTGAGGCCGGAGAGATTCGAACTCTCAACCCTGGGCTTAGTAGGCTCCCGCTCTACCATTGAGCTACGGCCCCACAGACTTTAAATGGCTCGTTGGACTTGCTTGGCGGCGGTGCGACGGGCCATTTCCGTTTACCCCAAGGGACAATATAATAAAATTATTATATTCAAGTAAATACTTTTTTTGCCGATATAATAAAAAAGTGATATTATGGGTGCAGCGTGGCGGATTTATGATTATATGGATTCCCGTGGCCGGAATGTGATGGTCATATGGGGAAGGAGTCTGGGGAAAGGTGGACGAGCCAGACTGAACAGCAAAGTTAAATTACTGGAACGGGCAGGCGATCTCGTACCTCGCATGTTATTTGGCACGCACAAAAGGCACATAAAGAAACTCAAGGTAAAGGGCAAAGTGCAATTTCGCCCCATGTTGTGTTTGGGTCCGATAGTGGTTGCCGGCGAATTAACCTTTTTGCAAGGAGCTATCGAGAAAGACGGCGTGTTGATACCTCCAGATGCAGAAGAGAGAGCAGACAAGAACCGAAACTGATCTCCTAGCGAGTCCCGGAAGAAGATGCAAACATGAACGATTTACTTAGCGAAATAAGAAAAGATTTTCAAGATAAGGAATATCGACACAATTTCCTTGATGAGTTCTTGAATGCGTGGATAGCTACGCAGATCAAGGTACTCCGAGAGCAACGCGGATGGAGCCAAAAAGAATTGGCTGAACGTGCCGACATGCTCCAGCCACGTATTTCGGCGTTAGAGAATGTAAATTATTCTTCTTGGAGCGTCAAAACTCTACGTAAATTAGCGGAGGCGTTTGATCTCACATTACGCATTTCGTTTGAGGGTTTTGGTGCCACGATTAAAGATTTCGCTTCCTTTAGCCGAGAACACCTTGAAAGGCCATCATTCAAAGACGATCCCGTTTTTAAAGAGTCGGTTCCTCAATTAGACCCTAACACTCTTGTGGAACCATCTCACCAAAAGGGAATTAGCTCAATTCCTATAATGGGTTTCCGAAGATTCAAGGAACCGCTGAGATTCGGAAATATTGTCGTGGGAACGATAGACGGTGAATCCGATAAAGGTTCATGCATGGCGTGCGCGGCAGGAGGGGAAGCGTGAACATATTGTCAATCGCTAGGGCAAGAGCTATACGGCTACTCAAACTTTCAGATATGAACCCTCACAGGAAGTATATCTATCCGCTCCTGACCGCTACTGCCGAAAAATACAGTTTCCTAAAATATACTCAACCCGTTGAACTGGACCCTCAAGATCCCACTAAACCAATCCTCTTTTCGGCGGGGAGATTCCAGAATCGCTCTAAAGAGGAAATAGAGATTGAACTCAGAGTATTTCAAGATGGTATCGTTGCAGATACCCGCTCATCAACCGATGACTCAGATGCGTTTATCGACGACTTGCTGGAGTGGGCTATTGCAGAATTTGGCCTTGTTCCATCACCCATAGTTTCAAGGCTTTACGTAAATGAATTATGGGTACATACCGACAAAGCACTGGCACTCTTAAACCCTAAGTTGCAAAGCCTCGTCGAACACATCAATTCTTTGTATGCTGAAAATAGCAGCCCTCCCCTCGTCTTTGAATTGGCCGCTCTCGGCTTTTGGAATGATAGGACTACCACCCCAAACAGATTTTTTAGTCCTTTCAGGTTTGAAAAGGCAGAAGTAGCTCCCTTCACAGAGAACCGATATTATTCGGTTGCACCCCTTCGGACGGTTGACCACATCAATATACTTAATGAATTTGAAGAAAATTCTCTCTAGTTAAACTTTGATCTTCCCCATCTTGCTTCGCAGCTTTCAAGGCGATTCCGATAGCGTTCTTTGGGTGTCAGCTTCTCTGCCCTGGCTTTCCCACCCTTAAGACCTCCGCGCCGACCGAGTTCAACGGCCAAGGGGTCTTTCTGTAGTTCTGCGGATTCTTGTGGCTTGCCCTCTGATGTGGTTTGATCCACAATGAAGGACGCGAGTTGATTTATGTCTCTTGGGGTTTTTGATTTTTTCATGCTCCCATTTTAGCATGACCGGTCAAGCAGTCAAGGGGCTTGTAAAATCAAAACGACCCAATACCCACCGCTGGGTTCACCATTCACTCTTCACCATGCCGGCTATTTCAACCTGGCTGGGCTCCGTTGTCCGGTCGCCGGGTCACAACTGAAGGCATCCATGCCGGTGATGTCACGCCCGATAGCCAGAATATGGATGTCCTCGTGTGCCCTCGTAGGTATTCACGGTTTCGAGATTGAGCATGTGGCGGATCGGCGCATATCCGAGGCTGATCCCGTTTGCGCCCAGAATGTCTCTGGCGCTCCTTGCGATCTTGAGGGCTTCGTGAGCATTGTTCATTTTTGCCATCGAGATTTGGGTGTGGCGAGCACGGCCCTCGTCCTTGAGTCTGCCCAGGCGAATGCACAGAAGCTGGGCCTTGGTGATCTCCGTCAACATCATGGCGAGCTTTCGCTGCACGAGCTGGAAGGATGCAATTGGAGCTTGAAACTGAATTCTGGACTTTGCGTAGTTGAGTGCAGTCTCATAGCAGGCAATAGCGGAGCCGACGCTGCCCCAGGCTATGCCATAGCGGGCTTCGTTGAGACACATCAGGGCGGATTTCAGACCCTGAGCGCCGGGCAGAAGATTTTCCTCGGGGACGGCCACGTCATCGAAGTTGAGAACAGAGGTGACCGATGCGCGCATTGAGAACTTGCGGTCTATGGGGCGAGCCGAAAATCCACGCATACCCTTTTCGACCAGAAAGCCGCAGATTTCACCGTCCCGGATTCTTGCCCACACTATCGCCACGTCGGCAATAGAACCGTTTGTTATCCACATCTTGCGCCCATTAAGAACATAGCCCGACCGGGTTTTTACAGCGCTCGTCCGCATGCTCTGTGGGTCGGACCCTGCTTCGGGCTCCGTCAAGCCGAAGCAGCCGATTTTTTTGCCGCTCACCAGATCCGGGAGCCACCGTTGCTTCTGCATATCGGTCCCAAACGTATAAATGGGGTAAATTACAAGGGCGTTTATTACTGAAACAAACGAACGCAGGCCGGAATCTCCCCGTTCCAGTTCCTGGGAAACGAGGCCGAAAGCGACGTTGTTTTTTCCACGCCCGCCGTACTCATTCAACTTGAACCCGAGCAGGCCCATTTGCGCCATTTCAGGAATCAGTTCGACCGGGAAAATGCCTTGCTCAAAATAGTCGGCCGCCTTGGGGAGGTATCGCCTGTCTATCCAGGTTCGCACTTCATCGCGGATTTGTTTTTCCTCTGGTGAAAGAAGGTCTTCACAAAGAAAATAGTCGGTATGCGGCGAGTTCATAGCTCCCTCCCAAATTGGTGAGTCAGGTGAAACCCAGGTGAACAGAACGCGCTAAAGCGGGAAAGGGGAATGACAGATTATGCGGCTAAAGCCTGCTAAAAGGAATGAACAGCTTCCGGCTTGTCTTAAGTTAGCGGCTTTGGGCCCGACCCCGGGGCGCCCGATCGAATGCGCAGGCCTTTAGATTTCCATAAAATCGGCCCAATCAATCCCGAGTTGTTTGATTGCCTGACGGAGAGTGCCGGCTTTCAAATCCCTGTTTCCCCAGTCTGGGATAACGGCGCCCCGGTTATTGAATGGATTCATCCACTTGCGATGGGAGCCTCCCGAACGGCGAGGGAGCTCGATACATCCCAGGGCATGCAGTTTGCCGGCTACTTCCTTATATGTCATCAGACGGCCGCCAGCCATTCGAACCAGATGGAGTTGTGCTCTGAGTCCTGCAGAAGGTTAGCCGGCAGAGGCATCTTCATATCGTGATAAAGCTCCAGAGTTGCCTTCAAGGCATCCTGCACATTTTCCATCGCCTGTTCCAACGTGTCGCCTTCCGTCAGCATTTCGGGCAAAACCGGGCTGGTGACCGTATAGCCGCCTTCCGACTGCGGTGTAAGGACCAGGGGGATCTTGAGAATTCTTTTCATGTTTTTCTCCCTCCGCCTTCAGGATCTCATTGACACCAATGCGGTGAAATTCCACTTTGGAAGCGGGCTTCCGATTTTACCGGACCGGGGTCCTGTTTCGCATGCATGCCCGGCTGGAATACATAACTATATACAAGAAGTAATCATTCTGCAACCGTTCGACATGATTGTTCTAAATGATATCTGAAGACGTTAGCGGGGAGCGGGAAGCGAGAAAATGATGTCAAAGATATCAATCATCAGGAGTCGTTTTTGTCCAGTCAATTAGCCGGTGCCTGGCTGTCAGTGATCTTTCCGGCCTGCATTTTTGTGAGTGACAGATAGAAACAATGTTATCAACAGCAGAATCAATGTAGAATACGGCCGCATGCATGGAATTAGAATGACCGGTGCCGTTCCATTAAGAGCTCTACGAGGAGAGAGCACCTTGATTTCCAAAATGCCTTGGTCCAGGCTTTATTTCAATATCAATCGTTTCCGGTGGGTAAATATGGGGAGACGTTTGTTTCGATCAACGGTGCGCACAACTGCGGGTTCACTCTGGCTGTTGCTGGCGATCGGAATGGGATTACAGGGTTGTGCCGGTCAAGATCATACCTTTGCGAGGGAAAAAGATCCCCTGCCTGTCGACCCCATCGTGAAACAGCTGGAGGAGTCGCCCTCGGAATCCGTAAGTGTTCGACCCGGATCTCTCACGGTGGATAGGGCCATTGAGGAAGCCCTGAGAGTCAGCCCCGAACTGGAGCAAATCCAACAGCGAATCGGTGCGGCAGCAGAGCAGGTGAAACAGGCCGAGGCATCCTTCTATCCGAGGCTGGTCCTTTCGGAGGATTTCAACGTCACAGACAATCCGGTTTATGCCATTATGGATATGATCAATCAAAGGCGCTTCACTCCTACCATCAATTTCAACGATCCAGGCCAAGCACAGAATGCGGCCTCGAGGATTCAGGCAGAATGGGTTCTTTTCCAGGGAGGAAGCCGGTGGTACGACAGAAAGGCAGCACTCGGGCAGCACAGTTCCATCAAGGCTGAACTACAGGCAGGCCGCAATCGTCTCGTTGCTAAAGTGACTGAAACTTACTATCGCTGGCTGAATGGACTTTGCTTTATCGGGGTAGCCGAGCGAGTTCTCGATGCAGCTAAAACAGATGAGCGATTGGGCGAAGCCCGCATTCGTGCTGAGGTGGCTTTGCCAAGCGAGATGCTTCGCCTCAAGGTGCGCACCTCTGAAGCCCGTGACCACCTGGTTGCTGCCCGTACAGGGGCTCGCAAGCTCCAGGCCGGGATCGAGCGCCTTCTGGCCAGATCCATTAACCCCGAAGAAATTCCCGATCCGGCGCTGGTTGTCTCCTCGCCTTCTATCTTCGAAAAGGACCCGGAAGACACGAATTCCCTGGTCAAAAAGGCTTTGGACAAACGTCCAGAGATGACGGCAGTTCGATCCCTGATCCAATCCGCTGGAGAAAGGGTTAAGTCTGCCCGAGGAGGGCTATTGCCCAAAGTGGCTGCTAGCGCTTGGTACCAAAGGGATTCAGAGGATCTCAGCAAGAGCGCCGAGAGCTGGATGGTGGGTATCCTAGCCACCTGGCCGATCTTTGACGGGGGGGCGACCTTTTCGAGAATCCGCGAAGCGCGCAACCACCTCGAGGAAATCGAGGCCCGAGGCAAAGAAGTAGCTCTGGATATTGCACTTGAGGTCAATCAGGCAGCCTTGGCGGTTCAGGAAGCCACAGAAAAGATGAAGGTAGCTGAAGAAAGAAAGCAATGGGCTGAAAAGGCCTTGCAAGAAGTGAGGAATCTATACCACAAAGAGGTTGTCGGGGTGGATTCGCTGCTACAGGCGGAGGTAGCCTGGAACCAGGCTGAGGTCTCCTACACAGCCGCCCTCTTTGAAGTAAGAATCTCTCAGGCCCTCCTCAAACAATCTTTGGGTGACTTTGCCGAAGGAATATTGACGGAGACCCGCAATGAGTGAACCACCTGGAAAGTATGTGGATCGCGCTATTCTGCGTGAAGCAGGTAAAGGGCTGGGCGTTTTGGGATTGCTGATTGTCATGATGATGTGGCTTGCGGGAGCTTTTGTTCAAAAGGTCGCATCGGGACCACCGGCGCCCAAGCCTCAACCGGGTAAGTTGAATACTGTGAAAGTCGAACGGAGAGTCTATCCTCTCATAATCGACCAGGTGGGGACGCTTCGAGCTCAAAACGAAGCGCAGGTTTCGAGCCGAATTATGGCTCAGGTCAAAGAAATTCTCGCCCGTGAAGGGGATAGCGTCGTCGGAAGCGATGGGAATGGTACCCCTACCATCATGGCTCGTCTTGACGATAGGGATATACAGGCGAAGCTTCGGCAGGCTCAATCGCAGTCGATGGCAATGGATCGGGCTGTGGAAGTGGCCCGGGCGAAAGTAGCGGCAGCCATGGCGCATGTGGAATCCACGCGCGCCATTAAGGAAAAGGAACTCTCCGATTATCGCCGCTACCAGGATCTGCGGCGCGAACAGGCCGCAACCGGCCAGCAACTGGAGCATGCACGTGCTCAGAAGGACATAGCCGAAGCCCAGGCAGCTGCGGCGCTCCAGGAAGTACAGGCGGCCAAGGGCGAAATAGCAAGAGCCCAGGCCCAAAAGGAGCAGGCGGAGGCTGCCATTACCGAAGCCAGGGCCATGCTGAGCTACGCTGTGATTCAGGCTCCCTTTACCGGCCAGATTGTGCGAAAGATGGTCAATGTGGGCGATATGGCCTCCCCTGGTCAGCCGCTCTTTTTCCTGGAAACCCCTTCTCGCCCTGAACTGCATGCCGCCCTTTCCGAATCCCTCATCCAATACCTGAAAACGGGGCAAGACCTGGAAGTTCGTATCGATGCCCTGAATCTGACTTCAGAGGGAAAAATCCGGGAAATCGTTCCACAGTCGGACCCCAGTACAAGGACGGTCCTTGTGAAGGTAAGCCTCCCGGCCGAGCAGCGACTTGTGAATGGCCTCTTCGGGCGTCTCCGAATTCCTTACAGCCAGTATGATGCACTCGTGATTCCCTCTAAATCCGTCAGTGAGGTCGGTCAGCTTCCCCTTGTGGAAGTGATCGACATGGACGGATATCCTCAGCGCCGCTTCGTTACGCTCGGGGAACGTCACGGTGACCTTATTGAGGTGCTCTCGGGACTTGGGGAAAACGAGGAGGTCATTATCCCGTGAGCGATCCCCGACTCGATAGCGGAAATTCGGAAATCGAGCCTCAAAGCCAGCAGCCCCGCTCGCAACACCACTGGATGACCCGTATCGTAGTGGCCTTTTTGCAGGGTCACCTCTCGGTCCTCCTTATTCTCATCAGCCTGATTGCTGGCGCCCTAGCCCTGTGGATCACTCCGAGGGAAGAGGACCCTCAGATCGTAGTTCCTATTGCCGACGTGATGGTAAACATGCCTGGGGCTTCCGCCCGCGAAGTCGAACGGCAAGTTTCCACCCGCCTTGAAAAGCTTCTCTACCAAATCGACGGTGTGGAATACGTCTATTCCACAAGCTTCCCATCCCAAGCCATCATCACTGTACGCTTCTATGTCGGTCAAGACCGGGAGAGAAGCTGGGTAAAGCTATACAACAAGATCCAGTCCAATATCGACCAGGTTCCGCCCGGCGTGACCGGATGGGTCGTTAAGCCCGTCGAGATCGATGATGTGCCCATCGTAGATCTGACGCTCTATAGCAACCGCTACAGCGACTACCATTTGCGTCGTATGGCTGAAGAGCTCGAAATCCGGCTCCAGGCGGTGAAAAACGCCGGGCGCACTTTTATCGTTGGAGGTCGACCCCGGCAGATCACAGTCGAGCTCTCGCCCCAGCTCATGGCGGGTCGCGCAATAACGCTCCAGAATATTCAGCAGGCCATACGGGGAGCGAACGTGGCGCTCCCCTCGGGAAACCTGGTCTCCAATAACGAGGAGGTGCGACTGGATGCAGGGCGTTTTCTGGCTTCGGCCCGTGAGGTTGAGAGCCTGATCGTCGGGGTGCGGGAGATGAGGCCCGTTTATCTGAGTGAGGTCGCTAAGGTCCGGGATGGTCCAGCCGAACCGCAAACCTATACGACCATTGCTTTTGGCAGAAAAGCCTACTCCCCCATCGATCCGGCCGAAGAAGGCGGCCATTCGGTTCTGCCTTCCGGGATCGAGCCATTCAAAGACTTCCCTTCAGTAACTGTGGCGGTGGCCAAGCGGAAGGGCACCAATGCGGTCCGGGTCTCAGAAGAGGTAGGAAAGGAAGCCGAACGCTTCTCCCGCGAGGTGCTGCCCCATGGAGTTCATCTGCGTGTCACGAGGGATTACGGAAAAACCGCCGATGAGAAGGTAAATGATCTGGTTGAAGCGCTCTTGATGGCTATTGCCATCGTGGTCCTGCTTTTGGCCTACACTCTGGGGTGGCGCGAGGGAATTATCATCGCTTTCGCGGTGCCGGTCACTTTCAGCTTCACCCTGCTCATCAATTACTTTCTCGGCTACACCATCAACCGTGTGACCCTCTTTGCCCTCATTCTGTCACTCGGTTTGGTAGTGGACGATCCCATCGTGGATGTGGAAAACATTCATCGCCATTTTTCCATGCGAAGGGAGCCTCCGTTTCAAGCAGTCGTGAGCGCCGTCAACGAAGTGCGCCCTCCCATTATCCTGGCCACCCTGGCTGTAATCATTTCTTTCATCCCCATGTTTTTCATTACGGGGATGATGGGACCCTATATGGCTCCCATGGCGCTCAATGTGCCTGTCGCCATGCTCATGAGTCTGCTCGTTGCCTTCACCATCACCCCCTGGCTCTCGCTCCACATGCTGGGCGGAATCTATATTAGACCACATGAAAAATCGTTTTCCCTTGAAGATACCACTCTTTTCAAAATCTACGACCGCGTGATGGAATCCATCATACGCCACAGGAGCCTTCGGCTGGGAATTCTTGGGACTGTTGCCGTTCTGCTGGGTTTCGCCGTCTGGCTGGTCCTATCCCAGCGTGTACCGCTCAAAATGCTTCCGTTTGACAATAAGAACGAACTCCAGGTGGTTGTCGATATGCCCAGAGGGACTACTCTCGAAACCACTCAGGCTGCTGCACATGCCCTTTCCGACTATCTGGTGCGCGTTCCCGAGGTTACCGATGCAGGTCTTTATGCAGGAATATCGAGCCCCATCGACTTCAACGGATTGGTACGCCACTACTACCTGAGACAGGGAGCCAATGTGGGGGATCTGCGCATCAATTTTATCGCCAAGAAACGGAGGACCGAACAAAGCCATGCCCTGGGCCTGAGACTGAGGAACGATCTCAAACGCATAGCAGACCATTTCGGCGCCAATATCAAGATCGTTGAAAGCCCACCGGGTCCTCCGGTCATTTCAACTTTGGTTGCCGAAGTGTATGGCCGGATCGGTCAGCCTTACGAAGATCTTTGCTTAGCTGCCAAAGGAGTCAGGCGTATCATGGAGTCCACTCAAGGTGTGGTGGATGTGGACGATATTCTGGTGGCTCCCGAGCGAAAGGCCGTTTTTCGGGTAGACAGGACCAAGGCCGCGCTTCACGGAATTAGCGATCAGCAGATCGCCGAGGCTCTGCAGGGAACGGTGATGGGAACGGCTCCGAGCTCACTTCGACTCGGTAATGAGGTCAATCCTACCCTCATCAAATTGCAGTTCGAGAAACGGGATAGAGCGCTCGAGGCGAGCCTCAATCAACTCATGATCCAGGGCATGACCGGAGAGAGAGTGTTTCTCACAGAGCTTGGAGCCTTCGAAGATGAAACCATCGACCAGCCCGTTTATCACAAGAACCTGCACCCGGTGGTCTACGTTTTTGGAGAAACAGCCGGACTACCACCTCCCAATGCGGTGCTTACTCTCGAAGACAAAGTTGGAAAGGATGAGCAGCTCAAAAAATTCGACATCATCTGGTCCGGTGAGGGGGAATGGGATATAACGCTGAGCGTATTTCGGGACTTGGGTATTGCATTTGGGGTTGCGGTGCTTGGGATTTACCTGCTGCTTCTCTACCAGACCGGGAGCTATCTTCTTCCGGCGATCCAACTCATTGCACTTCCCCTTTCGGTCATCGGCATTCTTCCGGGCTTTTGGCTCTTGAACCTGATCACGAGCCATCCGGTGGGAGGCTGGGGAAATCCGGTCTACTTTACGGCTACGGCCATGATAGGCATGATCGCCCTGTCAGGGATCGCCACCCGCAATTCGATCCTGCTCATCGAATTCGTCGAGGAACGAAAAAAGGAGGGTAAACCTCTCGTTCGCTCTCTCATAGAGGCCGGTGCGCTGAGAACCCGGCCTATTTTCCTCACGTCGCTTGCCGCCATGCTCGCCGCCTGGCCCATCACCCTGGATCCCATCTTTTCCGGCCTGGCCTGGGCGTTGATCTTCGGCATTGCGGTTTCGACCTTCTTCACGCTGATCGTTGTGCCATTGGTCTACTACATGGCGTATGGCGGAAAAACAATTGAACCGGAATGAGGCGATGAGGGTGTTTTTCCCTATTCCATGCTCCATTAAAGGCACGCGTCTAGAATTACCCAATTGAATCAGACCTTCAAAATACCGACTGTTTTTTGGAAGATCTCCTGCAAATCCGCTTCATTGGGTCGCCCCAGGATCTCTCCCAAGCGGCCGGCAGTGGAGAGATGCTCGAGCTTGCCATGAAATGCTCCAACGATGTACCATTCAGCCAAGATCTCATACCCGAGGTGATCGAAAAGCTGGCCCATGTACTTCACCGCCGGCACAGCCTCATTGGCTCCCGTATGCCCTCCTCCATAGGTGCAGTAGACCACGGCTTTCTTGCCCGGCCTTCTGGGGGATGCCGGTTTGATCTCACCTGCCTGGGCGTATCTTTCCCGCAGCCTGCCGATGAGCTCCATAAGGGGCTTACCCGGCAGCCAGGTATAAACTCCAGAGCCTATAAAGGCAAAATCATACTCCAGGATATCCAGTTCGATGTCTTTAGCAACCTTGATTGTCTGCACCTCGTGACCTGCTTCCCTAACGGCTCTTTCTATCTGTTCTGCGACTCTATCTGTGTTTCCAGTGGCGGAATAATAAAGATTAAGAACTTTCATCGCTCTTTCCTCCTCACGTAAACGAAAAACGTTAGGTTTCCTGGCAAGGTCTATGAACTACTTATCCCCCCGTAACAGCCTCTTTAAAATCTTGCCCGTGGCACTTTTGGGCAGTTGGGCGGTAAAGACTACCTTTCGGGGCACCTTGTAGACAGCCATATTTGACTTGCAAAACTCGATTATACTCTCCTCTGTAGCCGTCATGCCCTGCTTCAAAACAATACTGGCATGGACTGTTTCACCTCTGATAGGATCGGCGGCTCCATAAACAGCTACCTCCTGAACCGATGGATGCTGATAGATGACCTGCTCTACCTCGTTGGGATAGACGTTAAACCCCGCCGCATTGATCATGTCCTTTACCCGGTCGGTAATAAAGAAATATCCTTCTTCATCCATTGTCCCGATATCGCCTGAACGGAGCCATCCGTTGCGGATCGCCTCTTCCGTAGCCTCGGGGTTTCCCCAATAGCCCTTCATCACGTTCGGTCCTCTGATGATTATTTCCCCTATTTCTCCAGGAGGTAATTCATTGCCCTCTTCATCAGCAATCATTACATCGACATTTTCGATCGGCGTTCCAATACTGCCGTGTTTATACCGATAATTGTGATTGTAAGTGCAAAAGGGTGAGCATTCCGTAAGTCCGTACCCTTCGTGGGTAGTCATGCCGAATTTCTCCTTCCACTGAAGTGCCGTTTCCCTGGGCATGGTCGCAGCAGCGGTAAAGCAGTAGCGCAGACTCGACAGATCATACCGGGAGGTGTCCATGTTGAGGAGGTGAATATAAATAGTCGGCACTGCAAAGAGCATCGTCACGCGGTGTGAAACCATGGCATCGAGCACAGGCTCCGGTTCGAACCGGCGGTGCAGGACAAGGGTAGCGCACTTGCTGAAGGCCGCATTCATGATAAAATTCTGGCCAAAACAGTGAAAAAGGGGCAAGAACAGCAGCCCCCGGTCCTCGGGAGACACTCCGGAGTGATTGGCTGATGAAAGGGAATTCGAGACTATGTTCATTTGGGTCAATACGGCGCCTTTGGGGAAACCGGTAGTGCCCGATGTGTAAAGAATTGCTGCTGGATCGAGAGGATCCATGTCAGAGCAGCGGAAATTCGCATCAGCTTTGGCCATAAGTCCGTTGAAATCAAGATCATTTCCGGCTTCGCCTTCGGCGATGATTATCTGCTTCAGGGTGGGCAATTCATCGGCAGGGACCTCTTCGCGCAGAGCAGATGTCGTGAAGAGCATTTTGCACCCAGAATCACTGACCATGTACTGTACTTCCTTTTTTTTCGACATGGCGTTGATGGAGACGGCAATAGCCCCCAGCTTCTGGGCGGCAAAGTAGCAGATAATAAAAGCCGGGATATTGGGCAAAAAGAGAGCTACCCGGTCACCCTTATCCACTCCCAGGGCTTTAATCGCATTGGCGAGACGATTCACCTGTTTATTCAGCTCTTCGTTCGTGTAGGTTCGACCTTCGAATATCAATGCGGGTTTTTCCGGAAAATAAAGACTTGCTTGTTCCACATTCCTGGCAACATTCATATTAAACTCCATTCGCTTTGAACACAGGTTCGCAAAACTGTCAATTGAGGAAGCAGTAGGGGCAAGGGGAAACGGCATAGCAAAGGGCAGGCGATGAACTACTCTGTATCTTCAAGGTCTCAAATCAAAGCGCATACCCGGATACGCCGGGCCGGGAGCAGGTTTAGCCGGCATTTTCGGCGGAAAATTGCCGAAAATATATTGAGCTGCCGCAGATTAGGGCCGATCCCATTGTAAAATAGATTATCGCGACAACATCCTTCGGGATGGGAAGGTGCCGGAGTGCAAAACCCATGAGCATCATAGTCAAAATGAGAAAATAGCTCCTCCAGCCCTGAAATGCGAAAAGACAAACCAGTTCGGGCTTGCCGCCGATACGCTCAAGGTTTTTCCTGACGATTCGGGAAAACCCGAAAGAATGGACGATCAGGCCCAGGGCAAGGCTTAGCGCTCCAAGCACGAGGCTCAAAGGCCACGCTGAACGGTAAAACCAAAAACAGGCCACCGCCGTCAGCCCGCAACCCACCGTGAGCCACACCACTCCTGCAGCGAAAACCAGCCAGCGCCGGCGGACAGAGGGTTTGCAACTTTCAAAAGTTTTCTTCATCCAGCCTGAGTCCGTGTAGGTCATGGCGCTACAACCGCCAGGATGAGGCCTCCCGCTCCCGCCCATGGCGTGTGATAGACATATCCTGCGGTCGGCCTCCGCGCTCACACATCGAGCAGGGTATTGTATAAGTCTATCCTACGAGGGAATTGACTCGCGATAAAATAATACCTTCGGTGTTATTGAC
Source organism: uncultured delta proteobacterium (assembly GCA_963757915.1). Classification (GTDB taxonomy): domain Bacteria; phylum Desulfobacterota; class Syntrophobacteria; order Syntrophobacterales; family Syntrophobacteraceae; genus SbD1. The sequence goes on along the minus strand of CAVWTD010000004.1, from coordinate 264,334 downwards.
AAGCAAAATATGTATAGTGCATTTTGCAGAATTGGACACTAAATGATTTCTAACAATTCGATAAAGGATGATAAATGTCTCCTGCAAGAACGCTGCAGCTCCAAATTTTGATTTTTGTTCCTCTTTTCTTTTTACCCGCCGCCGATGTAATCATTCATCCGGCCCACCAGCAATGGAAGAATGAAAAGGCCGAAAGCCAGAATACGGCCCGCAGGCTGGTTCAATATGTGGCCGCATCTGACAGGCAACTCATGGAGCAGACCCGGCTTCTTTTGGCGGTCCTGTCGAAATCCCCCCCGGTAATCAGGCAAGATTCGGAATCCTGCCGCAGCCTGTTTTCGGATATTGTGAACAATCAACAATTTTTCAGCAACATTGGGGCGGCTGACCTGAACGGGGACGTTTTCTGCAATGCGGGGAGTACGGCCAGTATCAACATTGCAGACAGGGAGTATTTTCGGCAGGCCGTTCGAACCCGCCGGTTCGTTTTCAGCGATTATGCGCCGGCCCTCAGCACCGGCAAGCATTCAATCGATCTCGCTTACCCATGTTTAAGTGAAACCGGTCAACCGCAAGGGGTAATTTTTGCCTCTTTGGACTTGAAGACGCTGGTTCAAATCCCTGAAAAGTCATTGCCCGAAAACAGCGAGGTTTTGGTTGTTGACTCGAAAGGGGCCATCCTGGCGGTCTACCCAAACGTCGATGAGTGGATTGGGCGCTCAATGCCCGATGCGCCAGTAATCAAGGCGATGCTAAGCCAAAAGGAAGGATTTGTGGGAGAAAAAGGCCTGGACGGAGTCGTGCGAAATTTTGCCTTTACCAGCGTAACACACGGATCGGCGGGAGAACTCCACATAGCAGCCGGTTTGCCTGAAAAGCCTTTCAACTGGTTATCCGGGGATATGCTGCAAAACGCAGGGACACTGCTGGGAATAATGGCTCTTTTCGGTTTTGCGGCCGGATGGCTCGCAGCGCGGCACATTCCGGAGAAAAGCTGAGGCGGTCGGACCGACAGCCGACTCTGAGGTAAACGCTTACTCTTTTAGAAGTTTCTTGGGGCGACGAGCCGCCTCAGTTGGTAAGGCTCTGCGTCGGGGCGGGGATGCGGCCCCCAAGGGAGATGAACTCTGCGGAACTGTCCGCTCCGGGTACAGGTATAATTGACGCCTCTCCGAGCAGACCGCCGAAATGGGCTTTGTCTCCCACTTTCTTACCCGGAACCGGAATAAGCCTGGCGGCCGTGGTTTTCTTATTTATCACCCCTATTGCCATCTCATCGGCTATTATCGCGGCAAGGGTTTCGGCTGAAGTATCACCGGCCAGGGCGATCATATCCAGTCCGACCGAGCATACGCTTGTCATAGCCTCGAGCTTTTCGATGGAAAGAAATCCCTGCCGGGCCGATTCCGCAATATTGAGGTCTTCGCTCACTGGAATAAAGGCGCCGCTCAAACCGCCCACGTAAGAGCTTGCGAACGCCCCTCCTTTTTTTACCGCGTCGTTTATGAGCGCCAGGGCGGCGGTTGTGCCCGGAACGCCGATGCTGCCGAGCCCCAGGCTCTGAAAGATCTCCCCAACACTGTCTCCGACGTTGGGGGTCGGAGCAAGTGAGAGGTCAACCACTCCGAATGGGACCCCAAGAGCATCGGCCACACGCCTGCCGATCAGTTCGCCGACTTTTGTCACCTTGAAGGCAGTATGTTTAATGATTTCCGAGATTTGTCCCAGATCAAGCCGGGGATTTGCCTGACGCGCCCGGTCTAAGGCTTTCTTGACCACGCCGGGACCGCTCACGCCGACGTTTATTACCGAGTCCGGCTCACCCACGCCGAGAAAGGCGCCGGCCATAAAAGGAACGTCTTCGGGGATGTTTGCAAACACGCACAACTTTGCGCACCCGATTCCGTCCCGCTCCCAGGTAAGCTCGGCGAGCCTCTTTATCGTTTTTCCCATGAGGTAGACCGCATCCATATTGATGCCTGCACGGGTGGATGCGACATTTACCGAGGAGCAGACATGCTCGGTTGCCGAAAGCGCCTCCGGGATGGCCTCGATGAGGGCGTGGTCCCCTTTGGTGAAACCTTTTTCGACAAGGGCGCTGAAGCCGCCGATGAAATCCACCCCGACTGCCTTTGCAGCGCGGTCCATCGCCCTGGCGACCTCGACCATCCGATCGGGCGTGCATGAACATGCGGCGACCGCAATGGGACTTACCGCAATCCGCTTGTTCACGATCGGGATACCATAGCGCACTGCCACCTCGTCGCAAACCTTTACCAGGTTGCGGGCAAGGGCGCCGATTTTGGAGGTCATCCTGTCGATGAATCTTGCCGGATCATCGCTCGCGCAATCCAACAGACTTATGCCCAGAGTAACGGTTCGGACGTTGAGATGTTCATTTTTGAGCATCTCGAGTGTGGAAAGCACTTCTATAGGAGTGAGCATGGGATTGTCCCCAGGTCAGACTCTATGGATGGCTTCGAAAATTTCCCTATGCTGATGACTTACATCCAGGCCCAGTTCCCTGCCGCGTTCATAGAGCGCTTCGCGGAAAATTTTCTGGTCCACCGCGAGGGGAATGTCCACTTCATATATCATCGTGTTTTCGTGCGGATTGTCTCCACCCCTGAAGACCGCTTTTAAATTTGAAATATTAACGCCAAACCGTGCCAGCAGTTCGGTTATGCCTGCGACGAGGCCGGGGCGGTCGGGTCCCATTGTAGTTATGACGAAAGGCTCGCTGAGCGGGGCCTGCCAAACTCCGGCGGAATCCACTTCGCGAAGCAGGACCGAAAGCCTCATGGGATCGAGCTTCTCACGCAGGCGGCCACTGAGTTCGTCTGTCTCGATCGTGTCCGGACGGGAGGCGATGAATACCCCGGCGAACTCGGTCTGGAGTATGCTCTGGCTAACGTCTTCTATGTTGCATCCGTTGCGGAAAAGCACTTCTGAGACTGCGGCTATAATGCCGGGCCTGTCGTGGCCGAGGACCGAAATGATTATTTTTTTCATGCAAGTTCTTCGTCCGCGAAGGAAGCCAGTTCTCGAATGAGACGAAGTGATTCCACGGCTTCGGCGGGGTCAACCACGTGAAGCGCAAATCCCGCATGGACTATGACATAATCTCCCGGTTTGGGTTCTTCAGACAGAAGCAGAAGGGACGCCTTTCTGAGCGACCCAGCAATCTGCACGGTTGCAACTCCATCGTCTATCTTTACGATTTCACCCGGAATGGCCAGGCACATATGCACTTCCCTTTCTTTAGCAGGGTGAGGAAAAAGGATTGGAATTCCCACATCAGAGCGAAAGACCCTATAGACATCACCCCGGCGAAACCGGGGTCCAGTGCAGTGTCAACTAAGTTCCTATTGGTAAGGACCTACAGCCCGTCATTCCGGCGAAGGCCGGAATCCAGCGTCTTTTCAATTAGTTAACAGCTCTGGACCCCGGCCTTCGCCGGGGTGACGATTCCTTGCAACATGTGATAACTTTGTTGACAACGTACTAGTGTCTTTTGCTTTAAAATCAATTAGTTGGGAAATAGCCTGGATTCCGGCTTCCGCCGGAATGACGAAATCATTAGCAATTTTCAGGCGTTTCTCACACCACTCGGTTGATTTTAACAGGTTGTTCAGCTTTTTTCCAGGCGCCTCCCGCTTTTTCAATCTCCCCCAGGACCACCGCGATAAAATCCTCCATCCGGTTCCGGACAGGTTCGGTAAGTTCGGTGCTCCATGATGTCCAGTCTCCAGGCTCGATTCCGATCACGACGGTGTCGGGCTTTTTTCCAAGCTCTTCGGCATAAATAAGGGTTTCCACGACATTTAGTTCGTGGAGCGAGCTCTTGTAAGGGATTTTTTTGGACAAATCCTTTTCCTCGATACGGTAGATGGTGCCCGGCGGGCCCCCGGCGCGGACTATATCCACGACTATCGCAAAGTCGGACCGGCAGATGGGTTCGAGGAGCTTGAGCCCCAGGGTTCCTCCGTCGTAGAGTTCTACGTTTTCCGAAAAGACGTATTCCTCTTCGAGTTTCTGGATTAGCCGAACCCCGGTACCTTCGTCGCCCAGCAGGATGTTTCCAACCCCGAGTACCAGTATGTGTTTATCAAACATACAGAGCCTGTGTGAAACCTTCCGGCAACAAAAAAGGGAACCCGGCCACGCACAGCGCGCGGCCGGCCTCCCTATACGTATCCAAAAAACCAGCCTTAGACAACTTCAAATTTATAGACTTCGTTGCTTTCAACATCGATCACATGCACGCCGCAGGCTATGCATGGGTCGAAAGAGTGGACGGTGCGAAGGATCTCCACGGGCTTTTTGGGATCGGCAACCGGGGTATCCATGAGCGCCTCTTCCAAAGGACCTCTCTTATCGCCCGCGCAGCGCGGGCCGATGTTCCATGTGGATGGCACCACCATCTGGTAATTGGCGATTTTCTTTTCTTTGACGTTGATCCAGTGCCCCAGGGCGCCGCGGGGCACATCGTTCAGACCCGCGCCCATGCCTTCGGCGGGCATCTGGTCCCATGGCCTATCGTCGCAGATGTTCAGGTCGCCTTTCTTGAGGTTTTCCACCAACTGGCCGAGCAGAGTCCCCATCGCCTCGCCGATGACCTTGGTCTCAACCGCCCTGGCCGCAACTCTGCCCAAAGTGGAGAAAAGCGCCTCAGCAGGTATGGCAAGTGTCTTCAGCACCGCGTCAACGTTTTCCTTGACCGGCGGAACACCCTTGGCGTAAGCAACCAGAACGCGCGCGAGCGGCCCTACTTCCATCGGCTCGTTTTTGTAGCGCGGCGCCTTCATCCAGCTATACCTGGCGCCGGTATCATACTTGTCGAACTTGGGCTTGGTTTCGCCCTTGGCCGGGTTTAGTCCCTTGGGATCGCCTTCGTACCAGCTATGCTTGATCTGTTCGGTGATCAGTTTGACATCCACCGGCTCGACCTTGGCCAAATTGCGGTTGAAAATAGCTCCACGCGGCAGCAGGAAGCTGTCGGGTTCCTTGGGTCCCATCGGGAAATCCCCGTAGGCCAGAAAGTTCTTTGTACCGCCGATCTTGCCCCAATCCTTGTAGAAAGAGGCAACTGCAAGGACGTCGGGGATATATACATTGTTGACGAACTCCATTGTTTCCTTCCACAGGTACTTGAACTCGGCGATCCTGTCAGGGGTGAGGTCGGTGGCGCAAGTTACTCCGCCCAGATACATGCTCTGGATATGAGGGTTCTTGCCTCCGAATATGGCCATCAGCCTGGCGGTGCGGGCTTGTTGCTTCAAAGCCGCCAGATAGTGGGCAACCGCCATCAGGTCGGCTTCGGGCGGCAGCTTGTATGCCGGGTGGCCCCAATAGCCGTTGGCGAAAGGCCCGAGTTGACCGCTTTCGACAAGCTTCTTAACCCGGTCCTGCACAGCCTTGAAATCGTTTACCCCGCTGCCGGGGCTGGTGGGGGAGACCTTTGCCGTCAGGTCCGCCGTCTTTTTCGGGTCGGCTTTCAGCGCGTTCACAATGTCTACCCAGTCGAGCGCATGCAGGTGATAGAAATGCACCATGTGGTCGTGCAGGTACTGGGCGCCGTGGAGCAGGGTACGGATCAACCGCCCGTTATCGGCCAGTTTTGCCCCAAGAGCGTCGTCCACCGCGCGGATAGAGGCCAGGCTGTGAATATAGGTGCAAACGCCGCAGGCGCGTTGCGTAAAAAGATTTGCGTCCCTGGGGTCCCTGCCCTGGAGCATTATCTCGATTCCGCGGAAAAGGGTCGAACTGCTCCATGCGTTTGTCACTTTCCCATTCTGGACTTCCACTTCTATTTTGAGGTGACCCTCAATCCTGGTGATCGGGTCTATTACCACTCGTGCCATAATGGTTTCTCCTTATTTAAAAAACGAATCGTTGTTTTCTTGCCGTCAAAATGTCCCAATCGATCAGGTTGCTTTAAAGAAAGGAGTGGATTTGTCCCAGAAATTGGGTTCGCTGCACCCGATGCAGGGATGTCCGGCCTGAACGGGCCAGCTCGTCCCATCGTTCCACTTGACTATGGGGCAGTTATTGTAGGTTTCGGGGCCTTTGCACCCCATCTGGTAGAGGCAAAAACCTTTTCTGGCTTCCTCCGAGTTGAAGTTGGTCACGAATTCGCCTGCTTCGAAATGAGACCGTCTCGGGCACTGGTCATGAATGAGCTGTCCGTAGGCGAAAAGGGGCCGTCCCTTGTCGTCGAGCGTGGGCAGCTTGCCAAACAGCAGGAAGTTTACCACCGTTCCCACGAAGTTTATCGGGTTTGGCGGACACCCAGGGATATTGACCGTCTTGAGCCCGGTAACTTCGCTCACGCTTTTGGCCTGCGTGGGGTTAGGAGCGGCTGCGGGAAGTCCGCCGTACGATGCGCAGGTGCCTATACAGATGGTAGCCATCGCCTTCGGACCCATGTCCTTTACCAACTCGATCATGGTTTTGCCGGCTACCGTTCCAAAATTGCCGTTATCGCCGGTCGGAACCGCACCGTCCACGACCAGGATGAATTTCCCGGCATTTTTGGTAATGGAGTCATGCAGCGATTTTTCCGCCGCTTCCCCGGAAGGGGCCATAATCGTTTCATGATAGTCGAGCGAGAGAATGTCGAGCACCAACTCGTCGATCCATGGATACATTGATCGCAGAGTGCTTTCAGCGCAACCGGTGCATTCGGCCAGCGCCAACCAGATAACGGGCGGGCGGGGAGCGCTCGCCAACGCAGCAGCCACTTTTGATACGTAAGCTGAGGACAGTCCCATAGTTGCGGTAAGAGTGGTGCAGTACTTCATGAAATCTCTTCGTGAGATCCCCTTCCGCTCTAATCTTTCCAAAAGACCTTTTCCTTGACTCATGAGCTCCTCCTGCAGGCCATCAACAAAAGAAAATACATTACAATTCCGACAAACCTGTGCCACGTAAATTAAATCTTTTAGATTATGTCAGTGTGGAATGCAATAATTTTGTTATGCGTTCATCTGTGCCTGGGGATGGGTAATGTGTCCGGATTATTGAGACATGTGCCTCACTTATCACGTGTGTAGAACATTACAGTTCTATCAGTAACTTATATCAATACCGATAATAATTATTGTCAGTTAGATATTATCGGATTCGGCTTGGGAGAACCCGCCCCTGCGCCCTGGCGGTAGTCCGAGTTTCTTCGCCCGAATTGTTCGATAGCCCGGATGAGGTCCGCCTGCGTGATTTTCTTTCTGTCCTCAAGAAGAGCGTTCAAGACGGCCTCGCGGACAACAATGCGGAGGTCTGAGCCGGTATATCGGTCGGTGAGTCTTGCAAGCTCGGCAAGGTCGAGCGTGGCGTCGACCTTTTCCAGGATCTTTTCGAAAATCCTGCGCCTCATCTCTTCGTCCGGGACGACAAAGTTCATCACATTGTCAAATCGTCTCCAGGCGGCATGATCCAGGAGTTGCGGATAGTTGGTCGCAGCGATCAGGAGTACCCCGTCCTCAACAAGGCTGATATCGTCCACCGCCTTCAAAAGCGTGTTAACCGCCCGTTTTATGGCCCCGTGATCGTCTGCGGCCCTCGATTTGGCCACGAAATCGAATTCATCGATGAAAAGGATGCAGGGGTTCAGTTTCTTGGCGAGCATAAAGACGCTATCTATATTCTTGGAGGTTTCTCCGAGATAGGCGCTGATGATCATGGAGAGCTTCACCTCGAGGAGCGGCAGCTCGAACCACCGGGAAAGCGCCCGGGCAGAGGAAGTTTTCCCTGTCCCGGGCGGTCCGACAAAGAGAATTTTGCCGATTTCAAAAAGGCCGATGCCCTTGAGGTAGTCCCTGTGCTCGAGAGCCTTGCCTGCTTTTGCGATCTCATCCAACTGCTCTTCGCTCAGCACGAGATCGTCCAGGCTGTTTCTTATGTCTTCAGGAAGCTTTATGGTCACCAGCTTCAGTAATTCTTCGGATTCCTCCCCGTAGAGCTTCTCCACTCTGGCGTGCAGCTTGCCGGCGCGGGCGATAATTGACTGATTGACAACCCTTGCTTGCGGGTAACTGACATCGGGGTCGAATTTCTGGTAGTAATGGGCAAGCACGGGGTTTTCGAGTATCGCTTCGGAGACGTCCTGAGAGGCGAACCACGCTGCGGCGGCATCGAACTCGGCCAGCCGGATCAGGCTGCCGGCGCCGTCGATTTCCACGAAAGGCAGATCAGCTAATAGCGGTTTAACATTCTTTGCGCCGCATATCTTTTCGGCATCCGCGCTGCTCACCAAAATGGGCCTGCGCACGGCTTCAATCTGCGAGTCGAAATAGTTGCGCCTGATATCGGGCGGCAGATCGGCTTCCATGAGTTTGTGGACACGGTTGTAGATCTCGGCGGTGAGGAGCAGTTCAACGAGTTCAACGGCGTCAGGTTTTTCAGTCTGCATTTTCCCAATCTCCGAAAAGGGTCAAATTGAGCATGAGGTAGAATTCGTCAGTTTACGTACCGGAAACAGGCGGAAACGCCAAACAAATTGGCTACAGTAATTCCGAAAAACTCTATCTCCAATGAGCATTAGTGTCAATATCGGGCAGATAGATGCACGGATGAGAGTTTTTGCTTTCCCTTTTATAAAAGCCGGATTAAATACCCGTTGGAATCAGCAGGCCGGCGCCGGCGGCAAATGCCCGATGTCAGGAGGGTGATGAAAAATGATTGGTATTCCCACATCAGGGCGAAAGAAGCCTATAGGCGTCACCCCGGCGAAGCCTGCCCCGGAAGTGTCTAGTCCGGGGGCCGGGGTCCAGTGTCTTTTGCTTTAACATCAATTGGTTGGGGAATAGCCTTGATTCCGGCTTCCGCCGGAATGACGAAATCATCAGCGATTTTCAGGCGTTTCTCCCACCAGAGAACCCTTTTTCGTCATCCTGTCAGGTGCCGGGATGTTTCGTTTACGGGCTCAAATCTTTTAATTGGCGTACGAAGTTTTGCCAAAGAGAAGTTTTTCTCATGTTCAAAAAAACTCTCAAATATTTATGGCCTTATAGGTTTCCGTTTCTGATTGCGCTCGCTCAGGTTTTTATCATAAGCGGCTGCGAACTGCTCAAGCCTTGGCCGCTCAAGGTTATAATTGACAACGTCCTGAGCGGGCAACCCGCTCCGTGGGGATTGGAAAACGTCTTTAGCCCCGCATCTCTTCTGATTTTGGCGGTGATCGGCCTGGTCATCATCTATATAGTTCTGGGCGGCATCACGCTCTTGAACAACTACACAACCATCAAGATAGGCCAGAAGATGGTAAATGACATGCGCGGGGACCTCTATGCCCACCTTCAGCGGCTTTCGCTTGCTTTCCACAACCGCCGCAAAGTGGGAGACCTTCTGTACCGGGTTACCGCCGACACATATGCCATCCAGAGCCTCACAATGAACGGGGTCTTCCCGATCGTCAGTTCCCTGGTTCTGCTGGCCGGTATGTTCTTCGTGATGATGAAGATCGACTGGGAGCTTACTGTTCTTTCTCTGGCGGTTTGCCCCGTGCTGTTGGTATCCATCATCGTGATGAGCCGCCGGATAACAGCGGCCGCCATGTTTGCACGCCAGCAGGAAAGCGAGGTCTATTCGGTTGTGCAGCGGGCCATGTCGGCCATACGCATCATCCAGGCTTTTACCAAGGAAGAGGAAGAGCACCGCAAGTTCATGAGCGCGAGCAACCAGAGCCTCGGAGCAAGCCTCAGGTTATACACCCTTCAGACATTTTATTCGGGCATTGTCAATGTGGTGATGGCCATAGGGACCGCGCTCGTCGTCTGGGTGGGCGCCAGACATGTCATGAGCGGGCAGATCACCGTGGGGGAGATAATAATCTTCACAGCCTACCTGGCCTCACTATATGGCCCGATGAACACAATCTGTCAGACCTGGGGGCTGATTCAGGGCGCCAAAGTCGGTGTGGAGCGTGTTTTCGAGATACTCGAAGTCGAAAAGGACCTCAAGGAAGGGACCCGGGCGTTTCCAAAATCGGGAACCAAGGGAGAAGTGGTCTGGGAAAACGTCTCCTTTCATTACGCATCTGAGCAGCCGGTGCTGAAAAATATCAATTTGAGAGTCAAGCCCGGGGAGAAGATCGCCTTTGTGGGTCCGACGGGGGTCGGAAAATCGACGCTGGTCAGCCTGATTCCACGTTTCTATGATCCGCGCGCAGGAAGGGTCCTGGTAGACGGTATCGACCTGCGCGACTACCAGTTGAAGTCGCTTCGGAGCCAGGTTTCCATGGTGCTTCAGCCTCCCCTGGTGTTTCCGGTTTCGGTGCGGGAGAACATAGCCTACGGCAGGCCCGAAGCCAGGATTGAAGAGGTCATCTCCGCCGCCAAACTTGCCCGGATACACGAATCGATAGAGAGGCTACCGGATAAATATGACACCATAGTGGGCGAGCAGGGCGCAACACTTTCAGAGGGAGAGCGGCAACGCATTACGATTGCTCGAGCTATTTTGCGAAACTCGCCGATTCTGATTCTCGATGAGCCGACTTCTTCGGTTGACGCCGAGACGGAATCCCTTATCATGGAGGGACTGGAACATCTAACTTCGTCCCGCACAACCTTCATCATTGCCCACAGGCTATCGACAGTCCGCAAGGCAGACAGGATCATCGTGCTTGGCAAAGGCGAGATTATCGAGGAGGGTCCTTTCAACGGGCTCATCAAGGCGCAAGGCCCTTTCGCCGCGCTTTACCAGTCTCAATTCGGCCTGGACGAGCATGGCAGGGCAGTCGAATAGACAATCTCAGTGCAGGGACCGGCTTTTGAGGTACTGTTTTTGCAATGGATATACAATTGCGTTTTTGTTATTAATTGGGCATTGCAAAAAACCAATTAATTAAGATCGCTAGTGACGCAAAGCGGCCGGTCCACATCTTCCGAAGCCGGTTTCGGTGCGCCCCGCGGCGACTGTTCGCAGTGGTGCGGTCCAGCCAGAGGTGTTCTTGTGAAGCGTACGAGTGCATTATTTCTCATTTTTGCAATTATCTTCTGCGGGCCGGTTCTGTGTGCAGCGGAGCGAATCACCGCCGAGCAGTACTTGCAGGATATGTCGGTTTTTTCTCCGGTGGCTGAAAACTCGATCAAGGACCTGATTCAACAGAAACAACATCCGGTCCCGGCGGCTGCCTCCAAATTTGATCCTTTCTCTTATATTCCTCATGGCCAACTTTCAGTCCCCCCCGGCGCTCGAGTGATGATTTTCTCACCCCATCCGGACGATGAATCGATCGCGGCCTCGGGACTGATTCAACGAGTGCTCGAAAAGGAGGGCAAAGTCCGGGTAGTCTTTGTCACAAACGGGGACGGCTACACTTACGCCGTTCGCCTCAGGGTGAAGAATGCGCGCATTTCCGCCAAAGATTTCATCGAATACGGGAAAAAAAGGCAGGAAGAAGCGGTCCACGCTTTATGCGAACTCGGTCTTCAGCCTGAGGACGCCACTTTTCTGGGTTTCCCCGATGACGGCATAGAGGGCCTGTGGGAATCCTACTGGTCTAACCTCAAACCGTTTATATCTCCTCACACCCTCTTCGACCGGCCTCACAGAAAAGGTATGAACCGATGGGTGAAGTATTCGGGCGTGAGTCTCAGGGATGAGATCGAGCGTGTGATCAAGGAATTTTCGCCCGATTGGGTCGTGCTTCCAGATCCGCGCGACTATCATCCGGACCATGCAACGGCCGGGGTCTTCGTACTGGACGCGCTGCGAACCATCTACTCCGATGAGGATACCCTTCCGGCCAGAGTGCTGACTTATCTGGTGCATTACACGGGTTACCCACTCGCCAGTGAGTGGTCCAAGGAGATTTCCGGCACAGGGATTGGCGGATACGGCAAGGTTTCGGGGGAAACTCTGGCCGCTACGAAGTGGATGACATTGCCTCTGAGTCCGGAGGAGGTTGAAGGCAAGCGGCGAGCTTTAATTTCGCATGCCTGTCAGCTCCAGATGCTGCAATGGTTTTTTCGGAACTTTCTGCTGCCTTCCGAGATGTACGGAAGCCTTGATTTGACGCAGGTGATTACAGTCCCCCTGGAGTACGCCGCCTATTACAAGCACCTCGCCAAGGCCGATGAACCTGCCGCGAAGGTCGAGGACGATCAATAAACTCATCGAATACCGGCCGGCGCTCATGCATCCGCCGAGGCCGCCAAATTGGGGATATGCCGTATCCCCCCGGAAAATCGATCATTGCCGGTTATTCTTTAAGAGGTATATTTTGCGTCCATGATTCGACATATTATTGTGCTGCTGGTTGTGATATCGCTCTGCCAGTTGGTTTTCGCCCAGGACTCCGAAATGCGAATCCCCCCGGCCCCCTCTTCAGCAAAGGCGGACTTCAAGGGCAAAAAATGGAGCACGGCTGATATAGACGGTGTCCAGTGGCTGATCGATCCGGATGGGAAACCTTTCTATTCAAAAGGTGTCAATATCGTTGCTCCCGGCAAGGAGAGCGAAAAAAGCAGGTCCGGACAGGCGTACTGCTGGTCGAATTTCTACCCTTCCATCGGGCAATGGCGCGAACAGATCTGCAAGCCAGCTCAGAGATTGGGGATTCAATACTCTGGGGGGATGGTCCGACAGCTCGCCCGATCTGGGGTTCCCGCTCATGGTGGATTTGGAACTCGGCCGACATTCACGCTTCCACTGGTTCGATCCCTTCGATCCGCAAATGGAACAAAAGACCCTGGAAAAGGCCAGAGAGCTTACGGCCGCTTACAGGAACCTGCCTCAACTGATCGGATATTTCAGCGATAATGAGGTCGGCTGGTGGAATTCCTCTCTTTTCATCTGGTTTCTGAAGGCGCCCTGGGAAAACCACACCAAACGTTTCCTGTGGGAAATGATCTACGATAACTATAAGGGGAACTGGGAGGCTTTTCTCGCCGATTGGTCGCCTCAGGGAGGCGCCAGGGATTTTGAGGATTTGAAGAAGGCGGGAGCGAGTCTAAAGCTGAGGCCGGGCGGAAACGGCATCCGGTTGGTGGACCGATTCATGAGCGCCTGCGCGAAGCGCTATTACGAACTGATGTACAAAGCCATTCACGCGGCACACCCCGGTGCGCTGGTGCTTGGCGACAGGCTTCCGCTTTATTACCACCAGGACGCGATCCTGGCGATGGGCGACAATGTGGACGTGATTTCGACCAACTACAACGTTGATGTCGCCGACGGCTGGGTTGCTCCGTACTTCTTTGAAGGGTTGCGCAAACTCAGCCACAAGCCTGTTCTGGTAAGCGAGTTCTTTTTCGCAGCGGCCGAAAACGGGAGCGGCAACCGCAACGAGACGGCCAGAAATGTCCATGCAAAACCCGGCCATCTCATGACGGTCGCTACGCAAGCTGAGAGAACGTGGGGAGCAGGCAACGCCCTGCTCAGCTTCGCCAGGTTCCCGAACGTGGTCGGCGCGCACTGGTTTCAGTACTGCGACGAGCCGCTCGGGGGACGCGAAGACGGTGAAGACTACAATATGGGCCTTGTCGACATATCGAACAGGCCATACCAGGCGTTGACGCTGAATTTCAAGAATCTCAATCCTGTACTGGAGTCGCTGCACGCAAGGAGCGCCGGGCGAGTCGAAAAAAGGGGCCGCCAATGACGCACGAGGGGGGGAAGGGTCCGCAAAAGAGCGCTGGAGTTCATCCGGTCAGGATAGTCCGGGCGGATTACCGAATTGACGTTTCCGACCAGTCGCTAATCGAGTGGGAAAAGGGAAAAACGCTGCTTTCGCGGCTTTATCGCGCCGGCCCCGTATGTCCCCTTTGGAGACGTGCACCTTACATGGAGACCGGAGGGCTTTTACCTTTTCAGCCTTTCGGACACCTACGTTGACCCGAATTTCCTGGATTACAAGGATAGCTTTCCCCGGTCCGAGGCATTCCAGCTTCATTTTACAGTCGAGGCGGATGGCAAACGGAACCATCTGGCCGTCTATCTCATTCCTGAAAACAATCCTTCCTATCCTGACGGGTTTGAGATAAAGCCCGAGCTTTTTCGGCTGGAAAAGGGCGTTCCCGAGCAAAAACTGTCCATCGGAGGGGCACGTGCAGAGGATAGAAAAATCTTTGCCTCACATGGCTGTCGAAGCATTTTTCCCCGCAAAATGGTTCGGACTCGATGAGCTGAAGCCGGGGATGCGCCTCAGGGCGAACATCGCGCTTGTGAGCTATTTTCGTGAGTTTGCGATGGTCTGGGCGGGAAACCCCGAGATAGAGCGAGATATCGGACCCGCAGGTTTTCACGGAAATCGTGCTGGAGTAATGCCGATCTCACAAAAAGTTGCTGCTGAAGCGGCTGAAATATAGGCCATGAAATAGTGCCTATCGAGTGCTATAATAGATCTGAGGATTTTTGCTCATTTTGGGCAATTCCATCGCTTCCTACCCAATTGAGATTGTGAACATTGGAGACATTATCATGGGAAAGCTATGTGTCGAATACCCCGAGTTCACTTCCTGTCGTTCTGACCTCAGCGCAGAGTCCTTCGAACGGGAAGCCGGATGGCGCTTGCCGTAAAATGGTTTACATGGGCCGTCTCTTCCGGGCAGCGGTGTCACTGGCAGGAGTTCGCAGGTATCCTTCATGCTTGGCTGTAAGCAGTTCGGCGCTGCCAGCGTTCATGGGATCAGGCTGAGCTGGCTGCGATTTGGCGGAGTTTGTAGGAATGAAGGGCCGCATTGTCTGCAATACTGGGCCTCTCATTGCGCTAACGATTGTAAACAAACTGGATCTTCTCACGGTTACTTTTTACAGAGATCGCGGTTCCAGAAACCGTCCATCAGGAAATTTTGCAGGGAGGAAGCTGTTCGGCTGGATTATCCGCGTACAATCAAGCCTCGTGGATAGAGGTAAAGTCGCTCAAGGGTCCTTTTGACCCACTCCTCGATTCCATTCTTGACGCAGGGGAAGCCTCGGTTATTCAGCTTGCGCGTGAGAGTCAGGCAGAACTTGTGGTCATCGATGAAAGAAAAGCAAGAAGAGTTGCGAGAAGCCGGAGAGATGCCAGAGTTATTTTGAAGCAATAGCCGGCCTTGCCTGTTGTTTCCCTCAGACTCTATTCAGGGTGGACCGCCTGCCTATATACCTGCTCTTGAACATTGCCCTCATATGCGTTAGAAGAAAACTTAATCTTCAACATCCGGTCGGTTTGCATCGGGAAACACCCGATGAAACAGGCGGGGAAAATGTTCGATAATCTTTCGGATAAATTTCAGAAGATATTCAAAAACCTGCGGGGCCAGGGAAAGCTCACCGAGGCCAATATAAAGGAGGCGCTTCGCGAGGTCAGGATGGCGCTGCTCGAAGCCGACGTCCATTATAAGGTGGCCAAGGATTTCGTTGCCGGCATTGCTCAAAGGGCCGTCGGGCAGGAAGTGATGCAGAGCCTTACGCCCGGCCAGCAGGTCATAAAGATAGTGCATGAAGAGCTTTCCGCGCTAATGGGCGGCAGCGCTGAGCCCCTCAAGCTCTCCGGACGGCCCCCCGTCGCCGGTGATGCTCGTGGGCTTGCAGGGTTCGGGCAAGACGACAACTGCGGGAAAGCTCGCCCGGAAACTCTCCAATGACGGCAGAAGGCCCTGCCTTGTTCCGGCCGACGTGTACAGGCCGGCGGCGATCGACCAGTTGATTACGCTTGCCGGCCAGTTGAAGCTTCCGGTCTATCCTTCGACATCCAGCCAGACCCCGGAGCAAATTGCAAAAGAAGCTTTAAACTACGCCCGGCAGGAGAACTGTGACACTGTTCTGGTGGATACGGCGGGGCGGCTGCATATAGACGCCGAACTGATGGAGGAACTTTCGCGGCTGAAAGGTATTCTGGAGCCGGCGGAGATTCTTCTGGTCGCCGACGCAATGACAGGCCAGGACGCAGTACAGATTGCAGGCTCGTTCAATGAAAAGCTCGGCCTTACCGGGGTCATTCTCACAAAACTGGACGGCGACGCGCGGGGCGGGGCGGCCCTTTCCATCCGATCGGTCACCAACTGTCCGATAAAGTTGATCGGCGTCGGTGAAAAACTCGATGCCCTGGAAGTTTTTCACCCTGACAGGATGAGTTCGCAGGATCCTCGGGATGGGCGATGTTCTGTCGATGATCGAAAAGGCCCAGGAGGCCTTTGACGCCGAACAGGCCCAGGAGATCGCGCGCAAATTCAAGCAGGACACCTTCACCCTCGAGGATTTCCTCAATCAGCTTCAGCAGGTCAAGAAACTGGGTTCCTTCGAACAGATACTCGGCATGCTTCCGGGTATGGGGATGCTAAAGGATCTTAAGAAGGCCCAGGTCGATCAGAAGGAATTCGTGCGCATGGAGGCCATCATCAACTCCATGACCAGGGAGGAGCGCAGGAATGTCAGATATACTGAACGGAAGCCGCAGGCGAAGGATTGCAGACGGAAGCGGGACGAGCGTTCAGGATGTGAACCGGCTTCTCAAAAGCTATGAAGATTCGCGCCGGATGATGCGCCAGATGATGGGCGCCGGTGGAGGCGGCAAGAAAAAGAAGGGGAAATTAAGGCGAAAGGGGTCATTTTTCCCTTTCTAATTTGTGCATCATGCGTTATATATATAATTTTACTATGCGAAATCTCGGTGAATCGAGTGGTGTGCGTCTTTGTGGCTCTTCGTCTATTGGCGAACTCTCAGCGTTTACCCCCTTGGCATTATGAGCAATATAAGGGCGCGTGGGTCGCGCGTCGAACCAGATGCCTTGATGCCCGATTTAACAGGAGGTTTAGAGTTAATGCCGGTTAAAATTCGTTTGGCACGTGGCGGAAGAAAAAAAAGGCCGTTTTACAAGATTGTTGTCGCCTCCTCTGAGGCGCCGCGCGACGGCAGGTTTATAGAGAGAATCGGAACCTACGATCCGCTCCCGATGGAAACACAGGTTCAGATCGACAGCGAAAGGCTCCAGTATTGGCTGGGGCAGGGCGCAAAACCGACCGATACCGTTCGCAACCTCATTCAAAAGCATGGAAAGCCGAGCTAAACTTCTCAGATTGTTCACGCAGCGCATTCATCCGGAGGACACCATGTTGAAGGAACTGGTCGAGTTTATGGCGCGTGCTTTGGTTGATAATCCCGAAAAGGTTAGAGTTTCGGAGATAGAGGGTGAACAGACCTCTGTTATCGAACTCCGGGTAGCCAAGGAAGATCTCGGAAAAGTGATCGGCAAACAGGGGCGAACCGCCCGCGCCATGAGAACGATCCTGAGCGCTGCGTCGACGAAAATTCGCAAGCGGGCCGTTCTGGAGATAATCGAATAACGCCGATGGACAAATCCTGTCTGGTTGCCGTTGGGAAGGTGGTAAAAACTCATGGGGTCCGGGGCGCACTGAAAATCCTTCCTTACGGCGAAACCCTTGGGGAAATGGAAGCCGGAGAGAAGCTGTTTTCTATCGAAGGCGGAGCGCAACGGCAATTGACTCTTGTAAGCCTTCGTGCTCAAAAACGGGGCTTGATCGCTCAGTTCGAAGAAATTAGCGAACATGGACCAGGCACAGGCGCTATCGGGAAAGGATCTCTTCATCCACAAGGACCGGCTGCCGAAGTTGCCTGAGGGCGAATACTATCATTTCCAACTCATCGGGCTTTCGGTGGAGACAAAAGAGGGCAAGCCGCTGGGGACTTTGAGCGCCATTTTGGAAACTGGAGGCAATGATGTCTACGTCGTGGAAAGCGAGGGAAAGGAATTGCTCATCCCTGCAATCGAGGATGTCATCGGTGAAGTGGACCTGCAGAATAGAAAGCTTGTAGTCGATTTGCCGGAAGGCCTCCAATAAATGATCTTTGAAATTCTGACTATTTTCCCCGGCATGTTTTCTTCTCCCCTGGAAGAAAGCATAGTGGGAAAAGCCCGCGACCGCGGACTGATTCAGGTTCGGGTGCATAATATACGCGATTTTGCCACAGACAAGCATCAGATGACCGATGACCGGCCCTTCGGAGGCGGAGAGGGCATGGTCATGAAACCCGAGCCGATTGTGGGCGCCCTGCGTGCTATCGGAAGCGGGCCTCCTGCCAGGAGTCGTTTTGCTGACCCCCCAGGGCCGGCTGTTCAACCAGGAGATTGCTCGGAACTGAGCCGCCTTCAGCGGCTCATTCTCATTTGCGGCAGGTACGAGGGGGTTGACGAGCGAGTGGCCGAGCATTTCACGGACGATCAGATATCGATCGGCGACTATGTTTTGACCGGCGGAGAGCTTGCGGCGATGGTCGTGGTGGATGCCGTTGCCCGGCTGCTTCCCGGAGTGCTTGGGAATGCGGGTTCGGCTGTGGCGGATTCGTTCAGCGAACCGGTTCTGGAGCATCCTCAATATACACGCCCTCAGGATTTCGAGGGCATGAGCGTTCCGGCAGTCCTGCTATGCGGGAATCATGAAAGCATCCGCCGCTGGCGGCGAGGTCAGGCGCTGCTGAGAACCATGATGCGCCGCCCGGATCTTTTTGCCCGCTGAGTCTTACCGCTGAGGACATTGCCCTGCTCGAATCGGCCCGGCGGGAGCTAAGGAAAAAATAGGAATCATAGGACGAGGAACTGAGGAGCTTAATGTCGCAAACAACGGTGTTGGCCAATTCGCGTTGGATCCCTAGCACTTAGGAATCGATGATGGCGCAACTTTTTGTAGCGCTTCTGCATTATCCCGTCCTGAACAGGATGGGTGATATAATCGCTTCGGCGATAACGAATCTCGATCTTCACGACCTGGCGCGGTCGTGCCGTACTTACGGCGTGCCGGCGTGCTATATAGTTACGCCTCTCAAAGACCAGCAGGCGCTTGCAAACCGGCTCACGGCCCACTGGATCGAGGGCAGGGGCGGCGAAATCCTGCCGGAGAGGCGTGAGGCCATGAAGCTTCTAAGGGTTGTGGAAAGCCTCTCTTCGGCCACAGAGGATATCGCTCGAAAGACCGGAAAAACCCCGGTCCTGTGGGCCACCACCGCAAAAAATGCAGGGGGTGCTCTGCCCCATTGCGAGGCCCGGGATTTGCTTGAAAGGGAAAACCGGCCCTTTCTGCTTCTTTTCGGGACAGGCTGGGGCCTTGCGCCGGAGATTTTCGACCTTGCGGATGCGGTGCTCGAACCGATTCCGGGCGTTAACGGCTACAATCATCTTCCGGTGCGCTCGGCGGCCTCCATCCTGATGGACCGGCTGCTGGGACGAGGTTAGCAGGTGTGTGTCCGGAGATGCCGGGTGAATCTGCAGGCTCTGATCAGGGGTGGGCCGTGCCCGCAATTTAACCTGAAATATGTGGGGGATTTGAATTCAGTTTACGGGGTGATCCTTTCAGGCGCCCTGTTCTATATTTATTTGCGGAGGAATGAAAATGGGAATCAGCTTGCTTGAAATGATCGAAAGAGATCACATGCGCTTCGATATCCCGGCATTCAGGATCGGCGATACGGTGAAAGTGCACGTGAAAATCCGTGAAGGCGATAAAGAACGCATCCAGGTATTCGAAGGCGTGGTGATCCGCACTCATAGGGCCAAAATGGGCGCCACTCTCACGGTCCGCAAGGTATCCTACGGGGTTGGCGTGGAACGTATTTTCCCCATTCATTCCCCTCAGATAGATAAAATAGAGATACTGCGTCGAGGCCGCATCCGCCGGTCCAGGCTCTACTATCTGCGCCAGCGGGTCGGCAAGGCGGCCAGAATACGCGAAAAGCGAGAGCCGGCCAAGTCATAGGGTCAGTTTTTGGTTTTTAGTTGTTGGTTTTGAGTCAACACATAAAACTCAGCACTAAAAACTCAAGACTCGCGAAAGGCGCCTCATGCAGCGGCAACTGATCGAAGCCCTGGCGGTTGATATGCGTCTCCATGAAAGGGATGCCTACCGGCGGGGTTTTCGTTTTATTTGCGGGATAGACGAGGCGGGCCGGGGGCCGCTGGCGGGCCCAGTGGTCGCCGCCGCCGTGGTCCTGCCAAAAAGTGTTCGTCTCCCCGGGGTTACCGATTCAAAGCGGCTCACCGCAGAACAGCGGGAAGATTTTTGCGATAAAATCCGGCCGCGCGCACTGGCCATCGGAATCGGGGTTGTAGATAATGTCGAAATAGATCGGATAAATATCCTCCAGGCAACCTTCCGGGCAATGACCAGTGCTGTCGGCCAGTTGGCGATAGAGCCGGATTTTCTCCTCATCGACGGTCCATACGAACTTCCTCTGCGCGATAGAGCAGAAGGGAATTGTGCAGGGAGACTGCCTTTCGGTCTCCATTGCAGCCGCCTCCATAATCGCCAAGGTCCATCGCGACCGCCTGATGTGCGAGTTCCACGAAACATTTCCTCAGTACGGATTTGATTCCCACAAAGGCTATGCCACCGCCCGCCATTGCGAGGCCATTCGCAGGCATGGGCCATGTTCGCTGCACCGGATCACTTTTAACGGCGTATTGCCCGTTGCGGAGCGCCGCATTGATGATGAGGAGCCGCTATAATAAGGGGAAAGAGGGCGAGAGCGCGGCGGCTCGAATACCTTTCGAGCAGCGGAATCAAAATCCTCGACCGAAACTTCCGGTGTCCTCTGGGCGAAATAGATCTGGTCGCAAAAGACGGAAAGACAATTGTATTTGTGGAGGTAAGGAGCCGGCAGGCCGACGGGATCTGCAGCCCTGAGGAATCCATTACCATATATAAACGCAGGCGCCTGACGCGCGCGGCCCTGTGGTATTTGAAACAGCGGGGGTTGCTGGACTCACATGCACGCTTCGATGTTGTCGCGATCAGGTGGGACGGCGAAAAACCCGAAATAAACTGGATAGTCAATGCCTTCGAACCCGGACGCTGAAAAAGAGTCAAAGGAAGGAACGCTCTACGTCGTTTCAACGCCTATCGGAAACCTTGCCGACATCACCCTGAGAGCGCTCGAAACCCTGCGGGCGGTCAATCTGATCGCAGCGGAGGACACGCGCCACACACGAAAACTCCTGTCCTATTACGACATCCATAAACCCCTGATCAGCTATCACGAACACAATGCACGGCAGCGTGGAGCCGAACTGCTCGAGAAAACCGCTTCCGGGCAGAGCGTAGCGCTGGTCACCGATGCGGGAACCCCCGGCGTGTCCGACCCCGGACAGCATCTAATTGAAGCGGCGCTGGAGCGTGGGATGCAACCTGTCGTCATTCCCGGCGCGACCGCCCTCATATCGGCCCTGGTCATTTCGGGGCTGCCAACCAAGCCCTTTGTTTTCCTTGGTTTTCCTCCTGCCAGAGGCGCGGAAAGACGGCGCTTTTTTGAAAGAAACGCCCGTCTTGAAATGACCCTGATACTCTATGAGTCTCCAAAAAAGCTTGCAAAGACCCTCAAAGACATGCTCGGGAGCTGGGGCGACAGGAGGGTGGCGGTAGCACGGGAGCTTACAAAGATACACGAGGAAATTTTTCGGGGTTCGACTTCGGAAGCCCTCGGGCGTTTCTCGGGCGAGGTCAGGGGGGAGTTGACACTGGTAGTGGAGGGTGCAGGGGCCGGACAGAACGCGGATTTCCAATCGCACCCGGGGCCCGAACCGAGCAACTTTGGTCCCGAACGATTGAACCTGAATTCCTCGAATCAGGAGTCCGCGGCCTGGAGAGACGAGCTGAGGGATCTCCTCCTGGGGGGCCTTTCATCAAAGGAAGCCGCATCGGCAATTGCCGGCCGCTTCAACCTTTCTCGAAGAGTGGCGTATCAAGCGGCTTTGGCCATGAAGAAGGCGCCCCGCAAACGCACAACGCGATTGATAGACCCTGCATAGCGGGCGCCTTCCGCGCTCCGCGATGTACATCGCTGAGGGGTACCCGCAATCCATATGGCATTTTCTTGCCCAGTGTTGTACATAAATCTGTCTTACGAGGATTGGCTCTGATCCGCATTCGCCGCGCTGCAAGGCCCCGTAGATGAAACGGTCTTCGGGTCCGGCGGCCCTATCGGGGCACGGGGGTGGTAAGAGAAAAGCGCCGGGTGAGAGTGGGCAATTCCTTCTTAAACTGGCAGTGTTATAAAACGTCCGGTTAATTATTAAGGAAGGAAAAGGAAGGATGCATGAACGACCTCTTCGAACCGATTAAGGCAATATTCCAAAGCTGCCTTAAATGATATAAATGGATAAGAGAGTTCATAAATTACAGATCTCTATCGCGTTTGACCAGCATTTTCGGCTATCCATTCCTTTATAAAATTAATGTATTCAGGGACAGGCATGAATTCTAAATCCCTGTCTTTGAAACCATCTTTTTCTCTTGCTTCGCGAAAATCCGCCATAAATTTGTTGAAACGTCTCCATATCTTTGTAGCGCTTGGAGCGTTCTTCAAGCCCAGCTCGGTAAACCAGTTGCGAACCTGAAATACGAGAGTCTCTGGATCGTTATTGTGGTTCTTGATGTCAGAATTTGACAAATCGGATAATGCTCTTTGATATTCATACTTCTCTTTTTCCAGAATCAGGCACGTTTTTGATTGCAAAATGCCTTTATCACCAAGTCTGCAACCAATATCAATTCCTAGCTCAAAAGGCATATTCAGTCTGTAATACTCGCCCTTCTTTTTGGATCTGATGCGGGAAATATCGTGGATACTGTACCTGGAAGACTTGATGAGTGCACAGATTTTGTTGATTCTTGCCTCCCCCGAGTCAAACCTCTCAGATGATATTCTTGGATTGTAATCGAGGAAAAGAACGGTAAACAAAAGGGGCCTAAGTAGTGGGATATATTCAGGATCGAATGGACAATTTATAAAAACATTTCTTGAAAAATCAAGATACGAAGAGTTCATGAGTTACTCTCAGATCTCTCCCATCTTTGGATAGAACCATCCTTTTTATGGACTATGACATCAGAATGGCCCTTGGAGAGCTTTCTGGCGCCTTCTACTGCGGCATCCTTCCTGTCGAAAACCTTGCTCGCCTTCGCGTTGCCCTCTTTTAGAACCGCCCAGCCATCTTTCCGTGAAATCACATGAACTCTCTGATTTTTTGTGCTAACAGAAGCTGATCGTTTTGCCATTTTGAAGCCTCTTCCTCGCTGCACTCGACCGATTTTCGGCACTACCCGAATGCTTCACGTCGACAAATATGGACATGAGAATTGTAAGGCATTCTCTTTTCAAGTTCAAGAAAATGCAAGTTGAATTATAGAATTCCATCCGGGACCTCTCTGCAAATTTGGACTTTGGTAACGGTGGGCGGTTAAAGCGGCTAAGGTCCCCAGTTTCTCTCTCTGGCACTCTAGAAAATGGTTCAATTGCCGTTTAGCGTGTAATCCATGCAAGGGACCTGATCGTTTTTTGGGGGCCTCGTCATAACCTTGACGCATAGTGAAGGCCGATCAGGTCTAAGACAGCGCTTCTATTATCTGCCCCGTGAGTCCATCGGCCCCGCGGGGTTAGACCGCATAATATCATCAAGCGTTTTCCCACCTGCAGTTCATCAGTTGGCCAACATCTTGCAAATTGCTCCTGTGCCGGTGTTTCCCGGCTTTATCTACGATTCGAGAAAGCTTTTACAGATGTGAGAGGTCTTTTGCAGATGGGGCTGCGGCGCGCCTTTGATAAAAAGGGGCTGCCGCTTTGCAGATGTTTCCGGATAATGACGAGGAGCAAGGCTTGATAAGTACGGGACTGATTCCCACCCGGCGCGCGGTGGTCGACATCAATCGGGCGTGCAACGCCAGGTGCAGGATGTGCTACTACACATACGAGCAGTCCGACTGGTCCAAGTCTGTGGAGGAGGTTCAAAACGAGCTGAGAGCCGGCCTCGAGCGCGGAAACACTTCAGTTGATTTCACGGGCGGCGAGCCGACAATCTATCCGCAGATGGCCGAGGTAATTAGGTATGCCGAGTCGATTGGCCTGCACACATGCATAATTACCAATGGCCTCGCTTTCGAAAAGGTCAAAAAACTGGCGGAGGCAAGATGCACGGAATGGCTGCTGTCCATTCACGGCTTCGAAGAACAGCAGGACAGGGTTTTGAACATTCAGGGCGCATGGGACAAAATGAACCGTACTGCTCGATTCCTCAATGAATCCGGTTGCTTTGTCCGAGTTAACTGTACACTCACAAGGTACAATTTCAAAGACCTGCCCAAACTGGCCGCGTATTATGACCGCGAGGTCGGCCCCCGCATAGTCAATTTCATAAACTTCAATCCGCATTATGAATGGGGCAGGCATGAGCAGCCGGAAATAGTAAAGCGTTTGAACGAGGTGCAGGTGTGCGCCTCCGAGGTTGCCCCATGGCTAAAGCAGGCCCTGGATTATCTGAATGAGAGGAAATACTGGGTGAATGTCCGGTATTTTCCGCTCTGCCTGCTCAAAGGCTACGAACATCACGTGTGCAACAATCCCCAGGTTATGTTCGACCCTTACGAGTGGGATTACGGCGTATTTCCCAAGACCACCGAGGTCTACCTGGAACATGGCAGAGAGTTCCAACGGCGGATTAACACCCGGGAGGGGGTCTGCGCATCGTGCGGCATGATTGACGTGTGCGGGGGACTCAACCGCAACTATGCGCAGCTCCATGGTTTTTCCGAACTCGACCCTTATTCGGAAACAAGCGGCTATCCATACCATTTCAAAACGGACCTTGCGGCGGACATCATAATTCCGGCTTTCAGACCCAGCGAGAATCTGCGAAACCTGGTCTACGAAATAACGGAGAAGACCGTTCCGCCGTATAATCTGGTTATAGTCGCCAAGCAGCAGAGCGCCGCGAAGAACCGCAATGAAGGTTTGCGGGCGTCTCAAAACCCTTACGTGATCATGTGCGACGACGACGTATCGGGGCTTTCCCCCGGATGGAACAGAGACCTGATTTACAGGCTTAGGGAAAGCCGGGAATTATTTGGGATTTCCGCGCGCCTCATGAACCCTGACGGGACCCTCGGCCGAAACACCGCCGGGCATTTCGACCTGGCGCCTCCGCTTGCGAAAGTTGACATGATACCTACGGCGTGTTGTGTTCTCAGAAAAACGGACCTTCGTTTTGACGAAAGGTACATCAGAGCGGGCTGGGAGGATACGGATTTTTTCATGCAGGCGCTCCGCAAGTATGGGGGCGGGTTTGCAATCGCAAATTCAATCCGGGTCCTGCATCTGAACGAGGAAAAGAACAACGGCGGGGTCGCAAACGAACACAACCACCGGCTGTTTATTTCGAAATGGAATTTTGTGGAGGCCGATGGGCTGTATGGGCAGAACCAATGCGAACGGCCTGCTCCGAGTTCCGGTGGGACTGCCTTTAATTGTCTGCATAGCCTGAGTGCGCTCTATGAATCGGTTATGGCCGACCCGACCGATATGGAAGCCTTTAAATCATTCATCCAGCGATCCTACAGCTCCCGAACGTATAACCTGCTCGAATCCTGCCTCAAAGAGCTTGTGAAAACCAGGTCCAGTTCGAAGGAGATCTGCTACCTGCTTGCTTCCTGCCTTTTCGAACAGGCGAAATATGATGAAGCGCGCCCGGTGGCGGTGGATCTGGCTTCTCGATATCCGGGCTATGCCCCTGCGAGGAGCCTGCTGGAGCGGATCGAAACCATGGGACAACAGGGCGCCCCCAGGGTCCCAAGCGCAACTAACGGGGACCCAGGTGGCGGAGCGAATGAAACCAATTTTGGAGAATTTGACAGAGGGAGAGCGGCATGGAGATAGCCAGTTGGGACACCGGTTGCGGGCAGATTTCCGCTCAGAGCTGGTTCGAAAAAGGTGAAACGGCGCTTTGCGAAGACAAGCATGCTGAGGCGGCCGATTGCTTTGGCGAGGTGCTGAAGGCAAATCCTTTCAACGCAAAGGCCCACTGCAGGTTGGGCAACGTTTACTGGGAGCAGGGCAGGATCGAAGATGCCCTCAACTCGATCACAAGAGCGCTCGAACTGGAGCCGGGGGACAGGGACACAGTGCTGGCCTGCACCCACGTCTTCGCGGCGCTCGGGAAAGAAGATTTCGCCAAAGAGGTGCTCCAGTCTTATGTGGACAAGAATCCTCAGGACAGAGAGATTCGCTCCCGGCTTGAGTCGCTCGCAGGGCCCGCCGATCAGGGTCCTCATTCCAATGATACAGCCGAGTTTTTCACTCGACAGGGAGAAATTCAGTTCGAGCGCGGAAATGTCGCTTATGCTGAAGCCTGCTTCGAAATGGCCATTGAGGAGAACCCCCAGATGGCCCAGGCTCACAATAACCTGGGCGTGCTAAACCTCGACAGAGGAAATATTAACGAGGCTTTGAAAAATTTCTACAGGGCGCTCGAACTTAAGCCCGAAGATCCTCAAATTCTCGCAAATAGCGCTCGAGGGCTTGCCAGGGCGGACCAGATCGATGCCGCCATCGAAGTGTACAGGGAATATCTGCGCCGCTCGCCGGAAGACAGCAAGGCATGGCTGGAGTTTGAATCTCTTATTCGGAAGAGTGCCGTGCCGGAGTGGACTCCGGACACCCTCTCCAACGAGGTGGCCGATATATATTTACAGACTGCTCAGATGCTGGAAAAAGCCGGCGATTTCAAGGGTGCGGTCCAAGCTATCGAAAGGGCGCTGAAGATCAAACCCGGTGCACCGGATTCCCTTTACGTGCTTGCCTCGCTGCACTACGCCTTCGGGCAGAAGGATGAAGCCGAAGGTGTTCTAGACCAGGCGCTGACCATCGACCCATCGCACGTGCCCTGCCTGGATATGCTTAAATCCATGCGTAACGGTGACGGAGCGAAGTGGTTTAAGGCATTTATGGACTAAAACGGATTGAGGGATTCCGAATTCAGGAATTTGGGGATTAATACCAATTCCTCAATTCTTTAATCCCTACTAAATCCTTCAATTCCTGAATTGGTTCTGAGCCGCATATGCGTGAACCCATCGTCTCTCTTTGCATGATCGTCAAAAACGAGGAGAAGGACCTTCCCCGATGCCTGGAGAGCGTTCGCGGGCTGGTGGATGAAATCGTGGTTCTCGATACCGGGTCCGAGGATGACACGGTTTCAGTTGCCGAATCATTCGGCGCAAAAGTTTACCATATGCCTTGGCCGGGCAATTTCTCCGCTGCCAGAAACGAGTCGCTGAAAAAAGCCGGCGGTAACTGGATACTTTACCTGGACGCCGATGAAACACTCGATCCGAACGGATGTTCGGACTGCATAAGAAAAGCGGCATCGGACCCTGCGGTCACCGCATGGTCGGTGCCGATACGCAGCTACCAATGGGATACCGACGCTTATAGCGTCACTGTGAACATGCGGCTTTTTCGAAATCTGCCGGAACTGCTTTTTGAAAACGAAGTCCACGAAAGAATCGAACCGGCGCTTGCCCGAATTGGGGCAAAAATAGCCCCCGCCCCTTTTTTCATCGATCACTTTGGCTATAGAGTGGCGCCGGAGGCGATGAAGAAAAAGATGCAGAGAAACCTCCTGTTGTCACAAAAGCACCTGGAACGAGACCCTCACGACCCATATTGCCTTTACTACATAGGAGTAAGCCTTCTTTTGCTCCAAAGGGCCGCCGAAAGCAGAGAGTACTTTCAGCGCGCTCTGCTATCCAAGGACCTTCCGCCGTTCCTGGAAGCAATGACCTGCAACCTGGTTGCCTATGTCGAATTGCTGGAAGGCCGGCCGGACGAATCGCTTGTGTTTGCCAAAAGATCCATCGATCTGGTGCCGCTGCAAAACACGGCATACATGGTGAGCGGTATAGCTCTTTTCCGCAAGGGAGAATTCGGCGCCGCCATCCCTCTACTGGCAAGGTCTCAAGAGTTTCTCAGCCTCCGGCCGGATCTGCGCCAAACGGATCTCAGCCAGGAACATGCGTTCATCGACAATCCGGAATTACACAGGCTGCTCGGCATTTGTCTTTCGGAAATCGACCGGCCTCGAGAGGCTGTCGAACATTTCAAGCATTTCCTGGGACCGGGCGGCAAGGACCCTGAAATCGCAAGGCGCACCGGGGTCTGTTGCGTAAACACTGGCGACTTCGCTTCCGGTCTGAAGTACCTCGAAGAAGCCGAACGACTCGGCGTGGCGAGGTCCGAACTGGTCCTTCCGATGGCCTTTGCCTCAGTGAAGCTCAAAGATTTTACCCGCGCCCGGCTTCTGCTGAAAGAAGCCGAAAAGAACCCTTCACTCGACACGGACAAGATAAGTCAAGTAAGAGATCTTCTGGAATCTGGGTCTAGGAGTAGTTGCGCTCCTGTCCGATACCGGTCCGATTGCTCCGCTCCCCGCGTTTCGCTTTGCATGATAGCAAAAGACGAGCAGCAATGCATTTCCGGATGCCTGGAGAGCGTGTACGGGCTTGTTGACGAAATAATAGTCGTCGACACGGGTTCAACAGACAGGACTGAGGAAACAGCCAGGTCCTGTGGGGCGAAAGTATTTTCTTTTCCCTGGACAGGCAATTTCGCCGAGGCCCGCAACGAATCCCTGCGGCACGCGACAGGCGACTGGATCATCTTTCTGGATGCCGATGAGCGGCTCAATACGTTCGGCGTGCAGGATTGCCTGAGGAAGAGCGCATCTGCCCAGGGGGTGGACGCTTACGCTGTTCCCATTATCAACCCGCGCCCGGATGGAAAGGCTCGATTCGACGATCGTGCGCGCTGTGCGTTTTTTTCGAAATCTGCCCGGCATGCGGTTTTCTGGCCGCGTGCACGAGAGCGTGGACCGATTTCTGATCCAATCCGGCACAAGTATCTACCACGCCGACTTTGAAATCCTGCATTTCGGATATGCGCTGGGACCCGATATCGTCAGGAGAAAATACGAACGCAATCTCCATCTGCTCAAAGAGGAACTGGCCGAAGATCCCGGCAACTCTAATTTCCGGTATCATCTGGGCCTGACCTGCATGGCCCTGGAACGCGAAGAGGAAGCACGGCAGGCGTTCGACCTTGCTCTTTGCGGCACAGGTTTGACGCCGAGCCTCGAGGCTATGATCCTTAACATGAAGAGCTATCATCACTTGAGGGCCGGCGAAATCGACCAGGCGCTGGAAGCCGCTTCGCGATCGCTCTCAGTTGCGCCGGTCCAGAACACGGCCCGGTTGCTAAAAGGACTTGCCCTTTTCCAGAAACAGGCTCACCGTGAAGCGCTCCCCCTGCTTCTCCAGGCCTACCGATTCGTTTCGCTTCCGCCTCGGGACCGCAAAAGCGAGTATCTCTTTCGAAGACAGCATTGACAAGATCGACCTGGTGGAAGTTATCGGGATCTGTTTTGCCGAAACCGGCCGGTTCGACGAAGCGATCCCATTTCTCAAGCTCACCGGGCACCTGAAACCGGGGCCCGCCGTTTTCGAGCGCCTTGGAGTCTGTATGCTCAATTGCGGGAATTTTTCGGCTGCCCTCGAGTACCTCAAAAAGGCCCGCAACGGTGCGACTGAATCCAACTCGCTCGCCCTTCCGCTCGCCTTCGCATCTCTGAAGACCGGTGACATGGCGGCCGCCGCAGAATACTTTTGCAGCGCCCGGCCCAGGGACGAAAGCGAGATCTCCGTAGCCTTTCAAATGATACAGGCGATGGCCGCCGATAATGCCTTCCGGCCCTATCTCACGGGCTGTATCAGGAGCAAGGAGGATGCCTTTCGCGACGCTTTTGGGGGGCGATTTCTGAGGTTTGTGTCCGAGATCGGGGACCCTGAGTCTGTTTCCCAAAACCCGGAAACCAGGTGGAGGCATGAGCTGATGGCCGCAATCCCCCGGCCTCTCGGTCTGCATGATCGTAAAAAACGAGTCGGCAAATATTGCGGACGCCCTTGCCAGCTTCTGTCCTTTTGCCGATGAAATCATCGTTGTCGATACCGGTTCGATGGATAACACAAAAGAAATCGCCGCCCGGTTTACCTCAAGGATTTATGATTTCGAGTGGACTGACGATTTTGCTGCCGCTAGAAACTTCGCCATGTCAAAGGCTGTCAAAAGCTATCAGCTCTGGGTTGATGCGGACGACAGGATCACCCCGGAAAATCAGGGTCACATCGAATCTCTGAAATCACTACTTCGACGGTAAGAAAGCCTTCTATTTTATATTGGAAAACCATCAGACCGATGCGCCTCCCAGCTTCCTGCCAGCAGTTGCGCTGTACTCCCATAACAGGGGAGGTGCTGTTTGAGGGGCGCATACATGAACAGATATTTCCCAGCGCTGTCAGGGCCGGGCTTGAGCTGGTGAATACAGATATCGTGATCACTCACCTTGGGTATATGACCGAAGAGATTCGGATTGCCAAGGCAAGGCGTAATCTGGCGATAATGGAAAGGGAAAGAGCGGAAGGCAGGGACGATGGAGCGCTGCATTTTTTCCTTGCCCTGACTTATGCGCCCTTTGGGCGGCGGAGTTGAGGCGATACGGAGCATGGAGGAGGCCCTGGAGCGTTTCGAGAAAGAAAACTACAATCATCATCTCATTCCGGAGGGTTACCTTTTCCTGGCAAGGGTCAGCTTCGAGATGGAAGAACACGACAGGTGCCTCCGCTATCTGGCCATGGCCGGAAGCCTGGTGGACGGAAACCCGATGCACAACTTCAATATGGGAATCCTCTACCAGCGGCTAGGGAGACACTCTGAGGCGCTTAGAGTTTTTAAGGAAGTCTCACGGCAAAAAATACGTGCCCAATCTTTTCCCCACCCAACCGCTGGCCACTTACTCCGAGCTGCTCCTACACATGGCCTACAGTTCTTTTTGCATGAACGATCGCCAAAACGCGTTAAAGTTGATAAACGCCTCGGCCCTGCAAGGGTCCGAACTCGGCAGAAGCTGGGAATGGTTGGGCACGAAGGCTTATATGTTTAAAAATATCGGGTTTGCCCAGACGGCGTTCGAAACGGCCCTGCGCTTCGGTGAACTGGAGCGCCAAAGTTGGGGGCGCCTGGCCTTGATTTACAAGCTGCGCGGCTTTTCGGAAAAGGCGCAAGAATGCCTCCTGCGCGCGCGGGGCCGGAATGCTGGAACCGCGGATGGACGCGGATAAACGCGGATGATAAATGACTTTTGCGGGCGCGGGGCCGGGATGTGTAAGCGTCCATCGTAGTGCTTCCGCTTAAGGCCGGTAAGCGGATTGACCAGATTATGCGCGGACAAAAATTTCTCACCACAGCATCTCATGTCTCGCTGTGACACCCTGAACCATCAAAAGATCCGTATGGTGAGCTAAGCGCAGCCCACCACCCCTTTTCGAAGCAGTCCTCATCCGAAAAAAAGCGTGACAGCAAGCCGTTAATCAAGTAAGTTTTACCTACTTTCGCGGATAGAATACACCGCGCCACGAGGTGAGCGACCGGAGTTTCGGTTTTGAGGAATTCCAGCGCAGCATGAGTCCTACCGCTATGAACAATAGCACATCATTGGCACAAATCGAGCCACACTCCACGGCTCCCGGCTACATCAAAATCGTAGAGGCGCTGAAGCTGCTTCTAAAGGAAAAAGAATTCAACGCCATAACCTGGGCTGAAATCGCCAGGACTGCGGGAGTCAACGAGGCCCTGATCTACAAGTACTTCCACGACAAGCGTAACCTGCTCTATAAGGTCCTTCGCCAGTTCCTGGAAAAGTACGTTGCCCAGGTGGAAGAGGAGCTGAAGGTGACCTCTGGCGCCCTCAACAAGCTCCGAAAGGCTATCTGGGCCCACTTCAACGCCTACAGTCAGGATCGGATTTTTGCAAAGATACTGGTCCTGGAGGTCAGGAACTATCCGGACTATTTCAAGAGCGAAACCTATGAACTGGTAAAACACTGGGCCAACAGTATCCTGGAAATCATCGAGGAAGGGGTGAGCAACGGTGAAATTCGAAGCGACATCTCTTCGATGCACCTGAGACAGATGATCCTGGGCGGCATCGAGCATCTCTGCCTTCCGGAAATCATCTTCGGTCGAGAGTTCTCACCGGATACCCTCACAGAAGAACTTTGTGAGTTCATCTTCCATGGCATCACTCGAAGCGTAGAGGAAAAAACGGACGGCGGGGCCGGCCGAGAGTAAGGTTCTCTCCGGAAGGCATTGCAGGACCGGTTCGCAGGCGCTGCCGAGATTGCCGCTTCCACCATACGAGGAGTGGGGAATGTATCAGGAAGAGCACAACATATTCCGCCGGGCTTTTGGAAAGTTCATAGAACGCGAGATCTCTCCATTCATCGAGGCATGGGAGCAAGAAGGCATCGTGCCCAGGGAAGCATGGGAAAAGATGGGGGACTCGGGCTTTTTATGCCCGTGGCTTCCCGAGGAGTTCGGCGGAAGCGGGGCGGACTTTCTCTATTCGGTGATCATCGCCGAGGAGCTGTGCAAAGCGAGGGCGATTAGCGTCTTTGCACCGCTCCATAGCGACATCGTAGCCCCCTACATTTATGAACTGGGAACCGATGAGCAAAAGCAGCGCTGGCTTCCACGGTGCGCCAGCGGTGAATGCATCCTTGCCATCGCCATGACCGAACCCAACACGGGCTCGGATCTCGCGGCCATCCGGACCCATGCCCGCCTTGAGGGCGACGGCTTTGTAATCAATGGAGCGAAAACCTTCATCTCCAACGGCATCCTTGCGGACCTCGTCATTGTTGCCTGCCGGACCGACCGGGATGCACCGGGCTCCAAGGGCATCAGCCTTATTTGCGTGGAGCGGGGAGCGCCGGGGTTTCTAAGGGGAAGAAAGCTCAAGAAAATGGGACTTCTGGCCCAGGATACGGCGGAGCTCATTTTTGAAGACTGCCGGGTCCCGGCCGGGAACCTTCTGGGAGAGCTCAACAAAGGCTTCTACTACCTGATGCACCACCTTCAGCAGGAGCGGCTCATGTGCGGTATTATGGCACAGGCTATGGCCGAAGCCATGCTGGAGACTACGCTCCGGTACTGCAGGGAGCGCACGGTTTTCGGCCAGCCTGTTTCGAGCTTCCAGCACAACGCTTTCAAGATCGTTGATATGGCGACCGAAGCGCAAATCGGCCGCAGCTTCCTGGATCGGCTCATAAAGGATCACATGGACGGAAAGGACGTGGTGACGGAGGCTTCCATGGCCAAGAGCTGGCTCGCTGAGATGGCCAACCGGACGGCTTACACCTGTGTTCAACTCCACGGGGGCTACGGGTACATGGAGGAATACCCGATCTGCGGGTTTGCCCGCGATGTGAGGCCCATTTCCATCTTTGCGGGCACCACCGAAGTGATGAAGCTCATTGTGGCAAAAAAAATGGGGCTCGTGTGAGCTCCAGGGTTGCGGGTGCATCATGGCGCGGGATACCGGGTGCCGGATGCTGGAATACCGGATAAAGGATGAGAGGAGTAAGACGATGAACCTAAACGACAGGGTCGCGGTAGTTACCGGTGGTGCTTCAGGGCTGGGAGAAGCGTGTGTGCGTGATTTATTGAAGCATGGCGCCAAGATCGCCATCTTTGATTTTGCAGCAGACAGGGGAAAAGAGATCGCCGAAAAATTGGGTAAGAGCGTTCTTTTTGTTAAGACGGACGTAACCGATGAAGAAGGGGTCCGTACGGCCGTCAGCAAAACGATGGACGCCTTTGGAGCCATTCACATCGTGATCAATTGTGCGGGCACGGGCGATGCCATAAAGGTTCACTCAAAAAGGGGTCCGTATCCCCTGGACCTTTTCACGAGGGTGGTGCAAATAAACCTGGTAGGAACCTTCAATGTTATCCGCCTTGCCGTTGAGCAGATGATCAGGAACACTCCCACCGAAGAAGGTGAAAAGGGCGTGATCATCAATACTGCTTCGGTTGCAGCCTTTGACGGGCAGATCGGGCAGGCTGCTTACAGTGCTTCCAAAGCAGGCGTTGTCGGTATGACGCTTCCCATTGCCCGTGAGTGTGCCGAATACGGCATCCGGGTCATGACCGTGGCTCCGGGGATTTTCGATACGCCTCTTCTCGCCCAACTACCGGAAAACGTGCGAGAGTCTCTCGGAAAGATGATTCCGTTCCCGCCCCGCCTTGGACGTCCTGATGAATTTGCGATGCTGGCCCGCCATATCATTGAAAACACGATGCTCAATGGTGAGGTGATCCGTCTGGACGGAGCGATCAGAATGGCAGCCAGATAACCAATGTGAAGGCGGAAAGACATATAATCGGAGAGGAGAAACGATACCATGGGACAAGATGATATTGTCATCGTGAGCGCCGTAAGAACGCCTTTCAGCAAATTTGACACTGCTATGGCGGATATTTCCAGCATTGACCTTGCGGTGATCGTTCTTAGGGAGGTCATCCAGCGGGTAGGTGTGAAGCCCGAAGAGGTCGATGAGATCAACTACGGTGTCGCCGTCCTTGCTGAAGTCGCCCTGACAACGGACGTGCCGGCCCGACAGGCCAGTATCCTTGCCGGATTTCCCGGAGAAAACATGTCGAATACCATCAATCGGGCCTGCTGTTCTTCTCTTACCGCCGTCCGGCTGGGGGTGAACGCCATCAGATTAGGGGATGCGGAAATTGCTATTGCCGTAGGTTCCGACAATATGCCCCGTACTCCCCACCTGGCGCCGGGACTCAGAAAAGGAACACGGATTGGCCATATCAATCTCATCGATATGATGTTTGAGCTCGGTTATACGGCCAAGGGATTCGCACCGGTTTCCAAGGATGCAGGCGAGGTCGCGGTGGAGAACGGTGTAACACGGGAGATGCAGGATGCCTGGGCGCTGGGAAGTCAGCAGAAATATGCCAGGGCATTTGCCGAAGGCAAGTTCAAGGTCGGAGAAGAGATCATTGCTGTCGTCATCCCTCAAAAGAAAGGAGAGCCGATTGTAATCGACAGGGATGAATCACCCAGGAAGACTTCTTTAGAGGCTTTGGCCAAGTTGCCTACGATATACGGGAGTCCCACGGTCACGGCAGGGAATGCACCCCCACTGAGTGCCGGCTCCAGCGCGATCCTTTTTATGACGAGAAAGAAAGCGGAAGAAAAAGGGTTGAAGCCTCTGGCCACAATCGTGGCTGTTGCCGGCTCAGCGACAGATGCGAGGCGAATAGCGGAGATCCCGGCCTACACCATTGAAAAGGTCCTGCAAAAGGCGGGGATGACCATCGACCAGATGGATATAATCGAGATCAATGAAGCCTTCGCCGCCGTCACCCTGACATCGACAAAACTGCTTGCCAAAGGCGACGAAAAGAAATGGCAGGAAATCCTGGAGAAAACCAACGTTAACGGCGGAGCCATCGCCGTGGGCCACCCGGTGGGCGCGAGTGCGGCCCGGATTACCATGCACGTTGCCTATGAACTGAACCGCCGTGGAGGGGGATATGGTGTGGCTGCCATCTGCGGGGGCTTGGCTCAGGGAGAGGCGATTATCTTAAGAGTTTGATCATCCCGACCTAAGGAGGAACAAGATGCGCCTGAATGAGGAGTACAGGAAAAAGGTTGTCTCAATGCAAGAGGCGGCAAAACAGATCAGATCGGGTGATTTCGTCCATTTCCATAACGGCTTAGGAGCTTGGGTATGTCGGTCTTGAGGCAGTTTCCGTCCGGGTTTCCGGATGGACACCAGGCAGCGGACAACTGCACCCCGGCAGGCTGCGGAGGCGCTCGCCTCGCAGAGGCTCACTGATCGGGCTGCTGCATTGACGCAGACTTATCCTGCCGCCTTCAAAATATCTTCAAAGACGCTAATAAGCTGGCCCGGTTCCATCGACCGGTCGAATTCTCTCAACCACTTCCTAGTGTACACGCGGTCAAAATCAGGATTCTTAACGATTATCGAATGGACATCTTCCAGGTCTCTTGGCCTACCGGCAAAGACCTTGTGGATGATCAGGTCCTCAACAGACGCAAACATGACCGGAGCATCTTGAAAGTAAATTGGCTTTGCCCTTTGGATAGCCTGTCTCTCATAAGGGGTGAAAGAAAAGATAAAATCAACCCTTATGGCGGTGGTTCTATCTCTTGTTGGAAGGACGAATGTTTTCTGCGCAAAAGCCCTGAAATCTTCCGGGATGACATCGAGATCAATGTCCTTGACTGCTTTAAGGACGCTCTCCAATTCATTGATATTTACTCCGAGAGTGATATCTATATCCTTGGTCATTCTCGGCATGCCGTAGAGCAGTACTGCCTGCCCACCAATAATCATATAGGGCAGGTTGTTCCGTTTGAGCGCACGTGAGATTCTGATGATAAGCTCGTTAAACATGATTTAATATCTTGGCGATCCTTATATCCACTTCGATACCCTCGAGGGGATCTTTCAGCGGAAGCACCCCAAGTTGAAGGCCTTCCTTCCACATTTCTTCAAACAGCTTAAGGGATTCAAAGTAATCGGATTTTTCCGTCCTAAGATATGCCTTGTCGAATTCGGACAGAAGTTGCCCGTCTTTTACCATACCTTCTCCCATTTCTCGAGGAACCGCGCATTGACACAAGCCTACAGGTTGCACGGGTACTGCCGATCAGACCCTAATTACGAAATTGTCCTTTCTTGGGGCTGCCGTTGGATGCTTGCCGTCGGGATAGCCTAGAATGCAGGAACCAACGCCTATATAATCTCCGGTAATACCCCACTTCCTCAATAGATCCTTGCCCTCATCCGTTTCAAACATCTGCTTTGTGCGGTGAACCCAGCAGGACCCGATGCCAAGAGACGCAGCCGCATTGAACATATTGCCAAGTGCAAGACTGGCGTCCTCGACCGGTGCGATCTTGCTCTTATCTGCAAAAACGAGAATGACGGTCGGTGCACCGTAATAAGGATCCATATCCTTTCCCAGCACAGCAGCATTCATAGCTGACAGCTTTTTTAGGGTTTCCTTATCCTGAATAACAACAAAAAGAGCTGATTGCTGGTTTGCACCGCTGGGTGCATACCTTCCAGCATCAAGGATGGCGTTCAATTCCTCTGCCTTGATCTGCCCGGGCTTGAATTTACGAATGCTTCTTCTCTCGAGAAGAGTTCTAATAGTTTCGTTCATTACGCTTGGTCTCCTTTAGTGATAAATCGCTTACAGTTTCATACAAGGCTGGATCGCAGGGGCCTCCGGTTCTTCTTGGCTTTTCTCAACTATATTCAGCCACTTCGAGATGCAGCGGTCGAGGATTTCTTCGGCCCGGCGCCCGTCGAGCCGGTATTTCTCCGGGATGAATGCGACCGTTGGTGCATAGATGCCATCCTTCTTATCGAGAAAGGGACATCTTTCCAGCAATTCGCCGCTAAGCTTCACCAGGAAGGAAAACGACCTGGCGAGTATAGTGCGGCAGTCCCGGACAGGCACATTTTCCGCCGTGCAGCAGTTGGCGAAAATCCGAAGGCCCGCAAAAGCTGCATCTTGTTCAAGGTCTTCCGGACGGATTGCCTCTTTTCTTAGAAAGGGCAGAGGGGCTATCAGCGATATCCTGAGCGGCGGTGAGGAATGGTCCTCGTAGGCAATTTTTGTTTCCCTCAGCACGTCTGCCATGCGCTCTGTCTTCGGGTCAAATTCCCTTACGACGCTTTTCGCGGGCAGTTCGCCCAGTTCGCTCAAAATTTCTTCTCTTAAATCACTTCGGACCAGGATAATGCATCCGTGACCTTCCGAGCAGAGATCTCCGCCAGTCAGTCCCGGATAGGTCTCGTGGGGGTTATCCAGGTAGACTGCCCGCAGTTCCTTGACACCTGCGAAGGCAGCCTCAGCCAGCGCTTCTTGGGCGTGCTCCTCAAAAAGACGGTCCAGCGAATCGGTTTCTTCCTGTTCGATAAAAGCCACATGAGAGGCCTGGACAATATCGTCAACCGCGACCACCTGGAGCACGTGCCGAGAGTAATCGAAGGGTTCGTGGCTGCCTTTCCACTGGTCGTAAGTCAGGATTTGGAGTTCGTGCTTCAGGGCGTCGGGGAGTCTGTCTATGCCTTCGG
Organism: uncultured delta proteobacterium; assembly: GCA_963757915.1. GTDB lineage: Bacteria > Desulfobacterota > Syntrophobacteria > Syntrophobacterales > Syntrophobacteraceae > SbD1. The sequence goes on along the minus strand of CAVWTD010000004.1, from coordinate 226,540 downwards.
TTCCGGTCAGGTTCTCCCTCGGGAAAATCAGGGTTTTGCAGCCCGCCGCATAGGCGGTCTCCAGTTTAACTCCCATCCCGCCTATGCCCGTAATCCTCCCCTGGGTATCGATTTCACCTGTTGCGGCGACGTTGCGGCGGATTTTTCGATTTCCGAAAAGCGAAGCCAGCGCAAGGGCGATCGCGGCCCCGGCTGAAGGCCCGTCCTTTTTGGTCGATCCGCCCATAAAGTGCAGGTGCACCGGCGTGGACATGTCTGCCGCATCTATGCCCAGTTGTTCTGCGAGATGGAGGATGGCAGTCGATGCGACCTTTCGGCTCTCGTCCATCACGCGCTCGATATTTCCGGTGGTATGGACCATACTCAGGTAGGACTGGGACCCATTTTTTCTATCATGGCCGGTCCGCACCGGGGTTGCCTGAATCGGGATCAGGGCGCCGACCCCCATCTCCATGTTGACCCCAAGGGCCATCATTTCTCCGATGCGGTCATCTTCGTTAATAAGGCGCTGGCGATTCGGCATATTGAGGTATTTGTGTATCCTGGCAAGGTCAAGTTTTACGGAGCTTTTACCCTTGGCGATGATCTCTTTTCGCTGGGTGCGGAGAAAAAGTGTGCGCACTATACGTTCGAGGTCGCGTACACCCGCCTCCGAGGTGTAATCGCGGATAAGGTGCCTCAGGATTTCGCTCTCCTCCTCGGGGTCGAAGAGGATTTCATCCTGTCCGATCATGTAACGTTCCCGAATACGCTCGACCAGGAACTCCCTGGCAATGGCGATTTTTTCGTCCACGCTGTACCTGTCAAGAAAAATGACCTCACAGCGGTCGAGAATCGCCGCCGGGACCGTATCGACCGTGTTGGCCGTCAGTATGAAATGGCAGTTCGAAAGGTCTATATCGATGGTGCTTTGGGTGTACTTGTCATGGAAAAGGTGGTTCTGCTCCGGGTCGAGTATCTCCAGCAGGGTGGCGATTGCAAACTTTTCAGTTTTGTCCGCCTCGTCCATTATGAACATCCCGTTCATCACGCCCATCTTTATCAGGCCCTGAACAATGAGGCCCGGTTTTGAGCCCTCATAGGTAAACCCGTAGCCGCGGATGTCTGCCTCGTCCTTCATGCCGCCCAGTGAAATCTTGTGGTAAGGAATGCCAAGATTGCGGGCGATGGAAATCGCCAGAGAAGTCTTGCCCACTCCAGGGGGACCCACAAAGAGAAGGGCGCTCCCGGTCCTGTGCCAGCGCTTTTTCTCAGATTCATTGAAATGCTGATATCGCCAGATCAGGTTCGCAAAAAAATCCGATATTATCTCCTTTGGTGTTTTCAGACCGTAATGCGAACGGTTAAGTCCCTCGTCAAATTCGTCCGGAGATACCCGGATTTTTTTTATTTTCCCCCAGGGAATTGCGAGCAGGGTCTCAATCAGTTCCGTGTACTTTGCGCCGCTTTGCCCGGCCGCATTCAGCTTATTCTTTTCAATCAGATCGGTTACTGCTTGCGGCATATCGGGGTCGGTTCGAGCGTCATCGATGCGCTCTTTGAGACTCTTGGTCTGCGGGGGCGCAGGGTCCGTTCCGGGTTCGGAGAACACTGTCTGGGGTCCCTGTTGATTTATGATGTCTTCTGGTTCCACGAATACCTCCAGATTCTTTTTGAAAATCTCGAAAAGTTGAGGAAGAGCTCTTTCCTGGTCCAAACTTGGCGAAATATCCATCTCTTTGAGAAGCGAGGCTGCCCCCCAGCGTTTCCTGAACGTTTTGAACAGCTCCATCCCTTCGCTTGAATCGTGGTTAATGGTAGTGGCAAACAACCGCAGGACCTTCCTCAGATCTGCCTTTCTTTTTGAAAGTGCCTGTCCGGAGATGCGACTGTTGCGGTAAGTATGGCTCAGGACTCTCAGCTTGATTTGCAAATCCAGGTCCGGAAAAAGACCCATGAGGAAGCTTGCGGGTAATTCGGCAAGGTGCCTGGCGTAAGCTGCAACTATTCGCCCGAGCCTGAAATCGAAATCCTCGAGGCGTTGAGTCCGGTCCAGCAACTCGACATAATTCTTGCCGATTATACCGTTTACCGGATTTCTCAGCAATTCCAGAAAAGCCTGGTAATCTTTAGGGTCCTTTTTCCCCCAGCCTGCCGCAAACTCGATATCAGAGCGGATGACGTCAAGCTCGCTTGAGTTGGGAAATACGAGATGCTCGAAATGGTGTCTCAAAAGAAACTCGAAGAATTTGAGCATCCCCCGTTCTTTCGAGGCTCCAGCCGGCTCTTTGAACTCTGAGCGAAAGGAAAGAATATGGGCCAGGTAATCCAACAGCCCCTCATGTATCAGGATGGTCCAGCTCCGTTTTTGCCGTACAAGCAGCGTCGGAAGCGATATTTTATTTCCCTCGTCCTCCATGCGGCGGAAAACAATAGACTGACGAAGGTCTGCAAGCTGTACAAGGCTCACCCCTCTGTCGTTTCTGAAATAGGGTATGATATTTTGGCTCAATAAGGTCTGCAGGGTCTGAAATACTCTGTCCATCGATTTATACGCAGGGACCGGCACAGTTTTCAGAACCTTGTGATCCAACTCTATGGGGAGCATCTGCAAACCTCCTGTGCACCGCTAGCTCAAGCTGACGGAAAGTCAACTTTAGAGAATATAGACACGCGGCCACCTTCTATCCAGTGTTCGTGATGCAAGAAACTGTACACCAATTTAGCTCTTCCCGAGTTCGGTCGACCTGCGTGAGGCTGCTTCCACGCAATCCATCAAAGCACCCCTTACCGAATATGATTCAAGGACTTGCAGCCCGTGAATCGTAGTTCCCCCGGGGGAAGTAATCATGTCCTTCAGCTCTGCGGGGTGCTTTGCTGTGCTCTCGAGCATCATGGAAGTCCCGATGACCGTCTGGATGACCAATTCCCGCGCGGTTTGCCTGGGCAGTCCCATTAAGACCCCAGCATCAATGAGGGCCTCGATTACCAGCAGAACATATGCCGGCCCGCTTCCGCTCAGACCGGTCACGGTATCCATCAGCTTCTCCTCGACTTCGACTGCTTTGCCCACAGCTCGGAAAAGCGCGATGCTCATCTCCATGTGCGCAGTTGAAACCGCTCTTCCACGCGAAAGAGCCGAGGCCCCTTTCCGGACAAGGGCAGGGGTGTTGGGCATGACCCTGACTACCGGGGTCTCGTCGGGCAGACGCCCCTCGAGGATTGAAAGCGCAATCCCGGCAGCAATGGATATGACGAGCGGCTTGTGAGACAGGTGTGAACGTAGCGTATCCAACACATGAGAGATTACCTGGGGTTTTACGGCAAGCACGATAATGCTGCACGATTCGGCAAGCTCGCCGATGCTGCGGCGTCCCTTTATTCCGAATTCCTTTTCCAGGTATTGAATACGGGACGCAATTACGTCGTAAGCGAAAACTTTTTCGGCAGGAAACAGCGAAGCGGCGATCAGACCGCTGATTAACGCCTCCCCCATGTTACCCCCGCCTATGAACCCGATGCTTTGGTCCTTTAACATGATTATTCCTCCGTGGTTAGTTCAGTCCCGCCAAAGGCAGGATTAAGCAATAGCAGACCGGTATACGGTTCGCAAGCGAAGACGTTTCGATTTTGAGCGGCACTAGGCCTTTTGAGATAGACTATAAATAAGGTAATTAACCCAATAGAAACCAATAAAAAGCCGCTACGCGCACATTAGTGCGCTACGCGGCACAACCCGCGCCGGCCCACATTGGACTGCGCCTTTCAGTCACGGTGGGCCGGCAGCGGGTGGCCTTTTGGCGCCATAGACATCCCTGCCCATGGGTTGTCCTTGCTGGGAGCTGTTATTATTTTTTTGAGGAATCCTCACAAATTTTGTAAAAGCTATTTCCAATAATTGGACTAGATTGTGACAAAAACAGATGAAGGGAACAACCATGGATTTATTCTCCAAAGTTAGCCAGTCGGCCGGAAAACATTCCCCTCTTGAAGAAAGAATTCGAAAGCTTCCTATTCCCGTGAGCTCCGTTTTTCTTGGAAAAGACGGCAAAATAAGGCCTGCGGCTTTCAAAGAAACCGGCATGAGCCTTATTTGCAAGCGACCCGACAGAATCGCCGAGGTCTTTGCGAAGACGATCTCACAGAGCAGAAGCATCATTTTGGAGGCCGTCGCCGCAGATGAGTCCTTCCGGGTCAAGGGGAAAAGAGTCGCTGTGCTCTTTTCCGGCGGTCCGGCGGCGGGGGGCCACGACGTGATCGCCGGTCTTTTGGCTGCCCTGGGAGACGATAACACCCTGGTAGGGATTAAAAAGGGGCCCAAAGGCCTGCTAAAAGGGGACTGCTTCGAGATACACAAAGAAGACATCAAGTCCATTATCAACACTGGCGGGTTCGATTTTCTCGGGACTGACAGGACGAAGATCAAGAGCCCTGAGCAGTTCGAAAAAGTCAGGCAGATGATTGTCGAAAACAGGCTCGATGGTCTGGTGATAATAGGAGGCGACGATTCCAACACGAATGCGGCATTCATAGCGGAGTATCTGGAGACCGAGGGGATCGATTGCAGCGTGATCGGAATCCCTAAGACGATCGATGGTGATTTGGCGGCCGGGAAGTATCTACCCATTTCATTCGGCTTCGATACAGCCACGAAGATATTCTCCGAGCTGGTGGGAAATCTGTGCCAGGATGCCGCATCCGCCGTGAAATACTACCATTTTGTAAAACTGATGGGGCGAACAGCCAGCAAGATCACCCTTGAAGTGGCCCTGCAGACCAAGCCCGCGATTACGCTCATTTCGGAGGAAATCGCCAAGAAAAACATGTCCCTGGACAGCATTGTCGATTATATCGTACGAATTATCACCCTGCGACGCAATAAAGGGCTAAACCACGGTGTGATTCTCGTGCCTGAGGGGCTGGTGGAGTTCATTCCGGAGATGAGGCGGCTGATCGCCGAGTTGAATAAAGCGCTAGCCGACTATGAGAGGCACATTTCGGACCTGCCAACGATCGAAGACAAGCGGGAGTTCCTTTTGTCGCATTTGACGGCCGAATCGGCGCAGTTAATGGCTTCGCTTCCGTCCGACCTTCAGCAGATGCTGATCCTGGAGCGTGACGATCATGGAAACGTGAAGGTCTCGCAAATCGAGACAGAAAAGCTGTTGATCGAAAAAATCGGCTATCGCATCTCTGATCTGTCAACGCAGTCCCATTTTTTTGGATATGAGGGCAGAAGCTCCAAACCCACCAGATTCGACGCCGCGTTTACGTTTCAGCTCGGTTTGACGGCCGCTTCTCTCGTGCTTGCCGGAAAATCGGGCTACATGGCAGCCATAACCGACTTTGACAGGGGCGGGCGAGTTCTGGGTCTGCCGCTGACAGGGCTGATCACGGTCGAGATGCGAAAGGGCAAAGAGGAATTTGTAATCGAGAAGTCTCTTGTTGAACTGGAATCCCCATCGTTCAGGGTATTTGCCCAAAACCGGGACAAATGGGCAGAAGAGGACCTGTTCAGCAGTCCGGGGGCCATCCAATATTGGGGGCCGATCAGCAAACAAATTCCCATCATAGTGGCGCTCGACCAGGACTACCCCGATTTTGACAACTTCGATCTGGGCGAGGAAAAGCAAACTGTGATCGAGTGAGCTTTCAAAAATTAGTGAATAGTGAGTAGTACATTGTCAACAAAGTTATTACATGTTGCAAGGAATCGTCACCCCGGCGAAGGCCGGGGTCCAGTGCTGTTAACCAACTGAAGAGACGCTGGATTCCGGCCTGCGCCGGAATGACGGATTGTAGGTCATTACCTATAGGAACTTAGTTGACAATGCAGTAGTGAATAGTGATTAGTGAATAGTGGGGATTATGGGAATGAAGTTGTTGAGAATACCCGCAATGCTGCTCTTTTTGCTGTGTCTATCGAGTTACCGTCTTCCAACGCCGTTTGCTCAAAACACACCTTCCGAAGGCGACATGTTTCCCGATCTCAAGCTACCCCTCCCCCCCAAAATGCAGGAGCGCGAATATCTTAAAATCGATCGGGGTCCGTTTCTGCTCTCCCAGATCGATTCGAAGGTATTGATCGTTGAGATTTTCAGTATTTACTGTCCCATTTGCCAAAAGGAGGCCCCCATTGTTAATTGGCTCTTTCAGGCGATTTCGGCCAACCCTGAGATAGAATCCCGCGTCAAAGTGCTTGCAATCGGCGCAGGAAATTCCTCATACGAAATAAATGCTTTCAGGAATCTTTTCAAAGTTAAGTTTCCCCTCATCCCTGATGCAGATTTTAGCGTTCTTAAAATACTGGGTGAGGTTCGAACCCCCTATTTTTTTGTCCTGTTGAAGAAACCAACCGGCATGAAGGTCGTGTATTCCAAGGAGGGGGGTATCGAGGACGCTGAGGCTTTTTTAGAACTGGTATGCGCCAAGGCCGGTATAGGCAAAGGGAAATAGGCGCAACTATGTTGGGGGGTGTATTTCATGGACAGGGGCGGCATAATCGGGTACATCAACTATAAGCGGCCTGAAATGGAGGCACGCTGATGGCCGAACTTGAAAAGCCCGATAACTGGAACCGGAGGACGAACATGGATAGGAAGAAGAGGCGGATGGTCCGGGGGCAATGTCCCCAGTGCGCGTGCGGAGACGTATCATTCATACCGCCTGAGGAGCTTAAGGAGAAGTACATCGGCCCTGAAGACGAAATGGAGATTTTATGTCCCAGTTGTGGGACCAGGATCAAGGGTCACCTGGAGTTGGAGGAGGAGAAATAGCAGGGAAACCGGCTAAAGTTGTTCTGTCATAAGAGGAGGCAAAAATGGACACTCCCAAAGCTTGTCCCGGCTGGGAAAGATTCAAGAACCTGTCATCTTTCGAATGCAAATGCCCGGAGTGCGGCAAAACAAAGGAGATATTCTCCGATGAGTTTGAAAAGGAGCACTACTGCCCCGGTTGCCATCAGAAAATTGATTTCGCTAAGTGCACGTTTACGGGTTCGGGAAAATCGGCCTGAGACCAAGCGCGTGAAGCCAGCGGCCGGATAGCGGAGGTCGAACAGGGTCTGGCAGGGTGATTAAAAAGGATTGGCATTCCCACATCAGGGTGAAAAACCCTGTAGACTTCACCTTTTCATCACCCTGCCAGGCCGTGTGTAAGCTTTGTCATTCCCGCGCAGCCGCCCGGGAATGAAGGCTTTTTATAATGTTTTGCTCTATTGCTTTCTTCCTCTGCGCCCCAGCAAATTCCGAACTGCCTTGGCGAGATTTTGCTTTGTAAAAGGTTTCATGAGAAACTCGCCGATTCCTATTTTTCTGGCAAGGGTTTCATTCATAAGTTCACTGAATCCCGTGCACAAAATGATCGGGAGATCCGGCCGGATGGCCAGAAGTTCTTTTGCAAGTTCATCGCCCCTAAGACCCGGCATGGTCATGTCGGTGACCAAGAGATCCAAACCGTAAGGATCTGATCGAAAGGCCTCCAGGACTTCCAGGGGATTCGTTTTGATAGAGACATCGTAGCCGAGAGAAATCAGCATTTTCTGTCCCAACAGGGCAAGAGCTTCCTCATCGTCAACGAAAACTATTCGCTCGGTTCCGGTGGGAAGCTCGCTTGCCGCTCGGGCTTCAACCTGGATATTTTCTTCGATTTTGGGAAGAAACACATCAAAATCAGTCCCCTTACCAGGGGTGCTATCGACGACGATCAGCCCGTTGCAGCTGTTAACGATCCCCTGGACTACGGAAAGACCGAGTCCCGTACCCTCGCCGGGTCCCTTCGTGGTGAAGTACGGATCGAAAATTCTCTGGATGACGGCCTTAGCCATGCCGTGCCCCGTATCGCTCACGGTGATACGCACATACCGCCCGGCTCTCAGGTCGGGATGCTGGGAAAGAAATCCAGTATCGACAACGATATCGGACAATTTCACGGATAAAACACCGCCTTTGGTGCGCATTGCGTGGGCCGAGTTTGTGCACAGATTCATCAGTAGTTGATGGATCTCCGTGGGGTCGGCCAGGACAATTGCGGGTTGCCGGGCAGCCGGCAGTTCCTGCTGAATTTGGATTGTTGCGGGCAGCGAAGACCGCAGCAGTTTGAGCACCTCTTTCACGATCAAAGCGACCTCGACAGGTTTTTTCCCCTGCTCGGTCTGACGGCTGACAGTCAGGATCTGCTTCACCAGGTCCGATGCGCGACGGCCCGCATCGAGCACCTGCTGCAGGTCGCGAATGACCGGGCTTCGATCCGGAAGTTTGAGGACGGCCAACTCCGTATAACCTATGATGGCCGAGAGGATGTTGTTGAAATCGTGAGCAATGCCTCCGGCCAGAGTGCCAATGGCCTCCATTTTCTGAGCCTGGCGAAGATGGTTTTCAAGTTTTATCTGGCGTGTGATGTCCCGGTGAACGCTCACGTAATTGATGATCTGTCCGGCCTGGTTGCGGACCGGAGATCCGGTGACTTCCGTTTCGTAGAAGGTGCCGTCTTTTTTCCTGTTCGTTAAACGTCCCGACCAGACAGCGCCTTTTGAGAGCGTCTGCTTTATATCTCGATAGAACTCTTTATTGTGTGTCCCGCTCTTGAGAAAACCCATATGCCGGCCGACGGCCTCCCTTCGGTCATAGCCGCTCATGCTCTCGAAAGCCGCGTTGACATAATGAATAATCCAATTGGTATCTACTATAAGTATTGCCTCGGCCGATTGCTCGATGGCCGTCACCATGCGTATGCGTTCTTCCTCGGCCTGTTTGCGGTCGGTGATATCACGAATCAGTCCCTCGACCCCGACGATACTCCCGTTGCGATCTTTCCAGAATGTGCTTGTCACCGAGACGAAACGGGGGGAACCGTCTTTTCTCTTGATAACGGCTTCAAAGTCCCTGATGATTCCGTGTTTATCGAGCCGCCGCAGCATTTCCGAATGCTCCTGCGGATCTGCCCATAAACTTACCGCAGGTTTTCCAAGGATCTCCTCAAGGGATTCGAATCCGAGTAATCTGGCTGCTGAGGGGCTGGCCATGATAATCATGCCCTGTTCGTCGGTTCGGTAAAAAACGTCCGGGATATTTTCAATGATGCTGCGATAGCGCTCTTCACTCTCACGCAGCGCTTCTTCGGCCATTTTGTTTTTCCGCCTTACCTCGGAGTCTGCCAGTTCCCTGCGCACTGCCGGTACCAGACGCCCCAGGCTGTCTTTCGTAACATAATCGTGAACACCGGCTTTCAGCACCGATACGGCGGTATCTTCTGCGATACTGCCGGAGAATACGATGAAAGGGATGTCGCAATCTTTCTGCTGCAGGAGACGCAGTGCGGCAAATGCGTCGAACTGAGGCGTTCTTAAGTCCGAAATCACGATATCCCAGTGTTGCTTCTCGATGGCTTCATCCATTTCAGCGGCATTTTCCACCCGTTCGCCGACGGCAGCGTATCCTGCGCGCTCCAGGGTGCTGAGAATCAGGTCCGCATCGGTCTCGGAATCCTCGATTAGCAAAACTCTGAGAAAATTGTTCATGATTTCCCGCCGTATAGGTTTTGAGGCATCAATCGGCCGGTGGGCGTACGTTCAGCACCGGCCGGCATAAACCGATGCATGTAAAGTGAAATCGATACCGCTGTGGTTGTCTTCGGCTAAGAGGACGACCATGTTGTCCATAAGTTCTCCTAAAGTTCGAATTAAAATGTTGCTCCCTTTTCCACTGCGGCCTCCGCCCAGACGTTTCCGCCGTGCCGGTTGATCATGCGCCGGACGCTCGCAAGCCCGATTCCGCTGCCGGGAAATTCCGCGCCACAGGCGATTCTGCCGTGCTGGTCTCCGGCCGCATCCCCAGGCTATCTGCATCTCCCGGTCCCGGGGACATATCTGCTTTTCTTTTCGAAGAAACCAATCTTTATTGGTAGGTATCAAATGGGTCGGAGATTTGAGGAGGAACTGCGAGATAATTTTCCAGGGATTCGAAAGGTCTCTTGAGCTCTTTTGCAGCATACCAGCACCTCAACCGTGCTATTTAAAACTGCCCCAAGCGGCTCGTGAGCGGCCCTGTCATTTTAACACTTCGACGAGAAATGTTGTCTGCCGGGCCATGTAAATAAGATGATAGATTTAGTGCTTTTGCAATTATTAGGAGTCTCATTTTTCTATAACGACATCTTAAAGTCAAACAAAATGCGAGAATTATTGGGAATAGCCGGTCCAGGGCAAAAGGACATTCAGCGCCCCCATCGAAATCACTTCTGCTAATGCTTATCAAATGAGAGTCCACAACTTATCTTGCGGAATATACCAGCGTGGCTTTGTTTTCTTTATTTGGAAGGAGCCGGAATGCCTAATCATCTTGTGGGGGAAAAGAGCCCCTATCTTTTGCAGCACGCTCACAACCCGGTTGAGTGGTATCCGTGGGGAGAGGAGGCTTTTCTGAAGGCGAGCCGGGAAGACAAGCCCATTTTCCTCTCAGTGGGATACTCCACCTGTCACTGGTGTCACGTGATGGAGCGCGAATCTTTCGAGGATGAGGAAGTTGCGGGCCTGCTCAACCGGAGCTTCGTATCGATAAAAGTGGACCGCGAGGAGCGGCCGGACATCGACCAGGTTTATATGACCGTGTGCAGGGCGACAACTGGTGGAGGAGGGTGGCCGTTGTCCATTTTTATGGGTCCGGACAGGAAACCTTTTTTCGCCGGGACCTATTTCCCCAAAAATGCTCGGATGGGAATGCCGGGTTTGATGGAAATAGCCGGTAAAATTTCTGAACTCTGGACCGGTGAGCGTGAACAGCTTGGCATGATAAGCAAAGAAATAACCCGGGCCATTGAGCTGAAGAGGCCGCAACAGCCAGACCGGCTTCCCGGTTTAGAGCTGCTGGAGAGAACCTGGCGCGAATTGGCCCGATCGTTTGATCCTGTGTGGGGCGGATTCGCGAGCGCCCCTAAGTTCCCGAACCCTCATAATCTCACTTTCCTTACGCGATGGAACAGCCGAAATCCCGGGTCCAATGCATTTCAAATGGTCGAAAAAACGCTCTTGTCCATGCGCTCGGGCGGGATATTCGACCAGATCGGCTTCGGTTTTCACAGGTATTCGGTCGACGATAAATGGCTGGTGCCGCATTTCGAGAAAATGCTCTATGATCAGGCTCTGCTCGCGCTCGCCTATACCGACGCTTTTCTGGCAACCGGCGAAGCGCGGTACGCAAAAGTGATAAAGGAAATCTTCGACTACGCAACTCGCGAGATGCTAAGTCCTGAAGGAGGTTTTTACTGCGCTCAAGACGCGGACAGCGAAGGAAAAGAAGGGATTTTCTACACCTGGACACCGGGGCAGGTGGCAAACATCCTCGGTAAAGATGCCGGAGAAATTTTTTGCCTCGCATACGGCATCACCCCTCAGGGAAATTTCGAAGATGGGATGAGTATCCCGCACATTCCGAAGTCTTTTGAGATTCTCGCAGGGGCCTTGGGAATGGGTCTTGCGGAATTGGAGAAGCTTCTCGAGGATGGTCGCAAAAGGCTCCTCGATGCCCGCGAAAAGCGGGTGCATCCATTAAAGGACGATAAAATCCTGGTCACATGGAACGGACTGATGATAGCGGCGCTCGCCAGAGGAGCGCAGGCGTTGGGAGACAGCTCCTATGCCCGGACGGCGGCTGGAGCGGTGAGCTTCATCCTGCAAAGAATGCAGACCGAAACGAGGCGGCTCTATCGCAGATACCGGCAGGGTGAGGTCGCCAATCCGGGGTATGCGGACGATTACGCATTTCTGATCTGGGGTCTTCTTGAACTCTACGAAACCACTTTCGATGTAGCCTATCTCAGCGAAGCGGTTAGACTTCAGGAAGATATGTCCAGGATCTTCGGGGACCCCGATGGGGGGTTCTATTACGTGGGAACCGACGGTGAGGAAATGATCGTAAGGGAGAAGATAATTTATGATGGGGCGCTGCCTTCAAGCAATTCCGTTGCGGCGATGAACCTGCTGAGGCTCGGCAGGATGACCGGCAACCCCGAATTCGAAAAACAGGCGGATTTGCTCATGACATCATTTTCAAGACAGGTCGTCTCTCTGCCTGCCGCTTACACGCAATTCATGCAAGCGCTCGATTTCTTGCTGGGTCCTACGCGTGAAATACTCATCGCCGGAGATTTATCACTCCCAGGGACAAGGCAGATGATAGAGACCGCTCACCGGCTCTACTGCCCAAACCGGGTGCTGATGCTAAAAGAGAGTGGAAAACACGGAGAGGATTTATCAAAAATTGCGCCTTTTACCGGGCCGGTGCCTTCAGGGGGAAACGGTCCCGCTGCATATGTATGCGAGAACTTCAGTTGTCGAAATCCTGTCCGGAGCGCATCCGAGTTGGAGTCTATTCTACGGGGTTAGCTTGTATGCGTGGCGCGATTAGGGCGTGATTTGGTAGAAAAATGGCGTGATTATGGCGTGGTTACAAAAATGTACTTCTAGAGCAAGTGTTTGTAATATCAAGTAAAATGGAAAATCAAGGCCATGGCACGCATATTGCTCTATCTATATGACAAAGAGAAACCAACTCTTTCCTCCTCAAGAGCTAACCGGTTCTAGCCCCTCCGGTTAGCTCTTTTGTTTGTGTATGCAACCTCTTTCCGCTCTTTCAGGAGTGCAACAAAATGGGAAGAACTCTTCTCGGAATCTCCGCTTCACCAAGGAAACTCGGAAACTGCGAACTTTTCATAAAAGAGATTTTCAAGCAACTGGGAGAGGGCTGGGAACTGCGGCTGGCGCGTCTTGCCCAACTCGACATAAAACCCTGTCGTGCCTGCTACCAGTGCCTTTTCGATCAGATGAGGTGCCCTCAACAGGATGACTTCCTCACAGTGGTGGATGCTCTTGGCGAAGCTGACGCATACGTGGTGGCGGCCCCTGTATACTTTCTGTCGGCAAACGGGAGCCTCAAAAGATTCCTGGACCGTGGACTTCAGCTATATGCCTTTGTCGACCGGCTATGGGGAAAACCTGCGGTGGGAGTTGCGATCGCCGGGATTGAAGGCATGGAGGGGAGCACCAAGTGCGACGTGGAGAGCTTTATCAAGGTGACGCTTGGCGATCTGCGCGGGTCCGCCGTGGTTTACGGGGCGCTTCCAGGGGAGACTCTGCTCTCTTCGGAGAACAGAGAAATCGCTGAAGAGCTTGCCCTGGCCATATTGGATCCGGCCAGGCGAGTCAGCCCTGTCGGGCCGGTCTGCCCACTTTGCGGCGGTGACACTTTCAGATTCATGCCGGACGGGAGAGCCAGGTGCATGCTTTGTTCCGGTTCGGGCCCCTGGGAATGGAAAAGCGAATCGCTCCGGTTCCACATCGAATCGGGAGAACATCCTCTTTTTTTGAGCAAAGATGATGTAAACCGCCACGCGGAATGGCTCCGGGGAATGAAGGAAAAATTCCTCGATCGAAAAGGAGAATTGAAGGCGGTAGTCAAAGAATACCTTGGGGTAGGGACATTTATCGAGCGCAAATAGTGGAGAGGCTGGTGCGTACTGATGCGCCGGCACTTAAACCGGCTCGGGCGGCCTCATAGCACTTCCAATAGTTTCATCTGCTGTCCCGCCCCCAGTTCATCAATTCGGGGCGGGATAGCACTGGCTTAGGTAAGAGCTTCCCCTCTTTTTCAGATCAACCAATTCTTTTATTCTGCTATCCTGTAACCTTTCGACTGCCATTTTCGTCTTGTCGGTGATTGCTGCAAAATGACCGTTTAATTCCTTTTGAAGGAGATGGTTTTATGGACGAGAAGACCGAGCTGTTGATATGCCTTGGCGCAGCCACCGCAGCAAACTGTATCCCCTGCTTTGACTACTATTTCAAGAAAGCTTCAGCAGCAGGAATACCCTTTGAAGAGGTGCGAAGAAGCGTTGAGGTCGCCTGCAAAATAAAAACCGGCGTTGGCATAATAATGAAAAACAGCATCATGGATATAACCGGCCAGGATTGGGATTCCGAGAAGGAAGACAGCGGGAAATCGGATCATCCGTGCTGCAGATGATTGTGGGAGGATGAGAACCCAATGGAGTTCTTCGAAGTCTACGATAAATACTATGACAGGGTAAGAAGATTCATTGCCGCCTCGTTGCGGGACGAGTGGGTGGCAGACGATCTTACCCAGGAAACTTTCATTAGAGTCCGGAAGAACCTCGATACTCTGAAGGATATTTCCAAATTGGGTTCATGGGTATTTCGTATTGCTCACAATCTCTGCCAGGATCATTTTCGAAGCCTGAAGAGAACTTCGTGGAATGAATGTAAGCTGGATGAAGCAAAAGACGTGTTCAAAGAAGCTATCGTTCAGAAGAGACTCGAACAGAGCGAAATGAGTTCGTGCGTTCAGGACGTGGTCAAGCTTCTTCCCGAATCCTCTCAAAATATTATCAGGCTGTTTGACATAGCCGAACTCAGCCACCGCGAGATTGCCGAGATACTGGACACCACCGTTGAGAACGTAAAGGTGAGACTGCACCGCGCGAGGAAGGAACTGCGGGCGCTGCTCGAAAAGAAATGTACCTTCGAAGTCGATGAAAGAAGCGTGCTGGTGTGCGAGCCGGTAGATAACAGCAAGGAATGACTCGTACTGCTTTCCATGAAAATTAAGCATCGAAACGGCTCCATTATGGGGCCGTTCTCATTTTCCTCTCTCGAGTTTGTAACCTTCCTCCACTCCTTTACGTCTTTATGACGAATAGAGAAGCCCTAACACACAAAGGGGTGCTGAAATCCAAAAAGAGCGGGAGGAGGTGATTTCAATGGCAGATCAAAATACCGATCGAAGCAAGATGCCCTCAGGTTGCTTTGGCAAAATGCATGAGATGATGCGGGACATGATGTCGAAAAAAGGCGGTTCCTGCTGTCCCTGTGCGGAAACGATGACTGAGATGATGCAGGAGTGCTGTTCGGATCAGACTGAAAAACTAAGTCCGGCTGAAGAGCCGGGCCATGATGCCCCGAAATGAGTGATACGCATCTGAGCCGGGCAGGCTAGCTCTCCAAAGGAGAAGAACAATGGCTAAAACAATCGAGATCCAACTGGCCGAGCATTCTTGTGCAGCAGGGCTCCGTTATGCTCAAAAACAGTCATCCTTTCCACCGAAAGATGCGGTGATATGTTGTGAAGGTATGTGCCTCAAAGGCGAGACCGCAAGGAGAGCGGCAAACCTTATTGCT
Source organism: uncultured delta proteobacterium (assembly GCA_963757915.1). Lineage (GTDB taxonomy): Bacteria > Desulfobacterota > Syntrophobacteria > Syntrophobacterales > Syntrophobacteraceae > SbD1. The sequence goes on along the minus strand of CAVWTD010000004.1, from coordinate 211,374 downwards.
CACAAGCTTGTTCCCAATAGAGCAACGCGCATATGCCATGGCGGTTTGCTGGAGGAGACCGGAGGCATGAGGGATCTAGTGCAAAAGGCTAACAGGGTCTTAGTTCTGGATGGGTGCGCAATGGCCTGCGGCAAACGGCTGACAGAAGGGGCCTTCCCAGGCCTTGAACCCGAAGTGGTGTTCACCGATAAGCTTTTCGAATACGACCAGGACCTTTTCGGAGTGAACGAGATACCCGACTTACAGATCGTTGCCAATGCTGAGAAAATTGCTGCGCAGGTGGTTGCAAAGTACTTTCAATAGGGTCATCAGTTATCCTGCCCTTAATTGATTAATTGGGGGCGGGATATCGCAGCCTCTTGTATTTCGGTCTTCTTGGCTGGAATCTTTCCATCTCATCCTCAAAGAGAGGGGCTTGCAGGTCGGACCGTGCGTCGTCCGCGTTCTTAAAGACTTGCCGCCAAAATCTAAGAGATAAAGCCTCCGAGCAGGAATTGCGTTACCAAGCGGTTATGATTTCTTTAAATTTTCAAGAATGAGAATTTAGAGCTTGACAAACGGAGGGATTTTGCTGTTAAATCTGAATAATCAGATTATTCTGATAAATCAGTCAATATTGAAGAAGGACGACGCGATGGCGAAAGAGGAACAAAATCAATCCTGCTGTACTCCGGAGGGCAAACAAGCTTGCTGCAAGGTGGAATCGCTCATCACGGTTGATGAGAGGGGACAGATGGTGCTGCCCAAGGAGTTGCGCGAAAGGGCGAAAATCCGCGCTGGAGACAAGCTGGCCCTTATCAGTTGGTACAAGGACGGAGAGGTTTGCTGTTTTACGCTGATTAAAGCGGACGCCTTGGCTGACCGGGTGAAGGAATTTCTTGGTCCCGTGCTGAAAAGCATCAGCCTGGAATGAGCAGCGGGGCAGTCCTGCGATATTCACAAAGAAGGAGAAAACCACGATGCCAAAGCAGGAGAAGACCATGATGCCACAGCAGGTGAATCAAAGTTTTGCCGATTTTCGCAATGCAGTCGTCGACAATGGAATCATAGATCCCAAGACGACTTTCATGATCCAAATGGGAGCGGCAATGGCCGTCGGGTGCTATCCCTGAATGGAGATGCTCTCTGGGGTTGCCAGGGAAAAGGGAGTATCGGATGAGGAACTTGGAGCGATTCAGTCCATAGTTATGTTCGTTTCCGCAGCAAGAGTCTTTGCACAGTATGGGGAGGTCTGCGAAAAGATCGGGTCCGCAAGCAAAGCTAAAGCTTGCTGTGAATAAGTTCGGAATGAGTCTCATCCTTGGATATGATCACGGGATAATGACCATGAAAGCCGACAAAATCAAAGAGATCGTTAAATCACGCTACGCTAAAGCCGCCCTGCATAACATGCCGTGCTGCGGGACAGGGAAGTCCTGCTGCGGAAGCTCGGATGTGGAGGACAAAAGCAAAAAAGTGGGCTACTGCGACATGGACTTGAATTCGGTACCCGAGGGGGCAAATCTTGGGCTCGGATGCGGCAATCCCGTTGCACTCGCGTCGCTGAAGGAAGGCGACGTTGTGCTTGACCTTGGCTCCGGAGCCGGGTTCGATGCTTTTCTGGCTGCTCCCAAGGTCGGATCAGCGGGGAAGGTCATCGGGGTAGACATGACTCCTGAGATGATAGAGAAGGCAAAAGCAAACGCGGTGAAGGGCGGTTTCCAAAACGTCGAGTTCAGGTTGGGCGAGATCGAGAACCTGCCTGTTTCCGGTAGCGAAGTGGATCTCATCATTTCAAACTGTGTTATCAATCTCTCGCCTGAAAAAGGGAAGGTCTTCAAAGAAGCTTTTCGAGTGTTGAAACCAGGCGGCCGGCTGATGGTTTCCGATCTCGTTTTGCTGAAACCCTTGCCCGAAACCGTCAGGCAGTCTGTTGAAGCATATGTCGGCTGTATTGCAGGAGCCGTGATGAAAGATGAGTATCTTGCAGCCATAACGGCTGCAGGTTTCCGTGATTTGAAAGTGGCCGGTGAAGATGTCTACCCTGTCGAACTGGCCGTAAACGATCCGGTAGCCAAGGCAATCTATTCTGATGCCGGCATTATTTCAGGTCATGCAAAAGAGATATCAGGATCGGTTGCCAGCATTAAGATAAGCGCAGTGAAGCCGAGCTGACCGGTTAGCACTACTTCGTCAAGTACCGTAGGGTGGGCAAACGCCAAGTGTTGCCCACCGCGAAATGGTGGGCACGATGAAACCGTACCCACCCTACAGCTATGTGTAAAGGTTTGCGTGATGACTTAACGTAGTAGTGTTAGGAGGAACGGAAAACCTTCCCAACTGCGGATTTACACAGAAACTCCGCAATAACTTGTTGGGCCAATAAATAACGGCAGTCGATATGAAAGAAATCACCTACACATTTGCTGCGTTAAGGGATGAAAACGACATAAAACAGTTGTTGTTCAAATCTCAATTGCCAACCGATGGGATAATTTCCCATCTGAAAGACTTTATACTCGCTAAATCTACGGGTGGGATAATCGGTGTTGTCGGGTTAGAGGCCTACGACGGTATTGGTTTGCTTCGCTCGTTGGCAGTGTTGCCTGAGGTTCGTGGGAAGGGGATCGGGAAGGATCTCTGCTCAAGAGCAATCGCCCACGCTCACACCCGGAACATAAATGAACTCTTTCTTTTGACGACCACAGCTGACGGCTTTTTTGCGAAACGCGGGTTTCACAAGGTGGACAGAAACCTTGCCCCCGCTCCTCTGCAAGCATCCGTCGAATTCAAAACCCTTTGTCCGGATTCAGCTGTGTGCATGGGAATGCAACTGAGAGACCGGGCAATTTATTTCCCGTGTGAAACCCTGACCCTAAAATCGGATGTACCAGGGGCCAAAATGTGGGGCATCGCGCTGGAGAAGACCTTACTGACCTTTTTCGAGGTTGAGCCTCATTGTCGATTCGATCGGCATAATCATGAAAGCGAACAAATTACGATGGTCTTAGAAGGCGAATTGTTTTTTGAACTCGACGATGAGACGTTCTGTGTGAAAAAAGGTGAGGTCATTGCGATTCCATCAAACATATCACATGCCGTGTTTACGCGTGATAAACACGTAAAAGCCATTGATGCCTGGTCGCCGGTAATGCCGCAATATGTGAGGCCCAACTCAGTATACGTTGCCTCATGAGGATTTTGTTTATGAGACCTTATACCAAGTTGCGTTCATAGATCCCCTAATAACCCGAAACTGAGCGGGGGAAAGCTTCCCCCGCGCCCGCCAGGATTTCGGCGCACACGCGCAAGCGCGTGTGGCCGAGCGCTCGGCGCTATCGGCGGCTAGCCGCAGGCCGCCGCCGAAGCGCAACACGGAGCCGCGTAGCGGCGAGGGGGTGTGGGGGGCGTAGCTCCCCGCGCTTTTGAAAAACATCACTTGATACTTTCTTGAACGCAACTTGGTATTACGCGGGGCCATTGGTGATACGATGTTTGAAGCCGTCCAGAAGGCCAGTCCCCGTACGGTAGGCCGCAAAGGTCCTGCCAGTTTTCTTGAGTGCTTTGGACAGGAGATAATAATGAAAAATGTTGAATCCATTAATACGTTAATGGAGGTAGGGGACGGATTTAAGATAATAAAAACGCCTCAATATCAAAACAAAATATCCGAACTCTACCGGCATTTGGCATGGATTTATGATTTTTTTACAGACCACGAACCTGCGCATCATGAAGAAGCAATTCGCGTGGTTGGATTTGAGAATTATGATTCTGTACTGGAAGTGGCTTGTGGTACCGGCAGAGCTACTGTTGAGATAGCAAAACGTTTGAGAGGAGAAAGTAAATTTTATGCAATTGATCTTACAAGAGAAATGATGGAAAGAGCACAAAAGAAATTGCACAAATATGATTTGCTTGGCCGAGTCGCTTTTAAAGTGGGAGATGCTAAACATTTACCTTTCCCTGAAGGAATGTTTGATGTTGTTTATAATGCCTATATGTTTGACTTGATCCACACCTCCGACATGCCGGAGATTATTTGCGAATTCAAGAGGGTGTTAAAACCAGGGGGGACACTTGTTTTGGTAAATATGAGCAAGGATAAGAAGAAAAAGACCCTATATGAAGTTTTGTACGAAAGAGGTCTTTTGAGTTTTGCTTCAGGTGCATGCAGGCCCGTCTTCATGAAACCTCTTTTAGAGGATGCGCAGTTTATGCATGTGAAGAGAATATACAGAAAGAATAAAAGTTTCTTCCTCCTTAATCGGCTGCACGGAACAGAAATAGTTACAGCAAATAAACCCCACGTTTTTTCCGAGTAGGGCATTTTATCGGTGCCGGTCAAGAAAGACTCAAAATGGCCGGCTGAAAAGTGAAACCTTACTCCTTGGGCATCAAACCTTCAATAGCTTGACATAGTTCTGTGGAAAGTAACGCTGCCGGCAATGGAATTCATGAGCGCGGTGTTCATGGTGTATATATTAGGAATTGAGTTCGCGCTCAAATAAACCGCATCAGCCTTGATATCCCTTCTGCCGCCGTCAGCAGCCCATGTTGCTGTCGAAGAATTTCTCAGGAGCATGCTGACCCTTATTTTCTCGCGGTGTGGGCTTCCCCGTGTCCGGTGTGTGGCTGGGGGTACCGGGCTCTTTTTCCGGCGCCCCTTCCGTGGCTGCCGGTGCCGGCGGATGCAGTTTGCGCCAGGATTGCATTCCTTCGTCCACTGAATAGACCACATAGCCGTGCTCGGCTAGAAGATCGGCCGCCTTCAAACTTCTATTCCCGTTGTGGCAAATGAGCACCAGGGTCTTGTCCCGCGGAAACTGCTCGGGATTCTTCACAAGCTCTTGCATGGACACGTTCCGAGACTGAGGAATCTTGCCCAGGGGACCGGTCAACTCATCCGGTGCGCGAACGTCAATGAGAAGCAAATTGGGATCGAACTGCAGCAGGAGATCAAGGCCGCGGGCATCGAGATGCAGCACCTTTCCCTGAGACGATGGTTGCCCGGCCTGGGCCGGAAGCCACCCCATAAAAACCGCTAAAGCCACAAAGGCCACCAGTATGCCAGTCAGGCCGAGGAACTCCCTTTTAAGCTGCCGTATGATTTGCATAATCGTATGACCTGGAGCAAAAGGAGGTCGATACTCCGGTCTCCTTTTGCCCGGAGTTGCAGGCCTATTCGGTTATCGGCAAGAGGTTCACCATGGTGCTGCTGAACGAAGCGCTGCCGCCAATGGGATCCGTAATGCACACGTCCTTGACCACAGGGTCCACCTGCATCAAGTGGTTGGGGCAGATGCCTCCGGCTCGCCGCTTATCGCCCTTGATCAGGTGTCCGTCCACTACCACATCGTGGGAGCCATAGGCCCAGTGTCCGTAGTGCCATGACGCAGCAGCGGTCCCGGGACGAATGCCTTCCTTTACCTCCACCCGCGCGATCATGTCCAGGACCCGCTTCTCACCATCCATAAGATCGAGCTTGCCTTCCGGATTAACCTGGGAGACCATGCGCACCCGCTGATCGGGCTTCAGGCCGAGGCGCTGGGCGTCCTCGCTGTTGAGCCAGATTTTGTTCTCCGGCTGAAGCGCGATGTTGCTCCAGTAATTTGAAATGGTGCGGGACTGACCGCCGAACGGCTCTTTAAAGGTGAACAGCCTGAGCGGATAGCCGTCCCGGTGCACCAGCGGGCTGCCTGTCGCGTCGCACTCGCCCTGTGCCACGGGAAGGCCGCTGAAGTGCCGGCCGCTGAGGCTGTTCTTCTGTTTGGCCACCTGTTCAACGAAGAGATGAAACATCCCCCCGAAAGTATTATAGGACATGCTCTTGGCACCATACGCCTTCCCGTAGCCGTCGAACCGCCCGCCCCGGTTGAGGACATAGATCGTCTTGCGCCACTCCGTCTCAGACCTGAGTGCCTTCTTCCAACGCGCCTCATCGAAGACCGATTTGGGAAGATGCCGCCTCGCATGTCTGAAGAGCTCGATCTCATGGTCCTCGGCATCGGGCACTGCGTCTTTTTCATTGTTTCCGTAAGCCTGATTGGCCATGAGCTTCAGATACCAATCCTCGGGCCGGTCAAAGTCCATCCCCTGGCCAAAAGCGTTCTTACCGAATCCGGGGAGATTGAGCTGTTTGGCCACGGCGATGAGGAAAGCCTCCATGCACAAGGGCATTTTCTCGCCGTCGACCGTGACATCTTCGGTCAGGGGGATTGCTGCGGGCTGGCGCACCTTGCTCAGCCGAGTTGGCACATCCGGGGTCGAGCCGGGGGTTCCCCAACGCTCCAGGTAAGTCAGGTCGGGCATGATATAGTCTGCATACATGGAAGTTTCGCCAATGACGATATCCGAGGCGATGAACAAAGGCACCTTGTCAGGGTCCTTGAGCATCCGGATGATCTGCTGGTTGCCTCCGGGAATGGACAGGGCGGGTGTACCCATGTGCAGAAACAGGATCTTGCCGGAATAGGGGTACCCTGTGGCGAAGGACGGCAGGATTTCCTGATAGACATTGCCGGTAAAAGGATACCATGGCCTTTTGGCCGGATACCCGTGCTCCTTGAACAGGGTAGAATCCTCGTAGCGAGTTCCCTCTCTTGTGACCTTTACCCCGAAACTTGTAAGGCTTCCGGGAAACATCTTGGAGAAATCATAAGGACTTGAAGTTACCCCGAACGATTTCCATTCTCCTCCCCCCAGGATCAACCCTCCGACGTAGTCGGCATTTCCCAGCAGGAGGTTCAGGGTGATAATGGCACATCCAGCGTAGTAACCGTCCGGGTTCTGCACCGGTCCCCGGTACATCTCCACGGCGGCCCGCTTGCCATGAGAGGTCAGCTCCCGTGCCACTTCGATAATGGTTAGGAGCTCAACCCCGCACTGGTCGGCATATTCCTGCAACGACTTGGAGAACGCCTCCTCGGTGAGGAGCTGGAAAGCGCTCTTGACCTCGAAGGGTCCAGCCGTGGTCTTGATGAACAGGTCCCCTTCCACTACTGATGCTTCATTGGCAGGATCCACGGGCAAAAGCTTCTCTCCGCGACTCACTACGAATTCCTTCTCACTGCCCACGCCGGCTTCCGAAGCCTTGAGGAGTTCCAGAGGATGGCCGTCAACGATCTTGACCAGATAGGCGGCATTGCTCCAGGTTGGCTCCCCGTCGGCGAGCGCTGCGGCCTTGTTGGCATTTTCAAGGTAGCGCTGGTCGAAACGGCGGTTTTCGATAATCCAGCGGATCATGGCCATGGCCAGCGCCAGGTTCTCGGAAGGCTTGACCGGCAGCCACCAGTCGGCGTGGGCCGCGTCGTTGGAGAGCCTCGGGTCGACCACGGCCGTTTTCATGCCGCGCTCCAGCTTGCCCGAAGTCACCTTCTCGGCCATGTTGGTCATGCCAAAGTTAGCGGAAAAAGCTCCCGTGCCCCAAAACAGGACGAATTCACAATTCATCAAGTCCGGTTTCATATGCCCGGTCTTGCCGCCGGTCATCATGGCGTAGGCCCGATGGTGCGACTGTTCGCAAATGGTGGTGTGCTCGTAAGCGTTCACGGATCCGGCCGCCTTGTTGGTGAACCACTGCATGAGTTCCGCGCGGCCGGGCTGGATGCGGCCCGCCATGAAAACGAACTGGTTGTTCTTCGGTCCGAAATCCGGATGATCGGGGTCGATTAGAGCATCCAAATGCTGGATGTATTTGGCCTTGAAGTCCCGGACGCTCATGTCGCCCTTGCCGACCTTCTTGGCATCTTCGGCCATGTTCTTGCTAAGGGCCGCGTCCTTGAGCACTATGACATCCTTAAACCCGGGATAATCGCGCGTGTCGCCAGCCGACGAGAACAGCTCACCCCCTTGGGAGACTTCCGCGATGAACTGGTCGAAGGGAATGCTCTTCCACCGGTTCGAGCCGCGTTCTCCATCCCTCTTGAGCACCTTGCGGACCCGGTAGGGATCGTAATAAGTCTGGATGCCGGCCTGGCCCTTGGGACACAACTTGCCGTCGATGGTTGCCGTGTCCTGTCGGGCCTGGTATCGTAGGGTATATGGGGCAGATAGTCCTGGGGACTGTATGGGTTCCCGCTGATCTTGGCCAGTGCCCCATCCCAGAATTTTAACTTGAGCTGGCAAGCGGTATGACATTGGAGACAGGTCGTATAAATCATGTTCTGGGGCTGGGCGAGAACGTACGGGGCGAATTTTTCATCTTCGGCCGCCATGGCTTCGTGAGCGAAGAGCTGGGCGAGCGTATCGACCTGGGCAGCCAATGCGGCGCAGCCGCCCACCAGGGCGCTGCACTTGAAAAAAGCCCTGCGAGTCACGCCCGTTGATCCTGTTGGCTCTTCAACCAAATTATGGTCCAACAAGGCTTGCCTGCTGGTGATCTCATCGCAGTTCAGCTTTTTCATGGACTTATCGGCCTCCTTTTTGGGGTAATGCGAAGGTCTGCAATCAACGGCACCAGGCGTCGGCCCCAAACGAACATGCCGATTCCAAGGGCAACACAGAAAACGAGAACGGCCCATTCGGCGGACGATGGCGAATACGCGAAGGTGAGGCGAGAATCAGTGTAGGCATTCTGCAATCCCTCGAACGTGGGGGTCGTCTGCCCGGGGAGAACCAGATTGTAGCGGGCCACGAAATAGGCAGCGGCGGCCAGGAGTCCGCTCAGGCGGGCCGCAGCGCGGCCTGCCGGTTGCCACAGGAGGAGGCCGGCGGGGATGATGGACCCGATGAGCAGCTGCCCGATCCAGAACAGATACCAGGAGGACCCGAACAGGACCTGGGTGTGCAACGTGGTCTCCAGTCCCACCCCGTACCATGCCGAGATGGAATACTCGGACCAAGTGAGGACGAGCACAAGGAGAATCAGCCCCAGGACGGTCCTGCTGAGCAGGGACAGCGACTGGGCATCCTCTCCAATCAGCTCTTTTTGGAAGCACGCAGCCAGCAAAAGCACCAGGGCGAATCCGGAAAGAAGGTCCCCTGCAATGGAAAGGATAGGCCCAAGTGTGGAGTTCCAATACGGATGTGCAATGAGCGCGGCGAACTCCGCACCGTTGCAGCCGGAAAATGCAATCCCCAGGAATATCCCGATCCAGCCGAGGGTGCGCCGCGAGTCCGGTTCCCCTTTGGAGGAGACCTCCAGGTAAAACACCAGGATGACATATAGTATGTTAATGACGGCCAGCCAAGTCGCCCAAGCGAGCAGCGAGGTAAATTGAGGGCGGTACAGAGGTTCGAAGGCTCGCCAGATGTGGCCCAGGTCAAATGCAATCACGAGCATTCCCATCATCAGAGCGATGGCGGAGACGAGCAGGGCCTGCCGTGCCAGGAGGAAATACCTTTTCAAGCTGAAAGCATGGACGATCCAGGCAAACAGAGACGCGCCCACGCCCAGTCCTATAAAATATACCTTGCCCGTCACCCAAAGACCCCACGGGATGTAACTGCCATAATTGGCCTGAAGCTCTCCGTGAAGCAGACGCTGCGAGATGCCGAACACTCCCCATGTCATGGCGATAAACCAGATGGTCCAGGCAATCCACTTGGTTGATTTTTCCATTGTTGCTCCTTCACCCTTTTACGTTAAGTAGAACACGGAAGGTTGGGTCCCAAGGTCTGCTTTCAGTTGTCTCACCCTGGATGATCCCAGCAACTTGTGTACAAGGCTGGTCCTGTCGTTGTAGTCCCCGAAGTATGTCGCACCGCCCAGGCAGGTGGTCACACAGGCTGGAAGCATACCCTCCCGGAGACGATGCAGGCAGAATTGGCATTTGCGTGCGTTGCCAATTGGTGAATCATCGCTGTGTGGCTTCCGCTTCCACTCCTTGCTGTATTCATAGTTCGGACGTGTTTCGTATGGCATGATTTCCGGCGTGCCCATGCCGTAAAATTCGCCGAAATCCGATGTCCTCGCGCTGTATGGACATGCCAACAAACAATTGCGACAGCCAATGCAAATGTTGTAGTCGACGATAACGACGCCGTCTTCCCGCTTCCAGGTGGCCTTTACCGGGCAAACTGGAACGCACGGCGGATTGTCGCAATGCATGCACGGCTTCGGGGTAAATATCCTGCCCACATTAGGGTATTTTCCCACCTCCTCCCTGAGGACCGGCCGATAGACAACTCCTGGCGGGAGATTGTTTTCCGTGTTGCAGGAGAGATTGCAGGCACAGCACCCGATACATTTTTGCTGGTCGATGATCATGATCCATTTGCGTTCGGACACCGGTTTTTTCAAGGCTCGCAGCAGGTCATGGCGCATGCGCTCCAACAGGTTGCCCTCGGCAAGACCCTTGGGGGCGTCCAAAGGGCGAGCCATATCCGCCCCTGCATCAGGGGTCGATGCCCTTGTGTTTCTCTCTAAAGCGAATGTCGCACAGGCCACGGCTGCCGCTCCTCCAAGGGCCTTTTGCAGGAGGTCCCTTATTCCGGCTTGATGTTGCTTATGGACTCGGGGGTGCTCCCTTTTTTCAGGCCCGACGGCGGATTTTCTCATGTCGATGTTTCCTTGATCTTTTTCCATGCCCATTTACCTCTTTCGTGAGGAATTTGCCTCGGAATACGTCCTTCGGGTTGAGTGCTTCACTTTTTGACCGGACGGAGACAAGGTAAATCCGACCCTCTATTTCGACATCCTGGTAAGCCACGCCTGAGCACTCATTTGAACTGGGTCCCAGGGGCTGCTCAAGGGTGGTGTGTAGCTCAAATCAAGATCGTTCAGATCATCAACGCACATGTGATTATAGATAGCTGATGCAAAGACATCAATTCGTTTTGATACCTCTGAGCGCTTGTGTCCCAGCATCTGAGCCCCGAGCAAACGATGACTGCCGCGGTCACCGGTGAGTCGAACCCATAGCTTTTTTGCGCCAGGATAGTACGCTTTATGGTCCCACGCCTCAAAGTCGACTGTAACCGGGTCAAACCCGGCCGCAACCGCTTCCGAGTCGCGCAAACCGGTCCGCGCAGCAACCAGGTCGAATATCTTTACGGCCTGGGTCCCAAGAGATCCTTGAAACTCGCGGGTTCCTCCCACCGCATTTTCCCCCGCCACTCGACCCTGCTTGTGAGCCGTTGTACCGAGCGGCATATATGTGTATGAATTCAGCAATCTATGCCAGGTTTCCACGCAATCTCCAGCGGCAAATATATCGGGTACGTTGGTCCGCATGAAACGATCTACCTTGATAGCCCCCTTAAGTCCGATTTCAACGCCCGCAGAAAGGGCGAGTTTGCTGTTGGGGCGGGCGCCGACGGCCACAAGAACCATATCCGAGGCAGCGGAAAAATTGTCGGAACCTAAGATGATTAGTTTATCCTCTGGCTGCACGATCCCCGTGACTGCAACCCCGGTAGCAATCCTCACTCCGTGAGCTTCAAGTTCCTTTTGGACTTTTCCGCCGAATTCCGGATCAACTGTGGTCAAAACTGAATCGAAAAATTCCACTACCGTTACGTCCATCCCTCGATAGGTAAGCGCATCGGCCATCTCCATTCCGATATATCCGCCTCCAACGATGATCGCGGAGCGTGGCTGCCGCTCATTAATGTACTGCTGCATGGCAAAGGCTTCGTCCATCCAGCGCAGCAGGAAAACGCCCGGCAGATTGATCCCGTCAACCGGAGGTCGAATCGATTCGGCGCCGGTTGCAATAACTAGCCGATCATACATCATGTTCTGCGTGGTTCCTTCGCGGTTGCTTAGGGACACCACCTTGGCGATCGGATCGATGGATGAAACTGAACGTTCAAGGAGCAGGTGGATACCCTCATTTTCCAGTTCTAAAACAGTCCTATGGGCAAGTGTATGCCAGTCATTAACCTCACCGCTCAGATAGAATGGAAGGCCGCAAATACTGAAATTCGGATACCGATCGGCAGCCACAATGGTCACTTCGCTTGCAGGATCGAGTTCTCTGGCTCGAAGGGCAGCGCTAATCCCTGCATCACTGCCTCCAATGATAAGGACGTGGGGCATAAAATTCTCCTTTGAGACACAACCAGCGGTTATGGCATCTAAGGGCTTGTCCGTAAATAAAACCTTTGCGCTCGCATCCGGCTTTTGGCCGGCTTTGGCCGCTCCTCAATCGCAAAATCCTCGACGTAGCACAACTACGCCTGCGGTTTTGCTCAATCTTCGCGACCAAATCAGTCTCAAAATCCGGCGCAATCCCTAAGAGGCTTATTTACGGACAAGCCCTAAGCATAGATGGAGAAAGCGAATCCTTTCAAAGAGTCCGGAAGGATTTTCATGAACATCATGATTTCATCTATGACACGCCTGTAGGGGGCACCGCCCTGATCGATCCTACAGTTCCCCCAAAAATGGACGCATAATAAAGTATATGCCCAGCAACCCGATTCCAACTCCGGCACATCTTCTGAACCAAAGCCCCCCCTCATAGAAAGAGCTGCTCTCTAATAGTTTTTCACTGTGGCCGTCGAACTTCCCGCAATGGCAATAGGGATGCAGTGGCCAATCCCGAAAAGTATGATGAAAATCAGCCCTGTCACGACCTTCTGCTGAATTGTAATGATTGCCAGTATCGGGGCGATAAACCCAAACGTACAAGATCCCGAAAGTACTCCGTATGCCAGCCCCAGAACGAAAGCCCCCAGAAGACCTTTGATCCTGATGCGACCAAGTAGTCCACTGGACATTGAGAACCATGCAATTCCCAGCATATCCAGGGCTACCCAGATGAGAATTGCACCAACCAAAATGGTCCAGTAAGGGCCGACCTCACCTAACATACGGCCGAGGAGCGAGCAGACGATGCCCACCAAGGCGATGGTAATGAAAAGACCAATGGTGAACACTGCGGCATAGTTTGCCGCGTGCCTGGCATTGAGTGCCTTATCCTGTCCTGCCACATAGGTTACGATCAAAGGAATCGAAGCCATATGGCACGGGCTTAGCGCCACACTGATAATTCCCCAAACAAAGCAGCCCAGGGCGGCAAGGGCTGTCCCGGTCATCATCCATGAGTTAACCGTCAAAAGAATCTGATCCAATAGTCATCTCCAGCTCATAGGTTGGAGTTTTTAGATTCGTCTGGATCTCCTGCTTTAACGCCCAATTTCTTCAGTTCTGCCTCGATGCTGCCTTCGCTAAGAAAGCCTTCGTGGCGATAAACTTCTTTCCCCTCTTTGTCGAAAAATATTTGGGTGGGTATCAAGTGGATTCCAAATCTTTGTCCCTGCTCTCGATTTTCCCAGACATCAATGAAGACAATAGCAGCTCTGCCTTTGTATTCCTTTTCAAGTGATTCAATGATGGAGGCCATCATCTTGCACGGGATGCATTTTTTTGCCCCGATATCCACCATGGTTACCATGCCTTTTACCGGTACATCGGGGACCGATGATGATTGTCCTGCAGAAAGAGAAATACCAAAACCTATTACGAAAATAACAACGCCAACTAGAAAACCAATTCTTTTCACTTCAAAACTCCTTTTATTCAAATTTTACACGTCACGTGACAAACGCCGGTTGGGGTCTCAACGGCATATGGAAAGTATTTCCGCTTAAACCACAAGGCCACATTGACCAGGGAAATCAAAACAGGCACCTCCACAAGAGGTCCTATGACCGCCGCGAAAGCCTGCCCCGAATTGATGCCAAAGACAGCTACGGCCACTGCAATCGCAAGCTCGAAGTTGTTCGATGCAGCGGTGAAGCTCAAGGTCGTGGACTGCTCGTAGGTAGCTCCGACTTTCATCGAAAGAAAAAACGAAACGAAGAACATGATGATGAAGTAGACGCAGAGCGGGATAGCTACCCGAATGACATCGAAGGGCAACTGGACAATGTATTCTCCTTTGAGGGAGAACATGACGAGAATGGTAAAAAGCAGGGCTATGAGGGTTATGGGGCTTATCCGGGGGATGAACTTCTCCTCGTACCATTTTAGCCCCCTGGCCTTCAGGCCAACGAACCTTGTGATCATCCCGCCTATGAACGGAATCCCGAGATAGATGAAGACACTCTCTGCGATTTGCCTTATCGAGATATCGACAACCGCCCCGGTCATACCGAGCCAGCGAGGAGCCAATGTAATGAAGATATAGGCATAAACCGAAAAAAAGAGGACCTGGAAAATTGAATTAAACGCCACCAGCCCTGCGCAATACTCCCGGTCACCCGCCGCGAGGTCGTTCCACACGATCACCATCGCAATACAGCGTGCAAGGCCGATGAGAATGAGGCCAACCATGTATTCGTGATGGCCGGACAGAAATGTGACGGCAAGGATGAACATCAGGATGGGGCCAATTACCCAGTTCTGGACCAGTGAAAGAGCCAGGACCTTGAAATTTCGGAATACCTGGCCCAACTGCTCGTACTTCACCTTTGCAAGAGGGGGGTACATCATGAGAATCAGTCCGACAGCAATCGGTATATTGGTTGTCCCCACCTGGAAATAGTTGATCACGTTCCGGATATTCGGGTAAAGATAGCCGCCCCCGACCCCAATAAACATTGCAAGGAATATCCAAAGTGTTAGGAAGCGATCCAGGAAAGAGAGCCGCCTGGAAATTGATTCCGTCATGATAGCCTCCATTTCTGACAAAATTATTATTCTTGAGAGATGCCCTTTTCTTCGAGCCAGAGCTTGATGCGCTTCTCAATTTGGTCCCGCACCTCACGGAATTTCTGCAGCTTTTCTTCCTCTGATCTTCCGCCTGCCGCCGGATCATCAAAAGGCCAGGACAACCGCTGGCTGATTCCGGGAAATGCGGTGGGGCATTTTGCTTCCGCTTCAGCACAAACCGTAATCAAATAGGTGAAACTCATCTTGCCGAGGTACTCCTTGACACTTTTTGAGTGTTGGCCGGAAAGATCGATGCCGATCTCTCGCATCACGCGTTCGGTATAAGGATTTATAACGCTGGGCATAAATCCCGCACTATAAGCCTCAAAATGCTTTCCGGCATACTTTCGCAGGAAAGCCTCCGCCATCTGGCTTCGAGCGGTATTGCCGGTACACAAAAAAAGGACGCGTTCATTTTCCATGGCCTGCTCCTTTTTTCTCCTACGTTTCGAATTCGAATTGCCCCAGATACCTTGCAAGCTTTGTCTTTCGCTCCCAGTCGAGCGGTGGGCAATCATCAGAGTCTTTGCCTCCCTCGGCAACTTGAGTGGCGAAGACCATGCACGTCGGCTGCCCACATTCCCGGCAGTTGGTCCTGGGGAGGAGCTTCAATATTTCGATCACTCTGGGCTTTGGCGCTCCCTCAAAGCGTGGCTCAATTTCTCCCCGCCGCTCCCATGCATCGTTGATTTCCTGCTGAAGCCACTTAATGATCTTGTCTCCCTCTGCCTCGTCCCTAAGCGCATTGACGCATATCTTCCTGGGGTAGACCGCGATGAGCTTTCCCTGGAGCTTAAAGGAAACCGAAGGAGGGTCCTTGACGTACTGAAAGCCTCCCAGCACTGCATTGAGGTATGGGATCACCTCGGCAATGTCCTCGTCGAGATGGGCGATGCAGTGGACCGACTGGGCCTCGGGCCTGCACTCCGGGCGAATGACCTCTTTGCGGTAACCTTTGAGTAACATGGGACACCTCCTTGCCGGGTTTTATATATTTTGGTCAGGAATGCCTCACTGTGTGAGGGCTTCCTTCACCGCATCTTTGACTCTTCGGACATCCTTCGGGGTCGAGGTCGAAGTTCTTATTCTTCTCTATGCCGAGATCCGTTAGGACGAGATATGTTTTCAAGGGTACCTGCGCTTTCTCGAGGATCGCCTTGGCACACCCTACCGAGCAGCCATCGATAGCCACCATTTCGGATACGTCCCGGGCGGACTGAACGAACCCACTGAGTTGCCCGCCGATCCCGGCCAGGCAAAACATTTTGCCGACTCCTTCCCGAGTAAGTTCTACGGCAGCCTGGTTCGAGAGTTGCCCCACATTTGAGCCTCCGGAGCAGGCCAGAATCATCACGTTGCTTCCAGTTGCACAACACTCGTTAGCCATTGGTTCCTCCTGCTTCATCCAACTGAATTATTTCCCCAGCCAACTCTTGACCTCAGCCTTCGAGGGAATTTTCCCTGCCGATTTGACCTCACCGTCAATGACGACCCCGGGGGTGCTGAAAATACCGTAGCCGGCAATTTTTGCGATATCGGTTTCGTGCTCAACCACGGCTTCTATGCCGGCTTCCCGGAGAGCTTCCTTGACCACTCTCTCCGTTTCATGACACTTCTTGCATCCGGGACCCAGTACCTTAATTTCCATTTCTTCTCTCCTTTTCCCATCATTGATTTTTCTTCGCCCTGGCCTTTATGAGTTCTGCCAAAATGCTCACGGCGATCTCCGCTGGAGTCTCGGCCCCGATGTCAAGTCCTATGGGCGAGCAGACCCTTTTGAAATCTTCCCGCGAAAACCCTTCCTTACAGAGGGCATCGTAGACGGCGTCCCTCTTGCTGCGACTTCCGATCATGCCGATATAGCCCGCATTGGTTCCAAGCGCCTGTGCAAGGAGGGTCTTGTCATGGGCATGACTACGGGTCACTATCACAACGTAGCTGTCCTCATTGATTTGCAGCCCGTCCATTGCCCGGTCGAAAGCATTCAGAACGATTATTTCATCAGCGGTTTTGAAACGGTCCCTGTTGGCAAATTCTTGCCGGTCATCCAACACTATCGTTTGAAACCCAACATGCCTGGTCAACGGCGCCAGTTCCTGGGAAATGTGGCCCGCTCCCCAAATATAGACGGTCCCTTCGCTGCACAGGGCTTCCACAAAAAACCGCTTCCCTTGATGAGTCATCAGAGCCGCCTTGCTCGCTCCGACGTTTGAGATAAGCGCCTTGGCAACGCCGGGGTCCAACTGCCCGGTGGAGGCACCATCACTCAGTAACAAGCAGGGTGGCGGAGAATCCGCCCCCTCGCCTGAAGGGGTCTCGCTGATCAACCACGCTCGCTTTCGACTCCGCAGCGCAGCAAGAATATTCTGAAAGAGATCGTAATTGGAATGTCTAGAACCATCCACAAACTGGAGCAGAACGTCGACCTCTCCCCCGCAGAGCATGCACATCCCGGCAGCCTCCTCGGCAGTGAAAGCGAAGTTTTCGAGCACCGGCCTCCTGTCTTCGAAAACTTGCAGTCCCAAGTCCCGCACTTGCGCTTCGAGCAGCCCGCCTCCGATAGTCCCTAAAATGGCTCCGTCCCCGCGAATGACCATCCTGGTGCCGACAGATCGCGGCGCGGAACCGGACCGGCCAACAATCACGGCCAGCACAAAGCTCTCTTCCTTGTCCAGCAATTGCGCAATTCTGTTGAAAATGTCCATAGATAAACCCTTACCAGCCGACTCGATAATCGTCCGTTGGCGATTATCCACATCCGGTTCGCCAATGTCGTTGATTTATGCTCCATGGCTACAGTCCCGCGCCCTTATTGGTCATCCGGGCGTAAGCATGGCGTAAGCCGGAATCCGGTTTCTTAAAGTTTTTCCGGACCTGCGGCGCTTTCGCGGCTCTGCAACAGACGCCGGGTATCAGAGCAGTGCATTGAACAGGTATCCGACGATGATACAGCCTACTGCGACTACACACGTAAAAACCAGGATGAGCCTCGGCTTGAGAACCTTGCGTAAAATCACAGTCTCCGGAAACGATATTGCCACCACCGCCATCATGAATGCGAGCACCGTTCCCATCGCCGCACCCTTCTCTATGAGGGCGGATACTACCGGTATGATTCCTGCTGCATTAGAGTAAATGGGGATGCCGATCAGCACCGCGACAGGGACCGACCACCATGCCCCTTTGCCCATGATAGAGGCCAGATAACCCGTCGGCACGTAGCCATGGATGCCTGCCCCAACGGCAATGCCTAATATTACATATATCCAAACTTTGCCGACGATATCGCGAACGGCTTCGAGGCCAAACCGGATGCGATCCGCAAAACTTTTCCGTTCCTCGTCGTATACGCCGCTCACGCCTACCTGGATTTCATAAACCCAGTCTTCAAGATGGCGTTCCATCTTAAGCCGGCCGATAGTCCAGCCGGCAAGCATGGCAATGATGAGTCCAGTGCTCATATAGATGGCGGCGATTCTCCATCCGAAAAGCCCGTAGAGCAACACCAGCGCAATCTCATTGACCATGGGAGAGGAAATGAGGAATGAAAAGGTCACCCCGAGGGGCACGGAAGCAGTGACAAAACCAATGAAAAGGGGAACCGCCGAGCAGGAGCAAAAGGGGGTAACGATTCCAAGCATGGCAGCCAGCACATTTCCTACCGATTCGCGCTTTCCGGCAAGGATTTTGCGGGTGCGCTCCGGAGTGAAATAGGACCGAATGATTCCCACGCCGAAAACCACCAGGACCAAGAGCATGAACACTTTGGGCGTGTCGTAAAAGAAAAACTCTATGGAGCTTCGGAGATGTTCGGTGTTCCCGATAGACAAATTGTGCATGGACAGAAATTGTAAACGTGACGAGCCAACCACCCCGCAAAAGGCTCCAGGCTTTTATAGATAAACCACCAGGCCGCCAGCATAGGAACCCCAAGCAGGATGTATCCGGCAGTCATCATCGTGTGGCTCGAGGGGGTATCTTTCTCAACAATCACAGGTGCACCCATGTTATGATTTCCTTCCCAAAGATTGGCTGGCTTCAATCAACCACTTCTTGATTCTGTCCCTTGGGGGAACGCTTCCCACGGACATCGCCCTGCCGTTTATAAGAAGTGCCGGGGAGCCCATGATGCCATATCGGGCGATCTCCTTGATATCCGTGACGTGATCGACTCCGGCAGGGAGATTGATCTCCGTTAGCACTTCCATGATCATTCGCGTCAATGAACGGCACTGATTACACCCTGTGCCGAGGACCTTGATATCGAGCCCATCCGGAGTGTCTTCCGTGCAGGGCTGCCCAAGGAACTTCCGAAACTCCCGAACAAAAGCTTTGCCGTAGTCCTCTTTTGCGCTGCTCGGGATGTAATTGCCCTGGCCCAGCCGATCAAGCATGAAAGAGCCAACCTCATCGTCGGTCTTGTCCGCATGAGTGACAGCCATTTCTTCCGTGAGCTGCCTAATCCCGCTAATACTGACGGCAAATCTTCCAACTTTGATCTGTGTGATATCTTTTTCTGCCATGTCCCATCCTCAAGGCCGAAACGGTTTGTAAATTCTAATGAAGTCTTTTGGGATAATGGGATTTTCTCAAATATTTGGTTAAATGGACAAATTTTGGCCGGAAAAAGTTGAACCACTTCAAAGAGGATGCCTTTGCCTGGCAAAGTGTATCGATCTGTTCTTCCAGCCTCCGGCCGACGAAATCCTCGACGCAACTGAGAAAGTTCGCGACACACTTCATCCGCAAAGAATAGTAGATGTTGGTGCCTCTCCGCTCATCCTGGAGGATTCCAGCTTCCTTCAGTATGTTCAGGTGCTTGGAAACCGTTGATATGTCAGAGCCAACCATCGCCTGGAGTTCACATACACACCGTTCGCCTTCAAAAAGGCCTTCGACCATTTTGAGTCTGCTCGGATGCCCGAGAGCCTTAAAAACTTTGGCGCGCAATTCAAGGTAATAAGCGTTGCCGTCCATAACTTTTCCTTTTTGGCAGAATAGCCAAATTCAACGCAAGATGTCAACTGAATTCTTGCCCGTGAGGGAATGACCGCCTGTAACCGTTTTTTAACTTAGGTCTCACGGAACTGTCACACAATACTTTTATACTCCCGCCATCTTCCTATGAAAAAAATTAGTCCGGATCATTACTATCCATCTGAAAAGCAGGAGCCTGAGACACATGGAAGAGATGGTTGGCGGCGCACTGGAAGCATTTTACGGGCATGGTGGAACCAGCCGGAAATCGGGGTGGGGACAGCGTTTCAAGTCTTTGTTTCTCAAGCGCGTACTGCCGCTCAAACGGCTGAATTATCTCTGTTCACGACTTAATCTGCTGTCAAACGAGACGGCAATTCCGGACCGTATCCTTGAAGTGCTTGGCCTCACTTATGAGATTTCCGCAAGTGATCAAGCCAGAGCGCCTTCGGAAGGGCCCCTGGTGGTTGTGGCCAACCATCCCTTTGGCGCAGTTGAGGGCATCATTCTCGCCTCGATTCTCCTAAAGAAAAGAAGCGATATCAAAATCATGGCCAATTTTTTACTGGGCGGCCTGGGAGTTCGTGAACTCAATGAACTGCTCATCTTCGTAGATCCTTTCGAAAGGCAGGGATCGGTAGCACATAACCTCAAGCCGTTGAGAGAGGCCATCGAGTGGGTTCGGGGTGGGCGGGCTTTGGGTATCTTTCCGGCTGGCGAGGTTTCCCACATGCACTTGAGCAGCTTGAGCGTCATTGACCGGCAATGGAGCCGGACGGTTGCCCGGATTGTCAGGAAGTCCGAGGCGACCATACTCCCGGTTTACTTCGAAGGTCGCAATAGCCCGCTCTTTTGCGGGCTCGGTCTTTTGCATCCGCTGCTTCGCACGTTGATGTTACCGGGAGAGAACCTCAAAAAGCGGCCCAGGGTGGTTCGGGCCCATGTGGGCAGACCGGTGCCTTTCCAGAGGCTGGCTGAACTCGATGATTCAGCAATAATGGATTACCTGCGCCTCAGGACTTATAATCTGCGGAATCGCAAATGCGAAAAGCATCGGAACCTGTTGTTCCGGCGGCCGATTAACAGTGCTGCAAGGCATCGTCCAGTGGCAAGAGCGAAAGAGGCCGGCTTGATTGCCGCAGAAATCCGTTGTTTACCACCGGAGCAGCTTCTTTTTTCCTCGAAGAACTTCGATCTGGTGAGCGCATCTGCTTCACAAATCCCGAACGCACTACACGAAATCGGGCGCCTGCGGGAGATCAGCTTTCGAAAAGCAGGCGAAGGGACCGGGAATGCTATCGATGTAGACCGCTTTGATGAGTATTATCAGCAGATAATGCTCTGGGACAGGGAGCGCGAACAAATTATTGGGGGATACCGCCTTGGCCGTGCTGATGCAATTCTGAAGGAGCGCGGTTTTGCGGGTCTTTATACGAGCACTCTTTTTGAGTACAGGGATGAACTGGCCCTCAAATTCCGTTGGGCCCTGGAGTTAGGGAGATCTTTCGTCCGCCCTGAGCATCAGAAGACATACCAGCCCCTTATGCTTCTGTGGTCGGGGATCGGGCGTTTTGTAGCAAAGCATCCCCAATACCGGTTCCTTTTCGGGGCAGTAAGCATAAACAATGAATATCTCGGTGTTTCCCGTAAGCTGATGGTGGAATTCCTAAAAGAGGGCCATACGCATTCGGATCTGGCAAGATTCGTACGGGCCCGCAATGCCCCTCCTTTTAAGGCGATGGGAAAAAAACACCTGGGACTGGCCTATTCGATGGTTCATGAAATCCAGGATCTTTCGGAATTGATATCGGACATAGAGCAGAACGAAGCAGGCATTCCCATACTGCTGAAGCACTATATGAGGCTCGGCGGAAAGTTTCTGGGTTTTAGCGTTGACCCGAAATTCAACAATGCTCTCGATGCCCTGGTACTGGTCGATTTGGCTCGAACCGATCTAAGAATCCTGGGGCGCTATATGGGACAGCAGGGGGCGGTTTCTTTTCTGCACTTCAACGGAGTCGGGCCGGAGGGCGCCGCCGATTGCAGCTTGCCCGACGGTAAGTGCGCATGATTTGCGGAATACGAATGTCACCATTGTAACTTCACTTTCTGAAGCGCTTAACGCTTGGATTGCCTTCAAACGCACCACATCTAATATCTGTGCGATCTGCATGGCTGCGCGCACGGTCGCCGCTCTCATCATTTCAGGCGCATTTTTCTTTCGAGTAAGGTATTATATAAGTCTATCAAACGAGGGGGAAAGAGAAATGCGCTGGAATCTTCTTGCAATCTTGGCGGTCGTTTTTGGTATCCTGCTCATCATCAAAGGATTAGACACGCTGACGACATGGCGTGCCTGGTTCTTCTGCATAAGCGGTCTGGTATTGTTCCTGCCCGGCATAATCCGAAGCTATCTGGGAATCAGGCGTTTGTGGACTCGTAAGAGTTCAATAGAAGAAAAGAATTGAGGCCCAGGACAACAAGTGCAGCCCCTCCACGCAAACTGCGGATTCCAGCGGAGGCGAACGGGCAAAACCGTTTACACCTCAGGTCTTTGGAGGTGAAATGGGGTGGCCTGTTCAAATTGGTGGGCTATGCGCAGAACCAGTTCCTCCCGGAAATGAGGCCCGAGAATCTGAAGCCCGATCGGCAGGTTTTCCGATGTAAAACCGCAGGGTGTGGAAATTCCCGGAATACCGGCCATGCTGGCCGGGAGCGTAAATACATCGCTTAGGTACATCTGGAGGGGATCATCGAATTTTTCCCCTATCCTGAAGGCCGGTATGGGCGAGACGGGCGCCAGTATCGCGTCACACTTCTCGAAGGCATCGAGGAAATCCTGCCTGATGAGCGTCCTGACCTGGGATGCTTTCCTGTAGTAGGCATCGTAATAACCCGCCGACAATACGTACGTGCCAAGCATTATGCGGCGCTTCACTTCGGCGCCGAACCCCTGGGAGCGGCTCTTGCGGTACATGTCGATAAGGTCCCTGGTCCCCTGGTCCCGGTGTCCGTACTTTACGCCGTCGTAGCGCGCCAGGTTCGAGGAGGCCTCCGCCGGGGCGATTATGTAGTAAGCCGCAATGCCGTATTCGGTGTGCGGCAGGGAAATGTCTACAATGTGCGCGCCGAGTTGCCTGCAAGTGGAGATTGCGTTCCGAACAGCGGCCTCGATTTCCGGGTCCGTTCCCTCGATGAAATACTCACGGGGAATCCCGAGGCGCATGCCCCGAATCGGTTCTCTCAGAGCGGCCCTGTAGTCGGGGACCGGCAGATCCACAGAGGTGGAATCCCTGGGGTCATAGCCTGCGATAGCCTGGAGCATGATGGCAGCGTCCTCAACGTCCTTAGTTATCGGCCCTATCTGGTCAAGGGACGACGCAAAGGCCACGAGCCCGAAGCGGGAAACCCGGCCATACGTTGGTTTAATGCCCGTAACGCCGCAAAACGACGACGGCTGCCGAATCGAGCCTCCGGTATCTGTCCCGAGCGCCCCGGCACACAACCCGGCCGCAACGGCCGCTGCCGAACCTCCGCTCGACCCACCGGGAACTCGGTCCAGGTCCCACGGGTTGCGGGTCTTCATGAAAGCCGAATTCTCCGTGGATGATCCCATGGCGAACTCGTCCATGTTTGTCTTGCCGATAAAAATGGCCCCGGCTTGCTTGAGCTTTTCGGTAACCGTTGCGCTGTAGGGAGCAACAAATCCCTGGAGGATGCGCGAGCCGCAGGTGGTAATAGACCCCCTAATACAGATCACGTCTTTTATGGCGATCGGCATACCCGCCAGTGGCGAGGCCGAACAATCCTTTTTTCCCGAGTCGAAAAGCCTTGCTTCATCCAGTGCCTGCTCTCCCATGGTGCTCAGATAGGCGTTTACCTTCGGGTTGATTGCGCGAATGCGTTCGAGAAATGCGGAGACTGTTTCGACAGCGCCGATTTGTCCGCTTTTCAGCAGGTCGTGAAGCTCATGAATCGAAAGAGAGTGGATTTGCATCTAAACCGGCCTCTTCTGCTAAATTACTTTGGGCACCACAAAATTTACGCCGTCCGTGCCGGGTGCGTTTGCAAGCGATTCTGTACGCTCCAGTGAGCATTGGACCAAATCAGGGCGGAAGACGTTCTGCAGTTGGATGGCGTGGGTAGTTGGCGGGACGTCCTTTGTGTCGAGTTCATTGAGCTTGTCCATGTATTCGAGAATACCGTTGATCTGACCGGTCATCCGCTGTTCCTCCGCCTCTGTAAGTTCGAGCCTTGCGAGCAGCGCCACGTGCCGGACCTCTTGTCCGGTTATCTTTGCGTCCATTACATTTCCTTTTATGAAAATTCAACCTGCAAGAAAATGTTCCATTGTCCGGCAGTCTTTGAAGGCGCTCAGAACTTCGGACAATCCCTGTACCCTGGTCTTTTGCAGCAGATCGTATGTAAGCGCGTGCACCCGCTTTTCTTCGGCATCCTGTTCAACAGCGGTGGAGTCGAACCGTTGCAGGAATTTTGCAAACCGGACAACGTGAATCAGCTCATGAGTCACTATGTAAGCCGTCAGCGGAAAAAGTCTGATCCCTTTGTCGCGCTCAACAGCCCTGCGGATCACATGGTCCTGGATGCAGATTTTGAAAAAATCGCCCGGTTCGCTTCCCCGCGTCCTATCACCGGGGCGTCTGAGATATCGTCGGATTTGGGCGAAAGCGACATCGGTGACTTCCTCTTCGTCAAGGTCACTCAGGTTTTGTATGTCATACCTGTATCTTTTCCATTCGGAGGTGGAAATCTTGTAAAAATCGCTTATGAGTTCTTCCGAGGCGTCGATGGCCTGCGCAAGGACAGCGATTTCTTCTGCCTCGAAGGGTAGACGTTTCATCTCTCCGCGGCTCCGGTCAGATTTTTGGTCAACCGCCGAAACTTAGGCGCGTTTCCTTTATGTACAAAACTTCTCTGCTCAATTCAATAGGTTCTGAGCATTTTGGCCCCATTGCGCCGCCGGTCCCGACCACATTACAAAAGTCGAGGGCGGGGATAATCCCCGCCCTCTCTTATGGGAAACGGTCATTAAATTCAGGGGAGGGGACAACCCCTCCCCTGCTGGTTCACTTCAAATACGTGAAGTCCGGACAAACACTTACTAATGATGCTCATGGACATAGAACGGCCATTTGTGGAAGAACCATTCGTTCCAGAGCAGAGGAATGATCTACCAGAAATTCCAGATAAGCGACTCGCCGTTGAGGTATCTTTCGGCAAGCTCTCCTTCCATGTGATGGTTTCCCAGTCCCCAGTGCCCAAAATTGACCACATAGAAAAGAACGTAATTGATGACCATCAGGACCAGTACGCCGAACGTCCTGTACCAGAATGCGCCCCATGAATCCTTGTCGGCCATTGGCGCCATATCATCGAAATAATGGTGCCAGGCCAGGAATGGAATCAGTGTGAACCCGGCTATTTCCGCGGCGTGATACCAGAAAAAGCGGGTAGGATTACCGGCGTCAGCGGCGGGGAGGTGATGGGCCACCTCCTCCATGTTTACCCAGGTGGGTATCAGCTTTACGCAGAGCAAGGCAAGCAGGTAGGCGAGTATAACAATTGAATATGAAGGAAATTGTTCCCTTCCATGGCTGGGGAAGCTTTATTATAGTCCATGGCTTCATTCGCCACACGTTCGCGGTCATGAACAATACTATGATCATCCATTCCCACCAGCCGAACACCCAGTGCAAGTGACCTATGCCCGCGATACTGGCCCACCATGGGCGGCCGAAGGCGATCGCCGTTCCCAAGCTTGATTCCCACACCGCTCCCCGAGAAAGGCACAATGAGGATCGTGTAGAAGAAAAGAGTCAACAGAGAGGCCCATCCGAGTTCCGCACATCCTGCCTGGGGCTGAGTGAGATCGCTCGGGCGCACGGGCCATTTCCCAAAAAGAATGGTCACAAAAGGGTAGCTGAAGAACCCGATGAGCACGAAGGAAACGATCGCGCTCTCAGCAAAGTGCTTCTCCTGCATGGCCTTCAGAGGCAAAGACTTGAAATCGGGGAGAACCGATTTGCCGGCGGCAATCGAGTCGGCAATCACCTTGTTGATGTTGCCCATCGAGAGCGGCAAAGCCTTGCCCGTTTCAGCAAGTCCATTCAGGTTGCACTGGCTCAGAAAATTGAAACCAATCCCCAACACCCTGTAGAAAACAACATGAAGCACGAACCAGACTAAAATGAGATTCACTATTGTCTGGACAACTCCTCTTACCGGCGGGGAAAGGTTTTGAAAAGGCCAGTCACCAAAGAACATGTGTTGCCAGAGACCTACGAGAATCATCATGGCGAGGTACATAACGAATGGGTATGGAAACCATCCCACCGGGCCTCTGGGATCGCTGAAAATATACCATGTCAACCACGCGACCAGGAAGAATACAATGTTTGAAATGATACCGGTAGCCGGCTGGCCCCATCGTGGTTTCAGAACGTCTGCCATATTGCCCTCCTTTTTGAATGAATGCTGTACTTTCTATTTTTGCAAGTGCCCCGATTCGCGGCATTCTGAGACCACCTCACCTCCTTCCGGTTCAAAGATTATTGGCCCATGGCGGACCGAATCGCTGGCAAACTGCTCAAAATATGTTCTGAAAAGGTTGGAGCGGATACGGAAAGGAAAGATCAGACCACGGCGGGGGTATCCGATATCAGGTTTACTTTCAGGTATTTAGGATGTTCCCACCGATCCGATCAGGTACAATATCCCTGGGTGAAGCAATTATCCGTTTTGGACCAAATAGAACGAGAGGCTATCATACAGCTAGCTATGAACAGGGCGAATTAGTGCAATGCAGAACTCAGGGATTTGTACAATCCCCTACTACTCTAAGTTAGGCGGGAGAGTCAAGCGGAATTTGTTTGACAATACCTTCACACTTTGGTTAACTCCATGGATGAGTGTCGCTGCGTGACCTGCTCAAGGGGGTTTGTCGTTCGATCAATTGCTCAGCGTTGTTTTGTGCCGTCTCTCCCGATCCGCCCTCTTGTTCCGCAAGATGTCCCCTTGTCAGGTTTTTATTTCTTCCCCGTTTTTTTTGGATCGTCGAATTATAATTACATAATTGTCTCTCCTCATTGTTGTTTGGTCGAATTTGGGCTTTTTGTTTCAACAGGGCGCAAGGTGATCCGATCTTTCAGGCTGAAGCTGTTTTGAACAGGACTCTCACTCATCGCTCTCAGGAGGTAAAGGAATGGGAAAAAAAATTCTTTCCGAATCAGCGCTCGAGTGCATTGAAAAAGAATACGCCGAGTGGCTGGACGAATACCAGAAGGCTCTCAAAAAAGTGCCGGAGCGGCTCACCCGGTTCTCTACCGTTTCCGACCTTGAGACCAAGCCGATTTACACTCCGCTCGACATTGCAAACAAGGGCTTTTTGGAAGACATTGGCTTTCCCGGCAAATACCCTTTCACCAGGGGCGTTCAGGGCACTATGTATCGGGCCCGCCTCTGGACCATGCGCATGTTCGCGGGACTGGGCACCTCTGAGGATACCAACAAGCGGTTCCACTACCTGATTAATCACGGTGAAACCGGCCTCAGCACAGCTTTCGACTTCCCAACCCTCATGGGATACGATACGGACTCTCCGCTTGCGCGGGGCGAGTGCGGCAAATGCGGCGTTGCAATCGACACCATGGAGGACATGCAGCGGTTATTCGCAAACATCAACCTGGAGCAAGTCACCTCGTCGATGACGATCAACCCTCCCGCTTCGATAATATGGGCGATGTACATAGCCAATGCCGAAAACGAGGGCTACTCCCGCAAGAAGCTTGGGGGCACAATTCAGAACGACTGCCTGAAGGAGTTCATTGCGCAGAAGACGCTCATGCTTCCGCCTGAGCCGAGCCTGAGACTGGTAACCGATACGGTTGAGTTCGG
Organism: uncultured delta proteobacterium; assembly: GCA_963757915.1. Taxonomy (GTDB): domain Bacteria; phylum Desulfobacterota; class Syntrophobacteria; order Syntrophobacterales; family Syntrophobacteraceae; genus SbD1. The sequence goes on along the minus strand of CAVWTD010000004.1, from coordinate 183,902 downwards.
AACCAGGGAGGTGCCCCGCTGGAACACCATCAGCATAAGCGGCTACCACATCAGGGAAGCCGGATCGACTGCCGTTCAGGAACTTGCTTTCACGATCTATGACGGCATTGCCTATGTAGAGGAAGGAATCAAGAGGGGGCTAAAAGTTGACGATTTCGCTGGCCGGCTCTCCTTTTTCTGGAATTCCCATATCGATTTTTTCGAGGAAATAGCGAAGATGCGCGCGAGCCGGCGCATATGGGCAAAGATCATGAAAGAACGTTTCGGGGCACAGGACCCCAGGTCCATGCTGATGCGCTTCCATACCCAGACGGCCGGGTGCTCGCTTACCTCAGCGGAACCTTACAACAATGTCATCCGGACCACTACCGAAGCTCTTGCGGCTATCCTGGGAGGCACCAATTCTCTGCATACCAATTCGCTCGATGAGGTCTACATGATTCCCAGCGAGGAAGCTGTGCTCATCGCGCTGCGCACGCAGCAGGTACTGGCTGACGAATGTGGTGTCACGCACGTGATCGATCCGCTGGCCGGCTCTTATTTCGTCGAGGCGCTCACCGACAAGATGGAGGAAGAAGCCAACGTCTATATCCGCAAGCTTGATGAAATGGGAGGGATGATTGCGGCCATAGAACGGGACTACCCGCAGATGGAAATTGCCGATGCGGCTTTTCATTTCCAGCGGCAGGTCGAGGACGGAGAGAAAATCATAATAGGGGTAAACAAATATACTTCCGACCGGCCGGAACTGGAATTCGTCCTCAAGATAGACGAGGAGATCGAACGGATGCAGGTCAACCGCACCAACCGTTACAAGGAAAAGCGCGACAAAGTCAAGTTCCAAAAAGCGATGGACGAGCTGAGGCGCAGATGCGAAGGCCCGCCGTGCTGGGAAAACAATGTCATGCCCGCCCTCATAGAGGCGGTCCGGGCAGGAGCGACCGAGCAGGAATGTTGTGATCTCTACAGGGACGCATTTGGAGTATATACGGATCCAGGGACTTTCTAGCTGAGGCGGAATTCAATCGAACTCTTTTGACTTCCATTAAGGAGGCAGGTTTCCATGGAAAAAGCGAGGAAACTTCGTATATTGGTTGCCAAACCGGGCCTGGACGGCCATGACCGGGGCGCCCGGATTGTAGCTCGCGCTTTTCGCGATGCGGGCTTCGAAGTCGTCTACACCGGATGCCATCAGACCCCGGAGCAGATCGTGAGCACCGCCATCCAGGAAGACGTGGACATGATCGGGCTAAGCATCCTGTCGGGCGCGCACACATATTCCTTTCCCCGGATACTTGAACTTTTGAAGGAGAACAACGCGGAAGATATATCGGTGGTAGGTGGAGGCATATTTCCTATCGAGGATATCCCCAAGCTCAAGGAGATCGGCATAAAGGAATTATTCGAACCCGGCGCAAAACTTAAGGACATCATAGACTGGGTCAGCAGCAATATCAGTCCGCGCATGGGGGTTGTTCTAAAAAAATAGACAAACTGCGAGGGCAAGCGGCGCATTCCGACCATCAAATCATTATGATTCGGCGGGAATTCAGCGCCACTGCCTACAGGGTTTAGCGCATGGATATAATTGAACAAATCGTCTCCGGCGATGTAAGAACCATAGCTCGTATCCTTCGAGATATCGACGATGAGATTCCCTCCGCCATGAACATTCTCCAGGAACTCTATCCCCATACGGGTAAATCCTACGTTGTCGGCTTCACCGGCTCTCCGGGGGTTGGCAAGAGCGCTCTTGTCGACCAGATCGCGATCAACTATCGCAAGGCGGCAAAGACAATCGGGATTTTAGCGGTCGATCCGACGAGCCCGTTTACCGGGGGGGCCATACTGGGTGACCGCATCCGCATGCAGCGGCATTTTCTCGACCCTGGTGTTTTCATCCGCAGCCTTGCCACGCGCGGTCATTTCGGCGGCCTGTCCAAATCCACCAACGATATGGTAAACGTTCTGGATGCATCGGGTAAGGACGTGATCTTAGTCGAAACGGTGGGTGTGGGCCAGGATGAGGTGGAAATCGCAAACAGCGCCCACACGACCGTACTGGTGACAATACCGGGAATGGGGGATGAAATTCAGGCGATCAAGGCCGGCATAATGGAAATCGGCAATATTTTCGTTGTGAACAAGGCCGATCGCGAAGGCTCCCGTAAGACCGTCCGCGAACTGAGGAACTTGATCGAGCTGAGCGCCAGAAGGCATAACGGTAGGGATTGGGAACCGCTGATCGTGGAAACCGAGGCCATAAAGGGCCGGGGGATCGAAGAACTTTACGAGGCTATCGAAAAACACAGGGCCTATCTTCTCGCCACCCACTCCGACAAGTGGCGGCAAATTCTGGAAAAGCGCGCCAGAATCCAGCTCATGGTCGTTCTGAAAGATCAGGCGTTCAGAACTATCCTGGAAAGGGTCGAAGGGCGCGGAGATTCCCTGGATGAAATAGTGCGGAAGATCGTTGACAAGGAGTCCGACCCCTATACGATCGTCCAACATATTATCGACAGGGAGTTCAAGTAATCCTGCCGCCAATAGCGATTGACACAAAAAACCGGCGGCTTGTCGAGGCCGCCGGTTGCGTTTTTGTGCGCCGGTAAAAGCGCTGAGTCTGCTTACTTCAAAAGAGGTACGATCAGCAGCGCGACAATGTTGACAACCTTGATCATCGGGTTGATTGCCGGGCCGGCCGTATCTTTGTACGGGTCGCCTACCGTGTCGCCGGTAACCGCCGCCTTGTGAGCGTCCGAACCCTTGCCTCCGTACATGCCGTCTTCAATGAACTTCTTCGCGTTGTCCCAGGCGCCGCCGCCGCTCGTCATCGCAATGGCCTGGAACAGACCGGTGACGATTGAGCCGATCAGCATGCCGCCGAGGGCTTCTTTACCCACCAGGAAGCCGACCAGAATCGGTGCGATCACCGGCATCAGCGCCGGAAGCATCATTTCCTTGATGGCGCCCTTGGTGACGATGTCAACGCACTTGCCGTATTCTGGCTTCGTAGTGCCTTCCATGATGCCCGGAAGTTCACGGAACTGACGGCGGACTTCCTCGACAACGCTGCCTGCGGCCTTACCAACGGCCTCCATCAAAAGCGAACCGAACAAGTAGGGCAGAAGACCTCCGATGAATAGGCCCACGATGACTTTGGGGTTCGAGAGGTCGAACGTGACCGTGCCTGGGAAAGAGCGCGAGTATTCGGCGAAAAGAACCAGGGCGGCAAGAGCTGCCGAGCCGATCGCGTAACCCTTTGTGACGGCCTTGGTGGTGTTGCCTACCGCGTCCAGGGGATCGGTTACTGCGCGGACGCTGTCGGGAAGTTCCGCCATTTCGGCGATGCCGCCCGCGTTGTCCGTGATCGGGCCATAGGAGTCGATAGCGACGACGATACCGGTCATCGAGAGCATTGCAACGGCGGAAAGAGCGATTGCGAAAAGACCGCCGCCGGGATTACCCGCAAAACCGCCTCCAAGCTGATAGGCCCAGATGATCGCGCCGCAGATGACCAGCGCGGGGGCGGCTGTAGACTTCATGCTTACCGCCAGGCCCGCGATAACGTTAGTCCCGTGGCCGGTGACGCTGGCTGCGGCAATATGCTTGACCGGGTTGAAGCTCTTGGAGGTGAAGTACTCGGTGATCATAACGATCAGGCCCGTTAGGACGAGACCAATGAGTGCGGTGGTGAAAACGCTCATTGCCGTGAAGCCGCCTGCCTTAAGGTTTGGTTGCGCGAGAAACCACTTCGAGGCGAAATAAAAGGCCACCGCCGCCAGAATGCCTGCGACCGCGAGGCCTTTATAGAGCGCGCCCATGATGTATTCGTTCTTGCCAAGGCGCACGAAGAAGGTGCCGATAATCGAAGCAACTATCGATATGCCTCCGATTAGAAGCGGGAATTCCACCCAGGGACTGTCGGCGCCGAAAACCGTTTTTGCCAGCAACATCGCCGCGACCAGTGTAACCGTGTAGGTCTCGTAGAGGTCTGCCGCCATGCCCGCGCAGTCGCCTACGTTGTCGCCTACGTTGTCGGCGATGACTGCGGCGTTTCTCGGATCGTCCTCGGGGATTCCGGCTTCCACTTTCCCGACCAGGTCGGCGCCGACGTCAGCAGCCTTGGTGTATATACCGCCCGCGATACGAGCGAAAACGCTCATGAGCGAGCAGCCGAAGCCAAGGCCGATAAGGGCGTGGAAGACTTCTTCGACAGGGGCGACCGATTTGGCTACAACGTAGTAGCCGGTAAGGCCGATCAGCCCGAGCCCTACGACCATGATCCCCGTAACGGACCCGCCTTTGAAGGCAATCGAAAGCGCCGGTTGCAGACCGCGTTTTGCGGCTTCCGTTGTGCGCACGTTGGCTTTGACGGCTACCATCATGCCGATGTAACCTGCAATGGCGGAACCGCACGTACCTATGATGAACCCGATTGAGGTCCATTTTCCAAGGTACAGCAGCAGTGCGGCAAGGACCACGGCGACCACGGCGACAGTCTTGTATTCCCTGTTCAGAAATGCCGTGGCGCCTTCCCGAATCGCTTCGGAGATCTGCTGCATTTTTTCGGAACCGGCGCTCTGCTTGACAACCCACGCTGCGGTCGCCAGAGCATAGATTACGCCGAGACCACCACATGCAAGGGCAAAAATGGCGATCAAAGTTGCGTTCATTTAATCCTCCTCGTTGAATTGTTTTGAATTAGTTCGTCATGTTTGAGAGGCAGGGGCGGCCCCTCGATCTTTAACCTGGTTGCCTTAAAATCCTCCTTCCAGCAACACAATACTGGAGACCGGCCGTAACCGTCTCCGAATAAACTCTATCGTCTTAATTTGAGAAACGATAATCTTTTTACGCGGGTTGTTCCGTCTCGTTCCGGCAGGGTTGGTTAGATGGACTGGATCCGGTCTGCTTAGCCAGGTGGGGGCGGAAATGAGGCGGATGCAGGCTCGCACTACTTAAACATATTTCGTCAAAACCTTCCGGAGTTATGCCTGACTTCTGAAGAACCATAAAATTCAATGGTTTCCCACGCGCGCGACAAACCTAATGGAAGCCCGAAGGGTTGTCAAGAAAAAGTAAGCTTTAGTCAGAAAAAGTGATCCTTTCGAAATAAAGAGAGGCGGTTTTAAAATAGGCCGGCCCGGTCATCGCCTCTAAATCTCGACCCGGTCTCCAGGTTCAGGCATAAATACCTTGAAATCCTTGACCTCTCCACTCACCCGCAAAATGTCCTCCCGCCTCCGGCGCCGTTCGTTTCGCTCAATGTGCACCAGGGCGAGCGAGCGGGCTTTAGCCCCACGGGCGAAATCGATGCTGTTCATGACGTTTCCGTGTCCAAGGGTATCCGTATCCAGGCGATAAGCCTCGTGGATCACGAGGCCTGCGCCGCGCGCAAGCCGGAGTGTTTCATCGGTTGCGTGCCCGTCTCCGCTGTAAAAAAGCGACTTGCCTTCTTTTTCTATGCGCACGGCCAGGTCTCTTTGAGGGTGCCCGTTTACGGCGCTTCGCCAGGTCATACCAGCCGCTTGCACGACCTCTCCCGGTTCGACCGTCTGAAAACGGAGATCGTAAGCGAACCTGTCCCGGAGGGACGAATAGGCCAGCTCTAGAGTTTGGAGCGCTATTTTCTCTATTTCACGCTGGCCGAGGATAACCAGGGGCTTTCTGCGTTTCATTTCCCAAAATCGTGCAAGCAGGGCGGGCAGGCCGAAGAAATGGTCCCCGTGAAAATGCGATATCCAGATCGCGTCGAGATCGTCCGGGTCCCGGCAGCTTTTCCAGAATGAAGGGGGGGCGGTAAAGCCGCAGTCCAATAATATCGAACTTTTATTGCGCTTATCTGCCGTCCGGACCCAGATGGAAGTGTTTGAAAGGACCTCGTCGAATGCTTCGCCGACACCGATGAATTTTATTTTCACTGTCTTACCTCTAGATATTTATATCGGCAAACCGAATTTGTTTTAATATACCGCGTGTCTTAAATTATTCGGGCAACGGCCGTAATTTAACGGATCGAGGGGGAGGGTTCATGAACTCTAAACATTTTTTTGCGGTTTTAATTCTCATGATGTTTATCTCCGGCTGTGAAAACGTATCGAGTCAATATCTTGTCGGACAGAAGCCTTACGCTGTCAAGACCGAAGAATGGACTGGAGAATGGTCCCCGGATTGTTCGGGTGAAGAAATTGTCAGAATAGAAGTGCTTGACAAAGACAAAGGCATCCTCAGGGTCACTCAGTTCGAAAGCCGCTCCGGAAGCACCGTGGATACGTATGAGTGCTACCTGAGGGAAGCAGGCAACTGGATAATTGCAAACGCCGCACTCAAAGGGGAAACTGACTATTACCCGGTACGCGTAAAGAACCTTGAAGGCCGCCAAATAATTGTCTGGTTTCCGGACCCCGAGAAATTCAAACTACTGATTTTTGAAAAAAAAGTGCTGCCCGGCCAATGGCGTGGACGGAATCTTTCTCTTGGCTTGCTAAAACCCGAGCAGCTCGACCTGATAGTGTCAGGTAAGGAAGGAGTTCTTTTCAAGTGGGACGAGCCGGCTATCCTTATCAGGCATGGGAAAACCAGTGTGCCTCAGAATTAATATATTCGCAGTATTTTATCCTGGAGAAAGCTCATGGCGGCAAGAGACAAATTTGAACTGATTTTCGAGAGGGAAATTCGAGAACTCAAGGGCCTGGTCCGGTTTTACAGGCATATCCTAACCGGCGCAGAGGTCCTTTCGATAATAAACGAGGATGATAACAAGGTTTTCGGCATCTGCTTTCGCACTCCACCGTCCGACTCGACCGGAGTAGCTCATATTCTGGAACATTCGGTCCTTTGCGGTTCGAGAAAGTACCCGGTGAAGGAACCTTTCGTTGAACTCATAAAAGGCTCACTTAAGACTTTTCTCAATGCCTTCACCTACCCTGACAAGACCTGCTATCCGGTCGCCAGCCAGAACGCCCAGGATTTCTACAACCTGATCGACGTATATCTGGACGCGGTTTTCTACCCGCGCCTGACGCCATTTGTTCTCCAGCAGGAAGGATGGCATTACGAGCTAAGTGACCCCGATGCCCCACTTGCAATCAAAGGGGTGGTGTACAACGAAATGAAAGGGGTTTATTCCTCGCCCGACAGCATGCTCTCGGAGGTTTCGCAGCAGTCTCTTTTTCCGGACACAACTTACGGGCTGGATTCGGGCGGCGACCCCAAGGTAATCCCCAGCCTTACTTTCGAACAGTTCAAGTCGTTCCACGAGAAGTTTTACCATCCTTCCAACGCCAGGATTTATTTTTACGGCAATGACGATCCGGACCGAAGGTTGGAAATAATTCAGGGATACCTCAAGGATTTCAGCCGCGCCAAGCCCGAATCCGCTGTGCCGCTTCAGCCGTTAAAAGCCATGCCTGCCCGGATTGTCCGCTCGTTTGCCGCAGGTCCCGAGGAGGCTGTCACGGACGGACTGAAATGCATGGTAACCGTGAACTGGCTTCTTCCGGAGGTGACAGACGCCAGGTTGAATCTTGCCTTTCAAATTCTGGAATACGTTCTTACCGGCATGCCGGGTTCCCCGTTGAAGAAGGCGCTGATAGAATCCGGGCTGGGCGAAGATATTGCCGGGGGGGGCCTTGAGAGCGAGCTGCGCCAGCTATACTTCTCTATCGGTCTCAAGGGAATCCGCGCCGAGGATGCCGGTAAAGTTGAAAATCTCATCTTCGAGACGCTGTCAGCTCTCGCCGTCGACGGCATCGACCCTGCAACCATCGAGGCGGGGGTAAATACGATTGAATTCCGGCTTCGCGAAAACAACTACGGTAACTTCCCGCAGGGGCTGGCGGTCATGCTGCGCGCGCTTTCCACCTGGCTATATGAAACCGACCCGACCTGCCTGCCGGCTTTCGAATCGCCCCTTGACCAGGTTAAGGAAGGTCTGAAATCAGCAGGTTTTTTGGAGGGCCTCATCCACCGCTACCTTATCGAGAACCCGCACCGGACGGTTGTTTTGCTCCAGCCGGACCCTGGGCTTGCTGAAAAGGAAACTGAAGAGGAATCCAAAAAGTTGGAGGGAATCAAACGTTCGTTTTCGGTTGATGAAATTCACCGCGTAATCGAAAACGCCAAAACGCTGCAAAAGCTTCAATCGAGTCCGGATCCACCGGAAGCCCTGGCCACCATTCCGGTCCTCAAGGTTTCGGACCTGGACAGGCGAAACAGAATAATTCCAACGGAACCTGCGCCTGTCGACGGCGTGGCCGGGTTTTACCACGATCTTTTTACAAGCGGCATAACCTACCTTGACATTGGGTTCAATCTTCAAGTCCTCCCGCAGAAGTATTTGCCGTACGCGCCTCTTTTCGGCCGGGCCCTGTTTGAGATGGGGACCGACTTTCAGGATTTCGTTTCTCTGTCGCAAAAAATCAGCCGGAAGACCGGAGGCATCCGCCCGGAGGTGTTCACTTCCGCCGTGATTGGAGATAGCGCCCCTGCCACGTGGCTTTTCCTGCGGGGCAAAAGCATGAGCCCGCAGATCGGCGAGCTTACGGATATCCTTTCAGAAGTGCTGGGCGCCGTTAAACTGGATGACAGGGAACGGTTCAGGCAAATCGTGCTGGCGGAAAAGGCCAGGCAGGAAAGAAAAATTGTCCCGAACGGCCACCAGGTGATAAACGAGCGTATCCGCGCTCATTTCAACCAGGCGGATTGGGTAAGGGAGCTGACCGGCGGAATAAGTTATTTTGTTTTCCTGGGACGGCTCGCCGGGGAGATTGACGAAAACTGGGGCAAAGTGGTTTCAGATCTCGAAGAGGTCCGCAGGCTGCTTGCCAACCGTTCGGCAATGGCTTTCAATTTGACCTCCGAAAGGAAAGATTTTAACTCGATCGAACCTCGCGTGCGCCATTTTCTCGGTTCGCTTCCGGACCGGGCGACAGCGATAGAGACATGGCAACCCCGGCTTTTCCCGCAATTCGAAGGAATAATGATTCCATCGCAGGTGAACTACGTGGGGAAAGGCGCAGACCTTTACCGGGAGGGATACCAATCGCATGGATCGAGCAAGGTCATAACCGGCTATCTCCGCACTTCCTGGCTTTGGGAAAAGGTGCGGGTACAGGGAGGCGCATACGGCGGGTTCTGCCTCTTCGACCGTATATCCGGGGTCTTCACCTTTATTTCCTACCGCGACCCGAACCTGCTCAAAACAATTGAAAACTTCGACGGTACGGCTCAGTTCCTTCGCAGCGCGCATCTTCCCGAAGATGAGGTCCGCAAGGCAATAATCGGGGCCATTGGAGACCTCGATTCCTACATGCTGCCGGATATGAAAGGCTATATCTCGATGCTGCGCCAATTGACCGGGGATTCCGAAGAAGTCCGCCAAGAGATACGCGACCAGATCCTGGGCACTACGGCAAAAGATTTCAGGGCCTTTGCCGAGATACTCGAAAAGGTGAACAGGGACGGAATCGTCAAAGTGCTGGGGTCGCAGGCAGCCATCGAGTCGGCCCTCGCCGTACGCCCTGAGTGGCTGAAGACTTTCAGGCTGCTCTAACAGGGTGATAAAAAAGGATAAGAATTCCCACAGCAGGGCGAAAAACCCTATGGACGTCACCCCGGCGAAAGCCGGGGTCCAGTGTCTTTTGCTTTAAAATCAATTAGTTGGCAAACAGCCTGGATTCCGGCTTCCGCCGGAATGACGAAATCATTAGCAATTTTCAGGCGTTTCTCCCACCAGAGAACCTTTTTTCATCACCTTGCTAAACTGGAAGGAGGGATTGAGGGATCGAGCGCACAGGGTGGGCTCGATAAGGGGGGCTGTTGCCCACCCCCGTAGCTACATAACACTCATGCGTCACCGGCTTCATGATCTGGACCGGTTAGTCCATCTCAGGAGGAATTGGCGCATTAGAAACTAATCCCAACGTCCCTTAATTCCTAAACCCCTGAATTAGGTTTTTAGACCCGAGCCTACAACTTTTCCGGCTTACAGAGGTTCTGCGCATCGGCGGCGGCCCGTCCGCAATTGCCGCAAACGTATTTGGGGTTGCGTACCAATTTTTTGTATTCGTCAAAATTCGATTCGACAAACCCGATATTCTGAAGATAGCACAGGTGCTCCTCGTGATGGGGGTGGGGCATTTTTTTCTCAGCCATTTCATTTTTCCTTTGTCTAAAGATTGCCGAAAATTGTCACAAACCTGTCGCCAATGATTCATGTGCCTTGTGCATCACAACGCTGTATTTTGAAATTAAACATCTTGTTGCGTACGGGCAATGGTCTTTAAAGAGGATAAGGTGGTGTTTATGTTGGGTCCTCGTATGCACGGGCGTTTTTAGGCGGTTTGGCGTGAAACACGTTCTGCGGGGGTCCAGGTGAATGAATTTTGTTCCCAAAAGGCGTCGCGAAGCTCAGGGGCGATCCCCAATATCCTCTCCCCCTATGATGCTGTTCAGTTTGTCTATCAGGCTTTCTTTGGACTTCGAGCATTGTTCGCATGAACTCAGGTGGTCCAGGAACGCCGTGATGTTCCATCCTTCGTAAGTTCTCAATCCCAATTCAATCGGGTCTTTCCCACAAAGGAGATCCAGCATCTTCGACTCCTGTCAGAGTGTTTCGGACAGTCTAACAGCAAATATGCCAAATGCGGAATAAAAAAAGGCGCCCCGCGACAACCCACCGCAACTGATAGACCACATTTACGTCACGGATGAACACTGAAAAAGTCTCCAGTTTGTAACAAATTCTTGGGCGAAGTTTCGAAATATTTCGCCTGCTAACCATTCTATTTTACTTTTAACTTGACATGCGCATCGAACCGGCATAGAAATCTGGTTTGTAGTAGAGGTAGAATAAGTTAACCCACCAATAATTTGAAGCAGGCGACCAAAAAAGTGCTACATGATAGACTGAAAAAGATCATCCATGGTTCTGGTTTGCCGCTCGGGCGGTTTGCCGAAATAACCGGCGTTTCCAAGAACACGCTGATAAACTACCGTGACGGGGCGACATCACCTTCAGCCGTATTTCTGGAGTTGGTGTGCCGGGAGTTCTCGGCCGATCCGGGCTGGCTGCTCCTGGGTGAGGGAAGCGCCGGGGCTTGCGCTGCGGAGCTTGAGTCGGCCGGAAACGGTCGCGAAGACTACGCCCTCATTCCGCTTCTGGATTCGCGTGTTACCGCAGGTCCGGAAGGCGAAATCCTGTACGGCGAAATCGCGGACCGTTATCCTTTCAAGAAATGGTGGATCGAAAAGCTTGTGGGGACAAGCTCCGAGCGGCAGAGGAGTCTTTTTCTGATACGAGTCAGGGGAGATTCGATGTCGCCCACTATAAACCAGGGAGAGACAGCCCTGGTGGACACCAGCGAGGTTGAACGCCTGGGGGTGCTCGCGGGGCGCATATACCTCGTGATCCTTCCCGACGGGACAGCAGCTCTCAAAAGGTTGGTCCTGAGCGGGGACGAGGGCGGTCTGAAGCTGGCCTGTCTGTCCGACAATACCGCTGACTACCGCCCGTTCGAGTTTGCCCTGGATCCGGAAAAAAGCCTTAAGTCGTACGTGCTCGGGCGCGTGCGATGGGCCGGGCAGGAGTTTGATTAACCAGTTTCCGTCCAGAAAGGGTCCTTTTCCGCCCTGGGGCGGTGGGACCGCCGGCCGACTTGGCCACTGCCTTCGGCGGTGGCCGCAGAGGCTTCGGCGGGCTCGATCACGGATCTCGACGCTCCGCGAGGCGGTACCCATGTACGCCTCCGCGCAAGACCTCGATTTCCTTGCCAGAGCGAAAAATCCCTCCTTTCTGATTCGGAAACTGCAAGTGTCTCATCCGGTATTTCCGGATGGACACTAACGGGGGGGGGAGACGAATGAGTAGTGCAAATTATACCGGCAAAGAAGCGGCATACATTAAAAGTGAGCTGCTCAGGGCTTATCTGGAGCCGCTCTTCATGCTTGTCGGCCAGCGTGAGCTAAGGATCAGTTACATAGACTGCTCTCCCGGACCCTGGCAGAAAGGCGGCCAGGACCCCGGCGACGCTTCAGTCGCCGTTTCTCTGGACGTCATGGCAAAATGCCATGACGATTTGTTGGGAAAGTTCAGGAGAAACGTCCAATTTCGCGCATTATTCATTGAAAGGAACAAAGAATCTTTTGGCAGGCTTGAGAGTTTCGTGAAATCCGAATCCTATGATGGTGTCAAAGCCCAATGCCTCAAGGGTGATTTCTGCGATCTGGGAAACCACATACTGTCGTGGTGCGGCGACCGGGATTTTTGTTTTTTCTACATCGACGCTAAGGAATGGAGGCATATCGCGATTCCAACCCTGGAGCCCCTTCTGGGCAGGCCCTCTTCCGAGTTTCTCATCAATTTCATGTTTGAATCCATTGTCCGCGCCCATGCTCAAACAAGCTTGGAAGAGCAGATGGAGGCAATTTTCGGCGAGGCGCCGGATACCTCACATATCGGTCCGGAAGAAAGAGAAAGATTTTTGTTCAACCTGTACTGCCGGCAACTGAAGGCTTCCGCGCCAATAATTGGAGAAGCAATTCCGCGCTGCGCGCATATGAGGGTCCTGCATCCCACAAAAGGCAGCACAATTTACGACCTTGTCTATCTGACATGGAACCCGCTGGGTTTAGTGACTTTTATGGAGGCCTCCGAACAACTGGAATCGGAACAGAAGAAGGTGAGGGCCCTGGCAAAGCAATCGAAAAAGGTCAAGCGCAGCCGTCAGCTCGAGATTTTTTCGGCTGACAAGTTCGCTGGAGATGAGCCGGCAGTTGATTTGAAAAAAGTAAAAGAGTACTGGCTGGCAAAACTGGGACGTGCTCCAAAAAGATTCGGGGTTACCGAATTCGCCGATATGCTGGAGGAGACCGGATGGTTCATGGAGGATTTTCAAAGGGCGTTTCAAGAGCTGGAACGCGAAGGAAAGGTGAAAAACCTTGCCTCTACCGGAATGCGGACCGAAAATCCCGTTCGCTATTGGGCGAACGGCAATCGGGGCGAGATTCTTGAGAAGGTATAAGAGCGTAGGATGCCTGGCGGCGGTTTATGGATTATAACTCTCCCCACTTTTCTAAAGGGGGGCAGGGGGGATTTTGTGTGGAATTGCACTTGCACCGGGTACCGGCCATCAAGCGGCTTCCACCACGAGGCACTTCAAATATCTTGTCTCTGGCATGGCTGAAAAGGCCGGATGATCGAGCGATTGGCCGCAAACCCTGGTCCCGCCTAACGGACGAAAAGCTACGCTAAATAATCTGCATGTGTGACTTCTTACTGGTTCTGCTACAACCGATCACGCGAGAGGTTGGCGCTCCGTCGATCTCTGATGCTGAAAAAGCTGTTCACACTTTTCGCTCCAATATCGACTTTCGAGCTTGCGAAACATATAAAAACTTATATAATGCAATGGTATTATGAAGCCGCTGAAATTCATAGGGTCTAGCTTGGACGATCTCCGAAACTTCCCTGATGAAGCCCGAATCGGCTCGCCAAAGATATAAACAGATTGGAGGGTAGCCTGTGGGCGAGGAGATTTTCAACTCTTCCGGCAACGTATTTATCGATTTGGGATTTTCTCCGGATGAAGCCGCAGTTCTTATAATGCGTGCGGACCTGATGGCTGATCTCCGGAAATTCATTAAAGCCAGGAAATTCACGCAGGCTAAGGCCGCTGAAATCCTCGGCGTGAGCCAGTCCAGAGTTTCTGACCTCATAAGAGGCAAGTGGGACAGATTTAGTCTTGAAATGCTCATCACTCTTGCGACCAGAGCAGGTATGCGCGTCAGTCTGAGAGTAGCTGCATAGTTTTGTCAGACATCGGACATCTGGTACTCTGGCTGAAGATTTAAGGATAAGCGCTCCCCTTTCGCCTGACCTAACGGGATGTTATACGGGCAGCAACACCAATTTCCGCATTTTATGCGGATCAACCTGATGAGTCAGGCGGTTCAATTCTGCGGGGTCACTCACTGTGCCGTCTGCAATTGGCAAAAAGGTATCGAGTGAAAAAGGCTCAGATATTACAGCAGCGACTGAAAGACAGTAGAAGCAGGAAAGTGATATTCGTGTCTCATTGCATTCTGAATCAGAATGTCCGTTATTTCGGGGGAGCGTGTCGGGGATGTTGCGTAAGAGAGATTGTCGAACAGTGTTTGGATAGCGATTTAGGTATCGTGCAAATGCCTTGCCCAGAGCAACATGCCTGGGGTGGCGTCACCAAGCGATGGTTACTCATGGCATATGGAGCCAAGGGCACGTTCCTCTATCACATGCGCCGTCTTTTTCTTCCGCTAATACTACTGTACACCAAACTAATCTATCGACGATTAGCCAAAACGACGGCGGACCAAGTCAACGATTATCTTGTCTCAGGTTACTCCGTCATCGGGGTGATAGGAATTGATGGTTCACCATCCTGCGGCGTCAATAATACACTGGATTTTAAAAGGTCATTCGAATTGACCGCAAGCATGGATGTCAAGTCTGTTACCGTTGAGCAAATGAACACTATTATTCGACAAAGCTTAACGGAGGGCAGAGGGCTTTTTGCTGCTGCGCTGCAAAAGGAGCTGAAAAAACGACACATAGATCTTCCTTACCACGCACACGACCTGATTGCCGAGATAAATGGCAAGACTTCCAGCGCGGGAACTTTGTTGTCTTTATAAGGTAGCCACCGCCTGAAAAGGTCTCGAGGATCAGACCAGGACCGTGTGGACATATCGGAGCTTGAAGAAAATGACGAGGATAGAGAAAGCAGTTAAAATCGTCAGCGACCTTTACGATTTCTACCGGCAAATTCCCAAGATTCCCAAGCAAGACCCGGCGAGAGAAGAAAAGCACAACAAGTCGCCCCAGCGGACGGCGCGGGAACGTGCGCCACACTCTCCCGAAAACCCCTTGGCGCGCCGCCGTTGAGCCTTTCGTTAGCCTGCACATCCAGGAAGGAAAAGAAATGACAGAGAAGGTCATAGGGAAATATGGACAAAGAGTAGGATACACGGAAGAGGAAGTCGAACGCTTCCATGAAGGGGGCCACAGGATAAGGCATGTGTCACGTCTGTCGCGGGTGGCCGCAAAGTATTCAATCCAGGCGGAGGTGGTTAACTCGAAGAACTGCAACTCCGGCCACACCGCCGGGCAGACGTTCATTCTCGATGTGGACGGCAATTTCATAACCAAGCTATGTCCAAGCAGAATGTGTGTGTATCTGATATCCCAGCTTACGATTCCGGTGGCGCTGATAAACGAGAGACTCAGTGAAGGCCTTGAGCCGAACGACTTTCATTTCATGCGCCAGCTCCGCTGCCTGGACAGCGGCGTTGAATGCTACGGATACGGTGAGGTCATGCTCAAAGTCCAGGTTGTTCCGCGAGTTAAGTAAAGAGGATAATCGACGGGAGGCGGCTCACAGCACAATCAACTGGACGGCGGGTAGGGCGGGGCTGTTGCCAGTGGCGCGTCGGTCCGCCGACACTCAACGCAGCGTTCGGCTGCGCAAGAAAGGGGAAGCAAACATGGCCACCACAGACACCAGTTCCAGCAACGCAGTTCAGGACAAGTCACAAAGCCTGCAGACCTTCGATCTGGTCGACCTCCAGCAATACACACAGGAAAGAGCTTACTCGAACACGGCAAGCAAGGACTTCCACCTGTTTTACGTTGGCCGTGACGACGTCCATAACATACTCAAATATGTTCTTTCCCGAGTGAGAGTCTCCTTGTACCTCAACATGTTCGGGTTCGACGATGAAGAGCTCAATGACATCCTGATGGCAAAGGCACTGGATCCGCAAATTATCATGCTGATTACCTTGGACCAAAGCCAAGCCGGAGGCGTCCATGAGAAAAAACTGCTCGACGCCGATATCAGTAAGGATGCGGCGACGTTCAACACGCACTTCGTTATTGGCCAGTCCCTCACCCACCAGATTAGCCACACAAAGGGCTTTGTAGCTGACGGCAAGGTCGGCGGCGAAGGCTCAACGAACTGGTCGACCTCGGGCGAAGGCACCTTTGTCATTACGGGAAAGGCTGGCGGTCCGGGCTACAAAGCACAGAACAACACACAGACGATTTTCACCGACCCGGACACTATAAGCCGCTTTCAGGCGGAGTTGATCGCAGAGCATATGGCCGCGCAAGCGCAGGCTGCGAAGACGAAGAAGTGAGAGAGATGCTATAAAAAACGGCCGCATGAAAGTCCGCCGAACCAGGCGCTCCAGCGGACGGCGCGGGAACGTGCGCCACACTCTCCCGAAAGCCCCCTGGCGCGTCGCCGCTGAGCTGTATGTTCGGCTGCAAATCACGGTGATCCGGAACATGGCGCCCTTGCACCAGGTCATGTCAAACGGGGTCGGACTTAACTTAATGCTACGGCTATCCTTACTGTTGAAGGAGTTAAGCAAATGCCGCTGCTCAATGTTGTCATTGACCTGTCGCACCATAATACCGTAACCAGCTTCCAGGATGTAAAAGCTGACGGAATCTCCGGGATAATCCATAAGGCCACGGAAGGGACGACGTTTGTAGATAAGGAATATAATAGTCGGGCCGTCAAGGCCAAATCGGCAGGACTCTTCTGGGGAGCGTACCATTTTGGGACACAAGGCGATCCAAATGGGCAAGCGGATCATTTTCTGAGCATCGTGAATCCAGGTCCCACTGATTTATTGGTGCTTGACTTTGAGCCAAACCCGCGTGAGGGAACTATGACTTTGGCAGAGGCAGAGGCCTTCGTGCAGAGGATTAACGAAAAAATCGGTCGATTCCCCGGCCTCTATTCAGGGCAATCATTTCTCGAGGAGCAACTCGGGGGTCGTACTGATACAATCCTGAAGAACTGCTTCCTGTGGATTGCAAGGTATTCAGCAAAGCTGCCCGAAGTTCCAGCAGCTTTCGAAACATTTACGCTATGGCAGTATACGGATGGCAATGCCGGGCCACAGCCTCACAACGTGCGAGGAGTTGGAAGCTGTGACAGGGATAAATTCAATGGGAACGAAACGAATCTAAGAAGTCTCTGGGGGCAACCCGGTACATAATGCCGCGATTGAGAGCAAATTGAACTCGCAACCCTACCCTGAATCAAGAATCGGGGGTCGAGAAAGTTTGGCGCGAAAGGCATGCGATTAGGATGCGCTTTTAAATTTGGTTTGGGACAACCGAAGTTGACAAACATATTGCGAAAGCGTAGTTTGCTCATGTCTTGAGCGTCTAATTTGGTTTCCAAAGTTAAACAACCCGCAGCTCTGAGGTGTCCTATGGATGCAACCCTGGTAACAGTGGCGCGTCTGGAGGTCTTGTTCATCCTTATCGGTATGGCAATAGTAATAGCCTACCGGATGTTGACAGGAAGAATCAATGTTCGCGGTCTGCTAAGCGACAGAGAGGACGGGGGCTTCAGTGTCAGCCGTGCTCAACTGCTGGTATTGACCCTGGTCGGATTAATTCTATTCATTGCCAGAGTGGCCGGTTCAAAACCCGGTACTCTGCCTGATGTTCCGCAGGAATTGTTGGCGGCTGTGGGAGGAAGCAACGGCGTATATCTTGTGGTGAAGGGTAGGCGCATATTAGCATCTCTCTTTAAAGATTAGTTCTCTTACATCGGGATACAGGGGGTGTTCTCATGGATGTGCTTAGAGTTGTGGTTGGATGGGTGCTGACACTAATTATTGGCGGCATGGGATTCGTCCTGATTTGGAAGATGGGGAATGGCAAAATCAATCTTAACAACTTGATAAGCGAACCGAATGGCGATGCTAGCTTGTCACGATTTCAGTTTTTGATCTTCACTTTCGTTATTGCGATGAGTCTTTTTTTCGTCACAGTCTCTAATTCTCCATGGGCATTCCCGGACATACCGCCTGGCATATTGGCCTTACTTGGAATAAGCAGCGGCTCTTACATTGTGTCTAAAGGGATACAGACCAGCCGTGATACTACCTTGGCGAAAATGAACAAGAAAGATGGGTAATCCGCCGTCAGATCTTACTGCCGGTATCCGATGAGATTACGGGTCTTTAAGTAAGATGAGTTCCGGTTTGCGGTCCGCGTGTACTAAAGTCGCATGGCGCTAAGTTGGATCGGACTCTCCTTCGGGTCTGACAAAAGACGGAGCGGCCAAATCCCTTTTGAGAGTCTTCCCGTTGAAGAACTTGATGGAGGGAAGGGTAGTGGTGCTGCGTGACCTTTTTTTAACGTTTTTCCCATAAAGGAAATAAACCCGAAGTTCGTCCTTGGTGGTCTTGCCGGGGGAGTTGCCGTAGTGCCCGGCGAGTTGCCGGACGGCAAAGGCGTACGTCTTCTGCGTCCGTTCACTCATTTACCGTGGCTGAAGGCCTTCGATGAAACGTTAGAGCCTGTCCCCAGCCGAAGAGGTCTTTCGAAGGGCGCGGCCGGCGGGTCCAGGGCGATTACGTCGAAAGACGCCCGCGAAATCCGTTTGAGGTAATCGCAAACATCCCCGAGTTAGATCAGCTAACCATTAATAAATTTCCTTAAAGTTTCCCTGCCGGACGTTCGATCTATTACTAAAAGAGTAGAGAATCACGCGAATCGAATTCACATCCCCTTTGATTTCATCTGCTGAGCGTTCCTTCTAAAGACACAATTAACGGCCATACGCCGGGTCCCCATGTGAGCCGCGATACTATTCTGAGCGAATTCTCCACCATTCCCGGTTCGTTAGGGTTGGGGTTGGAGAAATTCATCGATTCGCAAAAAATAAACGAACGGGCAGGCAGATGAAGAACCACGCATATCTTCCAAAGGTGTCCAGCAAATCCTATGCATTTGTTTTGAACCTCGTGAAGATCCTTGCGCTTGCGTGTGGGAGAGTTTTTCCAAAGTACGGCTTCGGTGCCGCAACGTCCCACAAAATGGGCTGGGAGGTCGTTCTTAAAGACCTGGCCGGAAAGATCGAGGACATCAATAGCTCAACCGAGAGGGAATTTCTCGAAATCGGGGAAATGCTTCAGAATTTCTATCGACGAGCCAAAGAAATATCGAGGGAATCCGAGGCCGTAGCGGGACTGATGTCCGGAGAGCGTGTTAGAGCGGCGATCGAGGGGCTTCGCGGCATTTTCCGCCGCATCGAGCGCATGGAAAGCGAGTCGCAACAGAATGCTGAAGCACTCGATGGAATTCTTCGATCACTTGACGGCGTCAGCCGTTCACTTGCCAGTTTCAACAGGTTTATTCACACACTGGAGGTCTTTTGCACCTCGATCAGGATCGAGAGCGCGAGGCTTGGCACAAGCGAAATCGGGTTCGACACCCTGGCCGACGACATCAACAAACTTGCCGCTGACATAGCCGAGCGCTCCACAAAAATAATAGACCGATTGGACGGCCTGACCGCTCTTATCCGCATGGATATTTCCAGCATAGGGAAGCTTGAAACGACCCAGCGCGGGCGGATCCGGACAATTATCGCCCAGACCCAATCGAGTGTCGGAACGTTGGTGGAAAGACATGAAATCTCAGATGCGGCCTCTAGGAGGATCAGTTCCAGGTATGCAGAATTCTCGCGCAAGATAGGGGAAATCGTATCGTCCATGCAGTTTCACGATATCACGCGACAGCAGATAGAGCATGCCTCAGCAGCCTTGAAACGGCAGATCGGCTCAGGCTCGCCGGACCGCACAGCGACCCGCCGCGTAATTGAGCTACAGGCCCTCCAAGTCCGCTTTGCGGGCGGAAAGCTCCTTGAGGCGGTAAACGGTATCGTGGAATACCTGCGGACGGCGGCTCGAGACATTGCGGAAATTTCCAGTGAATCACTGGCGGTCGCCGGCGCCGCCGGCGACGAGGAAGATTGCTTCCTGCGCGGCATAGAGGAGCAACTGACGTCAATAACTTCGGCGCTTCACAAGTACGGGGAAGTGAAAAGTCAATTGGCTTTGTCGATGGGATCAATCACCGCCTCAATGACTGAAATGACCGGGTTCGTTAACGACATTGAAAGGATAGGAATCGCCATAAAACTGATCGCGCTCAATGCGGTTGTCAAAGCGTCCCACATTGGAGAAAGAGGCGCAGCGCTTGGTGTTCTTGCCGACTCGATCCATCAACTTTCTTTTGAAACGGGCCAGCAGACGAGCGCCCTTTCCGAAACGTTCAGATCGGTTGTGATTTTGGCCGAGGGGCTGCGGACCGGAGCGGATATGAGGGAGAGCGTATCCGGCAACGTTCTGGACCAAATGGCAGTGGAATTGGGCGCACTGGTGGGGACGCTTCGCGAGGTTAACGAGAGCATAGCCTCACACATGAGAGCTATTGAGGGCGCTGGAAACGGTTTACTTCGGGAAATAGAGGATGCAGCGGGCGGCATACATGTCCATGAAGAGGTGGCCGAACTTATCGGGGAAGCTGCATCGGGCCTCGACGGCATAGCTGCGGCCCTGGATGCCGGCGCACCTACCGATGTCCCGGCGCAGAACGCTGACCGCAGAGCCGAGGTGCTGAAATCGCTTGAAGAATCCTACACAATGCACAGCGAGCGCAAACTCCACAAAACGATAACGCTTCCGAGCGCCTCCGCCCCCTCGCCGGTCGCAGCGGAAGACGGGAAAATGATACCGGAAGCCCGGGGTGGAAGCAGCCAAGATAATGAAGGCGAATTTGGCGACAACGTTGAACTGTTCTGAGAAATCTTACGATCCGGGAGGTCGGGATGCACTATGAAATCGAGCAGGCCGGGCAGGACGGTTTATTGAAACTGCAAGGCAGATGCACCATCGAGCAGGCAACCGATCTAAAGGAAGTTCTGCTGCGTAAAATCGAAGAAAATGGGCATGTATCTGTAAACCTCGAGCAAGTGAGCGAAATTGATCTGACTTTTTTGCAACTGTTGTGTTCCGCTCATGGGACCTCACTAAAACTCAATAAAGGGTTCACACTTGACGGGCCCCTGCCGGAAGTCTTCATCCGGGTTGTTCGGGAGGCCGGCTATTGCCGGGCAATGGGCTGCAGCCGCGACATCAACGGGAGCTGCCTTTGGAAAGGAGGATGGGATTAATGGGCAAGACAATCATGACCGTGGATGATTCGGCAAGCGTGCGCCAGATGGTAAGTTTCACTCTCAGGGACGCGGGCTTCGAAGTGGTTGAAGCCGTGGATGGCAGGGACGCCTTGAAAAAGCTGGGCTCCGCAGCAGTTCACATGCTGATCACCGATCTGAATATGCCCAACATGGATGGGATTGAACTGATTCGCAACATACGGGCTAATTCTTCCTGCAGGTACATTCCCATCATAATGCTGACCACCGAATCCCAGCCTGCAAAGAAGCAGGAAGGAAAAACGGCCGGGGCGACCGGCTGGATCACCAAACCCTTTAAACCCGATCAGCTTCTCGCGGTAATAAGGAAGGTGCTGGGATGATCGATCAGCTCAGGGAAACATTCAAGTCGGAAGCGGCCGACCTGCTGGCCGAGCTCGAAGCGGGGCTGCTCGAACTGGAAGAAAAACCCGAAGATCGGAACGCTATCGGGCGCGTTTTTCGCGCTCTGCACACGATAAAGGGATCCAGCGCGATGGTGGGCTGGGACGAGATCGCATCGTTTGCGCACGAAGTGGAAAACGTCTTTGAGCTTGTCCGCCTCGAACAGTCAAGCGTAACCAAGGAATTGATCGACCTTACCCTTGCGGCTGGTGATGAAATTCGCCACATGCTCGGTGCAGCGGACACGGCGGCATGGGACGAAGCTCCATTGCAACATCGGAGTGAAAAAATCACAGAGCAACTCAAAAAACTGGCTGGCTTCAGGCGGTCAATCCGAAGAGATCACTCCGAAGGTGATTTCAATCGGGGAGCACTCTGGCGGGGAAACCGCAAAACCTTTTCCAACTGAATCCCCAGCCGCTGGAGAATACGCCACCTACCGGATATTCTTTCGTCCATTTTCAGAAATTCTTGCCAAGGGATCCAACCCGGTCCTCCTGTTGAACGAATTGCACAGCCTTGGGGAATGCAACGCTGTAGCCTGCCTCGAATTCAATTCCTCTCCTGGATGAACTCAACCCCGAAGAGTGCCATACCTCGTGGGACGTAATACTCACAACGCGGGAGGGCGCCGACGCAATCCGGGATGTATTCATATTTGTGGAAGACGAGTGTGAGCTCAAAATCGAGGTTGTGGGAAATCATATTTTGGGGGAAGAGCCCGAGCCGAGAAAACTTGGAGAAATATTGGTCGATCGTGGTGATGTCGCGCCGGAGCAGATAGCCCAAGTTCTCGGTAAGCAAAAACGAATCGGCGAGATACTGGTGGAATCCGGGCTGGTGAGCACGGGCAAGATCCAGGCAGCGCTCGCCGAGCAACAGCATGTCAGGGAACTGAGCGACAGGGCCCGGCAGGAGCAAACCGCAGCTACGGTCCGGGTGCCGGCCGCAAGGCTCGATTCGCTCGTCGACCTGGTTGGTGAGCTGGTGACAGTCCAAGCGAGTCTCAGTCAGCTTGCAATGAGCAAAAAAATACCCGAGCTGCGGTCAATTGCCGAGCATGTGGACAGGCTCACCGCGGAACTTCGCGACAGCACCATGAGCATTCGCATGCTCCCCATCGGTACTACTTTTAACAAATTCAACCGCCTGGTTCGCGATCTTTCAGCCGAATTGGGCAAGGAGGTGATACTCACGACCGACGGTGCGGAAACCGAACTGGACAAGACCGTGATCGAGCGGATTCATGACCCGCTGGTACACCTTATTCGAAACAGCATCGACCATGGAATAGAGCCGCCCGGCATACGGGTCTCCAATGGAAAACGGAGGCAGGGTACGGTCCATCTCTCGGCAATCCACTCCGGGGCGCATGTGCTCATCCGCATCGAGGATGACGGCGCCGGACTGAACAAGGCGGCTATCAGGCAAAAAGCGGTTGAAAACAGCCTGATCTCACCGGATGCGCAACTCTCGGAAAAGGAGGTATTCGGCCTCATCTTTGCGCCCGGCTTTTCCACTGCCGGCAAAGTGACAAACGTTTCAGGCAGAGGGGTCGGCATGGACGTAGTAAAGCGCAGCATCGATGCGCTTCGCGGCGCCATCGATATTGAGAGCCGCGAGGGAGCAGGAACCACGATCACTCTCAAGCTCCCCCTGACCCTTGCAATAGTAGATGGGCTCCTCGTCAAAATAGCTGACGCCAATTTCGTTCTGCCTCTGTCCATGGTGGAGGAATGCGTGGAACTTACCAGCGCTGCCGCCGCTGCGGGCCATGGGCGGCAAATTGCCTTTATCCGGGGCGAAATAGTTCCCTATATCCGGCTGCGCGAAAAGTTTTCGATCGATGGGCCCGCCCCGCCCGTTGAACAGATCGTGGTGACGGAAACAATGGGGGGCAGGGTCGGTTTCGTAGTGGACAAGGTCGTAGGCGAATACCAGACAGTCATAAAAAAACTGGGAAAAGTTTACAGGAATGTGACAGGCGTCTCCGGGGCGACAATCCTTGGGGACGGCACGGTGGCGTTGATCGTCGACGTTTCGCAAATCGTTCAGGGCGCCGTCGCATTGGAAGAGGGGTCAGTACACTGATAACCACAAGTAAATGGGGACCGGACTGGCGAAGGTCCCAGGAAAAAGGAGAATCAAATGCAGTGGTTTAATAATCTTAGTGTCAGAACGAAGCTTCTTTCGAGCTTTGTGTTTGTTGCAATGATTGCCGGCGTGGTCGGGTATACCGGTGTCACCAGCATCGGCACAATTACGGAGAAAGCCGTGACCATGTACGAGCGGAATACCGTTCCGATAGGTGATCTAGCGCAAATATCAACAGAATACCAGCGAACGCGGGTCAACTTGAGGGACATTATCGCTCTGGACAACGCCGACGAAAGAAATAGTAAAATCACGACCATAAAGGAACTCGACAAGCTCTTTGAGACCAAGATGGCTGAGTTCGAGAAAAGGATCCATGCCGAGGATGTACGCAGGGAGTTCCAAAACCTGAGAAAGGCAAAAAACAACTTTGAACCCATTAAGGAAAAGGTGCTCGCACTGGCGCTTTCCGGACACAAAGATGAGGCGATGAAACTGCTCCTGGTCGAGGGTGCGGCAGTCGCTAAAGGAATAGGAGATTCAATTAAAGACCTTATCAAGTTCAAAACGGCACAGGCGCAGGAACGGGCCGACCAGAACAAGGCTACCGCCGCAAACGCCACAAGAATGAGCATTGCATTTGCGACAGCCGGCATGATTGCGGCCCTGCTCATCGGATTTTTCCTTTCTCAGATCATCTGCAAGCCCATAAACCGTCTGGCCGACGCTGCGGAAAAGATGGCCGTAGGAGACACCAACGTTCATGTGGAATCGAATACAAAAGATGAAATAGGAATGCTGCTCCAGTCGTTTGGGAAAATGGTGACGGCCATGAACGAGGTGACGTCTGTGGCGACCGAAATAGCCGCCGGGAACCTGATGGTGAAGGTTACGGAACGTTCCGAGCAGGACAAGCTGATGCAGGCACTTTCGAAGATGGTTTCCGGTTTGACCGAAACGGTCGGCAACATCCAGACAGTCGCCAACCAGGTCATGACCGGAAGTGAGGAGCTGAGCTCAAGCGCCGAAGAGCTTTCCCAGGGCGCAACCGAGCAGTCTTCGGCCGTCGAGGAAGTCTCGGCTTCCATGGAACAGATGGCCGCCAACATAAAGCAGAACTCGGAGAACGCCCAACAGACTGAAAAAATGGCGATCAAGGCCGCTGAAGACGGCAAGGGAGGCGGGGCGGCGGTTGCCGAAACGGTTACCGCGATGAATGAAATCGCCAGTAAGATTTCGATAATAGAGGAAATCGCCCGCCAGACAAACCTTCTTGCCCTGAATGCCGCTATCGAAGCCGCGCGCGCCGGGGAGCACGGCAAGGGCTTCGCCGTGGTTGCATCCGAAGTTCGAAAACTTGCCGAGCGCAGCCAGGAGGCCGCAGGAGAAATAAACGAGCTGGCCAAGAACAGCGTGCAGGTAGCGGAAAAAGCCGGCGGCATGTTGGCGAAGATCGTTCCGGACATCCAGAGAACTGCCGACCTGGTGCAGGAAATCAACGCGGCGAGCAACGAGCAGACTTCTGGTGCGGCCCAGATCAACAGGGCAGTTCAGCAACTCGATCAGGTGATCCAGCAAAACGCCTCGGCATCCGAAGAAATGGCTTCAACTTCCGAGGAGCTTCTCAGCCAGGCCGAACAGCTCATCTCGACGATTTCATTCTTCAAAATCGGCAACGACGCCGCGTCGGCCGCGACACGCCGTGACTTCGAAAAGGGCGTCAAAAAGGTGAAGACCCCAGTCGTCAAGGCTGCGCATCCAGGCTACGCTGCTCACGCAAAAGCGGGTTCCGGCCAGGACGAACGTAAATCAAAGGGCATAGCGCTCAACCTGTCCAAAGGCGCCAACGGCGGCAGCGACCGCGAAGACGAGCATTTTGAACAATACTAGGGAGGCAAGGACCATGAGTTCGCCAACTATAACGGAAACGACACAGTACCTGACCTTCAAGCTCGAAGATGAAGTCTTTGCTCTGGGTATTTCCCAAGTGAGGGAGGTTCTCGATTACACCACCGTCACCAGGATTCCCGAGATGCCGGACTTCATGCTCGGTGTGATCAATCTGCGCGGGAGCGTCGTGCCGGTCGTGGACATGCGCCTGAAATTCGGGATGGAGCGCACCGAGAAAAAGGTCAACGCCTGCATCATAATCGTAGAAATCGACCTCGACGGTGAGACGACTATCCTGGGCGCCCTCGCCGATTCAGTCCAGGAAGTAATGGACCTGGACCCCGACCAGGTCGAACCGCCCCCGAGGATCGGCTCGCGCCTGAAATCGAAGTTCATCAAGGGAATGGGCAAGCGGGACAATCAGTTCATCATCATTCTAGATATAAACCGGGTTTTTTCAGCCGATGAATTGGCAATGACGCAGGAAGCCGGTGCGGAAATGGCCGAAGCCTCCTAGCGTTTTTGATGGAGATTGGCGGAGGCTTATTACTGCGCCTCCGCCCGGTCCCCCATCCGAGCGGAATTGCTCTCCGCCCGGACTTGCATGAATCAGGACCGTTCCAATTCGGGCAAGGGACCGCTCCAGCCTCCCTGCATCTAACGATTGGCTCTCATTACGGATGTGTCATGCAGCAGGAAACCGTAAACAACCTGAATGTGTCCGCTCCCCTCATGTCCGACAGGGTGTTCAAGCATCTGAGCGGGTTCATCCAAGGGCACTGCGGGATCAAGATGCCTCCCGCGAAGAAGCAGATGCTCGAAGGCCGGCTGCGAAAACGCCTTCTCGAAGTGAATGTGAGTTCCTTCGAGAGCTACTGCGAACATGTCTTTAAAACAGGGGCTGAAACCGAACTTATTCACATGATCGACGCGGTTACCACGAACAAGACCGACTTCTTCCGAGAGTCCGCCCATTTCGATTACCTGCTCGAAAAAGTCCTGCCGGAATTGAGCCGCTCCAGGGAAAAGATTTCGGTCTGGAGCGCCGGGTGCTCCAGCGGTGAAGAACCCTATACTATCGCAATGGTATTAAGCGAGTTTGCGCTGGAGAATAAAATCAACTTTTCAGTACTGGCCACAGACATTTCGGCCAGGGTCCTGGAAAAGGCGAGCCGTGCAGTTTACGATCACGAGCAAATTGAACCTGTCCCGATGTCCTTTAGAAAGAAATATTTTCTTCGCGGCAAAAACAATAAGAACCTGGTCCGAATCAAGCCGGAGCTGAGGTCGCAAGTTCATTTCCGCAGGTTCAACCTTATGGATGCCGGGTTCGGGATGCTCGACAAGATGTGCCATGATATTCTGCCGTAACGTTATGATCTATTTCGACCGAAACACCCAGGAAGAATTGTCGGGGAAATTCTGCCGGCAGCTCATGCCGGGCGGATATCTTTTTACGGGACATTCCGAGACGCTCCAGGGACTGGACCTTCCCCTGGTCACTGTTGCTCCAAGTGTGCACAAAAGGGTATAGATGCAAACCGAAACGCCCAGAAAAATAAAGGTCCTGATAGTTGACGATTCGGCCCTGGTGCGCCGGACGCTCGAAGCCGTCCTTTCCATGGACCCGGACATCGAGGTCATGGGAACCGCCACGGACCCGTATTCGGCGGCGGCAAAGCTGCGCTGCGACATTCCCGATGTTATCACCCTGGACATTGAAATGCCGCGCATGGACGGCCTCACTTTCTTACAGAAGCTGATGAGCCAGCATCCCATTCCGGTCGTGATCTGTTCAAGCCTTGCGGAAAAAGGCTCAGAGACGGCCTTTAAGGCGCTGGAATACGGTGCGGTAGACATCATTCAGAAACCCCGCCTGGGCACAAAGAAGTTTTTGGAAGAAGCCAGGATCAGCATATGCGACGCCGTGAAGGCGGCAGCGCTTGCTCGTGGGAAAAAGCGCCCCAAAATTCCCGCGGTCGAGCCGAAACTCACTGCTGACGCCGTTCTTCCCATGCCTAACAGCAAGGCCATGATACGGACCACAGAAAAAGTCGTTCTGGTAGGCGCATCAACGGGCGGGACCGAAGCGCTGAGAATCCTTCTCGAAGCACTCCCTCCGGATGTGCCCGGGATTGCCATCGTGCAGCATATGCCCGAACATTTTACCGCTGCATTTGCAAAACGCCTTGACGGAATCTGCCGAGTAACAGTCAAGGAAGCGGAAAACAATGATACGGTCCTCAGGGGCCGCGCACTGATCGCTCCGGGAAACTGTCATCTGCTGCTTAAGCGAAGCGGCGCCCAATACTATGTGGAAGTCAAAGACGGCCCCCTTGTTTGCCGGCACCGCCCCTCAGTCGATGTGCTGTTTCGCTCGGCCGCGCGTTATGCCGGTAAAAACGCGCTCGGCGTAATCATGACCGGCATGGGCGATGACGGCGCCAGGGGCATGCGCGAGCTAAAGCTGGCCGGGGCTTTCACTATAGCTCAAGATGAAAAATCGTGCATCGTCTTCGGCATGCCCAACGAAGCCATCAAGCTCGGGGCGGTGGACAGGATACTGTCTCTTGAGGAAATTGCTCCGGAGATTCTCAGGGTCTGCAATCATTGGTAATCAACCATCCCTTTTTTCGCCCAATATCCGATAGTAAGTCAGGCCGGCGTTCGACCATCAAGCCGCCTGCACTACGAAGCATTTCAAATATCTGGTCTCGGGCATGGCTAAAAGGGCCGGATGGTCGAGGGACTGGCCGCTGACCTGGAGCAGGCGGAGCTTTCTTCCGCTTGCCTGTCCGGCTGAGATCAGGGCTTCCCGGAAAAGCTCTTCGCTCATGTGGTAGGAGCAGGAGCAGGTGATCAGGATTCCGCCGGGTTTGAGGGCAAGAAGCGCCCGGCGGTTGATATCGGTGTAGCCCTTCGCGGCTTCCGTGAGGGCCGACCTGGTCTTGGCGAATGCAGGCGGGTCCAGGACGATTACGTCGAAAGACGCCCGCGCAATCCGTTTGAGGTAATCGAAAACATCTGCGGCAATAAAAGATGAGCGGTCGCCGAATCCGTTCAGCTCCGCGTTGCGGCGGGCCTGATCGACAGCGTCTGCAGACTGATCGACCCCTATCACTTCGGCTGCCCCTCCCGCAGCCGCCGAAAGGCCCCATGCTCCGTTGTAGCAGAAAAGATCCAGGACCCTTTTGCCTTTCATCCAATGTTTGGCGGCGTTTCTATTATCGCGCTGGTCGAGATACATGCCGGTTTTCTGCCCGCCCAGCACGTCAACCAGGTAACGGGTCCCGTCAATGCTAATGGGGATATCGCCGGTCACACTTCCGCAGGCCACCCCCTTTTCCGGCGCAAGGCCTTCGAGGGCGCGAGAGGGCGAGTCATTTCGGAATACCAGCGCCGCCGGCCTGAAAAGATCGAGCAGCAGTTGCCTCATTAACTCCTCCATCCCGGCCATCCCAACAGTCCCGGCCTGGTAGACGAGAACGTCGCCGTACCGGTCGACCACAAGGCCGGGAAGGCTGTCCGATTCGCCAAAGACGACCCGATAGCTTTCGGCTCCGGGGTAAAGGGATTGGCGAAGATTGGCCGCCTCAAGCAACGTCTGGCGAAAGAATTTCTCATCGGGCTTTTTGCCGGGGGGGCAAACGAGGCGCACTGCGATAAGCGATGCGGGGTTGATATAGCCGGTCCCGAGCGAGAGGCCCTTTGCAGTGAGCACCTCGACCCAGCTTCCGGGCTCAAAATCATGGATCGGATCGGCTATCTCGTTGCTGAATACCCAGCGATGCCCACGGAGAATGCGCCGCTCGCGCCCGGGATGCAGGGTTAAGGTTTTCATGCCTGGTTTTTCCATAAACGTTCACTGCCGAAAATGTGAATGAGTGACTCGGTATTACCCGCTCGCCTGTTTACCTGCTCCGGTTCGACCGCAATAAATAAAAAAGCGCTCCGCGAAGAGCGCCTGGTTGCGGCAGGACCGCTTTTGAGCTTTATGCCCCGGCTTTTACGGAATCCAGCAGTATATAGTAATCCTCATAAGTATCGGCCGCACTTTGGATTAATTCATAGAGGTCGTCGAGGTCCATGTTTACGACGGCGTCCTTGTCAGGCGACTCCTCTTTCAATTCGATCCAGATCCAGTCGAGAAGCATTTCCTCCGGATCGCTGTAACCTTCTTCGTGTTTATCCAGGCTGCCGTCGCGAATTTTTTGTCCCACCTTCTTAAGGGCCGCCCTGACAAATTCTTTCATATCCATTCAACACCCCCCTCTATGTAAACGGCCTGTTCCCAACAGGAAAGCAAACGGTTGAAAACTTTTTAAAAAATGCATTTCAGCCGGAACAAAATAGCTCATTAGCGCCACGCGTTCAACCCTATTTATCCTCTCATGAACAGGTTTGGCGACGGCGCTCCAACTCTCTTCTTGTTCAATTTACAACTACTTAATATAATTCCGGACTAAAACGCAAAACAGATGATTTCAACGAGAACTCATCATTTTTGCAGAGATCCAATTCTTTGGATAGGGGACCATTTTTATGGCTGAGAAGCAGTACCTGATCGATTCTATCAATGTCGACAACTCCTGGCGCCTTTTCAAAATTCTGGCGGAGTTCGTCGATGGTTTCGAAACCCTGGGCGATCTTTACCCGGCTGTCACTATTTTCGGATCGGCTCGAGTAAAGCCTGGCGATGAGACTTATGAAAAAACATACGAGATCGCCAAAAAACTCTGCCCTGCACGGATACAATATTATCACGGGCGGGGGACCCGGGGTGATGGAGGCCGGGCAACAAGGGCGCAAAGGAAGGGGGCGCTAAATCGGTTGGGCTCAATATCGAACTTCCGCTCGAACAGAGCCCGAACCCTTATTCCACGCTAAAGCTCAGATTTCCAGTACTTTTTCGTCCGAAAGGTGATGTTTGTCAAATACGCCCAGGCCTATATCGGGATGCCGGGCGGGTTCGGGACAATGGATGAAATCTTCGAGGCGCTTACTCTGATCCAAACCAATCGCATAAAGCCTTTTCCAGTGATCCTGGTTGGAACTCAATACTGGACGGGCCTCCTGGAATGGGTTCGCAACACCCTTCTTGGCGGCAACTACATTTCGCCGGATGATCTCGGTTTTGCTACGCTTCTGGATGATCCTGACGAAGTAGTCCACACGATCAAAAAATATGTAATCGTCTGATTGAGGGGGTCTGTTTTAAATGCCGATCTACGAATACCGGTGCAGGAAATGCCAACGAAAATTCGAGAAAATAACCTTTCGGGTGTCCGAGGAGGTCCCGGCCGAGTGCAGCCACTGCGGCAGCCTCGAGGTTGAGCGGGTTCCATCTCGAGTCAGGGTCCGGCTGTCCGAAGAGACCAGAATGGAGCGCCTGGCCGATCCATCCCGCTTTTCAGGCCTTGATGAAAACGATCCGAAGAGCATGGCCAAATGGATGAAGTCCATGAGCAAGGAGATGGGAGACGACCTGGGGAGGACTTCGACGTAGACGCCATGATGGATGAGGCAATGGCGGAAAAGGACGGCACAGAGGGCGGGGCCCCGGAATCGGCGATTTGGCCCGGGCGGCGATGATGACTGAAGATGACCGAAGCCCGGGTTTTTCTTACGGGCCGGTTTCCTCTTTCAGGTGGCGGACTCTGTGCACAGCACAAGGGTCTTAGCCTGGGCGAGGCTGTTTCCGATTACCTCAAGGTCCCCAGAGGGGAGGCGGCCGGCCTGATCGACTTCGGATCGGTTTATGTCCGGGGCCGGATAGAGCGCAATCCTTCGATGATACTCTCCGGGGGAGAGGAGATTTGTGCTGCCTTCCCTCCTTACGGAATCCGCAGGTTCTACGAAATCGATCCTGCCCGCGTAATCTTGCGCGACCGCTTTATTCTTGTATATGATAAAGAAGCCGGTATTCCAAGCCAGCAGACCCCATACGACGCCTACAACAATGTTTTCGCGGCCTTGTTGCGCCATCTCGCAGGGGAGCAGACCACGGACCGCTACGCGGCCATCCACAACAGGCTCGACAGGGAAACGAGCGGCGTTTTGCTGTTTGCGCTCGAAAAGAGGGTAAATGAGCCCCTGGGCAGGGCTTTCCAGCAAAGGCGCGTAAAAAAGGAATATCTCGCATGGGTCGAGGGCGCCCCGAAAAATGATTCGTGGACATCTGATTCGGAAATTGGAAAAATCGGCGGCAAATACACGGCGGTAAGGAAAGGCGAAGGCAAGAAAGCCGAAACCCTTTTCCGTGTATTGCGCCGGGAAGCGGGCCGCACGCTCGTACTGGCCAGCCCCCTCACGGGCAGGACCCACCAGATAAGAATTCACCTGGCCGAAGCCGGCCATCCGGCAGCGGGCGACCGGGCCTACGGCGCAAAACCGGACAGGCGTCTATACCTGCACGCCTGGCGGCTCATGTTGAAACATCCCGTCTCAGGGGAACATCTTTGCCTTGAAGCTCCGGTCCCCGCCGATTGGCCGGCTGTCTAGTGTAGCGTTTCACAAATTCATCGATATTTGAGTACAATGAGTCGCCACACTCCGTCATTCCGGCAGTGCTTCTGAGCCGGAATCCAGAGAGTTTTTAGAATATCGATTAACTAAAGAAACGCAACACCAGCAAAACTTCATCTCGCCGCGAACGGCCGTTCACCCCACACCCGTCAGGCCATGGTTTTTCCCGGCGGAGTGAACGACGGTTCGGGATTGCCGGCCAATTGAAGCTGAGGATCAATTTCAAAAAGGCGGTGTCCCTCAATTGCCCTCAGTATCAAACCTCCAGCCATATCTCCCGCTTTTTCCGAAAATCACATGCCCGTTTTACAAAAAGAAGCCGGCAGGTATCCTGAGCCCCTGAGGACTGAAAAGCTCAGCAGATCCGTATCATACTTTTTATGAGAGGTCCCTCCGGTCAGATTCCACCTTCTGGCAAGATATGTAATATCCCGGCACATTACCGGCCGCAAATCTCTGCCCTTTAAATGGTATTTGTAACGCAAGCGTGATACGTTAAATTTTCTGAGAAGGCCATGGCAATGAGGAGAAGTCTGTGCATTTTATCGAAATAGTTGACACCTTGCCGGTCGGAGTTTTTCCTCGCAGCTATTATGTGTTGCGAAATGTGGATGTGCAGTCCTGCCATGAAATCCTTGACTTGAGGCATCCTTTCAGCATTTACAGCCTTTCACTTTCCACGATCAGGCAGAAGATGGAGCACTTATTGGACCTTATCGGTCCTCTGTATTTAGACCCGCAACCGTTGATAAAAGGACAGGACAAATTTGGAACGATGATTCGGGAAGGGACTGACTCTCTTCTGGATGCTCTGATGGAACACTTTGACGATTGTTGCAATGTGCTGAAGTGCTACTTGGACCAAGGCCCAGAGAAGCAGAAAAGGAAAGTAATTTCCTCAGTTCAAAAAGATTGGAATTGGTATAGAGACCCCGTTGCGACCATTGTCAACAAAATTAAGCACAAACAACGGTACGTGAGAACCATTGTGTTTTACGGAAATTCTTGGTCGGTACCCGGTTATTTTATTGAAGGCCCAGCCAAGGACGGCATTATTGGACCAGACCGGCAAATTCATCCCCTTGTTGGTGCGTTTTCGTTCAGAAGAAATCTTCTCTTTCATCTTTGCGGTTTGTATGCTGTATCGAAATCCTTAGCCATGGGCTTGTCAAAGGTGGACCCAAGGTTCGGGGCCGGCAAGTATAATCTCACAACCGCTGAGCAGGGCGAGGAAGAGTGGTGCAAGATGTTACGCCGCGTACAATCTTTAAGTCCCCTCGTTTTTCCCGATGAGGTTCGAAAGCCCAATCCCGTAGTACAGGTCACGGGTTCTATACTTCGGGTGGAATATCCGGCCAGAGACAAGGTACACTCGGTCCCGCAAACCGGCACTATCACAACGTCTACCGTGGTGGACCCTGTTTCACTATCCTTTCGGGTTCCATACGCACCCAAACGTTAGGGTTACCTTAGCCGACAGCGCACCCATGTGGGTAAATTAATCGTGGAACCACTTCCATCTTTTTGCTCGCAATCGAGCGAGTACATAGTATCGAATATTTCGAAGCATAACCCACAGCAAGGATTCACCGGGGAAAACGCCCTTTTGACTCATGCGGATAAGGTCGTTTAGCTTGGGTTCGCCGTAACCAGCAGTTCGGCATTGTGCGTAAAGGCGAGACCGGGTTTCCTCGATAAATTTCTCTATATATGGTTGGCGGTATCCGATTTCGATGTAATGCTCCCATATTAGAATCGACGCGGAAATCCTGCGGTCTATGTCTTTTAAGTAAACGGGGTCTGTTACGAACAGGGTAGAACATACGTACTCTACTAGACATCTGGAATAGCCAAGAATGTAAGGCAGGCGACTGTACAGGAAATTCCATTGGGTCAATCTGGAATCCTCTCCAGAGAATATAAAATTGACGTTCAGTTGCTCTGTACGGATTGATGGATGATGAGTAAACAGATGGATTGCTTGATTTGAAACGCCGTCGAAACCATCTTGAGCTGTTTTATCGTATCTTAACTGGGCAAGATACATGGCGTTGAAGCGATTGGCCTCATCGATAATTTGAAGAACTTTACTGATGCGTTTGATATGGACATCAATCCCTCCTGCATTTTGAGAGTGGAGTTGCACCGGATCATTGGCCATTGCCGAACTGAATCCTTCCAAATCTGATGCGAGTTTCTCGAAGACAAAGAGAGTTTCTTGCAGAGGTTTTCTGAGAAGGGCATAGGCCACGGTGAGTTTTGCCTTACGAGCACACTGGAGAGATTCGTAAATAAAATGCAGGAAATCGGAAAGCAGAGCGGGGAATACCAAACGGCGAAGCAATTCTCCCCGCTCTTTTGTGCGACCGGTTTTTTCAAGCCAGTCAAAAATATCTCCGGTCTCTTCTAGGACCCTCCGGTCGTCATCTCCGCGTAGTGGCAAAGAGTGCCAAAAGACGCCCTGTTGTTCTCCTGAACGCAGAAGCTCTGCCAAGACATCGTGGTTCAAAAAACATAAGTCGTGTGCTGAAATGAACTGCTTAGGAATGAATGCTCTCACCTTCTGACTCATTGTCGTGGTCTCCGTGATGAGACTCGCCACAATCACCAAACATCTTACAATCTTGCAACATTTTTAACGTTTTTACAAGGAAGCAGCCGGTCTTTAAAGATTTACGAGATTCGGTCCTTGCGCACAGAGACCTTCAGATATGTTCTAAACCCAATTTTGCCCTCTGGGCCATTGTTTTGCATCAACTCGTGCCCCCAACATCGTCTCTACGGGCAATCCTCTTTCCATACCGGACCGGATATTGTAAATTGCTGTTAACAGACGAAGTCGATGCGGACCGAACTGAAGCAACAAGACTCAAAGGGGATATTTTATGAGCATCTTTAAAACGGGATTCTCCACGCTTTTTCGGCAATTCAGTGGAATGGTCAAGGTCCATAAGAAATGGGGAACCACAGAGGAAGCCACCTTCGAGGTCCGTGCCATGAAGAACAACGAAAAGGGTCGTCCGTCAAAGGTAATGTTCCAATTTCCTGAGCGACTTGATGTTTCAGTTGGAGACGTAATCCAGCAAAAGGGCGGTGCCGACCTCTGGCGCGTGGTCGAAACTGAAGACCGGATTGTGGCCGATGAGTATGTCTACTTCGAGGCTAAGGTTGAGAAAATGAATGCAGCCCCTTCGCGCTCAGTTGCACCTACGAGTGTCATAATCCATGGTCCGAATTACGGAGGCATTCAGGTTGCGAGCAACAACGCTGTCCAAAACGTTTCTGTGGAAATACGTGCTATTCAGGAAAACATTGATAAATTGCAAGACCTATCTTCTAGATTGGATGCTTCTGAACTTGACAGGGAGGAACTGAATCTTGCGCTAGACCGTGTGGTGCAACTTTCCCAAAAGCCGCCCTCCGGTGAATTGCTGGTGAAAGTTAAGGATAAGCTCGATTTTATTAGTTCCATATTTAAAAGTTCCGTTTCAGTGTACGATTCTGCTAAGCCGTACATCGCTGCAATTGCTCATGCACTGGGTATCGGAGGATATTGATGTTTAATTGTACGTGATCCCATGACCAAAATGATAATTGATTTTGCCTGTTTGTCCGACCACTCCGCCTTTCAAGGTAAATAGCGAAGTAGCTTGACCAGTTTTGTCATTTCTTCCTGATGGTATCCACCCTTAGGGAGTTTTTGGGCAGGGGCGTTCATCCCCGAGAAAGTCAATACAGCTCTCCTGAACATTGACCACACAAAAGCGCGATCAACTTTTCCATGTCCGGATCATACTTTTTACTGCGAGGTCCCTCCAGTCAGATTCCACCTCGTAAGACAGACTATGAACAGCACTGGGTAGGATAATGCCATACAGATTGCGGGCATCCCTCAGCGGTAATCTGGTCATTCAATTTACCGCCTTTAGGCGGAAGGTGCTTCGCGGAGCGCGGAAGGCGACCGCATCCTCAAAGAGTTTTTAGTTTTTAGTTTTAAGTTTTTAGTTAACCCCTCAACCCTCAGTCCTGAGTCCTCAGTCCTCAGTCCTCGTCACCCCGGAAGTTTCCAGTCCGGGGCCTCAGTCCTGAGACGGTGCCCCTCGCTACCGTCTTTTTGCCGCTTCTCGTTGCCGTTTCTATTGCCCTCGCGAAGCGATAGAACCAAGAGGAGTTATTTTTTTCCCGCTTCTCGTTGCCGTTTCTATTGCCGCTTCTCGATGCCGCTTCTGGTTGCCGTTTGGCAGCATTAAATCCTTTCATTATACGATATTACCGGCTAATCGCAGGCGTCGAGTGGAGTTAAGATAATTCGGCTTTTTCTGTTCACTGATCACTGTTCACTGCGAAGCCGTTGCCGTTTGGCAAAGCAAAATCACTGCGCGCTACAATACCGCCGACCAATTGCAGATGTCGAAGGAATCGGGGAGTTGAAATTGGTTTCATCACTCATCATTCATCACTCATCATTCATCATTCATCATTCACCTTCCGCTCCTCACCCCTCAGTCCTCGTCACCCCGGAAGTTTCCAGTCCGGGGCCTCAGTCCTCAGTCCTGTGTCTTCACCCTCCCCGCTCCTGTTATCACCTGTTAGTGCGGAGAATCTAATCCAAAACTGTCAATTAAATCAGTTTGTTGTGTGATCGGCCCCTGCATTTGCCCTGTATTTACAGGAATTACAGTAAGCCAATGAAACTCTTTGACAAATGAATATGAGTATCGGATTTTCACTTGTAGGCGCTTAAATCCTGAATCTGTGCTGTTTCTTTCAGAAGAGGTCTATTATTTGCGGTGGGCTGTTGCGGAGCACCTTTTCTCTGTCGGTGTCGAGGCGGCTTTGAACGTGTAATACCAAGTTGCGTTCATAGAGCCCCTAATAACCCCAAAGTGAGCGGGGGAAAGCTTCCCCCGCGCCCGCCAGGATTTCGGCGCACACGCGCAAGCGCGTGTGCGCCTGGCGGAGCCTGGAGATTGAGTGCGGCTAGCCGCAGGCCGCCGCCGAAGCGCAACACGGAGCCGCGTAGCGGCGAGGGGGTGTGGGGGGCGTAGCTCCCCGCGCTTTTGAAAAACATCACTTGATACTTTCTTGAACGCAACGCAATTTCCCATAATGCCCGCCTCACCCGCGAAGCATCAAAATAAAGTTATTTTGTAGGTAACTTGGTGTCAGGTCACCCTCTCGGCCACCCGACCTCCGCTCTCAGCCCATGTTCCTCTCCGTCAAGAAGCGGGTAATGGCACAATTCTCCCAGGTAGTTTTGGACGATCATCCTGCCGCCGCCGATTTCCCGGATCATATTGGGCAGAAGCGGCATTTTTCCTCTCCCACCCGGCAGATCGACGACGAAATGGGGCATCGCCGGCCCTGAAATCCTGTTTCGAAGTTTGCGAAGAATTCGGAGGCCGGTGCTGATTGGGGTCCTGAAGTGGGCCGTGCTCCTGGTCAGGTCCATCTGCATCAGGTAATAGGGGCGGACCCGAAAGGAGAGCAGCCCGTGAAACAGCTCGGCGAGGACGGCTTCGGAGTCGTTTACGCCGCGCAGAAGGACAGTCTGGCTGCCCAGGGGGATGCCTGCGTCGGCCAGTATCGCGCAGGCCCGCTGCGAGTCGGCCGTAAGTTCGGCGGGGTGGTTGAAATGAATATTTATGAAAAGAGGGTGAAACTCCGAAAGCATAGCCGCCAGTTCCGGGGTGATCCATTGGGGAAGAGCGCAGGGGACCCGGCTCCCGATCCTGATTATCTGCACGTGCTTGATCTCCCGCAGCTTGCTCAGAATCTCCCGAAGATGCTCCGGGGCAAGCAGAAGAGGGTCGCCGCCCGACAGGAGCACGTCGTGGATTTGTTCATTTCTCGCGATGTAGTCCAGGGCAGGCGCAAGATCCGGGGGCGCTTCGGTTTTCCAGCGCCGGCCAATGGCCGCTCCGCCATTTCCTCTTACGTGTGCAGAACCTGCAATGGACGGCGCACTGGTCGCTCACCAGCCACAGCACGCGATTTGGATACCTGT
Organism: uncultured delta proteobacterium; assembly: GCA_963757915.1. GTDB lineage: Bacteria > Desulfobacterota > Syntrophobacteria > Syntrophobacterales > Syntrophobacteraceae > SbD1. The sequence continues at coordinate 145,934 of CAVWTD010000004.1, read as the reverse complement.
GAACCAGGTTTGGAACAGGCGCAAGGCCCTCTTCGCACAGAGGGTCCTCAAAACCGGAGAGATCCGAAATCTCCTTTGTATCGGGGACTACCTGTTTCCAGACAGCGTCCCCGGCGCTTCGAATAAGCCCCTCGAAGTAGGAATTCAACCTGAAGGGGTACTCGCGGACAACAGGTTCCAGGGGAGCGGAGTCGAGTTTCCATTTCCTGGCGAAGCCGTCTAGCGAAAGCATGAAATCTCCGAAAAAAAAGGATTGCGAAAGATCTGACACGCCGATGGAAAAGGGATGAATTTCCCACAATTAGAGAGAAATCCACAGAATCGTCACCCCGGCGGGAGCCGGGGTCCAGTGTCTTTTGTTTTAAAATCAATAAGTTACAATAAAACCCTGGATTCCGGCTTCCGCCGGAATGACGAAGGCGTGAGCCACTTTTCAGATTTTTCCCTCCGGCACTGCCCTCTGCGTCAGACGCTGAATTAAACACGAGCAGGCTTGCAGGTAAACGGATATTTAGGGCTTGTCCGTAAATAAAACCTTTGCGCTAGCATCCGGCTTTTGGCCTGCTTTGGCCGCTCCTCAATCGCAAAATCCTCAACGTAGCACAGCTACGCCTGCGGTTTTGCTCAATCTTTGCGACCAAATCAGCCTCAAAATCCGGCGCAATCCCTAAGAGGCTTATTTTCGGACAAGCCCTTAATGCGAGCCGTGCAACCCCTCGGGTAGTTTGCTCCCTTTGAGGCAACGCGTGAACCGGATTGGGAAAAGATCCGGCCGGCATGCATGCGCCGGCCGCAAGCCGGCTCGATTTTGATTGTCCCTGCCTGTCATATCAGATACATTGCCCAGATTCCGGATCTGCGAAACAAGTAAAACAGGCCACCCGCCGCCAGCCCACGGCGACTGAAAGACGCAATACAATGTGGGCCGGCGCGGGTTGCGCCGCGTAGCGCACTAATGTGCGCGTAGCGGCTTTTTATATGTTTCTTTGGGTTAATTACCTTATTTATAGTCTATCTCAGTAGGTTCAATAATGGGCAATTGGCTCAAAATTTACGGCAACAGGCGCGTCTTGAGCCTGGTCGGCCTGGGTTTTTCCTCGGGACTTCCCCTTGCGCTCACGGCTTCGACGCTCCAGGCATGGCTCGTGACGGAAAAGGTTGACCTCAGCATTGTAGGCGCCTTTTCACTGGTCGGCCTGCCCTATGCTCTGAAAGTGTTCTGGGCGCCGCTGATGGACCGGTTCAGCCCGCCGTGGCTGGGAAGAAGGCGCGGTTGGATCGTTTCAATTCAAATCCTGCTGGCCGTCGCAATCCTTTGTCTCGGCTTCTCCTCTCCTGGTTCTTTCCCCGCCTACGTTGGTCTTGCGGCCCTGGTCACAGCTTTTCTCAGCGCCAGCCAGGATATCGCGATCGACGCCTACAGGGCTGATGTTTTGCGCGAAACGGAACTGGGGCCGGGGGCAGCCACAGCGGTCGTTGGGTACAGGTCTGCCATTCTGGTCTCCGGGGCGCTCGCGCTGATTCTGTCCGATCACGTTCCCTGGCGCACCGTTTATAGCCTGATGGCCGCCGTGATGCTCGTGAACACGCTTTTTACGCTCGCAGCTCCCGAGCCCGAAATCAGGGTAATCCCTCCCAAAAGCATGAAAGAGGCGGTCTGGGGGCCGCTTACCGGCTACTTCAAACGCTCGGGTGCAGTCGAGATGCTGTTTTTTATATTGATTTACAGACTGGGAAACGTCATGGCCGGGGCGATGACCACCCCTTTTTTGCTCGATATCGGCTTCAGCCGTTCGGATGTCGGCATGGTGAACAAGGTCTTCGGGCTGATCAGCACGATTGTGGGCACTCTGGTGGGTGGGAGCATCGTAGCCAAAATCGGCATAAACCGCTCTCTTTGGGTTTTTGGTTTCCTGCAGGCCCTGTCCAATTTCTCCTTTACGGCGCTCGCCCTGATCGGAAAAAGCTACCCTGCGATGATTACCGCCATCGGGATCGAGAACATATGCGTAGGGATGGGTGATGCGGCTTTTATCGCCTTCATGATGAGCCTTTGCGACAAGCGTTTCACGGCGACCCAGTATGCACTCCTGACAAGTTTTATGGCAGTTGGCAGGATCGTTGCGGGAGCGCCTACCGGGGCTATTGCGCAGGCGCTGGGATGGCCTGTTTTCTTCTCTTTGAGCGTCCTGGGCGCCGTTCCCGGCATTGTGCTTCTTGCCCGCTTTGCGCCCTGGAACGGCAGGGGAAGAGCTGCGCTGAGCGATGCCGAGCGGCTTTAACGTAGTTTCCGTCCGGAAAGGGTCCTTTTCCGCCCTGGGGCGGTGGGACCGCCGGCCGACTTGGCCACTGCCTTCGGCGGTGGCCGCAGAGGCTTCGGCGGGCTCGATCGCCGATCTCGACGCTCCGCGAGGCGGTACCCATGTACGCCTCCGCGCAAGCCCTTGATTTCCTAGCCAGAGCGAAAAATGCCTTCTTTCCGAATCGGAAACTGCGACTGTATCATCCGGTGTTTCCGGATGGACACTAACCCAGGCAATGCCGCCGGCCCATGTTGGACTGCGCCTGAACAAACCCCACGCCCCGAGAGGTGGGTGGCCCGGATCCGCATACCCAACCCTCCAGCCTCGATTTCCTTGAAAAAAGTTTGGTTTTTGAGCGCTATTTTTGTTAATCTATTAAATTTATACATCCCCGTTCAGGAGGAAGACTGACAGATCGTGATCGACTGGCTGAAACGAATAGGCTCGAAAACCTCAGACATGTTCCGCGGGGACCGCTACGGCTATTCCGTGGATATAAAACCACGATTTCCCCTCCAGAAATGGTTTGAGCGAATGGTGCGCCATATCACCGTTCCCGAAGACCAGCAGAAATCACTCGAGGATCTGGCCGGCAAAGGCGGCATAGTCTATGCCATGAAAGAGTCATCGCAGATCGACTTCGTCTATGTCAGCCTGCGGTTGCATCAACTTGGCCTGCCATCTCCCGTATTCATGTTTGACCATCATCCCTACTTTTGGCAGCCCCGATGGTACGGGATCAAGACCCTCGTCTACCACTCCGCCCATCTGTTGCGCCACGGTTGTTTCCCGGACCCCTATGCCGGAGGCTACTACGTCGAAAAGATCAAGGCAGGCCAGTGCGGTGTCTTTTCTCTTGTCGGCAAGCGGGGCTACTATCGCAGCACGGTCCTTGTGGGAAACGATCCGCTGGAGCATCTGATAGATATCCAGAAAACATGCGATCGGCCGATTTTTATCGTGCCTCTCGTGCTTCTGTACAGCAGGCGTCCGGAGGGGCGTCAGAGATGGGGGCCCCTGGAGTTTTTTCTGGGCCAGAAGAAACCTTTCGGTTTTATACGGAAGATGATTTCGTCTATCCGAGGCAATCCCTACGCGGTAATGGAGACCGGGGAGCCGCTGAACGTGCTGGAAATTTTGCCCGAGCTGTCCAAAGACCTCTGGCAAAAACGCAAACAGATTTTCGAACTCCGCCGCACCCTGATCGATTCGGTTGATGAAATCAAAAGGGCGGTTGTGGGCCCGATCACCAAGAGCAAGCTGGAGATGAAGGAGATAATTCTCCGCCATCCGAAGCTCGAGGCCCTGATGCAGCGGCGCGCCCGCGCCACCTCTCAGGAAATCTGGAAAGTGCGGCTGGAGGCCGACAGTTACCTGGATGAGATCGCCGCCAACTACAATGTCACCTTCATTCAGATTGCGGCCAAGATCTTCAACTGGGTCTGGAACAATGTGTTCGACGGCATCGAGATGGATTCCGAAAGCTTGCAGAAAGTCAAGCGTGCAGCCCGCCAGCACACGCTCGTATATGTTCCATGTCATAAGAGCCACATGGACTACCTCCTGCTCTCTCAGCTTCTGTATGCAAACAACCTCTACGCGCCTTTCATAGCAGCGGGAAAGAACCTTGCCTTCTGGCCTCTGGGGCCGATTTTTCGCATGGGTGGGGCCTTTTTCATACGCCGCACCTTCAAGGGACTGAAGTTCTATGCCGAGGTCTTCGCGCTCTATGTCAAGACAATGGTCCAACTGGGCCACAATGTCGAATTTTTCATAGAGGGGGGCCGCAGCCGGACAGGGAAACTCGTGCTGCCAAAGCTTGGATTGTTGGCCATCCTCATTCAGGCAGTCGAGGAAGGCTTTTGCGACGATCTGGTCTTCGTGCCCACCTCGATATGCTACGATCGTATTCCCGAGGTAGAATCCTATCTGAGAGAGATTACAGGGGGACCCAAGGAAAAGGAAAACCTCGGCCAACTCGTGGGAGTGCGGCGAGTCATGCGGAAGCGATACGGGCGTGCGTACATCAGATTCGCGGAACCTATTTCGCTCAGGGGCTACCTTGAGCGCCACAACTACGATGTGGGCATGATGGACCCCAAAGAACGCCATGCGATGTACCGCCATTTTGCTTACCGGATCATACATTATATAAACCAGGAATCGATGGTTACGCCCTTCGCCCTGGCCGCCTCCGCCCTTTTGGCGCTGGCCCGCCACGGTGTTTCCAAAGCCGAGTTTCTGGAAATATCCCGGACATTTCACGACTTCATCGCAGCCCGGAAGGTCGGGCTTTCCAAGACAATGAAAAACCTTGGCGCAAGCCTTCAGGATTCGCTCCGCAACATGGAGCGCAACAAGCTCATCGGCAAGCTCAAGGACGAAGACGATGATCTGGAAGAAGAGGTTTTCACTCTGGAGGACAATAAGCGGCTGGCCCTCGAATTCTACAAGAACAACATCATCCACTTCCTGCTTCCTGCGGCCTACGTCTCGACTTCGATCCTTGCGCAGCAGACTTTCCGATTCAGTTTGAGTCAGGTGCTTGAAGACGTAACTTTCATGAAGAACTTCTTTAAGTTCGAGTTCGTTTACGACAACGAACTGAGTGATGAGGATCTCGTGGGGGACGTGATCCGTATCTATGAGAATCTGGAATTTCTGCACCGCGTTGCAGAAGGTGACCGGCCTTTCATTTTAACTCACAAGGGTCTGGGTGCCTCACATGCGTTTCACGGGCTGCTGCGGAACTATTTCGAGGGCTATTGGCTGGTCTTGCGCGGCTTGCGCTATCTTCAGAAAAACGGCATTTCGGAAAAGGATTTCATTAAGAAGATCCTCGGGTTAGGTCAGAAAGCCCTGAAGCTGGGGCTGGTCGAGAGGCCCGAGTGCGTCTCCAAGATAATATTCGATAACGCGCTCAAACTTTATGTCGAAAAGAACATAATTGTAAAGAGAGCAAGCGGAGATAAGGAAGACGAGGAACTATTGCACCCGGGAACCGAAAGCCACGCTGTTATCCAGTTTTACAGCAAACAGATAAGCCGCTTTCTGCGTTCACCCCATTTCGCGCTGCAATAAGAGCTCAAAAGGTGGCGCAATCGCTTCCGAATTACCCTTTGGCATTGGTGGAAATAATGAGGAGGTATTTAGATGGACATTTCCGTTCAACCCCTTGACCCGGCGAAAAGGCATCCAAAGCCTAAAGATGAAAAAAACCTGGTTTTCGGCCGAGTTTTCAGCGACCACATGTTTATGATGGATTTTGCGAAGGGGAAGGGATGGCAGAATTCCCGGATCGTTCCTTACCACCTTCTGGAGATGGACCCGGCCGCAATGGTGCTCCATTACGGACAGGGGATATTCGAAGGCCTGAAGGCCTACAGGTGGCCAAACGACAAGATATGCCTCTTCAGGTCCGACCAGAACTGGGAGCGCTTCAACCGTTCTGCGCGAAGGATGTGCATGCCCGAGATCGATCCAGCCTTCCAAATGCGGGCCGTCGAACAGCTCCTTAAGCTGGACAAGGACTGGGTCCCACACAGCGTTGGCTCCTCGCTCTACATAAGGCCGACCATGATCGCCACAGAACCTCACCTGGGAGTGCGTCCGGCCGACGAGTATCTCTATTTCGTAATAACCGGTCCGGTGGCCGCATACTATGCCGAAGGTTTCAATCCGGTAAAAATATATGTCACGGAGGAATATGTCCGGACGGTCCGGGGTGGAGTCGGCGAAGCCAAGACGATGGCAAACTATGCCTCGAGCCTCTACGCGGCGGAGATCGCAAAGAAGAAGGGCTTCACCCAGGTTTTGTGGTTGGATGCCGTCGAACGGCGCTATGTCGAGGAAGTGGGAACGAGCAACATTTTCTTCAGGATCGGCGAGGAACTTATCACTCCGCCTCTTGTCGGCTCGATCCTGCCGGGGGTTACCCGCGATTGTGTGTTGCAGCTCGCCGGCCACTGGGGCATCAAGGTAACCGAGCGGCCGATTTCAATCGACGAAGTAATAGAGACGGTCCAGTCCGGCGAAATGAAGGAGATTTTTGCCTCCGGGACCGCAGCGGTAATTTCACCGGTTGGAGAAATCTCATACCGTGACCGGATGTACATGATTTCTGATGGAAAAGTGGGCGTGTGGGCCCAGGAGCTTTACGATGAAATCCTGGGCATCCAGTACGGCGAAAGAGAAGATATATTCGGGTGGATTAGGCATCTAAATTCATGAGGCAGGCCAGACACGCTGAAATGCTTTCCGGGAAGACAATCTTACAGGGTGTTTTGGCAGGAGAATATGATGCTTTTGTTAGCGATATTCGGGTCACCGAGGAAGAACGGCAACACCGACCTTATGATGGAAAGTTTTCTGGAGGGGGCTCTATCGGCCGCAGATGTTGAACTGCAGAAAATCTATATCAGGGACCTCAGGATTTCAGGTTGCCAGTCCTGCGGGTATTGCGATGAACATGGAGTTTGTGTGCAGCAGGATGATATGCAGAAGGTCTACCCCCTTTTCGATACGGCTGAAAGGATCGTTATCTCAAGCCCCATCTACTTTTACGGGCTGAACGGCCAGACAAAGCTGCTCGTGGACCGCAGTCAGGCCCTGTATATGCGAAAGTATAAGAAAAAAGCCGAGGGGCATGCACAGTTGCCCCCCGTTAACAGGAAGGGATTTTTCCTGTGCGCGGGGGCTACTCGAGGCAAACGGCTTTTCGATTGTCCCGCGTTGACCGTAAGGTACTTCTTCGACGCGATCGATGTGGAATACGCTGGTGAAGTCTGTTTTCGGCAGATAGATGAAAAAGGGGCCATAGGGCGCCATCCCACAGCCCTTGGAGATTGCAAACAGGCCGGTATGGCGTTTGTTTCCGATGGTTCATGACAAGGTGTAACACCAAGTTGCGTTCAGTTTGTGTGAATCCATACCCAGGGTGGCGTCCCGCGAGGTGCGGGACTGACCCTGGGCTGACTTATTAAACCCCTTGGTGGCATTTCAGCCAACTGGCTCGCAATTTAAGTACTAATATGATCGTAACCTGGTGTAAAAGCAAAAAGGCCGGTAAGAACCGGCCTTCCCTCAGCGATAAGTCAACTTCAGCTTACGCCATTACCCTCGCAGCATCTTTTAGACTTTTCTGACATTGACCGCTTGTGGCCCCTTCTGCCCCTTTTCTATCTCGAAAACTACTTCCTGGCCTTCGCTCAGGGTCTTGAAACCCTCGCCTTCAATGGCGCTGAAATGGACGAAAACATCCGGTGCGCCCTCTATCTCGATAAAGCCATACCCTTTTTGCTCGTTGAACCATTTCACTCGACCTTCCGCCATTTCAGAGATTCCTTTCGCATGATTGGTAGATTCCAGCTTGGTGCGTTATTGGAGCAACTTGCGCAAACGTCTTGCAAGGCGAAAGACCGATTCTGCGGCAAACCCCAAATACCGACCTCAAAAGCACAGATCGCACCATTTTAAATTTCTGTGAGATAAAAATCAACAGAAACAACAACTCAAATTAGCGTTCACCAAAGCATATAATGGCGCTATTTTAGGAGGTGCGCCCTATACTGGACATAAGCATCTCGCATGGCGATATAGGGATCGAGCGAAGCTTTCTTTAATTCCTCGTATTGACCGATCTGCAGTGAAACACGGTTTTCGTATTTTCCGGTCTCAGCAGTTAAGCTCACCCACCAATCCGCAGGCATCCAGACTAACGGGTCCATGGCCGAATCAACTGCGAAGCCGAAAAAGTCTCTCGGATTTGACGGGCCGAGCACCGGGATAATCAGGAACGGACCTGACCCAAAGCCCCAAAGGGCAAGCGTCTGACCGAAATCCGACTCATGGTTTTGGAGTCCAAACTTGGCTTGGGCGAGATCGATCAAGCCAGCCATGCCCAGCGTCGAATTTATGACGAAACGGATTGCCTCATTTACTGCTTTATCCCCTTTTGCCTGGAATACGAAATTGATGAAACGGGAGGGGAAAACCAGATTGTGGAACCCGTTTCTGATCGCCTCGCGAAGATCGGCCGGTACACAGGCTGAATACACCTGCCCCACGGGTTTTAACACGTGAAAATAGAGACCGTCGTTAAAGTCGAAGACTTGCCTGTTAGAATGTTCGTAAGGATCATTCACCTTCTGTTCATTTTGATCCCCTTCGGGTCCGGCGGTTTGTTGGGAGCCGGCAAGGGCCATCTCGAATCCTGACTCAGCAGCCATGACTGGAGAATTCAAAAAGGCGAAAATCAGAAAAGAAATTAACCCAACCTCGAGATATCTGCGCTTTGTCCTCAAAGTTTGCCTCCTCGTTGCAATAGCGGTCATAAGCACCTATATAAATGTGACCATCCAAGAGTGCAAGCAAATTATATATGCTCAGGCGCACGTTTGACATCCGCAGTGACAGGACACTTTCTGCTGTCGCGCGTACTTTATTCTTTATATCGGATTGCGCAGGCTCTGAACTGTAATATATTTTAATGAGTTTGACCCGAAATATGTTGGGATTCAGGTTTTCCCCTACCGGGGAACGATTCCCGACGGAGCAGGGGCTCTTTTCTGCGGCCCTAAAAGAGGGGACTGACAAAAATGGCGAATGACGAACAGAAAGATCCGCTGAATAGATTTATGAATCATTTCAGAGGACCCTCGGGAGATGGAGGTCGAAAACAGGATCAGCGCAAGGTGCATTTTTCAATCTGGTATTTCATCGCGGCGCTGCTTGTGATCATGTGGTTTCAAAACCTGATGACCGATCAGCAGGCAAACCGGGTCTCATATTCCGAATTCAAGCAGTTGGTCAGGACCGGGAAAGTGGAGATCGTGACGATAAGTCCCGAGACAGTTACTGCTACTCTAAAGGATGCTCAAGGACCCAACAAAACTATCAGCGCCGTGCGGGTTGAAGACCCCGATCTGGTAAAAGACCTTGAAGCTCAAGGAATAAAATTCAGCGGCTCTTCCGACAGCAAGTGGCCGGGCGTACTGATTTCCTGGCTGCTGCCGTTGGCTATATTTTTCTTTTTCTGGAGCTTTCTCATGCGGCGCATGGGAGGCGGACCTCAGGGGGTGCTCTCGGTTGGCAAGGCGAAGGTGAAGATTTACGCCGAAAAAGAGATTGGCGCAACATTCGATGATGTTGCCGGCATAGACGAGGCAAAGGCTGAACTCGAGGAGATCGTCGGGTTTCTGAAGGACCCAGGCAAGTACCAGAAGCTTGGAGGCAAAATCCCCAAGGGGCTTCTGCTTGTGGGCGCGCCTGGAACGGGTAAGACTCTGCTTGCGCGCGCCGTAGCGGGGGAGGCCGGCGTGCCTTTTTTCAGCATGAGCGGTTCGGAGTTCGTCGAGATGTTTGTTGGTGTTGGCGCGGCGCGTGTGCGCGATCTTTTCGGCCAGGCCAAGGATCATGCTCCCTGCATCATTTTCGTGGACGAGTTGGACGCCCTGGGCAAGGCGCGCGGCCTGAATCCTATCGGAGGTCATGATGAAAGGGAGCAGACATTGAACCAACTCCTGGTTGAGATGGACGGTTTCGATCAAAGGGCCGGAGTAATCATAATGGCCGCGACAAACCGCCCCGAAATACTCGACCAGGCATTGCTGAGGCCCGGTCGTTTCGACCGGCACGTGGCAATCGACAAGCCCGACATTCGAGGCAGAGAAGCTATTTTGCGTGTTCATGCAAAAGGAGTCACGCTGGGCCCTGACGTCGAGCTAAAGAAAATTGCGGCCATGACGCCGGGGTTCGTGGGGGCCGATCTTGCCAACCTCATCAATGAGGCGGCTTTGATTGCGGCAAGACGCGACCGGGAAGAGGTCACGATGGCCGACTTTCAAGAAGCCGCTGACCGAATAATCGGCGGGATCGAAAAAAGAAACAGGGTGATGAACCCCAAAGAGAAGGAGATCGTCGCCTATCATGAATCCGGCCACGCGCTCGTCGCAATGGTCCTTCCCAACACCGATCCGGTGAGCAAAATCTCCATTATTCCACGCGGTATCGCTGCCCTGGGGTACACACAGCAGTTGCCGACCGAAGACAGATACCTGATGACGCGCGACGAACTTCTTAGCAGACTAAAGGTGCTGCTCGGCGGCAGGGTTTCAGAGGAAATCATTTTCGGCGACATCTCGACCGGCGCTCAGAACGACCTTCAGCGCGCAACCGACATAGCGCGCCGCATGATCATGGAATACGGAATGAGCGAAAAGCTCGGCCCCCGTACCTTTGTCAGCGAGCCGCGCTCTGCGCACCTTGATCTTGGTTTGGGTTCACAAGGCAGGGAGTTCAGCGAAAGGACCGCCCAACAGATTGACGAGGAAATAGCCGGCATAATCGAAGAAACGCACCGGAATGTGAGCAAGATTCTAACTCAGCAGCGCGACATGCTTGAGAAACTGGCCAAAATCCTGCTTGAAAAAGAATCCATAGACGGTGAGGAGCTGAAGAAATTCCTGGACGAAGTAAAGGCCAAAATAGCCGAAGGCGATTCAAAACAGGTCGCCTGAATTTAGCGGTTGATGCCAGGTTGCGATCATAGTGACCCTGTAAATTCCCGAATCCTGCTTGACATCTCTTCTTCATTAGATATATATAAAAAAATTTGCGCATATTGACCAGCACGCCGGATTTACCCCGGTGAATCTCAAGGAGGTTTGGATTGGCCAACCATAAGTCAGCTATCAAGAGGGCGAGACAGAGCGAGGAGCAGCGGGTGCGAAACCGCTCCCGAAAAACCAGAATGAAAAACGTGATAAGGGACCTCGATGAGGTCATAGCCGCCAAGTCGCCCGAAAAGGCTGCTGAAGAATTGAAGAAGGCGGTCTCCGTGATTGCGAAAACCGCCTCCAAAGGCGTTGTCCATAAGAATACGGCCTCACGGAAAATTTCCCGCCTGACCCGCGGAGTCAACGCTCTTTAGTTTGTGTGCCTCATTGCTTTTTCGTGCCCTCCAGGAGTAATGGGGGGCTTTTTGCTTTCCATGCAAAGATCAAGGACCAGCTCCTCGAGCAACAGCTCGGGGGGAATTCCCGTGCTCTTGATCGCGATGTCCGTCTGAGCGATAGCCTCAATCACTCTGTACAGGTCCGCGTCCGAAAAGCGAACAGCCTGTTCCCTCGCCTTCCTGACCGCGAAAGGATGCGCTTTCAGCCGTGCTGCCAGCTCAGCTTCCGATATGCCCTGCCGCAGACCGTCTTTAACCTGCCATACGATACGAATCTGCCAGGCCAGAGTCGAGAGAATCTTCAGAGGGATCTCACCGGACATGATCAGGCTTCTCAGGGATCTTAGGGCTTTGTCCGCCTGCTGCGCTTTGAGGTGATCGAGCATGTCGAACGCGGAGAAACTTCTACTGAGAACTGGCGGTTTCGAGGATGTCCTCAGTTTCGATCCGATCACGCTCCCCGACGAAGGTGCAAATCTTGTCCAACTCGGATGCGAGAGTATGCAAATCGCCTCCGACTATCTCAACCAGGAGGAACGCGGCGCGGTGGGAAAGATTTTTCCCGAGTTGCTTTCCTCTTTCGATCAACCAGCGCAGGGCCTCCTTGTCACCAGGAGATCGAAACTGGACGACCTTGCCTTTGGTTTCGACCGCTTTTGCAAGTCCTTCGATGTTCTTCCTGTCCGAGGCGGTCATGACGAGACATGCCGAGGGTGGAATTCGCTGCACGAAAGCCTCCAAGGCTGCACGGTCCCCTTTTCTCCAAGCCTCGACATTCTCTACCATGATTAGTCTTCGCCCCCCGAACATGGGAGTGGTGGCAAGCCGCTCGATCACATCTCCTGCTTCCGTTTCCCTTGCCCGCACCCGCTCGCCGTTGAAGTTTTTGCCTCGCTTCGGCAGCAAACTTGAAAGCAGCTTCTTCCAGGCTTCCTCCATAAGGAAAACGGACCCCCCAACGAAAAGATATACCGGGTCGATTTTGCCGGTATCCAGCGCTTTGAGGAAATCTTCGGCGTGCATCAGAAGTTGCTCAGAAATCTGTCATGGATGCGTATGGACATCTCCCGGGCCAGAAAGCCGAGTGCGGCCTACCCTGTTTTCAAAGCCGGTAATCGGATTGGGCTGCAGCGGATTATCCTCCACCTGGTAAACTTTAAAGTAACGGAAAGCCGGGTCGGACCAGAGCACTTTGTGTGTTACCTTATCCTCGCATCGGATTTCCAGGGTCACAATGAGCCGGCTTTCCACTGTAACCCGGTTGGCCACAACATTGGCAACGGGTTCATGTGCAACCGCCTGCATCTCAATGTTCTTGACGGTCCCTTTGAATACGGCTTCCGCCTGTTCGACGGGGACTACCTTCATATTGCCCTTCCGCATAAATTCCTGTCTTAGCGCACCGGCGAAAATCGCCCCGGCGTCCGGCTCGGAGGTCTTGTTCTCAAATACCGGAATGGCGATACACTTCAGTCCCGGCTTCGGCCCCTGGCCCTCACCTGAGAAGTGATAGCCGCATGAGACAAGGCAAAATAAGATGGCGCTTATTATCAATATCCCTTTGAGATTTCTTACAACCATGGCGAGTACCCCCACTGTGCTATGTAGGTGAAATTGTGGAAACTATCCTGGAAAGAACGGCATAAGCCTGTTTTGTGGCGTAAGATTGCTTTCCCTAGACGACAATATTTATCAGCTTCTTTGGCACAACGATTACTTTCCTGACCTGTTTTCCTTCGATGAAATCTCTGATCCTGGAATCCTTGAGCGATATATCTTCCAGTTCCTCATCGGTGGCGTCCGCCGGGGCGGTTATCTTGCTTCGCAGTTTTCCATTTATCTGGACGACGATGAGCATTTCCTCGGCTTTGAGCGCCTGATCGTCCCATTTAGGCCAGGCGGTATTCAGAAGGAGCTCTTCGATGGCCCAGGATTCTCCAGAGTTCCTCGGAAATGTGCGGAACCATGGGCGATGAGATGACTATTGCGGCCTCGACGGCTTCCCTGACGACCGGCCATAGCATGGGGTCCGCCGTCCGGCTGTCGAGCACCTGGTAGATCAGATTCACAAGTTCCATAATGGCGGCGATGGCCGTGTTAAAATGGAACCTCTCGCGAATATCCTCGGTAACCTTCTTTATTGTCTGGTGAGTCTTGCGGCGGAGTTGGGCAAGATCTTTGCTCAGAGGGCTTCCGCCACGGTACGGATCAGCGGACTTCAGGGCGTCGAGGTTTTCGGAAACCAGCCGCCACATTCTGGAAAGAAACCGGAAAGAACCTTCCACCCCCTGGTCGCTCCAGTCGAGGTCCTTTTCCGGCGGCGAGGCGAACAGGCAGAAGAGGCGCACCGTATCCGCGCCGTATGCCTGAATCATATCATCGGGGTCCACCACGTTTCCCTTCGATTTGCTCATTTTGAAGCCGTCTTTTATGACCATTCCCTGTGTGAGAAGGTTCAGGAAAGGCTCATCGACCTGTAGATATCCCATGTCGCGCAGGACCTTTACAAAAAATCTCGAATAGAGCAGATGCAGAACGGCGTGTTCTATTCCGCCGATGTACTGGTCAACGGGCATCCAGTAGTGGACCCGTTCCCTGTCGAGCGGGCCCTCTGTCGAAGTCAGGACAGGCGTATCGGGCAAAGTACCAGGAGGATTCCACGAAGGTGTCCATGGTGTCGGTCTCACGCCGCGCATCGGCCCCGCATTTCGGGCAGGTGGTCGAGTAGAAAGGCTTGTGGACGGGCAGGGGTGAGCCGCCGTTTTCCAGAAGCTCGACATCCAGAGGAAGCACAACGGGCAGGTCCTGCTCGGGGACCGGCACAACACCGCACTTCTCACAGTAAATGATCGGAATGGGCGCGCCCCAGTAGCGCTGCCGCGAAATTCCCCAATCGCGGAGCCGGTACTGCAACGGTCAATTCTGCAAGCCCTCTTTTTGCCAGGGCCTCGGTTATCGCAATCCGGGCGGCTTCGGACTCCATTGCGGTAAACTCGCCGGAGTCAACCAGAACACCGTCTTCCTCAAACGCATGGGTGAGGTCTTGTGCCAAAGGAGCTTGCTGCGCCTCAGCAGGTTTTATGACTACCTTGATCGGCAGGCCGTATTTTTTCGCAAACTCGAAGTCGCGCTGGTCGTGCGCCGGGACCGCCATGACTGCGCCTGTGCCGTAGGCCATGAGTACGAAGTTGGCCACGTAAATCGGCATCCTTTTCCCGGTGACCGGGTTGATGCAGCAGCTTCCGGTAAATACGCCCTCTTTTTCGAGCAGATCCGCTTCGCGCTCATCCCGCTTCGACCGCTTTGCTCTTTCGACAAAATCGAGCACTGCGGCCTCTTCAGGCTTTCCCCGGCATAGATCGGCCACCATCGGATGTTCGGGGGCCATGCTCATGAAGGTAGCTCCGAAAAGCGTGTCTGTGCGGGTCGTGAAGACTGCAATGTTTCCCTCGCCCGATTCGAGTGGAAAGAGCAACATGCTCCCAGTGCTTTTCCCTATCCAGTTCTGCTGCATGACAAGCACCCGCTCGGGCCAGCCGGGCAGCTTGTATGTATAGTCAAGCAGTTCGTCGACATAGTCGGTAATCTTGAAAAACCACTGCTCCATCTCCTTTTGTACGACCGGAGTGTCGCAGCGCCAGCAGGCGCCGGCTTCCACCTGTTCGTTTGCCAGCACGGTCTGACACTTCGAGCACCAGTTCACATAGGAACTCTTTCTGTAGGCCAGACCCCGGTCATACATTTTGAGGAAAAAGAGCTGCTCCCACCTGTAATAGCTGGGATCGCACGTTGCAAACTCCCGCGACCAGTCATACGAAAAACCCAGTTGCTTGAGCTGGTTTCGCATGTAGTCGATATTGTCGTAAGTCCATTTCGCCGGGTGGGTCCCCGCTTTTATTGCGGCATTTTCGGCGGGCATTCCGAAGGCGTCCCAGCCCATCGGATGGAGCACGTTGTATCCCAGCATCCGCATAAAGCGGCCGACCACGTCGCCTATGGTGTAGTTGCGGACGTGACCCATATGAATGCGGCCCGAGGGATATGGAAACATCTCCAGCAGATAATATTTTTCCTTGCCCCCGTCTTCACCAACTTTGAAAACCTGGGACTTATCCCAGTATTGCTGCCATTTTTTTTCGATGGACTTGGGGGAATATTTTTGTTCCATAGATTACCTTTAATAGCAATTGATATCGATAATTTAACTATAAAATCCTGTTCAAAAAGCCGACAGATTCGACAGAGTCCGCTCTAAAGTGCAAAGTATATTAAATACCAGATCGGGCGGGAAATTGGAATAAAACAGAGGCTCAAAAACAGCGCACGACCGTGTGTTTCGTGTCACACCCGCTGTTTGCGGATGGAGACCGGCTTGTGGGGCGTAGAACGGAGGACGGAGAACGGAAGACAGAAGACGGAGGACGGAGAACGGAAGACGGTCAGGTTGGGCTTAAAGCTCATGGCGCCGGCGGCTTGTTTTTGTAGCGTTCAAGCATGGCGCTTGAGATTTCCGTGCTGGTCGGCCAGTGGCCGCGCCGCCTTGCGGCATGGGTAGCGTAGTCGTCCAACCGGTCTGGATCGGGCTGCACCACCTTGCCGTCCTTCAAAAACAGCAATCCGGCCTTGTCGGTTGGCATGCGTGAAACGAATGCTTCGGCTTCGTCCAGGGCCTGCCTTAATCGTTTCATGGTCGCGACAGGATCAACCGGCGGGTCACTCGCCACCCGGCGGAAATCGGCTTCCGTGTAGCGGGCGAGGCGGCGAATTTCGTTGATAAGTCCTTCGGGCGTAAAGCCCAGGGATTTGCCGACAGCCGCCCAGACAACAGCGCCCAGAGGCAAAACCTGCTCGTGTATCATCACCAGGTCAACAACGTCGCGCGGCTCACGCCGTCCTGCCGCCGCCATAGCTTTGTTGGTGGCCAAATCAATGGAATGCAGCATGTAGCCAAAAAGCCCATCCTTGACGGCCGGGAAAAACCGGAAGTCGCTATCGACCACCCATTCGAGTTTGGTAGCCTCGTCGTTGCTGAGGACAAGCACAGAATAAAAGGTAAATTCGCGTCGCAGCCATTGCATGGTAAAGCCATGCTCCTGCAAGACGGCGGTGTCCTGTTCCACGGCTTGGGCAACCCGTTCCTCCCGGTCGTGGAAAATGTCTATGTCGCCAGAATAGCGGGACGTGTTCCGGTTCAAGGGCGTACTGCCCCCGACGTGGTTTTCCGGATCGCGGTGCGCCGCGAGAAGGCGCAGGATTTGCGATTGGAGTTTAGACAGCGGCACCGCAAGCCTTCTCGATCTGCTCGGCCAGACGCCGGGCGTTCAGGTCGCCCTCGACGCGCAAGCTCCGGGTGATGGCCAGGGCATCCGCGCATGTCGGATCAGGCACAGGTCGACTGCTCCACAACGCCGACGCCCCGTATTCCTTGAAGGCACGGCGGTACAGGCTCACAAAATCTTCGGGTTTGATTGCCGGTTCTGTCTTCATGTTTTTATTTTACACACTCTTTGGATTCGCTCAGAGAGCCGGCGGCGTCCCTTACCGCCCTTACCACTACATCATCGTCGATAACTTCAAAATAGACAGCAGTTGCCTTGAGTCTCTCGCGAATCTCTTTGGGGATGGTGACTTGCCCCTTCCTGGTGATCTTCACCGCCGCTGTCGCCATAACCGCTTACCTAACCCTTCCAATGTGGTATTGCACAGCGAAATAGTAGTACTTTCCAGGGAATGCTGTCAATAGAACCAGGTTAAGGATTTATTTAATAAGGCATCCGATTAAAGCTCTTGATATGGACATGCAAAGATTTAGCGTGACTTTTTCGCAAAGCATATAATAATGCTTATCACTATAACGGACGTGGCGCCCTTCCGAGCGGCGTTTTCCCAATTTTGCACTGACTGGAGGCAGCGATCATGGAATCCAGGCCCTGGCAGCGGCATTATGACTACAATGTCCCCTTAACAATCCGATACCCTCGTATCCCACTCCACGAGTTACTGAGCCTCCCCGCGAACTCGTATCCCGACAAGCCCGCCCTCAATTTCTACGGGACCGAGATGACATTTTGGGAACTGCGCCATTTCGTTTTGCGCATGGCCAATGCCCTGGGAAATCTGGGCGTGCGGAAGGGGGACCGGGTCGGCATGAACCTGCCCAACTGCCCCCAGTACCTGATTGCCAACTACGCGGCCCTCTATCTTGGAGCCATCGTGGTGAACCTGAACCCGATGTACACGGCCGCCGAACTCAAACAAGCGGCCGGGCAGACGGGGGTGACTACTCTTTTCACCTTCGATATGGTGCTTCCTTATATCCGCGCGCTTTGTCAGGAAGTGGAGATTCCCCGGGTGATCGTCACCAAGCCGGCAGACTATATTACCGGGCTCGGCAAGAGTACTAAGGCGAGCCTGGAACTCGATCCGAAATGGCTTCATTTCTCCGAACTGCTGGAGGGCTGCACGGAGACCAGACGCCCGCGGGTTCAGGTGAACCCGGAAGATCCCTGTATGATTCAGTTCACCGGAGGGACCACGGGCCTTCCCAAAGCCGCTGTCCTCACGCACGCCAACCTCGTGGCCGCGACCTTCCAGTGCGCCTTGTGGGGCTCGTCCACAACCTCTCTGACTCCATACGAGCGGCGCAGCGTGTTGGCGGTGCTCCCGTTCTTTCACGTCTACGGGAACATCGTTGTCATGAATTGGGCAATGCTCAACTGCGCCACCCAAATCCTGATCCCCCGGTTCCAGATTGACGAGATCATGGGGATCCTCGCAAACTTCAAGGAAATCACTTTCTTTCCCGCTGTGCCCACCATGATTACAGCGCTGATCAACCATCCCAAAGCGGCGGAGCTGGATTTGGGCAAAAAGCTGGGCTGCTGAACTCGGGCGCGGCGCCCATGTCCATGGAACTCATCGAGCAGGTCAAAGATATGGGAATCCCTTTCAGCGAGGGTTGGGGAATGAGCGAGACAACATCTTTGGGGATCACCAACCCTATCATGGGCCTGAAGAAGGTGGGCAGCATCGGCATTCCGTTTCCCGACACCGACATCAGGATAGTGGATGTGGAGCAGGGATTGGAAGATGTAAAGCCGGGTGAGCCGGGAGAACTTCTCATCAGAAGCCCCCTGGTCATGAAAGAGTATTATGGGAATCCCGAGGAGACGGCCGGGCAGATCAGGGACGGGTGGCTGAGCACCGGCGATATCGTGGTCCGTGACGAGGACGACTATATATTCATTGTGGATAGAAAGAAGGATATGGTGATCGCCGGTGGATTCAACATTTACCCGCGGGAGATCGACGAGGTGCTCTTTCAGCATCCCAAGGTGCTGGACGCGGTGTCCGTAGGTATCCCGGACGAGTATCGAGGTGAGACGCTCAAGGCTTACATAGTCCTTAAGCCTGGAGAGGCCGCTACCGGTGAGGAGATCATCGCTTTCTGCAAGGAGAAGCTCGCCGCTTACAAGGTCCCCAAATTGGTCGAGTTCCGGGACACGCTCCCCAAATCCGCTGTTGGGAAGGTACTTCGTAAGATCTTGAGGGCAGAGGAAGAAGCTAATCGGAAGGTTTGACCGACTATAATGGAGGCTTGTCACATGGGAATGCCCAAGGTGGCGATAGTGCGTTACGAGAAACCCCTGGAATCGGTTAAGAAGGCCGTTGACCTCTGCGGCGGACTTGATCATCTCCCGAGTAGAGCCAAAGTTTTCGTGAAGCCTAATATCGTCTTCTGGACTCGCCTGACGCCTTTTCCCAAGTGGGGGGTGATAACAACCTCCCGCGTAATCAACGACATGGTCTGCTTGCTCAAGGAGCGGGGGATCGATGACATCACCATCGGTGAAGGCACCGTGGTCTACGATTCGAAGGACTTCGAAACGGCTGCCCATGCCTTCGAGACTTTGGGCTACGGCACTCTCAAGAGTCGCTACGGAGTCAAAAGCATAAACATGTTCGAGAGGCCCTTTGAAAAAGTCGATCTGGGCGGGGGAGTGGAGCTTGCCATCAATACGGATATTCTCAACAGCGATTTTGTCGTGAATGTCCCGGTTATGAAGACTCATGCACAAACAGTGGTCAGCCTTGGAATCAAGAATATTAAGGGCGCCATAGACATTAATTCTCGTAAGAAATGCCACTCTGCAGACCCTGAAATGGATCTCCATTACATGGTATCCAAACTGGCTAACAAGATTCCGCCCTCGTTCACCATTCTTGACGGCATTTATACCAATGAGCGAGGTCCTTCTTTCGACGGCAGGATCAGGAGAAGCAACTTACTGGTGGCCTCGGCGGACGTGCTTTCCGCTGACAAGGTGGGGGCGGCAATCCTTGGATACCAGCCGGCACAGGTTCCTCACCTGGTATACGCCGCCAAAGATATGAACAGAACGTCGGACCTGTCCGACCTGGAGATAGTGGGAGAAACGATCGAAAATGTGGCAATGAAACTGGAGTACGCTTTCGCATACACTGAAGATGGCACTCTGCCGGCGCCGATGGCAAAGATGGGAATAAAAGGTCTCTCATATCCCAAGTACGACTTGAGTCTGTGCACGTACTGTTCCGGGATCACGGGCGCTGTGCTCATGGCCATAGCTTTCGCCTGGAAAGGGCAACCGTGGGATGACGTGGAAATCCTCTCGGGAAAGAACATGAAACCCACACCGGGCCGGAAAAACACAATCCTTTTGGGCAAGTGCATGTATGTGGCGAATAAGAACAATCCTGACCTCAAAAACATGATCGCGGTCAAAACGTGCCCTCCGGCCCCTGAAGCGGTCGTCAAAGCGTTGCGCCAGGCGGGGATTGATGTAAGTCCCGAAATCCTGCAGGCCAGAGACAAAATAGCGGGAATTTACATGAAGCGATACGAAGGCAAGCCGGAGTTCGACGAATCCTTGTTCAGAATCGAATGATATCAGAACTTCATGCCCGGTAAGTTGAGTGAGGCCGTGTTGCCGCCGTCAACCGGAAGAGCTTGACCCGTGATATAGCTTGCTTCATCACTTGCCAGAAAAAGAATCGCTGCGGCCACTTCTTCCGGTCGCCCGTAGCGCCGCAACTCGCAGCGGCTGCCCAGTTTATCAACCTTCCCTTTTGCCCGGGCCAGATCGAATACGGGCTTGGTCATGCCTGTTTCTATCAAACCGGGACAGACTGCATTAACTCGGATGTCGTATGCGCCGAGGTCGCAAGCTGAAGTCTGGGTGAAATTAATAAGGGCCGCTTTGCTTGCGCTATAGGCGTTGCCTCCTGCCCCGGAGCGGACCCCGGCCACTGAAGCCGTATTCACTATGGCCCCTGTTTTGCGCTCCTGCATGTGCCCGGCCGCGTATTTCGTGGTAAATACGGCGCCTAGAACATTTACCCCATAAACTTTGAGCCAGTCTTCCCCGTTTTGCTCTCCCAAAGGCGCCAACTGTCCTGTGATTCCCGCATTGTTGCAGACAATATCGATGACCGCGTAGTTTCGGAGCGCCGCCTCGATCAGTTTTTTGACCTCTTCCTCAACGGCCACATTCGTTCTCTGTGCGACCGCCTCTCCACCCTCTTTCAGGACAATGTCCAGCGTCTCCCTTAGTCCTTTTTCATGCCAATCGGCCAGAACAAGCCTGGCGCCTTCCCTGGCGAAGAGAATTGCCGTGGCGCGGCCGATGCCGCTGGCGGCCCCTGTGATGACGGCGACTTTCCCCTCGATACGACGGTTATTTCCCATTTTCACGATCCTGCGTCCAACACTGGTGGTCTGAGTTAGAGATCCACTGCATAAGTCCCGAGTACTTAGGCCGTCATTCCGGCGAAGGCCGGAATCCAGTATTTTTAATAAATTTCAGTCACTTCTGGACCCCGGCCTTCGGACTAGACACTGCCGGGGCAGGCTTCGCCGGGGTGACGTAGGCGTTGGCTCAATTCCCAGGCTTGAATTATGTTATGAACTTTAGACTCGGTGGGCAACGCTCCGCTTTTGCCCACCCTACTTATTTTTTCACCTGCTTGTTTAAGGCCTCCCTGTCCCCACCGCTCATGCCGGCAATGTACCTTACCAGCTTCTTCCTGGACTCGATGTCATACTGGCTGGTGATGGCGATCTGCTCCATAATCGGTGAGCCGCCGCCATGGTAGTTGCCCACTTTGCTTATGCCGCCGGTGGCCGAGCATAGTATGTCGCCCAGGTACCGCCAGAACTGGGCTTGATCTTCCGCCGAGATTTTTTGGTTGCGCTGGGTATATTTGAGGAGCAGGTCTTTGGTCTCGGGGTTCATGAAGTCCTTCTCGTGGGGGAAAGTGGCGACTACTCCTCCTGCGATGTCGCACAGGATCTCTGCTTCCCTGTAAACAGCCTCACCCGACAGGCATCGGCCCACGTTGCAATAAATCGAATTCGGAATATAGGACCCGGGTCCATAGGGGACAAGACCGATGCCCGGTATGTAAACTTCGGGTTTGCCCAGGTCGGAAGCCGTGTATCCGGCAGCATAACCCAACTCTGTGGTCATGATGATCTCGGCCAGCTTCTCCCTGACATGGGATGCCTTATGAACGTTGTTAACCTCGGCTGCCAGGGCCGCAGTGCCTAAGAGCAGATCGCCGATGGCCGGCTTACAACCCGAATACGAATGCCGGTGAAACAGAGCGAAAAGGAGAGCCAACACCCCTCCGTGTTGCCATTCACCCGCCATGAACACCCTTTCCCACGGAACAAAGCAGTCGTCAAAAATCATATAGGAATCCGTGGCGCCTTGCATGAACCCTCGCTTGAAGTATTCTCTGGGCCTGAGGTTATGAGCGGTCATTACCTGCTTCAGCCCGTCCCAGTCTCCGGGAACGGCAAAGGCCAAGGCGTAGTCTTTATCTTCGGGGCGCAATGCCCTGGTCGGAACCACCAGCACCTCGTCCGCCACGGAAGCCTCTGAGATGTGCACCTTGCATCCGCTGACCACTATGCCGTCCTTGAGCCTCTCTTTGATACGCACATAGGCGTCCGGATTCGGCTGCTCGGCAGGCCGCAGCAACCTGTCGCCCTTGACGTCCGTCTGAGCGGCACAGCCAATCAAGTCCTCGGTCTGAAAACGCATCAGCCACTTCTTGAAGTTCTCATGGTACTCGGTGGCGCCGCTGTTGACCTTGTCCGCTTCGTACGAAACGTTGTAAATGGCGTTAGTGGCGTCGCACCCCATGCAGCGCTGGATGCAGCCGCCTACCTTGTGGCATAGCTGGCGGGTCATGTCCTGCTTTTTGTGCAGGTCGTCGGTGTTCTGGTGAACGTGAGTAAAACGGTTGATCCTCTCACCCGTGAGATGAGAGATCGCCGTCAACAAGTCTTGATGCTCCGGCTTGGCCGCCTCATCGTACGTGGTCCCTATGGTATCGAGGCATGCCGCCTGTATTTCGTCCGTGCGGTCGATGAGACTGCCGTTGAAATAGACGTTACGTTTCATCTTGGCCAGACTTTGGATGTGCTGTTCCTTCGTTCTCATTTTGCCTCCTGACAGATCTGGTAATTAAGATCTCTCTATGATCGTGGCCACGCCCTGGCCTCCGCCCACACAGGCGTTAGCGCATCCATAGCGTCCGCCCTTCTTCTCCAGTACGCGGGCCAGAGTTCCCACGAGTCGAATACCGGTGGCTCCAAGGGCATGCCCAATGGCGACTGCGCCGCCCATCACATTGACCTTATCCGGATCGAGCCCCAGTTCCTTGATGCAGTTAAGAGCTACAATGGAGAATGCCTCGTTGATCTCCCAGTAATCCACGTCTTTGGCTTGCAGCCCCGCCTTTTGAAGGGCTTTTTGGCTGGCGGGCACGGGTCCCGCGCCCATGATGGTGGGGTCCACGCCCGCGAACCCGATGGACTTTATGGTGGCCAGAGGCTTGATTCCTTTTGCCTGTGCAGTCTCCTTGGACATCAATATCATTGATGAGGCCGCCGCGTTGAGGGGCGATGAATTCCCTGCGGTGATCTGGTGGTCTTTCCTGTAAGCCGGAGCCAGTTTTGCCAGATCTTCGAGCGTCGTGTCCGCTCGCACCGCCTGGTCCGTTTTCACGGTAATGACGGAGCCGTCTGCCTGCACCGCCTCAACGGGCAGTATCTCACCATCAAAGAAACCCTCTGACTGGGCCTTTGCGGCCAGTTGATGAGACCTCAGAGACCATTTATCCATATCTTCCCTGGTCAGGCCGGATCGAGCGAGCAGCTTTTGAGCGGTAAGCCCCATGTTCATGGTTGTCATCATGTCCCAGTGCAAGTAATCCGGGGCCGAGAACAGGGCAAGGTTCGGAGCGATCAATCCACCCTCTGTCGTTGATAGCCCCATGGGTACCCTCGTCATGTGCTCCATTCCTCCCACCATGACGATGTCCGCGTTGTTGCTGGCAACTTCCAGAAAACCCACATGAATGGCGGCCATGGAAGAACCGCACTGCTGGTCTACGAATTTGGCTGAGACGGTTTTGGGGAAGTTGGCCAAAAAAATCGGTAAACGGCCTCCGTAGGACCATTGTTCTCCAACAGCTAGGGCGCACCCTACGATGAAATCGTCGATTTCCTCGGGTTTGATTCCTGTTCTCTTGGCCAGTTCGGGGAGTAATTTGGCCAACAGCTCATCGGCCCTCATTTTGCCAAACACGTCTCTTGCAGGCTCTTTGGGCCGGCAACGTGATTGAGCGGTTCTGAGGTATCCTGCAATGACTACTTCTCTCATTTGCGTCTCTCCTTTATGGTTCAGGTCAGTCGTCGAAGACTTCTCCACTCATCTTTACCGTCAGTCCGTCAGCCTCCATAAGCCTGGCTGCCAGCCCCTGAATCTTAGGCACCTCGTAGTGGAAAAAGTACCGCATGGTATGCAGCTTGCCCTGATAAAAGCGTCTGTCCAGAGCAGAGCAGTCCGTCTCCAATGCCTTCTGGGCCGCGATACCCTGGATCAGCCACTGCCAGGCAATGACAATAATTCCGAAGAATTCCAGGTAGAGCGTTGCATCTGCGAGGAACTCTTCCACCTCGCCCCGCAGGGCAAATTGCACCAGGTGCATGGTGACACTCTGGAGTTTCTCCAGGGCTTCCTTTAGCCGCTCCGCATACGGCCTAAGCGCCTCGCTTGCCCTGGCATCCTTCATGGTGGCCTGCACTTCTTCGAAGTAGAGCCGCAAGGCCTGGCCGTTCTTCATGACCACCTTACGCCCGAGCAGGTCCATAGCCTGGATCCCGGTAGTGCCCTCGTGAATAGCATGTATCCTGATGTCGCGGTAGTATTGCTCCAGAGGGAATTCCTGGCAGTATCCGTAACCCCCGAGTATCTGGAGCCCCTGGCTTACCGCCATAATTCCATTTTCCGATGGATAACTCTTCGCAACAGGGGTCAGCAGATCAACCAAGAGCGCGTACCGGTCTTTTTTCTCCGCATCTTCCGTCTTAGTCAGATCAGCGTACATGGCGCACTGAAGAATAACCGACAGGGAACCCTCCGTCACTGCCCTTTGAAAGAGGAGCATTCTCCTGATATCCGCGTGTTCAATGATGGGGATCTGCGGAAGCGTCGGGTCCTTGCTTAACGGCTTACGGCCCTGGGGCCTCTCCCTGGCATATTCCAGCGACGCGTAGTAGGCTGCCGAAGCAATGGCTGTGGCTTGCATGCCCACGGCTATGCGTGCCTCATTCATCATCTGAAACATGTACGAGAGACCTTTGTGCGGTTCGCCAACAAGATACCCTCGACAGTCATCGTTTTCCCCCAGACTGAGCTGAGTAATCGGACACCCTCGATAGCCCAGTTTGTGATAGACCGCAGCCACGGTCACGTCGTTGGATTCGAGGGTTCCGTCGCTCTTGAGCCTTTTTTTGGGAACCAGGAAGAGTGAAATACCCTTGACGCCGGGCGGAGCCCCCTTGATTTTGGCAAGCATCATGTGGACGACATTTTCCACACCATCGTGGTCGCCGGCGGAGATGAATATCTTTTGCCCCCGGATCTTGTAATACCCCTGGTCCGTGGGTTCCGCCCGGGTACTGATGTCTGAAAGAGAACTGCCGGCTTGCGGCTCCGTAAGGGCCATTGTCCCCTGCCACTCGCCTGCCAGCATCCGTGGGATGTAGGTTTCTGTCAGCTCATTGGTTCCGTAAGAGAGAATCAGGTGCGCAGCTCCTGTCGTCAAACTCGGATAACCGGTGGCGGAGAAATTAGCGGCTGCAAATACGTAGTTGCAGGCCGCGTGCACGGTGACAGGCAGTTGCTGGCCGCCCACCTCGTACGGCATGGCCGAAGAGATCCATCCCCCCTCTCCCCATTCCTTCATCATGGTCTTGACCATGGGGTGGACCTTCACTTGCCCATCTTCCAGCACCGGGGCCTTTTCATCCATTTCCCGCAAGTATGGATACATTAAGTTGCGAGCCAATTTCAGAGCCGTATCCATCACAAGGTTGTAGGTCTCACGAGTATGGTCCTCAAAATAAGGTAATTGAGACAGCCGCTCGACTCCGTGCACCTCGTAAAGCAGGAAATCCAGATTCCGTTTACTGACAAATTTTCCCGCCATAGGGTCCTCCGTTATGCTGGGTAAAAGGTCTTACCGGATTCGGCCATCTCTTTCAGGAGAGTTGCGGGTTGGAACCGCGCCCCGTACTGCTTCTCGAGCTCAACCAGCTTGCCGTACACGTTGGCGAGGCCCCATTTGTCTGCATAGCGCAATATACCGCCCCTGTACGGAGGAAATCCGGCGCCGTAGATCATGGCCAGATCCATGTCTTGCGGCCTGTCGCAAACCCCTTGTTCGATCATGAGCGCAGCCTCATTTATTCCGAGGGCGAGCATAGCGTCGACTATCTCCTGGTTGGAGACCTTCCTGGGCGATACACCGTTGGCGCTTAGATAGTTTTGTACGACGTCGACAACCTTCTTGTTGGGTACAGGTTTGTCGCCGCTGTAATCCATGTAACCCGCACCGGTTTTTCTTCCGTAGCAACCCGTTTGATAGATAAGCTCGGTAAGCGGGTGGATCTTGTATCTGTCACCGAGTCTTTTCTCAAAAGTCTGGTTTACGCGGTAGTTGATGTCGATACCCGTCAGATCGGAAAGCTCGGCGGGGCCCATGGGCATGCCGAAGTCCTTCATTACCCTTTCCACTTGATTTCCGTCCACGCCGTCCGCCACCAAATACACTGACGCGCCAAAAAGACCTCCAAACTGCCTCGAAACGTAAAAACCCGGCGAATCATTGACTACGATGGGTATTTTCCTGATGGCGCGCGCAAAGGACACCGATGTCGCCAGAGTCTGGTCGGAAGTCTTCTGCGCACAAATGATCTCAAGGAGCTGCATGCGGTGGGCCGGATTAAAGAAGTGCAGGCCGATCATTCGCCCCGGATCTTTGAGCACTGTAGCCATTTCGGTAATCGGCAAGGCTGAAGTATTGGTGGCAAATATTGTTTCGGGCCGGCAGATCTCATCGAGCTTTTTCCACACCCCCTGCTTGACGTTCATCTCCTCGAGCACGGCCTCGATCACCAGGTCCGCGTCTTTGGCGTCCTCCAGCAACGTGGTCGTTTTAAATTGCTTGTCCAGCATTGACTCCAGATCGGCCTGGGTCATCTTTTTCTGCTTGATGGGGTAGTCGAAGGTTTTCCTGACCGAAGCGATGCCTCTATCCAAAGCCTCCTGGTTGATGTCCCACAGAGTCGTATCGAAGCCCCCTCTAAGCAAAACGCTCACGATCCCCGACCCCATGACTCCGCCGCCCAGCATCACCACCTTTTTGATCGGGGCCGGTTTAAGGCCCTCAATTCGTGGAAGCCGTCCGGCGGCCCTGGTATTCAGGAATATGCCGATCAGGTTCTTGGCCACATCTGAAACCGCACAATCGCAAAACAGATCGCCCTCTTGACGGATATCGGCTTCCATGTCGAACGACAGGCCCTTTTCTATGGCTTCGATCACTTTGAATGGCGCCAGGTATCCTTTGGCTTTCGACATGGCCATGAACTTGGCGCCGTTCGCCATCGCCTTTAGCTCGGCCGCGCTTGGAAGCCGATTGTGCCTGTTGCGGGTTCGCCTGCTCTCGAGCGAGATTGCGCCTGAGATAAATTTTTTCGCTGCCGTCAGGGCAGCCGGCACGAGGCCCTCCGCGTCCACCATCTCATCGATCAGCCGTCTGGACAGGCCCTTTTCAGCATCGATTGGTTTTCCGACGGTCATCATCTCCAACGCGTTGGGAAGCCCAATGAGCCGAGGCAGGCGCTGAGTGCCTCCAGCACCCGGAATAAGCCCGACCTGAACCTCCGGTTGCCCCAGTTGAACGCCTTTGGCAGCGACCCTGTAATGACATGCCATTGCGATTTCGAGCCCTCCTCCGAGCGCATTACCATTGATGGCTGCTATCACAGGCTTGGGGCCCATCTCGATCTGGTTGAGAAAGCCGGACATGGAATTTACTTTGGGCGCCAGGCGCTCTTTTTCCTTCACTTTGTAAATCTCTTTGAGATCCGCGCCTGCTATGAAGTTTTTCCCGCTGCCCGTAAGCACGACGGCCTTGACGTCCGGGTCCTGGAAGCCGCCGGAAATAGCCTCGGCCAGCTCCATCACGAAATGCTCCGAGAGCTGGTTTACCGGGGGATTGTTCATGAAAAGCACTGCCACGCCATTCTGAACTTCTACTCTTACATTCTCGAAGTCAGTCTTCATTCTCAGTCACTCCTTTCGGCGGGTCCGGTCGCAACCATCTGCCGCTCTCGGCCCTGCAACGCACGCTTGGATATTTATTGAGTTCGTTCGTGAGCAGGGATCGCCATAACCGCTGATGTTAGAAGTTCGGTTACCTGCTCAATCTCCTGCATCTTATCCACGTGAGCCGATTCGCGTAATACCAGCCATCGCATGGACATATGGCTAAAGGCCCCGAGAAACATGTTGCGGAATACCCTGGAATTGACCGTGCCGCGAAAAACACCGGCGGCTTTCCCCTCCTCTACGACGTCTTCTATTATTCTGTAGTAGCTGCGGAATATTTCAAAGGCCTTGGACCTGTAGAACCTGTCATTGATATGGAGTCGCAGAAGAAACACCTTCAAGAACTCCCGGTCGCTCAAGAAACTGGAAAAATGGTGCTTGATCAGTCTGCGAAGCTTGCGGTCCGGGCTCTTGATGTCGAATGCGCCGGCGGCCTTCTCCAGATAGGAGCCGAGTCTATTTGCGGCTATGGAAAGAAGAATGTCTTCCTTGCTTTGGAAGTACTCGTAAATTGTCCCATCCGCTACGCCTGCCAGACCGGCAATCTCGGATATGGTCGCCTTGGCGAAGTCTTTTTCCGCGAAGACTTTCTTCGCCGCTTCGATTATGGCATCCAAACGGTTTACCCGTATGCCTTCCGGCGGACTATTCGTCACGAGCATCGAATCCACCAGGTTCACCACATCTTCGAAATCCGACTCGCCCGACTCCAGTTCGGCGATTGTCAGGGCGTTGATGGTTTCCAGGTCCAGGGTCCCTAGAATCACATCACGCATAAGCCGAATGGGGGCATCAGCGCGAAATCTTCCTTCTTTGACCCCCTGAGCCAATATTGAAGACACTATACGGGTGTATTCGCGCAGGATCTCATAGGCAGGACTGGAATAAAACGCCTTAAAGGACCGGCATTCCATGAGGAGCAATCGGGCATAAGCACTGTGGGCGTCATGGTATCGGAGTTGGAGCCATATAACCTTTTGGAGTTGGCTCTGCACGTCCGGGATCCCTGCCAGATGCTCTTTTAAAAGGGCCAGCTGGTTTTTCAATTTTTCGCCGGGCACCGCGAACAGAAGATCTTCTTTGCCCTTAAAATACTGGTAAATAACAGAATCAGTCACACTCGCTCTACGAGCGATCTCAGAAATGGACGAACCGGCGAAGCCCTTCTGCGACATAACTTCTTCGGCTGCCGCCAGGATCTTCCATCTTGTCGCCGAGGCAGCGCCGTTTCGCTGGGCCGGCTCAACATAATCGCTCATATGACCGCTGACTGACTGCATGGAATTCGAATCCCGTTCAATGACGATGAGGCGGTGAGATAAATAGTCTGCCGGTCTTGACAAGATTAGACTAACATGATAGTCGAATCATTGTAAATAATATTTTTTTCCCAAATGACATTCTCAGACGATGACCGAACGGTGAATCAGTCGAGATAGGACAGCGGCCTGAACTGTTTAACCGGCAGGGAATTGGGTTTCGAATTTCGACTGAATGGCATTCTGCTGATGGAAGGAGACAATAATGGGAAAACGAACGCTGAAAACAAAGCTTTGCGACATGTTGGGAATCGAATATCCAATTTTGAGCGCAGGGATGGGTCCTACGCTGATAGGTGAAAATACCGGCGCTCCTGTGGAACTGGTTGTAGCCGTGTCGGAGGCTGGGGGGCTCGGGGTCCTTGGAGGAAGCGGCTTTTCGGTGGAGCAACTCCGGGATGCCATTCGGGAGATAAAGGCGCAGACAGACAAACCGTTTGGCGTGGATCTTCTTCTACCAAAGAGTGTGGCGCCTCAAGCGAGCAGCGGCCCGAACGAGCTGCCGCTAAGCGAGGTGCTCAAGAAGATTCCGGCGCCCCATCGGGAGTGGATCATGAAAGTGAGGGCCGAGATGGGGCTCCCCGATGTGGATGTCATGATAAGATTGAATTCCACCACCAACCGTCCGAAAGAGTCCATCCAGGTATGTATAGAGGAACGGGTCCCTCTTTTTTGCGCCGGTCTCGGAAATCCCGGCTTCATGGTGCAGGAAGCTCATTCAGTCGGAATGAAGGTGCTCGGGATTACGGGTAATTCCAAGAATGCCCGCCGCATGGCTGAATCGGGCCTGGATCTCATTGTGGCCCAGGGACATGAAGGGGGAGGCCATACCGGAAGGATTGGCACGATGGCCCTGCTGCCCCAGGCCATAGATGCTGCCGCGCCCGTACCGATCTTGGCCGCAGGCGGCATCGGAGACGGCCGGGGTCTTGCGGCGGCATTGGCCATAGGCTGCATAGGCGTTTGGGTTGGCACGCGTTTTCTGGCAACTGTTGAAGGAGGCGCATTAGACGCCAACAAGCAACGGATTCTGGATTCAACCGATGAGGATACCCGTGTCAGCACTGCTTATACCGGTAAGACATTACGAGCGAGCTTGAACGGGTATCACAGGTTGTGGGACGAATCGGGCCTTGATCCCCTCCCTTTCCCTACTCAGGTCTTAGTTTCTTCTGCGCTCCTTTGGGGCTTCGTCAAGACCGGTAAGACCGACTATATCGGTGGTCTCGCCGGGCAGGTGTCAGGGCTGATCCACGATATTAAGCCCGCGCGGCAGGTCGTGGAGGAGATGGTGGAAGAGGCAGTAGACATCCTGACCAGGAAACTGCCGGCCACCGTGGTTGCCAAATAGATCTTCGGCCGATCAGGAGTAATGCATGATTGATTTGGGCCTTATTGGCAGGAAATGCGGCCCGATCCCTTTCGAGTACACGTGGAAAGACGTTGTCGTATATGCGCTCAGCATCGGGGCGCAGACAACGGAACTGCCATTTATTTACGAGAATGCCGAAGGCGGGCTGAGGGTCTTTCCGAGCTATGCCACCGTCATGGGCACAGCCGTGTTTTTTGAACTCTTTAAAGATGTCAAGGTCGACCTTTCCAAGTTTATTCACGGAGAGGAAGCGGTAAGACTCCATCGCGCGATTCCACCCGGGGGGAAAGTCTTCGTTGAGGGAGAAATCACAAATATTTACGACAAGGTCAAAGGAGCGCTGATTATCTGGCGCCTACTGATAAAGACTGAAACGGGCGAGCTATTGGCCGAGGCCGAGCACGGCGTTTTTTATGTGGGCGCCGGGGGCTTTGGCGGGGACCCCGGACCCAGGGCCGAAGGGCTCGAGATTCCCGAAGGGACCCGGCCCGATTTTACCGCCTCATATTACATTCCGGAAAACCAGGCGGCGCTCTACCGCCTGAACGGCGACCTGAACCCTCTGCACCTGGACCCAAATTTTGCCGGGATGGCAGGTTTTCCCCGCCCTATCCTGCATGGTCTGTGCACTTACGGTTACGCAGCCAGGGCCATAGTCCTCAACGCTTGTGATGGAGATGCGGCCCGTTTCAAGGAGTTCAAAGCCCGTTTCTCGGGAGTGGTCTATCCCGGCGACACTCTTGTGACGGAGGGATGGAAGGATAAGGGCGGCCGTTACCTTATCCGTTCCCGCACCGGCCGCGGCGCAGTGCTCAGCCAGGCTTACGCCGTCGTTGAGTAACGGAAGATGACTCGACGGATGATTGCAGTTAAAGACCTCTAATCTCAGCAAAAAAGAAAAGGAGGGTTTCATGATTCTTAAGAAAGCTTTTGTCGCGCTGTTCGTAGTATTTTTTCTGGCTGCGCCGGCATTTGCCGCCGATGTCGGCGGGGTGAAACTGCCTGATAAGGTGCAGGTCAACGGGCAGGACCTTACCTTCAACGGCGGAGGCGTGCGAACCTCAATGGGTTTTGACGTGTACGTTGTAGCCCTTTATCTTAAGCAGAAAAGTGCTGATGCAGCAGCGATTGTTGCTGCCGACGAGCCTGTTGACGTCAAGATCGAGATCACTTCATTCATGGTCACCCAGGACAACATGTCAGGTGGGTTTATGGAAGCTTTTAAGCAAACCGCAACAGGCGACATAGCCCCGCTAAAAGCAAAGATCGATACTTTTGTCGGCACATTCAAGGGGCTTCGCGAACACGATGTCTATGACTTCGCCTATGTCCCGGGCAAGGGCGTAGAGGTATCCGTGAATGGTAAAGCTTCATCGGTGATCGAAGGCATGGATTTCAAAAAGGCCCTCTACGGAATATGGCTCGGAGAAAAGCCCGTTCAGAAAGATCTGAAAGTCAAGATGCTCGGGAAATAGCGGCTCGGCGTATTCCGTGGGTAAGCGTTCACCACGAAGCACGAAGAGCACACGAAGAGGAGGCAAGAAAGCAGGAGGGTGGGGAGTGGGGAGCAGGGAAAGGCACAAAGCCTGGTTTCACGCGGAGACGCGGAGACGCTGAGGACGGAAGACGGAGGGCGGAGGGCGGAGGGCGGAAGGCGGAAAGGCGCGAAGCCTGGTTTCACGCGACGCGAAGACGCGAAGGGGCCGCTGCTGAAGCAGACATCCGGGCTTCTATTTGGGCAAATTATGTGCAATGCTGCGCATAACACCGAGTTCTGTATAAACCGGGTCGTCAATTTTCAAGAGACCGGCAGGAATACCGGAGGAAGAGCCACGGTCCGGACAACCTTCACCATTCACCCTTCCCCGCTACCGCAACCCGAATGTGGTAAGGGGTTGAAAGGGCGGATGTTTCTCTTAAGTTAATGGCATTAGGCCCGACCCCGTTGTTAGCCTAAAAGTGAAAATCCGGTACTCATATTCATTTGTCAAAGAGTTTCATTCGCTTACTGTAATTCCTGTAAATACAGGGCAAATGCAGGGGCTGATCGCACAACAAACTGATTTAATTGACAGTTTTGGATTAGATTTTTTGCGATAACAGGTGGTAACAGGAGCAGGGAGCGGGAAGCGTGAAGCGGGAAGCGGGAAGCGGGAAGCGGGAAGCGTGAAGCGGGAAGGGGGAATGATGAATGATGAATGATGAATGATGAGTGATGAGTGATGAATGGCTTCGCCGGGTAAGGGGTGAGAGGTGAGAGGTCATTGGCCCTGCCTCTTCCCTCTGGCCCATCACCTATCACTTAGGGAACTGCCCATTACCTCTTACCACTGACCTATTACCTGGACCAATATTGTACCGCAGAGCGAATCAACTTTGCCAAACGACGACGAGAAGCGGCATCCAGAACCGGCAATAGAAACGGCAACGAGAAGCGGCAAACTGAAGAGGGAGCGGGAAGCAGGGAGCAGGAAGCGAGAAGCGGAAAAAAATAACTCCTCTTGGTTCTATCGCTTCGCGAGGGCAATAGAAACGGCAACGAGAAGCGGCAAACTGAAGAGGGAGCGGGAAGCAGGGAGCAGGAAGCGAGAAGCGGGGAAAAAATAACTCCTCTTGGTTCTATCGCTTCGCGAGGGCAATAGAAACGGCAACGAGAAGCGGGGAAAAAATAACTCCTCTTGGTTCTATCGCTTCGCGAGGGCAATAGAAACGGCAACGACAAGCGGCAAACTGAAGAGGGAGCGGGAAGCAGGGAGCACACACACCATTTAAATTGCAGTGTAATCACTGATCAAAATCTCTTCACTTCACCCTTCACTCTTCTTCTCGAAATACTTGATATTTGTCTCTGAGGGCCACATAATCAACAAATGACAGACGGTATTTTCTGATTAATTGTGGTTGATGGCTTTCAGCCGGCGCTATTTCGACGGCAAGAGATTGGGGACTTCGGATGACGAGCTGGTGTCCATCCGGAAACTCTTGATGGAACACTAGCGGTTTCCGAGTCGGAAAGGAGGCATTTTGCGTCCTGGCAAGGAAATCGAGGGGTTGCGCGGAGGTGTACATGCGTACGCCGCACAAGCAAACCAGAAGATTGACGCCGCCAAGGCGGAAAAGGACCCTTTCCGGATGGAAACGAGCTACACGGCTAAATACACCAAGATCGCCTCCGGCTACATGGGACAGCTATTAGAGTGGCCGGAGGTAGTAACGGAAGGTCGAGATATCGAGGAATGCCGGGCAATGCTGCGCGATGCGCTCAAGGAGATGGTGGCCTCCTACGAGGAACTTGGCAAAGAGATTCCCCCCGGCAGCAATGCGCTCATTGAGCAGATCCCCGCAGAGGTCAGGCATGTCGGTCAATAGTACCGTCCTCCGGGGGCGGGTCAAGCCCAGCAACTCAAATCTACCACAGAGACGGGGCATAGTCCGGTCAAGGAGAGAACGGGGCATAGTCCGGCCAAGGAAAGAAAGGCTTTTTTAGACAGGATTAACAGGATTTACAGAAATGGCTGTTTCCAACTCCTTACACCAGGTTGTCTTCAAAAAAATATAGAGCAATGTTTTTCAAAAGTGAGTTTGTGCCTCGGGGTCGCAAACGTTTTTCGGGACTTCTACGGGGTCGGGCCCCCGTGCGGCCATCCGGCGTCGGCGCGACCCCGTCCGCGATACTTGAGAACGGCGTCAGAAATTGTTCTTTAAAATCTGCATAATCATACATATAATGAAGCCGTGGAATTCACATGGGATGAAGAGAAGCGTAGAGCCAACATAATCAGCCATGGCTTCGATTTTGTCGATGCAAAGGAGGTCTTTGAGGGCTTCACCTTACGAAAGGCAACAAAGCATGAGCAAAAAATCTACTTTGAGTGGCTCACAGACTGAGTGGGAACGCATCAAGGCTATGAGCGATGAGGATATCGATACCTCAGAGATCCCTGAGATCACAGAGGAACAGATGAAAGGAGCTGCCTTACGTTTTGGCGGTAAACACGTCTCCAGGGGAAAGATGCGCGTTAACATCCTGCTGGATGCGGAGGTGGTTGCATACTTTAAATCTCAGGCTGGTGGAAGAGGTTATCAGACACTCATCAATGAAGCATTGAAGGCAAGCATGCGTGACCGGGACCTTGGAATCAACCATACGCCGGATTATACGTGAGGAGCTGAGGGCTTCAGGGTAATCCACGGATGATCGTGGCCTGGCGGGAAGCGGGAAGCAAGGAGCATGGAGCAGAAGCGATCAATTGGGGAATTGAAAAATCCCTCAATCCCTCAATCCCTCAATCCCTCAATCCCTCAATCCCTCAATCCCTCAATCCGTCAATCCCTCAATCCCTCAATCCCTCAATCCCTCAATCTCTCATCTTCTCTTAATTTCGTTGACTTTCTGCACCAGCTTCAATACCTTCCAAGTTGGAACTGAAAAACGTTAAAAGAATGGAATAGGTCGGACGGATTTGCTTTGAGATGAGGCTTCCGCTACTTCCGCTATATGATTAGTCAGCCACAAGTTGGAGGTGGACTATGAAAGCATATGAATATTATGCTGAGATCCTGCCGGACGGGCATTTGTCCATTCCCGATGATCTCAGAGAAAAGCTGAAATCGGATTCAAAGGTTAGAGTCATGCTTTTACTGGATGATGACGACGCTCTGTGGGAAAAACTTACGATTTCCGAGTTTATGGCAGGGTATCCCGAAAAAGATTCAATTTATGACACCCTATAGATTCGGCGATATCGTCCTTATTGGATTCCCGCATACTGACCTTCATAGTATTTCGAAAAGGCCCGGCATTGTGATGTACGATTCCGGCGACGAGGATGTTCTCGTTGCCAGAGTAACCACTCAAAGGCATGTGACTGAAGCAGACTACAAAATCGTTGATTGGCAGAGATGTGGTCTTCTGGCGGAATCCTTCATAAGGCTCGGCAAG
This sequence comes from uncultured delta proteobacterium, assembly GCA_963757915.1. Lineage (GTDB taxonomy): Bacteria > Desulfobacterota > Syntrophobacteria > Syntrophobacterales > Syntrophobacteraceae > SbD1. Next base: position 110,315 of record CAVWTD010000004.1, on the reverse strand, counting down.
CAGGCGACGATACAAAAACATTATATTACCAGACGGCTGGGTGCATTGGAAACTGGAGAAATTGCCGGGTTGAAATCGATCCTGCGAAAGTTGTTCTCATTATAGGGATTACCTTAATTGACTCAAGGTGAGGAAAACATGCGAAAGGAAAGAAACGAATACAACTCCCCCGTTGATGCTCTGGTCGCAATAGCCAAGCGTCTTAGCATATATGAGACCCGCCATGGAATGTCTTCTGAAGACTTTTTTAATAAATACGAGAAGGGATTAATGGAAGATTCGGTGGATTTTGTCGAATGGACCAACGACTATCGGCACTACTTGGCAATTCGCACGGAGATAGAAAAGCATCTGCGCCATGTTGCATGATATTTTGCGGCGATATCTCGAAGAGGCGGAAATCGCCATAGCGGGAATTAAAGATGCATATGTCGAACAATATCAGGAGGAAATTCTTACACCGAAGCGAGTGAACCTGCGGGTTCGAGTGCGTTTCGCTGACGGCAGCCTGCTCGAATTGAACGAAGCAATCATTGTAGAGGCGAATGTCATCGAGCACCTGGATTATCGTTATCATTTACAGGATGTACGAAATCGCCTTCTCTTCCGATATGACAATACTCCTCACTTTTCAGACGCCGATACCTTCCCTCATCACAAGCATGTCCGGAATTCAGCCGGGCCATCGAGGAGACCCTCGGTCCAGCAGGTAATCGAAGAGGCCGTGCAGTGCCTGCATCATATCTCCAGCAGGTAAAAACCTCCTGTAAAGACTCCCGTTGCGGCCCCTTCCGCATTAAGGAAAGATGATGCTATTGTCAGTGAATTAGGCGGAAGTCAATCGCGTTGGGCGTTCGCGGGGTGCCTTCCAAGACCAAAAACCGCCGCTTGTTTCAATCTTTCGGCTGTTTATTGTGACACCGGGCTCGGCCCGACTCCCGTCCACGCTGGATAATTCCTTCTTTGGCCATGCCCTCAAGAATCTCATCGACCTTTTGCCCTGCGAACAGTTCTTTGCGCAGTTCAGTGTAGTTGCCATGGCCTCTCTCGTACTCAAGCAGGAATCTAAGGGTCTTGGCCACTCCCAGCTTAGATACCAGAGCCTCCCAGCCTTCCTTGCGAATCTCTGCCGGCGTCAGATCAATGGATAATGCCATAATTCAAAGTACCTCCCTGGAAATGAACTCCAACAGACCCAAAGCAGGGACCTTGAGGTCTTCGATTCTGCCGAGTCTTTTTACCAGAACGTCATCGCAACTTACAAAGTAATCAGCCCTGGCTTGCTCCGCACAGGCAATATGGAGGGCGTCCATACCCATGATGCCTTTCTTTTCAAGCTCTAAGGCCCTCTTGGTAATACTATCATTTTGCCGGAAAAATTCACTTGGTAGATGCTGGAATCATGTGCGAGGTTGAGTGAAGAATGATATATTCTTGTAAGGTTGCCACGCATTTTCCTGCAGGAGGCACGGGAATGATTCTTGCCGAAGAAATTGTTGAGCGTGTTCAGCGGCTTCCAGAACCATTGCAAGCTGAGGTCCTGGATTTTGTGGAGTTCCTTCTTGCCAAGACTTCAGGGGAGTCTGGGAAAGAAGAAAACTGGCGATGGATGGGATTTTCACTGCAATCTGCCTTTCGAGGCATGGAAGATGAGCCGGAATTGTATACAGACAAGGATTTAAAGGAACGATTTCAATGAGGCATGCAGGGCAGATTGTGCTTTTCAGGTTTCCTCATGCCAGCTTGGCAGAGGGGAAAACTCGACCGGCTCTGCTCTTGGCAAAAGTACCCAACGACTTTGACGATTGGTTGCTATGTATGATTTCCTCCCAACTGCATCAGGAATTGCCGGGCTTAGATGAAATCATCAGTGATGCCGATGCCGATTTTCTTCTATCCGGACTAAAAACGACCAGTCTGATCCGTGTGACGCGATTGGCCGTTGTGAGTGGCGATATTTTGCTCGGCTCTATAGGGGAGGTTGATCCAAAGCGGCTACTCCGCATCAAAAATCGTTTGGCCCGTTGGATCGAGGAAGTGTAGTTGTCTTTTGCGGTTGCAGGTGATTGGTTGCTTTGCATGATTTCCTCCCAACTGCATCAGGAATTGTCGGGTCTAGATGAAATCGTCAGTGAGGCCGATATCGATTTTCTTCTATCCGGACTAAAAACGACCAGTCTGATCCGTGTGACGCGATTGGCTGTTGTGAGTGGAGATATTTTGCTCGGCTCTATAGGGGAGGTTGATCCAAAGCGGCTACTCCGCATCAAAAATCGTTTGGCCCGCTGGATCGAGGGAATGTAGTCGTCTTTTGCGGTTGCTCGCCGCTCAACTGGCAGTCAGGCTGCATGGGCCACTCCACTCGCTATTGCCTATGGCCAAATGGGGGCTTAAAGTGCCCATTTCACCGTTCTTGACCGGCTAACATGCCGTTGGTTTTTCTTCCATTTTGCGCGTGCAAAATCTTTTTGCTTCCCTGTATCTGGTTTTTATCCTTCCTGATTTTGCTTTTTCCATTCTTCTTCCGGATAGGTTTATGGTTTTTCTCCGCCAGGGAGGAAGCCATGAACTCTGTGATCCCGTGCGCACATTGTGGGCGCCTGTTTGCTCCTGATCCTCGTGTAAAAAATCAGCGATATTGCGGTGACAAAGACTGCCGGCGCGCCCGCAAGCGGAAGTGGCAAAAGGAAAAGCTTGCAACCGATCCTGACTACAAGGCCAACCAGCGAGCATGTCAGATCGACTGGCACAGTCGACATCCAGGCTACTACAAAAAATATCGCCGGGATCACCCCGATTGTCGCCAACGTAACAACCTCCTCCAGTCCTGCCGAAACGCCAAGGCCAGGGTGATTGCAAAAATGGACGAGTCAAAACCCGCTCCAGTAAACAAACCAGGGGTTTTTTACCTCCTCCCGCTGATTGCAAAAATGGACGCGTCAGCCCAAAAAGTTTTGCTGATTCCAATAGTTAGGACCACAGGGAGTGATTGCAAAAGAGGACTCGATAGCTTTGGGCAGTAGTGTGGGCTAGTCTCCCGTGCCAAAGGAGCAGGCCATGATCCACAAAAGACCTCTTGTCCCGCAGCGACTACGTTCCATCCAGGGCAGCTTCGCCTATATCGAGCATCGGTTTCTCAGGGATGGGTTTTTCGGCGCTCTTTCCCGCTTTGAACTCCTGCTCTACTTGCTTCTTGTACTGGTCTCCGACCGGCAGGGACTTTCTTTCTACAGCTACGACAAGCTCTGCTCCCTTCTTGCACTCAGCCTCCATGACTACCTGCAAGCCAGGGATGGACTAATCCAAAAGGACCTTATCGCCTTTGACGGGACCATCTTTCAGGTGCTTTCGCTTCCAGAGCGGCCTGAATGGACTCCTTCATCCCTTCTGAGAACCCCGGCGGATATGGAAATAAAAGATCCCGCCACCATCGACCGCATCTGCCGCCAGGCCTTCGGGGCCAAATCCACCCGGGCTAACCGCCATAAGGGGAAGCCATGAGAGTGCGCGCTTCCTTTGATCCGTCCGCGCCCCCGAGCAAAAGTCCTTATCGGCTGTTGCAGGATGAAAGCCACGAGGTGGATTGGGCTAACGAGTTTTTGGATGCTCAACGCCTGCGAGGGCTTTGTTTGCGCTCGCTTCGAGCCTATGCCTTCGACCTGGTAAATCTGGCACGCTGGCTTGCAGTTGCCTCGATCGTGCCATCCGATCTCACCGAGGACAAGCTCACTGACTATATCCATTACCAGTTGGAGCATAAGCCCCAACCCGCACCTCGAACCATCAATCACCGACTTACCGTGACTATATGCCTGTACCGCTTCCATTATGGGCGTGAGATTCCTGCGCAAGGCCGCAGTCACGGCTGTGCGCTCATCTTATCACCGCCCTTCGGCTACGCACGGCGCCGCAGGGTTCTGCGCAGACTGGGAGTCAAGGTGCCCCGCCGCATTGTGGTTCCGCTAACGGCCACGGAGGTCGATAAATTCTGGAGCGGTTTTCGCACCTTCCGCGACTTGAGCATTGTGGCATTGATGCTGTTCAACGGGCTGCGCTCCTGTGAGATCCTCAACCTCAGGCTCGAAGACCTTCGATTCGCTCAAAGCCAGATCCTCGTCCAGGGAAAAGGAAACCGGGAAAGATTGCTGCCCCTTGATTCGCAAACAATCAAGTTGCTCGAGAGCTATCTTAACGTGGAAAGGCCAAAAACGAACTCCTGTTTTGCGTTCGTCGTGCTCAAGGGTCCAAACCGGGGCAAACCACTGACGCCGGCCGGGCTCCGGACCCTGTTTCGTCATCACCGCCGCCGCAGCTCCGTTTCGAAAGCCAATCCACATCGCTTCCGGCACACTTTCGGAGCGGATATGGTCCGCGCCGGACTCAGCCTTCCGGCCCTCATGAAACTCATGGGCCATTCTCACATCCATACCACCATGCTCTACGTCCAACTCTGTCCCCGGGATGTATGGCGCGAGTTCCATCGCGCTATGCAGAGCTGCCGCCGTCCGCCGCTTCCGGAGACGCCATGACCACAATACCGCAATACCCACTCGGTGAGCTCTTCGACCAAATCGTCCATACTTTGCCCGCCACCCTCAGACCGGCTACGATTGAGCACTATCGATACTGTGGTAATTGGTTTGTGCGCTACATCCACAGGAACTATCCCCAACTTCGAACATTCGCAGAGCTTCAACGAAATCCGCACATTCTCGGCTGGCTCCAAAGCCTTTCGGAAAGAAGCCCGCCTTTTACCATCGGCACACGCCTGCAAATCGTCACCGGTGTCCGGCATTTGCTCAAAAACCTGGCCGACAACGGACATCCCATTGCCCAAAATCTGATTTTGCCCCAGGACACTCAGCGTCATGATCTTTACCCGGCAAAACCTGTTTGCCCGGAAGTGGACAACCTTCTCGCTCGTCTTCTCAAGCAGCAACTGCATACTTTGTCCGCAACACTGAGACCGAACACCCTTGCCTACTATCGAGTCCATGCGAATGAGTTTGTGCGCTACCTGCACCGTAACTATTCCGAAGTTGAGGGGCCCGCTCAGCTTCAACGCAACCCGCACATCCTCGCCTGGCTCCGAGGTCTTGCGGAAAGAAATCCACCCTTGGCCAACGGCTCACGCCTTCAGATAATCTTCTGTGTCCGGCGCTTGCTGAATGATCTGGCCGATAATGGATACCCCGTTGCCGGGAATCTGATTTTACCGCAGGACTTTCCGCCTCAGGATCTATACCTGCCAAAACCTGTTTCCCCCGAAGTGGACGACCTTTTGAACCGCGAGTTAGGAAAAACTGATGACCTGCTCTCCAATATCCTTCTTTTGATTCGTGCTACGGGCATGCGGGTCGGCGAATGCCTTAACTTGAAAAAAGACTGCCTGCATCACCTGGGCGGTAATGACTGGGCGCTCCATGTCCCACTCGGAAAGCTCCACAACGAACGGTTGGTCCCAGTTGACGCTGAGGCTCGCAAAGTATTGGATCGCATTCTCGGCATGGTTGGATCTTCCGCTTCTACTGATCCCGCCTCCCCCCTTTTTACGCTGAACGGCAGCAAATTATCTTCCCAGCGGGTGCGAAAGGCGCTCAAAAATGCGGCCAAACGGGTCCACTGCCAACCCGTCCGTCCTCACCAGCTTAGGCATACCTATGCGACAATGATGCTGCGTTCCGGTATCAGCCTTCCAGCTTTAAAGGAGATTCTCGGACACCGCGACATAAAGATGACGATGCACTATGTCCAGGTCACTCAAACCGACCTGCAACGCGAATATCTGCTGGCGCGTCGGAAAATGGAAGCAATCCATGCAGTACCTAAACTTCCAGGTGCTGCCCGGACAGAAGGCGCCAGTACGATCACAGGAGTCTGCGACAATCTGGACGCAATCAGACATCAACTCGAAATGTACCGCCGTCAGTTCAGCGATCAAAGTGCAGGTCGAAAACTTCAGTGTTTGATGAGAAGCCTTGTTCGGCTCCGCGGGTCACTGGCCACTTTCCTCAAACAACAAAGTGGTACGGATTAGCCGGTCAAACCGTTCAAATTGACCTTCTAAGACCAAAAATCGCGCCCTTGTTTCAATCTGTTGGCTGCTTATTTGGCTAATTGGCTTGGCCCGACGCCCGTGCGCCGTGCGAAATTACATCATTATTCTTGTGGCACTGTTAAACTTCGGTCAAGGATGCCAGCCCCGCTGCGATGTACGACACTTGCTTCCTTTACAAAAAGACCACCGATAGTGGCGAGAATAGGTAAATCCTAACGTCACCTGGAGTATGAAGATATGGGGAGTCGAACCCTCGACAATATAGGCCCATAGCCATTCTACAGTGTCCTAAAACAGCAATGAAACTTCCTGACGCTCGGAAATCCTAGAGGTATTTTTCTACGAATACCTTCAGAGCATGGGCACTGGTATAAGCTGCATATTTTTGATAAGAATCATTTTTGTCCTTTCCGGCAAAGTCAACCACAGACTTCATCGAAAAAGCCAATGGTGTCGGCTTTGTGGCTTCTTCACAGGCGGCATATACTCCGTAGGTCTCCATCTCTATTCCAATAAGCTCTCTATGCTGACTCAAAATCTGCTCCGACATACAGCCATCAGCTAAAACGGATGCACCTGAAGCAATTGGCCCTACACGCAGTGAAAGCTCATGGTTTGGTTGATTGCCCGGCCAACTGTATTTTATTTTAGAGAGGGATTCTTTATCCATTGCAAACTGTCGCAACTTGTTCCTGAGTCCAGGATTCAGTGGTATCTGATGTGGAGCTGCTAAAAACTTCACCTTCCCATGATCCGAGATAAACTTTCCATTCCCCCAATGCCATGAAGGATCTGCAACAAGTATGTCACCGAAGCGTGTACGGGCCTTCATGCCGGCAGTCATCCCAGCTATTGCTAAATACCTGGGTCGAAAGCTGGCGATCATCTTCATAGATAGGATAGCAGCCGATGTCGTTCCCATTCGTGTACATCCAGCTGCAAAGAGTTTATGTGTTTTGCTGTCCTTTTCAAGACGACCCTCATAATAGATTGTATCATCGTTTGCGAGATGTATCTGTTGCCATGACCACTGACTAATATTCAAAATGCTGCTAAGTTCGGGCATGTCCATGGCACAAACAATCGCAAGATAAGATTCAAATTCTATTGGGACAGAAACAGTTGACTTCGATGCAATTATATGTTTCACACGTGCCTGAAGCGGAGGAATCCATTCATCTGATGTCGTGTCAAACTGGATTAGTGTTAATAATCTGGATGTGAATGTACTGCTAGCTTCTGCAAAAATGTCCTCGTATGCGGTGATGCCGATGATATGTTCGGGAATGTGGTACACATCTCGGTTGAATATTTCGTCCAACAACTTGATCCCGCCTTTTCGGTCAATGAGTTTATCAATCCTCAGTGGCAATGCAATGTCTAGAATCAACAGATCATAGTGTGTTTCAGACAGTTCGCGCTTAGCGCTGTTAGTGTCGCAAAAGGACTTAATGTGATCAATGTCAATACCTTCCAGCTCTGTCAGCACCTTACATATTTTCGATATCTTTGAATTATCGTCCTCTACTATTAATATATTAATCATAACTGATCCGATGCGTTGTGGGAAAGTTCCTCGTTTATTAGCTGGATAGCAGATGACTTCCAGACTTCTGAGGTAGCGTCATAGTAAACCGCGCCTCGGTAATTATGGGGATGTGCTTCTGAAAGTTGAGTATCGAGTCTCCTTTAAGGTAAGCGAATCACAGCCTTCACCAAATCTGTCAAATTGGGTCAATACGATGACGGGAACGAGGATATTGCGTCTATCCATTTGACGCAATATCTCCCTTCCAGCGTAAGGTTGTAGTCTCCCGCCATCCTCATCGACCCCAATGTCAAAAGTTGGCATTGTCATATCGAGGATAACGAGATCAGGCTTATCGTTAATAATCGATCTGAGTCCACTCTGGAGCGATTTAGCAACAGCCAAATTGATGAAGGAAAAGGATTCGGTTATAAGAGTGGTAATCTGATTACGTTTGTTCTCATCATCTTCTACTATAAGAATCTTCATGACTCAGCCTCCACATCTTTAGTGGGAATTTCAAATTCAATATAAAACCGACCTAAATCATTGAATCCGAAATCTATAGCTCGGTCTTCCTTGAAGTCGTGTCCCAATATCTTGCGAATCTTATAAAACCCCGTCCCTCCCTCTTTGCTAACTGATCGTTTATACCCGCCCTCCTTCATAGAGTGTTTTATGAGGGTAATACGATCTATATTTGTAGAGTTGTTAACATCAGCAGCGACGTTATTCTCGATCCGCACAGATATATATGGATCTTTATTCGCGAGCACGACGTGGGCAATACGGTTCTCAAGCCCTGAATGTCTGATAATATTTTCGAACACAATGAATAGAATATCAACAAAACTGGTGATAAATCTACCATGGATTAATACTGACGGCATATTCGGTGATGTGGTGACGTATACCTCAAATGGAGTGGAATAAGTCCTTGTGATACTTTGTCTACTAATGTCAATTGCTTCGTCCAAGGTAAATGGTTCATCGGCAGTCACTTTCGCAACTTTAAACCACTCTGCGACTCGGTCTAATGCAACCTGTATGTCAGTTCGAGCACCTCGAATAGCGTTGCTAAGTACGCTGCTGTTGCTGAATCTGAGTATGGATTCTATGTCAGCTTGCAGAGATGTTAGCATTTCATTGACAACAGTTTTGGCTTCAGAATCTACACGTTCGCGAATGCGCCGTAAATTAAGTAGAAGCATCTCGTTTAAAAACATAAATATGTGATCAATGAAACCGTCAAAAGTTATGCCCGGTGGTATTTCCTTATAAAGAAGAGTGAGATGATACTCGTATAGCTTAAAATCGAACAATCCCTTTTTTGTGCCAGTCTTCTCAGTGATGACCTGAATCCATTCAGTGTTTATGATATTGATCAATGTGTCAAATGACTTCGAAAACATCGATAGGCGTTGATCAAGCTTCTCGCCTATGTCTGTGTTTTGGATATTTAGTCTATTAGTCCAGTAATCATTTGATTTGTACTCCCCGGTGGTATGGTCTTTTTGGGTTATCAGTTTAGCAACATCCAACGGGCTACGCAGATGCCCTGACAAGGTACCGTGACGAATACGAACGCTTAAATATCCATCAAGGCCATGCTCTGTACTGGAAACGAATTCATCGCGGATCTGGACCACCATTGACTCGAAGAGATCCAAGACTTCGTTCTTCGGAATTACCAGTGCTATTATCGCCTCAATCCCTTCCTTCTGCACAGAGCTGCGTATTAGTTGGCGAATCTCATCATAAAGGGAGCTGTCTAATTCCATAAGAGAAGCAAGGCGATTGAAATTCTCAGCCATTGATTTTACAAGGGCTTTCCGGATGCTTTCTGTATCGACATAGATTTTACTTTGCTCAATCAATCGCATACGCCGTTGGATCATGAGGCGTCGCAGGATGTCCTTTATCTCCGTCTGATAATCCTCTTTATGTTGTGGGTCGAGGTCAACCAGAAGTCGACAGACGGATATGCGTTCTTCGGATATGTCTCGCGATCCTGAGAATACTATAGAGGTGTCCATGACCGATTCAATGCAGATATATTTAAGAAAATATATGATCATAGTGGTATCGAAAAGGTGTAGTATAGGCGATATCTGTGAAGGGCGGGTGAGCCCGTGTGCTAACAGGAAGTCCTCATATGCGTAATTTCTGACAGCATCATGAGAGCTACTGACTAGTTTGGAGTAAAAATCGTATAGAATGGGTACTGCGATTATGTTTTTCAGTTCCATGCGCGAAGCTGTGTCGATAGTATCGATTGCTTGCGACAATGGAACAATGCGGTCAAAACGTGGTTCCTTCAGTAGAATCGATGTAATGAACTCAAGGCACTCTTTCTTATGGCCCATATTCAGCATGCAATGTGAAACTATTTTGATGGATTTTTGTTTGAAGTAATCATGGCAAGAATCCAGTAGGCGTCTGCCCTCTGCCAAGGCGCAGGGGAGGTCGGATGAAGCGAGGGCGCGCTCGGCCTGAATAAGAGCTTCAGATTCCCAGGAGAGATTTTGAGCACAGATTGAATCCTGAGCGTCGGGAGGCTTTTGGTTATAAAGGATGGAAGGACACAGTGCGTAAAAGCTCTGCATAGTAGCGGGGTAGTCTGAGTGAAATGTGCTGGACTGAGGAGCATCAATAATTGGTCCCTCAAGAGACGTAATGGAGGTAGCTGCAAAATGAGATAATCCAATACTCTGCGTAGGATCGGGAGAGGTTTCCTGCTTAACGAATTCGAAAAGGGAAGCTCCCCAACTGTAGCTATTAAAGGTATAAGCGATTCTTAAAAGTTCGTTGGTATCATTTTCCATTGTAGGTGATTTATTTATGATAGCAGTCATCCAATTCAAAATTTTAAACAGGAATGACTCTTTCCCACCAGTACTATTTCCGGATATGGCTGTTGCGGTTGCGGCTAATTTTCTAAGTTCGGTGTTGCATGGCCACTCGACAAGGGAAGTAATTGCAAGATTGGCTGCTCGGGCGTAATCACCGCATAGAAATAACTGCAATGATTCAGCGAAACGCATGTCAAAGCATGATATCTCTGGACACTTCAGGCCCAACATGAATAGGAGTATCGATAATCGCGTGTCTTCTATTGGGCTAAGGGAACCTAGGACAGTACGAAGAACTGGATAGAGATCATCCCTCCCAATGTTTATAACGATTTGAGAGAGCCTGATAAGAGAGTCATAAATATCGACAATTGTGCTAGCGCATTCGTACTTTAAAACAGAAAAGACTTCGTTATCGTCCATTGATAAATCAGGCGCGATGTGGAATCGAACGTAAGTGGCGAGGTCTGTGTCAACGGATAATCTAGTAAGATGATGTGTAAATTGAGATAAAAATCGCGCTATAGAAAGTGTAGGTTCAGAGCGCATGCTGATATAGTGAGCGATATAAGCGGCTATGCCATCAGCAGGTAATTCGGCCTTCATCTGTTGTGTAAACTGTTTTTGTTGCTCTAGCCCTTTCGCGTATTGAAGAAATGGAATAGTATGCCTTAATAGCCACAGTGATACTCCAAAGCGTTCTTGAATGAGCTGAAGGGTTTCTTCGCAGAGAGTAAAATCATTTAACAAAAATGCTTCTTGAAAAACGTTAGAAAATTGAATGAACGTGGAAATGTTTTCCAAGTGGGCCGAGAGGTAAGCACCTGCCCAATAGAATTCATTTTTAAGGTTCGTCGCCGTCGGAGCAGGGGTAGCTTTGAGATCGGATAGGGAGGACGGGTACTCTGGGTGAAATACCTTTTTTAACGGAGTAGTTCTGATCCATTTAATGAATGGGGCATAATCTGCGCGGTGGATTGAGGGTCTAATCTCCGAAAAGGAGCGAAATGGGGTTCTCGTGCCCCTCATCAGATTGCGTGCATGAAGGAACTCATCTTGCTTTTTCCCACGTGAGCCTTGCTTCTTCCTTGCCATTCGCAAAAGCCTCTTCAATAAAAGAAGGGAGAATGAGGAATATTGTACGCAAACTGACCCGTTTATACCAGGAGGATTTATACACATCATTAGGACTTTCCAGGGATTATGATAAAAGAGTGAGCTAACAGCGAAGTGAGAAGGACACCTTATCGCCCGAGGAGACTCGGAGGAAAGGAGATAGAAAACAGGAATGAGTGGCTGTCAGGCTTAGACCCGCCGACGAGGAGCATGCCGAGCCGCCGCCATGCGACCGTCACTTCAATGGATAAAAGCGCCCCAAAACCCTAAGCCAGTCCTTCCATTGGACCGGGTAGTGAATTAAACTCTTCATCAAATAGGGATGAGTTCATCGATACCGACCCCGTTGGTAAACGCCATATGAAACTTTTCTAAGTGGCCCAGCCAATCCTTCCGTTGACCTTGGCGGGAAAGTCAACGAGCGCTTGAGGCGTTTAGAGTAAACACTTCTTGTTCTCGGTTTCCGAGGTCGAGAGTCGCGTCCCTGAATGAAAAACTACCTCGCCCCACGGGTGTGATGAATGAAGTCTGAAGGGTGAAGGTTAGGAAGGTGAAATTTTACCGCTTCAATGTTTCCCTGCTCCCTGCTTCCTCTTCTATTGCCTCTTCTATTGCCGCTTCTGGTTGCCGTTTCTGGTTGCCATTTTGCAGGTCAAAATCGTTCAATGCTATACTCTTGTGAAGAGTTTATAGTTTCAAATTCTTAGTTTTGAATAGTCACTGAAAGCTTTTTTAATTGGAGGTTTAAAATCATGTCACCTGAATCGAGCATGAATTTACAGGGTGGCCGGATCCAAAAAGGACAATCGGGCAATCCGAATGGCAAGCCCAAAGGAACCCGAAACAGGACCACAGTCATTGCACAGGGCCTCATTGACGGGCAGGCTGAAACGCTGGTTAGAAAGGTGGTCGAGTTAGCCCTTGACGCTGCCCCCACTCGCCTTCGGATTTGCCTCGAACGCTTGGTGGCTCCGAAAAAGGATGAGCCACTAGAGGTCAGCCTCCCGGCGGTTGGCACAGTAACTGATATTCCAAAAATCTTCACCGCAGTAACGGCAAAGCCCGGTGCAGGAGGGATCACCCCCTCGGAGGCCAGGACCGTAATCGATTTGAAGTGGCGGATTTGGAACCGCGTATCATCGCGCTCGAGGAACAATTAAAATCGCATGCAGTATAAGGCTGTGAAGTCATAGAAGATAGGAGTTGAGACTCTGGAACATGCCGGCAGGAAGGCATGCGCAGTTTCAATTTTGCAGAAGCGTTGCGGGAGGCCCGCTAAGGTTTGAGTGGCGAATCTGGCTCTTGCCCAGCCGCCGCCCTTTTCACCTTTATTCTTGATTAGGTTTTCATCACAGGTGCTCCTGCGCTACGGGCTCGAGCCAAGGTAACATCTCCTCGCGAAGCGATTAAAAGCAGGAAGCAGGAAGCAAGAAGCAAGGAGCAGGGAGCAAAAACGATCAATTGGGGAATTGAGGAATTGAAAAATCCCTAAATCCCTCAAAGGGTTCACCCTTCACCCTTCCTCGCGAAGCGATAGAACCGGAAGGAATTATTTTCTTTTGCTTTTTCTCTTCACCCTTTCCGCTCCCCGCTCCCCGCTTCTGCCCTCACCCCTCACCCTTCACTCTTCGCCCTTCCTGCTTCCTGCTTTCCGCGAGCGAGGTCAGGAACCGCGCGATCAGGAAAATCGGGGCGGAAGAGAAACGGCAGGTAGGAGTTATGCCATCAGCAGGCGTCGCTGCAGCAGCGCCTGCATATCCCGGCGCCCGTCGGCGATCACAAGAACGTAGACGTTCTCGGCCATGACCCGGCAAATGATGCGATAGGGTTTGAAGAAAATCTCGCGGTACTCCCGGAGGCCTATGGCCAGCAATTCCTTCGGGTATGCTCCGCGCTGGGGATTTTCGGACAGGCTGGTGAAGCCCTTTTCAATCTGTGCGAGGACGTGGTCCGCTTTGCCCGGCACCTCGTGCAGCTCGATGTAATCGTACAAATCTTCCAGGTCGCGGGACGCGTCGCCGGTCAGGAACACCTGAAATGACATCAGCGGGCCTTCTTCCGCTCGCGAAGCCCTTTAATGACATCGGCAGCGCGCTGAACCTTGCCTTCTTCGACCTGGCCGGCGCCGAGTGCTAGAATTTTCAGCAGCGCCATGGTCTCCTGCGTTTGCTCGTAACTTTCGATGTCCTGTATGACCACCTTGGCTTGGCCGTTCTGGGTGATGACCAAGGGTTCTCCCTGTTCCCCCAGGCTGCGAACGATCTCTGCGGCATGCGCCTTGAGATAGCTGATCGGTTTAATTTGGCTGGACAGTTTCATGATCCACCTCCTTCAAGATATGACCAAATATAGTCCTTAAACGGGTCATAAGTCAAGTTGGCCTGTGAGTGGCAAACGTACAAAAATCAGAATAAGAGTCAAATCCACCGCAGAGGCACAGAGGATGCGGAGAAAGGCTTTTTTAGACAGGATTAACAGGATTAACGGAATTTACAGAAATGCCTGTTTCCAAGACCTTATACCAAGTTGCGTTCAAGAAAGTATCAAGTGATATCCGGCGGAGCCTTGAATTCTTTACGCCCCCCACACCCCCTCGCCGCTACGCGGCTCTGTGTTGCGCTTCGGCGGCGGCCTGCGGCTAGCCGCCGATAGCGCCGAGCGCTCGGCACTCACGCGCATGCGCGTGTGCGCCGAAATCCTGGGGGGTGCGGGGGAAGCGTTCCCCCGCGCTTTTTATTTTTCGAAATTTGCAGAATGTTCAGCGCACCCGTCTATACTGCGGCCCCTCACGAAATCTTTCCGCCGGGAGATACGTTGGCCTCGGGAACGACAAGTTTCAGGTCCTGCCCGTCGCGTACGGCGAGGATCATTCCGTGGGATTCGATTCCCATGAGCTTTACGGGCTTGAGATTTGCCACCAGCACCACCTGCTTTCCGACAAGGTCTGCGGGTGAATGCGTTTTGGCGATTCCAGCCACGATCTGCCGTTCTTCCCCGATATCGACGATCAGCTTTACCAGTTTGTCGGACTTCGGGACTTTTTCCGCCTCCTTGATAAGGCCGACCCGCAGATCGACCTGCTGGAACAGGTCGATATCGATCGTGCCGCCGGCGTCCGTCGCCCCGGAGGCGGCTGCGGCTTCCGCTTCCTGTTTCTCTTTTGGTTTTTGGCTTACATCAGGCATCCCAGCTCCTTGTTTACCGGGTTTTCCCAGCTTTTTACCCGCCGTTTCGACCCGTGGAAATAGCGATTCCCCTTTGAGGACCTTTGCGCCTTCCTGCAGGGTGCCCCAGGAGGTATCTTCGGCAAGCCTAAGGTCCGAGGTTTTTTTCACGATTCCAAGCCGCTCCAGCATCTTCCCGGAGGTCGAAGGCATAAAAGGAGAAATCAGGACGGCAACGACTTTATTTACCTCCAGAAGAGTTCTCATTACAGTCTGAAGCCGGGGCAGCAGGCTCGCATCTTTAGCCAGGTTCCAGGGGGCGGCGGAGTCGATGTATTTATTGGCCGCGTTTATACATTCCCAAATGGCTACAAGCGCCTTGTGGAAGCCGAGCCTGGGGATTTCATCCCGGAATTGCCCGATTGCATGTTCAACCTTATCGCTGCAGTTCACGGTCCATCCTGTCGGGCTGCGAGCCGAAAGGGGGGGCTTTTTCGTCAAAATAGCGCGCAGTCATTGCAAGCGTGCGGCTGAAAAGGTTTCCCAGGTCGTTTGCCAGGTCGGCGTTTATGCGCTGAACCAGCGCATCCTCGCTGAAGTTCGCATCGAGCCCGAAAACCATCTCCCGCAGAAGAAAGTACCGGAAGGCATCGAGTCCATAAACGGGCACAAGATCCAGCGGCCGCACAACGGTGCCGTGGCTCTTGCTCATCTTGCCTTCGTCCGTTTTCCAGTACCCGTGGACGTTCAGGTGTTGGAACATGGGAACGCCGGCGGCCTTGAGCATCGTGGGCCAGTAGATTCCGTGGGGCTTTAGGATGTCCTTGGCTATAAGGTGCTGCGCAACGGGCCAGAACTCTTTGTATAGCTCGCCGTCGGGATATCCGATTGCGGAAATATAGTTGATCAGAGCGTCGAACCAGACATAAGTCACATAGTTTTCGTCGAACGGAAGCGGTATGCCCCAGTTGAGGCGCTCAACCGGCCGGGAGATGCACAGGTCTTCGAGGGGCTCCCTCAGAAACGCCAGCACCTCGTTTCGGTACCTTTCGGGACGGATGAAGCCGGGATGAGATTCTATGTGTGCTATAAGCCAATCCTGATATTTGCTCATCCGGAAAAAATAATTCGCCTCCTCCCGTTCGACGGGGGGCTTATCGTGGTCCGGGCACTTTCCGTCAACCAGTTCCCGTTCGGTGTAGAACCTCTCGCACCCGACGCAGTAAAGGCCCTTGTAAGTGTCAAAGTAGATTTCACCGGCGTCGTAGACCTTCTGCAACACGTATTGGACGACTTTCACATGTTCGAGGTCGGTGGTCCGGATGAACTTGTCGTTTTCGATACTGAGTTTGGGCCAGGTTTGCCGGAAAAGCGCGCTTATCCTGTCGGCGTAGGCCTTGGGCTCAACTCCTGCGGCCTGGGCCGCCTGGGCGATTTTGTCCCCGTGCTCGTCGGTCCCGGTGAGGAAGAAGGTCTTGAATCCCAGCAGTTCGTAGAAGCGGTTCAATACGTCTGCGACGATTGTCGTGTAGGCATGGCCTATGTGAGGTTCGGCATTAACGTAATAAATCGGGGTGGTTATATAGAGTCGATTCATGTGTCCTCTTTTTTCCGGCTCATCCGGCAAACGAGTACCTATCGTCTGGATTTTCGGCGCCCATGTCTAGACTCCAGTGCTCCAGGGGGCTACATATGATGGCCCAGGGTCAGTCCCGCGAGGCACTGGTCACCGCACCTTGCATATAATTTTATGCACCACGAAGGAGGAGCGCAGCGGGGTGAAGGCCTCGAAGAAGATAGGGGGCGAAATGCCTGGTCTCCACACTCTCTGGGTCTCTTGCTTGGTCTTCGTGTCCTATCCTTGACCGGACTATGCTCCGCTCTTCGTGGTTGCTGGCTTAAAATGAATTTCTCACCACGAGGACACGAAGAGCACGAAGGTTCTGCCGAGCCTGCCCTGGGTGGTGCCGCAAAGCCCCAGATAGTCCCATACAGCAGCCTGACATTAAAGCAAGCAGTTTCACCCCGCTGCGCTCCCTCTTCGTGATAAAGATAGTCTTGGTCAATCACGAAGAACACAAAGAAGGCACGAAGGGCACGAGGTGATTGCACCGACACCTCCGCTAAAGTTGACGGCTACGGGCGAAAGCCGGAATCCAGTGTCATTTCAGTTGATTAAAAACCCTGGACCCCGGCCTCCGCCGGGGTGACGATTCCTTGCAACATGTGGTAACTTTGTTGACAACGTACTGGTTAGAGTTTATCCGAATCGGAAACTAATTAGTTTCCATCCGGAAAGGGTCCTTTTCCGTCCTGGCGGCGTCAATCTTCGGGCTTGCTTGTGCGGCGTACCCAAGTACGCCTCCGCGTAACCCCTCGATTTCCTTGCCAGTACGAAAAATGCCTCCTTTTCGAATCGGAAACTGCTAGTGTTCCATCCGGAGTTTCCGGATGGACGCTAATTAGGACCGGCGCACTTGCATTCCCCCCGGCAACCGCAGCCCTTCTCCAGATCGATGTCTATTTCCCGCCCGTCTTCAAGCTGAACCGTGAAGGACCTGCCCATAACGTTCTGCCGTACGACTTTGCCTCTGCCTTCGGGCAGTTCGACCTTCTTGCCCACTTTGGGCATATCTTTTTTGAGTTCCCTGTAGGTTTCGTGCTCGAACTGGAGGCAGCACATGAGCCTGCCGCAGGCCCCGGATATCTTTGCAGGATTGAGGCTCAGGTTTTGTTCCTTAGCCATCTTAATGGAGACGGCATGGAAGTTCTTCAAAAATGTCGCACAGCACAGCGGCCTCCCACAACCCCCCAGGCCTCCCACCATCTTTGCCTGGTTGCGAATTCCGATCTGCCGCAGTTCGACACGGGTCCGCAGCCGTCTGACCAGGTCTTTGAGAAGCTCTCTAAAATCCACCCGGCCATCCGCAGTAAAGTAGAATATGATCTTGCTGCCGTCGAAGAAATATTCCACGTCCACCAGGTTCATCGGAAGCTGGTGGGCGGCAATTTTCTCCAGGCAAAAACTCTTCGCGTCCGCCTCGGTTTCCATGTTATTGAAAAGCTGCCGGATTTCATCTTCCGTTGCCATCCGTTCGATCTTCTTTATTTCCTTGGGATGGATTCGGGGGTCCTTCGGGCAAGGCGGCTCGACTACCTGCCCAAGCCCGACTCCCTGTTCGGTGTGTACGATTACATACTCGTCCTTCCTGAGAGGGTATTCGCCGGGATCAAAATGATAAATCTTGCCTCCTTTTCGGAAACGAATTCCAACCACCTTTTCCATAGAGCGAGTCCTTTATGGCCAGGCAAACGCTTTCAAGCGTCATTTGCAGGTTTGCGTTCACTTTGAGACCCTGCATCGCCTGTTCAACATTGTGATATAAAAAGAAAAGACGCTCCGGCGGAACCGACCTTGCCGCCTCTTTCGTCCTGCCGTTCAATTCGAATGTAAGTGGGGCGGCGGGGCCCGCCTCGCGGGTGGGCGGGCGGGCTGTCGAGATCAGCTTCGGCGGCGCCTGGCCTTGCCGGAAGTTTTGCGCCTCGGCGACCCGAAACAGGATAAGGTCCCGGACCCACAGCCTTATGAACTCAAGGTCCTGCTCGACGGTTTCGCGGTTTTTCGCCCAATCGGAAACCATCGGGAAAAAATCAAGGATAGAAAGTCCGTCCAGATTTTCTAACTTCCCGACAACTTTTTTCCAGCCCACCGCGCGGTCTTCTTCGGAAAACCATCGCGCTTTCTCGATGCTTCCCGCAGCCAGCCGGGCAATTCCGTGCGCATGGTCCGGGGAAAGCCCGACTTCGCGCGCCAGCCATTCGGCCACGATTTCGTCTTCAAGGGGCTGAAAACGCACCTGGCAGCACCTGGAGACTATGGTCGGCAAGAGCATCTGCGATTCGGTCGCGAGCAGGATGAAGATGTTTGCCTTCGGCGGCTCCTCCAGTATCTTCAGCATGGCGTTTGCCGCCAGCTCCATAAGCTTTTGCGCGTCTTGAATTATAACAACGCGGAATTTTCCTTCAAACGGCCTGAAGCGGAAACGCTTCATCAGATCGCGAATCTGTTCCAGTTTGATGAAAACACCCTCGTTTGTGATGTGGATCACATCGGGATGCAGTCCCTCTTCGAGCTTATGGCACGATCCGCAGCCGCCGCATGAGTCATAATTCTGCGGATTGAGGCAATTCAGAGCCTTGGCCAACTCCCGGGCCGCAGCAAACTTGCCGACGCCCGCCATTCCGGAAAAAAGAAAGGCATGCGGAACGGCTTCCTTTTTGAGAAGCTGTCTCAAAAACCGAATTGCCCTTTGCTGGCCGTGAATGTCGGTTAACGCCACTTTAGTTTCTCGTTCCGTAAATGTTCACCACGGAGCCGGGGCATAGTCCGGTCAAGGAGAGAGCACAGAGAAAAGAAAAGATCACAAAATTCTCCGACGTATGCCGTCCGGCGTTCAGGCCGGGTCCGCGATTGCCCCGGCTTCGGAAATCTCATCCCCGGCGGCCCCATCGTCTTGTTTTGGAAAACCCCTGAAAAAATGCCTGCCAAAAATAGTTTCGAATCCGGTCCACGTACTGTCGTCTGCGGCTGAATTCGCCAGTATCCGGCTGATGGCGTTCATCTTTGCATCGAGATCATCAGCCAGATGCAGGGCAAAGGCTTCCTTGCTCGCCGGCAGCCTGACCGCCCCGAACTGGGCCTCCCCGTGATGGCTCAGGATTAGGTGCTTTATCAGAAGCGAGGTCTCCGTGGGAAAGCCCTCAATTGTTCGAATCTTGTCCTCGACGATCTGTGTCCCCAGGACCATATGCCCTACCAGGCGTCCTGCGTCCGAATAGTCGATATGTGTATCATATACGAATTCGGAGATTTTCCCAATGTCGTGCAAAAAAGCGCCTGCTATGAGCAGATCGCGATCAAGGTCCGGGTAATGGTTGCAGATTCTGTATACGAGCGTAATAACGGAAACGGTGTGTTCCAGAAGCCCACCGATATAGGCGTGGTGCATTGACTTTGCAGCCGGAGCAAGTTTAAAGCGGGTCATGAGTTCAGGGTCGGCCAGAATTGCTTCACACAGGCGGCGGGCGAAACCGTCGGCCATTCCTGCCAGGAGCTTGCCTAATCGTTCGAAAAGCGCATCCCGGTCGAAAGGGCAGACCGGGAGAAAATCGGCCGGATCGTACCCCCCGGCGGGAACCGGCATGATTTCGGAAATGCTGAGCTGCATCCTGATCCTTGTAAAGTTCGGTTCTCGCCCGCAGGTAGACGATATCCCCCGACTGAAAACCCGCCGAGGCCTCAACGGCTTTTTCCCACATCTTGCCGCTGATATCACCCGTCTTATCCAACAGCTTCAAATCGAGGTAAACCGTTCCGTTGCGGGCAGTTCTCAACTGCTTTTCCGAGGCGACGAACAGGGAAGCGATTTCCAGGTTCGGTTTCAGTTCTGAAATGAACAGCTTGGGCACTGGCCACCTGCCTTGTGTTTCACCAAGATGGATAAGAGCCGGTATTGCGATTTTAAAGTTAACATCGTAGTATATCCCGGCCTGACAGTCAAACGGCAGAGAATTTGGCCTCAAGAAGGCAGAAAGAGACTTGGTGGATGGCCTTTAATCCTTTGAATTTGCTGATACTTATGGTTATAGTGATCGTTCCCATAATCCCGACGTTGTGGGCTATTGTGGATTTGCCAAGACGGCGCTTTTCCAGCACAAAGTCCAAAGTGATCTGGTTTGCGGTAGTTTCCACGCTGCCATGTCTTGGCGCGGCTCTTTACATTTTGCTGGTACGCCGCAACACTCAACCGCTTTGATCGCTGAAAGGAAACGGGAGCCAATGCTCGATTTTGTCAGGAAACACTCCAGATCATGGGGTATAAAAGTTCTTCTCTGGCTGGTCATCATAGTTTTCGTCGGTTGGGGTGGATACCTTTACCAGACCCGCCATGAATACGACATTGCACGGGTGGGGGATCACTATATAAGCACCTCCGAGTACACCACGGTCTACAACAATTTGGTCGAGGAAGTCCGCAAGCAGTTTGGGGGGACGCTGTCCGACGAGCTCATGCGCGCTCTGAATCTTAAAGAGCAGGCGCTGCAGACGCTGATTCAGCACTATCTGCTTATTCGAGGCGCCAAAGAGCTTGGTCTTATGGCCACAAACGACGAGGTCAGGCTCAAGATTCTCGAGATACCGGCCTTTCAGACCGAGGGAAAGTTCGACGCAAAACGCTACGAGGATGTGCTGCGGCAGATGCGCATGACCCCCGAGATCTTCGAGCAGCAGATGTCCGAAGATATTACCACCCATAAAGTCCAGGCTTTCATAAAGGGCCGCGCGGTTGTCACTGAAAATGAAGTCCTGGCCGACTACCATTTGAACCGCGATCAGATAAAGGTCGCATACGCCGTTTTAGACCCCGCGTCATTCGAAGACAGTGTCACGGTGGCGGAGTCGGCCCTCCAGAGCTTTTACCGGAATCACGAGGACCGGTACATGGAACCCGAAAGGCGTGAAATTGCCTACGCTCTGCTAAACAGGGAAGACCTGGAGAAGGAGATCCACCCCAGTGAGGATGAAATAAATCGCTACTATGAGGACAATGCTGGCTCGATTTCAACGTGAGAAACAGGTGCGCGCACAGCATATTCTTTTGCGCGTAAAGCCCGATGCGTCTCATGCCGAAGTGGACAATATCCGGGCAGAGGCCCAGAAAATCCTCGATGAGGCCAGGACAGGGAAAGACTTTGCCGGACTGGCTAAGAAGTACTCCCAGGACGAAGCTACTGCAAAGAAGGGCGGCGAGCTGGGCTTTTTTTCTTCCAAGCAGATGGATACAGGACTTTTCGGCGGCTGCTTTTGCCCTGCAGCCGGGCGAGATAAGCGAGCTTGTGCGAACTCCACATGGGTTCCATATAATCAAGGTGGAGGAAATAACCGAGGCGAAGACCGCTCCTCTCGAGGAGGTGAGAGGTGAAATCGAGAAGGATATCAAGTCTCAGGGCGCCCAGGATATAGCCTATAAACAGGCGCGAAACCTGCGTGACCTGGCCTACGCCAGAAAGGATATAGCCAAGGCGGCGCTTGAGATGAAAATGAAGGTTTCCGACCCCGTCTGGATAACGATGTCGGAAGATCAGCCTGCTTTTCCCGCGCAGATCAAGGCAAAGCTGTTTGAACTCGGCGAGGGCGATGTGAGCGACATGCTGGAACTTCCAAAGGGCTTTGCAGTCGCTCAGGTGAAATCGATAAAAAGACCTCAGCCGATCCCGTTCGAAAACCTCAAAGATAAAGTCACAAAGGATTTTCGTGCAGACCAGGCCAAGGGGCTTGCGCAGAAGAGGGCCTCAGAGATTCTGGCGCAGGCCAAAGAGAAAGGCAGCCTGGCCGATGCCGCCAGGGCCCGGAATATCAACCTCAGGCAGAGTGAATTCTTTTCGAGGCAGGACCCCGATAAAGACTTGAAGCTGCTTCAGGGCCCAAGTCTCAACAGTATCTTCAGTCTGCAGGACTCCAAGCCCTTTCCGGAATCGGCCGTTGGAACTGGGCAACAAGTTCATGGTCTGCCAGTTCCAGGGGAAAAACCCGGCCGGTGAGCCTTCCGCGGAGGAAAAAGCCGAAATATCCGGCAGGATAGCCCGGCAGAAAGAGACAGCACTCTGGAAAGAGTGGCTGACCGAGATAAGTAAAACTACCAAGGTCGAAAGGTTAAAAGAGGTTTAAGAACAGTGAGCAGTGAGCAGTGAGCAGTGAGCAGTGAAAGTTTCACCATCCACACTTCATTGTTCATTCCCTGTTTGCTCCCGGTTTTTTCTCTATGCCCATTTTCTTTTCTCTGTGCTCTCTGTGGCTCTGTGGTGGAATTAGTCTCTCTCCTTGACCGGACTATGCCCCGCCTATGCGGTGAAAAGTAATTTGAAAAACAAAGAGATCAGCAAGCATGCAAGTCGAGTGGAGCGTTTAAGTGAAGGCCAGCGGTTCTTTTCCGACCACACCCGCTTTTCTTACCGGCATCTGCTTCTTTTTGTGCTCTGCGCGGCCCTTTTTTTCTTGTCGATGTTCTACCGGGCGTCGAATGCAATCATAGCCCCGCTGTTGCAAAAGGACCTTTCGCTCGCGCCGGAGAAGCTGGGAATACTGAGCGCGGCGTTCTTCTATGCTTTTGCGTTTACGCAGATCCCCATTGCACTTCTGCTGGACAGGCTCGGAGCACGGCGCATAATGACGGCCCTGACTCTTGTCGGCTCGTTGGGGGCAGTCATATTCGGCCTGGCAGCCGGCTTTAATGAAGCGGTAATCGGCAGGACACTGATTGGCTTCGGCATGGCGGCAAACTTCATTGGGGGCTTGAAGCTCTTCACGCAATGGTTTTCTCCCAGGGAATTCGCCACTACGACAGGCCTGCTGACCGGGGCCGGCACCATAGGCAGTATCGCCGCAAACACGCCCCTTGCGCTGCTGGTCGATCGGATCGGCTGGAGAGTGTCTTTTATAGCCGTCGGAGTGCTTACGGCAGCCCTGGCGATCTTTTTCCATGTGGTGGTCCGGGACACGCCTTATCCGGCTCAAGGGCTTTCCGGCGAAGTTAGCGGCGCCTCCCGAAGAACAGGCGTGATCGCCTCGCTGAAGACCCTTTTTTTCAACCGTGACTATTGGCTGATTTCCTGCGGAACTTTCTTCAGATACGGGACCATGATGGCGATCCAGGGTCTGTGGGCCGGGCCTTACCTGATGCAGTGCTTCATGCTTTCCCCTGTGCAGGCCGGAAATATCATAACAGGAACCATCATCGGCTACGTCGCCGGTGGCTCCGGTGGCGGGTGGCTGTCCGACCGCGTGTTCGGCTCCCGAAAATACGTCGTAATTCTGGGTATGGCCGGAATGGTTGTAACAACCATGTGCCTCACCTGGTCACTGGGCCAGAAAAACCCCATTTTTCAGGCGCTCACCTTTTTTTCGCTGGGGCTTTTCGCCGGCATCGCCAATGTTGTTTACGCACACATAAAAGGAGTCATGCCTATCGAGATGGCCGGGATGGCTCTTACGGGCATAAACTTTTTCACCATGCTGGGCGTAGGGGCGCATATTCACGTGATGGGATGGGTGCTCCAATGCGTTCCCGTTGAAAAACAGGCAGGACTGGAAGGCTACCAGACTGCTTTTTCGCCTGCTTTTATAGGCCTGGCCGCAGCGACGATTCTCTATTTTTTCACACGCGAGTCGAAGGAATTCTCAAATTGACAAGTTCTCAAAAAATCGCAGGCTTAAATTATGAGAATCAACTGGAAGGAAATATTTAAGTTTCTATCGGGCGCGTTTTTCGTCTCAGCGGGGGCGAACTGGTATCTCTCCTGGTGCCACATTGCGGTTCCTTTCTTCGGACTTACTCTGTCGCCCCGGCTTTTGGGATTCCGAGGCTTCATTCACTTTGCCCTGTTTCTGATTTCCTTTTACTTTGGGTTTATAAGAAAATAACAAGACGTGGGTTACCAAACAAGCGGGAGCAAGCGATACTTCACTTTGTTACGGTAATCTATATATCCAGGCAGATTTTATGCAACCCCTTCAGGGTAAAAAAAGGGTTTTGTTTTGGCGGCCTGATCCCAGGGTGGCACCTCGCGGAGCGTAAGGATCGTGGGACATATATTAGCGCTAACAAGCTGATATTTCTCTTAGTTACGCTTATGGGATAGTGCTATATTATACAGCCCCTTCGTGGCTGGAAAAATCTAGATCATAGTACTCATTAGCCCGATGAACCCAAAAGAATTCATCCGGTAAGCTGCAGAACGCGGTTATCTATCAGCCGGGTCTTTCCCACCCAGACGGCCAGAGCGAGCAGAGTCGGCCCGCTTATAACCTCCACGTCCTCGATAGTGTCCGGGTTGCAGAGCCTGGCATAATCGACTGTTGCCCCGCCGCCGGTTGTAAGGCAATTGTTGACGGCTTTCAAAATCACTGCTGCGTTTCTTTCTCCCGAGTCGACAAGCTTCTGAGCTTCCTTCAAGGAACGGTTGAGCCGCAGGGCCGCAGGCCGTTCCTCGGGTTTGAGATAGGTGTTCCGGCTGCTCATGGCAAGGCCGTCTTTCTCCCTGACTATCGGGTGACCGACGATGTCGATATCCATATTCATATCTTTGACCATGCGCCGTATAGTCACAAGCTGCTGAAAGTCCTTTTGTCCAAATACCGCAATATGGGGCTTTACGGCATGGAACAGTTTGCTCACTACGGTGGCGACACCGCGAAAGAAAACCGGCCTGCTCCTGCCGCAAAGGTTTTCGAGTCACCTCGAGTAACATTTACATATGTCTGGAATCCCTCCGGATACATCTCATCCACCCGGGGGACAAATGCCAGGTCCGTTCCCACTGCGGTTGAGAGATCTATGTCTCGCTGAAGGTCTCGCGGATAGCTTGCGAAGTCCTCAGTGGGCGCAAATTGGGTCGGGTTCACAAAAATACTGATCACAGTCTTTGTTCCAAGTCTCCGGGCGGTGCGCATAAGATCGAGGTGGCCCTCGTGGAGAAAGCCCATAGTCGGTACGAAAGCTATGCGCTCCCCCTGAGCGCGCCAAGTGTCCGCCAGCCGCTGCATCTCGGCGACATTTTCGATGATGCGCATGTCAGCTCCTTAAGGTGAAGGTTGAGTGCCCAAATTCGCTTCAATCCCCGTTCCGTCTCACACCAGGTTGCGATTAACCTGTGTGCATCCATACCGGGTCCAGGCTGAACGATAATCGGTTGTTATCATTACATCAATCCACTTACTTGTACATGTTCGATATTTGATGATAAACTTTAATTGATTATAGCATCCACCGCAGACAAACCGGAAGAGCGTAATGGGAAAGGCAATCCCGGGAATCCTTTTCGACAACCGCGACTACGAGCTGCTGGGCCTCGTAAATGACGTGCTCGACCGTAGAGAATCCTTCCAATATCTGAAAAACCTCCTCTACCCGTACCTTCACCCGCGCGGGATCAAAGAGCTGGCGGCCTCGCCGGCGCTGCGAATGGCCTATGCCGCCTTAAGGCTGTTGGAGTCTCTGGAAGCCGGTAAAGCCGATGAGCGCATCACTGCCCTGCGCTGCCTGCGTGACGAGGTCATGAGCAGCGGGGAGGTGCACATGCGGAAAAATGCCGCGCGGGTCCTTTTGGAAATTATGAAAGAAATGGTGCGGAGCCGCGACGGCAAAATCCAGCAACTGAAACTGGCTCACGATTTTCGCATGGCGGTTATCGGCAAGCCAAGGTCAATTCGCTCCCTTCTGCGCCGGTATTATCTGCTGGAGATGCCCGAAGAATGGAACCAGGTCTCTTTCGACGATCACGTTCACGATTCAAACACCAAAGGGCGCAAATCGCCGTCACATCTTATAATGGACGCCTGGATCAAAGGTATCCGGCACCTCACCGTAATATACTACAACTACGTGCCGCCGAAGGCTGCCGAAGAGCTTTTGGAAGCCGCCGAGATAATGGGCGTCACTGTGCGGATCGGCATAGAATTTTCGGCCAGGTTTTACGGCGGCCTACATTCAGCTTATCTATGTACCGAGCAGGCTTTTCGGATGCGAAAGATTTCATTTCCTTTCTTGCCGACCGGCGGACGAAGTCTTTTATGGAGGAAGGGAGGAAAGTTTCCGAGTATCAGCGCCAATATGTTCTGGCAATTCTTGAGGAATTCAACCGGCGCCACCGGCTGGAGATCAATGAAAGCTACGGGCTGAACCTGGATCGCCTCGATCATAGCCGCGTTTCTTTCCTACGTCGGCGCGGGTCAGCCCTCGATACTTCACCTGGCGAAATTCATACATGACAATCTGCTTCCGGCAATGCGCGCGCGTGTTGAAGAGCTAAGGCCCGGCTTCGAAGGAGGCTCCCTGGAGCAACGCAATAAGATCGCCTCTCTTGTTGAAGAGATGAACAAGCTTGACTCGGAGGCGCTGGTGGACCGCTACCTGAGGCCTGCCCAAAACCCTGAAATTCCCGACCCGCATGTGCCTCGAGAAGGTCCCGATGTTCCAAATCTGCTCAAGTTGACGCCCTGCGAGCTGTTTGACCGGTCTGACCGGGCTGTCGGGCGGGCTACTCGGATAACGCTGAACCTTAGCAATCTCAAACGCCGAAGATGTGCTGGAGCTTCTCTACGATTGCAAAGGGGCGATCAGCGATCTTGAGATTTTCAATCTTAAGGATTTCTCCTCCGGAAAGAACGTCCATTATCACGAGATAAACGAATTGCAGAGGGCCATAAACGAAGGAAACGTTATAGGCCTGAAGAAACATATCCGCGCAATGATTGAGCGCATGGAAGATGAAGGGCGCAGCCCGGAGCGGATTGCAAAATTCCATGAAATCCTGCGAAACATCTCGACACTGCATGGATACTATAAGAAGGGGCCGCTGCGTTCGACAATCGGAAGCGA
Source organism: uncultured delta proteobacterium (assembly GCA_963757915.1). Taxonomy (GTDB): domain Bacteria; phylum Desulfobacterota; class Syntrophobacteria; order Syntrophobacterales; family Syntrophobacteraceae; genus SbD1. The sequence goes on along the minus strand of CAVWTD010000004.1, from coordinate 83,160 downwards.
CTCCACCGGCCATTCCAGGCGGCTTCACGGAATGGGGCTTGCCGTATTGGGTACGCTTCCGGTGAGGGCGCAAAGCGAGGTCCGGCTCTCAACCGGGCCTCAGAGGCTGATAATTCCTGTATGGATCGACGCTTTTTTCCGCAACACCTACATCCCGCAACGCGGGTCTCATCCCTTTCTTTCGCCTGCTTTACGGCATTCCCGGCTATATACCGGGGCTGCACCGCATAGGGCAGAAACGCGAAGAGGGCTGGGAAATCCGCGAACTCTCGACCCGCATAGTCCCCAGGGGCAACATTGTCACCCTGGGAGGCGTCAGCGAGGACAACGGCAACGGCCTCGAGATTCTTCCGGCAACCAGGGCGCCTGATTCTGAAATATCATGGAATTACCTGAACACCATCCTGAAGAACGCCATGAAGATCGTGGCCGGTTTTATCCCGGCCTTCCTCACCTTCTTTCTGACGAAGAACTGGTGGGTGCTTGCATGGTTCGGGGGTTTTATCTGGTTTGGAATAACCGGTTTGCGAAATATAGTGCAGTCGGTTTTCGGCGCGGGTGGAATCAGGAGGTCTCCTCTTCTCAAGTGGGACAGCTATGTCAACTGGGGAAGGATAAGCGATTCGCTTCTTTTCACCGGTCTTTCCGTTCCCCTGCTCGAATATGTCGTTAAAACCCTTATCCTTGACCGCTCCTTTGGGGTCACCGTCGTCCACCAATCCGGTGCTTCTCTATACAGTCATGGCAATCGCCAATGGACTCTATATGTTCGGCCACAACAGGTGGCGTGGACTTCCAAGGGCCGCCGCCACGGGCAACCTCCTTTTCCGGACAGTCCTGTCGATTCCGCTCGCCTTTTTGCTGAACCTTGGGGCCGGAGGGGTTATGGCCGCTTTTGGGGTCGTGGATGTATCCGGCATGCTCGAGAGGTGGGCGGCCATCATATCCAAAGCCGCTTCGGATTGCGTCGGCGGGGTTATCGAAGGGCTTGCCGACCGCCATGAGTTTATTGAGATGCGCACGGGCGACTATGCCGCCAAGCTGGCTCAGCTATTCGACACATATGCGCAACTGGAGCTGATGTATCCCGAAGCCGACGTTTTGAAGATGCTGGAATCGCCCAGGGATTTCATGCTGAGGCTAAGTTCCGAGGCACGTGACCTCGAGAAGATTATCATAATAAACGCCCTGGACCTGCTCTATTTCTGGATGTACCAGCCACGGGCGCGAAACGTGCTTTGCGCGCTGCTCCGTGGGATGTCTCAAGAAGAGCGCCAAATCCTGCTGCGTTCGCAATCCGTGCTGAAACGAAAGCCGGAGGTCAGTCAATTGCTCCTCGACGGCATCGTGGGCAAAAGATTCGCAAGACCTCTTTCTTTTTATCTCGACCGTTCCGAGGAATACCTGAACGCGGTGGAAAAGCTGGCCGGTACAGCCATGTCGGGAAACGAGATGGTTTTATGAGCTTGAGGACTTATGCGGAAATAAACCTGGATAACCTTGCCCACAATATCGGATGCATTCGCGAAAAGGTTGGGTCCGCAGCGCTTATTCCGGTAATCAAGGCGGATGCTTACGGGCATGGCGCGGTACCTGTCGCCAAACGGCTTGCCCGGGAAGGGTGCGACATGTTTGCCGTCGCCAGGTTCGAGGAGGGGATGGATCTCAGAGAAAGCGGCATCTCCCAGCGTATCCTCATGCTTGGCAGGCTCTTTCCCGATGATATTGCGCAGGCTGTAAAAGCGGGCTTGACCATGACCATTTTCGGGGAGGAAGACCTTGGCTGGGTCGAGAAAGCCTGCGGGCATTCCCTGGGCTTGGCCGCTTCGGTGCATCTCAAACTCGATTCAGGAATGGGAAGAGTAGGGCTGCTTTTGCACAAGGCCGCCGGATTTGTTCGACCGGCTGGCAAAATCAAAGGTCTGCATATGGGAAGGACTCTACACCCACTTTTCGACAGCCGACGAAACGGACAAGGCCTTTGCGAACCTTCAACTTTCAAGGTTTCGCGAAGTGCTTGCCATGCTTCCGCAGCTTGCGAAAAGGCCGAGGATCGTCCACATGGCTGCAAGCGGCGCGATCCTCGACCTTCCGGAGAGCTATTTCGACGCCGTACGGCCCGGAATCCTTATGTACGGTCATTATCCGTCAAAGGAGACCTCCCGGAGCATCCTGCCCAGGCAAGTCATGTCCCTTAAATCATACATCGCTCACCTGCGGGAAATGCCCGGGGGGCATCCCATCAGCTATGGCAGGCGGTGGATAACGCCCGGGCCGACCAGGATCGCCGTGCTGCCGATTGGATATGCGGACGGACTGAGCCGCAGGCTCACAAACAACGGAGAAGTTTTGATCCGGGGCAGGCGATATCCGATCGTTGGCACGGTTACAATGGACTACATAATGGTAAATGTTGGAAGCGATCCCGTTGCGGTCGGCGATGAAGTACTGCTGTGGGGAGAATCGCCCGGCGGGGTCATCCAGACACTTGAGGTGGCCGAGCGAATAGGAACGATTCCCTATGAATTGACCTGCGCCGTTTCCGGGCGTGTGCCGCGCGTCTATGTGGGTAAAACCGGAGGAATCTAAGGAGCGGATAACTCGAAATGAAAACTCATAAAATCAAATTCCTGCCCCACGGCAAGGAAATTACCTGTGCCGATTCCATGAGTGTCCTCCACGCCGCCATGGAGGCCGGCGTTCACGTGAACGCCTCTTGCGGTGGGGAGGGGTTGTGCGGGAAGTGCCGGATAATAATCGAAAAAGGAGATATAGAGGATGGTATCTCGGAGAGTCTGAGCAAGGAGGACATCGCTGCAGGTTACAGGCTTGCCTGCCGGAGCCGAATCAAAAGCGACCTGATCGTTCGCGTCCCGGTCGAATCGGAAATCGACGCGAGTGTTTTGAACCGGGTCCCCCCCAGGCGCACCGCCCGAATCCAGCAGATGAACCTGGAAGACCTGAAGAGCAAGGGTCTATTTATACCCCCTGTTGAGAAAAGGTACCTTGAACTGCCTGAGCCGACAACCGCCGACAACCTCGCCGATACGTCGCGTCTTGTCGGTTTTCTCAGGCATAAACACGATGAACACAGGCTGGTGGTGCGGCTTCCGGTCATTCGCAAGATTCCGGGGACATTGCGGGAAGCAGGCTTCAAGGTTACCGTGACCCTCGCCCGGCCTGTTTTCGAAGGCGGAAAAAGTCATATCATCGACGTAGAACCCGGAGACACCACCGGCAGAAATTTTGCGTTAGCCGTCGATATCGGCACTACGACCGTTTACGGACAACTGATCGATCTCATTACGGGAAGCGTGCTTGCCGAGCATGGAGACTTCAACGGCCAGATCAGTTACGGCGAAGACATTATCTCGAGGATCATATACGCGGAAAAGCCGGGGGGGCTCGATACCCTGCACGATGTCGTCATCCGGACCATAAACAGGATAATCGACCAGGTAATTGAGATCTCCCGGGTCGATCGCCAGCGAGGTCTCTACGATCACGTTTGCAGGCAATACCACGATGACGCAGATCCTTCTGCAAATCGACCCCAGGTACATCAGGCGGCATCCCTACGTGCCGGCATCCACCATTTATCCGTCCATACGGGCCGTCGATCTGGGGATCAACCTGGTCGACCATGCGACCGCCCTCGTCTATCCTTCCATTTCCAGCTTCATCGGCGGGGACATCGTCGCCGGTGTGATGGGTTCGGGAATACATCTTTCCGATCAGCTCTCGCTTTTCATAGACATAGGCACAAACGCCGAGGTCGTGATCGGCAACAGGGATTGGCTTACCTGCGCCGCTTGTTCGGCCGGACCGGCTTTCGAAGGCGGGGGCGTCCAGTTCGGCATGCGCGCCGAGCGGGGGGCAATCGAGGATTTCTCGGTCGATCCGCATACCCTGGAGCCAATGATCCTGACAGTGGGGGACGTGAGGCCCAGGGGCATATGCGGGTCCGGCCTGATCAATATTGTGGCGAGGCTTTTCGAAGCGGGAATTATCGACAACCTCGGGAAATTCAACCGCAACCTGAAATCATACAGGCTCAGGGAAGTGGACGGCGTTTATGAATACATACTGGCTCGGAAAGAAAAGACTCAAATTGGAAGGGACATCGTCATTACCGAAACCGATATCGGGAACCTCATCCGCGCAAAAGGAGCCATCTACAGCGGGTGCCAGACCCTGCTCGAGGCGGTGGGCCTCAAAATCGCGGACCTTGACAGAATAATACTGGCAGGCGGGTTCGGCAGCCACGTTGACATCGAAATGGCCATGACCATAGGGCTGCTTCCTGAAATAGATCCGGACAAAATAACATACATCGGGAACGGTTCGCTTCTCGGCGCAAGAATGTGTGCATTGACCAACCGGATCAGAAAAGACGTCGTCAATGTAATGAAAAAGATGACGAACTTCGAACTCTCACAGACGCCATCCTTTATGGCTCATTACATTGCCGCTCTGTTCCTTCCCCATACGGACCTCGATCAGTTCCCAAGGCTCAAGAGGAGGTTGGAACGGAGGCCGGAGGCCGGCAGGCAGGTAGGCGAGTTAGCCGCGGATGGATACAGATAGGTACAGATGTCTATTTTTCCTGTAGGTTTAATCGGGTGGAGCAATCCGGGATTTGCGGGCGGCACCGGGAACACCGCCACGCGGGTGCAGCTATCTTCCTGATGACACACTCGATCTCATAGCATCCGCTCGAGTGCCTCTCCGGCGGTATGTCATATATAAATCCATCGTCATTATCTCTTAGATGAACTATTCTATAGGTATTTGGAGAAAGGGATTCCTCGATTTCCTTAAGCAAAGATCCCGGCGTGTAGAACCTTTTGTGATCGGGGTTCCATGCTGAAGGAAGGCACGTCCTCTTTTCATACAAAAATTGGTGTGGGACAATAACGACTATGTGCCCTCCTGATTTTATGACTCTATGCCAATCTCTGATTGTGTGCCTGTAGTCCGGCATGTGTTCCAGGACATGGCAAGCAAAAATATAATCCTGAGAATTGTCGGGAAACGGCAATGTCTTTCCGTCGTATCCCGGATAATCCAGACCGACGCCTACCGCGCCGGGAAGAATCGGTACGGCTCCCTCGACACCACCCGAATAGCCGATGTCCAGTCCGGTGCCGGTCATGTATCGTTCATAAAAACCGTCCTTAAACCTTTTCAGATGAGTTTTTCTCGCCTCGGGTCCAACGGGGGCATTTTCAATATCTGACGGATTCAGGCCTCCCGCAATACTTTGGGACCCCCCCGGCAAAGGCTCTGGCGGAAACAGGATCACACCTTCTGAACCGTGCTCTTCCCAATACAGTGATCCACCCGGATCGAGGCTTTCCTGTTTTGGTATGTCCCGGGCTCGGTCTGCCTGTTCGCCGACCCTGATTAGATTTACCGTCTCCCCAAAGTTGTCATAAATAGCTTTTTCCACAAAGGCCTCATTGGCGCCGGCATTTCTCAGGCTGAAGCCGTGGACAGCCACCGCATACGGTATCCGGTTCAGCCTCTGAACGAATCTTATGTCCTCAACAATCTTACCATATCGATGATGGCCGTTAATGGCTAGCAGCAGCGGCTTTTTATCAAGACGAGTATCACCGGCAAAGGTTTCCAATGTGCCCTGATGATAGGAAGTGTGCGTGTTAAGGCTCAATTTCTCAAGGAGAGACTGTGCGTGTGATAGCGCCGCTTGTGAAAATTCGACGACGAACAGGTGAGTGCCGACTACTTTGGCCATGAAGGCGAGTTGGGCCGTCAGTCCTCCTCTGTGACATCCCACCTCGATTATCGGCCCACCATGCTGGTCGTTCTCCAATACAAATCGGGCAATCGCCTCCTGATACTTGATGCCGGTATGGGACTCTGACCCTGCCTTGAGCAGCAGGTCTCTGATTTTATTTAGAAATCCATATAATTGATCCAGTTCCGGTCTCACATTTGCTCCACAGCGATAGTCACTATTTACCACTGTGAGAAGTAGCATAATCCATGCCTGTCATATATCCTTGATATCACTCAAAGACTCCCCGTTGAACCGCCGGTTTTTTGACAGGGGCAGGCAGTTAATGGTGCATTATTCCTTCTGGGTCGCCGGAGAAATTGTTTTTTTGCTAAAGTTAATGTCTCCCTCTTGAACATTAACTTTACGAGGGCGCAATCAACCTTTCCATGTCCATCACATTTGCAAACCTTCGTAGGCTGCCCTTCCGGGTCGCACGCATCTGATCCATCATACCGTCTTCTGCCAATGATCTCAAATTGGTCAGCTTCAACAAGGATCCTCAGTTTTTTATCTCTTCGCGCAGACTCACCAGGCCAGACATCTTCCATACACCGAAATGATGCTTCCTACTTAAATTTTGCGATACACCTATGCTTGCTCTGTGTCAAAATTCTTAAATCGCCAATTTAATTCATAAGTCATTGCAGAATCGACCCGCCTTGTAAACATCAGCGGCCAAAGAACTCTCAATTTTTGCGAGCGAAGCAGGATGCAAGAGGCAAATACAAATTGCTTTTATGTTGCAGTTATCTAGAATAGCCTTTTATCATGGGTATTTTTAACTTTTCGGTTATTTCTCAGATAAGGATTTCCAATGTCCAAAAAACTCATCGAGATCGCATCAGAAATCGTCCAGACACAAGTTTCCTTAACATCAATGACGGCAGCTGAGATTGCATCATCCCTCCGGCAGGTTTTCAGCACGCTCCAGGAAATGCAAAAAGCTGAGGCTGGAGGAATTGAGTTGGCTCCGGCTGCCGAAGTAGCCGGAGAGGCGCCAACAGAAGAGAAACCCGTGCTCAGCCCGGCAAATTCCATCCAAAACGACAAAGTAATCTGTCTCGAATGCGGCGCTGAGATGAGGCAGCTCTCGTCGAAGCATCTCGTCTCCCATGGCATGAACCAGAAGGAGTACAGGAAGAAATACGGATTCACGATGATGACTCCTCTGGCGGCAAAGTCATTGACCAAAGCCAGAAGCAAAGCAGCGAAGAAGAGGGGGTTGCCCGAAAAGCTGCAGAAATATCTTGAGGCGAGAAGGCAGAAGAAACCCCAACCGTCCACTAAATCGGCAACCGAGACAGTGACGGCCGGCAAACCGAATCGGACGATACTTCGGAAGAAAAAGGCATAATTCGGCTGAAACGCAAAAACCAGTATCATTGACATATCACTTGCATGTTCAATTCGGAAATCGTATGGTTTTTGCGGGCTTTGGGGTCGTGCCAAGAGTTTTCAGGGCAAAATCCAGCCCGAAAATGTGGTACGGATGTATGGCGTGCAACTTGATGCATTATTCCGGTTAAGGCAGAGTATTTCGGCTCTTGAGCAACGAGTAGGGATTTCCCCGGGTGGAGAGCATACTTCTTAGTGAATAAAACATCTCATGGGAAAGAGCAGTATGAGTAATGAGAAGAACAACAAGATATGCACGGTGCTTTGTTCTCTTTTTTCTATGCTGATAATCCTGAACGTGATCGCCTTCGGCGTTTATTATTTTTCGCACCCTGAAGAGAAGTTATGGTTACAACTGTGGACGTATGCGAGCTCCGGGGTGTGCAAGGTGATCTCGGCAAGCCTGCTGCTTCCGATAATCCTCTTCTATCTTGAGAGTAAATCTAAACTTGCGGATACCGCCGCCAAAAATTTAGAAGACCGCCGTCGTGCGGAAGAGGAGACCCGCAAGCGACAAGAACAGCGAGTAAAACAGGAAAGAAAGGCGGAACGTAAGGCGGTCATTTCCAAAACCGCCAAATTATGGGGTGAAATATATAACATTGCTATTGATATAAGATTCTACAAAACGGCTGGTGTCAACGCACCGGATATCGAGGAGTTATTAAAATCAATCGATCGGATGATTATTTCAGGAGAAGACATTGTAAACGATTGGTACTTCGCATTCCCGAATATATCGATTGAGGAACAAAATATATTCGTACACCTTCTCAATGTTATCTTTAATTCAAGTCGGACAGTGGCTGAGTCGATACGGTTCAAAACCGTAACTGACAATGCAATCAAAGATCTCCAGGATTCTCTTGGAATTATCTTGACAAGCGTCAAAAAAATTGCCCATCATCGAATGCTCCTCATACTAAAACTGTCATCAGACCTGCTGGAGAATGAAGCAAATTCGGACAAGGCAACAGGGAGGGACGAGCACATCAAAGATCTTACCGAATGGTTTAACTATATTCGGCAACTGGCAAAGCAACACAATGACGTATTTTTCGCAATTCAGGGACAGACTGGAAACGAACTCCGCACCGTGGCCAAAAAGTTTGAACAATGGGTCCAAGAAAATCCCACGGCTGCTTATGACAAATTTGAACGGTACAAGGAAATATCGGCAAAATTCCGAGGCATACCGAGAGACAAACGTTTAACGGCGCTGAATAGTTCTTATTCCCCTGATTTCGTTAATATTTTGGCCGATGAGCTTGGTCTTCAAATGTTGCCTGAGGAAATAAAAAACCCTAGATAGAATTGCGTTTATTCCAATCTATTCAAGTGCTCGTCTGAGAGCTCTTCCAAAAAAGGGCTGATCCCGCTCCATTTGTTTTGCCGGGTATTGGCATAGGAAATGTGGAGGTTGCGCTCGGCCCTGGTGCAGGCAACATAAAACAGCCTTCGTTCTTCCTCAACACCGGCGCCGTTGAAATTGCCCCTATCCTCATCAACAGACCGCCAATGGGGAAGAATGTTATTTTCGCATGCGACCAGAAACACCGTATAAAACTCGAGACCTTTGGCGGCATGGATCGTAGACAGGCGGACTCCTCGATCTTCGGATTCATCGTCATCTTCGTCTTCGGTACGCAGTGCGCAGTCTTCCAGGAACTCTTCTATCGTTTCCCTGCCTTCGGCTATGCTGAGAAGCTCATTTATGTTTTCCAGACGAGATATGAGGCTGCCCTCATCGCCATCTCCGGCATAGGTCTCCAAGTGCTTTTCGTAATGAGTGATGTCGATGATCTCTTCCAGAGCTTGCTTGGGCGGCATATCTTTTATGCGGTCAAGGATGAACAGCACCGTCCCTATCTCGCCGGCCACTTTTTGAAGACCGATTTTTTTCTGGATAGCGACCGGACTTTTCTCCATCAAAGAGGCGCCTGGAAGATCAACCTCCCTGATCTTCTGGATTGATTTCCTGCCAATCCCTCTCTTTGGAACATTAAGGACGCGTTCAAAGGCTATATCGTCCTTTGTGTTTACCGCACATGCAAGGTAGCTTGTCAGGTCTTTGATTTCCCGCCGCTCAAAGAAGGAGATCCCTCCGATGAGCTTGTACGGGACTCCGAGTTCGTTGAATGCCTTCTCAAGGATTCGGCTGATAAAGGTTGTCCTGTAAAGGACTGCCATCTGCTCGAAGGGAAGGCCGTCATAGCGGTAGGCCCGACATTTCTCAGCCACCCACCTGGCTTCGAAGTACGAATTATCAAAACCTCTCAGTGAGGGCGTATTGCCGGGTTTGGTGCTGAAGCATTTCTTCGGTATTTCTTCGTTGTTGAAACTGATGATTTCATTGCCCAGCTCTACAATCGGTGCCGTGGAACGGTAGTTCTCCTCAAGCAGGAATACTTTTGTCCCTTCATATTCTGTCGGAAACTGGACAAAATAGCTTGGCTCAGCCCCTCTGAAGCTGTAGATGGACTGTGAAAAGTCGCCCACCACGGTGATGTTGCCGTTCTTTACCAGGAGTTTGATTATGGCGTTCTGGATGGAATTGGAATCCTGGTGCTCATCGAGAAGAATGTATTGGAACAAATCCTGGTAGGCGGTTCGAATTTGAGGTTGTCCTTTCAGCAGGTTGCGGGCATGGAGCAGGATATCGTCAAAGTCCATTGCGTTCGACTCTTTGAGCCTCTGGTTGTAATGCTCGAAGATGAAGTCGAGTTTTCTGAATTCTTTGACGGAATGGATGTAGGCATCCGGTTTGAGGGAATTCTTGGCTCTGCTGACATGCGCCCTGATTGCTCTGGCGTACTTGCCCTCCATATTGAAACTGTTTTCCAGAATATTTTTGATGAGCCCGATCTGATCGGTTCCATCGTAAATGGTGATCGGGTTTTTGAAGCCGATCTCTCCTGCATGCGCTTTCAATACTTGCAGCATCGAAGAATGAAAGGTCCTGACCCATGGGAAATCCTTGATCCATCGTCCGGTCGATTTTGTGAGCCGATCTTTTAACTCGTTTGCTGCTTTGTTGGTAAAGGTGATACAGAGGATACGCGTGGGGTCGTATCCGGCCCCGATCAGGTACTCAAATTTGGCAACGATGGTTGAGGTCTTACCCGCTCCTGCGCCGGAGCAAATGAGGGCCGGTCCATCCAAATGCTCAACTGCTGCTGCTTGTGCTTTTGATAATAACGGCAACAACTTACCTCCGAAGGCCTTACTCTATAAAGAATTGGAGCAAAAATACTTCACGGGGTCAATTAACTCAAATTGGGGAGACTCTTTACCCCAGATTCGTGTAATTTACCAGTTGGAAGGAAGATGAGTTCACTCCGGAGCCGTCGATCAACCTGGGAGGCGTTTATATGATGAAGATCTATCTTGCCGGACCCTTATTCACGGAAGCTGAACGAGACTGGATGCGGAAGGTGAAGAAAGAACTCGAAGAGTCGGCTGAATCACAGGGCAAGCAGGTCAACGTAATCTGGCCCTACGAGATCATCACCCAATCCGAAATTGATCGGCTTGGTGTAAAGGCGAAACTTGAAATCTTCTGCCGCTGTAAAGTTCATCTCGATAATGCCGATATTGTAATAGCTTTGCTCGATGGCTCTCAGGTGGATGACGGGACTGCATGGGAGATCGGGTATTTTTATGCGAAGATATCACCCAGACAGAAAATTATCGGGATCAGGACTGATTTCAGGCGAGCGGGGGAAAGTGAAGGCACCGTAGTGAATGCCATGATCGAGTGTTCGTGTGACCGGATTGTGAAGTCACGGGAGGAGCTTGTGGAAACGATCCTTGCCGGCTTTTCGCCGAACGGGCAGGAGACAAAATCAATTGATGATCAATCACCTGAAAAAGTAGCTTGAAGGCCCAAGATTATGGGACACCAAATTGCAGCTAAGTGCCTCGATTGTGGTAGAACATTCACACTGGAGCGTGGCGGCGGGTTCTCCTTCCACCTTGTCCGGTGTGACAAATGTGGAAAGACAAAGGCTATTGGCTTTAATGACCTTGGAGAGATCCACCTTCGCCACTTGATGGGACTTCCGGGACCCTATTGTGTTGCGAGTGCAGAGCACGACGGGAGCGTCCGGAAGAATGCACCAGTTGAACCGATATCCAAAGCAGAGTACCATAAAGGGGTCGAAGCTATTGCCGGAAAATGCAGATGTAGCGGAAAGTATACCCTCGACGCGCCGGCTCGTTGTCCGAAGTGCCGTTCAATGCGAATTGAGGAAGGCGCAATAACCCTGTTGTATGATTGACTGGCCGGCACGACGCTTTATTTTGCACGACGCTTCTCCGTAAGCTTTTATTAATCTCGATAGCTGCACTCCCGGAAATGTCAAACTCCTGGAGCGCCCCGGCGGAGCCGGGTGGTTTACACAAGCGCAATTAAGCACAGGGATCATAAAATGATGCTTCTTAAGATTTTGATTCTTGCTATCGTTCAGGGGGCTGCCGAGCTTTTGCCGGTATCGAGTTCCGCGCATGTCATCATGGCCGAAAAATTAATGGGCCTTGACCCCGTTAGTCCTGAGATGACTCTTCTACTGGTAATGCTGCATACAGGTACGATGTTTGCAGTGATTTTTTATTTTTGGAAGGCGTGGAGAGTAAATTATTTTAGTTCGCGTGAGGAGTTTATAAGGTTTGCAAAGCTCGTTGCCGTAGCCACAATATTTACCGGCGTAGTAGGCCTTTTGCTAAAATCACTGATCGAGAAGGTTGTCTTTCGGAATGTTGCCAACGCCGAGGTTGAGCTCCTTTTCGGCAACATGACTCTGATCGCGGTGTCGCTGTTTATGGTGGGCTTGTTCATCATTTATGCCGGTGTCAAAGTGAATAGATCGAGCGATACATCAAAGCTGGGCTTCAAAGAATCTTCATGGATAGGCGCCATACAGGGGCTTTGCCTTCCTTTCCGCGGCTTTTCCCGATCCGGCGCCACAATTTCAATGGGATTGACCCTGGGGATAGGCAAACTGCGAGTCGAAGAGTTCAGTTTCGCCCTTGCCGTGGTGTTAACGCCACCGGTTATCGCCCGCGAGGTGATCCGCCTGCTGAAAGCGCAATCGGCTTCGCTCTCTCAAACTTCCTCTCTTTTTACCCTCTTCTATCCAAGTTTCCTGGCAATGCTCTTTAGTTTTGCATCGGGAATCCTGGCGCTCAGGTGGCTATCACGCTGGCTTGACCGTGGTTTATGGCAAGTCTTTGGCTATTACTGTTTGGCGGTATCGATCATCGTTTTTACACTACACGCGATGATCGGGATTTAGAGGTATAAGCTTGGAGGGAACTCTTCTGCATTGGATTTACCAGTATGGGTACCTGGCCATCTTTTTCCTGCTGATGTTCGGAATCATTGGGTTGCCCATACCGGATGAAGTTCTGCTGACGTTTTCAGGATATCTCGTTTTCAAGGGACACTTAGCCTTGGTGCCCACTGTCGCTTCAGCATTTTTAGGCAGTATCTGCGGCGTTTCCGTCTCTTACATTATCGGCCGCACCGGTGGGTCGTTTCTTGTCAGAAAGTACGGTAGCTGGTTCCGTGTTACGCAGGAAAAAATCGACCGGGTGCATGAATGGCTTGAACATATTGGGAAATGGGGGCTTTTCATCGGGTATTTCATTCCCGGTGTAAGGCATCTGAGTGCTCTCGTGGCCGGAACATCGCGGCTGAGGTATCCCGTATTTGCTGCATATGCATACACAGGCGGCCTTTTCTGGTGTTCAACTTTCATTTCGACGGGCTTTTTCCTTGGGAAAAAATGGCTGGAAATTTCGACGTTAATCGATCGATGGATGGTGATTGCAGTCACTGTTGGCGGCTGCATGTTTCTGGTCTACTACCTTTTGCAACGAAAGGTTCGCAAGGATAATTGATCGTTGTACAAATGGTTTCCGCGAACCTTCTATCGATGCGCAGGAGATAATCCGGTAACGATGGTCGGTAAGATTATGGCCTGGCGCGGGGCCGCAGCCCGATAAGCGCTCAAATAAAGATTTGCAGCCACAAGGGAAGAACCCGTCATTCCGGCGAAGGCCGGAATCCAGCGTCTCTTGAATTGGTTAACAGCACTGGACCCCGGCCCCCGGACTAGACACTTCCGGGGCAGGCTTCGCCGGGGTGACGATGCCTTGCAGCATGTGATAACTTTGTTGACAATCTATTAGTCACGATAATCTTTATCCGGGTTTCAGTAAATTCAACCACTTGCGCTGCTTATTTGAGGACTTATGGAGTTGCGCCCCCCAGCACCCCCTCCCCCTGGTATCACTTGATACTTTCTTGAGCGCAACTCGGTATTATTCGGTGCGGAGCCCTTCATTGGTAACTATTATCGGGAGATCGCATTCCCTCAAGTGCTCGACAAGCAGAAAACTTTTCAGTAATTTCACTATCTTATCCTCGTCATGATCTTCAAGGACTTCTTTAGAAATAATAGCCTCGGAGCAGGTCCCCCCGGATCCGATCTCGAAACACTGGGCCTTCCGTCCGGAGTCGTAATGATCCCGGATTTCAAGACCCGGGAATTCGAGTGACAGGTATTTGCGAACTGCAGCGACCTTTTCCACATTGATCATTGGGTTATCCTTTTTGGAAATCAGGCTCATCGCAGACCATGGATTTTATCTACCCAATTCCAGGTCTTATCCAAAAGTTCCACACGCCTTGAACCTGGGAATACGTGTACCGGCAACTTATCAGAACCAGCCCCCACTGGTGATGGTAAAAGCCTGAAAAAAGCCATGCGGGTTGGCTGACCAGTCCCTGCAACATATCCCCATCAGGTCGAGTCTTCGCGCCGGCCAGGCAGCCGGATCGCAGTACATCCGAAGATTACCATCGATGCTTGCGATATGAAATCAAGAGTTTCCAAATTCTTAATCGATGTGTGGTCCGGCAGTAACCGGGGAAGATATTACTGCATGCAGACGAAACACCACGAAAAGGTCCGGGTTTACGGCCATTACACAAATAGGGGAAATGCATTGAGGCTCACTGGAAACATCAGCACTGGGTCCAGGGCCATATCGATCGCCAAGGGTAATGGGTTCCGGGACACTGTCGCTAATTTTACTTCTGAATTCCAGTTCTTTTTCCGACAATATAGCCAGGGTCTTACACTTCCTTCGAGAGCCGTGGGAAGGCAAATTGCTGCGCCTTCTTTCTCGGCTCTCACCATTTACAAAAGGGGGAAGCAAAACCTGGCCCCGTGGCATTTTGCCCGGCCATTACTGAATTGCGACACAGTCTCTTACGCCGGAATAACGAAATCATTAGCAATTTTCAGGCGTTTCTCCCACCAGAAACCCCTTTTTCATCGCCCTGCCAGGTCGTCGCAGGGTCAAGCGGGGGTCTTCCAAATCCCGGTCTGTTTCAAATTTTTTTAATTGCCGCAAGAATTTTATTGACACGTACTCTACCATAATAGTATATATCAAAATCATAGAGGACGGGTCATCCTTTCACTCATAGGTCGCAAATGCTTGGAGGGAGATTCAGATGAGAATAATCATAATGAAGTTTCCGGTTTATTTTGAATTCACCGGTGTGCCCGAAATAGAGCGCCTGCGCAATCAGCTCGAAGCTCGATTTCATACAAGAGTAAACGTTTCGGGCTTTGACCTCGATTGCCGCGCCTTCTTCGATCCTCACAGAAACCAGTACAGTTCCTCTGCGATTATCAAACAGTTGGAACGGTATCTTCCGACGACGCCCTGCAAGGTGCTTGCCGTTACCGGATTGGACTTGTGTATTCCCGTGCTGTCCTTCGTTTTCGGTGAGGCGCGCTTAAACGGCCAATGTGCCGTTGTCAGTTCTTACCGCCTGGATAACGACTTTTACGGTCTGCCCAAAAATCCCGCGCTTACGCAGGAGCGCCTCTTCAAAGAGGCTACCCATGAATTGGGCCACACCTACGGTCTTTCCCACTGTCATAATTTGGAATGTGTAATGAAATCGACGACGTACGTGGAAGAAATCGATTTCAAAAGCAGCCGGTTTTGTGACAAGTGTTGCGATAAATTAGGGAATTCCAGTTATTCGCTGGAAAATGCCGGACTCATGAGTCAGGTGCCCGTTGGCGTGCTGCGTCACCAGGAACCGCGTAATAGTTTAGGCTTGTGACTTCCCATGTATTCGCCTTGCCAAGCAATGTGAGCAAAAGGCCACCCGGCCTTGCAATACGACTCCTCCTCCCCTTCTAAAATTCCATACGTTGTGTTTTCCTCCAGTACGGCTTCAAACTGGAATTCGGCCACCATCCTGGCAGACAAAGAGCGGCTTAACCGCAAGTGTGAGCGCAAATGCAACAGGGACCCACTAACGGACAAGTAAAAAGGGACCCACCTGGTTAAAAAATCAGTTGCGCATTCCGGTTATTGGATTCCAATGGCGCTTTAACCAAAGCCCCCGGCTTTTGCTGGGGTGACGATTCCTTTGCTACATTTTTTACTGACCAAGAATGATTCGCGGAATTAAGTTGACTTCGGAATTCCAGACGATCTATACTATTTTCGTATAGTTTATAGAATAAAGCACCCGAAAGGAGTTGTGCAAGATGATGAAAAAGATAGTCATTCTTGGGTCAGGCTGCGGCGGCACTATCGTTGCCAACAAACTGCGCAGGAACCTTCTCGAATCCGACTGGCAGATCACCATCATCGATCATGACGAAAATCACCACTATCAGCCAGGCTGGTTATTTATCCCATTTGGAATCTATAGTCCCGCTGACTGCATAAAACCAAAACGGGAGTTCATTCCACCCGGGGTCGACTTCAAACTGGACGAGATTACCAGGATTGATCCCGAAGGGCGTCGAATATTCTCCAAACTCGGCCAGTACGATTATGACTGGCTGATTGTCTCAACCGGTTGCCGGATCGCCCCCGAGGAAGTGGAGGGCATGACAGATGACTGGAAAGGCAGCGTCCATACCTTCTACAGCCTGGATGGAGCCGTTGCCCTGCGCAATAAGTTGAAATATTTTGAGTCCGGCCGCCTGGTCCTGAACATTGCCGAATTGCCTTACAAGTGCCCCGTCGCACCGATAGAATTCATTTTCATGGCCGATTCGTTTTTCACGATTAGTGGGTTGCGGGACAAAGTGGAGATCGAGATTGTCACCCCTTTGTCGGGAATCTTCACCAAACCGGTCGCGAGTAAAATGCTGACGGCTTTAGCGAATCAGAAGGACATAAAGGTAACCCCCAATTTCGATATTGCCCGGGTCAACGCCAAAGAGAAAACCATTGAATCACACAAAGGGATGAAAATTTCATACGATCTGCTGGTGACGATCCCACCGAATCTTGGGGCCAAGTGTATTGAGGAATCCGGTATAGGAGATCCGATGGGCTATCTCGATACCGATCCTTACACCCTTAAGGCGAAGGAGTACGAAAGAATATACGTCATCGGGGATGCCACGAATGTACACACCTCTAAAGCCGGTGCGGTTGCCCACTACCAATCCGAAACCGTCGTGGAAAACGTCCTGCGCGAAATAGACGGCATGCAGCCAAAACCCACTTATGACGGCCATGCCACCTGCTTCATTGTCTCGGGGCATGAGAAGGCTGTCCTGATCGACTTCAACTACACGGTGGAACCTCTTCCCGGCAAGTATCCTTTCCCGGGTCTTGGCCCATGTTCGCTTCTGGGCGAAAGCAATTTCAATTATTGGGGCAAGATGATGTTCAAGTGGGTCTACTGGAACCTGATGATGAAAGGCAATGAGTTGCCGCTTGAATCCCAGATGACTTTGGCCGGCAAAATGCGTCCGGCACTCGCATAGGAAGAGGAGACTGCCATGAGCAAGGAAGGAATGATCCTTGAGCGGCTGGATAGAATAGAAGCCCAACTCGCTCCTCTTAGCGCGTCGGCCAGGAGCATGAAGGAGTTCAAAGAGGATATGAGTCCCCTGGTCAATCAGGGTGTCCAAGTCTTGATAAGGGAACTGGGGACCGTAGATTCGAGCTTTCAACTCGAGGACCTTTTTGAACTTATCAAAGCTGTCCTCAAGAACACTCGCAACTTGACCTTCTCACTCAATCAGCTTGGAAGTCTGATTGACCTCCTTTTTACCATCGAACCCCTACTCAAATCCACAGTCCCCTCGATGATTCAATATCTGGATGACCTGGAACAGAGAGGGGTTTTCCGTATAATAAACGCCATGTTAGGAGTGCGCAGCAAGATGGCGGCTGCCTACACTCCTGAAGATATTGATAAAATTGGTGACGGGCTCGTTGTACTCTTTGGGTTGGCCAAAAAGCTGAGCCATCCCAAAACCAGGGAGTTCCTTGAAACACTGGCCGAACTGCCTGCCGAAATGGACCTTTGCGAGTGCAAGCCACTCGGACCTATCGGCCTTCTGTCCGCATGCAGGGCCTGCGAGGTCAAAGACGGCCTGGGAGTGATTATCGAGCTGACGAAGGCGATGGGGAAATTCAAAGGTTCCCAACGCACTGCTGGAGATTTCTGATCTCCGATATTTGTACACCAGGAAAGCCGCAAGCTGTCTGCAGCACTCGACACGACGGAAAAATTCAACGGAATCAGCAGGATAGCGCGGTTTAATTTAGAAGGCGTATCCCAAGTCCCCTCCGCATCCCAATGGGTCCGGACCTGGAGTTCATGAACCGTTATCAGGTCTGATGGTCTGGATTCTGGTGGACTTCTTCACGATTCAGTCCTCCTGAAATATGAAAAAAGCGTTGCCAATTCAGTGACGGTTTTCTATATTTACGCGCACAGGAGTAATGAGTGGCGAAGCTACAACGCGAAAACCTCAGCAACCACGTTTACGCCGTCTTGAAGGAGATGATAGCTAATCACCGATTCAAGCCGGGAGCCGCCTCAATATCCAAAGCATCGCCAAAGATCTCGATGTGAGCTTCACCCCTGTCCGGGAAGCAGTGAGGCGATTGGAACAGGATGGCCCCGGTGAAAATATTCACAACAGAGGCGTCTTCATGTCATCTCTCACCGCTGAGAAAGCCGTGGACCTTTATGTGGTAAGAGAGATGCTGGAGGGTATGGCGGCCCGACCGGCGGCTGCCTCTTTGACGACAGCTCCCTCCCAAAAATGTCCGAATGCCTTTAAAGGCAGAGAGAAGTGATCGAGAACCGCGATATCCTTGCTTATTCAAAGCCGGACTTTGAATTCCATGCCACCGTCTATGAGGCCTTTAGCGAGGGGTGGCTCAAGGAAGTCCTCGAGACCGGCAAAAACATGATGCGCCCCTTGACCCTGCATATGCAGCCCGATTTCCTGAAGCTCATTGACCACCACGCCGAGCTTCTCCGAGCCATCCGAGGACCCGACCCGGAAAAGGCTGAACGTGAATTCAGCAGGCATAACCAATGTATGACGGCCCAGATTCAGGAAGACGTGAACGCAGGCCGCCGGAAGCAGTTCGGGAGGCGGTGACATAGGGTCCCGCCCAGCTACTCAGCTATTTATACACCTCTACCCATGCAGAAGGATACAGCCATGAAGTTACCGGCCGACAAAACAGCCATTGTTCTCATTGAGCCTCAAAACGACTTTCTCAGCCCTGGGGGCACGATGTATCAGTACATTGCCGACCAGTTAGCCAAAAGGGGCGTTATCAATAACTTGAAGTCCCTTCTGGATGGCGCGCGCGGCAAGGTGAAGATCATCTATGTCCCATTTCAGGCTTTTAAGCACGGTTTTCCGGAATTAAAGCCGGGAGGGCCTGGAACCGAGGGCCTGCGCGGCATAGAAATGGAGATGAAAGCCGATTGGGGTACCGGCGCCTGGTTGGAAGGGACCCCGGGCCCTGAGATCGTCGAGCCCCTGAAACCGAAAGCAGGAGACATCCTCGTGCGCGGCAAGCTGACCCTGGATGCCTTTCACTCAACTGCCCTGAACTACCTGCTGCGTGCAAACGAGATCGAGTATGTCGCCTTTACCGGATTCCATACCAACTGGTGCGTTGAATCTTCGGCTCGTTCCGCATACGACATGGGCTATCGGGTGATCTTGATTAAAGATTGCACTGCGACTGATACCGACCGTGAGCAACTCTATGCCGAAGAGGTGATCTTTCCCCGCATCGGCAAAGTGATGACGAGTAAGGAGTTCCTCGCGGCCATTTCTTAGGCGGCTTATCTAATCACCAGATGAATCGACTTAGCGGAAATGAGGAGGGCTGCATCATGGCTGGAAGTACATCCGGGAAGACGGCTTTAATAGTTGTAGCGGCGTCGATCTGCGCGTTATTTACGCTCGGAGTTGCGGCCATGGCCGCTCCGCCTCCAAAAGAAGTTAAAGTTGGGCTGATATACGGTCTTACCGGAGCAGCCTCCCCGGTAGGCCCGGTGCAGTTGGACGGCTCAAAGTTGGCCATCGATGAGATTAACGCGGCCGGTGGCCTCGATTGGGGGGGCAAAAAGGTCCCGGTCAAGTACATCGTTAAAGATGATGAGACCAAACCGGACGTGGCTATCCGTCGTTTTCGCGAACTGGTCGACGAGGACAAGGTCGATGTCGTGGTCGGGCAGACCTTTGCTCCTATCAGTGGGGCGCTCAATAAAGAAGTTGAACGGAACCCCATAGGCTATTTCCCGGTTAATGTGGTGGCCCTGAAGATGTTTGAGAAAGGGGAGATGGCGCCCACCACCTTTGCCGTGCACGGCTGCGCCTATTCTATCGGTTACGCCGGGGCTTCTTATATTGCCAACAAATTGGGGTTGAAAAAAATCGTCTTCTTCGGTCCAGCATATGCCTTTGGCCAGGATCAATGGCGCGGCGCCAAGGATGCTTTCGACAAAATGGGCATCGCAGTAACGTACCTGGAGTCGCCGGTGGGAACGAGTGACTTCACGCCTTACATGACGAAAATCATGGAGATGAAACCTGAGATCGTCATGCTGGCGCACTGGGGCACCGACGCGATCAACGTGCTCAAGCAGGCCTCCGAGACCGGCCTGAAGAAAAAGACTAAGATCTGGTTCGATTGGATGACGAATGTGTTTGGCAGCGGCGTGCCTCCCGAGGCTATGGAAGGCGTCTACTCCCTCATGAGTTGGTATTATGATTTAAAGGGCTTTCCGGATGAAGCCATCGTGAAGCAGGCCAGCGCCTTTTCCGCCAAGTTTACCAAGGCATACGGGTATCCTCCCGATCCCTATTCGGCCATGGCTTACACCGGCACCAGGGAAGCCCTGCGGGGCCTGTCCATTGCCCAGAGCAATCAAGGCGTGGCCGTCGCCAAGGCCATCATGGCAAATCCCACCTTCGAATCGATGAAGGGCAAAGGGACCTGGCGTGAGGACCACCAACCGATCTTCAAATACAATGCCTTCGTAGTGGTGGGCAAAGGTGCGTCAGAACGCAAAGACCCCAAGTGGGACTTGGTGAAGGTCATCGGCGCTTATACCGGTGAAGATTACCTGCCGTCCTTAAAGTCATTGGGATACTAACCCCGGCAACCGGTCTCTTAGACCGTTGATGCCTGAATCTCACCTTGAGGTCAGGAAAAGGATCCATTGGTCCTATCCTGACCTCTCTTTACATGACACGCTGCCGCCTGCATACTGTAAAGGAACCCATGATGCCAGAAGAGGCCCTTCTCCAAAGTCATGGAATTACTAAGCGTTTTGGCGACTTTACGGCGGTTGACGGCGTGGACTATAGACTCCGGAAAGGAGAGGTTGCGGGTATTATTGGACCCAATGGCGCCGGCAAGTCAACTTTTTTCAATCTCCTCACCGGCCTTTTCCCTCCTTCTGAAGGAACCATTACTTACCTCGGCGCCGATATCACCAACAAGAGCACCCATAAGAGGGTTGCTCTCGGATTGATACGAACGTTTCAATTGGTCTCTGTTCTTGATTCTTTGCCGGTTCTCGACAATCTCGTCATATCGATCATTCACTCTCAGGCGGAATCCAAAGGACTGCTGTGGCGCCTCCTGGGCGATCCCCATCCTCCTCACATTGTAGATAAATGCAGTTATGCCCTTGAGAGAGTGGGTATTGCCAAGAAGATGAATCTGCCCACCTCACAACTTTCCTATGGCGATAAACGTAAACTCGAAATCGCCATGGCACTGGCTCTAAGACCTCGGGTGCTTCTGCTGGATGAACCGTTTTCCGGCCTGAGTGAGGTGGAGATTACCGATGTACTCGATCTGATCCACCGGATAAAAGATGAGTTCACGCTCATGATCATTGAGCACAAAATTACCCGCATCATGGGTCTCATTACGCGTTTGAGCGTCATGCACGAGGGCCGGTTTATTGCGCATGGCCTTCCCGAATCAGTTCTGTGCGACGAGGCGGTACGGCGAGTTTATTGGGGCGACCGGACTTGCCGCCCCCCAAACATGCCTCAAGGATCGTAGAATGTTATTGTCGGTGGACCGGATCGATGTTTTTTACGGGAGCGCCCGGGTTCTCTCGGAGGTATCCCTGCACGCCAGGCATGGGGAAGTCGTTTCTATCGTTGGTCGTAACGGAGCCGGCAAGAGCACCATGTTGAAGACCATTGCCGGTTTTCTTCGTCCTTTAAGCGGCGCTATCAAATTTGATGGGGAGGAAATATCCGGAAGGCCTCCCGATAAGGTAGCTCGTCTGGGTGTGAGGTACGTGTTTCAGGACAAACGGGTGTTCACCAAACTCACGGTCAGAGAGAATATCGAACTGGCTGCTTACGCCGCCAAAGTGAGGCTCATCGATGCCATAGATCTGGTAGCCCAGGTCTACCCCAAGATATCCATGTTCCTGGCAAGCAAGGCAGGAGGCCTTTCGGGAGGCCAAAGGCAACTCCTGCTCATCGGCCGGGCGATAGTGGGCTCACCTCGCCTTCTCCTTGTCGACGAGCCTACGGAAGGTCTGGCCGCCGGGGCCATCGAAGAGGTTTTGAAAGCCCTTGAACTTTTGAGGAACGAAGTGTCTATGGTCATCGTTGAACAGAATCTTTCCGTGGTTTCCAGATTCGCTGACCGGATCTATTGCATGAAGGAAGGACACATAGCCGCTGAGCTTTCCGATCCGGCCGACGTCCAAAATCAAGCTTATCTGGAGACTTATTTGTAACGCATAACGGCCGCTCCCTTACTGACGGAAAATCCATGCTCAATGCCACCCTCAGAATGTTGCGGAAATTTGATGTGCTAGTCATTGCAGTTCTCTTTCTGCTGCTGGCGCCTGTTATCTCGATGGAGCGAAGCATTGACTTTATGATCTTCTGCATCTTCGTGCTGGCCTATGATCTGCTGTATGGCCATATGGGCAGGCTGTCGTTCGGCCATATGCTCTATCTGGGAGTGGGGGCGTATGCCTTTGCCATATCAGGGGAGTATCTGTCGGGGAATGTTTTTCTGGCGCTACTGATCGCAGTGAGTTCAGGGGCGGCGATCGGGCTTATTTTGGGACCTATCGTAGTGCGCACCACGGGCGCATGTTTTGCGCTCATTAACCTGGCCCTGAATCAGCTGGGATTTTTCCTGGTCCTGGTGGCATTCCCGCACTGGACCGGGGGCGAAGACGGCATGTCCGCCTCCTTTAAAAAAATATGGATATTCAACTTTTCCAACCGCACGATAGTCTTCTGCTTCACCTTCGTGTGTCTGCTCGCGGTCATATTTTTAGTTCGGAGGCTGACGAACTCCCTTTTCGGCATCCTCCTTCGGGGTATCAAGGAAAACGAAACCCGGGTGAAGTTCCTGGGCTATGACACCTTTGCCATCAAGATGGCGGCCTTTATCCTCTCGACCACCCTGTCCGCTTTTGCCGGGGCACTGTTTATTATCAACTACAGCTATGTGACCACGAGCTTCATCGATCCCCTCAGGAGTGTGGAGGTGATCTTTGCCAGCCTCATTGGTGGGGCGGGCAGCGTTTATGGCGCGCTGGTGGGCGGTGTCAGCTACAAGCTGATCAGCAATTACCTGCCCAACTACATCCAGCGTTGGGAGATGTTTTTGGGGGTGGTCCTGCTTCTGCTGGTGTTCAAGTTTAGAAGCGGGGTGTGGGGTTATGTGGCGGCCTGCTTCAAGCGCTACGACAGGCCGGCCGGGGAGTCGAAATCTCACTCGGAGCTGAGCCGATGATCAGCACGCTGGCCTACGGGTTGACCGTGGGGGGGATCCTTTACATTATCTCGATTGGACTGTCCCTGACCTTCGGAACCATGCGGATCGTAAACTTTGCGCATGCCTTGGTTTATACTCTGGGCGCCTATATCCTGGTGACCGTCATGCAGGTATTGGGGGTGGGATTTTTCGTCTCGGCCGTTATCGCCGTAACCGCCGTAATCCCATTGTCTTACCTGATCGAGCGTTTCGTCATCCGGGCACTCTACGGACAATCCATTGATTACGCCATCATTGCCACCTATGCCGTCCTCCTCATCGGGGTGGATGCCATCAAGTGGATCTGGGGCGCCATCCCCATTCCGTTATCCGATCCCGTCGGCGCCTCATTTTCCCTGTTGGGCGTGGAGCTTCCAATCTATCGGTTCATCATTATTCTGATTGCGCTGCTTATTTTTGCCGGACTGGAACTCTTCTTCGGCCGCACCGTGGTCGGCAAGATCATCGTTGCCGGTTTGGAAGACAGGGAGGCGTTAGCCAGCCTGGGAATCAATGTAGATAAATATTTTGCCGTCGCCTTCACCCTGGGCAGCTCCCTGGCGGCGCTCGGGGGTGTATTATATGCGCCTATAACTGCGGTAAATCCCTACATGGGATTCCAGGTTCTGTTGATCTGCTTTGCGGTGGTCGTAGTTGGAGGAATGGGAAGCATCAGAGGTACTTTTCTGGCTGCCTTTGCCCTGGGGATGGTCATGTCCATCACCGGCAGGTTCTGGGGGCCTGCAGCCGATACCATGGTATTCGTAGTGTTGGGCCTGGTTTTGATTATCAAGCCGATTGAGGCGTAGCCGGAAAACCAGTGCAGCGTCAACTAAGTTATCACATGTTGCAAGGAATCGTCACCCCGGCGAAGCCTGCCCCGGAAGTGTCTAGTCTGGGGGCCGGGGTGCAGTGCTTTTAACCAACTGAAAAGACACTGGATTCCGGCCTGCGCCGGAATGACGGGCTGTAGGTTCTTACCTATCGGAACTTAGTTGACGCTGCACTGGTCGGATTACTTTAACCTCATGTGGATTGCCGCCCGGCGCACTTGATGCCAAAAGCCCTGATTGCCTGAAAGGGGTCTTCTTAATTTCTTTTCTCCCTTGCCTTTGGCCCGCCATATCAGCATAATTAAAGCATTCACTTTCATCGAGCTTTTCCTGCCGCACCGGGCGGGTTTTTTTCCTGTCGAAACGCATGGATGCAACTTTTTATCCCGTTAAAATATTTACTCCACAAAAATAAGACGAGGTGGCGGGAACGGCCGGCAGTCGCATGGAAAACCTGTCGGAGGCTTGCTTTGCGCCAGGTTTTCCCATATGATGTCAGTCGGCACATGTCTTGCTGGGATGGCCTTTGACAGAGAGTCGAAATCACTATTAGGATAGCCCGGAAACGAACGGATGAGAGAACGGCTTCGTAAAGGAACGCATAGAATGTCAAAGAGCGATTTCAGAAAAACCGACCAGGGAAAAATGACGTGACTTTGAACCCCTATTTCAACAGCCGGCCAATTCCAATGGAGCCTGGATGAATATGCAGAGCCATCCCATAAGGGTTCTTCTCATCGATGATGATGAGGACGACTACATAGTCGTCCGGGACCTGCTCATAGATATCTCCTCCATAGAATATAACCTCAAGTGGGTTTCAGATTACGGAGCTGCACTGGATGCAATCCTTTCCAATGAGTTCGATGTCTGCCTGCTGGACTATCGGCTTAATGAGCGCGATGGGCTTGAACTCATGCAAGAGGCCTTAAGCCGTGGCGCCATGACTCCGATTGTTTTTTTGACCGGCCATGGAAACTACGATCTGAATCTTGAGGTCATGAGTAAGGGAGCAGCCGACTGGCTTACTAAAGGCGAGCTAAGCGCCACCCTTCTTGAGCGCTCCATCCGCCAGACGATGGAACGGCAGCGGAAGACAGAAGAGCTGATTAAGGCCAAAAGGGTGATCCAGGCACTGAGCGAGTGTAATCATGCGGTGATCCATATCAAAGATGAGTTGGAGCTGCTGCGCGAGATCTGTCACATTGTGGTGGGTGTGGGTGGCTACAGGATGGCATGGGTGGGATGGGCCGAAGAGGACCGGGATCAAACGGTCACACCTGTTGCGCTGTACGGCTATGAGAAAGAGTATCTTGAGACGGTTAAGGTCACCTGGAAAGATACCGAGAGGGGAAAGGGTCCCACGGGTACCTGCATCCGCACAGGCATTCCTTGCATCATTCGTTCCGTTGGCAATCAAGCGGAGTTTGCACCCTGGAAGGCAGAGGCTTCAAAGCGAGGCTATGCTTCAGTCATAGGTCTTCCTCTCCTTCTCGATGGACGAAGGCTGGGAGCCCTTACCATCTATTCCTCGGAAACGGATGCTTTCGATACGGAAGAAGTTGAATTCCTCGTGAAACTATCCGGTAATCTTTCTTATGGCATAGGGGTGCTTCGGCTGCGTAAGGCTCAAATGCAGGCCGAAGAAGCGCTAAAGGAAGCCAATCTTAGTCTGGAAAGGAGGGTAGAGGAGCGTACTGCCGAACTGGTCAAAGTCAATGCGGAACTCAGGAAAGAGGTAGAGGAACGCAGGCAGGCCGAGGATGCGCTGGGGCGCAGCGAAGCTCATCTTCGCAGGGCGGAAGTGGTGGCCCGTTTCGGCAACTGGGAGTTTATCCTGGAGCGCGATCAAGTTAAGGGCTCCGAGGGGGCGAGGATCATTTACGGGCTGGAAGGCAACGACTGGTCCATACCCGAAGTACAGGGGATCCCCCTTCCGGAGTATCGCGGCATGCTCGACAAGGCCCTTAATGGACTCATTGAGGAGGGCAAACCTTATAACGTGGAATTTAAGATCCGCAGGCCTATCGACGGGAAGATCGTCGATATCCTATTATCGCCGGGAAAAGAGCGCACAGTTTTAGCCGTTGAGAAAGTGCTCACCGTGGGCGGCGGAATTTACACAGCTACTTCCTCCCTTCGCATCTGCGAAGTCCTTTTTCTTCCCTGGTTTTGATTCTTATTATTCCTCCCCTTTTTCTTCCTCAGTGATTCTGCGGGTTATGGTTTTTCTTCGGGAGGAAAACCATGATCTCCAGGATTCGTTGCGCCCATTGCCGGCGCCTCTTTGAACCCAATCCGCGTGTGAAGAACCAGCGGTACTGCAGCGATAAGCCTTGCCAGCGAGCTCGGAAAAATTCGTGGCAAAAGCAAAAACTGACATCAGACCCTGACTATCGGGCGAACCAGCGAGAATGCGACAGGCAATGGGGCACCCGGCATCCCGCTTATTGGCGTCTTTATCGAACTGCCCATCCGCGCTCAACTGAGCGAAACCGTCTTCTTCAAAGACATCGAAACGGGAAAAGGCGCGGCATGATTGCAAAGATGGACGCGTCAAGACAGGTTTTCCCTGTAATAGCGGGGACTTATCACCTGGTGCCGGAGGTTGCAAAGATGGACGCGTTAAGGCAAAAAGTTCTTTTGATTCCGGTAACTTGACCCTGATTGCAAAATAGGACTCGATAGCCTTCTGCGTGCTTTTCGATATGCTGGCCCGAAAAGGAGTATGAAGATGATCAAAAAGAAGATTCTATGCCCCGACAAAACGAGGAAAATCCAGGGAAGCTTTGCTGCAATCGAGCACCGCTTTGTTAGAGACGGCTTCTTCGGGAGCCTGACGCACTCTGAGCTATTGCTCTACTTCTTTCTTGTTATGGTCTCCGACAGATATGGGCTTTCCTACTACGCCTACGACAAAATCTGCTCCTGCTTACAGATGCCGGTCGAAGACTACCTGGAGGCAAGAAACGGTTTGATTGAAAAAGAACTGATCGCCTTTGACGGAGCTCTTTTCCAGGTGCTCCGCCTTCCGGACACCCCGGCAAAACGGCCCACTGTTTTACTCAGGACACCGGAGGATATGGAAAGGCACGATCCGGCCACCATCTCTCAGATTCTCGAAAACGCCTTCGGAAAAAAGACATGCTAAACCAGCGCACTATCTTCGAGATACATCGGTTGGACAACCTTGGTCTGTCTGTTTCTCGGATTGCAAAGACACTTCAACTCAACCGCCGCTCGGTAATGAAGTACCTCAATGAGCCAAATGCGCCCAAAGTGAGCATCAAAAGGCCGAGCATGCTCGATCCGTTCAAGGATGCCATTGCCAAAATGCTGCAGGCCGACCCGGAGGCGAGTGCGCCGGTTATTCGCCAGCGCCTGGCGCCTTTGGGTTTCAGTGGTGGCATCACCATTTTAAAAGATTATCTGCGGACCGTTCGAAGACAAGCTCTTGTCAAAAGAGCCTTTATCCGTTTTGAGTCTTCTCCGGGCGAGCAGTTCCAGATAGACTGGGGGCACTTTGGATCTCTTCTCTACGAAAAAACAAGCCGCAAACTCTACTGCATGGCCGTGATCGAGTGCCACAGCCGTCTTGTCTACCTGGAGTTCACCCACAGCCAGAAGCAGGAAGCCCTGCACCGCTGCCTCCTGAATGCGTTTCGTTTTTTTGGCGGGACTCCCAGGGAACTCGTACACGATAACATGTTGACAGCAGTCCTGGAGCGCGATGGCCCGCTCATCCGCTTTAACGAAGCGTTTCTCGGCTTTCTTCGGCCCTTTAAGATCACACCATTTGCCTGCAACGTCGGCCAGGCTCATGAAAAAGGAAAAGTGGAGAAGGGGGCCATTCACTACATTCGCCACAACTTCTGGCCGCTAAGATCCTTCAAAGACCTTGCCGATGTCCAATCCCAGGCCAATCACTGGAGGGACCACGTAGCAAACGTGAGAATCCACAGCACAACAGGGGAAATACCGGTTAAAAGGTTCAGGCCGGCC
This sequence comes from uncultured delta proteobacterium, assembly GCA_963757915.1. GTDB lineage: Bacteria > Desulfobacterota > Syntrophobacteria > Syntrophobacterales > Syntrophobacteraceae > SbD1. The sequence continues at coordinate 54,996 of CAVWTD010000004.1, read as the reverse complement.
AGTCTGACACCTCTGCCTGAAACACTGCCGGATTGCCGGGACAGCGCCACGGCCAAGGTCCACTCCGACTTCTCGTTTCTGTTCGATGGAAACAGATATACGCTCCCGCCCTGGCTTATAGGAAGACAGGTCGTCGTCAAGGCTGACCACCTAACCGTCACGGTTTACTTCAGGGAGAAGTCGGTCGCCGTTCACAAGCGTTCGTGGGAAAAATACCAAAGGATCGAGCTGCCTTCCCATGCCGAGGCCGCACGCAAACAGATGCACAAGCGGTGGCTTTCCGAAGACGCCGCAGTGCTGATGAGCCTTGGTGAGGAGGCAAAATCCTATCTGGAACATCTGGCGGCTACACAACACTCTCTTAAGAAAAATCTTAAACGTCTCCTTCAGTTAAAAGACGAATACGGCCCCCACGCTCTGATTGAGGCTATGAAAAGGGCCGCTTTGCACCGTGCCTACGGCGCAGACTATATCGAAAACATTCTTTATCAGGAGATGACCCCACAAAGGCAGCATCCTCCGGTGGTGCTCAAGGAGGAAAATCTAAACCGCATCCGTCTTCAGGAGCCAATGCTTGCCGAATATGACGCCTTTGTGGTCAGGAAGAGAAAAAACCATGACTGAAATCGAAACTCTTAAGGAAAAACTCTCCAGGCTCAGTCTGAAGGCCATGGCTCAACATCTGGATTCAGTGTTGATCGATGCCGCCCAGAAAAACTTAAGCATTGCGAGTTCCCTTAACCGGCTGGCAGACCTCGAACTGGAAAGGCGCTGGCAGAGCGCCAGTAAAACTTAAGTGGGAACAATCGAAGCTCCCAGACAGAGTCACCATCGATCAGTTTGACTTTGACCATCATAAATCGCGAAAGGAGCAGAAAAATCGCATCCTGAGTCTGCTCGACCTGGAGTTTGTGCGCGAGCACATGGACGTGATCCTGATCGGAAATCCGGGGACCGGGAAAACCTTCCTTGCAAAATGCATTGCCTCAGCGGCATGCAACGCAAACGTGAAGGTCCTGTTCACCACCGCCATGGAGATGATCAATCACCTCATAGCGGCAGAGGCCGACCGCTCGCTGCTGAAAAAACTCCATTATTATCAATTCCCGGCCCTCCTTGTGGTAGACGAAATCGGGTATCTATCCCTGGGCGAGCAAGGGTCAAGCCTGTTCTTCCAAGTCATCAGCGCAAGGCATCAGAAAAGCTCAACCATTCTGACCACAAATCTGCCGTTTGCCGACTGGGGGAAAATCTTTGACTCAACCACCGCCGCCGCAGCGATTGCCGACCGACTCGTTCATCGCTCCGAGGTCCTCATAATGGAGGGGACAAGCTATCGAAGAAAAGAGAAATAATTAGAACAACTTCAGTATTGATACGGCGGGGTTTCCTTGACCCAAAATCAAGTGGACCACGCATTCGTTTGCCCCGAACATGGGACAATGATGCTGAATCATGTCCTCAACACATCACTGTGCACTTTCAGACCGGCCATTTTTGTGCAGTTTCTCGCCGCCCGTAATAATATCCAATCCATAGCGGAATATTCTCCCGAGAAGCGAGTGGTATTCGGCGTCATACATGATATCACCGAACGTAAGCGGGCGGAGGAGGAACTGCGGGAGAGCGAGGAGTTGTATCGGACGCTTGTCAGCTTATCCCCCGACCCGATCTCGATGGTGGACCTGAATGGCGTGCTTACCTTCACTTCACCTAAGGCCATGCAGATGTTTGGACAATGGTCTTATGACGAGATCCTTGGACGCAGTCTATTATCCTGGGTTGCGCCGGAAGACCAGGAAAAGGCGTCCGCGAATATAAGGCGTCTCCTGACGGAAGGAACGCTCACAGCTACTGAATACACACTGATCAAGAAGGATGGGACCCGCTTTATCGGAGAGGTCAACGCCGCTGTCATTCATTCTGCCGACGGCAGCGCAATGAGTATGATTTTCATTACCCGTGACGTCACCGAGCGCAAACGGGTGCAGGACGAGCTGTTCAATTCGCGTCAGATGCTCCGGTCAGTCCTGGACAACATTCCACAGCGGGTGTTCTGGAAGGATCGAAACTCGGTCTATCTTGGTTGCAACAAACCCTTCGTCCTGGACTGCGGCTATAATGACCCGGCTGAGCTTGTGGGCAAGACCTCTTACGATACGTCCTCTGCAGCAAATGCCGACCTCTATTGTGCCGATGATCGTGAGGTGATGGAGAGCGGCATGGCCAAGCTCAACTATGAAGAAGCGCAAATCAGGCCGGATGGTTCTCAGGCTTGGCTGATCACCAGCAAGGTGCCCATGTTTGACCAGGACGGCCAGGTGATTGGTGTGCTGGGAACTTACTCGGACATTACGGAGCGCAAGCTGGCCGAAGATGCGTTGCGCAAGAGCGAGGAACGTTTCTCCAACTTCTTCCGCTCCACTCCCGTCGGCACCAGTATCACCCGCCTTAGCGACGACGTAATCGTCGACGCCAATGATGCATTCCTGGGCTTATTAGGCTACACACGCGAGGAGATCATCGGCCACAAGCCGTGGGAGCTGGGAACGTGGGCTAATCCCGGAGACCGGGCGAAGGTACTCAAGATACTGCAAGAGCAAGGCAGGATACGGAACTTTGAAACCCAGCTCGTCAGGAAATCCGGTGAGATCAGGGATGCGCTTATCTCGGCGGAGGTGATCGATATAGCGGGGGAGAAATATATGTTGAGCCTTGCACATGACATTACCGAGCGTAAGCGGGTAGAGGAGGAAAGAAAAAAACTTGAGGAACAGCTTTTCCAGGCCCAGAAGATGGAATCGGTGGGACGGCTGGCCGGCGGCGTGGCGCACGATTTCAACAACATGCTGAGCGTGATCATCGGCCGGGCGGAAATGGCCCTGCAAGAGGACGTTTCCAATGACAAACTCCAGCACAACATCAGGGAGATCCTTAAAGCGGGCCTACGTTCAGCGGACCTTACCCGGCAACTGCTGGCCTTTGCCCGCAAACAGACCGCCATCCCGAAGATAATGGATCTGAACGAAACGATCTCGGGTATTCTCAAGATGTTGAGGCGGCTCATCGGCGAGGATATCGACCTTCTCTGGGCGCCGGGACTGGATCTTTGGAAAGTCAAAATTGATCCCTCCCAGGTGGACCAGATTCTGGCCAATCTTACTGTCAATGCCCGCGATGCCATTTCAGGAGTTGGCGCCGTCACCATTAGGGCTGAGAATGTTGTGATCGATGGTTCCAATTCGGCCGAGACCCCCGAATTCATTCCCGGAGATTACGTCCTGCTAACGGTTAGTGACACCGGAGCGGGTATGAGTAAGGAAGTCTGCGAGAATATCTTCGAGCCTTTTTTTACCACCAAGGAGGTGGGTAAGGGAACCGGGCTGGGATTGTCCACCGTCTACGGCATCGTTAAACAAAACGACGGCTTTATTCATGTTGCCAGCGAACCGGGGAAAGGAACCACGTTTAAGATCTACCTGCCGCGGATCGAGGCTGAAACCGCACTGGTCCCATCTGAGGAGGAGGCCGGCGAGTGTCCGACAGGTACGGAAACCATCCTGCTGGTCGAGGACGACGAGGCAATACTGGACCTCGGTAAGATGATTCTCGACAATCTGGGCTACACGGTGCTTGCGGCACGGACTCCGGTAGACGCCATAAATCTTGTCGAGGAGCATCCGGAAGATATCCACCTGCTGATCACGGACGTGGTTATGCCGGAGATGCACGGCCGGGAACTGGCGGAAAAGCTCAGCGCCATCCGCCCGGACCTGAAGTGCCTGTATATGTCGGGTTACACCTCCGATGTGATAGCCCATCGCGGCATTCTGGACGAAGGACTAAATTTCATTCAGAAACCTTTCGGAAGGGATGATCTTGCGGCAAGAGTCAGACAAGTGCTGGATCACAGTGAGGAGTGAAGGGTGAGCGGGAAGACGGGTTTCACGCGGAGGCGCGGATGCGGGAAGCAGGGAAGCGGGGAGCAGGAAGCAGGGAGCGGGGAGCAGGGAGCGGGGAGCGGGAAGGGAGCAGGGAGCAGTTAAAAATAATTCCTCTTGGTTCTATCGCTTCGCGAGGAGATGTTACCTTGGCCCGACCCCGTTGCGTTGAGAAAAGAAGCGCCCAAGCCTTCCGGCCCGGGCGCAAGCCATGGGTCAATATTCATCCGGCAAATGAAAGCCGGCAGTTAACTGCCGGTTTAGTTGTGATGGTGCTCGTTTTGGTGGCCTTTCATGTAGCTGCGCAGAATAGCGTTGATCCTTGTCTGATATCCGGGTTGCTGCCGAAGCCAGTCAAGCAGATCGGCATCGAGCCGTATTGTCACGACTTCCTTGCGGCGCGGCAAAATGACCTTGGCATCCTTCCAGAAATCTTCGTCCGTAGGACGTGCGTCAGGATCAGCTTTGACAGCAGCATGCACTTCAGCGTCGCTCTTGCCGCGCAACCGCTCCCAATCCGTACCCTTAGCGGCCTTCAATTTTTTTCCAGTAGGTGCGTCTTTCATGGGGTTCTGCCTTCCACGCTGATATGATGCGTCTTTCGTCATCGCCTTTGTCGGTGTAGATCACCGTGATTTCTATGCCGTTCACAAGGCCAATGGCGTACACGCGGACCTCGCGCATAATCGAAACGGTCATCAATCCGTTCGACCGTCAGCCCCTCGAAAATCCGCTGTGCATCCTCGAAGGCGATTCCATGCCGTCGAAGATTCTGGCGGTACTTTTCTTGAGTCCAAGTATAACGCATTTGTCGTATTTACACAATATAAATACACCATGCAAGATTTCTTTTTCCAATTGCCTTGCCGAGAAAACTTGGGATGGAGGCGAAGGGGTGAGGGGTAATGGGCATAAGCGCTAACTTAATGACTGAGGTCTTTCCCTTGTCATTCCGGCGAAGGCCGGAATCCAGGAAAGCGCAATGAATAAGCAACCTGCGGTATACATTTTGGCAAGCAAAAGAAATGGTACCCTTTACATTGGTGTGACTTCAAACCTTGTCAAGAGGATTTGGGAGCATAGGAACAATCTGGTGGAAGGGTTTACAGAAAGCTATGGTGTTCATAACCTGGTTTGGTACGAACCGCATGAGAGCATGGAGTCGGCCATTCAGCGGGAGAAGCGATTGAAAGAGTGGAAGCGAAGGTGGAAAATGCGGCTAATTGAGAGTGCGAATCCCAATTGGGAGGATTTGTATCACACGCTCGTTTAACTGGATTCCGGCCTGCGCCGGAATGACGAACAAGAGGCTTCTTCCGATTTTCGCAGCGCTTTCGCTGGAACGATGCTGCGCTTAAGTTAGCGCTTATGGGGGTAATGGGTGAGGGGTGAAGAGAAAAAAATAACTCCCCTTGGTTCTATCGCTTTGCGAGGAGATTTTAGCTTGGCCCGACCCAGTCGCGGGTAATCCGGTTTCAGCCTTAGCGCGGCTCCAGATGTTTTTCTCTTTTCTTGGACGCGGCCGCTTTATTGGGGTCGGAGACTGGAAGCTTCCGCAGATTATCACGGATGAATGCGGCAAACTTTGTGTTGTCGCCCTGACGGAAGGACTCTATTGAAGCCTGAATCATGTCTTCTTGGCTTATGTTCTTCCATTCAATGAAGTAGCCCTTCTTGTAGGCCAAGTGGTTGATGAATTCCCGTTGTGCTCTGCCGTTGCCTTCGCGGAAGGGATGCAGGGCATTGATCTCTCCAAGATAATAGGCCGCTCGCATACTGAATGCCGCGGCGTCCAATCCGTTCAGATAGCCTTCCCTGGCCAACTTTTCGAAAACCGGGTGCGCCGCACTAACAATGTGCGGGTGATTGGCAAAATAACTGTTATCCCTGGCAAGGTCGATGTCCCGGAGTTCGCCCGCCCATTCGTACATGTCGCGAAACAGATGCTTGTGAATAGCTTTAAGGTGCTCAAGGTCGAAATGACCCTGTATAGGTTTTTCGGCAAGCTGAAAGCTCCGCCAAGCCACTAAAGAGGCCTCGGCCTTCTTTAGCTCATCTTCGTCTCCGATGCCGAGTTTATTCTTGAGAACGCCGGTTTCGGGATCAAGGTAATGGTCTTCCCCTTCGTACTTTGCCATGCGTAAACCTGCGGACTGTGTTGCGGATACCTTCCTCAATCTCGATTTCGCCCCTGGCAGCCCGTTTCATTTCTTCGACAACGTCCGGCGGGACTTCCAGCCCTTCAAGCGTTTGCTGGGCCACGGCATTTTCGACAGCCTTCAAATTCCGGCTTATTTTCTGCTCTTCTGTCATAGGTGGAGCCTCCGTCTGCTCCTCTATCCTATATAACACATCCCCTCGACAGGCGCACCAGAGATGATATTACTTGAAATCAGACAAGCGGGATTTTGTCCAGCCGGTTTACCGCGCGGAGTCCTGCAAAAAAGCGGAACCCTGGAGGGCTTGGAGTGGGGAAGATAGAAACCGGGTACCCGTTCACCGCAGAGGCGGGGCGTAGTCCAGTCAAGGAGAGAAAAGCTTTGTTAGACTGGATTTACAGGATTAACAGGATTTACAGGGTTAACAGGAAGGGCTATGGATTAGGGAATTTAGGGATTCAGGGATTTTTCAATTCCTCAATTGATCGCTTTTGCTCCCTGCTCCTTGCTTCTTGCTTCCCGCTTCCTGCTTTTAATCGCTTCGCGAGGAGATGTTGGCTTGGTCCGACCCCGTTGCGCCAGTGGACTCTTTAGGAGACGGCGGTCCTTCGGCCGACATAACAGGAACCGAATGCCAGCAGGTATAAAAACGCGGCCAACAGATACAGGAACCCAAAGCCGAAATACATGGAGTTATACTCCAGCACACCGCCGATCATGGTCCCCAGCAGGTTGATGGCCATCGCACCTGCTATGTCGCCCACCCGCGCCAAGAGAGACGAGAAGACGATCCCCGAGAAGAACATGGGACCCGTCAGCACCACGATGGCTGCCAGCTTGCCGATGACAGACGAACCGAATCCGACACGCTGCGAGATTACGTAGCCCAGGAGAAGGCTCGTGACAAGCAGGACGAAAGGAATGAAGGGTCGTGACACGCGGAATCGCCGGACGAATGCGTTGGCCAGAAAGGCCATGACCAACGTTCCGGCAATGACCAAGCCAATCACATGCCAGGTATTACCGAACACCAGCCCCAGCTCGGTAATGGCCTTGGTCTCGACCAACATGAAACCGGCACCCAGGAACAGGAACGCGACATGACTTAGCACGGGCTTCTGACCAAAGAAGTTGCCGATAGTCAACAACGACACGAGAAGAATCAGCCCCATGAGCGTCAGGTAAGACGTTGGATAAGCGCGGCGGGGCATATAGAGGAATGGCCAATCGTCGGTCGAAACGTCGGCCTTAATCTCCGGATTCGCATACAATGCACTTATATCATCAAACCCTTCATCCTGAAGGAGCGCCGGATCAACCGGTGGGGCCCTCCCGGCGCTCTGCAGGAACACCACCGAGTTGTCGTATCCCGCGCGAATGCAGACGGGCGGTCTTCCGTCAAAGGCTTCCTGCATCATGAGAAAGATCTTCCTGCCAATCTCCTTCGACATCATGCAGAAAGAGAGGCTAATCAGCCCGCCTTCCTTGAGCCGGGCCCGTGCCTCGCGGATGCCCTGCACGGTGTATACGAACGAATCCAGCCGGACACTAGAAGCCTGGCTTAACAGTGTGTGAGAGTCGAGGAGCCCGTAGACGATCATATCGTACTGATTTGTTGTGGCGCGCATAAACGTTCGAGCATCGTTGACAACGGCCGTCACGCGAGGGTTGTCGTACGGATGCTCGGGCTGATAAAGACGCCCCAACCTCAGAATGGCTGGATCGATTTCGATTGCATCCACATGCTCGGCGCTGCACCGCAATGCGGCCTCAACGTCGTTGCCCGTACCAGCCCCAACCACGGCAACTCTTCCCGCGCTCCTACCGTAGATTCGGTACGGCAGTTCATAGTATTGAGCTATCTTCAGTAGATATCTGTTCACCGTCGGGTCTTGACTTGAAATGGATAAGTCGTGCACTCGCTGGTAGTAGTGTCCTGCCGCGCGTATGGACATCAGGCCCCTATCGCCCGGCACTAGCTCCAAGAGTTGGTACGGCGAATAGATTTTCTCCCAGCCGGGTGTCAAGGGCCAATCCAAGGCGGCCAGCGCTACGAATGAGGTGAGTATGCCAATACAGAGCACGCGGCTGTCAAACGTCTGAAAAGCGAGCAGCATGACGAACGCGATAGAGAACCAGATACTCGGCGGCGTCCAAAAGAAACTGACACCGGAAACGAGGGCAACGCCCAAAATGCTTCCCAGTAGGTTAAGCCCATAGGCGTCCAGGCTTGATCGCTTCGCCATCAGTCGACCACAGAGCTGGCCTACGGGGACGAAAGCCAGAACCGTCAAGAGGAACACGACCGCGAGCAGGGAATAAATAGCAATGAGCACGGGTATGGATTGCGAGATCCCCACCCCCATGTTCAATTGTTCACGAAACGGCGTCAGCCAGAACGCATCCCTACCGGGTCCATATCGCATCGCCAACAGGAACAGAACCTGGAATGCCTGGAGCGGTATCGACAGGAAGAGTGGGATGGATTCCCGCTTGGATAGAGAATAGCCCAAACCCAAACCTGCAAAACAGATCAGGAGGGAGTAGTTCTTGTATAACGCGAACATAGGGAAGACGCTGCTTTGCCATCGGATGATCGCCAGTTCAAGAAACAGGCTCGCCGCGGCCGACAGGGCGATCGCTCCTTTGGTCCAAGAGGCTGGCAGTTCGTCCAGATACTCAGCCTGTCTGCGGCTGGCCGTGTCAAGAAACGCTTGCGTACTCCGGAGGACCTTGAGCAAAAGGAAGAAAACTACGAACGCGCCAATCGCGTAGCCAGAAACCAGCGAGAGGCGAACCAACGCTGAGGCGTGTGGCCACCAGTGGCTTGAGAGCTGACCAAACTCTTGCCACCTGTTGGCCTGGAAGCATGCGACGACTATGATAGGGAGAGCCAGAACTCCCAGAAACGCGGCCGTTAGAAGGCGAAGATAGGATTTCAACATGCCAATCTCCTACAGCTCACCGCAGTGTTCAAGCGAGCGTCGCCGGCATATGCCGCATGGATCATCTGCAAAAAACCGATAAACGCGGGCAAACTCCAAGCACACAAGTCAAAAGCTGCCTTCGCTTGCGCCAATGGATGCGCATCAGTCATGGGACAAAAACCGGCTACTCTCACGGCAAGGTTTCTCCCCCTCGACAAATTGAATTAAACCTGAATAATGCCTTAATTTGACCCCCAACCGGACGCGAACCGCATTTTGGGGTCGGATTCTGCCCGGGAAAAATTATTGAACAACCCGATAGACCGCAAAATCATACGATTTCCCAATCAAACATACAAGTGAAACGCCAATGGTACTGGGTGTGCAATTTCAGGACACACCTCCTCCCCGCAGTTGATGAGCTCGTTCCCGCGTCCCATAGTGTTGGGTGGGGCTCAGGCGCAAACTCCACGCCTGGCGGAGCGCCGAGATTGGAAAAAGCCGACGCAACATGGAAGAATTCCAGGCTCCGCGAGGTATGATAGAGCACCTTGGCCCCAACCTTGACAAGCCGCCTTATGATCGAGCACAAGATGTAAAAGCGGAACCCTGGCGGCCTTGGAGTGGGGAAGGTAGAAACCGGGTACCAGTTCACCGCAGGGGCGGGGCATAGTCCGGTCAAGGAGAGAAATGCTTTGTTAGACAGGATTTACAGGATTAACAGGATTTACAGGGTTAACAGGAAGGGCTATGGATTAGGGAATTTAGGGATTCAGGGATTTTTCAATTCCTCAATGGATCGCTTTTGCTCCCTGCTCCTTGCTTCTCGCTTCCTGCTTTTAATCGCTTCGCGAGGGGATGTCAGCTTGGCCCCCGTTGCGTAGTTAACGCAAGTTGGTATTACAACAACACGAGCTTCTATTTTCTTTAAGATGGTCTTTTTCGCATCAAAATATTCATTCTTTATTAATCTTTCGTTCACCTTTTGCCGATATACATATTGAGTCAGATCACTTAAGGGCAAACCGCCGAAAAAGCTCGCTTCCCCATATGTGAACTGAGATCCGTCGGCAGTATGCGGGATATGAGAGATCAAGCTGCCGAACGGATACTGCGCTGATCTTCTAATGTGGTATTATTGAGAGGAGCAAATGCAGGGTGGTTTTCTTCTTGGTGGTTTTTCCCGATATGCAGAAATAGTACTTTTGTTAAATCGTTTCGAAAGTCAGCCCGAGCGTGATCTTTGAAAAGCAAGTAAACCGCAATGCTAGAAGCGTCGACTGGTCTAGTAATTTAATAAATTATAGGTTTTCGGATTAGAACCAGGTATTTTTTACTTGACATTTCAAAAATTGTACTCTAGATTAACAGTTAATTAATGTAACAGGTTCTTTGGGAAAGATGCTTTAGCTAGCCTGAAGGGCAAACTATCTGAGAAGATAGGGCGCAAAGCTTCCGGTCTAAGTCGATCAAGAGGTCGATAAGATAGCGGGGTTGCCAGGGAGAGCCACCATAGTCATACCTCCATGTAAACCCGCTATCCTCCACAGGAAGCGGGTTTTCTTTTTTGCTGAAGCCGACAAAGAGATTAAACGCATGATTGTACGCATGAAGCAGGGATTCAAGTTCCCACCTCAGTTTGCGGGTATCACAAGCAGAGAGCCGTGGGGGAGGCAAAATCAAACTTGACAGAGGTTTCATCTCAGCTCACCCCTAGTCGGGAGGTAAATGCCATGTACGCAGCAAGAATGACCAAGGGCCGGAATTTTTTTGCGCTCCTGTCGGGTCTTTTCTTTATTTCGTTTTTCAGTTCATCGGCTCTCGCTTCGCCGGAGGAACTTGCGACGGTCCAAGAGCGGATCCAGAGCAGCGGCGCCAGGTGGCAGGCCGCTGAAACATCGATTTCACAGCTCCCTGCGGAGCAGCGGCGGATGCGCCTTGGCCTGGTGAAGGGATCTTCCAGCATTCCGGCAGGGGCCCCCGCGCCTGCAGCCACAGCTGCTACGAAGGCGCCGGCAACACCCCCGGCGACTTTGGATTACAATGTACCCGCCCCTGGTAATACCTATGGTTATGTAACCCCCATAAGGGACCAGGGCAACTGTGGAAGCTGCTGGGCCTTTGGGACAACCGCCACTCTGGAATCTCAGTACCTGATGAGTACAAACGGGGCTGGACAGCCTACTCTCAATCTTTCCGAGCAGATACTCTTATCGTGCAGCAACGCGGGAACCTGCTATGGCGGCTTTCACGACCAGGCATCCAATTACATCCTGAGCACGGGTCTTCCGCCTTATAGCTGCTACCCCTATACAGAGCTTAATTGGAATGGAGGTCCGGACACCCCTTGCGCCAATGCGGCATGCCCGTTCTGGCAAAGCCAGACCGACTCAATCAAGGGCTGGGAATATGTGTCCCCCCAAACCGCCACGACCGCCGCTAACGCCACGACTTTGGCCTCCGCTTTGGAAAGCTATCTTGATACTTACGGCCCGCTGGTCACCACAATGTACGTCTATACGGATCTCTTCTATTATTCGGGAGGCATTTATTCCTTTACCGGGCCGGGCATCAAGAACGTAAACGGACAACAGTTCCAGAACGTAATAGAGGGCGGACACGTCATTGAGATCGTCGGCTATAACCACGCCGCTCAGTATTTCATCGTGAAGAACAGTTGGGGCACCGGTTGGGGGACAACGGACCCGAATGTAGGCACCCAAACGCCGCCGACCGTAACTACGAGGGGTTTCTTCCTGATAGCCTATAGCCAACTCGCCCAGATGACACAAGCGCAAACGGGAGATATTTATGGCGGCCCCGAGTTTGGATGGTATTCAATTGCATACACAGGATACAGTCAAGGCCCCTGCAACAATTCCATATCGCCCAGTTCCGCTTCTGTAGCTTATTCGGGGGGAAATGCCGCAGTGGGCGTAACTTCGCCCGGATGCTCCTGGATAGCCGCGAGTAATGTAAGCTGGATAAGTATCGTATCCGGCGCAACGGGCACGGGAAACGGGACCGTCACGTATTCCGTCGCTGCGAGTACCGCCATTACCCAACGCGTCGGTACATTGACCATAGCCGGGAAGACTTTTACCGTAACACAGGCAGCCGCACCACCGAACGGCTCCCTGCAAGTCACGATCACCCCGTCAGGAGCGGTGAGTGCCGGAGCGATGTGGAGCGTGAACGGCGGCGCCTCATGGAACGCAAGCGCGGCTACGCTGACGGGTCTCGCGCTAGGTAATCATACGGTGACCTTCAAGCCCGTTACGTGTTGGAACACTCCGGCAAGCCAGAACGTCGCTGTTACAAATGGCAACACAACTGCGGCCGGTGGTGTCTACGTGCAACAGACCGGCTCCCTGAAAGTCACGATCACCCCGTCAGGAGCGGTGAGTGCCGGAGCGATGTGGAGCATGAACGGCGGCGCCTCATGGAATGCAAGCGCGGCTACGCTGACGGGTCTCGCGGGAGATGTTTATCTGGTGACCTTCAAGCCCGTTACAGGCTGGTACAGCCCGTCAAGCCAGTACGTGCTTATTTCAAATGTCACCACCACTGCGCTCAGTGGTGTCTACGTGCAACAGACCGGCTCCCTGAAAGTCACGATCACCCCGTCAGGAGCGGTGAGTGCCGGAGCGATGTGGAGCGTGAACGGAGGCGCCTCATGGAACGCAAGCGCGGCTACGCTGACGGGTCTCGCGGTAGGTAATTATACGGTGACCTTCAAGCCCGTTACGGGCTGGACCACCCCGGCAAGCCAGAACGTCGCCGTTACAAATGGCTACACCTCTGTGGACAGTTGTATCTACGTGCAACCGACCGGCTCCCTGAAAGTCACGATCACCCCGTCAGGAGCGGTGAGTGCCGGAGCGAACTGGAGCGTGAACGGAGGCGCCTCATGGAACGCAAGCGCGGCTACGCTGACGGGTCTCGCGGTAGGTAATTATACGGTGACCTTCAAGCCCGTTACGGGCTGGATCACCCCGGCAAGCCAGAACGTCGCCGTTACAAATGGCTACACCTCTGTGGACAGTTGTATCTACGTGCAACCGACCGGCTCCCTGAAAGTCACGATCACCCCGTCAGGAGCGGTGAGTGCCGGAGCGAACTGGAGCGTGAACGGCGGCGCCTCATGGAACGCAAGCGCGGCTACGCTGACGGGTCTCGCGGTAGGTAATTATACGGTGACCTTCAAGCCCGTTACGGGCTGGATCACCCCGGCAAGCCAGAACGTCGCTGTTACAAATGGCTACACCTCTGTGGACAGTTGTATCTACGTGCAACCGACCGGCTCCCTGAAAGTCACGATCACCCCGTCAGGAGCGGTGAGTGCCGGAGCGATCTGGAGCGTGAACGGCGGCGCCTCATGGAACGCAAGCGCGGCTACGCTCGGGGGTCTCGCGGTAGGTAATTATACGGTGACCTTCAAGCCCGTTACGGGCTGGATCACCCCGGCAAGCCAGAACGTGGCTGTTACAAATGGCAACACCACTGCGCCCAGTGGTGTCTACGTGCAACAGACCGGCTCCCTGAAAGTCACGATCACCCCGTCAGGAGCGGTGAGTGCCGGAGCGATGTGGAGCGTGAACGGCGGCGCCTCATGGAACGCAAGCGGGGCTACGGTCGGGGGTCTCGTGGTAGGTAATTATACGGTGACCTTCAAGCCCGTTACGGGTTGGAACACCCCGGCAAGCCAGAACGTTCCTATTCCAAATGCCAACACAACAACTTGGGCCAGTGGTGTCTACGCGCAACCGACCGGCTCCCTGAAAGTCACGATCACCCCGTCAGGAGCGGTGAGTGCCGGAGCGATCTGGAGCGTGAACGGCGGCGCCTCATGGAACGCAAGCGCGGCTACGCTCGGGGGTCTCGCGGTAGGTAATTATACGGTGACCTTCAAGCCCGTTACGGGCTGGATCACCCCGGCAAGCCAGAACGTCGCTGTTACAAATGGCAACACCACTGCGCCCAGTGGTGTCTACGTGCAACAGACCGGCTCCCTGAAAGTCACGATCACCCCGTCAGGAGCGGTGAGTGCCGGAGCGATGTGGAGCGAGAACGGCGGCGCCTCATGGAACTCAAGCGCGGCTACGCTCGGGGGTCTCGCGGTAGGTAATTATACGGTGACCTTCAAGCCCGTTACGGGTTGGACCACCCCGGCAAGCCAGAGCGTCGCTATTACAAATGGCAACACGACTGCGGCCGGTGGTGTCTACGTGCAACAGACCGGCTCCCTGAAAGGCACGATCACCCCGTCAGGAGCGGTGAGTGCCGGAGCGATGTGGAGCGAGAACGGCGGCGCCTCATGGAACGCAAGCGCGGCTACGCTCGGGGGTCTTGCGGTAGGTAATTATACGGTGACCTTCAAGCCCGTTACTGGTTGGACCACCCCGGCAAGCCAGAGCGTCGCTATTACAAATGGCAACACGACTGCGGCCGGTGGTGTCTACGTGCAACAGACCGGCAAGTGATAATCCTGTCCAGGCTTTATAAGAAGCACAACGAGCAAAGAGCAAAGGGGTTGGGCCTAATGCCATTAACTTAAGAGAAATAGCCTTTCTTTCGCATACTTACGTGTCCGAGTTTGGGCTCCTTCTGGCTCAGTTATCTGGGTTATGTTGCTCCGATCGACAGGTTAGGTCAACGGAGCGATATTAAAAGCCCTTATAATTCAGCAACTTGCTTAAGTTAACGGCATTAGGTCGGGCCGAGCTAACCGGATAAAGTTGCTTGATAGTGTGCTCAAATTATGGCTTATTTGGGCCTTAGAAGTGCATTTTCAAAAATGACCGTCTAAGCAATGGAAGCGGGAATTACGGACCGTCTTTGGACCATGGAAGATGTTGCAAGGTTGGTGGAATAAGTCAGTGCGCCATATTACATTCGTAAGGTGTCCCCTGTTCCGAAAGAGGGAAAAAATAGTCCAGATCAGATTTTGCCGGCTTTTTGACAGCATCTTCCCTCTGGAATCGTTTAAGAAGCTCTGCAATCGCCCTCTCTTGCAGGCCCACCTTATTGGCATAAGTGAGTCTTATTAACCGGTCATTCGATGTGTCAGGCGATGTTGCCCCGTGTTCCCATCTTGATACGGTAGCCCGACTAACTCCGATTAAGTTCGCAAATTCTACACTTTTCAAAAAAAGGCTTTTCCTTAAAAATTTAATTTCTTTCCCTGAGAGAGGTCCTGGGGTCAAGATCACTCCCTCACCTATACACGTCATTAGACCAATTGGATTTGGCAGACGCAAGGTCCTCTCGCCACATTTCTCGCAAACAGCAAATCTAACATTGATGATCCAAACGTTCCTGAGACCACTTTCGGTAAAATGATGTTTCCCGATTTCTTCGCGAACCTCAACCGCTCCACAGGCGGGGCATGTCCCTAATGCTCTCATGGCTTCTCCCCACTTCCAAACATGGTGACGACGTAAACTGTCCGATGGTCAAGTAAGACCACTATGGCTGTTGCCAAATCATCGTCCGGAGTCGGACCAGTGAAAGAATACTTGAAGTTGTGATGACGCTCGTCATAGTCCGGCCCAGCAGTGACTTTCCCATTTGAAAGGACGAGCAGCAAGTCGTTGAGATCGAAGCTCCTGGCGTTCATTTTCTTTCGTGCGTGCGCCGAAAGGTCAATTTCTCCGAACTTCACAGCATCGCGGACAAATTGAGTGGCCGCCTTTGAATCGAGGGCTTCGTTTGTCAAACTAACCTCTCCCTGATCGCCAGTCAAGGGAAATATGTACCACCGTGTCACTTTTTGACGAAATGTGACACCATGCCACACTATAACGAGTCGGGTGGAGCGTGGGGAAACTAAAACTTTTTTGCTATACAACAGGCAGACGATTGTGTCCATCCCCTATGCTCATCCGATGAACATAGCATGCCACAAATCCGTCTAAATTCAGAATGGCCCACTACCGATCTGCGGTGAAATGATTTTTGACGGGTTTTGTGGTAAAATTAAAAGAAAGAAGCGGGAAGCGGGAAGTACAGTGAACAGTGAACAGTGAACAGGAAACCCAACGCCAGCTAGCGAGACTCAGAGCCGAAGATAAGCGGGAAGGGTGAAACCTTTGAGGGATTCAGGGATTTAGGGATTCAGGGATTTTTTAATTCCCCAATTGATAACTTTTGCTCCCTGCTCCTTGCTTCTTGCTTCCCGCTTCTCGCTTTTGATCATTCCTCAATTCCTTAATTGATCATTATGGCCTGCTCGATGACTTGCGCTATCGCGGGAAATTTTGCCCGCGCAATAAAAAAACCGGGACGCCAATTCCCAAGAGACCGGCAGGAATATCGCAGAAAGAACCGCGGTCCGGACAACATTCACCCTTCACCCTTCACCCTTCACCCCTCACTATCCCAAAAGAGTTTTGAGTTTGAGTTTTGAGTTAACAAACAACTAAAAACTGAAAACTGAAAACTCCTCTAGCCCGAAACCCGTAAGGATTTGAAAGGACAGCTATTTTTGTTAAGTTAATGGCATTAGGTCCGACCCTATTCGCCATTCGCAGAATTAGAATGATTGAAACGGCCCCCAGAAAGCTGGTTACTGCCCGCGAACAACCGTTTTCCGTCCCACCCAAACGAGCCAGGGGGATTGGAGTTCAGGCGTTTTAGAGATGTCTATCGTTTCCTCACGAGGGTCTGAGTGCCATTCGAATGACTTTTCTCCGTTTGCAAAAAACTGAACATCAACTTCATAGAGCTTTATCTGTTGTGAAACTACCTGAGTAGAATTGAAACCAGCGAGGGTAAATCCGATCTCTCTTACTGCAGCAATATCTGACGGCTTCTTGCCAAAAATATCACTTCCTGGCGCAGCAGTAGCTTTGAATTGTATAGTAATTACAGTCCCACTTATAGGATCGATATGAAGTGCATCAATTCCTTCAAATTCAGTTTTAAGGATGTCCCCATTTTCGAGTTCGTATGTTATGCTAAAGGCGCTTCCTCCGCCACCAAACCGTAACATATGTGTTAAGTCCGGTAATTTGCCATCCTTCCACTCCGCCGAGAGTTTGATAGAGATAGCTCCGTTGAGCGACTTGATTGATGTTTTTTCATCAATAAGGGCTTGTTGTTGTTTTTGCTGTTCAAGTCTTAGAGAGGTAATTGTAAAACTGTTAGCGTAGTAGTTCACAATAGTTAGAAATAGACCTGTCAGTAGTAGGACAAAACCACAAACGTCGATGAGGTGGTCTGTGATCGCGGGGTACCTGCGCTTGACTACATCATGCAATGACCTGATGCGGAGTAAACCAGAAACGGCAGCAGTAATGATCCCAATGTAGAAAATCATTATCATCCTTTATACTTTTATATATGCACTCGGTGTTGATTTCAGCCCTTAGAATACGTACAGCACAAGATTTTGTCCAGTTATTTAAAAAGGTAGTGCATAATTCTATGTCGTATTGGCCTGATGCCCTCACCGTCAAAGGATAGATGAGATGATTCCCTTTGTCCAGTCGGTTTACCGCGCGGAATCCCGCAGAAAAGCTGAAACCTGGAGCGCTTGGAGTTGAGAGGGAGGAAACGGGAATAGGTAGCTGTTGGGTGCCTGGTCGGGCGACGGCACAATCCTCTTGACACCATAGCGGGAATAGTACACATTCAATCTATGTGTATTCAGTAACACTGCGGCATGGTCGGGGTAACGCTCTTTTGAACTGGACAATTTCTTGTCTGCCCTGAAAAGAGGAAAACATATGGAACGAGAATCTTCGCGAAGGATAGGCCCGCCGCCAGTTACCCTGACAGTTTATGCCGCCTACCAGTTGACACATCGCCATCTTGGCGATACCCTAGAAAAGGATGATCGTGCAGCGAACACTTTGGGCAGAAAAGTTTGTTGACAGTTTCTCGTCCACACCGCTTACAGCCGAGTGCGTCTTCCATAGTCCGCAGTATATTGACAGAGGAAAACAAAAGGAAGTCTGTGACTTTCTTCTCGTGTTACGTGACAACGCCATCCTTGTGTCGATGAAGTCCCAAGACGACCCGTCATCGAGAACCGGGGATAAGCTACGGCGGTGGACAATCAAGAATGCTACAAACGCCATGAACCAAGCAAAAGGGGCGTTAAACACAATCGCCCGTGAACCTTTCTGGTGTCAGCATTCGCGCAGAGGACGGGTCAACTTCAAGGAAGGCTCAATCCGTGTCGCTCATGTTGTTGTCCTCACCGAGGTGTTTGATGATGTAATTGAGCTGCCCAGCGAACTCCCCCTGCTGCTGGGCAATATCCCAGTTACCTATGTGTCTTTGAACGACTTCCTCAACCTGGTTAACGAACTTCGCGCCTTTCCGGACATCATGGCCTATCTTGACGCGCGGAGGACACTTTCACACAAGAGCCTACGGATGATTGGTCATGAATTACCTTTCTACAAGTACTACACCCTCAACGCGGGATCACTGGCCGGGTGTGGTGGCTATGCGGACGCAAGAATATCTAGCGCAGCCCGAGACGCTGAGTGGCAAACTGTGCTTTCTGCCGGACAACTACGGCAGACGTTCGCTAGCATAGTCGAGTACGTTTCAGATGCACTCGCAACACGGCTCAAGAACTTCTCTGACGGACTGGATGCCCAGACCATTGCTCGGTTCGATCCCGCTGACGATAGAAAAAACTATCTGCTTATGCAGGAAGAGCTTTGCGATCTTCAGTTGGCAGAGCGAACTGCCTTGGGGGAGCAGTTCGCGAATGTAATAGATAGAGTGAAGAGCAGCGAGGGCACCGAGAATATGATGTACATGGCATTTTATACAGACTCCAAGCCCGATCGTGTGTACGTACTGGTTTCCACAAAGGGAATTGATCGCGTGTCCCTCATTGGTCGTTTGACCATATTGTTGCGCTCGGCAATGGCGACTTACGGAAAAGATCGAGGCATGGTTATCGCAGATCGAGAAGGGGAGGGATTCGAGGTTCAGATGATTTCTGGGCGATCCGCCGACTCCAGTGAGGAAAAGTTGGGCCAAGCGTACTTCGCGAACCTTAAGGTGTCGCATGTCCCGATTTCATGAGGCAAATGCTCAAAGCTTTGAACTCAAACTATACACGCTGCCGGAAACAAGTGCGCGCTGCTCAATGGATAATCCCTTAATGAGAGCCACTTTGAGACATTTGGAGGTAGTTCCATTGTGCAATTATTTATGACGTTCTGTATAGCAACCGGAAGCAGCGAAAATGATCGACCCCACCGCAACCCCGTTATCGTTGGTTCAAAAATAGATCACAAAGAATCTCCATCAGTTCCTCGGTCGACCTTGCGATCAGGTTACAGGAACACTCAGCGATTGCGTTGACCCACCGAATTCCTGCTTTCACCAGAGTGTCGAAAATTGGTTCTAATGCCTTATGATCTTTGCTCCATCAGATTTTCCCTGATAGAAACAGCCAACCTCCTGAATTATCACGTTGTATCGGATGTGATCGCGATTTTCAGCCCTCGATCAGGCCGCTTCCAGCCCAATGGCGCACCAAGCTATGAAGAGGTAAACAGGTGAATCGAACCACGTGATAGACCGATAATGGGCATGCGGGGTCAAACCGACACTCTTGACAACCCAAGCTCCCTCTCAAGCATTCCAACAGATTTGCGCAGAGATACACTCTGTTTCATCTCCTCCGCAACCCGCCTGCTTGCCTGCGTAACCGCTGACTCTCCCACCCCGTATGCTGCGCCGATCTCTTTAAGCTTGAGCCCTGTATGGCGCCGGCATAGATACAGTCCCACCCGCCGCGCCTTCGGCCGGTCATCCATGAACAGATCCTCCACCGCGCAACGGATCGCCTCGACCCCCGGTCTGCCTGCAAGTTGACGAACTGCGGGCAATTCACGGTCCGCTTGCGCCGCCTTCAGGAATTTCTCGCGCACCCACTCATACAAAGTTGCGTTCAAGGTGACGCCCTTTGGCGGCTGGTTCGTAGAAGAAACATAGTCGGGCACAAGGCCCCAGGCTACATCAACGTGAACGCAACTCGGTATAAGACAAATTCCCGCGAGGAGTCTCCACCAGGAGGTGGTAGTGATTGGACATAAGGCAGTAGACGTGGATTAGCGCGCCATAGCGGACCGTTGCCGATTCCAGATAGGAAAGGAACTGCGCCCGGTCCCTTTTGTTCAGGAATATATTCTCGCGTTCATTTCCCCTGGAAGCAACATGATAGAGTGCACCCTGGTACTTGAGTTTTCCAAAATTCTAAACTGGTATGATATTTTTCTTTTAAAATCGGGATATTGGCAGTAACATTAGTGTAGTGGTATTATTAATGTGTTTTAATGCTTGACTTGTCAGGATTGGTAAACCATAATGCAGGGTATGAGCGAAAACAATCAGACCCTGGGTGCCATTATTTTTAAGCAGCGTGGAAAACACCGCTACTATTACTATTCGCGTTCCCACCGGGTGAAACTGGACCCTGGTGCTTCCGGCAAAACCAGAGGCTCGGGCAAAAGCCGGGTGGTTAGCGAACAAGTGTATCTGGGAACCGCCGAGGATGTACTGCAAAAACTGAGATCCCAACAAAAAGCCGGTGAACCCAACGAGGTGCGGAACAAACAATTCGGACTGCCTGTGGCCCTTTTTGAAATGGCGGAAAGGATCGGGTTGCGAGAAGTCATCAACAGTGAAGTCGCCGGGAAAATCAAAGGCATTAGTATCGGTGACTTTGCTCTGATTGCGGCCATTAACCGGGTGGGAAACCATACGCCCAAAGAAAGTATGGGCCGCTGGTATCAGAAGACCGATCTTGGCCGGCTGCAAAAGGTGGGTGCCGGAAAGCTCAACAGCAAGAACTTCTGGTATGCCTTCGATAAAATCGTCTCGGAGAGGCAAATAAAGGAGGAGAAATCCACACGGGGCCTTGCCCCTAATGAAAAAATCGACATCGATGAACTCGATGAGATCCTGAACGATTCCAAGATCGAGGCCATTGAAAAAGGTCTGTGGGAAAATCTGGCCAGGCGGTTTGGTTTTGTCCTGGATGCCATCCTGTACGACACCACCAACTTTTATAGCTACCATCAAAACGGCACGCCAAATAGCCTCGCTCAGTTCGGTAAAAACAAGCAGAACCAAAACGACAAGCGCCAGGTGGGACTCCAGCTTGCGATCCTGCGGGATTTGGGAATCCCGGTCTTCCACCAGGTTTATCCGGGCAACCAAAATGATGCCCGGCTTTTCCCAACCGCCGTGCGCACTCTGGTCCGACGCTGTTTTGAAGTAAGCAAGAAAACCGAGCGTCTGGTCCTGGTTTTTGACAAGGGCAACAACTCGGCGGAAAATATCGCTCTTTTGGAAAATCAATCGCTTCCCGTTGATTTTGTGGGCGCGTTAAGCCCAAGCCATCACCGCAACCTTGTAGCAATCCCCCTGGATCGATTTGACGGCAAAGTCGGAAAATTTTCCGTCCTGCGCACCCGCAAAGTGGTCTTCGGTGCAATGAGAACGATTGTTATCACCTATCACGAAGGCACCGCCGGCAGGCAGGAAAAAAGCTTTGAGGCCCAGATGGGCCGGGCAATGAAGGAGGCCAAGGCCTATTTTGCAACAATCGCAAAGGAGCCCACCAAGGAAGTCAAAGTTCGGATGGAAACTTTTTTAAAGACCCAAAAAATCGGAAGCTCCCAAGCACTGAGGTTCTATGATCTTAAGGTTACTCACAATGGATGGGTAAACCGATTGAGCCTTCGGCGCAAAAGATCCGAGGTGAGCTTAAAGAAGGCTTCCTTTGGGAAAAAGATCCTTTTTACCAACCTGCACTCGGCTGCCACTGAAACGATCGTGGATTACTACAAGAGTTCCTGGCAGATTGAAGACACCTTCCATCAGATCAAGGATCGTGATCTGGTTGCCTACGCTCCGGCCTACCACTGGACGGATTCCAAGATCCGCGTGCACGCCTTCATCTGCGTTCTCGCCCTGCTTCTGCTGAAGCTCCTCAACCACATCGCCCGCGAAAACGATATCGAAATGGGCACCAAGCTCCTCGTTGAAGAACTCGAAGATATTACCATGGTGATCCTGGTCTATTCTGATCGGAAAGCCAGCCGTAAAGTAAGCGCCATGTCGACCGTCCAAAAGCGGCTCTTCGATCTTCTGAAACTCCAAAAATATACCTGACGGCCAGATTTGTCTCATTACACTAATTAGTCTGGTATTCCAGGATGATAGAATAGCTTTTTAACGTGATTTGGAAAACTGGAGTGGTACACAATTCGAAGCGCCCCGGCCATCGCCTGACCCTCTTCTCGCTTCCTAATTTACTCTCACGACCTCGTATTCTCCTTGAGTGTCACCGATATGTCATGAGTGTAGGTGTGACCTCTCTCTCTTGGTCAATTCAACGCGCTTGATCAGTAACGTCTATGATGGTCTCAGGTGTTCTGAACATCGGAATCCGCTTCACCTGCGTTCCTGAGAAATCAAGCTTATTCAAATCGATTTTCCGGAGATTCAGGTTGTCGTATGTTCTGAAGTAAACAATACGTTTTGTGAGATTTCGAAAAGTGACCCACTGAGTGGACTCTTTAAGAACTGTCTGTTTATCCGGCAATGTATCAGTCACTAAACCAAAGGGGATATCAAACGTATTGATAATATGTTGGGCCAGATTAAGAGTTCGTTCAGCGTCCGGCTGTATATCGGAGAACCTGGTCAACACAGCGAGACGGACGAATCTGCTCGGTGGAGTAAGGTCGCCGGGAAGACCGAACATTCCTGACCCGTGGCCTGTTTTTGAAAATGTTAAACCGGATATCCGGCAGGGTTGCGATTCTTCACTCGTCATACCGACATATTGGCGCAAGTTATTTAAATGCCATGGAAATCTGGGAGCATTCGTCATAATGCCGAGGGGATTGTCATAGATGTTACACGTGCCGTTTTCATATTCAATAACGATGCAACCGCCATTTGCGTCATAAACGATAAAATGTAAGGTCGGGCATATTTTTGTGCTGGGTTCCGTGTATTTGAACACTTTCAATTTCCGGATTTCTCGCTTTACATCCTCCACACTTACAAAGTTGCCCAGAATCCAATCTCCGACCATGGCCTGGGCGAGGGCGCGTTTCCTCTCGCCGGGGGCAACGTCCTGCCATTTCATGTCGGATTCAAACCAAAGCAGCCCGACTGCAAGTCCTTTTTCGTTCATTCCGTCAGATACGCCATAATCCATTCCGAAAGATCCGATCCCAACATAGCCGTAGCTCGTTTTCCAGGATAAACCTTCTTTTCCGTCAGGGGCGGGACTTATATAGGCTTTATTTCTCGGAACCACGATGACATCGTATTGCAGGTCAACAGCGAACTCCATTGAGCGCACGGCAATGATCGATCCGTCGTTGGCTTTAAGTCGAAACACAGTGCAGGAATCCGCACACGACGGGGACAATACAGACAAGTATGCAACAGAGACAAAAATCATTATTATTTTTTGCACAGTATGCTCCTTTCGCCTAACAATGATTACAAACCGGAATAATGCATCAACTTCTGCGCTATGCATCCAAACTGCATGTTGAAATTGGATTTTTGCCCGAAAAACTTCCGCGATGACCTTGAAATCTGTAAAAATTATATGATTTTCAGATCGGACATGCAACAGATATCTTAGGGAGATCCGTTTTTGCGATACAAACCCAAATGCGGTTCGAATGCATAACGCGTAACTTTATGCATTATTCAGGGTCAAGAGTGTAGGTGTGACCCCTCTCTCTCCTAGGTGTATGCACATCCTATTTTTTATAATCCCAATTTACTGCTAATTCGCTGAAGAGCACGAAGTCCTATTTCAAGGAAATCATCTATGGAAATTCCTGCCTTTTCGCATTCGCCAACCTGATCCCTATTACAATTAGCAGCAAAAGATTTACTCTTAAATTTCTTTTTCAAGGATGGCAATTGAACACTAGCCAGCTTTTTATCCGGCTGAACCAGAGCTGAGGCAACAATAATTCCAGTTAAGGTTTCTGCGGCCACGAGACAATGCTGGATTGCGGTTTTGCGTTTCTTGTCTTTAAGGCCAGGTATCGTTTCATTATCGTATCCATGAGATATAATTGTTTCGATCAAAAATTCACTGGCTCCTGCTTGACGCAAAAGTTCCTGAGCTTTTATACAATGCTGTTCGTGCGTGTTTTTTGTTAAATCCCAGTCAATATCATGCAATAACCCGATAATACCCCATTTCTCTTCATCCTCCCCCAAATGCCTGGCTAATTCCCTCATAATCGCTTCTGATTCCAAGAGGTGCAATTTTGTCATTGGCTCTTTAATATACTTTTCAACCAACTCATCCGCCTGCTCTTTTGTAATTCCCAAATCTTCCATAAATAAAAACTCCTCTTTTGGAGAAAATCTCTTTGACCCACCATATCCTTATTTTAGGTAATGATTGCACTGGAAGCAAATGAGTTCTTTCTGAATTTTCGATCTGTCCACGCCGGGACGGGGGACGGGGGACGGAGGACGGAGGGCGGAGGGCGGAAAGCCTGGTTTCACGCGAAGACTGATCATCGACAGGTCAGGGAGAGACGCGAAGGTGAAGCAGGGAGCACGAGGCAGAGAGCAGGGAGCGGTCATGCTACGAGGGTGAAGGTAAAGTTAGAAGGGTTAGATTTTTGCTCTTCCTCGCGAAGCGATAGAACCACAAGGAGTTATTTCCCTTTGCTTTTTCTCTTCACTCCTCACTCGAGAGTTATTTTTTCTCGTCACTCTTCTTTTTGCCGCTTCTATTGCCGTTTGTATTGCCGCTTCCGGTTGCCGTTTCCGGTTGCCGTTTTGCATGACTTCTTACAGTGTGCCAAACTGTTTGCGGAATCTGTTTTTGACCAAAGGGCGAAAACCTTATCACGCGGAGACGCGGAGACGCGGAGACGCAGAGACTGGTCATAGACAGGTCAAGGAGAGAACTCAGAGATTTTGACAGGATTAACAGGATTAACAGGATTTGCAGGATTGAAAGAGCCTGGATCGCTCCGTCTTTGGCGCGGTTTTTTCCTGTTAATCCTGTAAATCCTGTCCAAGTTTTTCTCTGAGATCTCTGTGCCTCTGCGGTGAATTTTTACAAGAAAGGAGACCTCGCTACATGGGAACCATCAAAATCGATGATAAGCAATTACGTCAATTAATGAGGAACGGCGACACCGTTTCAGAAGCAGCGCGCAAGTTGGGAGTCACCACACAGGCCGTATCTCAACGGTTGAAAGCGTTGAATATCGCCATAAACCGCAATGTGGCGCTCCGGTCAGCCCACAAGATCGTTGAGCGTGAAATCAATGCCCTGGACCAACTGCGAAAGATCAACCGGTACGCAAACGAGCTGCTCGACCTGTTCATGCGCTGGACCGGGGAGATGAGGAGGCCCTGCGGATACTCGAATCCCAGGTCCGGAAAATCAAGGTCGGCAGGGCGAGGAAGGAGGAAATCACCGAGTACAAATTCAAGGACCCGCGCGAACTCGCTCTAAAGGCCATGCTGGAGATCCGTGGACAACTGAAGCTGCAGCTCGAAATCTATCCAGGCGCTTTTCGACATGCAGGCGGTCCAGCAATTTCAAACTGAAGTATTGGAGATAATCGGAAGTGTCTCAACCGAAGCAAGAGATGAGATCATTCGCCGGCTCACGGAAAGAAATGCTATTCGGTCAGCTCTTGACCTCAATCGAGCAGAAGATTCTGCCGGGATGACGGAAAGGCTTACGGCTCACTTGGGGCCTGGGCCGAGAAGACGCCCGTCATCCTCGACGGCCGGCCGTTCAGCTTTCATAAGCACGAATACCTTATGACCCCCTATGCCGACAATCACCCGCACGTGGTTGAGATCAAAGCGGCACAGATGGGGCTTACCACGAAGGCTATGCTACGGGCGATGTACGCGGCCAGATACCGGAACTTCCGGGGCATTCTCTATCTTTTCCCAAGCCGGACCGATGTGACCGAATTCGCCAAGGGCCGGATTGACCCCTTGATCGAGGATAACCCGGATACCCTGGGCCGATGGCTGCAGGAAACCGATTCCGCCAACATCAAGCAGATTTGGAACTGCTTCCTGTACCTCCGGGGCATGAAGTCGCGCGTGGGCTTAAAATCCATTCCCGTAGATTTCCTCGTCTTCGATGAAATGGACGAAGCAAGCCCGGCAGCCGTCGATATGGCCATGGAGCGCATGAGTCACAGCGAATTTCGGGAAGTCCTGAAGCTCAGCAACCCCACCTTGCCCGACTACGGGATCGATAAAGCCTTCCAGGAAACCGACCAGCGCTTCTGGCATGTGAAGTGCGAGAAATGCGGCGAATACACCTGCCTCGAGGAAACCTTTCCGGACTGCCTTCTTGAAATCGGCGGGCAGAGCCATCCGGGCCTGCCGGAAGTGTCAGGCCGAGCTTAACCCCTCGATCGGGGAATGGGTTGCAAAGCATCCGGGCGTGACCGAGAAGCGCGGCTACCATTACTCACAGCTTTTCAGCCATTATGTTGACCCTGCCGAAATCCTCCACCAGTTCAGGACCACGAATAACCTGACCGAGTTTTACAACCTGAAGCTCGGCATGGCCTATGTGGAAGCCACAAACCGGCTGAGCGTTCAAGAGGTCCTGGCGCTTTGCGGCAACGAAGGGATACGCCTCTTCCGATCCCGGACCCTGCAGCATGGGAGTCGACCAGGGCAAGCTTCTTCATGTGGTGATCGGCAAGCGCGAATGGCGCAGGGCCGGGAAGATCGTCCATGTGGGCGAGTACCAGGCATGGGAAGAACTCGACCGGCTTATGAAGGTTTTCAACGTGAGCCGTTGCGTGGTGGATGCTCTGCCTGAGACCCGGAACGCCAGGGCCTTTGCCGAGAAGCACAAGGGGAAGGTTTTTCTCTCTTATTACTCCGAGCATCAGAAGAGCGGCTACAAATGGAACGATGGCGACCTGACCGTTCACAGCAACCGGACAGAGTCGCTGGATGCCTCTCATGTGGAAATTCAGTTCGCGAGGATATCGCTGCCGCGGCAGTCCGATATGCTCCGGGAATTCGCGGAGCATTGCTCCAACACGGCCAAGAAACTGGAAGAAGACGAAGAGACCGGCTCGAAGCGCTACGTCTACGTTAAGCTGGGGCCGGACCATTTCCGCCATGCTTTCAACTATGAGGCTATGGCCCGGCATTATGGGGCTGCCGGGAGATTTGCCAATAACGACTTGAGTTGAATGATGAATGCGGAATGCGGAATGATGAACTGACAATGATGAATGCGGAATATGGAATGATGAATAAAAGCAAGCACTTCATTCATCACTCATCATTCATCACTCATCATTCAAAGGAGCGCAGCGGCAGATGGACATTACGAAAATCACTCGCCGGCACAATGAGGCGGGCGCCCCTTCAGGTTATTCGGATTCGGAGAATCACCGCGATTACTTTCGCATTTGCGGGGGTGTTCAATGGCCTTACAAGGGAAGACCCGGATTTTTGGTCCTTGTCGGAGAGCAGGTGCGCAATCTGAAATCCGGTGCTCCCCCTAAGTTTTACGGCCTGACGGAATCGGAGCACAGGAAAAACGACGATATGCTTTCAAAATGCGTGGAACTGACCTCTATCGTCGATACCTGGTATTCCAACATAACTCAGGAAGCAAAACGCGTTGCACTGCATCAATTCAACCTGGGGCAGGAACAAAAACATCTCACGGCAATACAACTCACCAACGTCCCGATGCTATCGGAAGCCGGTGATGCCGCACAGCTTTTTCGTTATGCCGAAGCCGAGTTCGATCAAAGGACGTTCTGAGGGCCGGAAGACGGTATTTTTGGGAGAGTGCTCAAGAGTTCAGGCTGCATTGCAAAGGGTCCCTGAAGAATGGGACGGCGCGGAAGACATCCTTAAGCTGCCTGAAGTAACCGCGCTCTACTACGTGTTGGGAGCAATGTTTCGTTTGCCCTATAGAATTCCTTCACGAGAGCCGGGCAGAGCTGAGACTGAATATGACATATTCAACCCACCATGGGAGAAGAAGGGGGGTTGATTAATACCAAGTTGCGTTCAAAGAGCGGCGAATAACCCCGAACTGCGCGGGGGAAAGTTTTCTCACTTTAAAGATGCCCCGCACCCGCCAGGATTCGGCATCACGCGCAGGCGCGTGAGTGCCGAGCGCTCGGCGCTCGCGGCGGTGGGCTGGAGAGGCCGCCGCCGCAGCGCCACATTGATCTCGATGCTTCGCCAGATATCACTCGATACTTTCTTGAACGCAACCTGGTATAAGGTCCCTCCTCGATGTGTCCGTTTGCAGCGGCGAGAGTTGCAGGGCTTTTCCTTTATTCGACGTGGGAACTACTGGCCGCTGACTTGATAGGGAAAACGCGGTTTCGAGGGGATGCGCAAAATACTGCGATCATACACTTGACACAAGATAAAGTAGGCAGTAGAGTGGCAAAATGTCTAAACATTTTGCTCTCCATCTCGCCTCATGAGGAGAGATAGGATGACAAAAAAGAATTTAATTTTTCTCATAAAAGGTGCAAATTTCAGAATATGCGGATTCAAGGGAATCCCTTCATCGCATCCGTGCTTATTGGCGGATTGTTGGCCGGTGTTCAAATGATTTTCCCGAGCCAGCAATGGGCTGGATTCACACTAGTAATATTATGTTTCTTCGGCCTTATGATTTTCGGAGTCAAACGGGAGAAAAAATCTATGGACGCAATCGGTATAATTCCGTTTGTTTGGATTGTTATTGGAATTTTTATTCTTATTGCCGGGACTTTTGTAGTTTCGCATGGCATTAATCTTGCGTGGCCGCCCGTAAAAGCAGTGTCGTCCGAAAGCGAACACGCACTGAAAAAGAAGTATCCCTTGGGGTATTTTATGTTCGCGAATGATAAAATAACCAATTGTATTCCTATGGGCCTCAATGGCAAAGAAGATTTTTCTTTTGATCTGGAGCGTCATCCTCTCCCACATACCACTGATTTTTTTATTGTTGTAGCTTTAAAAGACTTTCATTATTATCCAACAAATGTTCACGTAAACAACCTCGATGTTATTCTTGAAAGAAAAAATGGGACAGTGGCAGATGGTATTTTCTTCAATAATCTAGGTTTATTTGTTGAACTTATTAACGCAACAACAGATAATATAAGTTTTGTCGTTGGTTTTAAAAAAGCGAAGCCTTTTCTTAAAATAAAATATCTTAAACCAGACACTGCGAATTTTGTCGAGATATGTATTAGAGATAACATAATCAGCAAAGCTGTAACATCTGCAATGAACATTAATCCAGCATCGAATATTATTAACTTAGTTATATCGTCGGGATGGACAATGGTTGAGAAATGAAACGATGGACAATTATGCCGATTTATCTATGAGTTCCTTAAACTCCATCTTGGGAGCGTTGAGTAATTTTATGAGAGTATCACGAAAGAGATATGCATTGTCACGGCCATTGAATCTCCATTCAAATTCGTCAAGATAGGCGTCCATATGTTTTGTGCTGATCTTATGATAAGAACCTACGATAGACCTCTTAAACAGCGACCATGCGTTTTCTATCCCATTCGTGTGTATTTCTCCGCGTACCCATTCCTCTCTGACTATGGTTTATGGTCCTCGTGTTTGTAGCCGGTCTTGTCAAGATTCTTATATGCCGCAAGCTCATCAGTCATAATCTCAGCATGTTTGTTGACCCTTTCTCTGACGATTCCACAAAGAACCTTACTTCCTGTGGTAGGTATCGTCCTTGCTTCAAATTTGCCTTCCCTTTGCAGCAAGCCTATGACTGGCTGTTTTCTCCCACGGCCCGCGCATTCTTCTTTTGTCATACTTTCCACCCACATAGGTTTCATCTACTTCTACAATACCATCAAGTTGTGGATTGGAGGCGTTTTCTTCCATAGCTTTTCTGATGCGGTGGCAGAGATACCACGCAGTTTTATAGCTGACCTTAAGGCTCCTCTTGAGTTGATTGGCAGATATCCCTTTCTTGGATTCTGCCATGAGATAAACGGCAAGAAACCACTTCCAGAGGGGCAAGTGGGAATCGTGAAAAATCGTTCCGGCTGTAACCGAGAATTGATAACGGCAAGTGTCGCAATCAAATTGACCGCGCTTCTTTATGCGGCTTATCTTCTCCGATCCGCAGCGAGGGCATTTGATCGTTCCCCATCCATTTAAGAGTTTCCAGGTATTCGCGGCATTTGTTATCATCGCTGCCGTATTTCTCGATAAGGCTTATCAAATTAACGTCCATAGGAACCTCCCATGAAGAAAAAAACTAAGCACGCCAAAGATATGACCGGCGATGAGGTAATGGCTCACGTATTCCATCCGAAGGCTGTTAAGCATATTAAAAAACATGTCCAAGACCTCGATGCCGAAAAGGAAAAATTGGCGGAAAAGAAAACTTAATCACCTTCAAATATAAGATAGCACAGGATTGGCCTTGTGTCAAGTAAATAATCACGCAAAATACTGCTTGAGTCTTTGCACATTTTTGGGCAAAGTTAATTACTTTCAACTCCTAGAGTCTAGATTTATATTAAAGAGTGGTCATGCTTGTTCCGATTTCCAAGGATGAGAAGAATCTTCACCAGTTAGGACCGATCCGTGATAATGACCCACCGAAGAGAAAAGCTAATAAACGCGATCCTCTATTTCGCCGAGAATACTAAACTCTGCGGGAAAACTAAGCTCATGAAGCTTCTCTATTTTCTCGATTTTACTCACTTTAAACAAACTGGAAAATCAGTGACAGGGCTTGATTACTTCGCTTGGGAAAGGGGACCTGTTCCGAAAGTGCTTTTTCATGAGTTCTCAAAACCCAAGCCAGACCTTTATGCAGCAATCAAAATCGTACCGAAGGGCAAGTTGCAACTGGTTGTTGCAAAACGGAGATTTGACGATCAGTATTTCACGCCGCGAGAAAAACGAATCCTCGAACAGTTGGCTTTTATTTTCGTGGATGCCAATGCTGACCAGATGAGTGAATCCACGCATCTGTTCAACCAGCCCTGGCATAAGACGCGAACGGAGAAAGGCGAATCTGAGCAAATCGATTATCTTCTTGCCGTGGACGGCAAGAACAGTCTGCCATACGAGCAAGCCAAAGAGAGGATGGAAGAAATCTCCGAAATGCACAGAATCTTCGGAGTTACCTAGTGCAGCGGGGAACTATTTACCTCCATAAGAAATTGCCATTCAAAGATTCCTTCTACGGAACAAAATATATTATCCTGCTGAACACACCGGGAAATAACGAACCTCCCATTTTTGTCAAAACAACTAGCCAACAGAAAAGCAAGCCCATTACGCCAGGCTGCATCGATACCCTATGCCTTTTCTTTATTCCTGCCAATACGAGCTACTTTCCGGAAAATACCTGGGTTCAACTATTTGAAACTTACACGATTCACGGTATTGAGAAGAACAAGGACGCCAGGAAAGTGGGGCAATTGGATGATAAGCTCATAGAATTAATCATAAAATGTTTACTTACCAGTGACACTGAGGATATCCCTCCAGATCATCGAAAAATATTGAACCCACCAATTAAAGACGCGGCTCAAAAGCTTGCAGAGCACTTCGGAAAGAAAAAGCCATAGAATTCTAACCCGCAGGAGTTCAAATTCAGCGAGGTCACGGGAAGAAGGTAACACCTGTTGATTCTAGTAAAGACGAATTTCAGCCACCACAATGACCCAATATTCCCTCCGTTCAATACCGGATCGTTTTTCCAGGGTTCCGGAGATTCCAACTCTCGTATGATAGACTTATATAATACCCTGCACGAAAAAAATGCGCCTGACATGATAAGGGCGGCGACGTGCGCGCAGCCATGCAGAACGCACAGACATTAAATGTGGTGCGTTTGAAGGCAAGCCAAATGTCAAGCGCATCAGAAAGTGAAGTTACAATGGTGTAAAGGTCTCGCTTCGCGGGGCTTCGCCCTGCTTCACTTTGTGAAGTGGGCTTGCCCGGCCTCCCGTAGCGACATGTGAGCGCGTAGCGCGGAAGGCGACCGCTCGATGTATCTATCATCCGCGTTGGGCGTTCGCGGGAGGCCTTCTGTTTTCAAAATCATCCACTTTGTTTCCCGCCGGATCGATCTCGATACGGGTTAATGTCTTGCCTTCAATTTCAAGTGGTCCATCCAGGTAAACCGCCCATCCCGTCGTCTCACCGCCGATTGCCATTTGTCTTGCCAGTTTTCCGGTAACCCAATAACGAACTTCCGGAACTTTAGGGGGCGTCGGGACGATTACTGTTAACGGCGGCGCTTGAGAGTCCGGCCGAGGAGGTCCGGACAAAGGTTGCGCCATGACACCCGAGGACAGGATCATCAGGAGAAGCGGAAGCATCAAGGAGATTTTTCCTCTGTTCTGCATAACATGTTCCTCTTAGAGGGATAAGACTTGCTGAAGTGCTTTGCTTACGGCATCCAAAGATTCTTGATCCATCATTTCAATCCAGCCGGAAAGGCGTGCTTTGTCCACTGCCCGCAGTTGATCACAGACAGCCAGGACATTTTTCCCCATGCAGGAAACCTTTACGGTGATCGGCGGCTGCGGCGGGCTGCCGGAAGAAGACAAAGGAACGACCAGAACAGTTCTTCGAGCTTGATTGATTGGGGATGCTGCGACCAATACACAGGGGAGTACTTTTTTGATCTCGGAGCCTTGTGTTGGATCGAGATTGACCGACCATACACTGCCCCTCAGGAGTTTACTCGATCCCATCACCCACCGTTACATCCCAATCTTTCATCTCAGAATTGAGTTCTTCATCCTGCTCAACCGCCAGAGCCGCTTTGTAAAGCTCCCGCTCTCTTTTTTTGATTTCATTTTCCAGCAGCCTGGCAATGACTTTACTCCGCTGCCTTTGCGGGATGGCAGCCGTCATTCGAGAGTACAAAGAATCAGGGATCGAAACCAGCACCTTCATCGGAAGACCTCCACAATCCTTAAATCCCTCCCTCCTCCTCGCTCATGTAGTAGTCAAGGCCGAAGTGGGTTATTTGCTCCTCGCCCATGAGGTAGCGAAGCGTGTTCTTGAGCTTCATGGACTGAATGAAAAGGTCGTGCTCGGGGTAGAGGTTCTCTTTTACCATCGGGCTCTTAAAATAGAAGGAAAGCCATTCCTGGATGCCGCTCATGCCGACCCTCTGCGCCAGGTCCATAAAGAGCACCAGGTCAAGGATAAGAGGCGCCGCCAGTATGCTGTCGCGGCAAAGAAAGTCCACCTTTATCTGCATCGGATATCCGAGCCATCCGAAGATGTCGATGCAGTCCCACCCTTCCTTGTTGTCTCCCCTGGGCGGGTAGTAGTTGATCGTTACCTTGTGATAGTAGTTCTTGTAGAGAACCGGATAGAGGTGCGGCTGCAATATGTACTCGAGAACGGAGAGCTTGCTTTCCTCCTTGGTTTTGAAAGACTCGGCGTCGTCGAGGACCAGGCCGTCCCGGTTTCCCAGGATGTTTGTCGAATACCATCCTTCCAGACCCAGCATGCGGGATTTAAGGCCCGGCGCGAGGATCGTCTTCATCAGCGTCTGACCCGTCTTGAAATCTTTTCCCATTATAGGCGCCCCGACGGAGTCGGCCAGTTCGATCATCGCAGGAATATCGAGTGTAAGGTTGGGCGCGCCGTTGATGAACGGCATCCCGCTCTCCAGTGCGGCCAGGGCGTAAAGCATGCTGGGTGGAACGCTTGGGTCGTTCGCGTCAACTGCCTTCCGCAGGGAATCTATCGACTGGTGGATTTCCTGGGGCTTCAGATGCACCTCCGTGCTTCCGCACCAGATCATGACGCACCTGTCAAGGCTGTTTCGCACCTTAAAATCCGCGATATCGGCCTTGAGCTCATCGAGTTTGCCGCGCAACCCCGGGGCGCTTTTAACATGAGTCCCGTCCAGGTTCTTGACAAACCGGCGGTCGAAAACCGCTTTCATGGGGATGATTTCGCTTAGAAAATCTCTGACCGGGTCGAGGTGTTCGCGATTTAGCACGCGCGCGTAGAGGGCGGCCTCAAAGCAGTTGGCCTCATATATGTCCCAGCCGCCGAAAACCAGGTCGTCCAGGTTCGCCAGGGGAACGAAATCCTTTATCTTCGGGCACCGGTGTTCGAAGCGCTTCCCCAGCCTGATAGCGCCGAGCTGGGTAAGCGAGCCTACCGGTTCGGCCAGGCCGCGCCGCACAAGTTCGACGCCTGCGATGAAGGTCGTGCTGACAGCGCCTCCAATACCCGATATGAGAATTCCAAGCTTGCCTTTCGGAGGCGTTATCTGGTCGCCCTTTTTCAAATTCCCGGCTTTCAACACATATCCTCCATAAGCTCAAGTAGCAAGGAGCACCAGCAGTTTTGAGTTTTGAGTTTTCGGTTTTGAGTTACTAAAAACTAACAACTGGTAACTAAAAACTCTTCCTGCGGCCCGCTTCACGATTTTTCCAAGTCCAGCAAAGCCCTTTTAATATGAAGCCCGCCCGAATAGCCGCCCAGTTTCCCTCCACTCCCGATTACCCTGTGGCAGGGTATGAGAATGGGGACCGGGTTTCTGCCGCATGCTCCGCCAACGGCCCTGGAAGCACCGGGGCTGTGGACCTGGGCTGCGATTTGGCTGTAGGACCGGGACTCTCCAAAAGCAATGGTTGCAATCGCGCTCCAGACATCGCGGTCAAAGCGGGTCCCTTTTCTTAAATCCAATGGGACCTTGGGAGGCGGCGTCCCGTTTGTGAGGTATGCCAGAATATATGCCTTTGTTTTCCCAGCCAACCCCGAGTCGCCCCCCGGCGACAGCGCAGCATCGGGATAATACCTGAGCACGGCCGAGATTACACCGTCTTCCGTGGGGCGATCCGGGCCGAGAAAGTCAACCAGGGCAATTCCATCCGGGCTTTCGGCGACCACGAGCCACCCGATCGGCGTCTCGAATGTGATATAAGTCAGTGCAAGTTTCCTATTCATCCATGTACTCCACAATGTATGGATTTGTTTCGGCTTCACGCCTAAGAGTAGACCGAGGCCGGTCCCCGTAATCGTGGCCGGGCCAGACCACGGTATCCGGCGGGAGCGTCTTCACGAGTTTTTGAAGCGATTTAACCAACTGCTTGAACGATCCTCCCGGCAGGTCCGTGCGCCCGACCGCTCCCACAAAAAGAGTGTCGCCGGTGAAGAGGTTTCCGTCTATCAATATGCAGCATGACCCCGGCGTGTGCCCTGGTGTGAGAATGAACTTCATCTTCAGGTTGCCGAACGAAAGTTCATCGCCGTCCTGCACGCGGACGTCGGCGGGTCCTGAGGTCGGGAAGCCCATGGCGCGGGCCATCATCGTGTTCTCGGGTTTTTGAAAAAATTGATCGTCGGTTGCGTACATGACCACGCTTGCGCCGGTCGCTTTGCGTATTGATTCGTTTCCGCAAGTGTGGTCGGCATGCCCGTGCGTGTTGACGACATACCGAAGTGTTACGCCCTTTGCCTTGAGATGCTCTATGAGCTCATTTTCATTTCCGGCCGGGTCTATCAGGATGCCCTCTTTAGTCTCCTCATCGTAGACCAGATAGCAGAAAACTTGCATAAAACCGACAGGGATCTGTTCGATCTTCATCGCTTCCTCCAACTTGGAATACAGAGTGGGTTTTTATTATAACCGGGCCAAAATGAACCAACTTCATAAAAAAGTCAAATGGGTGGAGACCGGAGGGGATATCGGACTCACGAATTCCGGCATGATGGAACAGGCGCCGAAAGCATAATATTAAATTTGACCTTTTAAAATATGATCTTCCCGTTCAAAGAGAATTTTCCCTTTGAGAATGGTGGCACAGGGTGCTATATATGTATAGCAAACTGAGGAGGCAAAACATGCTTGCTATTCGACTTCCCGTCGAAATTGAGAAGCGGCTCGATGAATTGGCAAAGACTACCGGGCGGACCAAGACCTTTTATGCACGCGAGGCAATTCTTGAGTATCTTGACGATCTGGAAGACATCTACCTTGCGGAAAAGCGCCTGGAAGACATTCGATCAGGCCGCACGCAGACCGTTCCGCTTGAAGAAGTGATGAAGCGCCATGGCATGGAAGGTTGAGCTGGACCCCGCCACAGAGCGGGATTTAGACCGACTCGACCCTCAGGTTGCCCGCCGCATCCTCGAGTTTTTATATGAGCGGGTTTCTCGCCTGGACGATCCCCGCAGTATCGGCAGCGCATTGCAGGGAGCCAAATTCGGAGAGTACTGGAAATACCGTGTGGGTGACTGGCGCATAATTTGTAAAATCCAGGACGAACAAGTGACCGTGCTGGTGCTTCGTATTCGACATCGCAGTACGGCATACCGATGATGAAGAGCTGGGATGGGCAACGCCTCATCTTGCGGGGCGTGGAGATTGAACTTGATTACGTCTTTTGCCCACCCGGCCGGGTACTGGGGAAAACAGGCCGGTCTCCTGGGTCTTTTGGAAAACAAAATCCGGGGTGGTTGAAAATAAATCCGGTGGTCACACGGCCAAAAGAAGGATGTATCATTTCCCGGCGAGAAGCAATGGAAGTACAATGCCGACAAAATCCGTCGTGACGTGAGCGATGATATTTGCGAGCAGATCCCGGCGCCATACGTAAAACCCCGTCGCGAGGGCGCCGGATACCACCGTGGTCAAAGCGGCCGGCCAGCCCCACATGGGAACGTGAGCCAAACCGGACACGAGCACGGATAAGAGGCCTGCAATCCAATAGCTTCCCGTCAAGGCCGCAAGCCGTTCGACGGCGTAACCTCGGTATAGGAATTCCTCTGCGCCGCCGCCGATCACGACCGCGAGCACGAGAAACCAAACGGGGTAAGCCGCCAGTTTTGAGAGACCTTCCGTGAACCACGGGATTTTGGCAAAAGCCATCGCCAGCGCCAGCAGGGGAGAATAGATCCACACCAGGAAAGCAGCGAACGCACCTCCCCATACAATCGATTGCCAGCGAAAGGGCTGGAGGCCTACGGACGAAAGCGTCCGATGTTCCCCGTTATAAACGAATGATCCGTGCGGCTCGCAGACCTGGGGTCTTCGATCCGAAATGGGGCTCGTTCAAGCAGCCTGGATCGCCCGTCCACTTCCCGCATTAGAAGGAAACCGGTGCCGGCGGTGATCTTTGATGCCTTAATTTCAATCCGGGTGGATTTGTCGAAAGTTGGACGGATGCTTCCCTTTTGCTTTTCACCAACCACTGACATGCAGCTTTCCCTTCCGTTGATTAATTTGCGCTATAATATCAATGGCTGGGTGGAACGCAGCATAGATTTTTTCAGTCTCTCATGCATTATCAAGGTTTAAATGATTGTCTACAAGACCTGGAGCACAATTGAAGAAACATATCCGAAAATATTATGAGCAACTCTACCGGGGGAAGAAGCACGTCGTGGCGCACGGATTGGGCGGCAAACCCCTGGCCGTGGAACTTGGTTATCCCGCCGGCCTTATTGATTGCCTTCCTGATGAGATATGGGAAGATTTTTTGCCCTGCGGAAACGTACTCCACTATGTGCATCCAAAACCGGGTGACAGGGTCCTTAACCTCGGCTGCGGGGCCGGGATCGATTCAATTATCCTGAAGCGCTCTGCCGGCGCCGAATGCAGGATAGTGAACCTGGATTCTGCGATCCCTGCCCTGATAAAGGCCTACGCACTGGCAGGACGGTCTTTTCCCGGGCTTGAGTTTGCATTCGTCTGCGCCGATGGCGGCAGCCTTCCGTTTTGGCAGAGTTCCTTTGAGTGGATAATTTTAAATGGAGTGTTCAATCTCTTCCCGGAGAAAGGCGAACTGATCGTCGAGCTTTACCGCGTGCTGAAGCCGGGTGGGGTCGTGGCGGGGGCCGATCTTTGCCGGAGGGGAATTCTTCCGGACTACTTTGCCTCGGAGCCGGACGCATGGGCGTGGTGCATGAGCGGCGCTCTGTCGCAGAACGAATTGAGCGCCGTATTCGAGGCCGGCGGATTCACCACGCGCGAACTGGTCGCGGAAAATATGGATGAATATTTTGACCGGACGGTTTTCGCGTTCCGGAAGACGGGGCGGGCAGGACGCCGGCGAGCGCCCTAGTGCAGCGTCAAATGAGTTCCTATAGGTAAGGACCTACAGGCCATGATTCCAGCGAAAGCCGGAATCCAGTGTCTTTTCAGTTGGTTAAAGCACGCGACTCCGGACGACACTTCCGGGCAGCTTCGCCGGGGTGACGATTCCTTGCAACACGTGATAATTTTGTTGACAACGCCCTAGACCGCTTATGGTCTTAGAAACGGCGCACTATCTATTGGCCCTTGTTCTCCTCAACCATCCGGATCGCTTTGGCGGGGCATTCTTCAGCGCAAATACCGCATCCCTTGCAGTAATCATAGTCGATTTTCACAGGGATGGACTTCGTGACGATTCCCTCGGGGCAATACATCCAGCAAAGAAAACAGGATTTTTTTCCCGTTTTGGACGGAATGCATTTCGAGCAGTCTATTTCAGGTCGTGAGGATCTCCAGTCGCCGGTCTTTCCGCCTTCAGCCGTGCAAATTTTTCCTCTGGCGACTGTAAAGGGGTCTTTATAAGCTTTGCTGTATCCCATGTAATCTTCCTTTTATCTGAAGCGCGCCAAGTCTATTTGCGGCTCAAGGATTCCCCAGGCCGGCCTGTTGAAAAATCAAACGCAGGCCTAGTCCGGAACCACGGAAATAGAGGTCCCCTCGTAGGCCAGCCTCGCGCCGAGCACATTCCTTTCGCCCGCATCACCCTTGAAATGGTTTCTCAGGGCCTTTTCGACGCTTTCAATGCCAATAAGCCCGGTGGCCTTCGAGAAGCCGCCCAAAATGGCCGTATTTACCAGGACCGCCCCGGAGATAATGAGGCCGGCTTCTGTGGCCCACTGCGTTGCGTCAGTTACTGCAACCCGCAGGTGTGACGGCAAAACGATCTGACCGGGCGATTTCCTGCTGTTTATAAGAACGATGCCATCCGGTCGGATTCCTGCTGAGACGTCAACGACGCGCAGTATTGTCTCGTCCAGCACGACCACCACTGCAGGCTTCTGAACCAGGGAGAAATTTCTCACCGGCTCGCGCGAAAACCTGTTTGTGGCGATGACGGGAGCGCCTCTTCTTTCGGCCCCGAAAAACGGAGCGGCTGTTACCCCCTTGTATCCGTCGTAGTAGGCGGCCTGAGCCAGGATCTCCGCAGCCGTGACCGCGCCCTGACCACCGCGGCCGTGCCATCTCACCTCGATGTATGTGCTGTTCATTTTGCCGGCGACCTCATTTTGTTCAATTCCCTGCAGCCTGTTAATTTTTGGAAGCAGATTAATAGCTTTTTTAGCTGCCCCGAGTCAACCTCTTGATCTCTTATTTGCAGTCCCGCATTTCCCTGTTATGGTTTATGCTTATGAGGCAGCCACTGCACGGAATGTTTACCTTGTTCTCATTTTGAAAGGGGCAGGCAATGCCTGGATCTCAGGAGCTTGAACGAACGGAGCCTCAAGAGCGCACTCTCGGCCGCGTCCATCTCGAAAACAGCCTGACAGTCTATTTCATCGACAGATCCAGCGCGCCTGTGACCGGGCGCTGCCAGGTCCGGTTGCTCGTTCGGGCGGCTGTGGAGCCGGCCGTGGACCATTTCAGCAACTACCCCGACCCTTCAGGGGCGCTACGCCGGTTCATGTCGCTTGCCGGCCCCGGCCCGGTTGAGTTCCAGACCGTTAGAATACGGAACTTCGTCGACCGAAAGGAGGTAGAAAAGACTTTAGAAGAGATGATGGGTGATTTTATCCGGTCATCTCTCCAATACCTGAAAAAACCAGGTTTTGCAGCAAAATTCATCAGGACAAAATATGAAGAGCTTCTTGCCGGGGAGGCTATACGCAGCGCACACGAGGAGGCGCTGAGGAAAATGGAAGGGAAATGAATTGCCGGTTCCGGGCCGGATTCTGTGCGAACTCGATTTTTGTATCTTTTAAGCACCTCTCCGACACTCATCACTCCTACGGCCATGAATTCCATGATAAGACCGTTTTTCACTTCGATCGTCCTGAAGATGATTCCGTCTATGGTTTGTTTTCACATTGCCCAATGGTTCGGTTTTCCCGGTTCATAAAGCTTCATAGGTTAAGGGTCTGCTTTTGAGTATCCCGGCAGAGTATTTTGGGTTTGCCCGTATTTCATTCTAATTTCATCGCCAGTTTCCATTTTTAAGGGTCGGCCCCTATTCACTCGTTTTCAGGACAATTTCCGTGGTGATTTTATGTGACTTCAGCAAGTAGCGTCACAATCAAGAAATAAATTGTATTCTGTGATGAATTGGTGTCTAATTCCAGTTATAGGCGCCACATTGTTGCGAGAGGCGTACGCAGCAACCCGCTCTGGAGGACTCCACTGCACGCTCAAATTGGGAGGTGCGGTTAAATTCCTATTCTGTAATAAATTTAATCAATAGCAGGATGCTGAAAAACGGATCGCTTCTGATTCGTACTCTTTTCGAGCAGTTATTCAAAAAATGTTCTTTGATAAACCGTTAGTGAGCAGGAAGCCTCCAATTTTGGTCCTACTGGCGCCAATGGATGAGTGCGCGAGTCAAACAGAGAGCAACTTCCCTCTTATAGGCCTCATGGAGAGGGATTCCCCTCGCATCAGGCCGCGCTGGTCCCCAGGTTTCTCACGCGAACCAGATTGTAGGCCGCAGTGGGAAAGGTGAAAATCCACCGGACCCTGCTCACTCGCCGGTAGCGGGTTTTGCGCAGGAATTCCACCGTCTTGAGCCATCCGAATATCTCCTGTATTCTCTTGCGCTTACGCAGGCTGACAGCATAGGCCTCATGACGGGTCGTGCGGCCAACGATTGCGGAGTTCTTCTTTTGAAAGGGGGTGATCCAAAATGTCCGACAACCGAATGAGGGATTACAGGGCTGCCGAAAGGATGCTTGTATATCCTGATAACATACAGGGAATTGAGTTTCTGCTTTCTCGCAGGACTGCGACAACACTTCTCGAAATCATCCATGGCAGTCTCTCTTGTAATTCCGAAGAGGATTTTGTAAGCCTCTTCAGGAAGATTCAAAACATATTTCCCTTTGACTTTGCTTTCACCGGTTTGACGAAGCTTGATGATGACGGCAGGATTTGCTCGCATAATATCATCAATATCAGCTATCCCGATGAATGGCTCAAAATATACGAGGAGAGGGAATTTCAGAACGTTGATGTCATTGTAAAAGAGAATTTTGCGACATTCAGACCCCAATACTGGGCAGAAACCTATAAAAGAAACACTCCACCGAAGCATTTCA
The DNA here is from genome assembly GCA_963757915.1 of uncultured delta proteobacterium. GTDB lineage: Bacteria > Desulfobacterota > Syntrophobacteria > Syntrophobacterales > Syntrophobacteraceae > SbD1. The sequence continues at coordinate 13,656 of CAVWTD010000004.1, read as the reverse complement.
TTTCCATGGCAGAAGATTTCGGTTTGAAAGAGGGCTACACCTATGGCCTAATGACTCCTGGTCAAAAGAGAAGAGGGAGTCTTTTTTCCTTTTCGGGTAATTTTGACAAGTATGATAAAAGGCTTGTGGCTATCTTGGAGCTCCTGATCCCCCACCTGCATCAGGCCCTTTGCCATATCCATTCCCCAGAATTACCGCAGAACGGCAGGGGTCTGCTTTCCGGCAGGGAAAAGGAGGTCCTCAACTGGTTGAAGCAGGGAAAAAGTTCCTGGGAAATATCGGTTATCCTCAACATAAGCGAAAGGACGGCCAATTTCCATATTTATAACATTATGCAGAAACTTGAGGCGGTAAATAGGCCTCACGCAGTGGCGGTGGCAGCTTCATTGGGTTTGATTGAATTTGATTGAGCCATTGAAACGCCGTCGGCTTCCGTATGGCATTCTTTATTTCAATGTCTCTGCAGTCTATAATTGCTGCCAGGGCTATTATACCGTCAGGCATCACTGTTTGCGTTCCAACAGGCTTACATGGAACTCCTATTATATTCAGCATCCGTAGGACCTTGTGTGCGACAACTATATAAAGATATCTAATGCCATTTATTTTGCACCAATGATATAGACTTTTAAATAGGATTATGCTGATGCTATGAATATATGTGCCAATAGGAACTCTATTGGTACGTATATGGGGCGATATGCATAGTCTGGATACTTCACCAGTATCATCCATTTTCCGAATTATGTGATCTTTACTGATAAGACTATTGAACTCTTGTTCAATCATGAATGGTTTTCCAGGTGTTATAAGCCGTAAATAGCACAGTAGTTCATCTTTGTCGAAAACCCCAAAATGCTGTGCATGAATATCATAATCGTCCGTCTCTAGCTTACTTGTACGTGTTGGTACCCAATGCAGTGCTTCCGCGAATATCTGATGTCTAAGACGATATGCCTGGCATATTTCTTCGTATCTGTGCATGGTTCGTGATGTCAACAGACTCTCATTTATACAGACATCATAATATCCATTTCTCTTATCAACGCTGATTTTCTCTAGTGTCATTTCCAAATTGATGTCCCCTTTTTCAAGTTTTTTCAAGATCATATTGAACAAAAGCAGACAAAAGTCAGCTGTCACTTCTTACAGGTAACATGTGACATGCTACGGTCAAGGTTTTTGGGCATTTCCAACGACTAAATCGAGTATTTTCCTATGATATGATCTGCCCGTTTCTCAAGGATCCAGCATTCGCTGGTTCTGCGGGCGCACCTCGTCTAAAAGTTAAAAGGGATCAAATAAGGCCGCGCGTGCCCAAAGCCCAAACCGGTTCACAGGTGTAATTATACTGTACGTCCCGCCTCTTCGGCAGGCAGGTTCCATCAAGAGAGGGAAGAGCGCTTGGAAGCCCGCGCAAATTGCCTCAACCGGAATGCGATGGAGTCTTTCGGATCGGAGGCAACAGGTTTGCCTGAGACAAAGGGTCTTTGCCAAGAGCAAGGGGATGTCCAACCGGAAATGATTTATGTCGCGATTTGCATGCTAACCTGTGATCAAGTACCTGTAATTTACTACAGGTGACAAAGCGAAATCCATCAAGTATCTGCATTCCTTAAGCACAAAAAATGCAAATAAGAAAGAATTCAAATTACAGAACTCTTGCTCAGGGGGACGGTAGTGTCATCGGCTCTAAGCCGGGAACCGGCAAGGATCAATATCACAGTGGTGGTGTCGATCATTAGCTTCTTCAAAAAAGAAGACCCAATATAAGGCGGTATTCTTGCCCGACAGGAAACCCATTATTCATCTTCAGAGAATCGTGACTTCATGGTCCATTCGGAGAAAGTTGCTGTTTCTAATACTGACCTTTTTACTGCCCGCAGCCGGGATTATCGTCAAGGATGGCCTTGACCATCGAACAAGGGAATTGGAGGACGCAAAACACGATGTCATTTTAATAGTTGAGAGTCTGTCAGCCCAGCAGGAACAAATTGCCGCAGTGACAAAACAGATGCTGAGAATCCTGGCGCAGTCGCCCCAGGTTCAAAGCCTGGACGCTCAAGCCTGCAATAAGCTCTTTCGCGAGTTAAGAGATCAGAACCCGATATATGCTGCTATTAGCGCATCAACACCTGATGGAAACATGTTTGCCAATGCCATACATTTTGAGCCTGGCAGCGTCAATGTATCCGACCGGAAACACGTTAAAGATGCCATAAGAACCCTCGATTTTTCACCTGGAGAATATGTCGTAGGCAGGGTCAGCAATGTCCCGTCAATTAATTATGGCTACCCAGTCCTTGACGCGGATAGAAGACTCATCGCCATCGTCTGTGCCGCGTTCAGACTCACCGAATATGACGGTTTCATAAAGAAGGCAAATCTGCCGCAAGACTCCATAGTAGGGATTTTTGATCATCAAGGACTGCGCTTGTATCGCTATCCTGAAAATGACGCAGCAGCTTTGGGCAGGCCTCCTTCAGCCGGATTAGAGCAGATAGCGGGTCTGGATGAAGGGACTTTTGAAAGGAAATCCGACGATGGTGTTTATCGTATATTTGCTTTTAAGCGATTACGTCTCACTGAAAGTTTGCCTCCATATCTATTAATTACGGCGGGTGTTCCTAAAGACAAGATCCTGGGGAAAGCAAATTTTGCGATGGCGTGCGACCTGTTAATTCTGGGGTTGGCAGCCGCCATTGCAGCATCTCTGGTATGGTTCCTGGGGAATGTTGCTTTCACCAGGCCAATCAACCGTTTAGTGAGCGCTGCGCAGAGATTCGGCAGTGGGGAGATGGACGCACGGACGGGTTTATCTCACACCCATGACGAGTTGGGCAAGCTGGCCCAATCCTTTGACAGTATGGCGGAATTGCTGGAACGAAGGAATCTGGAAAGGAAGAAGGCGGAAGAAGAGCTGAGCAGCCTCTTTCGCAAGAATCACCTCATCCTCAACGCGGCGGGGGAAGGTATTGTAGGTCTGGACGAGAAGGGGACCGTCACTTTTGTCAATCCGGCTGCTGGAGAGATGCTTGGATATGAGGAAGATGAACTGATCGGCAAGGATTTGCACCCAACTATCCACCACTCCTTTCCGGATGGAACCCATTACCCGTTGACGGAATGTCCCATGTGGCAATGTCTCCGAGATGGCGCTAGCAGTCGGGTAAGAGATGAAGTCCTTTGGAAAAAAGACGGGACGAATTTTCCCGCGGCATATTCGACTACCCCCATTGTGGAAAACGGCCAAGTGGTGGGCGCAGTAGTCACCTTTCGTGATATCTCGGTGCGTAAGAAGGCTGAGGAGGATCTGAAGAGAGCGAACAAATATCTTGAGAATGTCTTTGAGAACTCACCTGAAGTCATCGGAATTGTGGATAAATCCGGAAGATTTATTAAGTGGAATAGAATGGCGGAAGAGCTTTATGGATACAATTCTGAAGAACTGCGGCGAATGTCTGCATTTGATTTATATACAAATAAAGAGGAACTCGGAAGAATGCTGATGCGGCTGCGTCAGGAAGGCTCGGTGAAGAAATGCGAAATGATGATGAGAAAAGGAGATGGGAGTGTTGTTCCATTTGAAATTTCTATTGCTTTGCTGAAAGACAGTGAAAACAGCATTCTTGGCAGCGTTACTGTCGCAAGTGATTTGAGCGGGATCAAGGAGACACTCGCCGCTCTCAGGGCTTCTAATGACCAACTGAATCAAGAAATCATCGAGCGCAAACGGAGTGAGAAGGCGCTTAAGGAGTCGGAAGAAAGATATAGGATTCTGTTTGAGGGTAGTAACCAAGGCATTCTAGCGGCCGATATCGAGACGAAACGGTTTGTATTTGCCAACCCATCCATCTGTCAGATGCTTGGTTACACTGAAAGCGAGTTATTGGATCTGGGCATGGAGGATATTCATCCAAAAGATTCGCTTAAGCTGGTTCTTTCTGAAATTGAATCTCAGTTGCTGGGGAAAAGGAATCTGTCTTCCAGTCTACCTTGTCTGCGAAAAGATGGGACCGTTTTCTTCACCGATATTGCAGGTACGGTCACCTCTATCCATGGGCGTAAAATTGTTGTTGGCTTCTTTTCGGATGTTACCGAGCGGCGGATGGCGCAAGAACAGATAGAAAGCATTGCGCGCTTCCCCGATGAAAACCCAAACCCGGTTCTCAGAATATCCAGTGACGGCAAACTGTTATATGCCAACAGGAGTAGTTCGGCTTTTTTGAAATCTTTAGGCTGGAAACCGGGTGAAACACTTCCAGGCGACTGGCGCCAACATGTGTTCCAAACGCTCAGCTCCAGCCGTTCCAAAGAAATGGAGCTGACATGCGAAGAGGTGGTTTACTCACTGATTCTGGTGCCCGTTGGGGACCTGGGGTATGTCAATATCTATGGGCGCGACATCACCGAGGGCAAGAAGGCGAAGGACGCGCTGCTGGAATCTGAAACAAGGTTCAAGAGTTTTGCGGAGCTGGCCCTTGCAGGCATGTATATCATACAGGACGGGGTCTTCAAGTATGTAAATCCCAAGTTCGCTCAAATGTTCGGCTACACTGTCGAGGAGTGTCTGAACGACATGCCTTTCAAGAACCTGGTCTACGCGGAGGACTTAACCGAGGTCGAAAGAAACGTCGGAAAGCGAATATCGGGCGAAGCGGAGTCAGCTCATTACACCTTCAGGGGGCTGAAGAAAAACGGACAGATATTCCACGTCGAGATTTACGGGTCGGCGATCGTTTATAAAGGGGAGCCTGCTGCCACAGGGACTATTCTGGACATCACCGAACGCAAGCTGGCCGAAATTGCGTTGCGCGAGAGCGAGGAACGTTTCTCAAGATTGTTTCGCGCCAGTCCCGTCGGCACCAGTCTGTGCCGCTTGAGCGACGGCCGATTCGTCGACATCAATGATGCGTTCATTGGCTTATTTGGCTACACACGCGAGGAGATCGTCGGTCAAGACCCGTTTAAGCTTGAAATGTGGGCTAATCCTGAAGACCCGGCCAATATGCTCGAGATACTGCAAAAGCAAGGCAAGCTACAGGACTTTGAAACCCGGTTCCGCAGGAAATCCGGTGAGATCGGGGATGTGCTTGTATCGGCGGAGGTGATCGAGCTGGCCGGGCAGGGGTACATTTTGGGCCTTGCGCATGACATCACCGAGGCCAAGAGGGCAGAAAAAGCTTTGCGGGAGACAACCGAAACACTTCAGACATTAATTGAGGCCTCACCCGCCGCTATTATTCTTCTTGACCCCGAGGGGAGCGTGAAGCTTTGGAACGCCGCTGCCGAGCGTTTGTTCGGCTGGCGGGAAACGGAGGTGCTTGGACAGTTTCTGCCTTATGTTTCCGAGGACAAACAAGAGGAGTATCGCACATTACGGGAGCGCGTGCTTCGAGGTGAATCATTCAGTGGGGTTGAAGTCCGCCGCCGGAAGAGGGATGGCTCGCCGGTTGATATCAGTATCGCAACGGCGCCAATGCGTGATGGCGATGGTAATATCACTGGTATTATCAGCGTCCATATTGACATCACCGAGCGTAAGCGAGGAGAGGAGGAAAGAAGAAAACTTGAGGAACAGCTTTTCCAGGCCCAGAAGATGGAATCGGTGGGACGGCTGGCCGGCGGTGTGGCGCACGATTTCAACAACATGCTGAGCGTGATCATCGGCCGGGCGGAAATGGCATTGAAGACGTACGTTGCCGCTGACGAACTCCAGGACAACCTCCAGGAGATCGTCAAAGCGGGCCTACGTTCAGCGGACCTTACCCGGCAACTCCTGGCATTTGCCCGCAAACAGACCGCAGCTCCGCAGATACTTGATTTGAACGGCACGATCTCGGGTATGCTAAAGATATTGACGCGGCTCGTCGGTGAGGATATCGACCTGTTATGGCAGCCGGGACCAGATCTTTTGAAAGTCAAAATTGACCCCTCCCAGGTGGACCAGATCCTGGCCAATCTTGCAGTCAATGCCCGCGATGCCATTCCCGGAGTGGGCGCCATCACCATCAAAACCGAGAACGTTGTGATCGATGATTCCAATATGGCAGATCACCCGGAATTTATTCCCGGAGAATATGTCCTGCTGACCGTGAGCGACACCGGCGAGGGTATGAGCAGGCAGGTCTGCGAGCATATCTTCGAGCCTTTCTTTACCACCAAGGAACTGGGCAGGGGAACCGGGCTCGGATTGTCCACAGTTTACGGCATCGTTAAACAAAACGGCGGTTTTATTTATGTCGACAGCGAACTGGGGCAAGGAACCACGTTTAGAATATACCTGCCGCGGTTAGAGGATGAAACCGCACTGGTCCCCTCTGAGGAGGCAGACGGCGAACAGCCGACAGGCACGGAAACCATCCTGCTGGTCGAGGACGATGAAGCGATCCTGAACGTCTGCAAGATGGTTCTCGAAAACCTGGGCTACACGGTCCTTACAGCGCTGACTCCGGGACACGCCATTCATCTTGTCGAGAATCATCCAGGAGACATTAACCTGCTTATCACGGACGTGGTGATGCCGGAGATGAACGGCGTGGAAATGGCGGAACGGCTTAGAGCCATCCGCCCGGACCTCAAACACCTTTATATGTCGGGCTACACCACCGATGTGATTGCCCATCACGGCATTCTGGACGATGGAGTAAATTTCATTCAGAAACCTTTCCTCAGCGATGATCTTGCGGCAAGAATCCGACAGGTGTTGGACCACCTGGAATAGATGGCTGAAGGATCGCGCAGGGATTGTTCTCCTGGCCCTTGAGTTGCTGAGGACTCACAAAGGAAGCGGCCTTGGACCGGCTGTTGTGCATGGCATAGTCAAACGGTATAATAGGGCTATTACCGTCCAGAGAGATCGCGGCATAGACAGTACTTTTAGCATCTACATACCGGCAATGTAAGTGAGTTCCATCCAGGATAAAAAATATGCTCAAAAAAAGGCAAATTAAAAGGGTCCTGGTCGTCGATGATGAACAAAATATTTGCGCCATGCTGACTACATTTTTGCGATCCTGCGGTTACTCCTGCGAGAACGCCACCGATCCGGCTAAAGCGCTGGAAGTATTAAGACGAAGTGATTTCGAACTCGTTATCTCAGATATTATAATGCCGGGCATCGACGGGTTGCAGCTCCTCAGTGAAATTCTCAAAATTGACCCTGGGATCGATACGATCATAATGACAGGTCATGCCGCTGTTTATACCTACAACGACATAATCAGGGCCGGGGCAGCTGATTTTATTGCGAAACCGTTAGCGGTCTCTGAATTAGAGGCGAAAATAGAAAGAATCAATCGTGAGAGGAAGCTTCAAAGAGAACTCCAGGAATTGAATACCGGGCTAGGGGTGCTGCTTCAAGGGTTGGAAAGAGAAAAACTTAAACTGAGTGCGGACGTAACAGCGAACGTCAAGGACCTGATATCACCATACCTGGAAAAACTGAAGGGAAGCCGCCTAAATGCAGAACAGCGCCTGTATCTGGAAATATTGGAATCAAATTTCGCCGACATATGTTCCCCTTTCATTAAAAAGCTCTCTCAGAAACACGCAAGCCTGAGTCCCATGGAATTGCAGGTTGCAACTCTCATTAAGGCCGGCAAAGAGAATAAAGAAATCGCAGAAATCCTGGGAGTCTCAGTGAATACGGTCATGACCCACCGCTATCATATCCGAACGAAACTCGGCGTAAAGGGTGAGCAGGTAAACCTTAGTTCCTACCTAAGTTCCATCGGCCTCTAGTGATGAAGCGTCACTGATTCTTCACTTACCAATCACCGTCAAGTATTTCCCATCCCTATACGATAAAACGAGAGACCCCTTAAAGCTCTAAAGGGATTTACCCGCCGGGGTACAAGTAGTACGGGTGCAGTTCAGATCATCGTTACCAATGAGGAAAGGCAATCATGACAGAACAGGTAAAGGAAGTCGGCGAAGCGGTTCAAAGAATCGCAGATCGGGAGGGAAAGTATCTGACTTTCTCGCTGGATCAGGAAGAGTACGCGATTGGTATACTCAAGGTAAGGCAAATTATTGGGATGATGCGCGTGCCCCCTATTCCGCTGACCCCTGAGCATGCCAAGGGAGTATTCAACCTGAGATGGAAGGTTATCCCTGTAGATGACCTCTAAACAGATCTTCTTACAGAAAGTGGCATAACAACTTACCTGGTAAAAAGGAGTAGCGATTATGAATTGGTTTCGCAATTTGAGAATTGAAGTCAAATTCATCGGCGCATTCATGATCGTTGCGTCGATTGCTGCTGTCGTCGGTTTCATCGGCATAAGAAACATGTCCACCATGAACGATCTGGCGGATAGGATTTACGAAAAAGACCTCCTGGGAATATCTCATATTAAACAGGCCAACATCGATCTGCTTTTTCTTGTACGAGAGGAAAAGAATATAATTTTATCATCTACGGAGGCGGATCGACAAAAGTTTTTAGAGCAGTCGAACCAGTATGAGGCATCGGTATTAAAAAGCCTGGCACAGGCTAAACCTCTTTTCTACACGGGAACAGGGAAAGAGCTTTTCGCAAAGCTGGAAAAAGCATGGGAAGAATACAAACCCGTTCAGAAGCAGGTAATTGATCTCGCCATGAAAGAGAATCTGGCGGGAAATAGAGCTTCCATTGATCTTTCCAATGGGCTCGGGCGGCAGAAGCGCCATGCTCTCGACGATATTATTTCAGAACTTACCCAACTCAAAAGAGATAGTGCGGAGAAAGCATCTGTTGAAAGCTCTCAAATATACTCGTCAAGCCGTACTTTCATGATAATTCTTTCGATCGCCGGTTTCTTTGCAGGCATTGGATTGGGCACCCTTATGACTCTTAGCATCACCAAGCCGATCAAACGTATTATCAACGGCCTGTCAGAAGGCGCTGACCAGGTTAATGCTGCCTCCGGCCAGGTTTCATCCGCCAGCCAGGAACTTGCCGAAGGAGCATCCGAGCAAGCCGCATCCATCGAGGAAACCTCCTCCTCTTTGGAAGAAATGTCCTCCATGACGAGGCAGAATGCCGAAAACGCTCATCAGGCAAATGATCTGATGAACAAGACCAGGCAGATTGTCGGTCAAGCCAACGAATCAATGGCGAAGCTGACCGCTGCCATGAGGGAGATTTCAAAAGCCAGTGAAGAGACCTCAGAGATCATTAAGACCATTGACGAAATCGCCTTTCAAACGAATCTGCTGGCGCTCAATGCAGCGGTTGAAGCCGCCAGGGCCGGTGTGGCCGGAGCGGGATTTGCTGTTGTTGCGGATGAGGTGAGAAATTTAGCTATCAGAGCTGCCGAGGCGGCAAAAAACACCGCCAGTCTGATCGAAGGGACAGTCAGGAAAATAGAGGAGGGCTCTGAAGTTGTCCAAAAGACCAACGCCGAATTCTCCGAGGTGCAAACCAGCTCCGCCAAGATGGGAGAATTGGTGGGGGAAATCTCAGCGGCATCCGGTGAACAGGCCCAGGGGATTACGCAAATCAGTAATGCCGTGACCCAAATGGAGAATGTGGTTCAGCGCAATGCCGCGAATGCCGAAGAATCCGCTTCCGCCTCCGAAGAGATGAACGCCCAGGCAGAACAAATGAAACGATTTGTGGCCGAACTGGTAACCATGGTCGGAGGCGCCAACGGCCATTCACGCATCGAAGGCGCCACAGCATAGCGGAAAAAGGCCGCATTGAGGAAGGCTGCAAGAAGGCCGAAGATGATTGCAGCATACGAAAAGAAAGCAAGTGGCCATTTCAAGGAAGGCAATGGAAAGGCTTCGGTCCCTCTCTGTCAGCGGGTCGGACAAAGCGGGTGAAGAGGACCTGGGGGACAATGTCGAGTCTCTTTTAGCCAAACGCCTGAAAGAACAAAGGGAGAGAGACGATGGATGTCGAGATGACGCGGTCTGCGGAGACGAATGTTCTCAAACTTAAGGGCAGTTGGACCATAGAGCGCGCAAACGAACTGAAATGTGTTTTGCTTGAGATATTAAACGGTTGTGAGCGTATCGTCATTGAGCCCGAAGGGCTCACGGAGTTGGATCTATCTACCGTGCAATTGTTCTGCTCGGCCCATCGGACATCCTTGAGACTCGGCAAGCACCTTGCATTTGGCGAGAAAAAATCGGAGACCTTCAAACGATTGGTGCGCGATGCAGGGTTCGTGCGCACCCTCGGCTGTCATAAGGACCCCTATAAGAGCTGCCTGTGGATAGGAGACTGGAAATCATGAGCAAGATCATCATGACCGTAGATGATTCCGCCAGTATTCGCCAGATGGTGAGCTTCACGCTCAAACAGGCCGGCTACCAGGTTTTGGAGGCGACGGACGGCAGGGACGCACTGTCAAAGATTGAGGGGTCGGGTGTTCATATGATGCTGACCGACCTCAACATGCCCAACATGGATGGTATCGAACTCATCCGCCGAGTGAGGGCCAACCCTTCCTGCAAGTTCATCCCCATCGTGATGCTGACCACCGAGTCACAGGCGGAAAAGAAGCAAGAGGGGAAAGCGGCCGGAGCGACCGGATGGATCGTCAAGCCCTTTAAGCCTGAGCAACTTCTGGCAGTAGTAAAGAAGGTCCTGGGATGATGGAATCTCAAAGAGAAGCCTACAGGTCGGAAGCATACGATCTCCTCGCCGAACTCGAGACTTCCCTACTCGCTTTGGAGGAAGACCCCGGCAACATGGAGCTGATCGGTCGCGTGTTTCGCGCGCTGCACACCATCAAAGGGTCGGGAGCGATGTTCGGGTTTGATGATATTGCAGCATTTACGCACGACGTGGAGACCGTTTTTGACCAGGTCCGCAATGAAAAATTGGGCGTAACCAAAACGCTCGTCGATTTGACCCTCAGGGCGGGAGACCAGATACGCGGCATGCTCGACGGGTCGGACGGTGTGGCGACGGCCGACACATCCGGGGCCGGCGAGATCACGAGCGCACTCAGGGAACTCATTCCCCAACATGGCGACCCGGCCGGCCAGGTTCCCCAAACGGCATTGCCGGCAACCGAAGATGAACAAGTGGAGAAGACCTACCGCATTTTTTTGCGTCCGGATCGCGAAATCTTTTCACGAGGCGCCAATCCGGTCCTTCTGCTGAACGAACTGCGAGGACTGGGGGAATGCAGTGTGATTGCCCACACGGAAGCCATCCCCGGCCTGGAGGACCTTGACCCCGAAGAGTGTCATACCTCATGGGACGTGATCCTAACGACCCGACGCGGAATCGATGCCATCAAGGACGTTTTCATCTTCGTTGAGGATGAGTGCGAGTTGGCGATTAAAGTCGTCGATGAATTGGGTCCCGAGGACGATGAGGCTCCTCCTAAAAAGATCGGGGAGATATTGATCGAGCGCGGTCTGGTGTCGCAGGAAGATCTGCAGGAAGCCCTGGGCGCCCAAAAGCGAATTGGGGAACTGCTTGTCGATAAGGGGCTGGTGGAACCAAGCAGGGTCGAGTCCGCCCTGGCTGAACAGGATCATATCCGGGCCGTTCGCAGCAGGTATCAGAAAGAGGAACAAACCTCGAGCGTAAGGGTGCCTGCGGAAAGGCTCGACGCCCTGGTCAATCTGGTGGGGGAAATGGTCACTGTACAGGCTCGCCTCAGCCAGACGGTTTCTTCTATGGATCATTCGGAACTGCTCTCGATATCCGAGGAAGTAGAACGCCTCACTGCCGAGCTGCGCGACAACACCATGAGTATTCGGATGCTGCCCATCGGTACGACTTTCAGCAAATTCAAACGGCTGGTTCGAGATCTTTCCGGTGAACTCGGGAAAGATATTTTGCTGGCTACCGATGGAGGGGAGACCGAGCTTGACAAGACCGTAATCGAGCGCCTGAACGATCCTCTCGTGCATCTCATAAGAAACTGCATCGATCACGGCATTGAGCCGCCGGGGGTTAGAGAGGCTGCCGGTAAACCAAGGCAGGGGACCGTGCAACTGTCGGCAAGGCATTCAGGCGCCAGCGTGCTGATCCGCATAACGGACGACGGCGCCGGTCTGGATAAGGATGCAATCAGGTCCAAGGCTGTGGAAAGAGGGTTGATTGAAGTCGAAACGGAACTCTCGGAAAAGGAACTCTTTTTGCTGATATTCGCCCCGGGTTTTTCCACCGCCCGGCAGGTTACCAGCGTCTCGGGCCGAGGTGTCGGAATGGACGTGGTGAAACGCAGCATCGATGCTCTGCGCGGTTCCATAGACGTGGGCAGCCAAAAGGGAATGGGGACAACCATCACCCTCAAGCTGCCTCTCACCCTGGCGATCATCGATGGGCTGCTGGTCAAAGTCGGGGAAGGGCACTACGTCTTACCGCTCTCCGTTGTCGAAGAGTGCGTGGAATTGACGCGCGAGGATGTGGCAAGAGCGCACGGGCGCCACATTACTCACGTGCGAGGCAGGATCGTCCCCTACATTCGGCTCCGCGATCGTTTTAAGGTCAACGGCAACGCGCCGGAAGTCGAACAGATCGTGATCACCGAATCCCAGGGCGGCAACGTTGGTTTTGTGGTGGACAGGGTCATCGGGGAGCATCAGACGGTCATCAAAAATATGGGCAGAATCTACCGCAACGTGGATGTGATCTCGGGCGCCACAATTCTGGGCGATGGGACGGTGGCGCTCATCATGGATGTGCCCAAGCTGGTGCAGGGTGTCGAAGTGCAGGAATCTTTGGCGCATTAGCAGACAAGAGGAGCGAGTATGGCGTTCACCTATTTTCTCAGAGACATGCAAACGTTGGAACGTGTTGTCGAACATGTTGTCCCATACACATCGGGCCGCAACCGCGTGCAGGTCTGGGATGCCGGGTGCGCCATGGGGCAGGAGCCATATTCCCTGGCCATGCTGTTTGCCGAAAACATGGGGCACTTCGCTTCACTGATCCCTATAGGGGACGGCTTCAGCCTGATCGTGTGCAAGAACGTTCTACTTCATTTTCATTACGCCGAGCGGGTCGAGGTGATCGGGATGTTCCACAGCTCGCTTGCTCCGGGCGGGTTCTTCGCTACCGAGCAGACACAGAAAATGCCCGGTGAGACCGCCCATCTCTTTGAACAGATAAGCGGTGACACGCAGTTATTTAGGAAGGTGGCGGATCGGTGACGAGGATGATCGCGTTGAAACGCAACCCGAAAGCCTATTCGCGCAGACAGGAGGCCCCCGTAGTGTAGGGCTTGCGTACCGGGCGATGAAGCCGAAGCCGCGAGGGGCCATCAAAAGTGGGTAACCCAACCCCAAAGAAAGGAAGGAACAGAAATGAAATGGTTCTATAACCTCAAAATAGGCACGAAACTGATTGCGGCATTTATTGTAGTAGCCCTGATCGGCGGACTGACTGGATACATTGGAGTTACGAAGCTGCAATCCATAGACAAATCCTACTCGGAGTCGATCCGGCACGATTTGAAACCTCTTGCCAATATTGCTTCAGCATCTGTCTGCTACCAGCGGGTCCGTGTCAACCTGAGAAACTTGCTGCTTGATGCAACGGCAAAGGAGATGGAACAACATACTGCCCGGATCAAAGAAATTGACACGGATTTTGATAAGGACCTGGCCATATTTGAGAAGTCAATCAGATCGGAAGAAGTCAAACGCGAGTTTGAATCACTCAAACAGTCTATTGCCAGGTACGCGCCCTACAAAGACCGC